>CAZCVE010000036.1:0-94519 GCA_964502175.1 uncultured Sandaracinaceae bacterium
GCCCCCGAGGTGCGAAGGGTTCGCGATCTGGAGTCGACCGAGCCTCCGGAACGCCAACCCTCCAGGTTTCGGAGTCGACGTCGACTCAGAAACCCGAAGGGTTGAGGTTTCGACATCGATGCCGATTCGGAGAACCGAAAGGTTGGCGTTTTGACGTCGACGTCGATTCCGAACCGCCGAGGCCGTCCGCCCGGTGCATCGACGGCGACCCGCGCACTGGAACCCTTGTGTTTCTGGGACGACACGAGGTTCGCTCAATCCGAGATGGCGCGACCTGGAGGCTCGCGCGGACCCCCGCCTGCGCGCTCCGCGCGCTGTCCTCCCCCGCGAGCGGGGGAGGGGCTGGCGCGATGTGGACGGGTAGGGCTGACGGGTGCACGCGCGACCTGGCAGAGCACCGCTGACCCACCCCCGCCCCTCCCGCTGGCGGGAGGGGTGCCCTCACGACGTGGACGGTCCCGCCTGCGGCGGGCCTTACTGGCTCGGGGCGACGCCGAGGTCGAGGAGGCTCTCGCGGACGGCGTCGCGGTCGATCGCGTTCGGGGGCGCGATCTCGAGGTAGCGGCGGAAGTGCTCGATGGCGCCGGCGCGCTCGCCCGAGAGCTTCATCGCGTCGCCGAGCACGCGGTGCGCGTCCGGGAGCCACGAGGGGCGGTGCTGGTCGGCGTCGCCGAGGATTGCGGCGCGCGAGAGCGAGCGGACGCTGTCGGCGGTGCGGCTCGCGTCGAGCTGGAGGCGACCGAGGCGGTACCACCACTCGCCTCGCGTCGGCGTGGCGGCGACGGCCTCTTCGTAGGCGCGCACGGCCTCGGGCACCTGACGCATCTGGTCGTAGCAGTCGCCCATGCCCGCGAGCGCCTCGATGCGCGACGGGCGCAGCTCGCGCGTGCGCTGGAAGTCGGAGAGCGCGTCGCGCACGGCGCCGGTGCGCAGGCGGATCGTGCCGCGCAGCCAGTAGGCGTCGCCGAGCGTCTGGTCGCGCTCGAGCGCGTTCTCGATGCGCATCAGCGCCTGACCGAGGTTGCCCGTCTCGAGCGCGGCCCAGCCGGCGTAGAGGTAGAACTCGGGGCGCGTCTGATCGAGCTGGAGCGCGCGCTCGAAGTGCGCGAGCGCCTCGGGGAAGTTGCCGCGCGAGAAGTCGATGCGGCCGACGAAGTGCTCGGCCTCGCCCGAGGCGGGGCGTGCGGCCTGCACCTGAGCGAGCGTGGTGGCCGCAGAGTCCATCTCGCCCGCCGAGACCTGCGCGGCGCCGAGACGAAGGAGCAGATCCGGATCGTCGGGGCGCTCGGTGAGCGCGCGCTCGTAGAACTGAACCGCGCGATCCGCCTCGCCGCGGGCCTCGAAGAGCAGGCCGCGCTCGAGCGCGAGACCGGGGTAGCCGGGGTCGATCTCCGAGAGCGCCTCGAAGGCCGTGACGGCGGCGTCGAACTGCCCGGTGCGACGAAGGACCGTCGCGAGACCGAAGCGGGCGCCGGGCAGGCGAGGATCGAGCTCGAGCGCGCGTCTGTACTCCGTGAGCGCGGAGTCGAACTGACCGCGCTGCGCCTCGAGATCGCCGAGCTGCTGCCTCATCGAGCCGCTCTCGGGCACGTGCGCGCGGGCCTCGTCGAGCACCGCCTGCGCGTCGGACGAGCGCGAGCGACGTCCGTAGAGGCGCGCGAGCGCGAGGTAGCCGTCGAAGTTCGTGGGGCTGACGCGGATGCACTCGCGGTACTGGAACTCGGCCGCGTCGTCGTGCTCGAGCTCCTCTTCGGCGCGACCGAACCAGAGCAGCACCTCGCCGTCGTCGGGGCGCTCGGCCGCGAGCGTCTCGAGGCTCGCGCGCGCGTCCTGACCGCGGTCGGCCTCCATCATCGCGCGCGCTGCGCCGAGGGTGGCCTCGGAGGCCGCGGACCGACCCGTCGACGCACGAACGCCCGTCGCGTCCGCGCGGCCCAGCACCGACTCGAAGCGCGCGAGCGCGTCGGACGCGCGGTTCTGCGCGAGGAACATGCGGCCCGCGCCGAGGAGCGCCTCGACGTCGGTGGAGCTCGCCTCGTTCGCGTGCTCGTAGGCCTCGAGCGCGTGGCTCAGGCGGCCGCGGCGCTCGTGGATCTCGCCGAGGAGCACGAACGCGCTCGCGCGCTGCGCCGACGTCGCGACGAGCGTCTGTCCGTCGACGGGCTCGCCGCCGACGACCTGCGCGAGGAGCGGCAGCGCCGACGCATCGTCGCCCTGACCCCACGCCGCGCGGGCCGACTCGACGCGCGCGTCGATGTGGTGCGGGCTCGCCGCGAGCGTCGCCGCGATGGCCGCTGCGGTCTCGGCTGCGTCGGCCTCGGGCGGGACCTCGGTGCCTTCTGCAGCGCCGAACGCGGCCGCGCGCGACGCGGCGGTCTGTCCGAGCATCGAGCGCGCGATGCCCCACTGCGCCATCGCGCCGCCGTTGTGCGCGAGCGCGGCTTGGAACGCAGCGCGCGCCTCGGGCCAGGCCTCACGCGCGAGCGCGGCCTCACCCGCGACGATGTCGACGAAGGGATCGTTCGGGTTGAACGCGCGCGCCTCGCCGAGACGTGCCTCGGCGCCCGCCGCGTTCTCCTGACGGAGCTGATCGGCCGCGAACGCGAGCGCGAGCATCGGGTCGGTCGGGTTGCGCTCTTCGAGGCGCTGACGGATCGCCGCCGCGCGGAGGCCGCCGCCCATGTCGTCGGCGAAGCGGTGCACGTAGAGAGACTCGTGCATCAGGCTGCGCGCGAGCAGCGTGCGGTTGAGGCCCGTGTCGTGTCGGAGCGTGCCCAGCTGGATGAGCGCGTCGTGCGCCTCGCCCGGCGCGTCAGTGAGCACGAGCGTGTCGGCGCTCTGCATCGTGCTCGCGACCTGCGCCGCGTCACCCGACGCGACGAGCTCTTCGATCGCGTAGTAGCCGAACGGTCCGAACGGCGTGAGCGTCAGCGCGGCGCCGCCGCCGCCGATGAGCACGAGCGCGGCGACCGCGGCGATCGCGGGCGCGCGGCTCGGCGCCTTGGGTGCCGACGCGGCGCCCGTGGGCTTGTCGACGATCTGCGGCAGCGGCGCGTCGACGCGGCTCCCCGACTCCTGCGGGATGTCCGCGAACTCCATGTCGTCGCGAGGGCCACCGAGGCCGCCGCCGAGATCGATCTCGCCGTGCGCGCGATCGCGCGACGCCGGCAGCGGCAGCTCGAGCTCGGCCGTGGCGGGACGAATCTTCGCGCCTGCGCGAGGCGGCGGGAGCTCGAGATCGTCGAGGCCGCCGGGCGCGCCGGGGCTCGGCAGATCGGTGGGCGCACGACGCGCGGGCGCGGGCAGACCGGCGGCGGGCGCGGGCAACGCGGCGGCGATGCCGGGCAGGTCCGCGAAGCCGACCGCTTGCGGGAGGTCTGCGATCTCTCCGCCACCGCCACGTCGGCTCGGCTGCGGGAGGTCGAGGTCGCCGAACCCGCCGCCGAGCGGTGCCGGCAGATCGACCTCGCCGTGCCCACCACGACGCGGTGCCGGGAGGTCGAGGTCGAGGCCCATGCCTCCGCCGACGGGCGCAGGGAGGTCGAGCTCCATGCCGCCACGCTTGGGCGCGGGCAGATCGAGATCGAGGCCACCGTGCCCGCCGTGCCCGCCCTTGGGCGCCGGCAGATCCAGCTCGTCGAGCGGGGCTGCAGCGCGACGTGGCGCGGGGAGATCGAGGTCGAGGCCACCGCCCCCAGCGCCCATGCCCCCAGCGCCCATGCGAGGCGCAGGAAGATCGAGATCGGGCGCGGGGCGACCTCCGCCATGTCGCGGCGCGGGCAGGTCGAGCTCGTCGCGACCGAGATCGCCGTCGTCGTCGAACGGGGTGCGCTCTGCGTTCGCGAGCGCGGGCCGCACGCTGGGCGGCGGCTTGGCGCCGCGCGGCGCGGGCAGATCGAGATCGAGCGCGGCGGGGCCAGCGGCGCGACGAGGTGCGGGCAGATCGAGCTCGTCCGACGCCGTGTTGGCGCTCGCCCCGCGCGGCGCGGGCAGATCGAGCTCGTCGCCGAGCATTCCCTTCGGCGGGGGCGACACGCCGACACCCGCCTTCGTCATCCCGCGCTGCGAGGTCTTCGTGCTCGCGGCGCGCGGGGCGGGGAGATCGAGCCCGTCGTCGTCCATCGGCAGGCCTGCGGGCTTGCGCGGCGCGGGCAGATCTTCGGCCTCGATCTCGTCGAGCGCCATGGTCGCGGCTCGCGGAGGCGGCGGTGGCGGAGGCGGTCGCGGTGCGAGCGGCTTGGCCGGAAGCGCAGGTGCCGCGGCGGTGCGCCCGTCCGGGTACACGAGGAACGACGTGCCGCACTTGGGGCACTTCATCTTCAGGCCGCTCGGCGGGAGGCGCCGCTCATCGAGCTCGTAGGGGTTCTCGCAAGAGATGCAGGCGACCTTGATCATGCGCGCGGAAGCGTACACGGGGCCTCGGCGCCAAGGAAAGAGATGGACGGCTCGCTCCCCGCGCGCCGCGCTGGTACCGTCCGAGCCCATGAAGCGGACGATCACGCTCGAGATCGCAGGCGCGCGCTACCGCATGGCGTCGGACGCCGACGAGTCGCACCTCACGCGCCTCTCCGATCTCATCAACGATCGCGTCGCCGCCCTGGGCCCCAAGGTCGCCCGCACGGCGAGCCCGGCGCAGCTGCTCGCGGTCGTCGCGCTCGGTCTCGCCGACGAGCTCGTGCAGGCCGAGGAGCGGCGCAAGCACGTCGAGCGCACGGCCAAGGACGCCGTGGGGCGCGCGCTCGAGCGGCTCGATCACGCGATCACGAGCGCGCAGCGCCTGGAAGCCGAGAGCGTCCGAGACTGATGCAGCCGATCAGCCGGGCCCCCGAGGAGCACCTGCGTCGCAAGGTGAAGGACGAGATCCGCATGCGCATGCGGCAGGTCCGCAAGGCGCTCCCTGCGGCCAGCCGTGCGGAGCGCAGCGCACGCATCCACGACGCCCTCTTCGCGCGCCCCGAGTGGGCGGCGGCGCAGACCGTGATGCTCTTCGCCTCGATGCGCACCGAGGTCGACACGGGTCCGATGGAGCGTCGCGCGCGGGCGGACGGAAAGATCGTCGTCGCGCCGCGCATGAACGACGACATGACCGAGCTCGATCCGCGCGTGTGGGAAGACGGCGTCACGCCTCACGAGCAGGGACGTCTCGCGCCGGAGCCTCCGCCGGACGCGCCCGCGGTCGATGTCCAGACGATCGATCTCGTCGTCGTGCCTGCGCTCGCGCTCTCACCCGACGGCGGACGCATCGGCTACGGCAAGGGCTTCTACGACCGCCTGCTCGCGCAGATCCCGCGCGCGCGCCGCCTCGCGGTCGCCTTCGATTTCCAGCTGATCGCCGAGGTCCCCGAGACGCCCGGCGACGAGCGCGTGCACGCGATCCTCACCGATCAGCGCGTGCTCGAGTGCGCGTGATCAGCTGCCGCAGTCGCAGGCCGACAATCGCTGCGTGAGGCCGTTCTCTCTCGCGTGCGCGTCTTCGCAGAGGTAGCGCGTCGACTCGTCGTGATCGTCGCGGTCTGCGATCCCGCAGATGCGCTCGGCCAGCCCGTGCACGCGCTCGAGACGGGCGCAGTCGTCGCCGCACGCCTCGGGCGCGACGGGACCGGCCTCGGCGTCGCCCACGAGGCGCACGACGTCGTCGTGGTAGCCGCGCGCGAGCAGCGCTTCGTCCTCGCGGTTGCGCTCGTCCGGAGAGATCTCGGCCATACTGCTGCCGCATCCGATCGCGGCGCACACGGTGGCGATGGAGATCGAACACTTGATCCAGCGAGCCAGCATGCGCCGCATCGTACACGCGCTCTCGTCCCCGGGCCTGGCCGCCGTCGCGAGCGCCGTCCTCGTCGGGGTGGTCGTCGTGGGCTGTGGCTTCCGCGACGACGGCGTCGTCGCGCCGAGCGTGTCCGCTCCAGCACAGCCACGCGTCGAGGCCGTGAGCGCGCCGCCGTCGACGACCGCGGCGCCGGCGGAAGGCGCTGCGACGCCCTCGGTCCGGATCGGCACGCTCAACGTGCGCTGGTTTCCCGACGGCGACGCGCGCGGCCCCGGCGAGCACACGACCGACGTCGACACGCTCGCGGCGACGATCGCGCAGCTCGACGTGAGCGCGCTCGGCCTGCAGGAGATCCTCACGCACGAGCGCGGGACGCGCGCGATGGATCGCCTGCGCTCGAGGCTCGACGCGCTCACGCGCGGCCGCTGGGAGGTCGTGCTCGACGACTGCCCCGACGACGACGGCCGGCAGCACGTGGGCTTGCTCTACGACGCCTCGCGCGCCGAGCGCCTCGCGGTGCGTCGCGTCGACGGGCTCGCGGGCAACGAGCGCGGCGACGGCTGCGCGGGCTACATGAGACCCGGCCTCGGCGTGGCGCTGCGCTTCGCGTCGGGCCTCGACGGCTGGCTCGTGGTGGTGCACCTCGACAGCGGCACCGACGACCGCGCGTTCGAGCGTCGCGGCCGCGCGTACGAGGCGTTCGACTCGCTCTCGAGCGAGCTCTCTCGCGCGCACGGCGATCGCGACGTGATCGTGCTGGGCGACTTCAACGTGATGGGCAGCGACCGCGGCGTGGCGGGCCTCGACGAGATCGGCCAGCTCGAGCGTGTGCTCGATCGCGCGCAGTTTCGGCGGCTCTGGCTCGAGCCAGGGTGCACCGAGATCTCGGGTGGTCGCGCGTCGATGCTCGACCAGATCGTGGTGTCCGCCAGCACCGACGAGCTCGCCCCGAGCGCGCGCGCCGCCGTCGGCGGTCCTTGCGGACGAGAGCGTTGCCGCGTGCGCCGCGACGATCCGTGGCTCGCGCACGTCTCGGATCACTGCCCGGTGACGCTCACCCTCGACGGTCGCGACCTGGATTGAGGGATCCGCTGGCCCTTCGTCCTCGACGGCTCGCGTCACGCCGTTGCCGCTCACCCTCGCCGGACTTCCGCTCGCGCGCGTTCGGCGGTAGTGCACGGTCATGCCCTCCACCACGCGCGCGTCCGACGCCGCCAGCGCCAAGCCGAGCCGCGTGAGCGTGCCTCCCGCGAGCACGATCCGCGGCTGGGGCCGCATCGGCACGCGGGGCCGCGAGGTGCGTTCGGACGATCTCGAGCGCGCGACGGTCGGCGCGACCCTCTCGCGCGGCCTCGGTCGCAGCTACGGTGACAGCTCCCTGCCCGCGAGCCCGGACGGCACCGTCGTCAACACCACGCTCGCCGATCGCCTGCTCTCGTTCGACGAGACGACGAACGTGCTGCGCGCCGAGGCGGGCTGCTCGCTGCTCGCGCTCAACCGCGTGTTCCTGCCGCGCAACGTCTTTGTCCCCGTCACGCCCGGCACGCAGTTCGTGACGCTCGGCGGCATGGTCGCGTCGGACGTGCACGGCAAGGATCACCACGCGCACGGCACGATCGGAAAGCACGTCCGACAGCTCCGCATGCGCGTCGCCGACGGCCGCATCGTGACGTGCTCGCGCACGGAGAACGCAGATCTCTTCGCAGCGACGGTCGGCGGCATGGGCCTCACGGGCCACATCCTCGACGTCGAGCTCACGATGCGGCGCATCCCGAGCCCGTGGATCCAGCAACACTCGCGACGCGTCGGGGACATCGACGAGTTCCTCGACGCCCTCGAAGACGGCGCGCACCGCTGGCCGTACACCGTGGGCTGGATCGACTGCCTCACGCGCGGGAAGCACATGGGCCGCGGCATCCTCATGGCGGGCGACTGGGCCGCCGCGAGCGACGCGCCGACGCGCTTTCCGAAGCCGCACCCGCGCATCACGATGCCGCTCGATCTGCCGAGCTTCATCCTCGGCCGCGCCACGGTCGCCGCGTTCAACGAGGCCTTCTACTGGAAGCACCTGCCGCGCGAGATGAGCGGCATCGTGCACTGGGAGACCTTCTTCTATCCGCTCGACGCGATCGGCGAGTGGAACCGCATGTACGGCAAGCGCGGCTTCACGCAGTACCAGTGCGTGCTGCCGAAGTCGGCGGGGCGTGACGCCGCGCGCCGCGTGCTCGACATCCTCACGCGGCGGGGCGGTGCGTCGTTCCTCTGCGTGATCAAGGACTGCGGCCCCGAGGGCGAGGGCCTGCTCTCGTTCCCGATGGAGGGCATCTCCATCGCGCTCGACATCCCGGTGCGCGACCACACGCAGGAGCTCGTCGATGCGCTCAACGAGCAGGTGATCCGCGAGGGCGGCCGCATCTACCTGACCAAGGATCAGTTCACGCGACGCGAGCACTTCCACGCGATGGAGCCGCGCCTCGGACGCTTCCAGGAGATCCGCAAGGCGTGGGACCCCGAGGGCCGCATCCGCAGCGCGCAGTCGGTGCGGCTCTTCGACGAGCGCCGCTGAGTCGCTCGCTCGACGGGGCTCGCTCGACGGGGTTGGGGCGCTCGGGTAAACGCCGCGCGCGATGAAGCGACCTCTCCACGCGGTGATCCTCGGCGGCACGAGCGGCATGGGCCGCGCGGTGGCGCGCGCGCTGGCGCAGCGCGGTGATCGCATCTTCCTCCTCGGCATCGACGAGCCCGAGCTCGAGAAGAGCGCGGCCGATCTCTCGGTGCGCGCGAAGAGCCCGGTCGGATGGGCGCCCTGTGATCTGCTGCGCCCCGAGACCTTCGCGCCCGCGCTCGATCGCGCGCACGCCGCGCTCGGTGGCTTCGACACGGTGATCGTCACGGCCGCGCTCTTCGCCGCGCAGGACGACCTCGAGAAGGATCGCAAGCTCGCGGAGCGGCTGCTCACGGCGGACTTCACGAACACTGTGCTCTTCTGCGAGGAGGCCAAGGAGCGCCTGCTCACGCGCGGCGGCGGCACGCTCTGCGTGTTCAGCTCCGTCGCGGGCGAGCGTGGTCGCAAGCCGATCGGCCTCTATGGCGCCGCGAAGGCCGGCCTCACGCGCTACCTCGAGGCCCTCGATCACAAGCACCACGCTGGCGGCCTCCGCGTGGTCACGGTGAAGCCGGGCTTCGTGAAGACCGCGATGACCGCGCACCTTCCGCCGCCGCCGTTCGCGGGCGAGGCCGACGACGTCGCGACGCTCGTCGTGGGCGCGATCGACTACGGCCTGCCCGTCGTCTACGCGCCGCTCGCGTGGGGCCCGATCATGACCGTGATCAGGAACCTGCCGCGCTTCGTCATGCGTCGCGTCGGCTTCTAGGTCGTTCGCGCGCCATGCCGTCGTTCCCGCCAGCTGAGTGCTAGAGTGCTCGCGTGGCGTACTTCATGACGACACCCCTCGGCCGCGACATCCCGCTCGGGGAGTGGACCGAGTACCGCAAGGATCAGGTCCTGGGGCTGCTCTACGAGTTTCAGCGGAGCCCGTTCAACGACGGAACCTTGCTGTTCAGTCTCGCGTCGATCTGCAACGCCACGCGGCTCGACCTCAGCGACGCTAGAACCGTCGCGGGCGCGTTGGTGAGCGCTGGGCTCGCCGAGGAGCCGGTAGCGCACTCGTTCCGTGTCACCCAGCGCGGCGTGCAGTTCATCAACGCGGTGCGCGCGAATCCACTGTTCGGCGTCGCATGACGGCCGGCGTCCCGACTACCTCGGACATCGCCGCCGCCTGGCTCACGCAGGCGAGATACGACCTCGAGACGGCGCGAATGCTCGCGGCGAACGACCGCAACGACTGGGCTGCCTACGTTTCGACGCAGGCCGCCGAGAAGGCTGTGAAGGCGATGCTCGTTGCCTGGGGTGCAGATTTCGGCACCGCCGATCGGGCGAAGCCCTGCTCTCGTACAGGATCTCATCGACAAGAGCGCAGCCGTAGTCGCATACGCGACGCACCTCGTGCCGGCGATCGAGGAGTCTGCTCTCGATCTCGAGGTCGCCGCAGCTGCCGCACTCGCGACGATGGGGGTGCCGTAGGGCACCGTCCGACGGGCGCAGGCAAGGATGGTCCGCCATCGAGCCTGCTCGTGGCGCTCACACGGTGCGTCGGCATCACCGTAGCTGGAGGCTCCCGATCGCACGCTCCACGGCCTCGCGCGCGGGCTCGAAGTGCTCGCGGCGTCCACCGGCCTCGACGACGTAGATGCGGTCGTGCGTGACGAACACCGTGATCCAGTAGTCGTACGGGTGCTGCGACTCGTCGCGGCCGAAGCGCATCTGGTGGCCGGCGGTGCCATCGGCCGATCGCACGTCCGACTCCGAGAGCAGCGCGTAACCGCCCGCGCGACGGATGCGGTTGCGCACCGCCTCGACCCAGAAGTCGGCGCTCGCGTGTCGATCGTTGTCGACCTCGCGCACGCCGATCACCGCGCCGTTCGCCGTCGTGGCGCGGTACGCGAAGCCCTCGCGCGACTGCTGCGCGGGATCGAGCTCCACGAAGGCGTCGGATGCCTCCAGCCTGAAGTGACGCCCGGCGCAGCCGCCGATCACACCGCTGAGCACGAGGGCCAGAAGAAGAATGAGCGCGCGCATCACTGCACCTCCAGCAGCGCGGGCAGGCCCAGCGCGTCGAGCCACCGGAACGGCAAGCGGAAGATCTCGGGCTGCTCGATCGCCTCGCGCGGCATCGGCTGGAACGCGAACGTGATCGTCGAGAGGGACACGCGATCCGCGAGGAAGCGCTGACGCCCACGCAGCGCCTCGAGCTCGCTGGTGATGCGCTCGAGCTCGCGCTGCACCGCGAGCGCCTGCTCCACGTTCGCGGTCTGCGCGAGCAAGGCTTCCACGCGCTGTCGCGTCACCTCGAGGTTGCGGATGCGGATCGCGACGTCGCGGAACTCCTCGCCGACGTCCTGCGCTTGGATGTCGCGATGGAGCACGTCGCCGAGCTCGGCGACGCCCGCGAGGAATTCGTCGAAGCGCTCGGCGGGCACGCGCAGCACGAGCCGATCATCGGTCTGGATCGCGAGCACGCCGCCCATCGATCGCGCGCGCTCGAGCAGCGCGACCTGCGTCGCGCGCACCTCGAAGACGGCCATGGTCAGCGTCGCCGTGTAGATGAGGAGCGGACCGGACGTGTCGCGCGCGTCCGTCGCCGTGGGCGGCGTCGACGCAGGCGGTGTCGTCGTCGCGGTCGTGGTGCGGCTCGTGGGCTGTGCCGCCTGCGCGTAGAGGCGGCGGTCGCTCTCCTCGCCGCCGTACGCGTAGCTCTCGTCACCACCGCCGCCACCGCCGCCTCCTCCGATGCCTGCGGCACCAGAAGAGAAGTCCGCTTCGACGGTCTCCGAGTCGCCGCGGTACACCGACCGTGTCGCGGACTCGGACCGCTGCATCGCGCCGGCACCGCCGCAGCCGAGCGCGAGGGGGATCGCGGCGAGGGCGATCGCGCCGAGCATCCAAGAGAGAGCACGCATCACGGAGACCTCCACGTCGTCCACTCGTCTACTCGAGGAAGTCACTCGTCTACTCGAGGAAGCGCGTCGCATCGGCCTCGGACACGTCGGCCGCCTCGGGCTCGATCACGATCGCGCGCGTCGCGTCGATCGCGACGGTGACGCGCTCGCCGATCGCGAACGCCTGACGGAGCTCGGGGCGACGCGCGAGGATCGCGAAGTAAGCGCGCGAGAGCGCGCGGATGTGGATCACGCGCATCGAGCTGCGGTAGCTCGGATCGACGTAGCGGTTCGACTCGAACGTGAACGCGCGTCCCAGCACGAAGCGCGTGCCGCGGCTCGCGCCCTGATCGACGCGCTGCGCGTCCTCCATCTCGCGCAAGGTCTCCGAGATTCGCCGACCTCGCTCGCCGGTCGCTCCGCTCGGCGCGACCGACGGCGTCGTGGGCGCGCGCGCGGTCGAGCTGCTGGCGGTGGAGCCACTGCCCGTGCTCGTGGTCGTCGGGGCCGGGTCGTAGACGGGAGGCGCGGCGACCGTGCTGTCGAAGCCCGCGAAGCGCTCGGACTCCGCCTGCCTCGGCGCGGCAGGCGCCTCGCTCTCGCCGCCGCCTTCGCTGCCGCCGCGCACGCTCAGGTCGAGGCGCACGTTCGCGTCGAGCTGCACGCCGGGCCGGACCTGGAGCTGTGGCTGCGCGATCTGGATCTGCTCGTCGGGCGCCACGAGGTAGCTCGTGTACGGCGTGACGAGGCCGAAGCGACGCGCGAGCGAGGTCACCTCTTCGCGCAGCTCCGGGCGCTCGCCGTTCAAGCGGATCTCTTCGAGCAGCGAGCCCACCTTTCGCACCGCCCACACGCGCGGCACGAAGTCGTTCCGCAGCTCGTGCGTCGGGAAGCTCACGTCGAAGCCGAACGTGCGGCTCGTGGCCTCCGAGCCCACGCGCCCCTCGAGCACGACGCGCGCGGGACCTTCGCCGCGGTAGCGACCCACCACGAGCACCTGCTCGCCGCGGTAGAGCTCGTGGAGCTCGCGCGGGTAGATGTCGTACGAGCTCGCGCCGGGCAGCGTGAGGCGAACGTTCGTCACCGCGGGATACGCGATGCGATCGTAGAAGGCGGACAAGCGTCGCTCCATCTCGCTGCCGTCGCGGAAGTACTCGCCGTGACCTGCGGCGCTCCGCGCGAGCGCGTCGAGGAACGTGGTGTTGACGTCGTCGCCCACGCCGAACGCGAAGAGCCGCGCGCCGCCGGGCGCCGACTGCGCCGCGCTCGCCGAGATGCTGCGCACGATCGCCGCGGGATCGGTGGTGCCCACCGTCGGCATGCCGTCGGTGAGGAACACGATCATGCGCGGGCTCGTGGCGCTCGCGCCGTTCGTGCGGAGCGCCTCGCGGAGCGCGGGCTCGATCGCCGTGCCGCCCGCCGCGACGAAGCGGCTCGCGAAGCTGCGGGCGCGCGCGACGTTCTCGGGCGTCGCGGGCTCGGAGCTGCCGTGATCGAAGAGCGTCTCGACGTCGGTCGAGAAGCGCACGACCTGGAAGCGATCGGTCGGGCGCAGGCGCTGGAGCATGTAGTCGAGCGCCGCGCGCGCTCTCGCGATCTTGTCGCCCGCCATCGAGCCCGACGTGTCGAACACGAAGAGCACCTCTTTGCTCGCGAGCTCCTGATCGGTGAGCTCCGTGCGCGGCGCGATCATCGCGAGGAAGTAGCCGTCTTCGCCGAGGGGACGGTGCGTGAGCAGCGAGAGGCCGACGTCGCCGTCCTCGACCGCGAAGTAGAGGTCGAAGTCGTGATCGAGCGCGGTGCGCGTGCCCTCGTAGCTCGCGATCACGTGGTGATCGCTCTCGCGGCTGACGGAGAGGTTGTGCGTGGGCGAGTACACCGCGCGGATGGCGGTGCGGGACGCGATGTCGAAGCTGACGGTGAAGTCCGCGAGCGTCTGCGTGGACGGACCGTTCGTGCGGAGCGGGTAGCGGTAATGCACGACCGAGCCCTGGTACTCGAGCGTCTGCGAGAAGCGGATCTCGATGCGCTGCTCGCTGTGCGGCGCGATCGGGAAGACGCGCGCGCGGAACAGGTTGCCGCCCATGTGCTCGACGAGGCCCGGGTCACGGAGGCGCGCGACGATCGACTCGTACACGGCGCGGGCCTGCGCGGAGTCGAGCAGCTCGCCCTCCATCCGCTGTCCGTTCACCCACATCGCGAAGCCGCTGACGGTCGCGCCCTCGGGCACGGGAAAGATGTACGTCGCCTCGAGCGTGCGGTCGGTCGTGTTGAGGAACGTCTGCTCGACGCGCGTCTCGGCGATCCGCTCACGCACGTCGACCGACACGCGGTGGTGGTTGATCCGCATCGGCTCGAGCGACCCGTCGGTCGGCACGAGGAACCCGATCGCGAACGCCCTCTCGGGAGAACCGAAGAGGGCGATGGAGATCAGGACGAGGCCGGTGAGGGCGCGCGCGAGCGCGGGCAGGGGCGTGGACCGCATCGGGCCTCGGACGCGCCGCGCGGGCGACGGATCTCACGTCCGCGAAAATTCTTGGATCGCGCGCTCGCCCGTCCGGACGGGCCAGCGGTTGCGAGACGGGCGGGGATCTCGTGGGAAATCCGCGCTGGAAATTTGACGGGTGCACGCGCGTTGCGTAACCCTTTGTCCCACCTGTTCAGACGAACAGTCATTTTCCGCGCAGGGATACTCTTCTACCTGCGGCCCAACCCCCCGAGGACCCGATGCTCGACACCGTCTCCGCGCCCTCCACCGGCGACCGCGCACTCACCGATCGGCAGCGGCTCGTCCTCGAATACATCTGTCGCTCCATCGAAGACTGCGGCTACCCCCCGACGCTCCGCGAGATCGGCAACAAGCTCGGCATCCGCAGCACGAACGGCGTGAACGACCACCTGCGCGCGCTCGAGCGCAAGGGCTACCTCACGCGCGAGGACATGAAGTCGCGCACGCTGCGTCCCACGCAGCAGACGCTGACGCTCGTCGGTGGACAGAAGGATGCACCTCCGGTGCGCTCCACCCTCGGCATCGCGCGCCAGATCGACGACGTGGGCCCTGCGGCGAACGACGACATGCTCTCGATCCACGTGCTCGGGCGCGTGGCCGCCGGTCCGCTCACCACTGCGTTCCAGCACGCGGAGGACACCGTCCGCATCGATCGCTTCATGCTCGGCTCCTCGGCCGGCAGCGTCTCGAGCGACAACGTCTTCGGCCTGAAGATCCGCGGCGAGTCGATGATCGAGGCGGGCATCCACGACGGCGACTACGTCTTCGTCCGCAAGACGATCGAGGCCCGCAAGGGATCGATCATCGTCGCGATGGTCGGCGACGAGGCCACCTGCAAGTTCTACTTCCCGGAGGATGACCGCGTGCGCCTCACGCCGGCCAACGCCGCGTTCAAGGACATCGTCGTGCACCGCAGCGAGTGGCGCGAGACGCAGATCCTCGGCGTCGTCGTCGGCATGTACCGCAAGATGGGATGAGGTCGCGGGCGCGTGTGCATCGCGGCGTGCTTTCGAGAGGTCCCGCCGCGTTCGCGCCCAGTGAGGCCCGCGAGATCGCGTAGCCTGCGGCTGTGCACGAGCTGCCCCCGGGCGATCCGACCGAGGTCGACGCCGACGATCCCTCGGGGCCGTTCGACTTCGACGACGAAGCGACGGTCGCGCTCGGCCCGGCCGACGTGGGCGGGATCTTCGGCGAGCGCTTTCGCGTGGAGCGTGAGCTCGGCGAGGGCAGCATGGGCCGCGTCGTGCTCGCGCTGGACCTCGAGACCGATCGCCGCGTCGCGCTGAAGATCCTCCACCCGCCGAAGAAGAAGCGCGCCAAGCCCAGCGGCAACGTCACGCCGGGCGCGCAAGGCTCCGAGGAGCGCTTCATCCGCGAGGTCGTCGCGCTCAGCGAGATCGATCACCCGGCCGTCGTGAAGATCGTCGCGCACGATCGCGCGAGCGACGGACGCTGGTGGATCGCGATGGAGCTGCTCGCGGGCGAGACGCTCGGCGCGCGGCTCGAGCGCACCGGCGGGATGCCTCTCGCCGAGGCGTGGCCGATCCTCGCCACGCTCGCAGGCGGTCTCGCGGCCGCTCACCGCGCGGGATACGTCCATCGAGACCTCAAGCCCGACAACGTCTTCCTCCCGCAGAGCGGACGACCCGCCTGCAAGATCCTCGACTTCGGCTTCGCGCGTCACAAGACCAAGCAGGCGCGGATCACCGCGACGGGCGCGCTGATCGGCACGCCTCGCTTCATGGCGCCCGAGGTCCTCGCGGACGCTCGCGTCCTCGACGGACGCGCCGACGTGTACGCGCTCGGCGTCATCGCGTTCGAGATGCTGACGGGCCGCTCGATCTACCCGGCCGACGACTTCTCGCAGCTCGTGGGCTGCATCCTCCAGGGCCGCACGGTGAAGCTGCGCACTGTGCTTCCCGACGCCTCCGAAGAGCTCGAGCAGCTGATCGTCGAGGCGACCGCGCGCGATCCGGCGGCGCGCCTCGCGACCGTCGAGTCGTTCGCGATGCGCTTGGCGGAGCTCGCGGGCTTCCGCTCGGATGGCCCGCAGGCTCCCGCGACACGCAGTACGCCGCCGGCCGCGCCGACCTCCGAGAGCGAGCGGCCACCCGGCCGCGTGCCCAGCGTTCCTCCGACGACGTCCACGCCGCCCGCGATCGCGGCGCCCTCCACACGGTCGACGTTCCCGGGCGCGGATCGCCGCGACGCGGCCGCGGTGCGCGCGTGGATGTTCGTCGGCGTGCTCGTCGTCATCGCGGTGATCGTGCTCGGCCTCGCGTGGCACTTCCGTCCCTGAACACGATCCCCTTGCGTGGGCGGGCGGATCGAGTGCTCGATCCCGCATGGACGATCTCCTCGTCGAGCCCGACATCCGCATCGCCGAGACGCTGCCGGCGCGCGCGTTCCGCGACGAGGACGTGGCAGCGCGAGAGCGCGAGACGGTCTTCGCGCACCACTGGTCGATGCTCCCCGAGCGCACCACGGCCGAGCGTCGCGACGATGGGCGGACGCTCGCCGAGCAGGTCGCCGCGCGCGGCTGTCGCACGCCGCTCTCCGTGCTCGATCGCTCGCTCTTCCTCCAGCGGGGCTGGGACGACGACACGCTCCGTCTGTTCCCGAACACGTGCACGCACGCTTGGTATCCGCTCGTGCACGGCCCCTCGCGCGGCAACACGATCGTGTGCGGCCAGCACGGCAGGAAGTTCGACTGCGCGGGTCGCTTCGCCGCGCAGCCCGGCTTCAAGGATCTGCCTGACTTCCCGCGCGACTGTGATCACCTGCGCGCGCACGCCGTCGGCGAGTGGCGAGGCTTCCTCTTCGCTGCGCTCGGCGCGCCGCACGCTCCGCTCGCGGAGGCGCTCGCCGACGTAGACGCGAGCCTCGAGAAGATGCCGCTCCAGGATCTCCGACCCGCGAACCTCGATCACGAGGTGCGCGAGGTGCCGGGCAACTGGAAGCAGCACGCGTGGAACTACATGGACAGCTTCCACGTCACGTTCATCCACCGCGCGCCGGGCGGCCTCGCGGACGCGATCGAGATGAGCTCGTACCGCACGGAGCTCCATCGGTTCAGCGCGCTCCAGTGGGCCTACGCGCGCGACCCTGCCGCGGGCTTCTCGCCCGACGAGCTCCCTGATCGTTTTCGCGATCCGAGCGGCCGCCGCGTGTTCGCGCTGTGGTGGTTCGTGTTCCCGAACCTCACGCTGAACTTCTATCCGTGGGGTCTGTCGGTGAACCTCTACCAGCCGATCGTCGGCAAGCCCGAGTCCACGCGCTTCCACTGGTTCCACCGCGTGCGCGACCCCGAGAAGTACGCACGCCGCGATCGCGACTGGCTCAGCGCGCAGGTCGACGCGGAGGACGTCGACGCGATGGCGCAGGTGCAGCGCGGCCTGCGATCAGGCGTCGCGCCGCGCGGCCGCTTCGCGCCCGAAGGCGAAGCCGGCCCGCACTGGTTCCATCGGCTCGTCTCGAAGGAGCTCACCGCTCGCCCTCGCTGAAGGTGGCGCGTGACTCGCGCGCCTCGGCAGGACGTGTCGCTGACGGGGTAGCGCGCCGGTGGACCGGGGTACTCGAAGAACCCGGAACGACGTTCCAGCGTCGCTACCCGCGCGCGTCGCGGGGAGGGACGATCCGCAGCGAGCGTCGTCCATCGACGCGGTAGGTCTCGAAGTCGTCGTGGTCGACGGTGAAGACCGTCCCGATGCGGGTCCGCGAGGCCAGGAGCACGAGCGTCGCGTCGGCGAAGTCCATCGGGCGATCCGCGTAGCGCGCCATGAGCGCGTCGAGCGCGGGCAGGTCGGCGTCCTCGATGGGAGCGACCGAGACGAGCCCGGAGCGGATGAGCTTCCAGGCCTGGCGCGTCGCGGCGCGGCGATCGCCGACGAGATGGAAGAGCTCGGTCAGCACCGCCGCGGACGTGACGAGCGGCATGCGCAGGTCGGCGACCGAGCGGCGACACGCGAAGTGCCAGCTGTCACGCGGATCGAGCAGTGCCAGCAGCGGGCCCGTGTCGACCAACGCGTCAACGCCCATGACGCCTCCGCAAGCGCTCGCGAACGCCCTCGCGGACGCGCGACGCGTCGAGTGGCGGGCCGGTCCGAACGGTGCCGAAGATCTTCTCGGCCGCTGCGTGGAGCCGCCGCTGCGCCTCGTCGTCGTCCGTGTCGGCGCGGCGCCGCGCGAGGTTCTCGGCGACGACGTGCTCGAGGTGCGCGGCGACCGAGCGACCCTCGGTGCGCGCCGCACGCTCCAGCTCCGCGAGCATCTCCGCCGAGACCCGCCAGCTGTACACCTGCGACTTGGCCATGCACTACACCGTAGTGCATCAAGCGCGGAGTGACAACGAGTCGGCATGGCACCGTGGCCGCGGGGGCCCAGGCGATTCTCCTCGCTCGACGGTCATCGTCGCCGTGCTCACGAGATTCGTCATGCGCCGCGCTCGAACGCGCGCGTGTGGCCCGCTTCACACGCGAGGTCTGTTCGTGTCCACGCCTCGATCGGCTCACGCGTCGTCGGGCCAGCGACGCTCCGCGATGACGCGCACCACGAGTCGCTCGAGCGTCTCGGCGTCGAGGGCTGCCACGTTCTGCGCGCGAGCCTCGGTCCACGGGATGCCGTGCTCTCGGCAGAGAGTGATGAGCACCCCGCGGACGCCCTCCACCTTTCCCTCCGCCTTGCCCTCGGCCCAACCCTTCTCGTAGTTCTGACGAGCGAACTCGCTCTTGGGGAACCCTTCGGGCTTCATGATCACCTCCAACAAGAACCGCTGGTTCTCTCAGAAGGCTTGCGGGCGATCTTCGAGGGCGCGCTTCACGAGCGACTGGACCGCGCTGCGGACTTCTTCCGCGAGGTGCTGCACGCGGACCGGATCGTTCTGCGTGCCCTCGGGCTCGCCCGAGAGATCGATGGGCTTGCCGAAGCGGATGACCCAGCGGCTCGGGAGCGGCACGAGGCCGAGCGGTCCGAGGAGCGGGAAGGTCGGCGTGATCGGGAGGAACGGCACGCCGAGGAAGCGCGCGAGGCGATCGCTGCGCAAGAGCGTCGGGTGCGTCTCTTCGGAGCCCACGATCGCGACCGGCACGATCGGCGCCTTCATCCGCAGCGCGAGCTTCACGAAGCCGCCGCGGCCGAAGCGCTGGATCTCGTAGCGGCGCGCCCACGGCTTGCCGAGGCCCTTCTCGCCCTCGGGGAAGACCGCGACCAGCTTGTCTTCGGCGAGCAAGCGCTCGGCGTTCTCGGGGCACGCGCGCACGGCGCCGAGGCGGTTGGTGATCGCGCCGAGGAACGGCGTGTGCGCGACGAAGTCCTCCGCGAGCCAGCGCACCTCGCGGTGCGACGCGTGCTCGAGGCGGACGGCCGTCTGCAGCATCAGGCCGTCCCACGGCAGCGCGCCCGCGTGGTTGCCCACGAGCAGCGCGCGGCCTTCGCCCGGGATGTTCGCGACGCCGTGCGCCTGCGCGCGGAACCAGCGTCGGTAGAGCAGATCGAGCCGCGGACGCATGCGCTGCTCGTAGGCGCGATCGAGGCCGAAGTCATCGACCTCTTCGCTGCGGTTCCGCATCGCGACGCGGCCCCACTGCTTCACGTAGTACTCGGGGCTCAAGAGCTCGCGCGCCGACGCGAGCAGGCCCGGATCCTCGGTCTCGGGCATCGCGCCGTCGCCGCCGAGCTGATGCGCGATCTCCGAGAACGCCTCGGCCATGCGCATGCGCGCGGCAGGATCGCCCGCGGCGCGCGAGGCCTCGTCGAGGAGGCGATCGATGCGCGCCTCGGGCATGACGGGATCGTCGTCGTCGTCGCGCTCGCTGCGAGAGGGCCGCGGTGTCGAGGGCGCGCTCGCGAGCTCGAGCGGCACGTCGTCGTCGTCGTCGTCGGGCGCGGGCGCGGCAGGCGCGACGCGCGCGGGACGCGGTGCGTCTTCGTCGTCGTCTCGGCCGAGCAGATCGAACTCGTCATCGATCATCTCGCTCGCGGGTCGAGGCGCGGTCACGTCGAAGTCCCAGCGCGACGCCGGCTCGGCGTCGTCTTGCGGGGCCTCGACGGGCGCGACGCGCGCGGGCTCGCTCGTCGGCGTGATCGCGGGCCCGTCGACCTCGACGATCTCGGCCTCGACGATCTCGGCCTCGGCGACGGACGCGGGCTTGCGCGCGCTAGGCCGCGCGCGAACGGCCGCGCGCTCGACGATCACGGGCTCGACGCTCGGCGCGATCACGGGCTCGACGGTCGGCTCGATCACGGGCTCGACGCTCGGCTCGATCAGAGGCTCGAGGGTCGGCGCGATCACGGGCTCGACGACGCGCGGGGCCGGCTCGGTGCCAGCGCTCGACGGCCTCTTTGCGCTGACGCGCGCGCTGGGTCGTGCGATGGGCTGAGCCTCGACGACGGGAGCTTTCGCCGTGGGTGCGGAAGCCTTCGCGACGGGCTCGGAGGGCTTCGCGACTGCCACGGAAGGCTTCGCGGCGATCGCGGAAGGCTTCGCGGCGATCGCGGAAGGCTTGGCGACTGGCGCCGAAGGCTTGGCGGGGACGGTGGCTGTGGTGGGCGCGATGAACGCCGGCGGTGTCGTCGGTCGGCGAGCGCCGACGAGCTTCGTCGGTGCCTTCGCGGCGCTGCTCGTGGTCGGCGACTTCGTGTTGCCGCTGCTCGTCGTCGGCGACTTCGTGGTTCCGCTCGAGGTCGGCGACTTGATGCCGCCACTCGCGGTGGAGGGCGACTTCGTGTTGCCGCTCGCGGTGGTGGGCGACTTCGTGGTTCCGCTCGAGGTCGGCGACTTCGTGTTGCCGCTCGCGGTGGTGGGTGACTTCGTCGTTCCGCTCGCGGTGGGCGACTTGATGTTGCCGCTCGCGGTGGTGGGTGACTTGGTGTTTCCGCTCGCGGTGGGCGACTTGATGCTGCCGCCCGCGGTGGTGGGTGACTTCGTGTTTCCGCTCGCGGTGGGCGACTTGATGCTGCCGCTCGCGGTGGGCGACTTCGTGTTTCCGCTCGCGGCGGGCGACTTCGTGTTTCCGCTCGCGGTGGCGGACGACTTCGTGTTTCCGCTCGCGGTGGGCGACTTCGTGTTGCTGCTCGCGGTCGGCGACTTGATGCCGCCGCTCGACGTGGGCGCCTTCTTCGTTCCGCTCGAGCTCTTGCTCGCGGCCTTGCTCTGCGCCTGGGCGCGGAGCGCGTGGGGCGAGCGCGCGGTGGGTCGTTTCTTCGTCGCCATGGGTCGCTCGTCACGCGGTGGGAGACAAGAGGCGCGCCTCGCGCAGGCGCAGGGCTCCGCCGAAGTCGAGCACGGCCTCTTTCGTCGCGAACGCGGGCGCGAAGCCGAGCTCGCGTCGCGCGCGCGTGCCGTCCGCCACGCAGAGGTGACGCAGGAAGTCGATGAACGGCGAGGGTGCTTCGTTGAGGCCGGCCATCCACAAGAGCTCCGTGCCGCGCGTGAGCAGCGGGCCGGGCACCGGGAACGCGGCGCGGCCTGCGAGCTTGATCACCGTCGAGACCGGCAAGACGCCCTGACCGATGATGTTGAACGCGCCTCGCGCGACGGGACGCGCCATGCCCTCGCGGTCCGCCCAGCGCGACGGATCGAGCGCGAGCACGAGCGCGCTCACCGCGTCCATCTCGTGCACGAGCTGCACGAGCGGATCGAAGCCGAGCAGCGTCGGCACGATGCGCCGCGAGAGCCAGCGCGTGACCCACGAGCGAACGGTGGGCCCGAGGATCGGCGCGAAGCGCAGCACCGCGACCGATGTGTCGGGGCGATCCTTCGCGAAGCGCTCGACCTCACGCTCGGCGTCGATCTTGTCCGCGAGGAAGCTGCACTCGGCCTGATCGAACGAGCGACCGAAGGAGCTCGTGCGACCGCTGCGGATGCCGCGGAGCGGCGCGCTCTCCTTGAGGAAGTTGGGGTTCGCGGGGTGCGGCCCGTAGAGCATCGTCTGCGACGCGACGACCACACGCTCCACGGGCGACTCGCGGCACGCGTGGAGCACGTGCATGGTGCCCACGCTCTCGAGCTCGTGGGCCCACGGCTCGGCGGTGGTGGGGCTCGAGAGGAACGCCAGGTGCGCGAGCTCGGTGACCTTCTCGGCGCGCAGGATCTCCGTGAGGCGCGCGGAGACGGCCGGCTGCGTCAGATCCACGCGGTACGCGCGGCTCTTCTTGCCCGCGGTCGGCGGCGAGGCCACGTCGAGGATGACGATGCGCTCGACGTCCTCGCGCTCCTCGAGGACGCCCACGAGGTTCCTGCCGAGAAACGCGCACGCCCCGGTGATCGCGACGACGCGCGGGCGAGCTCGCGTGAGCTGCGGCGCACGCGGTTGGATGGCGGTCTTCGGCTTGTGGGAGGGGACCCCGCTCACGGCGGCGCGACTCTACCCAAGTTTCGCCAAACGGCGAGGCCGCCGGCTCCTTGAGGAACGCGGCCACGCGCCCTAGACGTTGCTATCGTCCCGCCCCTTGTCGACGCCGAGCGACATCCCCACGAGCCCCGCGGCCACCGCGGCCGCGACCGCCGTACCGCTCCCTGGTGCGGCGTCGCGCTTCCGCGTGGGCGCGCGCTCGCGGCTCGTGTCGGCGCTCGCGATGGCTGCGTTCGCGTACCTGTACGTCTTTCCGTACTTCGCGCGGGTCAACAACCCCAACGAGAACGTGCGGTTCTACATGACCGCCGCGATCGTCGACGACGGCACCTACCACATCGATCACGTGCGCCAGCGCTGGGGCTGGGTGAACGACGCGGCCGTGTTCGAGGGGCACTTCTGCTCGGTGAAGGCGCCCGCCACCAGCCTGCTCGGCGTGCCCGCCTACTGGGCCTACCGACAGTTCACGTCGCTCCACGGCATCCCGTTCGATCGCACGACGGCGCTGTGGGCCGTGCGCGTGTTCGCGTCCGTGATCCCGTGTCTGATCTTCCTCGTCGCGTACTACCGGTGGCTCTCGCGGCGCGGCGGTGAGCCCGTGATCCGCGACGCGATCTTCATCGCGCTCGCGCTCGGCTCGATGTTCTACGCGTACGCGATCCTCTTCGTGACGCACTCGCTCAGCGCCGTGGCCGCGTTCGGTGCGTTCATGCTGCTCCGCGACGCCCGACACGCGCAGACGATCTCCTGGCGCGACGCGACGCTCGCGGGCTTCCTCGCCGCGCTCGTCACCGCGACCGAGTACCCGGGCTTCCCAGCCACCGCGTTCCTCTGCGTGTACGCGCTCTTCTGCGTGCGTCCGTGGCCGCGCCTCGCAGGCTTCGTGATCGGTGCGCTGGTGCCGACGCTCGCGGTGATGCACTTCCACGACGTCTGCTACGGCAGCCCGCTCACGCCGGGGCACGGCTACCTCGAGAACGATCAGTTCCGCGACGCGATGCACTCGGGCTTCTACGGCGCAGACGGCGTGCGCTGGGAGGCCGCCGGCGGTCTGCTCTTCGATCCCGCGTACGGGTTCCTCATCACGTGCCCGATCTTCTTCCTCGCGATCTTCGGCGCGCCGGTGGTCTTCGCGCGCAAGCGTGAGCGGCTCGACGTGATCATCGCGCTGCTGATCTGCGGCAGCACGTGGGGGCTCATCTCGCTGATGAACAACTGGCGCGGCGGCTGGACGGTCGGCGCGCGCTACCTCGCGGTCGCGCTGCCGTTCGCGGGCTGGCTCGCGCTCGAGGGTGCGCGCTGGCTCGTGAAGAAGACGTGGTCGCCGCGCGCGATCGGCGCGCTCGCGGTGGCGTGCGCGTCGGTGGGCCTCCTCCTCCAAGGCGCGCCGTCGGCGTACTACCCGCACCTCCCCGAGGCGTTCACGCGCCCCTTGCCGCAGCTCGTGCGCTGGCTCGTGAGGCACGACTTCGCGCCCTACAACGCCGGCCGCTACTTCTTCGGATGGACCGGCACCGCGTCGATGGCGCCGCTCCTCTTGCTGGGTGCGTTCTCGGTGCTCTGGATCGCGTGGGGCGAGCAGAAGCTCCAGGATCGACTCGCCGTGTGGCTCACGTCGTTCCTCCTCACGTCGTGGATCGTCGCGCCGTTCATCCTGCCGGACTTCACGCACGAGACGGGCGCCAACGACGCGCGCCGCTTCGTCGAAGACTTCTGGGATCCGGGCGGTGAAGATCTCGCGTCGGTGCTCGAGGCGCGCGTGCGTGAGGGCAACGCGACGGAGCGCGATCTCGAGCGGCTGATCGCCACGTACGAAGAAGAGGGCCGCACGTCGGACGCACAGCGCACGCGGCGCACGGCCGAGCGCCTGCGCCTCCAGGCAGAGCAGCCTCCCGGCGGCACGTGATGCGCGGCGCGCTCGTCCTGCTCGCGCTGTCGACCACGATGACGGCGCGCGCGGCGGCGCAGGACGAGCCGTCAGCCGTCGAGACGCCTTCGATCGAGAGCACGGACGAAGACGACGCGCCGAGCTTCGGTGCGACCGCGCGCGTCTCGCGGATCGGCGTCGAGGGCATGGACCCGTCTGCGTCGGGCACGACGATCTCGCTCGTCGATCGACCTCGCGCGCTCGAGACGATGGACGAGATCCTGCGCGAAGCGCCGGGCGCGAGGGCGCGGCGCACGTCGAGCTACGGAGGGTTCAGCACGCTGTCCCTGCGCGGCGCCGACGCAGAGCACACGGCCGTGATGATCGGCGATCTTCCGCTCGTCGCGGCCGATGGCTCGGCGGTCGATCTCTCGACGCTACCTCCGTGGATGTTCGAGCGCGTCGAGATCTACCGAGGCGGCGCGCCGCTCTGGCTGGGCTCGGGCGCGATCGGAGGCGTCTTGCGCCTCGTCCCGCGCGACGGCCGCGCGCAGCGCGTCGAGCTCGCCGCGGGCGCGGGCAGCTTCGATCGCTACCAAGGACGCGCCTCGCTCAGCGTGGGCGACGACTCGCTGCGCGCGACGGTCGGCGTGGGCCTCGTGAGCGCGCGGAACGAGTTCCCCTACCGCGACGACGGCGGCACGGCGTTCGATCCCACCGACGATCGCGAGCGCGCGAGACAGAACACGCAGCTCCTCGAGGGCACGGCGCTCCTTCGCCTCAGCGCGCGCGCGCTCGACGGACGCCTGTCGGTCCTCGCGACGGCGCTCGAGCGCACGGGAGGCCTCGCGCCGCCGCCATCTCGCTTCGTCGACGATCCCTCGGGACGCCGCGCGTCGCAGCGGTTCACGCTCGGGGTCGCGATGGACTGGCTCGAGGGTGGACGCGAGCTCGATCGCGCGTCGGAGGCACGATGGCGTGTCTCGACCGCGGTCGGCGTGGGCTTCGAGGAGCGGCTCGCGAGCGATCCTCTCGCGCAATTCGGACAAGTGCCGCGCGAAGCCACCGACGATCTCGCGCGGGCCTACGCGCGCGTCGGCGGCTCGATCGCGCTCGAAGAGTGGCTCGCGCTGACCGCGATCGCGCAGTACGCGCACGAAGAGATCACGAGCTTCGACCAGTTGATCGCGCGGGCGCAGCCCGAGCGCGCGCGCGTCGGGAGCCGTCGTGACTCGTTCGCGCTGGGCGTCGAGCCGCGCCTCTCGCTGACGAGCGGCGACGTTCGCGTCGAGGGCCGCGTGTCGGGCCGCGTCGAGGGCTCGTTCGCCTCGCTGAGCGACGCGACGGGCGAGCGCACGACGGACACGCAGACGGTGGATCTCGTGCTGCCCACGGGTCGCGCGTCGATCCTCGTCGAGATCGATCGCGCGCTCTCGCTCGTCGGCAGCGCGTCGATCGCGCGGCGCGCGCCCTCGAGCCTCGAGCTCTTCGGCGATCGTGGCTACCTCGCGGGCAACGTGCTGCTCGAGCCCGAGACCTCGTTCGGCGGCGACGTCGGCGTCGTGCTCGCCGGGCGCACGGAGCACGTACGCGGCCGCGTGGAGCTGCGCGGCTTCGCCACCCACGTCGACGATCTCATCCGCTACCAGCGCATCGCGCAGAACCAGGCGGTGCCGCTCAACGTCGACGCGGCTCGGCTCCTCGGCCTCGAGGCGGGTGTGTCAGGAGAAGCGATCGGGCACCTGCGATTGGACGGCGCGCTGACGCTGCTCGACGCACGCGACGAGACGACCGGGCTCGCGCTGCCGCTGCGTCCCTCGATCGTGGGCTACGCGCGCCTCGAGGGCTTCACCGCGGGCGAGGGTGTGTGGTCGGGAGGGCGCCTCTACGTCGAGGTCGAGCACGTGGCCTCGAGCACCGCCGACCCAGCGGCGCTCGTCACGATCCCTTCACGCACCACGCTCGGCGCGGGACTCTCGGTGTCGTTCTTCGACGACTGGCTGCGGCTCGACGTCGTCCTTCGCGACGCGTTCGACGTACGCGGCTACGACGTGCTCGGTCTGCCGCTCCCGGGTCGGAGCTTCGCCGTGGAGCTCACCGCCGCGGGCTGGTGATCGCGCACCTCAGAGGTCGGCGGGTTGGGTGTCGTGGAAGCGCCGGTAGTCGGCGACACGCAGCGCGTCTCCGCCCGCGCTCGCGGCGAGGATGTCCACGAAGCGCTCGCCCCAGCGCATCTCCTCCGGGCCGTACGAGCGACGCGTGTGCACCATCGCCGACGAGTGCTCGTCGACGCCCGAGAGCACGACGATCATCTCGCTGCCCTTCGCGAGCAGTGACTCCTTCGTCTCGCCGTGAAACGGGCTCTTCTCCGTGATGCGGTGCATCGCGGTCCAGCCGATCCAGAAGAGCGGGTTCGTGCTGCGCACGAGCTCCACGTCCTCGACGCGGCGAAACGTCTCGCCCTCGAGCGTCTTCACCGTCTTGGCGATCGTCACCGACAGCGACGCCTGGATCAGGCGGTTTCCGCGCGCGTTCGCGAGGCGGAACAGGAGCGTCGGATGTCCCTCGTGCTTGGCCACGCAGCACACGTTGCTGAAGAGCACGTTGGCCGTCGGTGTCGCGAACTTCGCGAAGATGAGGCCCGTGAGGAGCGCGGTGGACAAGAGGCCCACGAACGACTCCACCGTGACCAGCACGTGCGCCATCGTGCTCGTCGGCACCATGCGCCCGTAGCCGATCGTCATCATCGACTCGACGCTGAAGAAGTACGCGTCGAGGAAGGAACCGGGCACGGCGTTCTCGACGCCGCCCGGATCGAGCCAGTAGAGCGTCGCGAAGAACGCGTTGATGACGAGGTACGAGAGGAAGGCCGAGGCGAGGAACGAGCGCCACTGCATGGTGAGCAGGCGGTGGAACAGATCCGCGAGCGGGGCCGCGGGCAGCCCGATGACCTCGATGGTCGGTCTGCCGCGGTTGTCGAGGTAGCGCTGCGAGCGGGTCGGGCGGGCCATGCGCCGAGGAGCGTACGCCACGCCCGTTCTTCGACGCTCACCCCACCTCGCGGTAGAGGTCGGCCATGGCTCCGCGCCTGCGCTGCATGGCGATCGATCCCGGCGAGAAACGCTGGGGCGTCGCGATCTCGGACGAGGACAACGAGCTCGCCCACCCGCGCCCCGTGCTCACGCCGTCGAGCGAGGCCGAGGGCCTCACGAAGATCGCTGCGCTCCTCCGCGAAGAGAACGTCGGCGTGATCGTGCTCGGGCTCCCGCTCGAGCTCAGCGGTCGTGAGGGCATCGCGGCGAAGAAGGCGCGCGCGCTCGGTGGGCGCATCGCCGACGCGCTCGGTCTCCCCGTCGCGCTGTGGGACGAGCGCATGACGAGCGTCGCGGCCTCGCGCGCGCTGTCGTCGCAAGGCCTGTCTCAGAAGAAGCAGCGCGGGAAGGTCGACAGCATCGCGGCGGCGCTCCTGCTCGGCGCCTACCTCGAGGCGCGGGCCGACGTGCGCGATCGCGCGATCGCGTTTCGCCCCGGGGTCGCGACGTGAGCGGAAAGAAGAAGCCGCGTCGCTCGCGCACGCCCGAGCTCGTGCTCGCCACGCTGGTGACGGGCGCGATCGTGGCGCTCACGTGGCTCTTCCTCGTCTATCCAGCGAACGTGCGCGGCTCGGCGGGCGCGCCGAGCGAGCTCACCGTCATCGTCAGCTCGGACGATCGCATCGACGATGTCG
This sequence comes from uncultured Sandaracinaceae bacterium, assembly GCA_964502175.1. Taxonomy (GTDB): domain Bacteria; phylum Myxococcota_A; class Polyangia; order Polyangiales; family Sandaracinaceae; genus JAFLCL01. The sequence goes on from CAZCVE010000036.1 coordinate 27,721, forward strand.
CCGCGGAGCTCGAGCACCTCGGCGCGATCGACGACGCGTGGCTCTTCGCGTTCTACGCGCGCTTGCTCGGCGCCGACGAGCACCTGCGCCGAGGTCCGGTGCGCGTCCGCTCCGACATGTCGATCCACACGCTGCTCGCGCGCCTCGCGGAGGGGCTCGGTCCCACGCAGATCGACATCCTCGTGCCCGAGGGCTTCGATCGACACGAGATCGCGGCGCGCCTCGCGCGGTGGGACGTCTGCGACGCCGACGCGTTCCTCGAGGCCACGGCAGATCGTGCGCTGCTCGATGAGCTCGAGCTCCCGGGCCCGACCGCCGAGGGCTACCTGTTCCCCGACACCTACACGCTCTCGACGAACAGCGATCCACGCGAGGTCGTGCGCCGCTTCGTGCGCACCTTTCGAAGCGGCACGCGCGACGCGTTCGAGGACGACGACGGGCCGTCGCGCGACCGACTGCGCGCGCTCGGCCTCGACGATCACGAGGTGCTCGTGCTCGCGTCGATCGTCGAGCAGGAGGCGGTCGCGCGCGAAGAGCAGCCGCTCATCGCGGGCGTGTTCGTGAACCGCCTCGAGAGCGACACGTTCCTCCCGCGCCATCGCCTGCAGGCCGATCCGACGATCTCCTACGGCTGTAAGGAAGAGCCGACGCGCGCGTCGTGCGAAGGGTTCGACGGACGCCGCATCACGCGCGCGATGCTCGACGACGTGCAGAACCCCTACAACTCGTACCGGCGCGAGGGCCTGCCGCCGGGCCCGATCTGCAACCCGGGCTTGCCCGCGATCCGCGCGGTGCTCGAGCACGCCCGACACGACGACTTCTACTTCGTCGCGCGCGGCGGGGGACGTCACGTGTTCAGCGCGACGCTCGACGCGCACAACGACGGCGTGGCGGACCTGCGCGACCGCGAGCGCGACGCGAACCGCGAGTAGGGCGTGCCGCGTCGCAAGGACACGACGACGGGCACGCTCTCGCTCTTCGACGACGTGGAGATCGAGCGATCGAGCGCCCTGCCCAACGCACCCGCGGCAGCGTCGGTGCGCGGCTCGCTCGGGCCGGTGCCGACGCCGCGCCCCGAAGACGTCGCGCTCGCGTCGCGCGTCCCGCCGCACGTGTTCATGGGCACCTCGAGCTGGACCTTCCCGGGGTGGGCGGACTTCGTCTTTCGTCGACGCTATCCGACGCAGAAGGAGTTCGTGCGGAGCTCGCTCGAGGAGTACGCGGCCCATCCGCTGCTCCGCACCGTGGGGATCGATCGCTCGTACTACGGCCCGATCCCGCGCGAGGAGCTCGCCTCGTACGCGACGCTCCTGCCGGACGGCTACCGCGTGGTGATGAAGGTCTGGGACGAGATCGCGGCGCTCTCGTATCCCGATCACGCGCGCTTCGGCGCCCGCGCCGGGCAGCCGAACCCGCGCTTCCTCGACGTGGCCACGTTCGCCGAGCACGTCGCGCTGGCCGTCGAAGAGACGTTTCGCGCGCACCTCGCGGCCTACGTGATCGAGATCCCGCCCACGCCGCACGCCCCCGACGTCGCGCGCTTCGAGGAGCGCCTCGACGCCTTCCTCGTCGAGGCCGCGCCGTTCGGGCCGTTCTCGATCGAGGTGCGTGACTCGCGCCTGATGACGGATCGCTACCTCGAGATCCTCGCCGCGCGCGGCGCGAGCCACTGCTTCTCGTTCTGGACGCGCATGCCCCGCATCTCCAAGCAGAAGCAGCGCATCGCGAGCGCGCTCGGAGGCTCGGGCGTGCTCGGTCCCGTCGTGGTCGCGCGGATCATGCTTCCGCACGGCAAGAGCTACGAGAAGCAGAAGGCTGCGTTCGAGCCCTTCGATCGCGTGGTCGTGGCCCAGCCCGAGATGCGCGCAGACGTGGTCGCCCTGGCGGACGCCTGCGCCGCGGCTGGCCTGCCGCTCTACGTGATCGTGAACAACAAGGCCGAGGGCTCGGCGCCCCGCACGATCCAGGCGCTGGCCGAGCTCCTCGCGACTCGCTGAAAAAAGATCGAGAAACCACGCAACAGCCGCAACCGGGTGCCGACAACCCCCGCGTCCGCAAATCGGACGTGGAGGCGAACATGACGAAGTCGAGCTGGTTCCTGGTGGTTTCTTCTCTGGTTCTCGTGAGCGGCTGCGGAAGCAGCAACGGTTGTCCGAACGGCTACGAGCCGATGATGGGCATGTGCGTGGAGGTGGGCTCGCCGCCCGATTCCTCGCGGCCCGACGCAGCGGTCGAGGCGAGCGACGCGTGGTCCGCGGGCGATGCGGGTGTGGGTGACGTGGGGCCGATGGTCGCGATGGACGACGCCGGGATGGCGGGCGACGACGCGGGGATGGTGGCCGGCGACGCCGGGATGGTGGCGATGCCCGACGCGTTCGTCGTGCCCGACGCGGGGTGCCCGTTCGCGACGCTCTTCGCGGACGCCGACGGCGATGGCTTCGGTGACGCGAGCCGTCCGCTCGCGGGCTGTGTCGAGAGCCGCGCGGGTTACACGCGAGACGCGACGGACTGCAGCGACGCATGCGCGACCTGTCATCCGGGTGGCACCGAGAGCTGCAACGGCGCGGACGACGACTGCGACGCCGCGATCGACGACGGGGTGCTGCTCTCGTTCTACGTCGACGCGGACGGCGACGGCTTCGGCGTGGGCACCGCGGTGAGCGCATGCACGGCGCCCGCAGGCCACAGCGCGACGGCAGGCGACTGCAACGACGCATGCTCGTCGTGTCGTCCCGGCGGCACCGAGACGTGCAACGCGCTCGACGACGACTGCGACGGAGCCGTCGACGACGGAGTCACGACGACGTTCTACGTCGACGCCGACGGCGACACGTACGGCCGCGCCGACATGACGCGACAGGCGTGCACCCAGCCCGCCGGCCACGCGAGCCGCAGCGGCGACTGCGACGACGCGTCGGGCAGCACCAGTCCCGGCGCGAGCGAGACCTGCAATGACATCGACGATGACTGTGACGGCTCGCGCGACGAGGGCCTCTCGCGCATCACCTACCGGGTCGACTGCGATGGAGACGGCTACACCCCGACGGTGGGCGAGAGCATCGACGCGTGCAGGATGCCGTTGACCGCGCCGACGTCGTGTCCCTCGGGCCGATGGATGGTTCCGACCCCGGCGTCCGACTGCCACGACGGGCTCACAACCGTGTTTCCCGGGCAGACGATGGTCTTCTCCACTCGAATGACTACGCCTCCGACCACCGGGCTGTTCTTCGACTACGACTGCAACGGCTCCGAGACGCTGCGAGATCCGTACTTGGTCAACTGCGACGCGCATGTCTACGGCTGGCGTACTTCCGTGCCCGGCTGCGGGGTGGGCGCGACCTACGACGCTTGTGGATTCGGCACCGTGCTCCGAACCCAAAGCTGTCGCTGAACGACGACGCACTTGGTGGGTGGCCCGCAATCCTCGTGATCGCGGGCCGTTCGCGTTCCCGTGGTAGACGCTGCCGATGAGCACGAACGTCACTTGGCATCACGGTCACGTCAGCGCGGAGGATCGACGTCGCGTGCTCGGTCATGGCGGCGCGATCCTCTGGCTCACTGGCCTGTCGGGCTCGGGAAAGAGCACCGTGGCGGGCCTCGTCGAGAAGAAGCTGATCGAGCGCGGTGTGCTCGCGTACGTGCTCGACGGCGACAACGTGCGGCACGGCCTCAACGCGGATCTCGGCTTCGGCGAGAAGGACCGCACCGAGAACATCCGGCGCATCGCCGAGGTGGCCAAGCTCATGGCGGACGCGGGCGTGGTGGTGCTCACCGCGTTCATCTCACCGTTCCGCGCCGACCGTGCGCGCGCGCGCGCCGTCGCGGTCGAGGGCAGTTTCTTCGAGGTGCACGTCGCGACGCCGCTCGAGGAGTGCGAGCGACGCGATCCGAAGGGCCTCTACAAGAAGGCGCGCGCGGGTGAGATCAAGGACTTCACTGGCCTCACCTCGCCCTACGAAGCGCCCGAGTCTCCCGAGCTCGTGATCGGCGCGAGCGGCGAGAGCCCCGAGCAGTGCGCCGACGCCCTCGTCGCGATCCTCGAGTCACGTCAGCTCATCGGTGCCATGACCCGCGTAGGCTGAGGCGGAGACTCGACCTCGCGCCGATGAACGAGGCGACCGAGCAACAGGTCGCCGCAGCTGCCGACAACAGCCCTCATGACGAGGGTTCCCTACGACCACGCGGCCAAGGCGCTCCTCCAAGAGGCGCTCGGAAGCCTCGGCACTGCGCGCGTGCAGCACGAGATCGCCGGCAGCGAGCCGCAGTGGGTGGACGTGTGGTTCGAGCCTGCCGAGACCGGCATGCCCGGACCTGGGTTGCGCGGCGCGATGGCGAGAACACGCGCGCTCTTCGAGGCGTACCGCAACCCGCCCGGCATCGAGGACATCTACGCCTGCCTTCGAAAACAGCTCGCGCTCGCGCGTGGGCCGACCGTCGCCCCGATCCTCTGGGTGATGAGCGCAGGGCGACCCGACGGTGCGCTCGCGGCGCTCGCGATGCGACAGCGCGAGGGCTGGCCCAGCGTCGTCTACGCGATGACGTGCGAAGCCGGGATCCCTTGCTTCGTCGTCGTCCTCGCGGAGCTTCCGGAGGAGCGCGGCACGCTGCTCCTGCGACTGATGGGAGCAGGGCCCACGCTGCGCCAGGCGGTGCGTGATGCGCGGGGGCTGACGGAGGATGCGTGGGAGCACCCCGCGGCAGTCGCCGCGATCACCGTGCTACGTTCACGGCTCGAGACGCTCGAGCCACGCGACGAGGAGCTGGCCATGGAGATCAACGAGACGTACGACCAGTGGAAGGCGCGGGTCACGCGGGAGGCCCGTGACCAAGCGGAGCGAGAAGGCAGGGCGCGGGGCATGGAACAAGGCATCGAACGAGGCCTCGAGCGAGGCATCGAGCAAGGGCGGTGCGCGGTGGTCCTCACGCTGCTGACGAAACGTTTCGGTGAGATCGACGCACGCACCGAGGCGCGCGTGCGTACCGCGAGCCATGCCCAGCTCGAGCGGATCCTCGACCGCCTCCTCACCGCACCCGCGCTCGACGACGTCCTCGAATAGGAACGAGCGATCCGTCATGCCGTGCGCAGACGCTCCACGATCGCGCGCGTCTCGGCGTCGGCGGGGAAGTACGTCTCGATGCGGAGCTCTTGCACCGTCACGTCGAGCGGGGTGCCGAGCGTCGTGACCGTCGTGTAGAAGCGCAGGCGCACGTCGTCCTTCTTGAGGCGCACCTCGAGCAGCGGCGTCTCGATGGTGCGCGGGGCGACGTAGCCGAGGTCGCCTGCGAGGGCCTCGATCTCCGCGAGCAGCGCGGCGCCGCCTTCGCGCGGGGTGTGGTGCATCTCGCGGCGCATCTGGTCGAGCGCGTACGAGGCGACCTCGCGCCAGTTCTCGATGTAGGGCCGCGCGCCTCGCGGATCGAAGATGAAGCGCATGCCGTTCGAGACGATCGAGGCCGTGTTCGCGTCGAGCGGGACGAGCGCGCCGAGCAGCGCGCCTGCGCCCTGGTTGATCTTCACGACGTTCCACAGCGCGTCGAAGACCATCGCGGGGTAGGGCTCGTGGTGCGCGAGCAAGAGATCGATCGCGCGACGCACGTCGCTCATCGCGGCCGACTCGAGCGCGCTCTCTCGGTACGCGGGCGTGAACCCCGCCGCGCCCAGCAAGAGGTTTCGCTCGCGCAGCGGCAGATCGAGCGCGCTCGAGAGCACGAGCACCATCTCGCGGCTCGGCGCGGCCTTGCCCGTCTCGAGGAACGAGAGGTGTCGCGTGGAGACCTCCGCCTGATCGGCGAGCGCCGACTGCGACCAGTGGCGTCGCGTGCGGTGCTCGCGCAGCAGCGTGCCGAAGGAGCTCGTCGACGAGCGCGTGACGACGGAGGAGCGAGCGGCGGTGGCCATCCCGCGATGATGACCTCTCGCCTCGGTCGGAGCATGACCTCCGACGTCATGGTGATGAGCCTGGCGCGGGCCACAACCCACTCATGCCGACACCACGTCGGCGCAAGAGAGGCTCACATGACCCGTTTCATCGTCGCGCTCGTCGTCTTCCTCGCGTTCACCGTGTACTCGGTCGAGGTCACGATCGCCGAGGGCTACCTCGCGTTCCTCCAGGTGCCGATGCAGGGCGGTTGGGCGACGCAGATCACCCTCGATCTCGTGCTGTCCGCGTCGATCGCGACGATGTGGCTGGTGCCCGACGCGAAGAAGCTCGGCATCGCGACCTGGCCGTTCCTGATCACGATGCCCTTCATCGGATCGATCTCGCTCCTCGCGTACCTCGTGCTCCGCGAGTGGAAGCTCGCGCGCCCCAAGGAGACCGCGCTCGCCGCCTGACGCTGGGCTGACGCTGGGCGTGACGCTGGGGTTTGTCGACGATCGGCGGGTCATGCGAGGCTCGCCGCATGCGTCACGCCTTCACGTACTCCGTCTCCGTCGCTGGCTCCGTCGTCCTCGCTGCGCTCGCCGCAGGCTGCCCGAGCACCAACTCGAGCACGCTCACGCAGGACCAGTTCGAGGCCGAGTTCACGGCGTCGGCGTGTGAGGCGATCGAGATCTGCGCGGGCGAGACCGTCGCGCGCGTCTTCCTCGGTGGCGCGGGCGGCTGCGACGCCGCGTTCGGCGCTGCCTACCGCAACGCTGCTGGACCCGCGTACGACATGGCGATCGCGCGCGGCACCGTGGTCTTCGATCCCGTGCAGGCGCGCGCGTGCATCAACGCTCTCGAGGCGAACCCGTGCACGCTCTCGAACAACGGCACCGCGGCGCTCGCGTGCCAGGACGTCTTCGAGGGCACGCAGCCCGCGGGCGGTGCGTGCTCGATCAACGAAGAGTGCGGCGTCGAGCAGTTCTGCGCGCTCACCACGGCGTGCCCCGGCACGTGCCAAGCGCGTCGCACGTCGGGCCAAGACTGTTCGGACGAGCGTCACTGCACGGCGGGCCTCACATGCAGCGCGGACGGGATGTGCGTCGCGCCGCCGGGGATCGGGGCCGGCTGCACCGAGCTCGGCGCGTGTCCGCTCGGGATGTTGTGCAACGGCGGCCAGTGTCGTCCGCACGAAGAGGTGCTCGTCGGCACCGAAGGTGGCTCGTGCAGCCTGATGGCGGGACCGCTCTGCTTGCCCGGCCTGTCGTGTGTCGTCGACATGGTGGGCGCCGGTGGCGCGACCTTCGTGTGCCGCGCGGCCGTCGCGGCAGGCGCCGCGTGTCGACTCGGCGTTCCCGCGCAGTGCCCGGTGGGTCAGGCGTGCGCGGAGACCGACGCGATGCGCCTCGACTTCGACGGCGTCTGCGCGCCGGTGCCGAGCGCCGAGGGTGATGCGTGTGATCTCTCCGGCTGCGCCGAGGGCCTGCGCTGCACCGACGAGGTGTGCGTGCGCATCCGCGACAACGGCGAGGCCTGCGAGACCATGGAGCAGTGCGCGAGCAGCGTCTGCATGGGCGGCGTCTGCGTCGCGCCGATGCTCTGCGGAAGCTGATCAGCGACGCTTCGCAACCTTCTCGCTCGTGAGGAGAAGAACGAGGAACAGGCCGTAGTCCGGGTGGGATTGCAGTCGGTCGATGCCGCAAAGGCGCTCTCGACTCGATTCACCAGCGTGACGACTTGCACACGTGAGTACCAGAGCGAGAGGTCGTAGTCCGCGCCGTGGCGGGCTTCCTGAAGCTTCTCGAACGTTTCTGCGACGTCCATGAGATCACTCGTGACGACGCTTCGAGGAGGAACTGCAGCGTCATCGACGAACAGCTCGCGAAGCGGGTCCGACTTGGGAATCGCGAGAGGGCGCACGATTGCACCGGACACGCTCGCCATCGTGCCGTGGTTGAACCAGCGGCTCGCCGCCTCGCGGAGTACCTTCGCTCGTGGTCCGCTCGCTCCGATCGCATGCGACGTGGCATCCCCAATCAGCCGGTGGAACAAGGCGTAGTACGCCGAAGAGACTGCGCGCCGGAGGCTAACCTGTTTGGGACGGCGTGGGTCGAGAGCGGCAAGTCGTGTGGAGTGGTCCAGCAGTTCTTGGGGAAGGTCCACGTCAAGCCACTTCCTCTCTCCTCAAAGAGAGGTCCGACTCGAGCATGTAGTCGGTGTAGGGGATCCGGGTCGGGTCGAGACCTTGGAGAGCCTCGGCGAGCGCGCGTTCCACCGGCTTGAGCTCATCCCACGTGTAGTCGGCCTCGTCCGCCTTGTTCGCGAGAACCACGACGAAGTGCGTCCCGGAGCGTCCGAACGAATCCGCGTACGGAGTCGCAACGATCGACCTCACGCCCGAACCTCTGAAGCGCACAGCGACGTCAGACGCGGTCTGGTCGAGAAGGGCATCGAAGGCCGAATCGTCCATGCGCTGAAGCTAGTCGTGGAGGAACGGACCGCCAAGCCGACGCAGTGCCGTCCAGTGGGACGCATGCTCCGCTCGAGAGCGGGCGCTGCTCTCGCAGAGCGCACCCGTGTGCGAAGGACGCATGATCTTCGACGAAACAGGCTGAATTCGCGCTGGCACTCTCCTCGCAATGCTCCTCGCTCACACACGGCCGAGTCGGTCGTGAGCGAGGAGCACGAGTCATGAAGAGCGCGACGAAGAGCGAGAGTCTGTCGGTTCGTTTCTGGGGCGTCCGCGGCAGCATCGCGTCGCCGGGCCGCGACATGCAGGGCGTGGGCGGCAACACGAGCTGCGTCGAGGTGCGCTTCGGCGATCAAGTGATCGTGCTCGACGCGGGCACGGGCATCCGCGCGCTCGGCGATCAGCTCATGCGTGATCGCCTCTCGCAGGCGACGCTGCTGCTCTCGCACCTGCACTGGGATCACATCCAGGGTTTGCCGTTCTTCTTGCCCGCGTGGCTGCCCGGCTCGCGCCTGGAGATCGTGGGCGCGCCTTCCACCGCGAGCCCGCAGATCGGTCTGCGCGAGTCGCTGTCGATGCAGATGCAGCCGCCGCACTTCCCGGTGCGTCTCAGCGACATGGGCGCGCACCTCGCGTTCCGACAGGTCGAGTCGGGGCAGGAGATCACCATCGGCGACGTCACGGTCACCTCGCGTCGCCTCAACCACCCCGGCGGCGTGATGGGCTACCGCATCGAAGCGGGCGGTCGCTCGATCGTCTACGCGACGGACACCGAGCACTACGCGTGCGTCGATCCCTACCTCGTGAAGCTGGCGAAAGACGCCGACGTGCTCATCTACGACTCGATGTACACCGAGGCCGAGTACCGCGGTGAGGTCGGACCCTCGAAGGTGGGCTGGGGCCACTCGACGTGGGAGCAGGGCGTGCGCGTGGCCGACGCGGCGCGCGTGGGTCAGCTCGTGCTGTTCCATCACGATCCGCAGCGCACCGATCGCGAGGTCGCGGCGCTCGAGATGCAAGCCGACATCGTGCGCCCCGGCACGATCGCAGCGCGCGAGGGCCTCGAGATCGCGCTCCCTGCGCGCGTTCTCGCGAAGGCGGCGTGAGCCTCGCGCTCGTCGCACCGGCGCACGCGGGAGGCCGCTATCATGGCCGCGTGACCCGGCTGTCGTTGCTCGTCGAGCTCGCGTCGATGCTCGCCCGTGAGGTCGATCTCGACGCGTGGCTCGCGAGCGCCGCCGACAAGCTCGCGGCGGCGATGGACGCGGAGCGCGCGACGGTGTGGCTCGTCGATGCCGACTCGCTCGAGCACGGCGCTGCGCAGGGGGCGCCGCGAGGAACGCTCGTCAGCCACGTCGCGGTGCTGCCGGAGGCGGGTAGGCTCGTCCAGCCGATCGGCAAGGGCGTCGTCGGTCTCGTCGCCGAGCGCGGCGAGGTGATCCGCATCGACGACGTGCGCGGCGATGCGCGCTTCGATCCCACGCAAGATCGAAAGACCGGCTTCGTCACGCGTTCGATCCTCGCCGCGCCGATCCGCGAGGACGCGAGCGCGCCCGTGCGCGGCGTCGTGCAGGTGCTCAACCACCGCAGCGAAGAGAGCGGTCGCAGCTCCTTCGACGACGAGGACGCGCAGTACCTCCTCGCCCTCGCGACGGAGCTCGCGCGCGCTCTCTCGCTCACCACGCTCGCGCCCGTGCGCGGCGAGCCGGGCCTCGTCTTGCGTGGTCCGTTCAACCGCATCGTCGGTCGCAGCGCGGCGATGGAGGTCGTCTACGAGCGCATCCGCCTCGCGGCGCAGGCCGACGCGACGGTGCTGCTGCGCGGCGAGACCGGCACGGGCAAGACGCTGCTCGCGCGCGCCGTGCACGTGAGCTCGCCGCGTCAGCGTGGTCCGTTCGTGACCGTCGACTGCACCACGCTCCCCGCGCAGCTCGCGGAGAGCGAGCTCTTCGGTCACGAGCGCGGCGCGTTCACGGGCGCCGATCGCAGAGTGCGCGGCAAGGTCGAGCTCGCGCATCAGGGCACGCTCTTCCTCGACGAGATCGGCGACCTCCCGCTCGAGACGCAGGGGAAGCTGCTGCGCTTCCTCCAAGAGCGCACCTACGAGCGCGTCGGTGGCCGCGAGACGATGCGCGCCGACGTGCGCGTGATCTCCGCGACCCACCACGACCTCGAGCGCGCCGTGCGAGAGGGGAAGTTCCGGCAGGACCTCTACTACCGACTTCGTGTGCTCGAGATCGACGTGCCTCCGCTGCGCGAGCGCGGCCCGGGGGAGATCGAGCGCCTCGCGCACCACTTCGCGGAGGCGTTCGGCAAGCGCTACGCGCGCAGCGTGGAGATCGAGCCGAGCGCGATGGCCGCGCTCCGCGGCCACGCCTTCCCCGGCAACGTGCGAGAGCTCGAGCACGCGATCGAGAGCGCCACCGTGCTCGCGCCCGACGGCCGCATCCGCAAAGACCGCCTGCCGCTCGCGCGCGTGTCGATGATCGACGAGCCGCGCGCCTCACGCGTGGACGTGGAGCCCGCGAGCGCAGCCTCCGCGCACGCGAGCATCCCGCTGGGCCTGACCATGGCGGATGCCTCCGACGCCTACATCCGCGCGACCGTCGCTCACGTGGATGGAAACCAGAGCGAGGCCGCGCGCGTGCTCGGCGTGTCGCGCAACACCGTCGCGAAGGCCCTCAAGAAGAAGTAGCGCGCGACGATTACCACACGCCGTCGAGCGCAGGCGTGGGGCGCGACGCCGCGAACGCGCGACACGCCGCCTGCGTGCGGAACACGGCCAGCACGGGATCCTCCTCCGTGTAGAGCGGGACGTGCGGCAGCTGCGCCGTCGGCAGCGCGTCCTCGCACGCGCTCGGCGCGCACTCGACCTCGCAGTGGCCTTCGGGAAGCGACGGATAGACCTCCGGATAGGCGGGCCACACGGGGCCGACGTGGGGGACGAACGCGGGTCGCCACGGGCGCACCACGAGCGCGCGATCGAGGCAGTAGCCGCGCGGACCGACCCACGGATCCGCGTCTGCAGCGCAGAGCACGGCGCGCACGCTGTTCACGCAGGCGACCTCTCGGATCTCGGCGCCCTCGGCGAACACGATGTGGTCGTCGTCGAGCGCGATCACGCCGAGGCCCAGCCCTCGCACCCCGTGCGTCGACCAGAACCCGTCCTCGATGCGCTGATCCTCCACCGCCACGCCATGGTCTTCGACCTCGAGCACGACGCGCTCGCGGCCGTGCCGTGTGAGCCCGACCGACAGCGCGCCCACGACGATGTCCGGCCACACGGGAAGTCGCTGACACGCGCCGCGCATGCGCACCTCGGTCGCGGTCTCGATCGGTCGCTCCGCGTAGAGGAACACCGCGCTCGGCCGACGCGTGATCCAGCGCTCGCTCGCCACGCTGTCGATCGAGGCGACACGCAGGTCGTGGTCGACGAGGTACGTCGCGCTCCCCGCGGCTCGCAGCAGCTGCTCGGCGGTCAGCGCAGGCGCGTGAACGATCGACGGCGCGGCCGCGGCGCTCTCGACCGTCGCTTCGTCCGCGGCGCTCTCGACCGCCGACGCGCTCGCTTCCACCGACACGATCGGAGCGGACGGCGGCGTCGTCTCCGCCGCGGGAAGCGAGGCAGCGCACGAGCCCAGCGAGAGGGCGAGACCGAGGAGGAGGAGGCGACGCACGGACGTCTGAGACACGCGTCGCTCGCCGAGGTTCTGTCCACGCTCGATCCGATCACCAGAAGACTTCGTCGTCCCACGATTCGTCGTCGCGAGCTCGCGGCGTCGCGGGTTCAGCCGAACGACGTCTTCGGGGTGGTCGCGACGCTGGGGCGTCGCAGCCCGACCTCTCCGTTCGAGCTCGAGGCGCGGAGCACGTAGCGCGTGCTGCCTCCAGACCGCAGTCGGCGCTATCGAGGCTGGCCCGGTTGTTGATACCTTGGAGCGTGATGTCGTCGTCACGTCCTTCGCGCCTGCTGTTTGGCTCGACGATCGCTGCGATCGCCTGCCTCGGCGCTGTCTCGACCGCGTGCACCGGTGAGGTCGATGCTCCCCGGCTCGGGCGCATCGAGAGGGTCTACGAGCCCGGGCCGGTCGTGCTGCCTCGTCTCACCGAGGCCCAGTACCGGGCCAGCGTGGAGCAGGCGCTCGGGGGGCAGGACGTGGATCCGACGCTGGGTCCGCTGCCTCAGCTCGAGCTCGAGCCGGACACCAACCCGTACCTCTTCTACAACGTGGGCGCGGCCTCGACGACGCTCTCCGAGGTCGGGACGCAGCGGTACGAAGAGTCGGCGCACGCCATCGCGAACGCCGTGGTCATGGACGCTGCGCGGCGTGCTGCGGTGGTCGGGTGCGAGCCCGCGAGCCCCGGTGACGCGTGCGTGAACGGCGCGATCACCCGGCTCGGTCGGCGCCTCTACCGTCGGCCGCTCACCGCGGACGAGTCTGCGCGCTGGCAGCGCATCGCCGTCGACCTCGCGGGGGGAGATGCGAACCGCGGCCTCACGCTCGCGCTCGCGGGCATGCTGCAGTCGGCGTCGTTCCTCTACCGCGTGGAGCTCGGCGAAGAAGATCGCGAGCGTGCGGGCTGGCGACGCTTCTCGGACCTCGAGGTCGCGAGCCGCATGTCGTTCCTCCTCTGGAACAGCGCACCCGACGACGAGCTGATCGACGCCGCGATGGCGGGTGATCTCGCGGACGCCGACGGCGTGCACGGACAGGCGCTGCGCTTGCTCGACGATCCGCGCGCGCGTCGCGCCGTGCGCGCGTTCTTCGCGCAGTACTTCGATCTCTCGCGGCTCGCGAACGTGCGCGAGCGCGATCCCGAGCTCCACCCGTCGTTCACGCCGAGCCTCATGGTCGCGATGCGTACGGAGATCGAGCTCGTCGTCGACGACGTCGTCTTCGCGCGCGACGCAGACGTGCGTGAACTACTCCGCACGCGCCGCACCTTCGTGAACCAGGAGCTCGCCGACCTCTACGACCTCGATGTCGAGGGCGTGTCGCCGATCACGTTCGTGCCCGTGGAGCTGCCGGAGGACGGACCGCGCGCGGGCATCCTCACGCTCGGCGCGTTCCTCACCGCCAACGCGCACCCGACCGAGACCTCGCCGACCCTGCGCGGCAAGTACGTCCGCGAGCGTCTCCTCTGCGACCTCATTCCCCCGCCGCCGCCGGGTGTTTCCACGGACATCCCGCCGGTGATGGGTACGCCGCGCACGCTGCGCGAGCGGCTCGAGGCGCACCGCGTGCGACCCGACTGCGCCGCGTGCCACGCGAGCATCGATCCGCCCGGCTACCTCTTCGAGGGCTTCGACTCGATCGGCCGCGTGCGCGCCACCGACAACGGCTTCCCCGTCGACACGAGCGGTGGCCTCGATGGCGTTCCGCTCCAGAACGGCCGCGAGCTCGGTGAGCTGCTCGCCGACGATCCGCGCGTGTCGCTGTGCATCACGCGCCAGCTCTTTCGACACGTGCACGGCCGGCTCGAGCGCGACGGTGAAGAGGCAGCGATCCGCGAGCTCTCGCGCGACTTCCTCGCGGGAGGCTCGCGCTTCCTCGACCTCTTGCTCGCTTTCGTGACGAGCGACGCGTTCAGGACGGCCGCGCCTCCGGACGACATGCCGACCGATGGATCGAGCGACGATGGAGGTGAGCCGTGAAGTTCCTCTCACGACGAACCCTCTTGCGTGGAACGGTCGCGGGCTCCGCGATCGCGCTCGGCCTGCCGCAGCTCGACGCGATGCTGCGCCCGAGCGGCGCGCTCGCGGGCGGCGAGACGCCGCGTCCGTTCTTCGGCGTCTTCTACTGGGCCAACGGCACTCCGTGGCACGGCCGCCACGGCGGCGAGCAGGCGGGCACGGGCATGCCCGACGTGTGGACGCCGCCGACGCTGGGCGCGGGCGCGACGATGAGCGAGATGCTCGAGCCGCTCGCGCGTCATCAGGCGACCATCTTCACCGGCCTCGAGCCCAAGACCGCGGTGCCGCCGAGCCCGCCGGGCCAAGAAGACGGCCACATGCGCGGCTTCATGGTCGCGCTCACCGGCGATCGCATCCGCCCCGAGGGCTTCGATCATCCGTCGCACACGCTCGCTCCGCTGCGGCCGACGATCGATCAGTTCGTCGCGCGCGACCCGAGCTTCTACGGGCCCAACGCGCCGCGCTTCCGCTCCGTTCACTGCGGCGTGAGCGACGCGCGCTTCCACGACTACGGCCACTGGAACGCGATCTCGTACAACGGCCCGAGCTCGCAGAACCTGCCGCTCATGCGGCCCGATCAGCTCTACAACCTCTTGTTCTCGGTGCCCGCCGACGCAGGTGAGCTCCAGACGCGCGCGTCGCTGCTCGATGCCGTGCGGCAGGACGCGCAGGGCCTGCGATCGCGCCTCGGCGCGGGTGATCGTGCACGCCTCGACGAGCACCTCGATCACGTGCGCGAGATCGAGCGACGCATGACGCTCGCGACGGGCGCGGCGTGCATGGCGCCTCCGCCGCCGACCGACGGTGACCTGATGGGCCGCGCGAACGAGATGGCCGAGCTGCTCGCCGTCGCGCTCAAGTGCGAGCTCACCGGTGTGTTCACCTTCATGCTCACGTCTCCCGCGAGCACGCACGTGTTCTCGAACGTCGGCGTGTCGGACGGCCTCCACAAGGTCTGTCACGACGGCCTCTGGGAGAACGTGCGCCGCGTCACGCGTCATCAGATGGAGTGCTTCGCGACGGTGCTCGATCGCCTCGCGGAGCAGACGGACGCGACGGGCGCCTCGCTCCTGGATCGCGGCCTCGTGCTGGGCGTGAGCGAGTACGGCGAGGGCTGGAAGCACAGCACCAACGAGCTGCCGGCGATCATCGCCGGTGGTGCGAACGGTCGTCTCGCGCGCGGTCACCACGTGCGTGAAGAGGGCGGCAACTTCGCGCGCGTGCACCTCACCGCGCTCCAGGCGCTGGGCATCCAGCAGCCGGGGGGCGCGCCCATCGCGAGCTGGGGCTGGAACGGCGGCGAGACCGATCGCCCGTTCACCGAGCTCCTCACGTGACACCGGCGATGCGCGTCGCTGAATGCATCGCGATCGGTGTGCTGGCGCTCTCGAGTGGGGCGCTCTCGAGTGGGGTGGCGCTGTCTGGCTGCGCGAACGGGCACGACCGCATGAGCGACGCAGGCCGAGCCGCAGACGGCGGACCGAACGTGCGCTGCGACGACGGCGAGCGCTGCGGCGCGAGCTGCGTCGACACCGAGACCGATCCCGATCACTGCGGCGGCTGTGGCCGCACGTGCGTGATCCCGAACGCGACGAGCGCCTGTGAGAGCCGTGAGTGCGCGGTGGGCACGTGCACGCCGGGCTACGTCGACTGCAACGCCGATCCGAACGACGGCTGCGAGCGCTCGATCGACTGCGACGAAGGCGCGAGCTGCGCGACCGCATGCGGGACGACGGGCACCACGCGCTGCGCGGACGTGTGCGCGCCGAGCTGCGCGCCGCCTGGAGAGACCTGCAACCTGATCGACGACGACTGCGACGGCGCGTGCGAAGCGGGCATTCCCGGCTGTCGTCTGCCAGTACACCGCTCGAACGGCCCCAACGGCCACTTCTACACGACGAACCGCGACGAAGCCGCGTGCTGCTCGATGCGCGTCGAGAGCTACGACTTCTTCTATCTCGCGGCGGTCGGCATCGACGGAACCTCGCCGCTCATGCGCTGCCTCGTGAGCGACGGCCATCACCTCTACACGACCGACACGGGCTGCGAGGGCGCGGGATACGAAGGGCAGATGGGCTTCGTGGCGAGGACCGCGGTGTGCGGCGCCGTGCCGCTCTACCGCTTGTTCCTCGGCGGCAACCACTTCTACACGACGAGCGCGCCCGAGCGAGACAGCGCGATCGCCAGCGGCTACCAGGACCGCGGCATCGTCGGCTACGTGTGGACGTCCCCGTGAGCGCGCCGCACGTCCGCGCCTCGAGCGCGTACGAGGCGCTCGCGTTCCATGGACTCGCGCACTTGTCCCTGCTGCCTCCGCGTTCGCTGCGAGACGACCGCTACCTCGCGTGGTCTCGCGCTTCGCTCCCCGAGGCGGCGCGGTCGCCGCTCGACGAGGACGCGCTCGCGATGTCCGGGCGCATCGAGGCCGAGCTCGCGAGCGACGCGGTGCAGTGGCTGCCGCTCCTCCATCGTTCGATCGACGCGCTCCTCGCGACGTCTCGCATCGAGCTGTCCTCGCGCGCGGTCGATCCGTCGTGCGAGTCGATGGCGCTCGGTGCGATGCGCGCGAGGCTGGGTGACGGCATCGAGTGGCTGCGCGCCGACGTCCTCCTCGTCGCGCGTGCGTTCATCGAGATGCACGGCGTGACGCGCGCCGAGGGATCGGTCCTCGATGCGATCCGAATGCTGTTGTCGCCCTTCGCACCGGCCGACGTTCCCGAGGTGATCGTGCTCGACCACGCGCTCGGCCCACGTGGCCGCGCGTTTCCCGAAGTCGTGTTCGTGGGCGCGCCCGCCACGTGGAACGGACTCGACGCGTGCACGCCGGCGATGCTCGCGCTCCACGAGCACGCGGTGCGTCGTTCGCGCGGGACCTTCGAGGAGCGTGAGTGGGCTGCGCTCGTGCGCGTCGCGCGGCTCGTCGAGTCGAGCGAGTCGCTGCACCGCGCGCATGCGGCGTGGCTGGCGGAAGTGTCGCTCGACGCGCTCTTGGAGGCTGCGCGCGCGCGCGGAGCCATCACGGTCTCGGACGTCGATCGCGTGATCGGAGCGAGCGATCGGTCGCACGCGATCGCACGCCTCGGTGCGTGATCGATCAGCGGACCACGGCGAGTCGACGCCGCTCGGACGAGGCCTCGCGCGTCTCGGCGGTCACTGCGCTGACACGCGCCGCGGGCGCGTCCCGCGTGCCGACGTAGCGGACACGCGCGTGCCACGTGATCTGCGGCATGGGCCCCGCGACGACGCGAGCCATGCGCTGCTCGTTCGGGCCCGTCACCACCGGCATCACGACGATCGCGCCTGCGCGAAGGCGCGCGATCAGCGCGAGCGGAAGCGCATCCCAGGCGAAGCCCGCGACCACGACGTCGAGCGTGTCGGTCCAGTGGCTCGGGTCTCTCGCGTCGCCGTCGACGATCTCGACGCGCGCGTCGCCCAGCGCGAGACGGCTCGATCGCACGAGCTCGGGATCGACCTCCACGCCGCGCACCGAGCCGCTCGGGCCGACGAGGTGGGCGAGCAGCGCCGCGCCGTAGCCGCTGCCCGAGCCGAGATCGAGCATGCGCTGTCCCGTCGTGATGCCCGCGAGCCCGTACGTCAGCGCGTACGCGTGCATCGCCGACACGGTCACCTCGCCCATGGGGATCGGTTCGTCGCGCACGCTCTCGGTGACGAAGTCGATCGGCACGAAGCGCTCGCGCGGGACCGCGACGATCGCCTTCGAGATGGGCGAGTCGACAGTGATGTCGGAGATGCGCGCGATCGCGGGCAGCACGGCCTCGCGTGCCTCGCGGGCCAACGTCCCGACGTCGACGTGCTCGTGCAGCTCGCGCCTCGCCTGCTCGCGCTGGCCCGTCCAGCTGCGCCACGCGAAGTAGCGGCCGAGCGTGTCGAGGCGCGTCTCCGCGTACGAGACCTGATCGCGGATCGACCGCAGGAAGTGGTCGCGCGCCGGGCCGCGGTGCACGAAGCGCGGCTCGATCTGCGCGAGGATCGGCGTGAACAGCTCGTGCTGGAGCGACTCGCGCTCGAGGAAGCCGAGGTCGCGCGAGGGGTCGCACCACTCGGAGAGAAACGCGGGATCGCCCTCGCGCCACCACGTCGTCGCGTGGAAGCGCGTGCCGTAGCGCTGCTCCCACTGACCGCGCTCGTGGTCGATCGGCGAGCCGGGATAGAAGCGGTAGGGGTCCACGGAGAGAAAGCCTGTCGTGGCGCGCGGTGAGAGGAAGAGCTCGCGCAGGTAGCTCGCGGAGCGCTCCATCGACGCGCGCGTCTCGCCGGGGTGACCGACGATCACGTTCGCGCCCCACGCGAGATCGTGGTCGAGCGACCACGCCGCGATCTCGCGCATGCGATCGAGGTACGTGTCGAGGCGGCCCGTCTTGCGGATGATCGCGAGCTGATCCGGATCGCCCGACTCGAGGCCGAAGCCCACCGAACAGTTCGCGTCGCGGAGCAGCGCGAGGTCGTCGTCCTCGACCAGATCGATGCGCAAGAGGAGCCACGTGGTGTCGATGGGCAGCGCACGCCGCGCGAGCTCCTCGAGGAACGCGCGTCGCCACGACGTCTTCATGCCGAAGAGCGCGTCGGTGACGAAGAGCGTCCAGCCACGCAGGTCGAGCCACGCGTGCAGGCGCACCACCTCGTCGATCGCGCGCTCCACCGAGTACGCGCGCCAGCGCACCTCGCGCTTCGCGCGCTCCATGCAGAACGCGCAGTCGAAGGGGCAGCCGCGCGACAGGTAGAGCTGCGCCTGCGTCGCATGACGGCGTGCGATGGCGCGGTAGCGATCGAGATGGGACCAGTCCGTGGGAGGCAGCGCGTCGAGATCCTCGATGGGCTCCGAGCCGAGGATCTGCTTCCGCAGCGGCGCGCCGCCTTCGACCGACTGGACGACGCGCGCGAACGGGATCTCGCCCTCACCGACGACGCAGACGTCGAACGGCGACCGATCTTCGACGATCTGTTCGGGTCTCGCGCTCGCGTGGTAGCCGCCGGCGACGATCACGGCGCGGGGTAGGAGCGCGCGCGCTTGCTCCGCGAGGGCCTCGCACGGCAGCCAGTCGAACGACGAATAGACGGCGATGCCGACGACGTCGTAGCCGCGCCCGTCGTCGCCGCGGAACACGTCCGCGAGGGAGAACGAACGACGCGACTCGGTGGCGAGGGCGCGCTCGAACACGAGGTCGCGCACGTGCACCTCGGCACGCGTGTGGGCGTGCAGGTACGTCGCGAGGCCGACGAGCTGAGGGCAGCCGAAGCTCCCGCCCGAGGCGCCCACGCTGCCGGGCCACAAGAGCAGCACGCGCGTCATCGGCGGACCCCAGCTCATCGGCGGACCCGGGTCATCGACGGACCAAGCTCGTCGCGGCGATGAGCCCGCGCGAGGCACGTTCGCTCGCGAGGCGTGCGGCCAGCACATCGTCGACGTGCTGTCCCACGAACGGATCGAGACCACGCTCGCCGTTCACCGCGATCGACGCCGCGCCGCATCCACCGAGGCACACGGCGAAGTGAGGGCAGGGCGCGCAGAACTCGGGCGTGACGTCGCGGTAGCCGGGCGCGCGCATCAGCGCATCGAGCGCGTGATCGGGCGCGTCCTCCGCAGACCCGATCGGTGCCTCGTGGAGCGTGCAGTGACGAAGCTCCCCGCGCGGTCCGAGCGTGAGCTCCTGCATGTCGGTGCCGATGGGGCACTGGCCGAACCCGACGTGCGGGTAGTCGCTGTACTCGACGACGCACGGAGGGATCGGCATCGTCGAGCGTACGGTGAGGCGATGGCGGATCGCGCGATCCTCAGCGGCCTCGAGCGCGCGCACGATCTCGCTGCGCGAGGGCAAGAGCTCCGCGAGCTGCGCGGTGGCGTATCCCGACGGCGAGAAGCGAGAGAACGAGATCTCGCGCACACCGATCGACGCGAAGCGATCGAGCGTCTCGCCCACGAGGTGAGCGTTCTTGCGCGAGACGACGACACATCCGACGACGCGCACACCGGCCGCGTGCAGCGCCGCGATGCCGCGGAGCGTGCGCTCGAAGTGGCCGCTGCCGCCCACGAGCTCGTCGTGCAGCGCGGCATCGGGCGCGTTGAGCGTCACCTGGATCGAGAGCGGCCGGTACGTCGCGACGCGCGTCGCGAGCGCGTCGGTGATCAGGCCGCCGTTGGAGATCATCTGGAAGCGCACGCCGCGCGCGCGACACACGTCGAGGATCTCGAAGAGATCACGACGCGAGAACGGCTCGCCGCCCGTGAAGGTCACGTGATCGATGTCGACGTTGCCGAGGATGCGATCGAGCACCGCGACGAGGCGCTCGGTCGAGAGCGCGCCCACCTCGCGACCGCCGTCGCCGCGCCACGCGTTGTAGCAATAGCCACACGTCTGGTTGCACGAGCTCGTGAGCTCCACGGCCAGCGATCGTCGCCCGCTCACGGCGCATCCTCGTCGGCGTCACCCGCCGCGTCGCCGGGCGTGCGGGCATCCTCGGCGTTCGACGCGTCGAGCCCTTCATCGGGAGGGAAGCCGACGTCGACCAAATCGCCTGGCGGCTCCAAGCAGATGCAGGCTGTTGCTTGCGTGGCGGTCCCGATCCCCGCGAGCGCCATCGCGACGTAGCGCGCGCGTCGCTTCAGGATCGCCTTGGCATCGTCATCGTCGCCCTGCATGCCCCATGACCTCGGAAAGGAGGATATCCGACGGCGACGCGTCAGGGCGCATCTTCGTCTGCTTCAACACCATCGGGAGCATCCTCGGCCGGGGTGCCCACGTCGCGATCGACCGGGTCGGCATCGAGCTCGTTCGTGTCGCCCTCGTTCCCGGCGTCATCCTCGAGCGCAGCATCGAGATCCGTCGGGGCGTCGCCGGTCAGCGCATCGGGCGCGTCGGCGATGGGCGCGTCGAAGAGCGGCGACAGACAGACCTCGAACGTCGTGGCGTCGATGCTCGCGTCCCTGAACAGATCGGCGTCAACGCCTCCGCTCAAGCACGGTCCGCAGGCGGCCTGCGTCGCGGTGCCCACGCCCGCGAGCGCCATCGCGATGTAGCGGGCGCGTCGCTCGAGGATCCGTCGTCGATCGTCGTCGTCGTTCATGCGCGTCTCTCAGTCGGCGTCGACGTCGGAGTCCGGCTCCGGACTCGCGTCGGGGTTCGGTCCGATGTCGAACTCGAAGTGCGCATCCATGTCGGCGTCGATCGGTACCCGCGGAGCGTCGACATTCGTGTCGGGCGGAGGACCAGCGTCTGTTCGGTCGGCGCTGAGGCAGACGCACGCTGTTGCTTGAGTGGCCGTGCCGATGCCCGCGAGCGCCATCGCGACGTAGCGCGCGCGTCGCTTCAGGATCGCCTTGGCATCGTCATCGTCGCCCTGCATGCCCCATGACCTCGGAAAGGAGGATATCCGACGGCGACGCGTCAGGGCGCATCTTCGTCTGCTTCAACACCATCGGGAGCATCCTCGGCCGGGGTGCCCACGTCGCGATCGACCGGGTCGGCATCGAGCTCGTTCGTGTCGCCCTCGTTCCCGGCGTCATCCTCGAGCGCAGCATCGAGATCCGTCGGGGCGTCGCCGGTCAGCGCATCGGGCGCGTCGGCGATGGGCGCGTCGAAGAGCGGCGACAGACAGACCTCGAACGTCGTGGCGTCGATGCTCGCGTCCCTGAACAGATCGGCGTCAACGCCTCCGCTCAAGCACGGTCCGCAGGCGGCCTGCGTCGCGGTGCCCACGCCCGCGAGCGCCATCGCGATGTAGCGGGCGCGTCGCTCGAGGATCCGTCGTCGATCGTCGTCGTCGTTCATGCGCGTCTCTCAGTCGGCGTCGACGTCGGAGTCCGGCTCCAGGTTCGCATCGGGGTTCGGTCCGATGTCGAACTCGAAGTGAGCATCCAGGTTTGCGTCGATCGGTACGCGTGGAGCGTCGACATTCGTGTCCGGCGGGGAACCGGCATCGACCTCGATCGGACTGAGACACACGCACGCGGTCGCCTGGGTGGCCGTCCCGATGCCGGCGAGGGCCATCGCGACGTAGCGCGCGCGTCGCTTCAGGATCGCCTTCGTGTCGTCGTCCTCGGCCGACATGCCCATCACCTCGTCGCCGAGGATACACGCGTGTCCGCGCTCACGGCGCGTCCTCGTCGATCGTCGTCACGTCCTCGTCTACGCGTCTCGCGTCGACGGGTGAGGCGTCGTCCGCATCGGACGTGGCCACATCGGGCCCTGGGCTGCCGACATCGATGCGCGTCGAGGGTTCTTCGGCGTCGATGTTCGCATCGGTCACGTCGGCGTCGACAGTCGCTTCGAGACACACGCACGCGGTCGCTTGCGTCGCAGTGCCGAGTCCCGCGAGTGCCATGGCGATGTATCGGGCGCGTCGCTTGAGGATCGCCCTCGCGTCGTCGTCGTCCATCGCCGTCACTCCTTCAGCAGGCTGTTCGACTGGGGCTCGACGAGCGTCATGGTGCGTCGTTCTCTGCTTCACTCGCGTCGATCGAGGTGGACGCATCGACACCCGCGTCAGCGGCCATCGACGCATCGCGCGCGACGAAGGCATCCGGAGGGCTGAGGCAGGGACCACACGCGGCCTGCGTCGCCGTGCCCACGCCGGCCAGCGCCATCGCGACATAGCGTGCCCGTCGCTCGAGGATCCGTCGTCGGTCGTCGTCGTTCATGCGCGTCCTTCAGTCGGCGTCGACGTCGGTGTCTGGCTCCGGGCTCACATCGGGTGTCGGCCCGATGTCGAGACCGAGGCGGGCATCCCTCTCGGCGTCGATCGGTGCGCGCGCGTCGTCGTCGTTGGTGTCCAGCGGAGGAGCGTCGATGCGGGCACTCGGGCTCAGACACACGCAGGCCGTCGCTTGCGTGGCCGTGCCGATCCCAGCGAGCGCCATCGCGACGTAGCGCGCGCGTCGCTTCAGGATCGCCTTGGCATCGTCATCGTCGCCCTGCATGCCCCATGACCTCGGAAAGGAGGATATCCGACGGCGACGCGTCAGGGCGCATCTTCGTCTGCTTCAACACCATCGGGAGCATCCTCGGCCGGGGTGCCCACGTCGCGATCGACCGGGTCGGCATCGAGCTCGTTCGTGTCGCCCTCGTTCCCGGCGTCATCCTCGAGCGCAGCATCGAGATCCGTCGGGGCGTCGCCGGTCAGCGCATCGGGCGCGTCGGCGATGGGCGCGTCGAAGAGCGGCGACAGACAGACCTCGAACGTCGTGGCGTCGATGCTCGCGTCCCTGAACAGATCGGCGTCAACGCCTCCGCTCAAGCACGGTCCGCAGGCGGCCTGCGTCGCGGTGCCCACGCCCGCGAGCGCCATCGCGATGTAGCGGGCGCGTCGCTCGAGGATCCGTCGTCGATCGTCGTCGTCGTTCATGCGCGTCTCTCAGTCGGCGTCGGCGTCGGAGTCCGGCTCCGGGCTCGCATCGGGTGTCGGCCCGGCGTCGCGCTCGACCGCGACGTCGTAGTTCGCGTCCGGGTAGCGGATGTCTGCGTCGAACACGAAGTGAGCGTCCTCGTTCGCGTCGATCGGGATGAACGGCGCATCCCGGTTCGCATCGATGTCCGCGTCCGGGGCGGGCCTGGGGTCGAGGCAAGCGCACGCCGTCGCCTGCGTGGCTGCGCTCACACCCGCGAGGGCCATCGCGACATAGCGTGCGCGTCGCTTCAGAATCGCCTTCGTGTCGTCGTCCTCGGCGGACATGCCCATCACCTCGACTCCGAGGATACACGCGTGTCCGCGCTCACGGCGCGTCCTCGTCGATCGTCGTCACGTCCTCGTCTACGCGTCTCGCGTCGACGGGTGAGGCGTCGTCCGCATCGGACGTGGCCACATCGGGCCCTGGGCTGCCGACATCGATGCGCGTCGAGGGTTCTTCGGCGTCGATGTTCGCGTCCACGGTCGGGTCGCCCGCGTCCGTCCCCAACGGATTCAGACACACGCACGCCGTCGCCTGGGTGGCCGTGCCGATACCGGCGAGGGCCATCGCGACATGGCGGGCGCGTCGCTTCAGGATGGCTTTCGAGTCGTCGTCCTCGGCCGACATGCCCATCACCTCGACTCCGAGGATACACGCGTGTCCGCGCTCACGGCGCGTCCTCGTCGATCGTCGTCACGTCCTCGTCTACGCGTCTCGCGTCGACGGGTGAGGCGTCGTCCGCATCGGACGTGGCCACATCGGGCATTGCCGAATCGGGCATTGCCGAATCGGATGCTGGATTGCCGACGTCGATGCGCGTCGACGGTCGCTCGGCGTCGATGCTCGCGTCCACGGTCGGGTCGCCAGCGTCCGTATTGCCCGGGCCCAAGCACATGCACGCGGTGGACTGTGTTGCGCTGCTGAAGCCTGCGAGCGCCATCGCGATGTAGCGCGCGCGTCGCTTCAGGATGGCCTTCGCGTCATCGTCGTCAGACATCGCCATCACCTCGTGGAGTCGAGCGTACGCGAGTCAGCCGCGGCTTCGCGTTCGTCTGCGCGGGACGAGCGAGGGCGGGGCGTGTGGATCGCCTTCGTCGAGCGCGGGATCGAAGCGGGCGACGCGGTGGAGGTTCACTGCGTTGATGAGCACGTGCGCGATCACGGGGCCGGCGATCGAGCCCGTGTGCTCGTGCACGAGGCCGAGGATCACGCCCATCACGCCGGCCCAGATCGTCCACGGGAGCAGCGACTTGTTCGGGACGAAGTGCACGGCGCCGAAGATCAGCGACGTGATCCACAGGCCGAGCCACGGCTGGAGCGCGCCGCGGAACAAGAGCTCCTCGGCGCAGCCCGACGCGAGCGCGAGCATCACGAGGTCGCCCGAGCTCGCGCCCTCGAGCGCAGCGCGGAACTCGGAGCGCAGCGCGCGCGCCCACGACGCGCGACGCAGGAGCAGCTCCGTCGACGCCAGCGTCGTGAGGGCGATCGCGAGGCCGAGGGCGCTCGAGAAGACCACGTGCGACCAGCCCGACGACGCGAGCGCGGTAGGCATCCAGTCGGGCGTCTCGACGGGGCGTACGAGCAGCGAGTCGCTCCTCCACCACGCGATGCCCACCGCGAGACCGACCATCGCGAGGTAGAGCAAGAGGCCGAGATGCAGGCGGCGCGCGAGCTGTCCTCTCATCGAGAGGCTCCGAGCTCGTGTTCGAGGCAGCGCGTCCTTGGCATCGTCGTGCGCGGCGGGGGCGATCTTTCGGGTCGAACGGCGTTGACCCCGTGCGCATCGGGGATAGTAAGCTCGCCGCTCCGATCCACGCGAGTGACTCCGCGCGCCCATGGAATCCCAGAGCCCCGAGCTTCCCAAGGTCCTCGTCGTCGACGACGAGAAGGTGATCCGAGAGATCCTCGCGGACTTCCTCTCCATGGAGGGCTTCTCGGTCCGCACGGCGGAGGACGGCGTCGCCGCGCTGGCCGAGCTCTCGAAGGGCAGCTTCGACCTCGTCCTCAGCGATCTGAAGATGCCCAACATGGGCGGTCTCGAGCTGCTCGAGGCGATCCGCCTGCACTCGCCGAACGTCGTCGTCGTGATCATGACGGGCTTCGGCACCGTCGAGACCGCGATCGATGCGATGAAGCGCGGCGCGTACGACTACATCCTCAAGCCGTTCAAGGTGGAGGAGGTCGTGCACACGATCCGTCGCGCGCTCGAGAAGCAGAAGCTCGCGACCGAGAACCTGCGCCTGCGCGAGGCGCTCTCGCTCTACAAGGTGAGCGAGGCGATCGCGGCGAGCCTCTCGCTCGAAGAGGTGCTCGGCACCGTGACGGATGCTGCGCTCCACGAGGTCGAGGCCGATCAGGTCTCCATCGTGCTGTCCGACGGATTCGGTGGCTGGTTCGAGCGCGCGCGTGAGCTCCACCCGGGGTTCGCGCGGCACGTGCAGGAGCACCTGCGCGATCCCGATCAGCCGAAGGACGTCTACGTGCGCACGCCGCGGCGCACCGAGCGGCCACCCTCCGCGTCGAGCGCTGGCAGCACGAGCGCTGGCACCATGAGCGCGGGCGCTGCCTCTGCCGTCGGCGAGCGTGCGCCCGTCGACGCGATGGAAGAGACGATCCTCGCCTCGCTCGATGCCGCGAAGCTCGCGATCTACTTCGCGGAGGATCAGCCGCTGCGCGTGCACGGTGCGGCCACGGGCGAGTACCTCGTCGTGCGTGATCCCGCGTTCGGGGTCACCTCGCTGATCGTCACGCCGCTCTACGCGCGCAAGCAGGTCATCGGCTTCCTCGGCGTGCTCTCCTACAGCCGCGGAAAGAAGTTCGACGAGGGCCAGCGCAAGCTCCTCCGCATGGTCGCGAGCCGCGCGTCGGCGGCGATCGAGAACGCGAAGCTCTACGAGGATCTCAAGGCCACGTTCCAGCAGACGATCAAGGGCCTCGCGTCCGCGATCGACAAGATGGACCGCTACACGTCGGGTCACTCCGAGCGCGTCGCGGCCTACGCGCAGATCCTCGCGATCAAGCTCGGCCTCGGTCCCGAGGAGGTCGAGGTGACGCGACAAGCCGCGCTGATGCACGACATCGGCAAGATCGGCTGCGTCATGAACCTCAACAAGCCCGGCAAGCTGTCGACGGAGGAGTTCGAGGTGTTCAAGGCGCACCCGGGCTACGGCAAGGACATCCTCGAGCCGATCAAATTCTTGAACCCGCTCATCCCCGGAGTTCACCTCCACCACGAGCGATGGGACGGGCGTGGCTACCCGATCGGCCTCACGGCGCAGGACATCCCGCTGCTCGCGCGCATCATCTCGGTGGCCGACACCTACGACGCGATGACGAGCGATCGCGCGTACCGCAAGGCGCTGCCGCACGAGGTCGCCGTGAGCGAGATCTGTCGGTGCGCCGGGGCGCAGTTCGATCCCACGTGCGCGAACGAATTCGCCGAGGCCATCGAGGTCGAGCGCGAGGAGCGCACGGCCCGCGGCGAGGCGATCCCCGAGTGAACCGTCGCGTGAGCGCGCGTCACGCGCAGCTGGGGGTCATCGCGCTCGCAGGCGTGCTCGCGTCGTGTGAGGCGTGCGGCGGAACGACTGTGTTGCCGCCCGAGCCTCAGGCCGCAGTGAGTGGTCCGTTGGAGGGCACGATCACCTTCGGTGCGCTGCCTGCGCTGCACGAAGGGCTCGGCACCGAAGAGGTCGCGATGCCCGCGAGGCTCATCGACCTCACGCTGATCGATGGGCAAGGGCAGCCGATCGGCTCGGGACAGACCGACGAGGCAGGGCACTTCCGCTTCGAGAACCCCGGCGGCGCGGTGCGCATGGGCATCACGGCGCGAGTTCGCACGGGTGAGATCGACGTCGCCGCGTCGCGCGAGCCGAGCGGCGCCACGTCTCACGCGTTCGTGATCTCGGTCGCGGACATCGTGGCGAACCACGGCCGCGTGCACTTCGCGGACGCCGACAACGAGATGGCCGGCGCGCTGCACATCACGGACACGCTCCTCCGCGGCTCGCGCGCGATCGAGCGATGGACGGGCCACGCGCTCCCGCCGGTGTTCGCGTACTGGGGACGTGGCGTGACGGTGGAGTGGAGCTTCTTCCGCGGCGAGGTGCCCGCGGGGAGTGGTCGCTACTGCCTCGAGCTGCTCGGGGGCCCGCTCGGCGAGCAGAGCACCACCGACACCGACGAGCACGACGAAGGGATCATCCTCCACGAGCTCGGTCACTTCGTGATGAACCGCCTCGCGGGTGACTCGTCGATCGGTGGGCGTCATCCGCCCGGCGCGCTCGTGGATCCGGGCGTCGCTTGGGAAGAAGGCCGCGCGACGTGGTTCGCGATGGCCGTGCTCGCCGAAGAGCAGCCCGAGCGCGAGGTCATGTACCGCGACACCGTGGGCATCGTGCCGAGCGGATCGACGCGCATCGACGAGGACGTCGAGCATCCGTCGCTGCCGCGAGGCTTGGGCTCGGAGCGCAGCGTCGCGGGCGTGCTGTGGGATCTCACCGATGGTGAGGTGAGCGATGCGCGGGCGATCGATGCGCTCGATCGCGACTCGGATGGTGTGGCGCTCGGGGCCGCGCGTGTGCTCGCGGCGATGTCGGCGGCGTACGAAGAGCCGGGCTCGTTCGTCGCGCTGCCCGGCTTTCTGCGGCATCTCGTGCGCGCGAACGTGATCGGCGAGACGGAGCTCGCCGCGATGCTGCGCGCGAGCGGCGAAGAGGCAGCGCTCCTCCCGACGAGCGACACGACCTCACCGTGGCCGATCGAGCTCGCGCTCACGACGCCGACGACGGGCCTCGTCGATGGGCTCACCGACCCGTCGCCGAGCGGCGCGCCTGCCAAGCCGGACAACGGGATCGACGCGGTGCGCGTGTACCGCGTCCGCGTGGATCGCGCGGGCACGCTCGTGGTGACGCTCGCGATCGAGGGGACGGGCACCGCGAGCGATCACACCGACCTCGAGCTCCAGCTCTGGACGCACCGCGCGGAGCCGATGGCCAACGCAGAAGGCTCGACGCCGCGGCACCTGCTCCGCAGCCACGTCGAGCCCGGCGCGTACGTCGTGATCGTGCGCGACGCGGGCCACGGCAACCGCGCGGGCTACACGCTCGAAGCGCGCGTCGAAGACTGATCCCGCGGGAACGCCTTTCGATCGAACGCCAGCACGGCGATCGCGAAGAGCACGTAGCTGATCGCCGACAGCGTGATGGGCACCACGTCGCCCGGCTCGGCTTGGTTCGGGTTGTGGAGGTGCACGCCGACGTGCAGCAGCACGGCGAGGAGCAGGCTGCCGTTCGTGCGTCGGTAGAGCCACGTGAACATCACGCCGCCCGCGACGAAGTACGGGAGCATCAGCGCGAGGTAGTAGGGAGTCGCCGCGCCCACCGCGATGAACATCGGCAGGTGCCAGCCGCCCCAGAGCAGGCCGATGATGATGCTCGCGCGGAGCGGTCCGTGGCTCGCCAAGAGGCGCGGCTGCGCGAAACCACGCCACCCGATCTCTTCACCGATCGGCACGAGCAGCGCGGCGATCACGTGCTGCGCGTCGCCCGGCGGCCAGAAGTACGGACCTCCCTCGTTGCCCGGGACGAGGCCGTAGATCGCGCGCACCGGTACGTAGAGGAGCATGGGCATCACGAGCGCGACCGCGAACCAGAGGGGCGCGACGTTCCACGCGCGCATGCCCGCGAGGAGCTCGCGCACGCGCGGGCGGCCTCCCTCGCGGTAGCTGGCGATCATCGCCGCGATCGCAGGACCGAAGATCGCGATCGGCGCGCCCGCGAGCAGATCCTCGGGGCTCGCGTCGAGCAGACCGAGCGCGGCGAGCGACGGAGGCAGGAGCGCGAGCCACGTGATCGCGTACGCGAGGACGAAGTAGAGCGTGGTCGAGCGAGGTGCGTCGACGGCAGCCGAGGTGGGGTCCGAGACCGCGTTCGCCATGGCCACGATCGTGACGAGTCGGAGCCCGCAGTGCATTGACCGAGCGCGCCGCGGTGCTGGCCATCGACGCCAAGCGTGGATTGCGCGCGGGCCAGCACGCCCCCGATACTCGCCGCGTGAGTCGCGGGAGCGAGCGAGGCGGGCTGTCGGGCGCGGTCGTGCTCCGGATCGGCCGCTTCGTGGCGTCCCACGGGCACGACGCCGAGACGCTGTACCGAGAGTTCGATCTCAGCACCGCCACGCTCTCGTCGCGCGACGCGCGCGTGCCCTACGCGGTGGTCGAGGTGCTGGGCGAGCGCGCGGGTGAGATCACGGCCACGCGCGACATCGGGCTCGAGCTCGGCCGGGCGATCGCTCACCCCGAGTCGCTCGCGGACGCGGGCATGCTCTTGCTGATGGCGAGCGCGAACGTCGAGAGCGCGCTCGCCCGCGCGGTCCGCATCCAAGAGATGTGGGGCGATGGCGCGCGCATGACGTCGCGTCCGGCCGCGCTGGGCGTGTGCGTTCGCTACACGTATCCGGCCGGGGCCTCGCCTCCGAGCCGACACATCGACGAGTGTGCGATGGCCGAGCTGGTGTGCGGGATCCGGTACCTCACGGACCGCGACGTGTGTCCTCGCGTCGTCCGCTTTCGACACGCCGCGCCGGCAGACACGAGCGTGCATGACGCGATCTTCCGTGCGCCGCTCTCCTTCGGTGCCGAGCACACCGAGCTCGAGCTGGATCGCGCCACGCTCGCGGTGCCGATGCGCGCGACGCACGACGTGTATCGGGAGATCTTCGAGCGCGAGGTCGAGCGTGCCCTCGCGCGCAGACCGCGGGCGGGCGTGCTCAGTCGACAGGTGCGCACGCTGATCGAGGGCGCGATGGCCGAGCCCGACGATGCGCTCGTGCGCGTGGCGCGGGCGCTCCGCACCAGCGCGCGCACGCTGCAGCGGCGCCTCCGCGACGAGGGCACGTCGTTCGAGTCCATCGTGCGCGAGCTTCGCCGTGAGACCGCGGACGGCTACCTCGCAGAAGGACTGCCCATCAAGCAGATCGCGGCGCGTCTCGGCTACGCGGAGCCCAGCGCGTTCCACCGTGCGTACAAGCGATGGACGGGCCGCACCCCGCACGAGCGGCAACGAGAGGGATGAGCCGAGGGCTGCGCGCGCCTGCCATCGGTGGAGCGACCGTGTAGAGTCGCGGCGCTTGTCCGTCCTCCCGAACGAGCGATCGCGCGTCGCGCTCTCGATCGCGATCTTCGCCGTGCTCGCGGCGGTCGCGAGCGTGAGCGTGCAGCTCGCGCCGAACACGTGGATGTTCCGCGACGGGCGCTTCTACGCGAACGTCACCACGACGATCGCGGAGGACCTCACGATCGAGCAGCATCGCTTCGCGGCGAGCTGGTACTCGGGGACGCTCGGCTGGAACCACGACCTCGATCCGGGCTGGAGCAATGTCGCGCTCGGCAGGAACGGCGAGCACTGGCCCAAGCACCCGTACGTGCTGCCGTTCTTCGCGAGCCCGCTCTACTTCGCGCTCGGCCTGCCCGCGACGCTGCTCTTCAACCTGTTCATGTACGGCGTGATCGCGGCGGGCCTGTTCCGCTTCGCGCGCGCCTACGCCGAGCCCGAGAGCGCGGCGCTCGCGAGCGCGCTCTTCGTGTTCGCGACGATCGTGATCGGCTCGGCGTACGACTTCTCGACGGACGTGCTGATGCTCGCGCTCTTCGCGCAGGGCCTCGCGGCCGTGAAGGAGCGGCGAGGCGTGTGGGCGGGGATCGCGATGGGCCTGTGCGTCGTGATCAAGCCGACGGCGCTCATGCTGCTGCCCTCGCTCGTGCTCGCGTTCTTCGAGCGCACCGAAGACGCCGCCGCACCCCCCGAACGCGCGCGCACCCGTCGCGAGCTCGTTCGATCGATCGCGGGCGGCAGCGTCGTGCTCGGTCTCTTCGCGCTCGCCAACACGTGGATGTACGGGCGCCCGTGGTGGTCCGGCTACAACCGCACGCTCGTCACCGCGCACGGCGCGCCGAGCCTGGCGTCGCACACCGACGCGTTCTCGGTGCCGCTCGAGCAGGGGTTCCACCGCGTGATGTACGGGGACTACGGCCTGCTCGCGGCCTTCGGCGTCCTCGCGCTCGCCGTGCCTGGCTTGCTCGTGCTCCTGCGATCTCGGCCGCGCGTCGCCGTCGCTGCGATCGTCGGCGTGAGCCTCAGCCTCGTGGTCTTCTCGCTGTACGTGTACGAGGGGCACCGCTTCCACTGGCCCGCGCTCGCGCTGCTCGTGCCGGCGATCGCCACGACGTTCGCGTGGCTCGCGCGCCGCACGCGCCGAGCGATCACCGAGAGCGCGCGGCGCGTTCACGTGCGCGAGAGCGTGCTCGTCGGGGGTGCAGCGCTGGCGGCCACGATGTTCACGATCATCGGCTCACCACGCGGACGTCTCGGCGGCGGCGCGTGGGTCGATGCGCTGCTCGCGTCGCTCCCGGAGACGCTCTCGCCCGAGGCCGCGCCGTTCGTCGTGCTCGCGCTCCACGGCCTCGCGGCGGGCGTCTTCTGCGCGTCGATCGCGTCGATGATCGAGGGGCCTCGCGCGCTGCGCGCCATCGTCGTGCTCGCGCCGTTCGGCGTGCCCGAGGTGCGCCTCGGTCTCCAGCAGGGCGGCCTCTACCTCGTGGTGCTCGCGCTGCTCGCGCTCGCGCTCGCGCTCGTGACGCGCGAGGCACGCGTGGTGGGTGAGCGCGCGATGGTGCGATCCCGTGCCGCGATCATGGCGGTCGTGCTCGTCGGCATCGCGATCGTGATGCTCCTCCTTCCCCACGACACGGAAGGAAGCTCGCTCTCGCTGGCGCTCCGCGAGTCGTGGTCGTCGCGCAACGAGTCGCGCGCGCTCTGGCCGGTGCTCGTGCTCGCTCCGCTCGGCGTGATCGCGGCGATGCACGCGAGCGTCGAGCGGCGCCTCGCGCCCGGCACGTTCGGGGTGCTCGTGCTCGCGGTGCTCACGCTGCTGCTCGGATCGCGTCTCGGCGCGAGCCTCGCGACGTCGGTCGGCGCGGCCTTCGTGGTGCTCTCGGCCGCGAGCGTGCCGTTCGTGTCGGTGCTCGCGCGCACGGTCGGTCGCGGTGACTTCGACGGCGTGCGCCTCGGACGCTGGGCGCTGCTCGCTCTCGCAGCATGTCTCGCGCTCGGCCTCGCGCGACGCGTCGAGGCGCGCTCGGCGCCGTTCGAGATCGCGAGCGATCGTGCGGTGCGAGAGGCCCTCGTGTTCCTCGACGTGCCCGGCATCGGCGAGGTGCCGTGCGACTTCCTCGCGTGGGAGCACATGAGCTGGGAGTGCGCGACGTTCGATCGCGGCACGCACGGCGAGGTGGGCCTCGCGATCGACGAGCCTGCGCAGATCGGTGGCGGCGCGCCCACGACGCTGCTGCTTCCTTCAGGTGTGCGCGGCGAGCCGCGTCGTGTGGTGTGGCCGAGCGTTCGCGCGGGACGTGCGCTCACGATCGGATGGGCGATCCCCGACGGCCACCGCGGCACGGGAACGCTCGTCGTGCGCGTCGACGATCACGAGGTCGGACGCATCGCGCTCCCTGTGGAGCCCACGCGCGCGCTCGAAGAAGTGCGCTTCGAGACGCCCGACGTCGGCGACACCGCGCGCCTCGAATTCGAATTGATCGAGGCGCGCGGTCAGAGCGTCGTCGCGATCGACGGCGTCTGGCGCTGACGCGACTTCAGAGGAAGCAGAGGTCGAGGCTCGGCGGTGCGGTGCCCGTGTGCGCGCCATCGAGGCTGCGGCCGAGCGAGAGGTGCCAGAGCGAGTCCGGCGTGCCCTGCGAGTCGGTGGGCGGATCGATGCGGAGCATCGAGGTGCCGCAGAGGCCGCGCTCGATCTCGGGCAAGTACACGACGGCGTCGGTGATCTCCATCGTGCGCACGATGCACTCGCTGCTCGCGTGCGCGGGCACGTAGCCCTGGACATGCGAGGCCGCGAGGCCGCCGTCGTGCGCGGGACACAGATCGAGCGTGCCGCCGTGGAGCGAGAGGCTCGCGTCGTGGCTCGAGGTCTCGTCGTCCGACCCATCGCTCCGCGCGCCGATCGAGTCGGCGAGCTGGAACACCGTGCCCGTGCAGAGCGCGGCGCGAACGACGACCGAGTCCGAGCGGCTCATGTCGAGGTGCACGAGCCCTGCGTCGTCGAGCGTCGCGAGCGGGCACGTCGCGCGTGAGGCCTCCGTGATCGCACCGTCCGCGATCACGCAGTGGTACGCGCACGGGCTCTCTTCGCCCGTCGCCGGATCGCCGCTCGACAGGCGCTCGCGCGCGACGCGTGTCTCTTCGGGCTCGCCGCACGCGCCCGTCTCACCACCGCTATGAGGGCCGACGCCGCCGCCGAGCTGGATCGGCTCCGAGCCGAACACGGACACCTCGCAGCCGAGCGAGCCGATCGCGATCGCGACGAGGCCCGGCGCGAGGAGGCCCAGCGAGACGAGACGAGACGAGGCGCGATGCATGGGGCGCGCAGCCTACACGCGCGCGGCCCACGCGTCGCGAGCCGACACGAGCAGCATCACGAGCGCGAGCACCACGAGCGGACCGACCGACGCGGGCGGCAGGCCCGACGCGAGCGCGATCACGACGACGAGCGACGTCAGCACGAAGCACGCGCGGGTCAGCCGGGTGCGCGTGAGCCGTGCGCTCGACGACGGATCGAGGCTGCGGTTGCCTCGACGCGAGAGCCGCGCGGCGGTCGCGCCGACCCGCGTGCGCGCGAGCAGCGCGACCACGACGAACACGCTCGACGCGAGCGCGAGGCTCGACAGCTGCGCGCGATCGAGCGCATGCGGAGCCATGAAGACGTGAAGCGCGACGAGCGACACGAGGGTGATCGCCGCGGCGCGTGCGCCATCGACGAGCCTGGCGCTCCCGACCACGAGCGCCACCGAGAGGGCCGCGATCGCGATCGCGAGCACCGCGGGGCCGTCGTCGCCGCCGAGCGACTGCGCCGCACCGAGCGTCCACTCGGTCACGCCGAGCGCGGGGATCGAGTCGACGTTCGAGCGGGTCGGCAGGCCGAGCCACAGCGTGCGCCAGGCGCGCGCCCCGTGCGCCACGAAGTGCGGGTCGATCGCGAGCTCGGACGGCGACCACGCGATCCAGCTGATCGCCGCGACGATCGCGATCGAGGCGAGCATCGAGAGGCGCACGTCGATCGCCGTCCATCCTGCGCGGATCGCGTCGAGCGAGCGCAGGACCCGCGGTGCGAGGAACGCGAAGAGCGTCGCGAGGAGGAACGTCGCGAGCCGCTGTGGCGTGCGTCGCGCGAACGACGCGTCGTTCCTCACGCGCTCGCCGTCCGCTTGGCTGGGCGCGAGCATGTCGTGGTCGAGCGGCAAGAGCGCGCGCTCGGCCAGCGGGAGCGCGGTCACGTCGTCGTCCGGCTCGATCAGCGCCGAGAGGCGCAGGTACGCGAGCTGTCCGCTCTGCTCGCTGCGGATCTCGATCAGGTGCGAGCCCGGCGGAACGGGGCGCTCGATGCGCCGCGTGATGCGCACGCCGCCTGCGTCGAGCGCGACGAGCTCTTGCTTGCCGAAGACCACGCGCGTCGTCCCGCTCGCGTGGAGCTCGAGGCTGAGGCGCGAGGGCTCGCGCACGACGAGGTAGCCCCGGTACACGTCACATCGCGCGAGGGCCGGTGGCGTGCGTCGCTCGAGGAGCTCGCCATGGAACGGCTCGGCGATGAGCTTCGGCTCGCCCGCTCGCCACGCAGGATCTCGCGCGCACTCGGCGTCGTGCGAGACCACGTGCCACATGCCGGCGTCGCGTCGCGCGCGCGTCGTGTCGACGAAGAGGAACGTCGCGACGGCGAGGCACGCGAGCGACACGCACCACGCGAGCAGGGTCGCGCGCGACGTGCTCGACGAGCCCGTCATCGCTCGGCGGCCGCAGCGAGATCGGGTCGCGCGTAGAGCGTCCACCGATCGGTCTCGACCACGCGCACGGGCTCGGGCTGGTTCGTCGGCGAGCTCGCGCGGAACACGCGCGGCGGCTGTCGGTGCGCGTCGTGCCGAACGAGCCAGTAGTCGAACGCGTCGCCCCACACGGCGTGATCGTAGCGACCGGGCTCCCACTCGAAGCGCGGAGGGAAGGGCGGCGGCTCCGCGCCCGCTCGGTACTGCACCGGCGACTTCGGGAACTCGACGAAGCTGAAGCACGCGAGGCCGCCCACGCGCGCTTGGTAGTACTGGTGCGCGTGGAGATAGATGGGGGCGCGCACCACGTGGCTCTGCGCGTCGAAGACGAGGCCGAGCAATCGATGGCCCGGCTCGGTGTGCGAGAGCGCGTCGGTGAGCTCGCCCATCTCTTCATCGGTCTCGACGAAGCGCGCGTGGTGGAGCGTGCCCGTCGCGATCGCGACCGCCATGCACGCGACCGAGAGCGTCCAGCGCGCGCGCAGCGACATCGCGGCGACGGGCCCGAGGGCAGGGAGGAGCGCGAGCGCGAGCGGCAGGAAGCGATGGTTGATCGGCTCGATCATCCGGTAGCTGAACGGCGCGAAGAGGTAGCCCGCGAACGAGAGCAAGAGCACGAGCTCGGGCGCGAACGATCGGAGCGGTCCACGCGAGGGTGCGGGCGCGAGCCAGCGCCTCCAGCCCGTGAGCGTCGAGGGCTTCGTCGTCGGCTCGGGCTCGGTGCTCGTCACCTCCGTCGCGACCGCGCGCGGACCGCGCAGCGCGATCACGATCCCGATGAGCACGAAGAACGCGATCGCGAGCTGCTCGCCTGATCCGTCGTGGTAGACGCCGAACGAGTGATCGAGCCAGCTCCGCACGGTGTCGTGCGCGGCGCTGAAGATCGGGGGCGCGTCGCTCACCTCGGCCGCGTGTCCGCTGCGCGCGCCGGCCTCACCGTGCTCGATCACGCCCGAGAGACGGATCCACACGAACGCGCCGATCACCGACGGCAGGCACGCGAGCACCGAGGCGCCGAGCGCGCGCAGCGCGAGCTTGCGGCCGAGCGCAGGGCTCATCGCCGCGAGCTGCACGATCGCGGCGAGGCCCATCCACGCATAGAGCTGCGCGTGCGTGTAGAAGCAGACGAGCCCCAGCGCGCCTGCGATCGCGACGTGCTTGGCGTCCGGCTGCCGCGCGAGCCGCGCGAAGGTCGCGAGCGCCACGAGCGCGACGATCATCCCCATCGCGTAGTTGAGGAAGCCCCAGAAGACGTACATGTGGAGCGCGATCGCGCACGACGCCGCGCCGAGGATCGCGGGCCGGCCGTGCTCGCGCAGGAACCACGCGACGGCGAGCGGCAGCGGCACCACGGAGAGGATCGCGGTCGCACGCCCCGATCCTTCGACGCCGAACGGATACGCGAGCCAGTCGCCCAGCACGTAGGGCACGAGGTACTGCGTGCGCGCGTACTCGACGACGAAGTAGGGCGAGAAGTTCGGATCGCTCTGCCCGTGGATCGCGGCGATGGTGCCGAGGTGCTGCGGGTAGTCGACGAACGGAAGGAACGCCGCGCCGACCAGTGGCCATGTCAGGAAGGCGCAGGCGACGGTCAGCGCGAGCGTCGTCGGCAGCGCGTCGGGGCGCACGCACGCGATCGCTGCCTCACGGGCGCGCTCGAGCACCGAGCTCACGACTCCTGATCGTCTCCGGTCGTGCGCGATCCCTCGCGCTCGCCTGTGGCCGGGCCGTCGAGCTCTTCGACGCCGTCTTCTTCGTCGTCGATCGCGTCGTCCTCGTCGACGTCGTCTTCGAGGCCGTGCATGGCGCCTTCGAGATCGGAGTCGAGATCACCGTAAGGGATCGACGTGCGCGCGAGCGGGTCGTCGGCGTCTTGGCCGCCCTCGTTCGCAGCCTGCATGTCGAAGCCGTACATGACGCTCTCGGCGTCGGCCTCGCCGTAGCGACCGTCGTCGGCGCGCGAGCCCTCGCCCGCGACATCTGCTTCGTCGCCCTCGACGGGGTCGACGCGCTGGAGGAACTGCGCGAGCAGCTTCAGCGGATCGAAGCCGAGCGCCTGCGTGACGCTCGCCACCTCGGCCACGCGATCGCGCAGCAAGCCGAGCACGGGCCCGAGGCGTCGGAGCGGATCGAAGCCGCCGAAGAGCCCGCTCCCGAACACGGCGGAGCTCTTCTGCGCGACGCGGCGCGCAGCGTCTGCGCCGAGCGCGACGGCCACGTACGGCGGGGTCGGGTGGAGGATCACCTCGCGCGACGCGACGGCCTTGGCCCACGCGCCAGCCTCGCGTGATCGGAGGAGGCGACGCACCGAGCGGAGATCGCCGTAGAGGCCGAAGTGCACCGGCGCCACGTGCTCGGCCGCGGCCTGCGAGACGAGGCGGTGATCGCGCCGCCAGTCGCCTCCGAGCGGCCCGGTCCACGCGAGGAGCTGATCGGGTCCGGCGATCCAGTCGATCTCGCCCGCGCGACGACGAAGGATCGCGGCCGTCCACAGCGAGTGGCCGCGCCACACGGCGAGCACGAACGAGCGATCGTCGGGCAGCACCGAGTCGAGGGTGCGACGCACGAGCTGAGGTGTCGGCAGCGGTACGGACGTGAACGGGCGCGGATGAACCGCGATGCGGCCGTCGTCCATCTCGTCCTTGATCGCGCGGATCACGTGGAGCCACTGCGCGACGTAGTCGTCCTCGCGGTGCATGCGCGCGGAGGCCCGCGCGAACAGGTCTTCGAGCACCCGCTCGCGCAGCGCGATCACCCGCTTGGCGCCGTAGAGCTCGGGCAGCCCTTCGAGGCGATCGAAGCCGTGGAACTCGAGGTCGCGCACGCGCCCGTGCACGGTGTGGAACGCCTTGCGGACGACGCCCTCGCTCGAGACCACGACGATGAGCGAGCCGTCGCGCTCGGGCTTCGCGTCGGCTTCGGTCGACGCGTGCTGGGTCGACGCGTGCTCCGTCGAAGAGAACTCGGGTGCGTCGCTGTCGAGAGGATCCCGCTCGGTGCGGAACACGACGTTCGGCGCGAAGAGCGAGACGAGGTTCGTGAACGCACGCGCGTCGAAGCCTTGGATGCGGACGTCGGCGGAGATCATCCGGCCCTCCCGATCTCGCGCGCGTCTTCGAGCGGACACTCGATCACGTGCAGCATGCGGAGGCTCGCGGCGGGCAGGCTGAGCTCGATCGTCGCGCCGAACGTGAAGGCCTCGCCCGACATGCGGTCCTCGAGCTTCCACGCCGAGCCCGCGCTCGCGTCGCCTCGCGCGATCGCGCGCGGTGCCCACGCACCCGAGCGCGTGAGCGTCGCGCGCACGGGCTCTCTCGACGGGTTCATCAGGAAGATCACGCGCGGGGTCCCGCGCTGGTCTTCGTGCACGGTGACCTCGATCGCCGCGGGGCTCACGGCGAGCTCGAGGACGAGGTCGGGTGCGCGCTCGATCAGCCCATCGACCGCCGCGAGCGCGTCTTCGTCGCGATCGACCAGCACGCGCTGCGCATCACGCGGCACCTCGAACGGACGCGAGGTGAACGTCTCGTCGAGGCGCGGCATCGCCGGCCCGTGCACGACGAGGCCACCGTCGGCGGCGAACTGCGTGATCGCGCGCCAGCGCTGGCGCGACGCGAAGTCGAAGCTCGGGACGATGATCGCGCGGAAGCTGCGGAGGCGTGCCTCGGGCACGTCACCATCCACCAGCACGTACGGCACGTTGCGCTCGCTCAGCGCGTCGGCGAAGCGCGCGACCATCTTCCACCAGAGGACCTGGATCGGGCCTTCGAAGCCGAGCTCGTCTTCGCTGCTCGCCTCGACGGGGCTCATGCCGACCGCCTCGACCGTCACGGGCGTGAACGGGCCGAGCAGGTGCGTGGCGCGCGAGAGCCGCATGTACTCGCGCGGCAGGAGGATCGCGACGGGCGTGCGTCGCGTGAGCGTGTGGAACGCGGTCGTGTCCAGCGCCGAGAGGAAGCGCTTCCAGCCCGCGGCCTCGAGGCGCGGGTTGCCCTGCGCGTCGATCGGCGCGCCGTACCAGCGGTCGCGATCGACGGCCATGTAGAGGCACATGCCGCGGAGGCCATACGCGTACGCGACCATCGCCGTGTAGAGCGAGTCTTCGTGCGCGAGCGGCGTGAACCACGGCGGCGCGCCGACTCCCATCTCCGGTGCGATCGGCAGGCGCGACGTGCCCGCGAGGTAGAGCGTGCGGCGCTTGACGACGCGGTGCTCTCGGCGTGCGTGGTAGTAGTCGAGCCCGACGAGATCGACGACGTCTTCGAGATCCGGGAGGCTCGTCGGCGAGCTGATCTCTCCGAGCGGGAGGTTGTGGGTCGTGGGGATCCCGGTGAGCCCGACGGTGTCGAGGATCTCCTTGAAGTCCTTGATGGCGCGCGTGATCAGGTCTTCTCGGAATGCCGCCCAGTCGAGGTGCAGCGGCAGCGCGTCGTGCACGGTACGCACGCCGTCGCCGGGCGTGATCGGCAGGTCCGCCACGTCGAAGCGCGTGGGCGGCACGATGTCCTCGCGCGTCGCGTAGCGCGTGCGGTGAGCGCGCGAGGCCTCTTCGAGCGAGCCGTGCGTCGCGAGCACCCAGTCGCGCAGCTGTTCGACCGCGTCCGGGTGGTAGTCCTGATCGTAGGGAGAGTCGCGGAAGTAGTACGACGCCTCGTTGTCGACCTGGAGCAGGACGATCGGGCCGTTCGGGTAGATGAGATCACGAACCTCGTTCGCGACTGCCTCGTACCAGCGCGCGACCTCGGTGAAGTACGTGCGGCTCGCATACGAAGGCACCGGAAACATCCGCGGCGGGAAGCCGAGGACGACGGGGCCCTGCGAGGGCGAGCGCGCCTGGCAGGCCTTGTCGTAGACGATGCGCTCCGGCAGGCCGAACCACGTCATCTCGGAGTTGATGTGCGGGCCGGGCCGCAAGAAGAAGTAGAGCCCGAGCTCCTGCGCGAGCTCGACGAACGCGCGCAGATCCTTGCGAGGATCGACGCGACCGAAGTCGTAGTTGCCGGGGCCGACCTCGTGGACCTGCCACGGCACGTACGTCTCGACGATCGGGAGCCCCAGGCTCGCGAGCTCCTTCATCGCGGGGCGCCACGCGTCGCGATCGAGGCGCCAGTAGTGCATCGAGCCCGCGTGAATCGGGATCTCGCGATCCCCCACGCGGAGGCCGTGCGCGGTGATCGCCACCTTGGCGGGCCGCGGCGGCAACGACGAGGGCGAGCGCGGCGCGCGCGACGGGGAACGGGCGGAGGGGCGACGAGGCTTCATGGAGCGCGCGGCACGATAGCAAGAACGCTCGCCGGATCGGGGATCCGCGGATCCCCGTCGATCAGCCCCAGCGGATGGGCACTTCGAGATCGACGAGCGCGAGGCCTGCGCGGCTGCCCGTCGATCGCACGGCGGCTTCCTCGATCGTCGGGCTCCCGCCAGCGAGCTTGATCGCGGTCTCCGCGTACACCGTCAGACAGACGCTCAGCCACGGCGCGAGCGGCGCAGGGATCCCGGTGAAGCGCGCGACCGTCTCGTCTGGCGAGTCGCTCACCACCTCGGCCTGCGCGAAGTCGAACATCTGCAGCATGATGCGCGGCAGTCGCGACGCGACGAGCTGCGGGCTCGCGAGCCTCAGCAGCCAGCCGTAGACGCCGCCGAGATCCTTCTTCGCTTGGTGGCGCGTGCGATGGAGCAGGTAGTCGTCGAGGCCCATGCGCAGCGTGCGCGCCTCGTAGGCGATCAGCGCCGGCACGTGCATGACCTCGTAGAGGCTCGACGGTAGAAACTTCTGCGTGATGAACGCGCGCAGCGCCTCGTCCTCGATCTCTTGCGCGAGGGCGTCGACGCCGCCGCGCACGTTCTCGCTGAAGAACGACTGCGTGCCGAGATAGAGCACGCCCTTCGCGTGGAACGGGCTCTGTCCGAACGAGAACTCGGCGCCCGTCGGCACGAGCGGTGGGATCGCGACACGGCTCACGCGCTGCCGCCTTCGTCCTCGGGTGGCGGCCGCTCCGAGCTCGTCGGCGGAGGAGGAGGTGAGCTCTTCCGTGTGGGCTCGCGGTCCACGATCTTCACGGCGGGCGCCTCGCGCCACGCGCCTCGCCCCGCCTCGCGCGGTGCATCACCCAGCAGCGTGTCGAGGCCGCGCTCGATCAGATCGCCGACGCGCGCCGATCCTGCGAATCGCCCGACCTGATCGAGGATCGCGCTCTTCGCCGCGAGCGGGAGGAAGCTCATCGCGAGCCGCGGCGAGCGCGCGGCCCGCGGCGCGAGGCGCATCGCGAGCGAGAGATCGGCGCGCGTCGATCGCTGGACGAGTGCGTCCATCGCGAGCGATGCGTCGAGCAGGCCCTCGGACAACAGCGAGGACAGCTCCTCGGCCGTCGCGCCCTGCACGTGACGTCGGAACGCATCGGCTGCGGAGAGCACGCCGCCGAGCTCGCGATGGAACGTGCGCTCGTACGCGTGCAGCACCGCGTCGCTGCCCGGGTCGTCCTTGCCGCGCGCGGCGTCGGCGAGGAGGCGCGCTGCGACGAGGCCCATGCCCACACCGCTTCCGTGCGCCGCGTGCACCTGACACGCCGCGTCGCCGACGAGCGCGACGCCCGATCGCGCGAGCACGCGGTAGGGCCTGCGCACGGGGATCGCGCCACGCCCACCGAAGAGACGCGCGCCGATCCACGCGTGCCGCGTGACGAAGCGCTCGAGCACGTGCTGCGCTTCTGCGACGCCGATCGCGGGGATCGATCCCGTGAGGATGCCGACCCGATCGGCTGCGGGTGACGTGAACAGCGTGAGCGTGGAGTAGCCACCCGCGATGCCGGGGAACGCGACGTCGTGCCCGAGGCGTGCGTCGTGCTGCGCGAGGAACTCCTCGAGCGCCGCGCGATCCTTCACCTCGAACTGGTACTGCGCCGCGACGCAGCGATCTTCGGGATCGGGCGGCGGACAGATCGTCGCGAGCTGCGGCACGCGGGAGCGGATCGAGCCGCCGATGCCGCTGGCGTCGATCACGAGCCGCGCGCGCACGTGCTCCTCGTGACCGTTCTGATCGATGCGCACGCCGATCACCCGATCGCCCCGCAGCTCGATCGAGCTCACGCGCGCGTGTCGTGTCTCGACGCCCGCGGCCTGCGCCTCCCGCGCGAGCCGATCGACGAGCCTCCGCATGTCGACGTGGAGCACGGGCGGCGCGTCCATGCGGAGCCGGCTCTTGCCATCGGGTGCCACGAGGTGGAACGCGTGCGCGCTCTCGCGACCCTCGTGCGCGTGCGCGTCGTGCGCGACGAAGAGCTCGTCTCCTCGCGGCGCGTCCACCTTCGCGTCGTCGAAGCACCACCGCGGCACGGCGTTGACCCAGCGCGCGCCCGTCGTGCCGACCGGCCGCTTGTCGATCGCGAGCACACGACGACCGTCGACCGCGAGCGCGCGCGCCACCGCGGCGCCCGCGCTGCCGAGGCCCACCACGAGCACGTCGGTCTCGATCACGTCCCCATTGCATCACGCGAACGCCCAGTCGTCACCGTGCGCTCTTCGCGAGCTCCCGAGCACGGGGCGCCCTGCGGCGGGGGAGCGAAGCTCCCCCTGGAGCAGCGAGTGCGAAGGATGTTTGGACATCCGAGCTGTCAGCGCCGAAGGCGCGAGGGGTAGAGCGGAGCGACGAAGGACGAGCG
This sequence comes from uncultured Sandaracinaceae bacterium, assembly GCA_964502175.1. GTDB lineage: Bacteria > Myxococcota_A > Polyangia > Polyangiales > Sandaracinaceae > JAFLCL01. Next base: position 70,698 of record CAZCVE010000036.1, read on the forward strand.
GGGGGTCACAGGGGGGCCGGGGCGGCCGGGGCCCCCCTTCGTGAGCGCCGGAGGCGCGGGAAGTTAAGCCGCGACGACGCGGTTTCGGCCGAGCTCTTTCGCCTTGTAGAGCGCGGCGTCGGCGCAGGCCACGAGCGACTCGACGCTCTCGGCCTCGTGCTCGACCTCGTGAGTGGCCACGCCGATGCTGACGGTCACGGGGATCGTCTTTCCCTCGTGCTCGATCACGCACGACGCCACGTCCGCGCGCACCCGCTCGGCGAGCGTCATCACCGCGTCCACCGCGATGCCACGCACGAGCAGGATGAACTCCTCGCCGCCGTAGCGCGCGACGACGTCTTCGGTGCGCATGCTCTTGAGCAGCACGCTCGCGAGCGACTTGAGGACGGCGTCGCCGCCCGCGTGCCCGTACGTGTCGTTCACCTTCTTGAAGTGATCGGCGTCGACGAAGAGCACCGACAGGCGCGTCCCGTGGCGCTTCGCGAAGCTCCACTCGGACTGGAGGCGCTCGTCGAGGAAGTGACGGTTGTACGCGCCGGTCAGGCGATCGCGCACGGTCGCTTCGTAGAGGCGACGCGCCTCGTCGACGACGGCCTTGTCCGTGAGCCCGAAGCGCACGACCGTGGCCAGGCCGAGCTGAACGCGATCGCCGTCTGCGAGCTGCGTGGGCGTCGTCACGCGCGCGCCGTTCACGAACGTGCCGTTCGTGCTCTGGAGATCGGTCACGTAGTGGTTGCCCATCAGGCGGAAGAAGCGCGCGTGCTTGCGCGAGAGCGACTCGTCCTCGATGCGCAGCGTCGACTCGTCCGTGCGGCCGACGACCAGCTCGGAGCCATCGATCTCGATCAGCCTTCCGGGGCGCTCGCCGCTCAGGATCGTCAGCGTTCCGCGACGATCGTCCTTCCCACCACCCGGGAGCACGGGGGTGACGTTGACCTGCATGGTGCTCTGCGGGGGTTTCGCCACGAACGGACCTCCAGCCCTCCAAAGTATCGGAGAGGCGCCGCGAGGTGAAGGAGGACATGAGATCGCCCCTCCCGGCCGCTCGCGATCACCCCGAGATCGCGACCATCTCGATCTCGACGCGTACGTCGCGGGGCAGCCGCGAGACCTGCACGGTCGATCGCGCGGGCGGCTCGAGGCCCTCGAAGCGCTTGGCGTAGACGACGTTCACGGCGCCGAAGTCCTCGAGATCGATCAGGAAGATCGTCGTCTTCACGACGTCGCCGAAGCCCGAGCCGGCAGCGGCGAGCACGGCCTCGAGGTTCTTCATCACCTGCTCGGCCTGCTCGCCCGCCGTCGTGCCGGTGACCGTCATGGTGGCCGGATCGAGCGGGATCTGGCCCGAGAGGAAGAGGAAGCTCCCCTTGCGGATCGCCTGCGAGTACGGGCCGATCGCCTTGGGCGCCTGGTCGGTCGAGAGGGCGGTGCGCTGCATGGTGAGGGTCGGAGTAGCACGGCGAGGCGCTCACTTGACGAGCGGATTGCGCACGCGAAGCGCCGCGAACCTCCCGAAGTCCCGATCCGCGCTCCAGAGCTCTCGAACGCCGTGAGCGAGGCAGATCGCCGCGACGCGCGCGTCGTGCACCCGAGGCCCGATGATCTTCGCGTCGCGGAGGGTGGGGCGCAGGGTCTTCCAGTGCGCCGTCCCTTCGGACAGCAACGTGACGGAGGGCGATTCGAGCCACGCATCCACTTGGTCTCCGCGAGGGAGGTGAGCGCCTCGCTGGCCGCGTGGTGGAACGCGCTGTCGACGCGGTGCGCGTACACGAGCACGTTCGTGTCGAGCGCGATCATCCGCCGCGACCCTCGTACGCGAGGCGACGCAGCTCGTCCCAGTGGCCTTCCTCGACGGCGGGGCCCTACACCCATATCGACGGGCCCAGCAACCCAGCCCGGGTGGTCAGTCGCGCGGGATCTCCGCGGCCTCGCGCACCTTCTTGCCGGTGAGCCAATCCGTGAGCATCGCGTTCACGACCTCGGGCGCTTCCTGCTGCACCCAGTGCGAGCAGCGCGGCACGAAGCGCAGCGTCAGATCGCGCACGAGCTCGTCGGTGCGATCGGTCAGCTCCTTGCCGAGCGCCTGATCGTCTTCGCCCCAGATCATCAGCGTCGGCGTCTCGAGCGTCGGGTAGCGCGCCGGCACACGGTAACGCAGCGCGGCTCGGTAGTACGCGAGCATCCCGCGGATCGCGCCCGGCCTGGCCGCGGCGTCGCGGTAGACGCGCAGCACCTGCTCGGGGAAGCGCGAGCGATCGATGGCCATGCCCACGAACGCGCCCTTGATCGCTTGGTAGTCGTTCCGCGCGAGGTAGCGCTCGGGCACGAACGGCAGCTGGAAGAGGAAGATGTACCAGCTGCGCCGGAGCTGCGGCCCGAGCTTGGCGAGCGCCTGCGCCATGCGGCGCGGGTGCGGGATGTTGAGGATCACGAGGCGATCGATCTTGCGCAGGCGACGCAGCGCGAAGTGCCACGCGACGACGCCGCCCCAGTCGTGCGCGATGAGCGTGACGCTCTCGGCCTTGGCCTCGTCGATCAGGCCCGCGATGTCGAGCACGAGCTCTTGGATGCGGTACGCCGACACGCGCTCGGGCTTGTCCGTCTCGCCGTAGCCCCGCAGATCGGGCGCCCACACGCGGTAGCCCAGATCCGCGAGCAGCTTCATCTGGTAGCGCCACGAGTACGAGCTCTCGGGGAAGCCGTGCAGGCACAGCGCGAGCTTCTTGCTCGTCGGTGATCCTGCGACGCGCACGCGCATCCGGATGCCGTTCGACTGCACGTCGATGGACTCGAAGAGCGAGGGATCGTCGAAGGCTGTGAGCGCTGTGGGTGTCGGCATCGGTCAGACCTTGTACCAGTCGTCGAACGGCGCGTGGGACCACAGCACCGACTTCCACGTGGTGTAGGTGTCCACGGCCTGCGGTCCGCAGTCGCGCCCGAAGCCCGACGACTTCACGCCGCCGAACGGCACCTCGACGGGCGTGGGGTTGTAGTGGTTGATCCACACATAGCCGGACTGCAGCTCGTTCGCGCAGCGCAGCGCGCGATCGACGCTCTTGGTCCACGCGCCTGCCGCGAGGCCGAAGCTCGTGCCGTTCGCGAGCGCGATGGCCTCGTCGTCGTCGTGGAATTTCGTGACCGTGACGACGGGCCCGAAGATCTCTTCCTGAAAGACGCGGTGATCGGGCTTCACACCCTCGAGCACGGTGGGGAGGTACCAGTGGCCGTGCGCGAAGTGCTTCTCCTCGGGGGCGGGCCCGCCACAGAGCAGCGTCGCGCCCTCGTTGCGTCCGATCTCGACGTAGCCCGCGACCTTGTCTCGGTGCGCGCGCGAGATGAGCGCGCCCATCTGGCTCCGTTCGTCGAGCGGCGGGAGCACACGCAGGTTGCGCGCGATGCGCACGAGGCCCTCGACGTACTGGTCGTAGACCTTCGCGTGCACGAGCAAGCGGCTGCCCGCGTTGCAGTTCTCGCCTTGGTTGTAGAAAATTCCGAACGCGCCGCCGGCGATGGCCTGCGGGAGATCGGCGTCGTCGAAGACGATGTTGGGTGACTTGCCGCCGAGCTCCAGCTGCGCGGGGCGCACGAGCTCGGCGCGCGCGTGCAGCACCTTGCGTCCCGTCATCGTGCCGCCGGTGAACGCGAGCACGTCGACATCGGGGTGCGACGCGAGCGCGGCGCCCGCGGACTCGCCCGTGCCGCACACGACGTTGAACACGCCGGCGGGCACTCCCGCTTCGATCGCGAGCTGCGCGGCGGCGAGCATCGTCAAGCTCGTGAGCTCGCTCGGCTTGAGCACCACGCTGCAGCCGACCGACAGCGCGGGCGCGAACTTCCACGCGCCGACGAAGAGCGGGAAGTTCCACGGCGTGATCTGACCCACCACGCCGGCAGGCTCACGCAGCACCATGCCGAGCTGCTTGCCCGGCAGCGGCACCGTCTGTCCGCTCAGCTTCGAGGCGAGGCCCGCGTAGTACTCGAGGATGTCGGCCGACCCGAGGATGTCGAGGCGCGCCTCGACGATGGGCTTTCCGCTGTCGCGCGTCTCGAGCCGCGCGAGCGGCTCTGCGAGCTCACGCAGCTTGCGCGCGAGCTCCCACAGCACACGGCCGCGGTGCGAAGGATCGGCGCGCGACCACTCGCCGCGCACGAACGCTGCGCGCGCCGCGCGCACGGCACGATCGACGTCCTCGGCGTTGCCCGCGGGCAGCGTGGTGAGCTCTCTCCCCGTGGATGGATCTTCCACCGCGATCGATGCGCCGCTCGAGGACGCGACGACACGTCCGTCGATCACGTGGCCAGTGGGATGGAGGAAGCGCTCTGCGCCCGCGGGGATGTCCATGCTCGATGCGTCTCCTTCGCGCGCCGAGAACGAACGAGCGCGCGCCGCGCACCGTAGCCTGCCGTCGCGGCGCGTTGTGGGGTCACATCGCGCTCACGCCTGCGGCGTGGGGCCTACGTAGATCGACTGAGGCCGCACGAGACGACCGACCGTGCGCTGCTCGCGCACGTGCGCGCACCAACCGAGGATGCGTCCGAGCGCGAAGGTGGAGGTGAAGTGGCTGCGCGGGATGCCGACCGCGTCGAGCACCACGGCCGTGTAGAACTCGACGTTCGTGTCGAGCGTGCGGTCGGGGTAGCGCTCGCGGAGCGCGGCGCGCGCAGACACCTCGACGGCGCGCGCGAGCGCGAGGCGCGTCGTCGCGAGGCCGGACGCGGTGAGCGACTCGATCGCTTTCTCGAGCACCGCCGCGCGCGGGTCGCGCACGCGGTAGATGCGGTGGCCCATGCCCATGATGCGGCGTCCTGCGGCGAGCTCGGACTCGAGCCAGCGCTCGGCGTGCTCGGGCGCTGCGATCGCGTCCAGCATGTCGAGCACGGGGCCCGGCGCGCCGCCGTGCAGCGGGCCCTCGAGCGCACCGATCGCCGCGACCACCGCGGCCACGAGGCTCGCGCCCGTGGAGGCCACGACGCGCGCGGTGAACGTGGACGCGTTGAGGCCGTGGTCGCTCACGGTCACGAGGTAGCTGTCGAGCGCGCGCGCTCGCGCGGCGAGCTGCGTCGCGTCGGGTTCGAGCGTCGCGAGCAGATCGTGGGCGTGCCCGCGGTGCGCGTCGGGAGGAAGCGGCTCGAGGCCGCGCGCTGCGCGAGCGTGGGCGGCGAACGCCACGGCCGCGGCGCCGGCGATCGCCAAGACCTGAGCCTCGTGGTCGCCAGTCGGAAGGGTGATCGACGAGAGCGCGACGCGCAGCGCTGCCATGCCGTCGGGTGCCTGCCGAACGGCGACCGATGCCGCGCCGCCGTCGAACGCGCGAGCACGGGCCTCGCCGAGCGCGCGCTCGAGCGAGAGCCGTCGCGCGTCCTTCGGCAGGGCTCCGTCGAGGAAGAGGCCGAGGGCGTCTTCGTAGCCGTGGCCGAGCGCGAGGCGCTCGACGTCGTGGCCGTGCAGCACGAGGTGACCACGCTCGCCGTCGACGTCCGAGAGCGCCGTGTGGGCGACGACCACGCCCTCGAGGCCGTCGGCGCGGACGGGGCGCTCGGAGTGGGCCGGATCGGCGTCGGCGGGGATGCGGGACTGGGCGGCGTGAGCGGTCATGGAGCCTCCTCGCGGGCCCGTGTCTCGTGGGCCCGATCGCCCGTACGCTGTGCACCGGAGCAACATGGATCAACGTGGAATCGACGATCAACGTCGCGGCGATCGCGGCAAGTCCGAGCGTCGCTCGCACGAGCGCGACGAGGGCTACCTCGACAGCGCGGAGGCCATCGCGATCCTCGGCGTGAAGCGCGAGACCCTCTACGCATACGCGAGCCGCGGCCTCGTGCGCAGCGTGCCCGGTCCCAAGGGGCGTCCGCGCCTCTACGCGCGGATCGACGTGGAGCGCCTGCGCAACCGACACGATGCGCGCGCGGGTCACGCGGCGGTCGCAGCCGACGCGCTGCGCTGGGGTGAGCCGGTGCTCGACAGCGCGATCACCGAGGTCACCCCGCGCGGCCCACGAACGCGCGGCCTCGTGCTCGCCGATGCCTCGGCGGCCGGACGAACCATCGAGGAGGTCGCGGAGATCGTGTGGGGCTCCGGCCGCGATGCCCGCGCGTGGTCGCTCGACGACGACGCGGACCTCGAGCGTGCGCTCGCCATCATCGGCCCTGCGATCGTTCCGTCACGCGCGCCGCGGCTCCTCGATCGGCTCGTGCTCGCGAACGCTGCGCTGGGTGTGCTCGATGCGTCGCGCTTCGTGACGACGACCGAGGCCGAGCTCGCGCGTGCCCGCCGTGTGATGCGGATGTTCGCGGCCTCGCTCGCGCTGCCGGATCGCGCGCGCGTGCGGCAGGCGCGCGCGGTGCGCGGCTCGATCGCGGGCACGGCGCTCGTGGCGATCGGCCTGCGCGACGAGCCGATCGCCCGCGCGGCGGTGGGCGCGATCCTCGTCGGGCTCGCCGATCACGAGCTCAACGCCAGCACGTTCGCGGCGCGCGTGGCCGCGAGCGCGGGCGCCGATCTCTACGCCTGTCTCGGCGCGGGGCTCGCGGCGGTGTCGGGGCCCAAGCACGGCGGCGCGTGCGATCGCGTCGAGGCGCTCGTCCGTGAAGCGGCACACCCACGCGGCGCGGCTGCCGCGGTGAACGCACGGCTCGGGCGCGGCGAGGCCGTGCCGGGCTTCGGTCACACGCTCTATCCCGAAGGCGATCCACGCGCGCTGCCGCTGCTCGCGATCGCGCGCCGCCTGGTGAGGGACACGCGACGTCCCGAGGTGGCACGTCACGCGTCGCGCACGCTGCTCGCGATCGTGGATCACCTCGCGTCGATCGGCGGTGAGAAGCCCTCCGTCGACGCCGGGTCGGTGGCGGTGACGCTCGCGCTCGGCGCGCCGCCGGGCACATCGACGGCGCTCTTCGCGCTCGGTCGCACGGTCGGCTGGGTCGCGCACAGCCTCGAGCAGCGTGAGTCGACGACGCTGCTCCGTCCGCGCGCGCGCTTCGTCGGTCCCGCCACGTGATGCAGAAGAGGCGCGTCGCGGGTGCCTCTCCGCGGCCTGGACGCTCAGCGATGCAGTCGCACGTCGCGGCGCCTGAACTCTTGGGGCTCGCCGACGAAGCCGTAGAAGTCGACGCGCAGACGGTCGCCGCCCGTGTCCTCCACGACGACGCCCCGATACCACCACGTGTCTTTCGCCCACACTTCGGTTCCCGCCGCGAGCGGCGCGTCGGTGATCGTCGGGAAGTCGTTGGCCTCTCGGTTGCCGAGGCCGTCGGGGAGGAGCGTGTAGCTGCCGACCCACACGCGGTCGCGCGCCACCGTCTGGCGCTCCCCTTGGTCTTCGACGGTCACACGCCCGTCGGGGAGCACATCGACGACGCGCGCGATGCGCGTGCCCGTGGCGCCGTCGCCCAAGTAGAGGACCGCTTGGTCGACGAGCACGACCGTGCTCGCGTCTGGATGAACGGCGTCGCGTCCCGGCTCGGCCAACGCGCCGCCCACCATGAAGCGACCGCCCATGGATCCGCACACGGATCGGTGGTCGCTCTCTCGGGCCGAGCCGCCGCGGTACGCGTACAGCACGTGGTCCCGCATCTCGCAGGCGCCCATTCGGTTGAACGGCGAGCACGGGATGTTGTTCTGGACTCTGCTCGAGAGGTCGCGCATGCAGATGCTCAAGGTGCCGGACGCTCCCTGGCTCGTGTACTGCGCTCGATCGAACTCGATGCAGAGCATGCCGGTCGCAGTGTCCGCCGTGCAGCTCGCCACGGTCACCGCAGGTGCCGGCGGCGGCGTGGGGGGCGCTACCGCAGCCGCCCCTGCAGCAGGATCGCCCGTGCCGGGCGACGCCACCGCGCCAGTCGTCTCGGAGCCTCCGAAGCAGCAGCCCGCGGCGGCGAGTGAGGTGGTGAGGGTGAGTACGAGGGGCAGCGCATGGCGTGAGATCATGGGAGCGCTGTGCCCCATTTCGGCGCCGCGAAGAAGGCTCGCGGCCTCTCGAGCCCCTTGTTTTCAGGGTGTTTCAGACGCTCGAAGAACCGGAGCGAAGTTCCGGCACAAAGCACTACCATCCGAAGGATGACGCGCTTCGCTGCCTTCACGCTGCCTCGCCTCGCGCTCGGCTCGATCCTCTGCCTCGCTGGGTGCGACGGCGATCCGATGACGATGACGATGGCCGACGCCTACGTCCCGCCCGGAGTCGACGCGAGCCTCGACGCGCCGGTGGTCAGCACCGTCGACGCGCCGAGCGTCGGGCCCACGAGCCCGCTCGTCGATCCGATGTGCGTCGACGGCATGTACCGAGAGACGCTGCCGGATCGCTCCGCGTCGATCGATGATCTCGTCGCGGGCTACTCGCCTGCGAACGCCGAGGCCTTCGTGCAGGCCGTGCTCGAGCGTCGCTACCCGCACGGCTGGACGCTCGTGCGCGAGGGACGCGAGGGCTTCATCGACTGCCTCATGACGTTCCTCTCCAACCGAGGAACTGCCGAGGGCGTGCTCCAAGATCTCGGCACGGTCGTGCACGAGTGCGGTCACGTCTACGACCTCGGCCTCTCGAGCGGGCCGAACAGCGTCTACGCGATCCGCGCCGACCTGATGATGACGGCCGCCGGTGGCGACTCGGCGGCGCGCGGCGGCTCGACGTTCGCGCGCAGCCTGATCCGCAACGACAGCTACCAGGCGATGCGCCCGCCCTGCATGCCGGGCCAGTTCCGCGGCTGCGACGGGTACGCGGACATCTACCTCGACGGCGATCCCACCGACGCGATGTTCGAGAGCGGCGATCAGGGCTTCAACCTCTTGATGGAAGAGGTGGTGCAGTACTCGAACTCGCTCGCGCTGGGCTACGCGTTCCCCGATCGCTTCTCCGGTGGCCAGTCGGTGAGCGATCGCGACGGCATGCTGACGTTCCTCTGGTACGTGACCCGCTTCCTCCGACTCGCGCGCACGGAGTATCCGAGCGCGTATGCGCACATCGCGACGGGCGACGGCGGTCGTTGGCGCCGCCTCGTGCTCACGGTGTGGGGCCGCGCGTGGCTCTACCTCGAAGAGACGGAGGAGCTCCCCGGCCTCGGCATCGACGACGACGCGCTGATGCCGCTCGCGACCGCGCCCGACCTCGTGGCCGAGATCGAGATGCTGCGCGACGCCGAAGGCTGTCCTTGAGCGAACGCTCGATCTCGCGCCTCGCGCGCGAGGGGTGGCGGCCGCCAGGGGGGTGGCGGCGTCGACGCCAGATCTCGCGCGAGTTCCCTTGAGTTTGGAGCGCCGGAGGCCGGTATGCGGCGTGCCCCATGGGTCGCATGCCCAGCCGAGAACACGAGCTCGCCGTCGAGCTACTCCGCCGTGACCCTCGCGTGCTCGTGCGCATCCTCCGCGACGCGCTCGGGATCGAGATCGCGTCGGAGCTGGCGCCGGGCAGCGAGGTGTTCAGTGAGATCGAGCCGAGCACGTACACGGCGGACCTGGTGCTCGTCTCCGCGGACGCGACGCTGGTGATCGAGGTGCAGCTGTTCCGCGATCCCGACAAGCGGTGGCGTTGGCCGTTCTATTCGGCGAGCGCACACACGCGGACTCAGCGCCGGACGATGCTCGTCGTGATCGCGCTGGAGCGTGCGATCGCCGACTGGGCGCGGCAGCCGATCACGACGTTCCAGGACGGTACGTTCCGACCCATCGTGATCGGTCCAGCGGAGGTTCCGCGCGTCGTCGATCTCGAGGTGGCGACGGCGCATCCCGAGCTCGCGGTGCTCTCCGCGCTGATGCACGGTGCGGAACCGGAGGCGCTGGAGGTCGGTCGCGCGGGTCTCATGGCGGCAGTGGCCGTCGCGCAGCACGATCAGGATCGTGGCAGGCTCTATGCGGACGCGGTGCTCGCGTCGTTGAGCGCGGACGACCAGCGAGTTCTGTTGGAGGTGGTCATGAAGCCCGATGGGTACCCGAGGAGCGAGTTCTTCCGGCAGCAGTACGACAAGGGTTGGGCGGATGGCCTCGCCGAGGGCAAGGCGGAGGGCAAGGCGGAGGGCAAGGCGGAGGGATTGCGCGAAGTGCTCGCCAGCGTCTGCCGGCAGCAGGACATCCCCTGGACCGAGGCTCGCGCTGCGAACGTCGTCGCGCTCGACGCCGAGACGCTCGAGCGCCTCCTGGTCCGCGTCATCTCGGAGCGTCGCTGGCCCGACGACGCGTGATGCGAACGATGATCGTGCGCACGCGAACCCAATAAGCGACGCACCCCTGAAATGTGTGGGTCAGTCGACGCGGCGAAAGTGGTGCGAGATCCGAACGGTCGCCGTGCAGGAGAGATCGTCGCAGCCCTCGGGATGGATCAGGTGGTCGGCGCGGAGCACGAAGCCACCGCCGCCATCGGCGTCGCCGACGATCCCGAGGTCACCGTCGTACTGCTCGGGAAACGCGGGCTCGGCAGACACGAGCGTCGGATCCAGAACGGTCAGGAACGTTCCGATGTCTCGCGTCGTGTCGATACGCATCCGGTTTCGTTCGCTCCACGGAGGCTGCGGGTCGGTGAGCGCGAGCCCGTCCCACGCTGGACCGCAGCATCCGCCCGACGAGCCCGGCACCCTCTGCACATCCACCCAAGCGTCGACTCGAAAGACGATCGACGCCTCGCTGTCGTCGAGCGTGAAGAGGAAGAAGTTCTCCCCCGCCATCGCTCGCGCGACCATAGGAAGCGGGAGAGGCGGCGGCGTGTAGTCGCCGTCGCGCACTTCGATCGATTCGACCTCGTGCAGGAAGGTTCCCTCCAGCTCCTCGCGGGGCGTGGGGGGCGGCAGGCAGGTGCAGACCACGTAGCGCTGCTCGCAGGCCGCGAGCGAGGGGGTGAGGACCGCGACGAGCACCGCGGCTCGCGGGAGGGAGAGCTTGCGCGTCGCCATGGGAACACGAGTCAGCACGCGACGTGCCGTGACGTCACCTCGAGAAAGCGGGTCCTGCGCGATGTCGTGTGCGTCGACTGACGGGCGGACCGTGCGTCGAATCCGCTCGACGCGTGGCGCTACGTCGCACGTGCGCGCGACCACGCGGCGATCGTCGGCGCGACGCCGTTGTCGTCGTGCTCGAGCGGCAGACCGTTGCGCACGTAGAACTGGTAGTCGTCCCAGTCGGCGGGGCGTGCGTCGTGCGCGAGCATCCAAGGGCCGACCGCGACCGCACCCTCGTCGTCCGCGACCTCCAGCCAGCGACGCAGGATCGCGCGTCGCTGCGCGACCTCGGCGATCGCGCCGCGGTTCCTCACGCCCAGCTCACCGACGAAGAGACGCTTGCCCTCGCGTCGCGCGATCGCGGCGCTCTCGCGGAGCATGCGCACGCCCGCCTCTTCCACGTGGCTCGCGCGAACGCCCCAGGTCTCGGGATAGAGGTGCACCGAGGGGTGATCGACGAAGGGTGATCGGGCGTTGAGCGCGAAGCTCGTGCGCGCGCGATAGAGCCAGCTCGCGCGCGCCCCGAGCCAGAACCACGCGTCGCGACCCTCGAGCGAGACGTCGAGGCCTTCTTCGCCGGTGGTGATCCACTGCGAGCCGCCGAGCCGTGCGCGCACGCGACGGCCGACCTGATCGATCCACTCGCGCACCGCGTGGCCCGAACGATCGAGCCCCTCTCCGCGCGGCTCGTTCAGGAGCTCCCAGCCTGCGATCGTGGAGTGATCGCCGTACCGCAGGCCATCCAAGCTCGAGACGCGCTCGAGGGTCTGGGCGACGTGCGTGGCATAGAGCGCGAGGGTCGGCGCGTGGGTGAAGAAGCGTGCGTCGGCCGATCGTGGCGCCGGCAGTCCCGACCACTCGACGTAGGTGCGCGCGCCTGCAACCTCGTCCCACTGGTTGCCGAGCACGAGGACGAGCCGGAGGCCGTGCGCGGAAGCACGCGCGATCACGAGATCGAGCGCGCGCCACGCGAGCGCATCGTTCGTGTCGGGTCCGAGGCGCATCGCGCTGTCGCCGCGCTTGGCCGGATCGGCGTGGTTCGCGTAGGTGCGGATCAGCGTCGCGCCGAGCCGACGTGCCTTGTGGAGCACCTCGTCGACCACGAGCGGCGCCGCCCCCCGGCGCAGCGCGCGCGCGGCCTCTTCCTGCAGGTAGAAGCAGTTGAGGAGGAGCTCGGTGGCCATGTCATCGACCGCGCGGCGTACGCACGCGTTCGAACCTCACGGCGCACCCACGTCGTCTCGGCAGCAGAGGACACCGCCGCCCTGAGGGCCGGTCTTCTCGATGAGCAGCGCTTCATCGAGGCCGCTCGAGCCGGGACAACGCCACGGCGGTGTGGTGGCGGAGCAGAGGTTGTTCGAGAAACGATCGAGCGGCGCGCAGTTCGCGTTGGGCGGGTCACCGAGCGTGCCGCAGCCGAAGAGGTCGTTCGCGGTGAGCGTGGTCTGCGCGCAGTCGAGCGCGCAGTCGGCGCCAGTGCAGTCCGTCCGGCCGCCGCGCGCGCACACGCCGCAGCCCGGGCCGCTCTGCCTCGTCGCGAAGAAGGCGGGCTCCGTGCCCGCGACGCCGTCGCAGCCACCGGGGCTCGCCAGCGCGACCTCGTCGGCGGATCGGCAGATGTGCCAGCCCTCCGCGCAGAGATCGGTCGCGCCGCAGCCTTCGCCGTTCGGGAGCGCGCCGTCATCGCCAGCGCGTCGCTCGCATGCGGGTGGGTCTTCGAACAAGAGTCCGGCGCGCCGGAAGCCGCCGCCGCAGCCGGCGATGCGTTGGTGGCGCACGGGGTCGAGGAAGCCCTCGCGCTCACCGTCTGCGCAGCCGAAGAGGAACGCGGCGGCGTCGCGGTCGGGCGGGAGGAACGCATCACGACCCGCGTCGATGGGGGCGTCCGTGCCGGTGTCGCTGGGCGCGTCCGTACCGGTGTCGACGCGCGCATCCACGCCCGTGTCGATCGGCGCGTCGCGCGAGAACGCGTCGACCGCAGCGTCGATCGAGGGCTCTCGAGGTGGGCGCGGCACGCGCAGCGACGACTTCGAGCCGCACGCGACCAGCGGCGCGAACACCCCGAGAGAGAAGAGCACGACGACGGTTCGTGTGTGCATCGCGTGGCTGCCTGCGCCCGGAGGGTAGCGCGGAGGGTCCACGTCACGCGCCGTCAGATCGACGGCTCAGAGCGCGCGATGCGTCGCGATGTAGACGTCGAACTCGTCCGCAGGGTCATAGGCGACGAAGACGAGCGTCGTGCCGTCCGCGCTGATGTCGGGGTCTCCCGGTGCGCTTCCACTGATTCGGCCAGGTCCCTACGCGACGGCCCGGTTTCGCGATACCTTCGGGCCGTCGCTCCGAGCGCGCCGAGATGACCGATCAGAACCAACGCGTGGACCTGACCGGCCGTGTCCTCATGAACAAGCTCCGCGTGGAGCGGCTCTTGGGGGAGGGCGGCATGGGCGCCGTGTACGAGGTCGAGCACCTCATCACGAGGCACCACCGCGCCATCAAGGTGATGCACAGCAAGCTCGCGACGAACGCCGAGACGATCGCGCGCTTCATTCGCGAGGCAGGGGTCGCGGGCACGCTGCGCACGCCGTACGTCGTCGAGACCTTCGACGCGGGACAGCTCGACGACGGCTCGCCCTACGTGCTCATGGAGCTGCTCGAGGGCAAGCCCCTCGCGGCGGTGTTCGACGCGGTGCAGCCCGTGACCGCGGGACGCCTCGTGGGCCTCATCTGCCAGGTGCTCGAGGGCCTCGCGGTCGCGCACCGCGCGGGCATCGTCCACCGCGACATCAAGCCCGACAACGTCTTCGTCGGCATGGACGAGCGCGGCCTCGAGCGCGTGCGGATCCTCGACTTCGGCATCTCGAAGTTCACGCAGGGCGTCCCCGACTACCAGGGCACGCTCACGAGCGAGGGCGCCATGATGGGCACGCCGTACTACATGTCTCCCGAGCAGGCGCTCGGCGTGAAGGACATCGACGCGCGCTCCGACCTCTACTCCGTGGGCGTGATGCTCTACGAAGGCCTCGCGCGCCGACGGCCCTACGAAGGGCAGACGCTCGCGGCGCTCGTGCTGAAGATCCACCACGGCGATCACGAGCGCATCGGCGACGTCGTACCGAGCTTGCCGAAGGGCCTCGCGGACGCCGTCGAGAAGGCGATGTCCGTCGATGCCGCGCGGCGCTTCTCGAGCGCCGAAGAGATGCTCGCGGCGCTCGTGCCGCACTCCGACTCGCAGTTCGTCACGTCGCTCCAGACGCTCCGCAACGTCGCGCCGCAGTTCGCGGAGACGCTGGACGCGCCTGTGGCCTCGCCCGTGAAGGTTCCGACGAAGCGCCCCAAGGCCCCGTCGAACAGGGCGATCTACGCGGCCGCCGCGGTCGTCGTGCTCACGGTGCTCGCGGTGGGTGTCGCGATGGGCCTCTCGCCGGGAGACACGCCGCCCGAGAGCAGCCCGATCGTGCCGGTGACCACGACGCCACCTCCCACGACCGCGCCCCCGACGACGTCGACGCCCGTGCCGCCGCCTACGTCGGCCGAGGTGCCGAGCGGTGTCTTGCCGCCCGTCACCAGCGTCGTGCCGCCGGTCATCCCGACCGAGGTCGAAGGGCCCGTCATCCGCACGGGGCGACACACGACGATGTCGACCGAGACCGTGACCATGGTCATCGAGCCGCCGCCGACGACCGAGGCGATGTCGACCACGCCCATGACCACGTCGATGACGACGATGGAGGGCGGACGCTTCGAGATCGACCGTGGTTGGGACGACGAGTGAGGCTCCGAGCGCGAGCCGTCTCGACGTCTCGGCCTCCTCGATGCTAGGTGGCGCTCCCATGCGGTCAGGGAACGCTCTCCTCCGTTCGTTCGGCATCGGCTCGTTCGGTATGGGCTCGATCGGGCTGGCCTCGATCGGGCTCGGGCTGGCCGTGTCGCTGTGGGTCCCCGTCGCGGCGGCTCAGTCGACCGACGCCGCGCGTGCACACTACGAGCGCGGCATCGCGCTCTACGACGAAGGCCAATTCTCGGGCGCGCTCGCGGAGTTCGAGGCTGCGTACGAGGGCAGCCACCGCGCCTCGATCCTCTTCAACATCGGGCAGATCCACGCGCGCCTCGGACGCGCGGTCGAGGCGGTCGAGGCGCTCCAGCGCTACCTCGCCGAGTCCGGGGCTGCGCTCTCGCCCGATCGTCGTGCGCTCGTCGAGAGCGAGATCGCGACGCAGTCGGCGCGCATCGCCACCGTCACCGTCGCCGTGAGCGTTCCGGGAGCGGTCGTGTCGTTCGACGACGTGGACGTGGGCTCCGCGCCCCTCGCGTCTCCACTTCGCACCGCCGCGGGCGAGCACGTGATCGTCGCTCGCGCAGACGGCTTCGAGCCCGCGCGCTTCCGCTTTCGCATCGCAGGCGGCGAGGCGCGCACGCTCACCCTCGAGCTCGTCCCTCACGCCGAGGGATCGGCGCGCCTGCGCCTCGTCATCGGTGTGCCCGGCGCGGAGGTCCGCGTGGACGGTCGCTCCGTGGGCCTGTCGCCGATCGAGCTGCCGCTCGGCCTGCCCGAAGGTCAGCACCGCATCGAGCTGTCGCGTCCGGGCTACGAGCCGCTCGAGCGCACCGTGATCCTGCCGCCGTCGGGTGAAGAGACGTTGCAGTTCGATCTCGTTCGCGTCGTGCAGGCCGCGCCCGGCGTGATGACGCGCGTCGCGCTGTCGTTGCCGACGACCTCGCACACGATCCGCGTCGATGGCCTGAGCATCGCGCCAGGCACGGCGTCGATCGAGGTGCCGTACGGCCTCCACGATCTCCTCGTCGAGGCCGAGGACATGGTGCCCGTGCGTCGCCGCATCGACGTCCCGCAGGGGCCGACGTTCGTGTTCGACGAGCACTACCAGTGGGAGCCCACGCGCCGCGAGCAGCTGCGCGCGGCGGCTGCGGATCAGCGCCTCGCGGGCATCGTGACGACCGTCCTCGGCGGCCTCGTCGGCCTCGGCGGCGGCGCCTTGTTGATCGGCCGCGAGGTCCAGTACGGGTCCGCCCAGATCCGAGCGCGACAAGATCTCGTCGAGTACTGCAACACGCCCGACATGATGACGGGGCGACCTCCGGAAGACTGCGAGACGCGGATCGCCGCGATGTTCCCGCGTGAAGGCGACTCGACCGCGTTCATCGAGCAGACCAACCGCGAGCTGTCACTGCGCGAGTCCCTCGCGGTGTCCGGCTACGTGCTCGTCGGCGTCGGCGCAGGCGCGCTGATCACCGGCATCATCGTCCTCGTGCTTCCCCCGTCGGACGAGCAGATCGACGAGGGGACGACGACGGCGCCTCGCGTGTCGCTCGACGTGGGTCCGAGCGGCGTCTCGGTGCACGGAACGTTCTGATGAAGGGCAGCGAGTCGCTCTGGATCGGCGTCGGCGCGGGTTGTTCGCTGCTCCTGCTCTGCGCGCTGTGCATCCTCGGAACCGCTGGCATCGTGTGCTCACGCTCGATCGAGTCGATGCCGCCGCCGCCCGTCGTCGGGCCCCCACCGACCGCGTGGGCTCCGCCGCCGACCACGACGACCGCGCCGCCGATCGTGGGCCCGGCGACGTCCGTGGGCAGTGAGCCAGGCACGGACGCGCGGCACGTTCGAGCGACGGTCTCGGAGGTCACGGGCCTCGCGGACGTGGCCGTGGGCGCGAGCTGCACCGCCGAGGTCACGCGCCACGATCGCGAGGACGGCACGTTCTGGTGCAACGCGCAGATCACCTGTGGCGGCCGTGTGATCTATGGCGGGCCCGACGCGGGCTTCTTCCACTGCGTGCTCTATGAAGGAGCGCGTCGCGACATCGTCGGAAGCGACGCCGCGACGACCGTCGAGGATCAAGATCCGGCGATGAGCCTCAACACCGTGGGCGGCACGCTCGAGATCACCGACGACGCGTCGGGTCGCAACGGCGCGATTCACGTGCTCGCGCGCGTCGATCAGATCGACTGAGCGGAGCGAACATCCCCAGCTGGACCGGAGACGCGATGGCCCTCGGCTGCGCCCTCGCCTGGGCGGTCGCCGTGCTGTCGTTTCGTCGCCTCGCCGATCTCCCGCCCACCGCGGTCAACCTCTTCAAGAACACGCTCGCCACGGTCTTGCTGATCCTCACGATGGCCGCGGTCGGCATGGTGCCCGACACGTCGCGCAGCGCGATGGACTGGGCGAGCCTCGTGCTGAGCGGGATCCTCGGCCTCGCGGTCGCGGACACCGTGTTCCTCGCGGGACTCCGCCGGATCGACGCGTCGGTGGCGGCGGTCGCGGACTGCGCGTACTCGCCCACGGTCGTGCTGCTCTCTGCGGTGTTTCTTCGCGAGCCGCTCGCGGCGGGGCTCCTGCTCGGCGGTCCTCTCGTCGTGCTCGGCCTCGTGGTCGTCTCGTACCAGCGCCGTGACACGGCACGCCCGATCGATCGCCGCGGCCTGCTCTTGGTGATCGCGGGCGTGATGACGACCGCGGTCGGCGTCGTCATCGCGAAGCCTGCGCTCGACCGCAGCGATCTCCTCGAGGCCACGACGATCCGGCTCGCGGCGGGATCGATCTCGCTGTTCGTCTTCGAGGTGTTGCGCGGCAAGCGGCGCGAGGTGCTGTCGCTCTTCGCGCCGCAGCCCGCGTGGCGGCCGGCGCTCGTCGCGACCTTCTTCGGCACCTACGTCTCGATGATCCTCTGGCTCGGTGGCATGAAGTACGGCACCGCGTCGCGCGCTGCGCTGCTCAACCAGATGGGCGCGATCTTCGTGCTCGTGCTCTCGCGGTTCATGGGCGAGGTCGTCCCGCCGCAGCGATGGATCGGCGCCGCGATCGCCGTCAGCGGCGTCGCCGTCATCCTCCTGGCGTGAGCGCGCGACCGCCCCGTGCGATCGAGCTGGCGGGCGATCACGCTGGCGGGCGAACCGCGCAGTCGATGCTGACCTGGATGCGCTCGGTGTCCGAGACCTCGGAGAGGGAGAGCACGGCAGCGCGCGGGCCCCACGAGGCGCCCGACACCTGACAGAAGCCGCTGGTGGAGATGATGGTCGTCCCGAACTGGCACTCGAGCGTCCGCGTCTCGGACCAGTTCTCGGTGCTGATCGCGACACGGTTCGGCGCCCCGTAGCGGCACTGGTAGCTGGTCTCGGGAATGGCGACCGCGCCCGCTTCGGCGGTCAGCGTCGTGCGCTGCGCGCCCGTGGCGCCGTGCGGCGAGACGAACAGCGTCCACTCCACGGGGGTGCCTTCGAGCGGGATGTTCCGAGGGCGTCGTCGGCGCTGCGCGTCGACCGTGCCCGATCCGAACGCCGCGAGGGCGACCACGACGAGCGCGCCCGTGAGGGCGAGCAGCTGGAGGAGGCGGGTGAGGGAGGAGGTGCGCATGCGGGTCACCAGGGCGGCGCGCGAGAGACGGACGAGGCGCCCACTTTGTTCGCCCGTTCGCCCCCGGTCCGGGCGGGCCGCTACGATAGCGCAGATGAACGACGCGGCAGGGCGCACCACCGACGGTGACGGAGCACGCATCGACGAGGCCGTCCGCGAGGCGTTCGAGCGCGAGCAGATCCAGCTCCTGCGCGAGCTCGTCGACCTGCCCAGCGCAACGCGCGAGGTCGACGACGTGATGCTGGTCTTCTCACGCCTCGATCTGGCCGCGGGCGAGGCTGGGCTCTCACGCCGTGTCGTGCCTGCGGGCGCGCACGAGGTCGCCGATCACCGCGTGTACTCGACGCCCGCGGCCCTCGACGAGGCCACGCCGGCGATCCTCCTCGTGGGTCACGCGGACACCGTGTTCCCGCGCGCGATGGGCTTCTTCGGTATGAAGCGAGACGGCGATCGCGCGATGGGGCCCGGCGTGCTCGACATGAAGTCGGGCGTGACCGAGATGCTCTTCGCGCTGCGTGCGCTGCGCGGCGTCGATCGCGCCGCCTTCGATCGGCTCGCCCTGCGCATCGTGATCGTGAGCGACGAGGAGATCGGCTCGCCGTCGTCACGCTCGCTCTTCGAGTCGCTCGCACCGCATGCCGAGAGCGCGCTCGTGTTCGAGGCGGGGCGCGTGCACGACCACCTCGTGACCTCGCGCAAGGGCGGCGGGCTCTTCACCATCCACGCGGACGGACGCGCGGCCCACGCAGGAAACCGTCACGCCGACGGGGTCAGCGCCATCCACGCGATCTCGGCCGTCGTGCTCCAGCTCGAGGCGCTCACCGACTACGCGAGCGGCCTCACGGTGAGCGTGGGCCTCGCGAGCGGCGGCAGCGCGAAGAACACGGTGCCCGAGCACGCGGAGATCGGGGTGGACGTGCGCTTCTCGTCGATGAAGGACGTGGCCAAGCTACGCGCCTCGCTCGACGCGATCGCGCGCGACCCGTTCGTCGGGATCGACGCGCGCTGGATCAACGATCGCGTGCTTCGCGCGACGGTGCGCATCGAGGGCGATGTCACGCGCCCCCCGATGGAGCCGACCGAGCGTACGCAGCAGCTGCGTCACGCCTACGAGCCGCATGCCGCGGCGGTCGGTCTCGGCATCGGCGAAGCGCCGCTCCAGGGCGGCGGCTCGGACGCGAACCTGCTCGCGTCGTTCGGGGTGCCGTGCCTCGACGGGCTCGGGCCGTTCGGCGAGTTCTTCCACGAGACGCGCGAGTGGTGCTCGCTCGAGAGCTTGGAACGACGCACGTCTGCCCTCGCGAGGTTCCTCCACACCCGCAGCGCCGCGGGGCCGCGCGGGGGGTGACTCGGGAGGGAATTTCCGCGAGGCTCGCGCGTATCAGGCAGCTCGGGCGTTCCGCTCGACATCTGCCGGCTCGACACTCTCTCGGAGGGAACATGAACAACTCACTGGCTCAGCGCGCCATCGGCGTCGGCGTCTTCATCCTCTTCCTCGCCGCCCTCAACCTGGGCTCGTGGCTGATGGGCTGCGGCCAGATCTGGTACTGACGACCGCGTGATCCCGCGATCGCCGGGGAAGCTCGAGGACTACGCGATCGCCCTCTCGATCGCGGGCTGGTCCGTGGGGGCGCTCCTCGGCCTCGGTCACGGTTCGTACGGACCGGAGGGCGCGCCACCGCCGTGGGCCGCGAGGATCGCGCTCGCCTGCGTCCACGCCGTGGCCGCGTGGCTGTTCGTGGCGCGTCCGCCCGCGAAGGAGACCGCTCCGTGGCGGACCGTGCTGGTGGCGTTGCCGTCGCTCGTGATCTCCGGGCTCGCGTTCCGGCTCGGGGGCGCGCGGCTCGACGGTGCATGGCTCGTGATCTTCGCGATCGGGGCTGCGTTCGCGTGCGCCTCGCTGCTGACGCTGGGGCGCTCGTTCGCGATCTTCGTGGCGCGGCGCGATCTCGTGGCGCGCGGTCCGTACGCGTTCGTGCGCCATCCGGCGTACGCGGCCGAGCTCGTGATGGTGCTCGCGATGGCGGGTGCGGGTGGCTCGCTCGATCTCGAGCAGCGCGTGCTCGGCGTGCCGCGCGTCGCGCTGTCGATCGTGCTCGCGCTGCTCGCGATCGGCTCCATCGTGGCGCGCGCCCGCGAAGAAGAGCTCTTCCTCGCGGGCGATCCTGCCTACGTCGACTACGCCGCGCGGGTGCGCTTCAGGCTCGTGCCGTTCGTCTGGTGACGAACGCCGACGTCACTCGGTGATGTCGAACTCGACGCTCTGGAGGACCTCGCCGCTCGAGTCGCGAACGACAGCGCGCCAGCGACCCGCGGCGCGCGTGGTGCTGGTGCGGGCGACCGTGCGGTAGCGGCGGCTCGCGGGCACGTGGAGCGTCACGCCTCCGCGCGCGCCCGCCGCCGGCGTGCCTTCTGCGCGCTCGAACGCGACCGTGATGTCCTGCTCGGCGCCGCTGGGGTTCTCGAGGCGGATGACCACGAAGACGCGGCCGTCCGCGCGACGGAAGCTCTGCACCGGATCGACCGGGCCGGTGGCGGCTGCATAGCCGCGCGAGGTCGTCATCTCGGTGACGCGGAGATCGGCGTCCTGCGCGTCGACAGCGGCGGGGACGAGCATCGAGAAGAGCGCGACGGCGCAGGCGACGGGGAGCGCGGTCACGAACGAGGCACGGGCAGTGTTCGAAGTCATGTTTCCTCCTGGGCGCGTGCCTGACGCATCACGTCGGCCGCGTGTTCATCGAGTTTGCAACCCACCGGCCAGGCGCTCGCCGCGCGCGTTCGGCCCTCGATCTCCGCGATGAATCGCCGATCCGCGGCGTTCTCGCAACCGCTTCTCGATCGACCGCCGTGTCTCCTCGGCAACGACGTCGTGTGCTCGAGGAGATCGCTCGTGCGATCGCTGTGCTACGTTCGGCCGATGTCGCGGGACTCCTCCACGACGATGGCTCGCCGCCTCGGGGCCACCGCACGACTCGCGATCGTGATCGTCGGCGTCGTGCTGTTCGCTGCCACGTGGATCGCGGGCTGTGGTCGCCTCCGCCGCGGCGCCTACGGGACGGCGCCGACCGTCGACGCGCGCCAGATCGAGCGCCTGCGTCGCGTCGGAGAGCGGGAGATGCGCTGTCCGCGCGCGTCACTCGTGATGATCCCGATGACGCAGAACGCCGTGGAGCTGCGCGGCTGCGAGCGGATCCGCGAGTACGCGCTCGTCTGTCGGCGCGGCCGTCGCTGCACGTGGCAGCCGATGACGCCCGCCGCGATGCTGGCGATGCGCGACCTCGCGTGCCCGCTCGAGGCGATGAGCGTGGCCGCGCCGTCGGCGTCGACGCGCGATCTGATCGGGTGCGGCCGGATGGGGCGCTATGCGATCGCGTGCGTCGAGGATGCCGTGTGTCGGTGGAACCTGCTCGCGCCCGTGGGTCCTGACGTCGCCGTGGTGCCGCCGCCTGCCTACGGCACGACGTACGCGCCGGCGCCCAACGGTCCGGTGGGCGGTCAGGTGGGCGGTCAGGTCCAGCCTGCGGGCCCGGCCGCGTCGGGCTCGGGTGAAGTCCCGCCACCTCCTGGCGCTTCCGTCACCCTCGGCGCGCAGATCACCGTGAACGAGGTGCCTCCACCTCCCTCGTCTTCGACCGCGCCTCGCTGACGTGTCGGCCGCTCGTGCCGCAGCCGACGGGGTGCGCTACGGCTTCCGCACCGTGCGAGCATCCGCACGGCAGGCGTCACCCGGGCGACCGTTCCGAGCTCGACCGACGCTCCCCTCACAAGGCAGCTCATGACCTCTTCGATCCACCGCATCCTCTGCCCCGTCGACTTCTCGCCCGCGTCGGCGAAGGCCCTCCACGTCGCGATCGACTACGCGCGTGCCTTCAAGGCCGAGGTCCACGCGATCCACGTCTATCAGCTCTCCGCGTACGCCTCGCCGAGCTCGGACCTCGCTCGTGATCTCGAGGCGCAGGTCCGCGCGGAGCTCGACAAGTTCATCGCGGGCTTCAGCTCGGGTGGCGTTCCGATCAAGACGGGCCTGCGCATGGGCGTGCCTTACGCGGAGATCGTCGACGCGGCGCGCGACGCGGGGGCAGAGCTCATCGTGATGGGCACGACGGGCAAGACGGGCATCCAGCACCTGCTCCTCGGCAGCGTGGCGGAGCGCGTGGTGCGCACGGCCGAGGTGCCCGTACTGAGCGTTCGCTACCAGGAGACCGAGACGACGTGAGCGACGCCGCGACCGTGCTCGAGATGCTCCTCCGGCCTGCAGGCGCGGGCGTGCATCTCGTCTCGACGGGGCGCGCGGCGCAGGAGGCGGTGCAGCGCCGGCTCTACGGTGTGAGCCGCACCGAAGACGTCGCGGCGGCGCACCGTGCGGCGCTCGCCCGGGTCGCGGACGCGAAGATCGTGCTGATCGCGATTCCTTCGGACGTGGGGGCAGGATTTCGTCGCGGCGCGAACCTCGGTCCTCAGGCGATTCGCGAGGCATTGCTCGCACGGGGCGATCACGAGGCGCTCTTCGCCGAGCACGGCGTGGTGGACGTGGGCGACGTGCTGTCGGTGCCGCAGTTGCTGACGGACGAGATGCTGTCGGCGGCCCAGATCGCGGCGAGCCGACGCGCGATCTATGGCGATGCGAGCGCGCCGTGGCCCGTGTCGCCGCTGTCGATCGCGGAGCGCGCGCTCGACGCGATCCTGTCGATCAACCCGACCGTCGTGCCGATCGCGCTCGGCGGCGACCACTCGGTCGCGTGGCCCGTGACTGCGGCCGTACATCGCGCGCGACCGAACCTCGGCATCGTGCAGATCGACGCACACACGGACCTGCTCGCGGAGCGGCTGGGGGTGCGGATGTGCTTCGCGACGTGGACGTTCCACGCGAACGAGCGCCTCGGTCGGGGAGGGCGGGTCATCCAGGTGGGGATACGCGCGAGCGGACGTGACCGTGCACATTGGGAGAGCACGTGCGACGTGCGCCAGATGTGGGCGGCGGACTTCCTGGCTGATCCCGAGGCTGCGATCGAGGCGATCGTGGGCTGGGTGAGGGCGTCGGGCGTCGAGGAGATCTACTTCTCGAACGACATCGACGGGACCGACGCGCGATGGGCGGACGCGACCGGTACTCCGGAGCGCGGTGGGCTCGAGCCCGATCACGTCGTGCGCTTGATCGAGCGGCTGTCCGAGGTCGTGCGCGTCGGTGCGGCCGATGTGGTCGAGGTCGCGCCTCCCTTGTCGTCTTCGACGACCACGGTCGACCTCGCGGTGCGCTACCTCGTCGCGACCATCGAAGCCGTCACACGCAGCCGTGCTGGTCAGACCTCCGTCTAGCGCGCCGCCGCGAGCGCGGGGTTGGCCTCGTCGTAGGGCCCGCGACGGCTCAGTTCACAGCCCACGGCCAGCCGGCCAGCGGCAAGACGCGGCGAGCGCTAGCGCTCGACACCACCCGCGCCACCAACACGAGCAGCCCGCTCGACTCGACAGTCGGCGGGCACACCTCTCCCGCCGCACACCGCGACAGGCCTCGTCTCAGGACCGTTCGAAGCGCTACGTC
>CAZCVE010000037.1:0-94268 GCA_964502175.1 uncultured Sandaracinaceae bacterium
AAACCCCGTACGACGATTCGATCCCGAGAAACGAAAGTTTCTCGGTCTCTCAGAACACGAGCCCCAGCGCGACCCGCAACCGGAGCTCCGGCTGCGGGTCGTTCGCGTCCGTCAGCGCCGCGTGCGCGCCTGCGCCGAGGCTGATCGACAAGGTCTCCCAGAGGAACTGCCAGCCCGCTTCGCCTCCGACGCGTCCCACGAAGCCCGGGCTCTGGTTCCACGGGCCTGCCCACGCGACACCCGCGATCGCCGTCACGAACGGGCCCTCGAGCCCAGCGCCGAGACACCAGAGCGTGGCGTTCGCTTCGAAGAGCACGTCGTCGGTGCTTCGTCGTCGGCTCGCGCCGATCGTGAGCCCGAGCGACAAGGCCGGCAGCGCCAGCACGTCGAGCCGCGCCGCGTAGTCGCCGAGCACGATGGCCGCTCCGTCTGCGCTGAGGCCGTACGCAGGACGCGGAGGCTCGGGATCGCTCTCGAGGACCTGCGAGGGAGGCGGCTCGTCGGCGTGCGTGGGCGACGCGAGGAGCGCGAGGAGAAGAACGACCGAGAGCGCGCGTAGGTTCGACATGGCGCCTCGTATCGAGCGGGCGAGGATCGGGTTGCGTGACGAGACGACGATTTTCGTCGGGGTCGCGAAGGAAAGCGGACGTCCCCGTCGCGAATGAACGCGGGCCCACGCCGTCGAAGCCCGCGACGCGGGCGCCGTCGAGTTGCGAGCCGCGGCGTGACCATGCTTCGATGCGCCCCGAGCGGTCTGCCATCGCTCCGATGGCGTGCTCCTTCTTGCTGACGAGGCCCTGATGCGAACTCTGCGCTTGGCACTTCTCCTCACGTTGACGCTCGCTGCGCTCGCCGCGGTCTCGGGCTGTCGTCCCCGCCGCTACGTGGTCCGCGGCGGCGGTGAGGTGGGTGGCAACGGACAGACGGATCAGCAGACGGCGGGCGTGGAGGTGGCGCAGGGCGTCGTCGCCCACGGCACCGCGCGCGAGCAGCTCGACCAGTACGACCAGGTGCTGCGACAGGCCGGCTACGAGCCCGTCGGTCCCGCCACGCGCGGCGTGCTCAGCACGTCGCAGGCGATCGCGGCGTTCCCGATCGACGTGCGCCGCGGCTATTGCTACGCGCTCACCATCTTCGGCACGGCGGGCACGGACGTGAACATGTTCGTGCTCGACCCGCTCGGCCGCGACGCGAGCCACAACGTGCTCCCCGACGAGCACCCGTGGGCGTCGTTCTGCGCGGCGCGCGGTGGTCGCTTCGTCGTCCGCGTGCAGCTCGCGCGCGGCGAGGGCGAGTTCTTCTTCGCGCCGTACCACGCGCGCGGTCGTCGCCCCGTGAACCTCGCGGGCTTCTTCGGCACGCAGACCGCGGCCGCGCAGGTCGCGTCGATCGACGCCGACACCCGCAACCGCCTCGCGGTCCTCGATCAGACGCTCGGCGGCGAGCGCTTCACGCGCGTCGGCGAGCCCAGCGGCGTGGTGCTCGCCGAGCGTCAGGAGCGCGCGTTCCAGCTCTCGCTCCAGCGCTCGCAGTGCTACGCGTTCGCGACGCTCGGAGGCCCCGGCACGACCGACACGGACCTCCAGCTCGTCGACGGCACGGGCCGCACGCTCCAGGTCGACGAGTCGAGCGGGCGCGACGCGCTGGTTCGCTTCTGCGCGCCCGACACGGCGCAGTACCGCCTGCAGGTGCGTCTGCCGTCGGGCGCTGGTCCCGTCTTCACGATCGCCTACGCCCAGCCCGCGGCGGGCGGCCAGCAGGTGCAGACCGATCCGGCGGGCGAGCAGCCAGACCCGGTGCTGACGGAGTCGGTCGGCGGTGGCCTCGCCGAGAACTTCGCGCTGCTCGACGCGGACATGCGCGCGCGCGGCTACGAGACCCTCGGCCAGTCTCAGAGCGGCCAGCTCGCGCAGGGCGGCCAGCAGGACTTCCCCGTCGAGCTCGAGGACGACAAGTGCTACGCGCTGCTCGCGGTGGGCGATGGCGGCGTGCGCGGCATGACGCTCTCGCTCGTCGATCCGGGCGGACAGGTCGTGGACCTCGACGACTCGGGAGGCTCGCGTCCCACGGTGCGCGCGTGCACGAGCCGCGCGGGTCGCTACTCGCTCCGCATCTCGATGGCGAACGGCCAGGGCAACTACACGCTCGGCGCGTACCGCTGGCCGCGTGGAACGCGTGGTCCGTTCGGCCTCGAGGGCCTCACCTACGTGCGCTTCTCGGAGATGACCGCGCTGCTCGAGACCGAGGGCTTCCAGTTCGACACGAACTACGAGCCGCAGCAGGGCCGCCTCCGCCGCGAAGGACAAGAGGGCACGCACACGATCGAGCTCGCGGGTGGCCAGTGCTACTCGATCCTCGTCGCGGGCGGCGCGGGCGTTCGCGATCTCGACGCGTCGCTCACGCGCGATGGCCGCGAGGTCGAGTCCGACACGACGTCACGCGGCGCGTTCCTCGCCCTCCGTCACTGCGTCGGTCAGACGCAGCGCTTCACGCTGACGATCCGCGCGACCTCGGGCGCGGGCCCGTACGTCTCGCAGATCTTCACGCGCGCCGGCGCCACTGAGTGAGCGAGAGGCTCGTGTAGAACGTCTTCCTCCTCGTGCCCCCGACCGTCCCCGATCCGGGCGGCGTCGACTGAAGCGCTGAACCGATGGCCTCGGCCTCTACTCGCTCCCGTTCTTCGTCGTGGCGGTCGTGCTCGAGTCGATCGCGACGACGGAGGCGCGCGCGCGTGGAGCGGCCCTCCGCGGCTACGAGCGGCGCGACACGCTCGCGAGCCTCTCGATGGGCGCCTTCGGGAACGTGCTGTTCGGCTCGATGGGCAAGGGCCTGTGGCTCTGGGTGTGGATCGAGCTCCACGCGCACCGCGTGTTCGATCTGCCGAGCGGCGCGTGGTGGGTGTGGGTGCTGCTCTTCTTCGCCGACGACCTCGCGTACTACGCGTTCCACCGCGCGAGCCATGCGTGCCGCTTCTTCTGGGCGGGGCACGTCAACCACCACTCGAGCACGCACTACAACCTGTCGACGGCGCTGCGCGGCTCGTGGACCACGCCGTTCCTCGGCGGCGTCTTCTGGGTGCCGCTCGCGGTGCTCGGCTTCCCGCCCGAGATGATCCTGACGCAGCACGCGCTCTCGCTGCTCTACCAGTTCGTCATCCACGTCGAGTGGGTGGGCAAGCTCGGACCGCTCGAGTGGATCTTCAACACGCCCTCGCACCACCGCGTCCATCACGGCCGCGACGCGCGCTACCTCGATCGCAACCACGGCGGGATCCTCATCGTGTGGGATCGCCTCTTCGGCACGTTCGAGCCGGAGCGCGAGACGCCCGACTACGGCCTCACGACGAACCTCGACACGTTCCACCCCGTGCGGATCGCCTTCCACGAGTGGCGCGCGATCTGGCGCGCGATGGAGCACGCAGCCACGTGGCGCGAGATGCTCGGCGTGATCTTCGGCCCTCCCGGCTGGAAGGCCGACGGCACCGGCGAGACCAGCGCCGCTCGCCGTGCGCGCGCGCTGACCAGCAAGTGACGGCTCAGAGACCGAGAGAGAATCGTGCGCTCGACGGGGCGCCTTGCGGCGGGGGCTGCGAAGCAGACCCCTGGAGCAGGAGCGAGGAGGAGTCTTCGACGAGCGAGCGACGGGGAGCTCGAGGGGCCGGAGGCCTCTCGACCCGGCCAACTCAGTTCGAGAAGCCGCCTGCGCCTTCGCCGCGGAGGCCCTTCGCGGTCGCCGCGTACACGGCCGGCCCGAAGAGCTCGCCCTGCGCGTCGCGCGAGACGGACGCGCCCTCGAGCGCGGCCATCACCTGCTCCACCACCTCGAAGCGAACGGCGAGGCGGTAGTAGTCCTCTTCGCGCACGTCCCCCATGCGCTCGAGCGACTGATCGAGGAGCGGACGATCGCGCGGCAGCACCTCGAGGTGCGCCATCCAGCCCGGCTGCTCGGCGGACGCGATCGCCTCGCGCACCATGCCGAGCGGGTTGAAGAAGAGGAACACGTGCTCGAGCTCGAGGCGATGACCCGTGGGATCGCCGGGCTCCACGTGCCAGCGACCGTGACCGAGCGCGGTCTTGAGGACCTCGCCGAAGTACGCGCCGGCGGAGCGCACGACGAGGTCGATCACCTCTTCCTTCACGCCCTCGTCCCCCGCCTCTTCCGTCAGCGTGAGGAGGTAGTGGTCGAGGATCGGCAGCGTGTCGGGCGTGCCATCGAGCTCCACTCCCACCGCGCGCTTCACGTACGCGACGCAGGCGCGCGCGAGCTCTTCGATCGAGGCCGAGGTGGACGTGTCGGTGTCCTTGTCCGTCATCGGCGCGAGCGTAGAGCGCGGATCCCTCCGAAGCACGGGCCCTGAACAGCCCGTCAGCCTTCTGTCGAGGGCGCGCACCGTGTTACCGATCGCGGGGCTCGCACGTCGCGGGCGATGAGGTGTCATGCGCAAGGGCGATCACGACGAGCCGACGTACGAAGGCCGCGCTGGGCGCACGCGGCGAGAGATCGTGCACTTCGCTGCGGCCGATGGCGTCGCGCGGAGCGCCGCGGTCACGCGCGTCGTGAACCTCGGCACCGACCCGCAGCTGCGCGATGCGCTGCTCTCGGGGGCCCTCCACCGCAACGAGGGCGCCGAAGATCTGGCGATCGCGATCGCCGTCCACGATCCGGTCGCGCGCCGCGTCGTGATCTTCTTGCCCGAGGCCATCCGCCATCACGAGCTCGCCGAGCGCACCGCGTGGCTCACGCAGCTCGCCGACGATCGCGAGAGCGCGCTGCCGCGCTATCCGCAAGAGCCGCGCGTGGCGGTGGGCGTGGCGCAGCTGCGCACGATCCTCGCCGAGCCTGCGGGCGCCGCCGTGGGCCGCCGCGAGGCCGCGCTCGCACAGAAGGAAGAGGGCGTCGGCAAGCGCGAGGAGCTCGTCACGCAGCGCGAGCAGCGCCTGCGCGAGCGCGCCGAGCAGATCACGCGCCGCGAAGACGAGATCCGCGAGCGCTCCGAAGAGAACGAGGCGGGCGTGCGCGACCTCGCGATGCGCGAGTCCGAGCTCGAGTCGCGCCTGCTCGCGCTCGTCGATCGCGAGCGCGCCGTGGTGGCCGACAAGGAGCGCGTCGAGCGCGAGAAGAGCTCGGCAGGCGTGGTGATCGCGCCCGCGCTCGGGAAGGACCCGCTCCCCGAAGAAGGGACCAACCCGCGCGAGAAGCGCGCGTCGACGCCGCCTCGCGCGGCGAGCGTCCCGCCGCCGAAGCGCGGCTCGATGGCGCCCCCGAGCCCCATCGCCGCGATCGTGCCCGACGAAGAGGTCGAGGAGATCGACGACCTCGATCCCGTGTCCACGAGCCCCGGCCAGAAGCGCGCCGAGGTCGAGAACACGCAGACCAAGGCGACCACGTCCGACGCGCGCGCGTCGGGTCGCTTCCCTGCGCCGAGCTTCCCGGGCTCGAGCTCCACGGCCGCTTCGTCGTCCCTGGGCTCGGCGGCCACGCCTTCCGCGCGCGAGTCCGTCGACGCGATGGAGGTCCGCGACTCCGAGACGATGGAGCAGGTGTCGACCGACGCGGTCGAGGAGCTCGTCGGAGAAGACGACGTCGAAGAAGAGGTCGACGACGCGATGCTCTCGACCCGCGAGGACGTCACCGGCCTCCACGCGGCGCCCACCGGTCCCGGCTCGGGCAGGGACGAAGACGAGCCCATGCTCGTCGGCACCGCGAGCGAAGAGGGCAGCACGCTCGGCGCCGATCTCTCGGGCCCGCGCACCGCGATCGCGAGCGTGGTCGGTCGCGACGACGAGCGTGTGCCCGTCGACGTGCGTGATCGCTCGCTCGGCTGGAAGGTCGGCGAGGGCGTCGAGCTCTTCGTGCGCACGAGCAAAGAGCGCATCGAGCCTCTCGCGACACCGATCGAGCTCGACCTGCTCATCCAGCTGCCGCCGTCCGACGCGCCCGCCGATCTGCGCGCGCTCGTGCTCGTCACCGTGCTCGACGCCGCCCGCGCCACGCTCGCCCGCGCGGCGCTCGATCCGCGCGATGCCGCCGAGCGCATGTTGCTCGAGGCCATGCGCCGCAAGCTCGACGTGCGCGTGATCCTCCACGACGGAACCACGCGCCTCACCGAGGTCCGCGTGGTGGTGCCGCGCGAGCTCAACGTCGCGCGCATCCTCGAGCGCTCGTCTCGCACGAGGCCCGAGGGCGGGATCGCTCCAGACGCGAAGGAGCGCGCGGTCGCGCTCGAGACCCGCCTGCCGGACGGACACGTGCTCCTCGGTGAGTCGCTCGATCGCGCGAGCGACGCGGCCGGTGTCCGCCTCGTGATCCAGCGGGTCGCCGACGCGATCACGACCGAGCACCTCGAGGAGGCCATCATCGTCGCCTCGGTGCCGAAGGACACGATCGACGCGACGGTCGCGCGCGTGATCGAGCGCGCGCTCTCGCACGGCCTCGCGCTCCCTTCGCAGCTCACCGAGCGCGCCGTCGCCACGGGCCTCGCCACCGACGTCGGCGAGCTCGTCACGCGGCAGATCGATGCCTTCCGCGCGACCTCTCAGGCAGAGGGCTCGGGGCTCGATGCGGAGGCGATCGCCGAGAACTGGGAGCGCCTGCTCGCGAGCGCGACCGACAACGAGATCGCGCTCGACTCGGACACGCACGACCTCGCGCACCAAGCGATCCGCGCGGTCCGCGGCTCGACGCCGAGCGTGCCGCCGGGCGGCGAGGTCGATCCCGCCCGCATCGCCGCGGCGGGCATCCCCGAGCTGCTCCTCATGCTCGATCACCCGCGCTACCGGCGCGCCGCGGCGGTGTCGCTCGCGGAGCGCGCGGGCAGCGATCACGTGGACGCGCTCTGCAAGGCCGTGCGCAAGATGCCGCGCCACGAGGTCGTGCGCGTGGTGCCGCACATCGCGAAGATCGGCGAAGAGGCGGGCGATGCGCTCATCGACGGCCTCTCCGCGAAGAAGACCTTCGTGCGTCATGCGTTCTCGATCGCGCTCGGTCACCTCAAGCTCCGTCGCGCGGTGGTGCCGCTGCTGCACGTCCTGCGCGAGGAGCAGAGCCCCGTGTGGAAGGACGTGGCGCGCGTCGTCGGCACGTTCGGCAACGCGAGCCTCCGCGCGATCACCCGACAGATCAGCGACGCGAAGGGCTCGGACGAGCGAACGATCGCGGCGCTCGCGCACCTCGCGAACCACGGCTGCGAGGCCGCGCTCATCCAGATGACCAAGGAGAGCGACGCGCGCGCGGCTCACCTCGCGGTGCTCGCGCTCTCTCAGCGCGAGACGGCGCGCGAGTGGGAAGACCAAGTGCTCGGCAAGCGCAGCGCCGACGACGCAGAGGGCGTGCTGCTCTTCGCGCGACGCTTCCAAGAAGAGCTCGAGGGCAAGGCTCCCGAGGGCGAGCTGGCGAGCGTCACCGACGAGTGATCGCCCGCTCGGGGGTGGGCGCGCGGGCGCTCTCGCGGGATCGGCGATAAGGCTCGCGCCCCTATGATCCGGCTCGATCAGATCTCCAAGCAGCACGGCCAGCAGATCCTCTTCCTCGAAGCGTCGATGAGCGTCTTCAAGGGAGAGAAGATCGGCCTCGTCGGTCCGAACGGCTCCGGCAAGTCGACCATCTTCCGCCTGATCGTGAAGGAAGATCAGGCCGACGCCGGCACGGTCGTGATCGAGAAGACGCTCACGATCGGCTACTTCAGCCAGGACGTCGGCGAGATGGCGGGGCGCAGCGTCGTCGAGGAGGCGATGGCCGGCGCGGGCGAGGTGAGCGCGCTCCTCCACGAGCTGCGTGATCTCGAGGCCAAGATGGCCGACCCCGAGCAAGGCGATGCGCTCGAGGCCACGATCGAGCGCTTCGGCGAGGTGCAGGCGCGCTTCGACGAGCGCGGCGGCTACGCGTTCGAGGCGCGCGCGAGGGAGATCCTCGCCGGCCTCGGCTTCCACGCCGACACGGTCGACGCCGACGTGGCCAAGCTCTCGGGCGGCTGGAAGATGCGCGTCGCGCTCGCGCGCATCCTCTTGATGAAGCCGGACGTGCTCCTCCTCGACGAGCCGACCAACCACTTGGACATCGAGTCGATCCTCTGGCTCGAGCAGTTCCTCCGCGCGTTCGAGGGCGCCGTCGTCATGACGTCGCACGATCGCGAGTTCATGAACCGCCTCGTCACGAAGATCGTCGAGATCGACGGCGGCGAGCTCACCACGCACACCGGCAACTACGACTTCTACCTCCAGCAGCGCGCGATCGCGGAGATGCACAAGGAGTCTCAGTTCGCGCGCCAGCAGGCGATGCTCGCGAAGGAAGAGGCGTTCATCGCGCGCTTCAAGGCCCGCGCGAGCCACGCCGCCCAGGTGCAGTCGCGCGTGAAGAAGCTCGAGAAGATCGAGCGCGTCGAGCCGCCGAAGCGCCGCAGCGTCGTCGAGTTCGACTTCCCCAAGCCCCCGCGCTCGGGCGACGACGTCGCGAAGCTCGCGCACGTGACCAAGGGCTTCGGCCAGCGCGTGATCTACGACGACCTCGACTTCCTCGTGCGCCGCAAGGAGCGCTGGTGCGTGATGGGCGTCAACGGCGCCGGCAAGAGCACGCTGCTCAAGCTCATCGCGGGCGAGAGCAAGCCGGACTCGGGCGAGGTCACGGTCGGCGCGAGCGTGAAGCTCGGCTACTTCGCGCAGCACGCGATGGAGCTGCTCGACCCGACGCACTCGGTGCTCGAGTCGCTCGAGTGGCAGCACGCCAAGGCGAGCAAGGGATCGCTCCGCACGCTGCTCGGCGCGTTCGGCTTCTCGGGCGACGATCACGACAAGCCGTGTCGCGTGCTCTCGGGCGGCGAGAAGGCGCGCCTCGTGCTCGCGGGCATGCTCTACGACCCGCCGAATTTCCTCGTGCTCGACGAGCCGACGAACCACCTCGACATGGAGACGAAGGACATGCTCGTGAAGGCCCTCGGGGACTTCGACGGCACGATGCTCTTCGTCTCCCACGATCGCGCGTTCCTCCGCGCGCTCTCGAACCGCGTGATCGAGCTGTCGGGCCCGCTCGACGGAAAGCGCCTGCCGCCGCGCCTCTACGGCGGCGGCTACTCCGAGTACGTCGCGTCGACGGGACGCGAAGCGCCCGGCGTCGGCTGACGCGCGGGCAGGCGTCACGAGTTGGCGCGAGGTGCGCGGCTCGCCCCCAACGGCCTTGCTCGCGCACCTCGCGGCATCGCGAGGACCCGAGCGGTCACCGAGAGCGTGAGCGGCTCGCAGCGCTGCCGATCGATGGCCGTCCAGGGCGTCGCCGTCCGCGCGAGGTAGGGACCTCGAAGAACGTCCCGACGAGGACGCCGAGCGCGTGCGCCAGTCGCGCCATGGCCTTCACGCTCAGGTTCACGCGCGCGCCTTCGATCCGGCGCACATAGACCTCATTGATGTCGAGCGCGTCCGCGAGCTGAGCCTGGGTCCAACCTCGCCCCTCGCGGATCTCTTGAACGCGGCGCGCAACATCACGCAAGAGAAGGTCTTCTGGCCGCTCGCGCACGACGGCACCCTCGCGAAACCCTCTGGTTGCTAATAGCAACCCATCAGTACCTGTTCGTGTATCCTCCTCGCGAAGCGGGCCGCTCGTCCGAGGAGCAGTGAGTTGTCGAAGAACCTTCTGAAGGTCGTCGGGATCCTGAGCGGAGTCGCCGTCCTGGCCGTCATCTCCACGTGCGGGTGCTGTCTGTGCACCAGCGCGTGTGGCAGTCAGATCGCGGGAGATGCTGCTGCGGCCGAGGCCGGGCTGATCGATACCGCGCGCCAGGCATGCGCCCCGCCTCGAGTGTTCCGCACCCGGCCGGGTGGCAGTGCGATCCGAGCGTCGGACTGGGAGTGCGTTGGGCCCGAAGTGCTTGTCGCCGAGGCTGAGGCTGCTCGTGCCGCTGCGGCAGCGGAAGCGGCGAGAGTTGCCGCCATCGACGCGGCCCGCTCCTCGTGCGCGAGCCCCGACGTCTTCCGCGTTCGCGCAGGCGGGAGCAGCTCCACCGCCAGCGGATGGGAGTGCGTGTCCGCGGAGACCGTCGCCGCGGAGGATGCGATTCGGCAGGCAGCAGCGGAGGCGGCAGCAGAACGCGAGCGAGTCGCAGCGGCGGCGGCGCAGCTAGAACGCGAGCGCGCTGCAGAAGCCGCGCGCATCGCGGCCCTGCCGATGGAAGTGGTGGCTTGCCAGGTTCAAGACGCCTATCAACGGAATGAGATCGCGGCTGATGAGCGGTATCCAGAGGGTCGGCGAATGATCGTCACGGGACGCGTCGATCGGGTCTCCGAGACGTTTGGGACCATGGTGGTTCACCCTCGCGGCTGCTTCCTCGCCAGCATCAGGCTGGCGGACGATCAGCGAGGCGTTGCGGGGTCGCTGAGCAGAGGCGATTCGTTCGAGGCCGATTGCACCATGGGGCGCTTCATCATGGGAGCCACCTGGGACGACTGCCGAATTCTTCGTTAGACGGCGTGTCCGTGGCCGCTCGTGATGATTTCGTCGAGAGAAGGCGGTCGACTCGCTTCGAGAGCAGGCTGTCGAGCGGGCTTCGAGCGCTTGTCAGCGGGTGCGAAAGCGCAGCTCGAAGCTCGTGCCCGTGGTGGCGGGCGGGGGCTGCGTCTGTCCGGCGGCGGGCACGCTGCCCGAGCTCGTCGTGCGCGCTTCGGTGCGGCTCTCGACCGAGATGCTGCCGCCGTGCTGCTCGACGAGGTTGCGCACGATCGAGAGACCGAGGCCGGTGCCCTTGCCTTCGCCCTTGGTGGTGAAGAACGGGTCGAACACGCGCGCCACGTTCTCCGCCGCGATGCCGGGCCCGTTGTCTGCGATGCGCACGACGACGTCCTCGCCCTTGCCGTCGATGCTCACCGAGAGCTTGCTGCGCGCCGCGTCCATCGCCGTGCGGCGCGGATCGTTCGCCATCGCCTGACAGGCGTTGGTGATGAGGTTCACGAAGATCTGGTGGAGCTGTCCGCGCACGGCCTCCACCGGCGACAGATCCTGCGCGTAGCTGCGCTCGACGAGCACGCCCGCCTCGTCGAGCACGTGCTCGCAGAAGCCGAGCGACTGCTCGAGCACCTCGATCATCGACACCTTGCTCGCGGACTCGGTGGTCGGTCGCGCGTAGGTGACGAGGTCGCGCGTGAACTTCGTCATGCGCGCCGCGCTCTCGACGATGCGGCCGAGCTTCTCCACGTCGCCGGGCTCGGCGCCCGCGCGCTTGTGCTTGCCGAGCAGGTACTCGGAGTAGACGGTGATGCTCGTCAGCGGGTTGTTGAGCTCGTGCAGCACACCCGCCGCGAGCTGACCGAGCGTCGCGAGCTTCTCGGCGTGGATGATCTGCTGCTCGAGGCGCTGCACGTCCGAGAGGTCTTCGCCCATCGCGACGATCGCGCCGACGGTGCCGTCCACGTCGTGGATCGTGGCGGTGTTCCAGCGCGTGCGGGCGGTCGTGCCGTCCTTCTTGTTCACGCGCAGCTCGAAGCTCGCGCTCGACTGGCCGCCGAGCACCGCGCCGAAGCTCTCGGCCACGCGCTCGCGGTGCTCGTCCGAGCGGAGGATGGTGACGAGGTCCTGGCCGATCACGCGCTCGAGCGGCTGCTCGATCAGCGCGAGGGCAGGGCGGTTCACCGCGCGCACCGAGCGATCGGGCGCGATCGCGATGATCGGGCCGCGCGCGTGCTCGAACATCTCCTGCAGGTAGCGGCGGAGGAACTCTTCGTTCTGGCTCGCGCGGAGGCGTCCGATCGCGCCGCCGAGCTTCTCGCCGAAGAGCGCGACGAGCGGCTCGAGCGAGCGCACGCGCGACGGATCGGTGGACTCCACGGTGACGATCGCGATCGGCTGACCGTCTTCGGTCGCGAGCGCGTCCACCGCGTGCTCCATGCCGTGCACGATCGGCTGCGCCTGCTCGCCGATGCGCACCGCGGGCACCGTGACGCCGGAGTCGGACGCGGGCGTCGCGGGCGCGCCGAGGTTTCCGAGCACGGCCGCGAGGGTGCGCGCGCGAGAGAGCGCGGCGCGCGAGATCGTGACCTTCTGGCTGGACTTGCTGTCTCGCTCGGCCACCTCCGCGCGCTCGACGAGCGCGGCGCTCGCCACGAACCACGCGACGTGGGTGCCGGAGAACACGCGGACGGTGACCTCCACGCCCGGCAGCACCTGACGAAGCGCGTCGACGAACGTGCGCGCGATCTCCTGCTCGTCGTCCTTCTCGCGAAGATCCGCCTCGAGCTCGCTGGCCGCGCGGATCGCCGCGTCGAGCGTCCACTCGGGCGCGGGCAGGTGCGACGGCCGCGGCGCCGAGATGCTCTCTCTCAGAGGCCGCTCGTGCGCGATCGGCCAGGCCCGATCGGGCTTGGAGTCGCGCGCGCCGTCGAGCGTCGGACGAGAGCCCGGGTTCTCGTACGTACCCGAGATGGGCTCGCCCACGCGCGAATCGCGCTTGTCGGACTTCTGCGTCGGATCCGCCATCTACTGCTTCGCTCCCGGGACTCGAGGACGCGGGCTCTCCGGTGATCCTTCGGATTGTTCGGCGCTCGACCGGTCCAAGTCCAGGATCTTCTGCGTTCCGACGTAGGACTTCGTCTCGTAGCGCGTGATCTTGCCGATCTTCCGCACGATGTCGGCCATCCGGTGTCCCTCGGAGGAGATCACCGTGATCGCGCGGTGCACCGGATCGGTGTCGGCCGTCTTGCGGAGCAGGAGCTCCGAGTACGCGATGATGCTCGTGAGCGGCTGGTTGAGCTCGTGCGCGGCCGTGCCCGCGAGCTCCGCGATCAAGGCTTGGCGCTCCGTGTGCGCGAGCTTCTCCTGCGCCTCGGTGAGGCGCATCTCGATGCGGAGCTTCTCGCGCAGGTCGGTGAACACGCCGACCGTGCCCGACGGACGCCCCTGACCGTCGTGGATCATCGCCGCCGAGAGCTGCACCGGCACGCGCTTGCCCTCGCGGTCGAGCACCTCCCAGCGGATCGCCTCGAGGCGACCGGCGCCGCCGTACTGGAGCGCGCGGATCATGCGCATCACCTCGCGCGCGCCGTCGTCCGGGTAGAGCACGGCCACGCTCTGCTTGCCGATCATCTCGTCGGCCTTCCACCCCGTGATGCGCTCGGCGCCCGGGTTGAAGAGCAGGATCTCGCCCTTCGAGCTCGCCGCGATGATCGCGTCGACGCTCGCGGCGATGATCGACTCGAGGAACTCCTTGGTCTTCGCGAGCTCGAGCGCGATCGTGCGCTCGGGCGTCACGTCGCGGAACGAGAAGAGCACCGCGCCGTCGGTCTCCTGGAGCGGCGAGAACGAGCACGAGAAGATGCGCGTCTCGAGCGCGCCGTCTGCGTTCTTGCGCGCCATGCGGAGGTCGACGCGGTTCGGGAACTCACCGCGCTTCACGCCGCGCCAGAGGCGCACCGCCTTGATGCGATCCTTGCGATCGAGCAGCGATCCGAGCGGGCGATCGCGCACGAGCGCCTCGTCGATGCCCGCGATCTCGTACGCGCGCGGGTTGGCGAAGAGCACGCGCCCCTCGGAGTCCACGGCGACGAGGCCGTCCGCGGCCGACGTGAAGAGGTTCGCGTAGCGCTTGAGGTTGCGCAGGCGTCGCTCGGCCTCGAAGCGCGCGAAGCTCACCTGCTGCGTCTGATCGCGCAGCGTCTGCATGACGCGCGCGTTGCGCAGCGCGATCGCCGTGGCGTTCGACGCGATCTGACAGAACTCGAGCTCGCGCTTCGACAGCTGTCCGCGCTCGGGACGCTTCCGGAGGAAGAGGACGCCCATCGTCTCGTCCTGCCACGTGATCGGCACGAGCGTGAGCGGGCCGAGCTTGTCCTCGGGCACCTCCGCGCGGATGCCCTCGAGCACCGGGTGCGTGGAGGCGTCGGCGATCGTGAGCGGCGCGCGCGTACGGAGGACCTCTTGGATCTCGGGGTACTTGTCGAGATCGATGCGGAGGTTCGTGATGCCCTGGTTGTCGCTCGCGGCGACGACGTAGCCGACCGAGCCGGCGTCGCCCGCGGGCGCGAGCACCACGGACACGCGCTCGACGTTCACGATCTCGGCGATGCGCTTGACGACCGTGTAGAGGATGTCGCTCATGTCGAGCGAGCTCGCGAGCGCCTGCGTCAGCTCGAGCATCGCGCGCGTGGAGCGCTCGCTCGCAGCGAGGGCTTCCTCGGAGCCGAGCATGTACTCGACCGAGTGCTCCGCGCTCGAGCGCTCCTTTCCGGCGGCGCTCGCGTCGTCCGGAGCTGCCTCTCCGGCGGCCTTGTGCTCGGTCCGTTCCTGCACGCGCGCGGAGGTTACCAGCTACCATCCGCGCGTGCCCTCGGTCCGCGCCGGCGTGCTCCTCTGCGTGCTCGGGACGCTGCTCGCGGCGTCCCTCGGGCGCGCGTCGCACGCGCACGCGCAGGACGCGCCGACCTCGAGCCAGCGAGTCGCCGTGGTGCTCCTGCCGCGCGGCGAGGCCTCGTCGGACATGACGGACTCGCTGACCGAGCTCTTGATCGCGGCGATCGCAGCGCGCGGCGCGACCGAGATCGTCGGCAAAGAGGAGTTCCAGGCGGCGCTCGGCCGAGACGACGTCGGGACGCTCGCCTGCATCGAGTCCGACGCCTGCCTCGGTCGCATGGGCCGCGAGCTCCGCGTCGTCGAGCTCGTCGCGGGCACGCTCCACCGTGATCCCGCCACGCCCGAGCACGCAGAGCGCTTCCGCTTCGAGCTCTACCGGCTCGACGTCGAGAACGGCGCCGTGCGCGGTCGCGTCGCGCGCGAGATCGACGGCGGCTTCTCGGAGCTGCTCTCGGCGCTCACGACCTCGGTGAACGAGCTCTACGTCGAGCACGTCGAGCCGGGCGCGATCTTCGTCGAGACCGTGCCGCGCGACGTGAGCCTGACGGTCGATGACATCCCGCTCGAGCCCGGCCCGGACGGCGCGTTTCGCCGCGGCTTCCTCGTGCCCGGCGCGCACCGGCTGATCGCGCGGGCGTCCGGTCACGACGCGCTGTCGCGTGAGATCGCGATCGAGCCGGGCACCACGCTGATGCTCTCGCTCGAGCTCGCGCCGCACATCGAGAGCCTCACGATCTCGGTGCAGACCTTCGCGCTCGCGGGCCTCGGCGCGGCCCTCCTCGGCGCCGCGGTCGGCGTGGGCGCGTCGAGCCAGTCGACGCCCGATCGCACGCTCCAGATGCGCGAGAGTCAGTCGTTCTACGACGCGCGCGAGGTGGAGGCCTTGGCCGCCAACGTCCTCTTCGCGATCGGCGGCGCCTCGCTCCTCGCAGCGATCGTCAGCCTCGCCATCGATCTCGGCACGGGCAGCGCCGAAGAGGCCGTCGAGCACGCGCGTCGCGGGGAGATCGCGTGGTGGTGATGCGCACGATGCTCGCGCTCCTGCTCGCGCTCGCGGTGTCGAGCGCCCTCTCTGCCTGCGTGGTCGCCGAGCCCACGCAAGAGCTCTGGCCGTGCACGACCAACCAAGACTGCAT
Source organism: uncultured Sandaracinaceae bacterium (assembly GCA_964502175.1). GTDB lineage: Bacteria > Myxococcota_A > Polyangia > Polyangiales > Sandaracinaceae > JAFLCL01. The sequence continues at coordinate 15,459 of CAZCVE010000037.1, forward strand.
CGAGGGCTACCTCTGCACGTCGCGCGCGGGCGACCCGCAGCGGAGCTGCGTGGCCGCGTGCGAGACCAACGACGACTGCCCCGCGCGCGCGGTGTGTCTGCCGAGCGGCAGCTGCGCGTACACGTGCACGTTCGCGAGCGACGGCACGGCGCTCGCGGCGTGTCCCACGGGGCTCTCGTGCGGCCGGCTCCGCTACCCGCTCGGCGCCCAGGCCGACTCGACGGGCCTCTGCAGCGTCGCGCTCACGTGCACGAACAACATGCACTGCGGCGAGGGCGCGCGCTGCGCGTCGTCCGACAACACACAGCTCCGCGGTCTCTCGAACCTCCCGTGCGCGCCGCTCGCGACCGAGTCGGGCTGCCCGCCCGGATGGATCGGGAGCGCGCTCGGCTGCCTCGCGAGCTGCGACGAGTCGCTCGCGTCCGTCTCGTGTCCTCCGGCCACCACGTGTCACCGCGGCTCGCTCGTCCCGGTCGGCGCGCGCGACAGCGAGAGCGGCTGCTACTTCGGCTACTACGGCGCGCCTTGTCGCGACGACAGCGAGTGCTTCGTCGGCAGCTGCGTCGAGGTCGCCGAGGGCGTGCGGCAGTGCACCGAGACGTGCGAGGCCGCCACGTTCATCAGCTCGCAGCCGCGCGAGACGGCCTGTCGAACCTTGCTCGCGCGCTCGGGTCCTCTCGGAACGCGCCTGGTCTTCGGGTGCGCCTCGGACGCCGAAGACGCTCCGTGCGTGGCGCACGGCGGCGTCGGCAGCGGCTGTGGGCGCGACGACGACGCCGCCTGCGCCGAGCAGCTCGAGTGTCGCGGTGGGCTCTGCACCCGCGAGTGCTTCGACCACGCCGACTGCGTCCTCGACGACGACGGCGGCAACGCGCTCGCGAGCGGCTACTGCGACATGAACACGGGCCTCTGTCGGCGCTCGCTCGACGTCGACTCGATCTGCGACGGCGACGACCAGTGCACGACGGGGCTGTGCGTGCCGCCCGTGAGCCCGTTCGGCGAGTACCGCTGCGGCGAGCCACGCCGCGCGAGCCAGCCATGCACGCGCGACGCGGAGTGCATCACGGGCCGCTGCGTGGGCATGCGCCTCGGCGTGCGCGTCTGCGGCTGAACCTCGCGAGGACTGCCCAGGAAAAGGCACGGCCGTCAGGGCGATCTCACCGCGTTCTCGCATGCAGGCTGGCGCCTGATCTTCTCGTGCAACGCGTCCGCCACCTCTGGCACCATGGACCAATGCGGGCCGCTCATCAGGAGATCGTGCTCATCCGGGAGGCCCTCGAAGGCGTCATGGCGCCCGAGGTCGCGACCGCCATCATCTTCGACGCGCTCGCGCAGGCGAACACCCCTCCTCAGGGACTTCACGAGGCGCGCTCTTTCGTGGATGGCCCCCTCTCCGACGTGATGAGCCGCCGCGTCCGCGCGGACGACGTGACGTCGATCATCCGCCTCATGCAGGGCGCGATCGACGCGGCGATCGATCGCGATGGTCTCGACGTCGACGTCGAGATCGACGCGCTCGCTTCGGCCTCCGGCGAGGGCTCGACCGAGACGCAGCAGATGTCGACGATCACTCGGCCCGTGCCGGTGGTCGTCGTCGCGAGCGGCACCACGTTCGCCGATCGCCTCGGCCTCTGCCTCGGAGAAGATCGCGTCTACACGACGACCGTCGGAACGGCGGCCGCGCTGCGCAAGGCGCTGTTCGCGCACTTCCCGATGCTCGTCGTGTTCGACGCGTCGGCCATCGGAGAGATCGACGCGGAGTCGATCGCCGACGTGCTGCGCGGCTTCCCCGACAACGTGGTCCCCGTGCTCTGGGCTGGAGAGACGGCGTGGGGCGAGCGCCTCATGGCGATCGCGCCGCGGAACAGCGCCTCGCGAGGCCCCGCGCTCGTCACGCTCGAGCGCAAAGAGGGCATCGAGCCGCTGTGCGATCTCGTGCTCTCGCGCTTCCGCGGCGCGTGACGCTACTCTCTACCGATGGTGTCCCGCCGCTGGCTCGTGCGCTCGGTCTCTCTCTCTTGTCTTCTCGCGCTGGCAGGTTGTCCCGCTGACCCCGTGCTGACGCCCGACGCGGGCCACGACGCGAGCGCCGAGCCGACCGACACGGGCCCCGACGCGCCGCGTCCCGATGCGCCGCTCGTGTGTGAGGTCGACGTCGAGCCCGAGGCCGCGCTGCCCGATCCGGCGCGCCACACGCCGCGGTGGGCGTTCATGCCGTGGATCTCGAAGGACATCTCCACGGGCGCCGACTCGGTGGCCTTCGTCGCGGGCTTCCGCGAGCGCGACATTCCGGCGGGCGTGCTCGTGCTCGATTCGCCGTGGGACACGCACTACACGAACTTCGAGCCGAACCCCACGCGCTATCCGGACTTCGAGAATTTCGTCGACGCGATGCACGACGACGACGTGCGCGTGGTGCTCTGGGTCACGCAGATGACGAACCGTCGGTCGTTCGATCTCGAGACCGGCGGCGACGTGTACGAGGGCTCGGCGCGGACGTGGAACGAAGGCCAGGCGTGCGGCTTCTTCGTCGAGGACGGCGACACGACGATGTGGTGGAAGGGCTTCGGCTCGGGCGTCGACTTCTTCGACGCGCGTGCGCGCGCGTGGTGGCACCAGCAGCAGAGCTTCCTCCTCGACACCGTGGGCATCGACGGCTGGAAGCTCGACTTCGGCGAGAGCTACCTCGAGGCCGAGCGCGACGATCTGCCGCTCCTGACCGACGAAGGCATGATCCCGTTCCAGACGTACTCGGAGGAGTACTACCGGGACTACCTCGCGTGGGGCGTCCAGCGGCGCGGTCGCGACTTCCTCACCATGGTGCGTCCGTGGGACGTTTCGTACGACCGGCGCGGTCGCTTCCACGCGCGCCCGGAGCACGCCCCCGTGGCGTGGGTCGGCGACAACCACCGCGACTGGAGCGGCATCGTCGACGCGCTCGATCACATCCACCGCTCGGCGCGCGCCGGCTATGTCGTCGTCGGCAGCGATCTCGGCGGCTACCTCGACCGCGACCAGAACGACCTGACCGAGCTCATCCCGTTCGACATCGAGAACTTCCAGCGCTGGACGGCGCTCTCGGCGATGACGCCGTTCATGCAGCTGCACGGTCGCGGCAACCTCGCGCCGTGGACCGTGCCGGGCACCGCGGAAGAGCAGACCGAGACGACGGCGATCTACCGCTACTGGGCGTGGCTCCACACACAGATGATCCCGTACTGGTACTCGATCACCGAGGAGGCCTACGCCACCTCCACGGAGGGCTCGCTCCAGTCGATCCTTCATCCGATCGGCGAGCCGGAGGACTGGCCGGGCGACTACTCCTACGAGATCGGCGCGCAGTTCTTCGTCGCCCCGCTGATCGAGGCGGGCGGTCGCCGCGACGTGACGCTGCCCGCGGGCACCTTCTACGACTGGTGGTCACCGGAGGACGACGCGATCGCCGGCGGCACCACGCTCACGGGCTACGACGCGACCGATCGACTCCACATCCCGCTCTTCGTGCGTGAGGGCGCGATCGTCCCGATGACCGTGGGCAACGACGTGACCGCGCTCGGCAGCGCGGCGAGCGCCGATCACCTCACGCTGCTGGTCTGGCCGAGCACGGGTCGCACGCAGTTCCGCCTCCACGCCGAAGACGACTCCGTCACCACGATCACCACCGAGCGCGGCACCGGCACCGAAGGCACCGACCGCGTCGCGTTCATGCCCGCGCACGCCTCGCTCGTCGTCCGCGTGCGCGCCGACCTCCCGGCCACGGGCGTGACCGTCGACGGCCGCGCCCTCACCGCCGCCGCCACGCGCGCCGCGCTCGACACCATGACCGAGGGCTACTTCGCCGACCCCACGGCGCGCGTCACCTGGGTCCGCACCGGCGCGACTGCTGCGTCCGAGATCTCGATCGCCCACTGACCGTCGCCCCAGCTTTCACCACCCCCACAACAAAGTTCGGGGACGGTCCTGCTTAATTGCATTCCCGTAGTACTAAAGTCCCACATCCATGCAATGAAGCAGGACCGTCCCGGTTTTCTGGGATCGCAAGGTTTCTTGAAGCGTTTTCGAGGTGTCCCCGTCTCGGATCATGAACGCGTCACTTCATCGGAGCGCGTCGTCATCGGCGAGGAACACCGCGGATCCGCCCACCAGGTGCCCGATGGGCGCCCAGGGCGGATGCGCCCCCGGCCGCACCCAGAACGGCGTCTCCTCGTGCTCGGGCACCAGCGCCTCCAGCGCCTCCATGCGAGTGACGCGACGTGTCGGGTCGGCCCAGCCCATCGCCCCCGCCATCACCATGGGCTGTTCGACGAACCTCTGGTTGGCGCCCCACGTCGGATCCACGTGCACCGAGCCCTCGCGTGGGACCTCTTCGATCTGCTCCGCCCTCGGCGCGACGCGTGGCGGCGCTGTCGCTCCTCGTGGCCACGACGCGAACAGTCCCGCTGCGGTCGCAGCGAGCGCGGCCGCCTGCGCTGCGTGCTTGATCGGCGTCGCCGTCGGGCAGTCGGCCGTCATCACGGTGCCGTCCATCCGACGGTAGAGACGTAGACACGGGAGGCCGCCGTCGGGGAGTGCCATGTGACCTCGGAGCAGGTTCTCGACCTCCACGCCCGTCAGCTGCGAGACGTCGTACACGTCTCGCTCGCAGCGCGAGCAGTGACGCGCGCGCATGTCGCCCTCCATCGCATCCCACGGCTCGCGGCACGGCGACGCGATGCGCACGCGCGGGAGCAGCGGCAACGACGGCAAGCGGTGCGTTCGCCTCGGCAGATCGAGCGCGGCGAGCTCCTTGAAGATCTCGGCCTCCTCCGCATGGCGAGCGACACGGTCGCGACTGTCGCGCACGCGGCTCAAGCGACGGGCGAGCGCAGCGCGCGCCTCTTCACGGGCCTCGGAGGTGCGGTAGCTCATGAAGACAACGACACACGCCCGCGCGCTCGGTTCCGCGAGTCGTGTCAGCACCCCCACGATCCACGACGGCCGCGGAGGATCGATGTCTCTCAGAACACCTGTCCGAGGTAGTGACGCGCCTGCCGCTTCCACCACGAGTAGTCGTGTCGGCTGTCCTTGCCCCACACCGCGAGGTGATGCGGGATGCCGCGGTGGTGGAGCGCGCCCGCCATCTCGAGCGTCTCGGGGATGCAGCCGTCTTCGTGCGCGCCGCGACCCACGACGAGCGTGAGGTGCGTCTGGAGGCGCACGCGCGCCAGCGCCATGCCCGACAAGTTCGGCACGAACGCCAGCGGATCGTTGAAGTAGAGCGCGTCCGAGCTCTCCCCGCGCCCGAAGGTGCTCGCGCGGTAGCGCCCCGACATGCACACCGCACGACGGAACGTCTCCGGGTGCTTGAGCGCGAACAGCGCCGAGTAGAGCGCGCCCATCGAGCAGCCCGTCGCGACCATCGGCGCGTCCGGCATGTGGCAGTCCGCGCGGATGAACGGCACGAGCGTCTCGAGCACGTAGTGCTCGTAGGCCGCGTGCTGCCGCATGCGATCCGCGAGCGGACCCTCACCCGAGAACGTGCGCGAGACGTTGCTCTCGGTGCAGTAGATCTTCACCCGACCCTGCGCGAGCAGGGGACCGAGCGCGTCGAGCATTCCGGCGTGCTGCCACTCGTGCGCGATGCCCGCGTTCGAGGGGAAGACGATGAGGGGCATGCCCATCTGGCCGAAACACCAAGCGTGAACGCGGCGACCGAGGGCGGGACTGTCGAGGAGGACGTGTCGTGCGGACATACAGCGCGCGCAGCGTAGCAGGGCGCGCGCAGGCCCTCGCGTTTCCGGACGGTAACAACGACGCCGGCGCTACCCTCCCGCACCGTGATGCGCTCGGCGTACGACACCGTGATCGTGGGTGCAGGCTCGGCGGGCTCGGTGATCGCCTCGCGCATGACCGAGTCGAGCACGCACGACGTCCTCCTCGTCGAGGCCGGGCCCGACTACGGCGCAAGCGCGCGACCGCCCGATCTCGCGGACGGCACCCGCAACAGCTACCGCTCGCACGACTGGGGCTTCGCCCACCGCGCGAGCACGACCGCGCCGCTGCGCGTGCCCATGCCACGAGGTCGAGTGGTCGGCGGCAGCTCTGCGGTGAACACGTGCGTCGCCCTCCGCGGCGTGCCCGCGGACTACGACGAGTGGGCAGAGCGCGGCCTCCCCGCGTGGTCCTGGGCGCGCTGTAAGCCCGCGTTCTTGCGCCTCGAGCGCGACCTCGACTGCCTCGACGACCTCGCGCGCGGCGGGGGTGTCTTCGACGCGAGCGAGCACGGCCTCGAGGGCCCCTTGCCGATCCGTCGCGCGAGCGAAGCGGAGCTCACGCCGTGGCAGCGCGGCTTCCGCGAGGCCTCGATCGCGAGCGGCTTCGCGTCGATCGCCGATCACAACGCGACCGGCGCGCTCGGCGTCGGCCCGCACCCGCGCAACGTCGTCGACGGAGCGCGGCAAGACGCGGCGCGCTCTTGGCTCACGGAGGCCGTGAGAGCGCGCGAGAACCTGACGATCGCAGCGCACACGCACGTGCACCGCATCCTCTTCGCGCGCGGCCGCGTCACCGGTGTCGAGCTCGAGCACCACGGCGTCGTGCGCACGATCGCCGCGCGTCGCGTCGTGCTCTCCGCAGGCTCGCTCGCGAGCCCAGGTGTGCTCCTGCGATCGGGCATCGGTCCGCGCGCGGAGCTCTCGCGCCTCGGCGTCGGCTGCGTGCGCGACGTGCCTCGGGTCGGCGCGCGTCTGCTCGATCATCCCGGCACCGCGATCTTCGCGTGGCCCACGCGCGAGGGCCTCTCGGACACGCGAGCCGCGCTCCTCCAGATCGCGCTCCGCGTACGCAGCAAGCACTCGCGCTTCGACGGCGACCTCCAGCTCCAGCCCGGCTCGTACTGGTTCTTCCCGATCGGAGCGGGCCTCTCGGTGCCTGGCGTCGGCGTGATGATTCAGATCGGAAAGCCCGTGGGCCACGGCACGGTCCGATGGCGCGACGCTCACCCGCACACGCAGCCGACGATCGAGTCGCGCCTCTTCTCGGAGCCTGCCGATCGCGCCGTCGCGCTCGAGGGCCTCGAGCTCGCGCGCGCGCTGATGGACACGCCGCCGCTCCGAGGTCTCTCGCGTCCCGTGTGGCCGCGCATGAAGACGCTCCGCGATCGCGACGCGCTCGAGGCGCTCCTGCCGTCGCTGTGCGACTCCGGATACCACCCGTCGGGCACGATCCCGATGGGCGAAGCGACCGACGACTTCGGGCGCATCGCAGATCTCGAGGGCCTCCACGTGACCGACGCGTCGCTCTTGCCCACGATCCCCACCGCGAACATCCACCTCGCGGTGCTCATGATCGGCGAGCGCTTCGGCGCGTGGCTGCGCGACGGCCGCACGCCGCGCGACGACCTCGCTGCGTGAGCGAGAGCGCGACCTCTACTGCGTCAGCGGGCGTGTCTCGAGTCGCGGCGCGGGAGACTTCGTGATGCGCGCGAGGCGCGACTCCACCCACTCGGCCACGTCGAGCGGACCGAGGCCCGGTCGCATGCGGCGCAGCGCGAACAGCGTGCGCGCGAGCGCTTCGGTCGTGGGGAAGCGATCTTCGGGACGACGCGAGAGGCACCGCAAGACGACCTCCGCGACGTCGTCGTCCATGCCGCGCACGTCGGGCGGCGCGGCCTCCTTGATGCGATCCATCACGACGAGCGGGCTCTCGCCCTCGAACGGACGCTTCCCGCGCAAGAGCTCGTAGAGCATCACGCCGAGGCCGAATTGATCGCTCGCGCCCGACAGCGGCGCGCGCGCCATCTGCTCGGGCGACATGTACGCGTACTTGCCGCGCCGCATGTGCGCCTGCGTCGTCTCGGCCACGTGCGTCTGCTTCGCGATGCCGAAGTCGCCGAGCTTCACGTGGCCGTGTCGCGCGACGAGCACGTTCTGCGGCGACACGTCGCGGTGCACGAGCCCGAGCGGGAGCCCTCGCGCGTTCGTCCGCGCATGGACGTACGCGAGCGCGAGCGCGACCTGCTCGGCGAGGTGCAGCGCCAGCGCGGTCTCGATCGGCTCACCGAGCGCGAGCGTCGAGAGATCCGCGCCGTCCACGAGCTCCATGCGCACGTAGTAGATGCCCTCGTCGACACCGAGATCGTGCACGGCGACGAGACACGGATGGTGGAGCTGCGCGCCGAGTCGCGCTTCATCGAGGAGGAGCTTCTCGAGCGACGCGTTCCCGCGCAGCTCGGGCAAGAGCACCTTGAGCGCGACGTCCTCGACGAACCCGCTCGCGCCGAACGCCTGCGCGCGGAGCACCTCGGCCATCCCACCGCGGCCGAGCAGGCCGACGACGCGGTACGGGCCGAGCCTCTCCGGGAGGACCATCCGCCGAGGATGTCACGTCGATCCCCGATCGCGCTCGTGCGCTAGGGCGTCGTGGGCATCGGAGGCGCGCCGTACGCCGCGATCGGACGTGGATCGTCGTCCGAAGGCGCGCCTCCGTACGCGGGCGCGTCGCGGATCGTCTCGTCTTCGGGCGGCAGGGGCGCGGCGCCGTACGCGGGCGCGGTGCGGATCTCTTCGTCGGGCGGAGGCGACGTCTCGCCGCCGTTCGATCGGCCGTCGTTCACACCCGGCTCGGGGTCGAGCGTCGCGGTGCCTCCGCAGCCCGACACCGCGAGACCGACCGCGAGGGCCAGGCCGGGCCCGCTGAGCCCGACTGCCGCGCGCGAGCAGAAGGGGCACGCTGCGCGAGCGCGCACGTGACGGTGACAGCGAGGACAGGGAGTCAGCATGAAGGCCTCGGACGTGTGAGCGCGCCGATCGATTCGTCGCGCGCGCTACCATGGCGCCCGAGTGGCGATCACGGCGCGCACCCAGATCCTCTCGGACGGCGTCCTCGGCCCGGCCCCGCGCGGTCAGCGGCTCGACGTCGTGGTCGTCGAAGGGCCCGACATGGGGCGCCTCGCGACGCTCGAGAAGGGCGCGTCGCTCGTCGTCGGCTGCGAGGTCGGCGCCGACCTCCTGCTCACCGACGATCGCGTCTCGCGGCGACACCTTCGGCTCGAGCTGCGCGCCGATGGCGTCGTCGACGTGGAAGATCTCGGCAGCCGCAACGGCACCATGCTCGAGGGCGCGCGCGTGCAGCGCGCCGAGGCCCGCGCGGGCGCCACGCTCAAGCTCGGCAAGACCTTCCTGCGCTTGCTCGCGGGCTCCGAGCGCGTCGCGGTCGCGCCGTCGCAGTCGCGCCGCTTCGGCGAGCTCGTCGCCGAGTCGCTCGCGATGCGCGAGATGTTCGCGGTGCTCGAGCGCGTCGCCGAGAGCGACGTGACGATCCTCCTCGAGGGCGAGACGGGCGTCGGCAAGGAGCTCGCGGCGCGCGCGGTCCACGCGGCGAGCGACCGCAAGGACAAGCCGTTCGTCGCGATCGATGCGTCTGCGCTCCCCGAGCACCTCGTCGAGAGCGAGCTCTTCGGTCACGTACGCGGCGCGTTCACGGGCGCGACCGACGCGCGCAAGGGCGCGTTCCTCGCAGCGCACGGAGGCACGCTCTTCCTCGACGAGCTCGCGACGGTCCCTTCTGCGGTGCAGGTGCGTCTGCTCCGTGTGCTCGAAGAGAGAAAGGTGCGCGCGGTCGGCTCCGACGTGGAGAAGCGCGTCGACGTGCGCGTGATCGCCGCGAGCCGCGAGTCCCTCTCGCACCGCGTGGCGGAAGGCACGTTCCGCGCAGATCTCCTCTACCGCTTGGGCGTGGTCACCGTGCCGATCCCGCCGCTTCGCGCGCGCCGCGAGGACGTGATCCCGATGCTCGCCGCGATGCTCGCCGCGCGAGGGAGAGAGTGGCCGATCGAGAGCTGGTCACGCAGCGCGGTCGAGCGGCTGCTCGCGCACGACTGGCCCGGCAACGCGCGCGAGCTCCGCAACGTACTCGATCGCGCGCTCGCGCTCGCGCCGCACGCCAAGTCCTTCGACGAGCTCCCGCTGCGCGTCGGCACCACGAGCGACGCCGACGCCGCCCTCTCGGTGCGGAGCGATCTCCCCTTCGCCGAAGCGAAGCAGGCCGTGATCGACGCCTTCGAGCGCGCCTACCTCGCCGACGTCCTCGCGCGCACCCACGGCAACCTCTCCGAAGCCGCCCGCCAGACCGGCCTCGACCGAAAGCACCTCCGGGACCTCTGCACCAAGCACGGCCTCCGAGACTGAGACCGAACGGTCAGCCCAGCGGGTCGCTCGCGTCTTCGAACGAGATGGGCTCGAGGGGGACCTCGCCGGGTCGCTTCTCGAGCTGCTGCGCGCGCACGTAGTCGACCATCACGTCGACGTACTGCTCGAACGCGGGGCAGCGGATGTTCGTGCCGACGAGGAGCTCGCGCGTGTTCTTGTCGTCGTACGCGACCTCGACTGCGAGCTGCTCGAGGAACGTGCGGGGCACGTGCGCGAGCTTCTCGAGGCCGGGCGTGCGGAGCACTGCGGTGGCGAGCTGCGTGGGAAGCGAGCCTCGCGGCGAGGGGCGTCCGAGCGCCTTCGCGATGCGCTCGAACACCGCGCGCGCCGTCGCGGGACGCGGATCGACGAGGTGGAACGTGCGGCCGATCGAGCGCGGATCGCTCGCGATCGCGCAGCCCGCGTCGAGCACGTAGTCGATCGGCACCAGGTTGAGCGGGATCTCGCTCCGCCCCGGCAGCGGAACGCGCAGATCCACGGGCGTCGACAGCATCAAGAGGATCAGCAGGTACGGCCCCTCGAGCCGATCGATCTCACCCGACTTCGAGTCGCCGACGAGGATCGAGGGACGAAGGATCGTGACCGGCAGGCCGCGCTTCATCGCCGCGCGGACGAGCTCCTCGCCGCGGAAGCGCGTCTCTTCGACGGCGTTGCGGAAGCCCGCGCGCACGAGCTCGTCTTCGCGAACCACGCCGCGCCGCGCGCCCGCCACGAGCGCGCTCGACCAGTGCACCAGCCGCTCGAAGCGCGGCCCCTGGAGACGCGTCGCGGTCTCGGCGAGCTCGAGCAGCTCGCGCACGCCGCCCACATTCAGTCGCTCCGCCGCGCCGCGCTCGACGCCCAGGTACGTCGCCGCCGCGCAGTGGTGGATGCGCGTGACCTCGCGCGCGAGCGCCATGTACTCGGCGCCCGAGAGGCCCATGTCGAGCGCAGTGACGTCGCCCTCGAGCAGCGTGAGGCGCGGCCGTGCCGACGCAGGCAGCGCCGCGCGCAGCTCTTCGGCGCGCTCGAGGAAGCGCGCGGGCACCACGCAGCGCACCTCGACGTCGCCGTCGTTCGCGAGCACCTGCCTGACGACGCGCGCCGCGAGGAAGCTCGTGGGAAAGCCTGTGACGAGGACCGCCATGTGCGGCGCATCATAGCCGCGTCGCCCTCGCGACGGGGGTCCCTCGACGGGCTCGCGTCAGGCCGCGGTCATCGTGTCGATGTCGTGTGGCGGCGTCGGCATCGCGCGTCCGCTCATGTCGCGGAAGAAGCGCGCGAGCGCCTCGAAGGTGCCCGCGAGCGTGCGGGTGATCATGCGGGCGCGCTCGACGCGCGCAGCCTCGAACGCGAGCTCGGCTCGCTGACGATCGTAGGGGGGCATGAGGAACTCCGTTTCGAGACCAGCCCGGAAACACGAGACAATTCCGGGACGGTCCTGCTTAGTTGCATTGCGCCGATCGCCCATGAACACAAGGCGACGGTGGGGGCTGCGTGATCGACGCGGGAATGTGAGCCACGAAACGCTGAAAAACGTTGGCGTTTCGCGATATCGAACTATCGAGGACCGTCCCCTTTTTCGCGGGAGCGGTCAGTGCGTGGTCGGCGCGTCGCTCGCGTCTCGGCGGGCGCCGAGCGTGCGGTCGATCTCTCCGAGCGCGCCCGCGAGCTTGCCCATCGTGCTCGCGTGCGTCTCGAGCGCGAGCTTGCCGACGCGCAGGCCATACGCGGCCCACGTGCGACCGATGTCCACGGCCGCCTCCACGATGTGCCCCGCCGCCTCGACCGTGCGCTCCACCGTGCGCTCGACCCGCGGATCGCGCGCAGGCGTCGGCTCGGTCGCCTCGCTCGCGGTCGCTTCGCTGCGGACGGTCTCGTTCTCGGACGTGATGGTCTCGTTCTGCTCGATGGTGGTCATGGCGTTCTCCTCTTGTGGGTCGGATCAGGACGTAGGGATGCATCGTGGCCGTCGCGGCATGCGACGCCGAAGACTGAAGACGAGCGTGAAGGCGAGCGCGCCCGCTGCGGCTCAGAGCTCCGAGCAGCTCGAACAGACGAGGACCGACGGCCCTCCGTCGCGGATGCCACGCGCCGCTTCGCTGCCGCGCGCGAGCGCCTTGCCGCACACCGCGCACGTGGTGTCGCGCCGAAGCGTGAGCCGATCGAAGCCGATCACGTCGTCGAGCACGCTCGTGTCGAGCGCGCGCGGCTCTGACGCGGAGCCCTTCGACGCATCGGAGTCACCCCTCCCGCCCGCGGGAGGGGCCGGGGGTGGGTCAGCGGGGCCTCCGCCCGTCGCGCCCTTCACGTCCGTCGCGCCCTTCGCCTTGCTCGCCGAGCGCCCCGCGTACGACGCGCCCTCACGGATCGCCGCGCGCTGCTCCGACAGCTTGGTGACGAAGCCCTTGAGCTCGTCCTCGGCGCGCACACCGACGACCTCCACCGCCTCGATCGCGTCCTCGAGGATCGCCCGCACGACGTTCGACACCGGCATCTTCAGGTTCGTCGCGAGCCGCTTCAGCTCGTCCTCGAGCACCGCCGGCACCCGCGTGTGGAGCACGCGCTCCTTGCGAGGCGCGTCGTCCCTGTCGTCGCTCGTGGTCCTCGCGTCGGTCTTCGTCTCGTCGGGCATGCACGTTTGTAACACGACGTGACACGTAGGCCAGAACTATTTGTGTCACGACGTGTGACATGTCTTGGTCGGCCCACAAACGTCGAAAATCCATCGACGATCGCCATGTGTCACGGCGTGAGACGTGACGTACTTCGGCGGCGCTGGCAGGCTCGGCCCGTGTCCGAAGCGCCCGAGAACGCGCCCCCACAGCCCGCCCCGACGGGCTGGCGATGGCTGGCCGCGCGCCTCACGCGCGTGACCTCGCGCGGCGACTACATCCCTGCGCTCGACGGCCTGCGCTGGCTCGCGATGGCGCTCGTGTTCGTCCAGCACTTCCAGCTCGCGATCGTGTCGACCACCGCCGATCGCACGGCCACGCCGGACGCGGGCCTTCGCACGCTCTACGACCTGCGTGTCGGCGTGGAGCTCTTCTTCGTGATCAGCGGCTTCATCCTCGGCGTGCCGTTCGTGAACGAGCGCGTGCTGAAGAAGGAGCGCGTGGCGCTGCGCGCGTACTTCCTGCGGCGCCTCACGCGCATCGAGCCGCCGTACGCGATCGCCCTCGCGATCTTCACGATCGCGTGGATCGCCGTGGGCCGCGACGCCGGCGTCACGCTGAGGCACGCGCTCGCGTCGCTCCTCTACGTGCACAACCTCGTCTACGGCGCGTTCCACCCGCAGGCGATCAACATGGTCACGTGGTCGCTCGAGATCGAGGTGCAGTTCTATCTGCTCGCCCCGCTCTTCGCGCATGTCTTCCTGATCTCGAGCGCACACACGAGGCGCGCGACGCTCGTCGGCGCGATCGTCGCCTCGTCGGTGCTCGTCGAGCTCGCGCGACGCGCGGGCCACGAGCCGCCGCTCTCGATCATCACGCAGATCCCTTATTTTGCCGCGGGATTCCTGCTCGCCGATCTCTACGCGGTCGACTGGAACGCCTCACCCACCACGCACTGGGCTTGGGATCTCGTCGCCGTGCCCGCGTGGATCGCGCTGCCCTTCGTCGGCACCGCGGGCCTGCCGATGACCGACCTCGCGATCGCGAGCGTGCTCTTCGTCGCGTTCGTCAGCTCGTTCCGATCGGTCGCCACGCGCGCGTTCCTCGGGTGGACGCCGGTGAGGCTCCTCGGCGGCATGTGTTACTCGATCTACCTCTTCCACTACCTGCTCGTGATGATCGCGTGGCGCTTCGTCTTCGCCGCCGATCTCTTCGGCGCGAGCCACGCGAGCGGCGCGCGGTGGAGCGACACGCTCGGCTACGGCGCGCTGTGCTTCGCCCTGCTCTTCCCCGTCTTCCTCGGGTACTACCTGACGGTCGAGCACCCGTTCATGCACAACACGTGGTGGAAGCGGCTGATGCCGAAGGCGCGCGCTACGGAGTGAGGGAGAACGCGCGCGCCGCTTCGGCCGCGTCGTAGCGATGGTTCGCGTCCACCTGCTCGAACGTCGTCGCGGTCGCGTCGCCCGACACTTCGAGCATCACCATGCGGGCGAGCACGTCGCCGCGTCCTTCGAAGCGGATCTCGCGGAGGAACGTCGAGAGCGGCGCGCCGCGCGGCCGGAGCACGAGCGACCAGGCGCCGCTCGCGAGCGTGTCGAGGCTCAGCGTGTACGTGCGCTCGAGCGCCGCGCGATCGCCGACGAGCAGCTGCAAGAACGAGTCGACGAACGAGCGCACCACGGGCTGGCTCGCGAGGTCGATGCGCGTCGTCGTGCGGCCGTCGCTCATGCGCAGCTCGCCCGCGTCGATGAGCACGACCTGCGCGCTCGGCCGCGTCGTCCGCCGCGCCATGCGAGGAGGCGCCGTGCCCGCGCCGCGCGCGTAGTCGATCGTCCCTTCGCTCACGACGGGGCTCGAGAGCAGCGCGATGCTCTTCTCTTCTCGGTACCGACAGTGCAGACCCGGGATGCGGGCCATGCGCGCGAGGACGGAGTCGACGGTGGGGGTCGACTCCTGGGCGTGAACGCGTGCGGGCCTCGCCGCTCCCAGGAGACCGAGGGAGAGGAGAGAGAGGGAGACGAGCGAGAGATGCGCGAGGAGGAGAGGGGCGACGAGGCCCGCTGCGCGAGTCACGGGCGCACCGACGCAACACCTGCGCGTTCGATTCACGGTCCCTACCCCGTCGCCGAGGCGATCACCGACGACGGATCGTGACGTCGCCCTTGTGATCGGCCGGCACCACGTAGAGCTCGAGCCGGTGATCGACGAGGCGGAAGCCGTGCTGCTCCGCGATCTTGCGCTGGAGCGCCTCGATCTCGTCGTTCTGGAACTCGATCACCTTGCCCGACTGCACGTCGATCAGGTGGTCGTGGTGCTCGTCCGGCATCTCCTCATAGCGCGAGCGCCCGTCGCCGAAGTCGTGGCGCTCGAGGATCGCCGCCTCCTCGAAGAGGCGCAGCGTCCTGTACACCGTGGCGAGGCCGATCTTCTTGTCGATGAGCGAGGCCCGCTCGTACACGGTCTCGACGTCGGGGTGGTCTGCCGAGTCCGAGAGCACGCGCGCGATGATCCGCCGCTGCTCGGTCATGCGGAGCCCCTTGTCGAGGCAGCGCGTCTCGATGCGCGAGATGGTCACGCGCCGACGCTATCGCCGTTTGCGTGTGCGGGGAAGCACCGCTTGTGTCGCAGCGCGGTGAGAACTGCCCTCATTCGCAGCATGGATTCGCGGGGCGTCCGCCGAGCCCGCGCGTGGGCTAAGGTCGGGCCGTCACGCTGTCGCTCGGGGCGCCTCGCCGAATGGTCGGTCGGGGCTGAGATGCACCCGGGAACCTGATCCGGTTCGTACCGGCGGAGGGAATGCGACACGCGACGCACCGAGGTGCCCTCATGCCGATCCACGCCCTCCCGATCCGCGGCGCAGCCAACCCCTCCTCCGATCGCTCGGGCACCAGCCCCGGCAGCTTCGCGAACCGCGCCGACATCGGCGGCCCGCGCTCCTTCAGCTCCCCCGACACGCCCGGCATGCCCGCGCCGAGCGACAAGACCGCGTGGGACTTCCTGCCCGACGGCTGGTCGCGCGACGCGACCACGGGCTTCGCGATCGCGCCCGCGGGCTTCGAGCCGATCACGCAGCTCGAGCACGCGCGCCTCGGCACCATCACGCCCGAGATGCGCCTCGTGTCCGAGAAGGCCGAGACGCACCTCAGCCCCGAGCAGGTGCGCGACGAGATCGCATCGGGCCGCATGATCTTGCCGTCGAACATCAAGCACCGCGCGATGAAGCTCGTGCCGATGGTGATCGGCCGCGCGAGCAAGACGAAGATCAACGCGAACCTCGGCGCGAGCCCCGTCTCGAGCGGCACGCACGAGGAGGTCGAGAAGATGGACTGGTCGGTGCGCTGGGGCGCCGACACCGTCATGGATCTCTCCACGGGCGGCGATCTCGACGCGTGCCGTCAGGCGATCATCGACGCCTCGCGCGTGCCGATCGGCACCGTGCCGATCTACTCGATGATCATCGGCAGGAAGATCGAGGACCTCACGCTCGACGTGATCCTCGCGACGCTCGAGCACCAAGCCGCCCAAGGCGTCGACTACTTCACCATCCACGCAGGCGTGCGCCGCGCGCACCTCTCGCTCGTGCAGAAGCGCCTGATCGGCATCGTGAGCCGCGGCGGTTCGCTGCTCGCGAAGTGGATGCTCGTGCACGGCAAAGAGAACCCGATGTACGAGCACTTCGACGTCATTTGCGACGTGATGCGCCGCTACGACGTGAGCTTCTCGCTGGGCGATGGCCTTCGTCCGGGTGGCCTCGCGGACGCGACGGACGCCGCGCAGCTCGCGGAGCTCGAGACGCTCGGCGAGCTGACCGAGCGCGCGTGGCGCAAGGGCTGTCAGGTGATGGTCGAGGGCCCCGGTCACGTCCCCTTCGATCAGATCGAGTGGAACATGAAGGAGCAGCGCCGCCTCTGTCACGGCGCCCCCTTCTACGTGCTCGGCCCGCTCGTGACGGACGTCTTCCCCGGCTACGACCACATCACGAGCTGCATCGGCGCGACGGCCGCCGCCTTCCACGGCGCGAGCATGCTCTGTTACGTGACGCCCAAGGAGCACGTGGGCCTTCCGAAGAAGGACGACGTGAAGCAGGGCTGCATCGCCTACAAGATCGCGGCCCACGCCGCCGACGTGGCCCTCGGCGTGCCGAAGAGCCGCGACTGGGACGACGACCTCACCCGCGCCCGCGCCGCGCTCAACTGGGACAAGCACTTCGAGCTCAGCTTCGACGGCGAGTACGCCCGCGCGCTCCACGACGAAGACCTCGATGTCGACACCGACTTCTGCAGCATGTGCGGCCACGACTGGTGCAGCGTGCGCATCAGCAAGGAGATCGTGGAATTCGCGAGCGGCAAAGCCGAAGGCTTCGAGCGCGAGAAGGTGATGAAGAGCGCCGCGCTCACCGACGAGCAGCGCCGAGTCCTCGAGCAGCGAGGCAACCTCTCGCCGAACGAGATCCACAAGCTCGCGAGCAAGACGAAGAAGGTCGTCGACGCCGAGGTCGGCAAGGGCCTCTGCCACTCGGACTTCGTCGAACCCGAGACGGCGCAGCGGATTCAGAAGGACCGCCTGGTGCAGATCCGAGTGAAGGACGACGGCTCCGCCTCGGCGGAGTGATCGCCGCTCGGTCGCTCGCGCTCACGCAGAAGCGACCGAAAGAGAAAGCCCCTCCCGCCCACGGGAGGGGTTGGGGAGGGGACGCGAGAGGTCACCCAGCACACGCTCGAGGTCCTCGCCAATCACCTCACGCCTCCGACGCCAGCCGCGCATACAGCTCGTGGAGCTTCGCCTGCAGCAGCTCCTTGGCCGGCAGCGCGGTCTGGTACTCCGCCACCAGCGCAGGCGAGAGCGTGCGGCTGAGCGCGTACTCCACGACCTCCGCGTTCTTCGTCGCGCAGAGCAACACACCGATGGAGGGACGCTCGTGCGCCTTCTTCACGTCGCGATCGAGAGCCTCCAAGTAGAAGCTCAGCTTGCCCAGATCCTCGGGCCTGAACTCGCGGACCTTCAGCTCGATCGCGACGAGGCACGCGAGCCCGCGGTGGAAGAACACGAGGTCGATCGCGAAGTCCTGCTCGCCGACCTGCAGCGGGTACTCCGAGCCGACGAAGCAGAAGTCACGACCCAGCTCGGTGATGAAGCGCCCGAGGTTGCGCAGCAGCGCGCCGTGGAGCTCGGCCTCCGAGTGATCGGTCTCGAGGCCGAGGAACTCGAGCGAGTAGGCGTTCTTGAAGCCCTCGACAGCCGCGGGATGCAATTGTGTCAGCGCCGCTGACACGATTGGCCGGTCGACGATGGATCGCTTGAATGCCTGGGCGCGGATCTGTCGCTCGAGCTCGCGCGACGTCCACTGAGCGTGGATCGCGGACAGCATGTAGAACGCCCGCTCCTCCGACAGCTTCGCGCGGCCCAGGATGAGGAGATGGTGGGTCCACGGCAATTGTCTCAGCAGCGCTGAGACTTTTTCGTCGCCCCGGTACGCCTCGTAGAATTGTCGCATTCGGAAGAGGTTCGGCCGTGCGAAGCCGCGCATGCCTGGGTGCTGCCGGGCGATCGCCGCGGCGAGGTCGTCGACCACGCCCTCACCCCACTCGGCGCGCTCGATCTTGCGGCTGATGTACTCGCCGAGCTGCCAGTAGAGCCCAACGAGCTCGCCGTTCACCGCTTGGTACGCGCGCCGCTTCGCTGCGTCGATCAGCGCGAGCACTTCGTCGAACGCGGGCGAGCGCGACACGCACGAGGTCGAGCGCGCCTGAGCGAGCGAGGGTGTGGTCCCTGTCTTCTTGCCCATCGCGCGAGGGGACGGACCGGACTCGGAACGACTGACAGCATCGATCGGGGAAAGTGACCGCAGGTGCGATTCCGATCGCGTCTTCGCAGACTGATCCCGACGCGCTACCCAGGATCGGGCTCACGGCTCGAAGGCGTCGTACTCGCGAAAGTGATCCACCGCTCGCACGAAGTCATCGAGCGACGAGTCGGGGGCGCGCCGATCGCGCACGACGATCACGTCCTCGAGGTTGTCGATCGTCAACAGCGTGCGGAGGCCGAGCTCGGTGACGTCTCTCAGGCGATCGCCCGCGTCGTCGAGCTCGGCGTCTGCGTCGAACGCGTAGAGGCGTGTCGTGAGCGGATGGTTCTTCCATTCCTCGCGCCAGACGTAGAAGCCGCTGACCCGTCCAAAGGCGTGGCGCGCGCGGACTCGCTCGACGACCTCGGCGAAGCTCAGCTCGAGCGCTGCGCGTCGCCACGCGTCGAAGGAACGACACGGCGCGAACGTAGGCGGCAAGCCCTCTGCGCTCGGGCCCCTCACGAGACGCGCGCCCGCGGGCTCGGTCAGAGAGCGCAGGAACGTGTCGAAGCGCGCTCCAGTGCGTCGGAACGCGAGCACCTTGGAGCCCACGACGACGACCTCGGGCTCGCCATCCACCGTGTGGGTCGCGCTCCAGCAGAACGTGTGCCCGTCGATCGAGATCCCGAACGGCACGAGGGCGAGCAATGCGTCGGGTGATCCGTCGGGACCGAGCTCCGCGATGTCGAGGTGGAGCGTGTGGCGGAACATCGCGCGCAGCTCGCCCGCGCGGAGGCAGAGGTCATCGCCGTAGCCGGGCGCCCACGGGAAGAAGTGGAGCAGGCCACCGAAGAGGCCATACCCATGCGCGCCGACGAATGCGCGGTAGCTCGGAGGGACGGGCAGATCGAGGACGCGCGCGCCTTCGGGGACCGAGCACGGTTGGATCTTCGCGCGCGTGTGATCGACCTCTATCCAGTCGAACGACGTCTCGCTGGAGCTCATGCGCGGCGAGTGTGCTGGGCGCAGCGGCTCAGGGAAAGATCACGAGCGCGGGCACGCTCGTGTTCGTGCCCGCGGGGACGCCGCAGCTGCCTTCGTTGTTTCGGCCCCAGCACCAGACCGTTCCGTCGTCCTTCAGCGCGCACGCGTGGGCGTCGCCGAGCGTGACGTCGACGACGCGATCGAGGCTCGCGACGAGCACGGGGCTCGCGCTGCCTTGCGAGCGGCCGTCGCCGAGCTGCCCTTCGTTGCCGGCGCCCCAGCAGTGCACGCTGGTGGCGACGACCGCGCAGCTGAAGAAGCGACCGACGGCGATGCGTGTGGCGGCGGCGGGGAGCGCGACGCGGCGTGGGGTGGGCGAGTCGTCGTAGGGCGTGCTGCCGAGCTGGCCGTAGCGCGCGTGGCCCCAGCAGTGGACGGCGCCGTCGGTGGCGATCGCGCACGCGTGACCCTCGCGCGAGACGGCGACGGCGCTCGCGCTCGGAATGCCCACCACGCGGACGGGCGTGCGGGCTCCCTCGGTGGTGGTGCCATCGCCGAGCGCGCCGCGGAGGCCGCGGCCGAAGCACTGGAGCGCGCCGTCGCCGGTGATCGCGCAGCCGATGGGGCCGCCGTGCGAGGCGCTGACGACGTTCGCGAGAGGGACGGACAGCCACTCTTCGGTGGCGAGCACGTCCGAGCCCGCGCCGAGCTGACCGAACTGGTTGTCGCCGCGACAGCGCATCGCGCCGCGTGGGTCGATGCTGCAGATCGAGTTGCCCATCGCGCTCGCGATGAGGGTCTGCGGCGCGACGCCGGCGATCTCCAGCGCGTCCGTGCGCCAGTCTTCGGGCGAGTGATCGATCGTGCCGAGGCGCGAGATGTCCCACGTGCCTCCGCTGACGAGGCGATTGCCCGCGATGCGCACGACGGATTGACTGCCGTGCATGACGAGAGACTCGGCGTCGTGCACGCGCGCGGCGGGCGTGGGCGCAGCGCGGGGGCCGAGGATCGTGGTGCGCGGGAAGATGGTCGTGAGCAGGACGTCGTTGCCCCAGCACATCGCGCGACCGTCGGTGCTGCGGGCGCAGCTGTGGTCGCCACCGACGGCGACCTGCGCGGCAGTGAACGGGCCTGTCGGTGTCGCCGGACCGGCCTGCGTCGTCGGAGCCTCCGCCGGTGGACGAACCTGTCGTCTACGTCGTCGCTGCGCGGACGCGTCGGAGGAGGCGAGGACACAGAGCGCGATCAGGGTGCACGAGAGGACGCGGAGCATCCCCGGAGGATGGAAGGCGATCGGCGAGCGCGGGTCTGAAACGATCTGACGCCCCGCGACGAGAAGCCCCTCCCAGAGGGAGGGGTTGGGGAGGGTCAGCGAGGCCCCGTCACGAGAAGACCGCGGAATCGCACGCAACCGGCAACCCGACGTGCCGATGGTTGCGCATGTCATTCGTTCCTCTCCCACGCGAGATGCTCGCCCGCGCTCGCCAACTGCGCCGCGAGGCGACGCCCGCCGAGCATCGCCTTTGGTCCGTCCTTCGTCGCCGTGGTCTCGACGGATGGCGCTTTCGCCGCCAGCACCCGGTCGACGACTACATCCTCGACTTCTACTGTCCGGGAGCGCGGCTGGCGGTCGAGATCGACGGACGTCAGCACGCATCGGAAGAGGCGCTCCGCTACGACGACGAGAGGACCCGCGGTCTCGCGGCGCGCGGAATCCGTGTGCTGCGGTTCACGAACGATGACGTCGTTCAGCGACCGGCGTTCGTGGTCGACCAGATCATGGCGGCTTGCACGGGGAGCGGTGGAGAGAGGAGGAGACGCTGAGCACGTGTGTCGTGCCCGGTGCTCGTTGGAGCCTCTCTGACCTCCCCAACCCCTCCCGGTGGGAGGGGCTTTTGTGCTCGGTAGGCCTCTCTGACCCTCCCCAACCCCTCCCGGTGGGAGGGGCTTTGTGCTCGGAAGGCCCGGTCTCCTCACGCCACGCTGCGGGCTGACACCAACCCCTTCTGGATCGACCCGATCGTGTCCGTCCTCGCGGCGCGGTGGGCCACGCGGATCGCGTTCCTGATCGCGCGCGCCGTCGAGCGGCCGTGCGCCTTGATGCACAGGCGGTCGAAGCCGAGGATCGGGACGCCGCCGTATTCTTGCCAGTCGGTCACTTGCCGCAATCGCTGGATCGCGGGGGCGAGCAACAACAAGCCTGCTTTGTATTGCAGGCTCTTCTCGCTGGCGGAGCGTGCCAGTCGCATCACCGTCTCGCTGATGCCCTCGAGCATCTTGAGCACGATGTTGCCCGTGAAGCCGCTCGTGACGACCACGTCGGCGGTGCCGCGCGGGATGTCCATGCCCTCGATGTTGCCGATGAACTCGAGACCGCCCGAGCTGCTCGCGGCGATGCGGCGCAGCATCGCGTGCGCCTTCACCACGGCGTCGGTGCCCTTGGTCTCTTCGCCGCCCACCGAGAGCAGACCCACGCGCGGGCGTGGGTTGCGCGAGATGCACTTCGAGTAGGCGGAGCCCATCACCGCGAAGCCGACGAGGTCTTCGGCGCTCGCCTCGAGCGTGAGGCCCGCGTCGAGGATGAGAGAGAACGGATCGTCTTTCTCTCCGCGGCGCCGCTCCGTCGGATAGACGGCGCCGAGCGCCGAGCGTGTCACGCCGGGCAAGCGCGAGAACGTGCGCGCGCACGACATCGTGACGGCGCCCGTGTTGCCCGCGGACACGAGGACCTGCGCCTCGCCGGCCTTCACGAGGTCGGCCGCGACGAGGATCGACGCGCCCGCCTTGCTCGCGATCGCCTCTTTGGGCTTCTCGTCTTGTCCGATGACCTCGCTCGCGTGGACGATGCGGATCTTGTCGCGGTCGTGCGGGTGCTTCTCGAGCTCGCGCCGCAGCACGTCGGCGTCGCCCACGAGGAAGAGCCGCGGCGACTCGGGGTGCTGGCTCACCTCGGCGGCGCCCGCGACCGTCGCGGGCGGACCGAGATCGCAGCCCATGGCGTCGACCGCGATCGAGATGGACGCCGCCGGACGCGTGCTCGGCATCAGCTCACCGCTCGACGTCGCTTCTTGCCGCCGGGAGAGAGACGCTCGCGGAGCTTCTCGACGCGATCGAGCACCGAGAGCGCGCGGCCGCCGTAGCTCTTCACGAGGCGCATCACGAGGCCCTCGTCGTCTTGTCCCATGGGGTCGAAGCCGGGCTCCGCAGCGCGCGGACCGTAGAGCTTCTCCATCACGTCCATCACGCTCTGACGCACCATGCCGCGGAACGGGACCTTCGCGATCATCCCGTACATCGCGGCGTTTCCGCGCGTCTCGTGATCGGGGTGCGCCTCGAGGTACGCGAGCGCGCTCCGCAGATCTTCGAGGTAGTCGTCGATGCGCGCTGCGTGGTTGCTCGTGACCGTGCAGTGGATGCAGTTCGGGTTCTGCTGTCGATCGACGAGCCAGTCGCGATCCTCGAGGCGATCGGCGAGCGCGAAGACGTCGAGGCCTGAGTCGGCCTTGGTCTTGAACGAGACGATGCACATGTCGGGCTTCGCGACGAGCTCGAGCTTGCCCGTCGCCTCGACGCCCTCGGCGAGGCGCGCCGCGGCCTTCATCGCGCGATCGACGTGGTCGACGTAGCCGTTCTCGCCCATCGCCATGAGCGAGGCCCACGCGCCCGCGATCGCGCCGCCGGGGCGCGTGCCCGCGACGGTGGGCGACGCGTAGATGCCGCCGGGCCAGTCCGTCGAGACGAAGAACTGGTGCTTGAGGTGGTCCATGTCCTTGTAGACGAGGACGCTCGCGCCCTTGGGCGCGTAGCCGAACTTGTGCACGTCGGCGGAGATGCTCGTCACGCCCGGAACGCGGAAGTCCCACAGCGGCAGCGGGTAGCCGAGGCGCTCGGCCCACGGGAGGAAGAAGCCGCCGATGCACGCGTCGACGTGACACGGGATCTTGTGCTTCTGCGCGAGCGCGGCGATGCGCTCGATCGGATCGACGACGCCGTGCGGGTACTGCGGCGCGGAGCCCACGAGCAGCACGGTGTTGGCGTCGATGAGGCTCGCCATGTCGGCGACGTCGACGCGCATCGAGGTGTCGAGCTTCGCGAAGCGCACCTCGCAGCCGAAGTAGTGACCGGCCTTGTCGAACGCGACGTGCACCGTCTCGGGCACGACGATGTTCGGCCGCGCGAGCTTCTTGTTCTTGTGCCTGGCGCGATCACGCGCGGCCTTCACCGCGAGGAGGATCGACTCGGTGCCGCCGCTCGTCATCGTGCCGACGGTGTGCGGCCCGCCGTGCAGCATCGCGGCCGTCATGCGCACGACCTCGGCCTCCATGCGGCGGAGGCTCTTGAAGGCCATCGGGTTGAGGCCGTTCTCGGAGAAGAAGAGGTTGTGCGCCTTCTTCACCAGCTCCGAGTGCTCGTCCGACGCGTGATAGACGAGGCTGAAGACGCGCCCCTCGCGCCAGTCGGCGTCGCCCTCGCGGAGGTCTTGGAGGCGATCGAGGATCTCGGCGTGCGGCAGGCCGCGTGCAGGCAGGGTGACGCTCATCGCGCGCGAGGATAGCCGCAATGTCGAGAGAAGCCCCTCCCGAGGGAGGGGTTGGGGAGGGTCCGCGTGACCCTCCCGAGCCTCTGAGATCAGCGACGCGGGCGGCGCGCGGGGGCGGGCGGCGTCATGTCGCTCTCCATGCAGCCGTCGAGCTGGCGCGGGCCGGCCGGCGGGGCGGGGCTGACGATGTGGAACTCGACGCGACGGTTGGCCTGGCGGCCGTCGGCCGACGCGTTGTCTTCCATCGGGTGCACCTCGCCGCAGCCCCACGGCTCCATGCGCGTGGCCTCGAGGCCGTGCTCGATCAGCCAGCGCACCACGCTCGCCGCGCGACGGCGCGACAGGTCGAGGTTCGCGACGTCGCGGCCGCGATCGTCGGTGTGGCCTTCGATGCGGAGGCGGAGGAGCTGCGGGTTCGCCGCGATCACGGCGCGCACCTCTTCGAGCACGGGGAAGCTGCGATCGAGGATCACGTCGCGGTTCGTCGCGAACTCGACGCGCTGGAGGATGAAGATCTGGCCGGTCTCGGTGTCGAGGCGTACGGCGCGCGGGCAGCCGTGATCTTCGGGGCGTCCGGGCGCGAGGGGACACTCGTCGTCCGGATCGAGGACCGTGTCCTGATCGTTGTCGGGATCGGGGCAGCCGTCCTCGTCCTGGAAGCGATCGAAGTCTTCGGGATCGAGCGGGCACTGATCGACCGGATCGAGCAGACCGTCGCGATCGTTGTCCGGCTCGGGGCAGCCATCGGTGTCCTCGAAGCCGTCGCGATCCTCGGGGTGGAGGGGGCACTGATCGTCGACGTCGAGGATGCCGTCCTGATCGTTGTCGGGATCGGGGCAGCCGTCTTCGTCCTCGAACTGATCGCGATCCTCGGGCTCCGTCGGGCAGCGATCTTCGGGGTCGAGGATGCCGTCGCCGTCGCGATCACCAGGCTGCTCGATCGGCGTCGGCGCCGGCGGCGTGGTGCACTGCGAGTCGGACCAGCCGACGTTGAAGAGCGCGCGGAAGTCGGGCGAGCCGTAGCCGCGCGACATGCCGCCGCCGCCCGCGATGCCCACGACCAAGCCGCAGATCGGCTGTCCACGCAGGCCGAGAAGACCCTCGAAGGGGCTCAGCTCGCGGCTGCCGAACGCCTCGAACGTGCCGGCGCCGAAGCCCTCGATGTGGCCGGTGATCGAGCGGCCTTCCGCGTCGCTCCAGATCGGGATCGTGAGGCCGAGGCCGTACGTGATCTCGTGGCTGACCGAGAGGCCCGCGCTGACGAGGCGCGCCTGATCGGTCGCGCGCATGCGGGCGCCGAGGTCGAGCGTCACGCGCCAGCCGCCGTCGAAGCGGAGCTCGCCGATGAGCTCGGGATGGACGACGAGGCCTTGCTCGCCCGAGTAGCGCTGCGTCGCGTTGCTCCACAGCGCTGTCGGCAGACCGAAGGTGAGCTGGAGCGCGAGCGCGAAGATCTCGCCCTGCTCGCCGAAGAGACGCACCCGGCCACCGAGCGCGAGATCGCCGAGGCCCGTGCCGTCCGCCGCGGCGAAGCCCGCCGGCACCTGCCCCGCGTCGACGCCGCTCATGACGAGGTTCACGGGCAACGAGAGAAAGAGGACGAGGCGATCGAAGAGACCCAGGTGCGCCGACACGTGCGCCGCGAGCTGGTGCTCGATGATCGAGAAGGACTCGCTCGTGGCCACGCCGCGATCGTCTTCGTAGACGAGCGGGTTGAGCGCGTAGTCGAGCGTGAGCTGCGCGCCGACGCGGAGGTGTCCACGATCGTCGGGGCGGCTCAGCGCGAAGCCGTCTTCGGCGGTCTCACCCGGTCGGAACTGATCGACCGTGACGCTCGCGTCCTGCGCGAGCGCGGGCGTCGTGATCAGCGTGGCGAGCGCGAGGACGAAGGCGAAGAAAGAAGACGTGCGGCGCGACATGGCGGCCGCTCTTAGCGCAATTTCTCGCGCGCGCTGATCACCTCAGGCCGTGGCGCCTCAGGAGCTCCCAGAGGTGCGAGCGATCCATGTCTGCGTCGCGCGCGGCTTGGCTCACGTTGCCGCTCGCGCGCTCGAGGAGCTTCGGCAGGTACGCGCGCTCGAACTCGTGCAGCACGAGCTGCCTCGCGTCCTTGTAGGGCTGCTCGAGGAGCGGCGCGAGCGCGAGCTGCGCGCCGACCTGCGGCACCGCGCCGGGAGGCGGCAGCGTCGTCGCCACGCCATCGCTCGACACGAGCACGGGCGGCTCGCCCATCGCGACCGTGGCGTCGACGACGTTGCGCAGCTCGCGCACGTTGCCGGGCCAGTCGTGTCGGCGCAGCTGCTCGAGGAAGCCCGCGTCGAGCAGGCGCGCGAGGTCGGCGCCCATCGCGTGCGACTCCTTCGCGAAGTGCTCGACGAGCGCGGGCAGGTCGTCGAGGCGCTCGCGCAGCGCGGGGATCGCGAGGCGCACCACGGCGAGGCGGTAGTAGAGGTCGAGGCGGAAGCGCTGCGCGTTCACCTCCGCGCGCAGATCGCGGTGCGTCGCGCTGACGATGCGCACGTCGACCTGCACCTCGTCGCGACCCCCGAGGCGTCGGAAGCGCTTGCGCTCGAGCGCGCCGAGCAACATCGGCTGGAGCGACTCGGGCAGCTCGCCGATCTCGTCGAGGAAGAGCGTGCCGCCGTGCGCGCGCTCGAACGCGCCGATGTGCCTGCGGTCGGCGCCGGTGAACGCGCCCTTCTCGTGACCGAAGAGCTCGCTGCCGACGAGCGTGGGCGAGAGCGACGCGCAGTCGACCGTCTCGAACGCGCCGCTCTTGCGCGGGCCTCGCTCGTGGAGCGCGCGCGCGAGCAGCTCCTTGCCCGTGCCCGACTCGCCGACGAGCAGCACCGAGACGTCGCTCTGCGCGGCCTTCACGAGCTGCGCGAGCACGCGTCGCATCGCGCCGCTGCGGGCCGAGAAGCGCTCGAGGCCCGGCACGCTCTCGGTGTCGACGAGCTCCACGTCCACGCGACCGCCCGCCTCGAGGCGGACCTTGCTCTGACCGATCGTGATCACCGCGCCGATCGGCACGACCGCGCGCTCGATGCGCGCGCCCTCGAAGAACGTGCCGTTGGTGGAGCCGCCGTCGACGATCGAGACGCCCGCGGGTACGCACGCGAGCGTGAGGTGGAAGCGCGAGACCTGCGGATCGGTGAGCACGAGGTCGTTGCCGTCTGCCGTGCCGATGGAGACCTGCTCGCCCGTGGCCGAGATCGCTCGGCTCGCGTCGCTGCCCTCGACCACCACGAGGCGGACGACGTCGACGGGGAGCGAGCTCGCGGCTCTCTGCGGGACGGTGGGTTGCGGATCCATGGGGGGCGCAGCGTATCCGAGGTGCGTTCGGTCGGGGATGTCGTCGGACGAGGTTGTAGAGTCCGCCCATGCAAGCGGAGGCCAAGGGCGCGCGACGGACGGTGCGACGTCCCTTCTTCTTCAAGATCGCGCTCGTGATCGCGACGACGGTCTCGCTCTCGCTCGCGGTGCTCGGCTGGGTGGTCATCGACGCGAACGAAGAGACGCTCGAAGATGTCGCGCGCAGCCGACAGCACCTCGCGCTCGAAGACGTCGCGCGCTCGGTCGAGGCGAGCCTGCGCACGAACGAAGACGTGCTCGAGACGATCGGCCGCGTGATCGTCGAGACGCCCGAAGCCCAGGCCGACGCGATCCCCACGCTCGTCTCGAGCTTCGTGTCTGGCGCGAGCGGCATCGACGCGGTGGGCATCTACGCGGCGAGCGGCGAGCGCATCGACGTCGTGCGCGAGGCTGGAGCCGACACGGAGCTGCCCGCTGCGCTCGGAGAAGAGCAGCGTGACTTCGCTGCCGCGCAGGGCAGCCTCGACAGCGTCGGCGACGACGGCAGCGTGCTGTCGATCGTGCCGCTGCGATCGAGCGGAGGCGTCACCGGGTTCGTCGCGGCGCGCACGAGCCTCGCGCCCGTCGCGCGACACATCGACGAGCTCGGCGTGCGTCACTTCGGCAACGTCGAGTCGCCCATCCTCTTGGTCGACGCGCGCGGGCGCGCGCTCGCGGGCATGGGCGCAGACCTGCCCGCTGTGCCGAGCGCGTACGCGACGGGTCTCGAGGCGAGCCGTCTCGGCAGCTACGCGGAGATCGTGGGCGCGGGCGGCGAGGCGCGCCTCGTCACGATCGAGCGCGTCGAGCTGCGTCCGTTTCGGATCGTCGTGAGCGAGCCGACGTCCGTGGTGTTCGCGTCGGTCGTGGAGCTGCGGCGCTGGGTCATCACGGCGGTGGTGCTCGGTGTGCTGTTGTCGTTCGCGGTGTCGTGGGTGCTCGGTCGCCGCCTCGCGCGGCCCATCGCCGCGCTCGTCGCGCAGGCCGATCACCTCGCGCACCGACGCTTCGATCAGCGCGTGGTGCTCGAGACGGGCGACGAGCTCGCGCTCCTCGGCGGCGCGATGAGCGACGCAGCGAGCGAGCTCTCCGCGAGCGAGGCCCGCATCCAGAAGGAGATCGCGATCCGCACCGACCTCGGTCGCTACCTGCCCGCCGAGATCGTCGATCGCGTGGTGCTCCGCGAGCAGGACATGCAGCTCGGCGGTGAGAAGCGCCCGATCACCGTGCTCTTCGCGGACGTGGTCGGCTTCACGCCGCTCACGGAGAAGCTCGCGGCCGAAGACACGGTGAAGCTCTTGAACGAGCTCTTCACGCTGCTCACCGAGATCGTGTTCCGACACGGCGGCACGCTCGACAAATTCATGGGCGACTCGGTGATGGCGATCTTCGGCGCGCCCACCGAGCAGGCCGATCACGCGCAGCGCGCGCTCCGCTGCGCCGAGGACATGCTGCGCTTCCTCGACACGGGAAACGCCGGCTGGAGCCAGCGCTACGGCGTGAAGATCGAGCTCGCGATCGGCGTGGCGACGGGCGATGCCGTGGTGGGCAACATCGGCTCCGAGCGGCGCATGGAGTACACGGCGATCGGCGACATCGTGAACACGGCGGCGCGTCTCGAGGCGATCGCACGCCCGAACCAGATCCTCATCCCCGAGGCCACGGCGAAGCTCGTGGGCGATGCGTTCGAGCTGATCGATCGCGGCGAGCGCGAGCTGCCCGGCAAGCGCGGCACGGTGCGCCTCTTCGAGGTCAGCGTGTGACGCACGGCCGCCTCCGCGTGCTCGTGCTCGGCTGGCACGACGCGACCCCTCGACACCTCCGCGCCGTCGCGCGCCTCCACACGATCGACGGGCACGTCGTCACGCCCGTGCTCAGCGGGTCGGGTCGCGCGCTCGCTCGCCGCGGCGGCTTTCGCGACGAAGGTCGCATGCACGCGCGCGCGCTGGCCCGCGCCCACGAGCTCGAGCCGCGCGGCTTGCTCGTGCACTCGTTCTCGAACGCGGGCTTCTGGACGTACGCCGCGATCCTCGACGCGCTCGCGCGCGAGCACCCGTTCGTGCTCGACGCGCACGTGGGCACGATCCTCGACAGCGCGCCCGGCTTCGCCGAGGACATGGACGCGGCGTTCACCGCGCGCACCGCGCCGATGGCGTTCTTGCCGGGCCTGAGGCGCGCGCTGCGCGGGCTCGATCCCCGCGCGTCGGCGTCCCCGCCCGAGCGTGAGCCGGATGCTCATCCGCTCCTCACGCCGCTCCTCTCTCTCTTCTTCGGCGCGTGGCACGTGCTGGCGCCGTCGCAGATCGCGTTCATGCGCAGCGCGCTCGCGACCGTGCGCGAGGCGCACTCGGCGAACGCTGATCGCGCAGCGCTCCCGCTCTTGGGGATCTGGGGCGGCGCCGATCGGCTCGTCGAGCCGAGGTACGTCGAGGCGTTCCTCGATCGCTGCGAGGCGGACCGTGTGCCCGTCGAGCGACTGTTCTTCCCCGACTCGCTGCACGTGAGGCACCTCGTCTCTCACCGCGCGGCCTACGAGCGCGCCGTCCGGGACTTCTCGCGGCGCCTCGCCGAACGTGAGGAGATGTAAGCGGCCGTTCATGACCGAAACGAGTCCGTGAATAGCCGCTTACAGCGAACGTCCGTCGCCCGCATGTGTGGCCATCAGATCACGAACCCCCTCGATTCTCGGACATTCGGGCCCTCCAGGCTGCTGTCGCTGGCCCTCGTCGGGTGCGTCGGGGTCGGGTCGCTGGGGCTCGGCGGCTGTGTTCGCTACTACGCGGGGGCCGGCTACGCCTCGACCTGGACGCGTCCGACGACCCAGGGCTACGCGACGGCGACCCCCGCCACGCCGCCGGTCGTGGTGCTGCAGACCGGCTGGGACGCGAACGTGTCGGCCCCGACAACGCTCGCCACGCTCGAGACGAACAGCACCGCGACGGCGTCGAGCAGCGCGGCGATGAGCGCGCCTTCGATCGCGGGCGGCGGGTCGTGCACGGGCATCTGCGCCTCGGAGGGTGCGAGCCTCTCGGCGAGCGCGGGTGGATCGATCGAGGTCGTCCCGTCGCTCGGCGGGCTCTGTGGTCCGGGCGCGCCGATCGAGGGCGGTGTCGCGCGGCTCGGGGATCTCGACGCGCTCGCGTCCCTCGCGCTCGATGCCTCGGCGCCGCTCTACGCCGACGCGAACGTTCGCGTGCGCGCCTCGCTCGCGCACGACGCGCTGCCCGCCCGCGGCGGTGAGAGCAGCGTCGTCGTCAGCGTGGAAGGTCTCGCGCCGCCTGCGATCGTGCCGCCCTTGCGAGTGCACTTGGTGATCGACGCGAGCACCTCGATGGAGGGCGCGTGGGACGACGTGAAGCGCGCGGCGCTCGCGGTGGTGCGACGGCTTCGTCCGGAGGACGAGCTCCAGATCGTCGTCTACGGAACGGACGCCCGCGAGGCGCTCGCGCCGATCGCGATCGGTGACGGGAGCCGCGCGCGCGGGGTCATCTCGACGCTGCGCTTCGGAGGCCGCACGAACATCGAGTCGGGCCTGCGGCTCGCGTACGGCGCGTGCCGCGACGCGGGTCGCTCGCTCGTGATCGTCGTGTCCGACGGCGTGCCGCAAGGCGGGCTCTCGACCGCCGACGAGCTCGGCGCGCTCGCCGCGCAGGCGAACCTCGACGACGGCGCGGTCACCCTCGCGATCGGTCTCGGCACCGAGTTCCACACCGGCATCCTCGCGGCGCTCGGCTCCGAGGGTGGGGGCGAGCTGCGCATCGCCCCGCGCTCGAGCGAGCTCGCGGCGTTGCTCCAGCGAGAGCTCGCGGCGCGCGGCGCGATCGTGGCGAGCGGCATCCACGGCAGCGTGATTGCCGCGCCGGGCGTGACGATCGAGGGCTCGGGCTCGCTCGGCCTCGGCGCGCTCACGGCGGGTCAGACGCAGACCTTCGTCGTGCCGATCACGACGACGCACGCAGGCTCGATCGCCCACGTGCGCCTCTCGTTCGTCGACGCGAGCGGTCAGAGCCACGAGCTCGAGGCCTCGCTCTCGCTCGCCCAGGGCGCGACCGCCGTCGCCCGCGGCTCGATGGGCGCGGTGCTCGATCTCTCGCTCGCCACGGCGCTCCGAGAGGCTGGCCGCCTCATCGAGAACGGCGAAGGCACGGGCGCGGCGGCCGTGCTCCGCGCGCACGTCGCCGAGGCCGAAGCGAGCCTCGCCGTGCGGCCCGATCCCGCGCTCGCGCGTCGTGACGCGGCCGTGCTCCGCATCGCGGCGGCCCTGCCTTCGCTCGTCACCGAGGCGTCGTGGGGCGCGCGGCGCCAGGCGGGCGCGTCGTTCGTCGAGCGCGCGTTCGTGATCAGCGGGAGATGAGCGAGCCGACGAGGCCGCGCGGCGGGATCGTGTAGAGCGCCTCGCCGCGCACGTCCCACCGATCGAGCAAGAGGTTCGCCGCGAGGAAGCCGCTCGCCGTGGCGCGCTCCATGAGCGCCGAAGGAAACGGCAGCTTCACGTAGTCGCCCGCGAGCGTGATGTTGCCGTACGGCGTAGCCACGCGCGGTCGCGTGGCGAACGAGCCCGGCGCGAACGACGGACCGTCCGAGCGGCGCACGAGCGTCTCGCGCACGATCTTCGCGTTCTTCGTCTCTGGGTAGAGCGCGTGGAGCGACGCGAGGAGCTCGCCCTTCAGCGCGTCGTCGGTGCGCGCCTCGGGCACCGCGAACGCTTGGAGCTGCACGATCGCCTCGCCCGTGCGCAGCGCGTGTCGTCGCGCCTCGCCCTCGAAGCGATCGTGGAGCGAGATCGCGTCGAGACAGCCGAGGTTGGCGACGCGCACGTACGGCTTGCGCGACTCCTCGAGCGGGCGATCGAGCCAGAGGCGCCACATCGCGCAGGTACCGCCGCAGCCGAGCTCCTCGATCGCGCGCGCGAACGCGGGGTCATCGCCGAGATCCGACGAGGCGCGCACGAGGTCACGAAGGCCCTCGACGTGCTGCGCGAGCACCAGGCCGCTCGCCTCGATCTGCGTGCCGTCGGCGAGCTTCACGTGCACGCGGTCGCCGCGGTCTCGGCCGACCTCGATCGCCGTCGTGTCGAGGCGGATCTCCACGCCGAGCCCGCGCAGGTAGCGCTCCATCGGCGCGAAGAGCGCGTCCGATGCAGGCTCTTCGAGCACATCGGCGAGCATGCCCTCGGGGTTGCCGAGGAACTGGAACTGGAAGCTCGCGAGCATCTCGGAGGCCGAGAGCGCGGTCGGCTCGTTGGCGCCCGAGTGCATGAACACGCGGAGGAGCATCTGCTGCGCGCGCGGCGTGAGGCCCACCTCTTCGAGGAAGCGCGCGGCCGTCGCGCCATCGTGCTGCGCCGCGTGCTTCTGTCCGTCGAAGAGCAACATCTGCCGCGTGCGCTCGGTCGAGAGCTTGCGCAGATCGCCGAGCGACACCGACGGCGTGCGACGGATCAGCGCGAGCGCGTTGAGCGGCGCCGAGCTCGGCAGGTTGGCGAACGACTCGCTCGTGCCGTCTGGTCCGAGCACGACGCAGTCGTCCAGGCCGCGCAGCGTGACGAGCTCGGGATCGACGCGGCGCAGGAGCGCGCGCGCGTTGTAGTAGTGGCGCGGGAACGTCGTGACCGGCGCGACGCGCATCGCCGCCGCGGTGTCGGGGCTCGACACCGTCGCGAGGCGGCCACCCAGTCGATCCGCGCGCTCGAGCAGGATCACGCTCACGCCGCGCTCCGCGAGCACGCACGCGGCAGACAGCCCCGCGATCCCGCCACCGATCACGACGACGCGCGTGTTCGGCTCCGCGCGCTCGCGCGTCCCTCGGTAGGCGCCGCGCAGCTCGCGTCGGTTTCGTCCGAGGCGATCCTCGAGCGAGCCGCGGACCTGCGGCGGATGCGGAACCGACGAGATGCGCACGTAGGTCGAGCGTAACTGATTCGATCGTCCGTGTTGGGTCGGACGTACGAGAAGAACCCGGAACGAAGTTCCGGGCAGGAGTACCAGCGAGAGGGTGTCGGCGTGAGCAGACGGCGTCAGGGACGCGTCGCGAGGAACGTGTGCAGGATGCCCTTCTGCCAGCCGTCCATCGGCTCGGTCTTCACGTCGATGAAGCCCGCGCGACGAAGGCGCTGCTCGAGCTCTCGCGTCGAGTCGAAGCGCCGCACGCTGTCGTGGAGGTAGCGGTAGATCTTCGTCGTGCCCGCGGTGATCGCGCCGCCGGGGATGATGATGCCCCAGCACACCGCGTCCCAGATCGCGCGGCTCTTTCGCGAGCCGGCCACGCTGTACTCGTGGATCGCGAGGCGCGCGCCGGGCTTGAGCAGATCACGCAGCCGCACGAGGCACGCGTCGGGATCGGGCACGTTGCGGATCCCGTACGCCATGAGGATTCCGTCGTACGAGTCGGTGAGGCCGGCGCCGCGCGGATCCATCGCGTCGCCGTGCACGAAGCGCACGTCGCGGAGGAGCGACTTCTTCTTCGCGACGTCGAGCATGCCTTGGCTCGCGTCGAGCCCCACGAGGCGGGCGCGTGGGTAGACGCTCTGCACCGCCTCGGTGGAGATGCCGGTGCCGCAGCACAGGTCGAGCACCTTCGCGTCGGGCGCGCACCGCAGGCGCTCCGCGCTCATGCGCAGGTGCCGGTGGTAGCCGGGGTTCATCCCCGTGAGGAGATCGTAGGTCGGCGCGATCGCGTCGAAGTCCGTCGGGACCTCGCGCTTTCTCTCGGTGAACTCGGGTCGCGGGCTCATGGAAGGCGCGGAATCTACAGCGAACTCGCGTCCGGTCGATCACCACAGAGCCAGGCGGCCTCGGCGAGCGGCGGTGCGTGCAGGTTGGCGTGGCGACGAGGATCGCTCCCGAGGCCCTCTGCCAACGCGCCCAGCGCGAGGCGCGTCTTCTGCGCGGGCGTGGTGAACGCGCGCGTCGTGACGCTGTCGTGCTCGCGCCCGCGCACGACGTCACCAATCTCCGCGTAGAGCGCGCGGGCCACGCGGATCGCCGGCCGCACCTCGCGCGGCAGCGCGTCGATGCCCGCGTCCGCGCGGCGGTAGAGGATGTCCGCGTGGTCGAGCAGGCGCCGCGTCGCGTCGCGCACCGACGGGCTCGCGTGCGGGTGCGCGCGGAACGCGGCGAGCGCCTGTTCATCCATCGCGAGCCACTCGCGCGGCAGGTACACGCGACCGTTGCGCGCGTCTTCGCCCACGTCGCGCGCGATGTTGGTGAGCTGCATCGCGACGCCGAGATCGCAGGCGCGCGCCAGCACGTGCGGCGCCCGACGATCCATCAGCCAGCTCATCGCCACGCCCACCGAGCCCGCGACCCGCACGGCGTACGCGATCACCTGCGAGAGCGACTCGTACGCGCGGGCCTCGACGTCCCAGCGGTAGCCGTCGAGCAGCGCGTCGATCGGCGCGCGGGGGAGCGCGTGCTCGTGGGCGAGCCACGCGAGCGAGCGATCGACAGGATCGTCGTCGGGCCTCGCGCGGTAGACGCGATCGACGCGCGCGGTGAGCCGAGCGAGCGCGTCGCGAGGGTCGGCGCTCTCGTCGACGAGATCGTCCGACACGCGACAGAACGCGTAGAGCGCCGCGACCGGATCCGACAAGCGCGCAGGCAAGAGGCGCGCGGCGAACGAGAACGAGCGCGAACCGCGCGCGAGCAGCGCGTGACAGTGAGCGAGATCGCGATCCGAGGGCCGCACGAAGGGCCGCGAAGATGACGCGCTTCGCTTGCGCGCGCATCCACCGTTGGCCCAGGCCCAGTGTTCTAGGGCTGTCACCTCCGTGTCTCTCGCGTTGTCGCGCGGCATTGGGCATGGTGCGTCCATGACGGCGACCGAGCGCATCGACTCACCCCGCGGGCACACGCGCGCCAGCTCGTTCACGTGGGTGATCGTCGCGTACGTCGTCGCGATCGGCGCGGCCATCGGCGCGCTGGTGCCGCTGCGCGAGGGCGCGCACCTCGCGATCGATGGAGCGCTCGGTGACTACGCGCACCTCGCGATCGCCGACGTCGTCGCGACGCTCGTGATCTTCGCGTTCTCGTTCGGCCTCCGGAACTCGAGCATGTACGACGCGTACTGGATGGTGGCGCCGCCGCTCTTCCTCGTCGGCGGCTGGGCGCTCGCGTCGTTCCCGCGCGGGCCGAGCGCGCGCGAGATCCTCACGCTCGTGGTCGTCTGCGCGTGGGCCGCGCGCCTCACGTGGAACTGGATCCGCGGCTGGTCGGGCCTCGATCACGAAGACTTCCGCTACCGCGACCTCCAGAAGAAGACCGGCGGCGCGTACTGGCTCGTGAGCCTCTTCGGCCTCCACTTGTTTCCGACGTCGCTCGTGCTCGCGACGATGCTCCCGCTCGCCGCGATCTCGACGCCGAACGGCGCGTCGCTCGGGATCTTCGATCTGCTCGGCGTCGCGATCTCGTCGATGGGCATCACCGTGCAAGCGCTCGCCGACGAGCAGCTGCGCGCGTTCGTGAAGAACAAGACGCACCCCGATCAGATCTGCGATCGCGGCCTCTGGGCCTACTCGCGTCATCCGAACTACTTCGGCGAGATCTCGTTCTGGACGGGCCTCGCGTTCCTCGCGCTCGGAAGCGGTCACGCCGCGTGGTGGTCGTTCGCCGGCATCCCCGCGATCCTCGGTCTCTTCGTCTTCGCGTCGATCCCGATGATGGAGGGTCGCCAGTCGCGAAAGCCCGGCTGGGCCGACTACAAGCGGCGCACGTCGGTGCTCGTGCCCATGCCGCCCGGCGGTTGAGCTCGGGCCAGCTCGCGGTGCGCGCGCGACCGTTCGGTGGTGGCAGCTTCGAGTGTCGCTGGGCCACTCGCTGACGTCGCGCTCGTCGTTCGTGCGGTTGGCGAAGCGAAGGCGCGCCTCCTATTCTCGCGCCGCATGAGCACGAGCCCCGCTGAAGTCACCGTCGCCGCGATCCAGTGTCCGCTCGGCGGCTCACGCGAGGACAACATCGCGCGCGTCACCACGCACGTGCGCGAGGCCGCCAAGCGCGGCGCGAACGTGATCTTGCCGCCCGAGCTCTTCGAGGGTCCGTACTTCTGCCGCGAGGAGAAGGAGAGCTTCTTCGAGTGGGCGCGCGCGTTCGAGGGCAACACGACGATCGCGCACTTCGCGGCGATCGCGAAGGAGCTGAAGGTCGTGCTGCCGATCTCGTTCTTCGAGAAGGCTGGCCCCGCCTACTACAACAGCCTCGCGATGATCGACGAGACCGGGCGCGTGCTCGGCCTCTACCGGAAGAGCCACATCCCCGACGGACCCGGCTACGAAGAGAAGTACTACTTCCGCCCCGGCGACACGGGCTTTCGCGCGTGGAAGACGGGCTTCGGCACGATCGGCGTCGGCATCTGCTGGGACCAGTGGTACCCGGAGTGCGCGCGCGCGATGACGCTCGCGGGCGCCGAGATCCTGCTCTACCCCACCGCGATCGGCGCCGAGCCCAACGGCGTCGACACCAAGGATCCGTGGCAGCGCGCGATGATCGGCCACGCCGTCTCGAACGCGACGCCGGTCATCGCCGCGAACCGCATCGGCCTCGAGAGCTGGCAGGACTTCTACGGCCACTCGTTCTGCGCGGACATGCGCGGCGACAAGCTCGCCGAGCTCGGGCGCGGCGAAGAGGGCGTGTGCATGGCGAGCTACGAGCTCGCGAAGATCCACGAGTACCGCGCGAGCTGGGGCTTCTTCCGCGATCGACGCCCCGAGCTCTACGGCGCGCTCACCACCGCCGACGGCAAGACGCCCGTGCGCGACGCGCGCTGAGCTCCTGCGGAGCGCCCCGTTCGGCTCACGCGGACATAGGAAGGCCCCGCCACACGCTGGTCACCGCGACTGTTGCTCCCTTCCGGGCCTGGCAGGGTTGACGGGCCAGCGTTGGCGGGGCCGTGATCGTATTGGTTTCGGAGAGGGAGGGATTCGAACCCTCGGTACCGTTTCCGGTACGCACGATTTCCAGTCGTGTACCTTCGACCGCTCGGTCACCCCTCCAGGGGAAATCGGACCCAGTAGGATTCGAACCTACGACAACCGGTTCCGTAGACCGGTGCTCTATCCAGCTGAGCTATGAGTCCTCGAAGTTTTCAATGACCCCAGGCCGGGCCTGGGAGCGCGGCGACTTTAGCGGCCCGTGAGGACCGTGCAAGGTCGTTCGCGCGTCACGGAGAAGGTGGGATTCGAACCCACGGTACCCTTTTGGAGTACGCTCCCTTAGCAAGGGAGTGCCTTCGACCACTCGGCCACTTCTCCATCGCGACGGATGCCAAAACGGGGGATGTCAGGGAGCGACTCGTGACGCCCAACGTTCGGACGAACCGACGCTGAGGAGGCGGACCGACGAGGCAAAAGCCTCGGTTGCCCGGCCACGAGGACGGCGTATCTACCGGGCATGGTTGGTGGTGTCAATCTCCGCGCGTCGCTCGTGATCCCTGCGGTTCTGGCGGCCCTGTTCACGCTCGTACCGTCGCCCGCCGAGGCCTGCAGCTGCATGGCGCAGGGCTTCGAGGAGGCCCGCTCGGGCGCGGCCGCGATCTTCGAGGGTCGCGTCGACGCGATCGAGCCCATCGGCGGGCAGCTTCGCGTGCGGTTCCACGTCACCCAGGCGTGGCGCGGCGTGGAGCACGAGAGCGTGGAGCTCCTGACGGCGAGCAACAGCGCCGCGTGCGGCTACACGTTCGAGATCGGTCAGCACTACCTGGTCTACGCCGGTCAGGACGACGCGAGCCTCACCGTGAGCCTCTGCTCTCGCACCGCGCGCATGGACGACGCCAGCGAAGATCGACAGCTCCTCGGCTCCGGCGTCATCCCCGTGGACGTGGCGGACGACGCCGACGAGCCCACGCCGCGCGAGCCTCCCGCGACCCGCGCCGGCTGCGCGAGCTGCACGGCGCTGAGCGCCCAGCCTCCGGTGCTGGTGATCCTCGCGTCCCTCGCGTCGCTCGCGCTCGTGGGTCGTCGCCGGTCGCGTCGATGACCGACGAAGACTCGAAGCGCGAGAACGACAAACCCCGCTCGCCGAGCGCTTCCGAGCACAGGCTCGGTCGCGAAGCGGAGCGGGGAGGGGCCCCCGAAGGGGAGGGGGGTCGCACGACCCCCGAGGTAGTTAGCGGAGAGCAAGGGATTCGAACCCTTGGTACCGTTACCGGTACACTTGATTTCGAATCAAGCGCCTTCGACCACTCGGCCAGCTCTCCGCGGGCGCTTGTAGCAAACGGAGCCGACGCGTCAACGATGATCTCGCGTGTGGCGCTCCAGCCGGCCGCCGATCACGACGAAGGGTTCATGCGCCTGGCCCTCGAAGAGGCCGCGCGGGCCGCTGACGAGGGCGAGGTGCCCGTGGGCTGTGTGATCGTGCACGAGGGTCGCGTCGTCGGGCTCGGCCACAACTTGCGGGAGCAGACGCAGGACCCGACGAGCCACGCCGAGGTGCTCGCGATCCGCGACGCCGCGCGCACGCTCGGCAGCTGGCGTCTCTCGGGCTGCGACGTCTACGTCACGCTCGAGCCGTGCCCGATGTGCGCCGGCGCGCTCGTGAACGCGCGCGTCGATCGCGTGATCTTCGCGACCGAAGATCCGAAGGCAGGCGCGACCGTGTCGCTCTTCGGCATCGGCTCGGATCTGCGCCTCAACCACCGCTTCACGCAGACGTCGGGCGTGCTGAAGGACGAGGCCTCGCAGATCCTGAAGGACTTCTTCGCGCGCATCCGCAAGGCACAGCGCGCGGCGAAACAGAAGGCCAACGCGCCGGGCGACGCGGACGGCTGATCGCGCGCGCGATCCGCGTGACGCGCGTCGCGTGTAGCATCGCGCGATGGTCCGCCGCGCTGCCTCGCTCTCGCTCTTGTCGATCGTCGGCTCGATCGCGCTCGCCTCGTGCGGGCCCGCCGCGCCGACGACCTTTCAAGCGTACGAGCCTGCGCCCGGCACGCCCGAGCGCATCGCGTACGACCAAGGCCTCACGCGCTACCTCGGCGAGACGCCCGCGAGCGCGGTGATCCCGGGCTCGGTGGCGGGCGTCACGACGTTCGAGTTCGACGTGGCCGACGGACCGATGTGCATGCGCGGCGGGCAGTTCCGCGCGTCCACGCGCGAGGCCGCCGAGAGCGAGGACCTCCTGATCTTCTTGCAGGGTGGCGGCGCGTGCTGGAGCGCGTTCTGTCTCGCGGTCACCGCGGCGCCTCCGGGCGTGCCGCCTGGAGATCTGCTCCGACCCGGCAACGCGCAGAACCCTTACGACGGCTGGGACGTGCTCTACGTGCCCTACTGCGACGGCTCGCTCTTCGCGGGCGACAACGAGGTCGACGAGGACGGCGACGGCACGCCCGATCGTCTGCACCACGGGCTCGCGAACCTCTCGGCCGCGCTGAGCGTGGGCTTCGAGCGATTTCCACACCCGCGTCGCGTGGTGCTCGCGGGCAGCTCGGGTGGCGGCTTCGGGACCATCCTCGCCGCGTTCCTCGTCCGCTACGTGTACCCGGGCGTGCCGATCGACGTGCTCGACGACGCGGGCATCGGCATCGCGCGCGACGGCGACACCGCGTTCCTCGACACGATCCTCGACGAGTTCGGCGCGCGGGACTTCCTGCCGGACGACTGCACCGACTGCACGGCGCGCGGACACATCGTCGGCCTCCAGCGCTACCTGCTCGATCGCGACGAGAACCTCCGCATCGCGGCGATCTCGAGCTGGAACGACTACGTGATCTCCGAGGTCTTCCTCATGAGCGACCCCGAGACGTTCGCGACGGCGCTCGAGCGCGAGACGAGCGTGCTGCACGACGCTCACCCCGATCGCTACCGACGCTTCGTGTACGCGGGGCGCGGGCACACGGCGCTGCTCGGCAACGTGAGCGGCATCATCGGCCGCGACTTCGGCGCGGTGGAGCTGCCCGAAGACGCCGCGACGCTGCTCGCCGGCGTCGAGATCGAGAGCATGTACGAGCTGTCGATCGACGGCGTGCTCCTCGCCGACTGGCTGCTCGCCATGCGCGACGACACGACCGCGTGGGACGACCGCCTCGAAGCGCGCGCGCCCGCGCCCTGATCGAAGCGATCGAGCCGAGCGATCAGCGGAACGAGCGCGTCATGCTGATGCCGCCCTTGGGGCGAAGCGTGACGAGGGGCTCGGGCACGAGGCGGTAGCCGCTCGTCACCTCGAAGCGGAAGCGGCGGAGGAGCACGGCGAGGATCGCCTTGGCCTCGAGCATCGCGAAGCTCGCTCCGACGCAGATGCGCGGGCCCGCGCCGAACGGCACGTACGCGAAGCGCGGCCGCGCCTTCTTTCGCTCGGGGAGGAACCGATCGGGATCGAAGCCCTCCGGGTTCTCCCAGTAGTCGGGCATGCGGTGGAGCGTCCACGTGCTGACGCCCACGATGTGGCCCTTCTCGATGCGGTGCCCGAGCACGACGTCGTCCTCGATGGCCTGTCGCTCGAAGCCCCACACGGGCGGGAGCAGACGCATCGACTCTTCGATCACGCGCTCGAGGATCGGCATGCGACCGAGGTCTTCGAGCGTGGGCGAGCGATCGCCCGAGACCGCATGGATCTCCTCGACCACGCGGCGCTCCCAGTCGGGATGGAGCGAGAGGAGATAGAGCGTGAACGCGAGCGCGTTGGCGGTCGTCTCGTGGCCCGCGCCGACGAGCGTGAGCACCTCGTCGCGCAGCTGCGCCTCGTCCATCGGGCGGCCCTCGTCGTCGCGTGCGGCGAGCAGCGCGGCGAGCACGTCTTCGCCCGCGTCGTGTCCCTTGGCGAGTCGCGCGCGTCGCTCCTTCACGATCCGCTCGACGAGCCGATCCAGCTCGCCGAGCGCCTTCTTGAAGCGGAAGTTCGCGGGCGTCGGCCAGCTCGGCGGGATGCGCACGAGCGACATCGAGTAGTCCTCGGCGAAGCGCAGCACCTCTTCGAACGCCGGCCCGATGCGATCCGCGTCCGCGCCGAGCTCGGTGCCGAACAGCGTGTGACCGACGATGCGGAGCGTGAGCCCCATCATGTCGTGGTGGACGTCCGTGCGCGCGCGATCGGTCGAGGCGCGCCAGCCATCGGCCGCCTCCTCCGTGGCCTTCACGAAGGCGGGCACGTAGCGCGCGATGCGGCCCGGCGTGAACGCGGGCGCGACGAGCTTGCGCTGCTTGCGCCAGAGCTCCGCCTCGCTGGTGACGAGGCCCTGTCCGAGCGCGAGACGCAGGCCGTCGTAGTTGCGGCTCTTCTTGTAGGCCTTCGCGTTGTCGAGCAGCACGTGCTTGATCGCGTCGGGATCGTTGGCGAGCCAGAACACGAGCGGGCCCCAGTCGAGGCGCACGAACGAGCCGTACGTCGTGCTGATCTCGTGGATCGCATCGAGCGGGTTCCGCAGGATGGCCGCGTGGTGTCGCAAGCGCGCGAGGCCACGCGGGCCCGCGGGCGGTCGCGTCGCCAGCGGCTCGCGCGGAGGCGACACCTCCGCGACGGCAGCGTGCGACTTGGGGCTGGACGTGAGCGCCGCGGCGGGCGAGAAATCCGAGGAGGTCCTCATGTTCTGCCAAACATGAGGCAAGCCTCAGATTATTTCAAGCCATGACGAAGCCTGGCCCCAAGACCTCCCGAGCACGTTCCCCCTCCCGCACTGCCGGAGGGGCCAGGGGAGGGGACACGCGAGCCTCTGGGAAACCTGGGCGGCAGCTGCCGCAGCAGGAGCGGAGCAAGAAGCGCGTGGAGTCGATCGTGAGCGCGGCGGCAGAGCTCTTCGCGCTGCAGAGCTTTCCCGAGGTGACGATGGACGCGATCGCGCAGCGCGCGGGCACGCCGATCGGCAGCGTCTACCAGTACTTCGAGGACAAGCGCGCGGTGTTCGCGGCGGTGATGGCGCGCTCGAACGAGCGGGCGCGCGAGGCCTTCGAGGGCGTCGCGCACCTCGCGCGCGCGAACCTCTCGTCCGCGGGCGGGCAGCGGCCGGCGTTGCCGTTTCGCGCGGTGCTCGAGGCCGCGATCGACGGCTTCGCGCAGCTGCAGGACGACGACCCTGCGATCCGCGCCGCGAACAAGAACCTCACGTTCCTCGGCGAGCTCGTGGAAGAGGACGAGGCCCTCCAGCGCGAGCTGGCGGAGCACACGAGCGAGCTCTTCGCGAGCTACTTCCCCGACGCGGAGGTGCGCATGCGCAAGCTCGTCGCGACCACGGTGGTGCAGCTCGTCACGACCTTCCTCGTGCTCGCAGACCGGCAGCACGGCACGCGCAAGACCGAAGGCCGAAGGCAGCTCGAGGAGTGCAAGCTCATCGTGCGCCTCTACGTGGAGTCGCGCCTCGGCAGCTGACATGCTCGTCGCGTGGACGGCGCGATGATCGTGCGCAGGCGAGGTCCGAGCGCGTCGGACGCGTCGATGCTCGTCGGGTTCGTGGGGGTGTCGCTCGTCTTTCCGTTCGTCGGCTTCGCCGACTCGCTCCTGCCGTGCATGGCGCTGTGGGTCGCGTACGGGCTCGCGCTCGCGCTCGTCGATGCGGCGACCGACGATCGCGCGGTGTGCGTGAAGTGGAACGACTGGGGCGTGGCGCTGATCGACCGCCGCGGAGAGGTGTTGCGCTCGATGGCGTTCGGCGCCGTCGATCGGTTCTCGTACTCGCGCGTCGCTCCGAACTGCAGGTCGCTCACGCTCGCGTCGGGGGCGCGCGTCATGGTGATCTCGTCGCGCGTGGACCTCGCATCGGACGACGTCGATGTCGCGATCGAAGACGCGCGCCTCGTCGACCTCCACGTCGAGCTCCTGAGGCACACGTCCGTGGAGCCGAGCGCCGAGGTGCCTCGTGATCGGGCGCGTTCGTCGTCGTGGCGTGCGCTCGTCGTCGCGGCGGTGGCGTGGATCGCGATCGCGCTCCTCGCTTGGGGCGGCGCCTGCTGGAGCCCGGAGATCGAAGGGCTCGTGGTGGTCGCGCAGGCGTGCTCGTTCGCTGGCGTCTTCGTCGCTCACCGCTTCCATGGGCGGATGGCGCCCATGCTCGCGAGCGTTCGCGAAGCGCGCGGCGCAGAGCGCTGGCGTGTCGTGCGCGTGGACGCCGACACGGCGCGGGTCGCGAGAGGCGACCGAGAGATCGCAGTGGAAGCGAGCGGGTTCGAGGATCCTCGCTCACGACTCGACGGCGGTGCCGCGCTCGGTGCCCTCGTGGACGAGGTGTTGGTGCGCGCACCGAGCGATGAGGGCGCATACCGATCGGGCGCGCCTCGCGCGTTCCCAGGCGCGCTGCGGGCGCGTCGCGTGGTGCGGGCCGCCGCGCTCGGCGTGTTGCTCTCGATGCCGATGCTCGCACCGGTGCTGATCGCGCGGTGGGTCCCCGGGGCGGAGCTCCTCAGGAGCTGTCGCTGACGAGACCAGGGCGCGCGACTCAGAAGCCCGGGTCGGTGACGACGGTCGTGCGCGTGCCGGTCATGCTCGTGCTGCCGGTCATCGTGCCGCCGGTCATGCTCGTCATGCTCGTGCCGCCGGTCATGCTCGTACCGGTGTGACTGGTGCTCGTGCTGTGTGTGCCGGTTCCCGTGCGCGTCGATCCCGTGCCCGTGGATCCTGTTCGCGTGGTGCCCGATCCGGTCGTGCTGGTCGTCACGGGCGGGCGCGTCGTGATCGGCGGTGTGACGACGGGAGGGATGACGACGGGAGGCACGATCACGGGAGGAACCACGACGGGAGGCACGACGACCGGTGGTGCGGTGATCGGAGGGATCGTGATGTGCGGAGCGATCGCGGTCGTGACCGGCGGTGTGATCGTCGTCGACGGTGGTGCGCCACCCTCGGCGAGGATGGTGCCGAGCGACTCGGTGGGCACGGGACGCGGCGACTGTCCCCACCGCATCCAGACGAGGATGCCGCTGAGGAGGACCACGGTCACCGACAGCGCGGCGACGAGCCAGCGCGGTGGACCGTTCGCGGCGCTGAGCGTGAGCTCGTCGTCGGGGAGCTCGACGGGAGTGAGCGGCGAGGGCGCGTCGTCGGCCGGGGGCAGGTCTTCGAGGTCGTCGAGGACCGACGGGGACGGCGCGACGGGAGCGGCGGCGAGTGGCTCGCTCGGAGGCTCAGCGCGCGGTGGCTCGGAGGTGGGCGTCGGCTCGGGAAGCGCGATCCAACCCGCGACCGCAGGCGCGGCCTCGACGACGGACTGCGGCGAGTGCGGCGCGTCGGGAGGCGCGGGCGCGGCGAAGCGTCCGGCGACG
Source organism: uncultured Sandaracinaceae bacterium (assembly GCA_964502175.1). Classification (GTDB taxonomy): domain Bacteria; phylum Myxococcota_A; class Polyangia; order Polyangiales; family Sandaracinaceae; genus JAFLCL01. The sequence continues at coordinate 60,079 of CAZCVE010000037.1, forward strand.
GGCGGCGGAGGCGGCGCGCTCTTCGGTGCGGCGTGTCCCGTGGGCTCGAGATCGACCTCTCCCGAGGTGAGCTCGGGGATCGACGGCGCGGGCGGCGGTGGCGGTGGTCGCACCGACTTCGGTGGGCTCGGCGGCAACGACGTCTCGCCCGACACGAGCTCGAGCTCGCTCGAGGGGATGCCGTCGAGGTCGCCCGAGGGGATGCCATCGAGATGCTCGGGGGGCGCGTGCGAAGGCTTCGCGGAGGCTTCCGAAGGCTTCGCGGAGGCTTCCGAAGGCTTCGCGGAGGCTTCCGAAGGCTTCGCGGAGGCTTCCGAAGGCTTGGCGTCAGGCGCCTTGGGCGGCTCGAGGCCGATCGGCTTCGCAGCGGCGTCTGCCTTCGCAGGCTCCGCGGCTTGCGGCGGGCTCGACGGACGCGGCGGCATGCGCGAGGGCGAGCGTGTGCCCGGCGCCGCTGCCCCTGCGTTGGCGAGCGCGAGGCGCTGGCCGATCGGCGTGTCCTTGCTGCCGACGATGCGGCCCATCGCGAGCGCCGTACGGAGCGCACGCGCGAGCGCACCGGCGTCTGCGTAGCGACGCTTCGGATCGCTCGCGAGCGCGCGATCGAGCGTGGCCGCGAAGGGCGCGAGGTCCTTGCGCAGCGACGTGAACAGCGGCGCGGGCTCCTTCGCGATCGCGTCGGCGAGCGCTGCCGGGTCGGTGCCGACGTGCGGCGGTCGACCCGTGAGACCTGCGAAGACGATCGCCGCCGCCGAGTAGAGATCTGCGGTGACCGAGCTCTCGACCTCTCCGCGCGTCTGCTCGGGCGCCGCGAACGCGAACGGCTGGAGCGTGGAGAGCGATGCGCGCGAGCCCGGCGTGCCGAGCCGGCTCGAGGTGCGGTTGATGCCGAAGCCGATGAGCTTGGGGATCTCTTTGCCGGGCGCGCCGACGAGCAGCACGTTGCCCGGCTCGACGTCTCCGTGGACGAGCGGCTCGCCGCCCGGGAGCTTGAGGCTGTGCACCTTGGCGAGCGCGTCGACGATGCCGGTGCCGACCTCGAGCGTGCGATCGGCGCGCAGGCCCGGGCTCGCCTCCCATCGCTTCGCGAGGCTGATGCCCTCGAGGCGCTCCATCACGAGGTACGGCGCGCCCTCTTCGTTCGTGCCTGCTTCGAACACGCGCACGACGTTCGGGTGCGTGAGCGACGCGAGCGCGCCGCCGTGCTCGAGGAGGCGGATCTTGAGGAGATCGGGCGCGTCTTCGTCGAGCATCGCGATGACGACGCGTCGGCCGCTCGCGGACTCCTTGGCGGCCCACACCGTCCCCGACTCGCTCTCGCCGAGAGGGACCTCGAGCACGTACTTGTCGCCGAACGACACGTCCTCGTTCTACCATGGAGCCCTTCGGAGGTGTGGGTCGTGCGCTCGTCCTCTCGGCTCTTCTCGATCGCTTCGGCGATGCTGATCGCGTGTCTCGTGCTCGGTCTCCTCGGAGGCGCGAGCGCCGAGGCGCAGCGTCGTCGACGACGCGCCACGCCGCAGACGACCGACACCGCCGAGACCGATCGCGCTCGCTCCTTGTTCGCCGAGGGCGTCTCGCTCGTGGCCGAGTCGCGCTTCGCCGACGCGGAGACCCGCTTCCGTGAGGCGCTCGCGATCCGCGACGCGCCGGCCATTCGCTACAACCTCGCGTCGGTGCTCTACGAGCAGGGCGAGTACCCCGAGGCGCAGGTCGAGAACGAGCGCGCGCTCGCGGCCGAAGCGGTGCCCGACCCGGTGCGCACCGCCGCGACGGAGCTGCGCGCTCACATCGCGGAGCGCGCGGCCTACGTGACCTTCGAGCTCGCAGGGCCCGCGGTGGGTGGCTCGATCAGCGTCGATGGCTACGTGCTCACGCAGCCGGGGCTCGAGATCCCGATCTCGCCCGCGTCGCACACGGTGCTCGTCACGGTCTCGGGCGCCGAGGTCGCGCGTCGCGAGGTGGAGGTGCCGACGGGCCAGCACCGCACGATCGTGGTCGGCGAGGTGCCGGTCGACGCGGCGCCCGCCGTGCCCGGCCGCTCGATCGATCAAGAAGAGTGGTTCTGGCCGGTGGTCGCCGGCGGCGGCGTGCTGGTCGTCGCGATCGTCGGCGTGAGCGTCGGCGTCGCGGCCACGAGCGGCGTCGAGGGACCAGTGCAGGGCAACTTCACGCCAGGGGTGATCACATGGCCGTAGTCCACTCTCCCCTCGGCGTTCGTTCGCTCGTCGCGATGCTGTTCGCGTCGCTCGTGCTCGCGCTGCCGGGCTGCCAGGCGCCGCGCACCGAGGTGATCGTCGCCGTCGACGCCGACGCGAGCATCCTCGCGCTGATCGACTCGTTCCGCATCGAGGTCACGAGCCCGTCGGGCGAGGTGCGCACCGCGACCTCGATGCTCGCGGACGGTCAGCCCCTCCCGCGAACGCTCGGCCTGTACTGGACCGAGGGATCGCTCGGCCCCTACCGCGTGGCCGTGAGCGGCATGCGCGGCACCTCCGTGGTCACCACGCGCGAGGCGCGCTTCACGTTCGTCCGCGATCGCACGCTCGTGCTCCGCATCACGCTCGTGGGCCGCTGCCTGACGACGCTCTGCTCCGCGCCGCAGGTCTGTGGCGAGAGCGGCTGCCGCGACGTCGAGATCGGGATCACCGAGCTCGAGCCGTGGACGGGCACCATCGAGCGACGCGACGCGGGCGGCCCGCCCGTCGATGCGGGCCCCGACGGTGGCCGTCCCGATGCGTTCGTCACGCCGATCGACGCGGGCATGGACGCGTTCGTCGTGCCCCCCGACGTGTTCATGGAGCCCGACGTCTACGTCGAGCCCGATGCGTACGTGGAGCCCGACGCGTACGTGGAGCCCGACGCGTACGTCGAGCCCGATGCGTTCACGCCTCCCGATGCGTTCGTCATCCCGGATGCGTTCGGGCCCGACGCGTACGCGCCTCCGGACGCGTGGCTCCCGGACGGCTGCATGCCGATGACGGAGACCTGCAACGCCGCGGACGACGACTGCGATCTCCGCACCGACGAGACCTTCGATCTCACGAGCGACGAGGCCAACTGCGGCATGTGCGGCAGGGCCTGCACGCTCGCCAACGCGACCTCGTCGTGCAACGCGTCGAGCTGCGAGATCGACACGTGCAACATGGGCTACGACGACTGCAACACCACCGACTCGGACGGCTGCGAGATCAACCTCCGCACGAGCACGATGAACTGCGGCATGTGCGGACGCGGCTGCACGATGGGCCGCATGTGCTGCAACGGCATGTGTAGATTTTCCTGCTGAGCTTCCCGCGCCTCGCCGGCGCTCGATGCGGGCACGCGCGCGATCTCAGGGTCGTGCGATGCCTGCGTGCGGGGTGCCGCCGGTGGCGCCTTCTTGCTCGAGGCGCGCGAAGAGATCGCGGAGCTCGGGGCGCGGGCGCAGCGGCAGGACGAAGCCCGAGCCCAGCTCGGTGAGGCGCTTGTCGAGCGCCTCGAGCTCGCGTCCGTTCTGACGAAGGAAGGTCTCGAGCTGACCGCGATCGTTCTCGAACTGCGTCTCGAGCTTCTCGAGCTGAGCGCGCAGGGCTTCGGTCTGGAACTCGAGGTCGCGCACCTCGTTGGCCTTCGAGGCGACCCACGCGCGCGCCTTCTCGCTCGTGCCGTGCGCGAGCAGCCAGCGGTCGAGCGCGTCGGCCGTCTCGCGCAGCGCCGAGACGTGCGCGGCCTGCGGCGCGTTGGCCTCCTGCATCACGCCGAGCGACATCATCTTGCGGTGGCCCTCGCGGTACGCGCGCTCGGAGAGCTGCGCGGCGTCGAGGTACGGACGCACCTCGGTGTCTGCGTTGCGCGCTGCGCCGCGGGCCTGCGAGAGGTCTTGTCCGAGCGTGCTCATCGCGTGGCCGAGGCGCTGACGTCCGTCGCGCGCCTGCTGCTCCATCTGCTCGAGCTTGCGCTGCTCGCCGAGGCCGCGGCTGCGGTGCTCGTTCGTGCGCACGAGCGTGCCTCGGATCTCGTTGAGCATCGAGAGCGCGAGCTCCGGCGGGTTGCCTTGCGGGAACGCGCGACGGAGCATCTCTTCGAAGACGACGGCGCGTGAGGCCCAGCGCTCGATCGTCGTCGGCGGCAGCGTGGGCGCCGCGTGGCGCTGCGTCTGACCGAGGCCCGAGACCGGCAGCTCCGCGACCTCTTCGGGAGGCGCGAGCGCGAGCAGCTCCTTCTCGACGGTGTGCGCGTCGACCGGGCGGTCTTCGGGCTTCTTCGCCATCAGGCGAACGATCAATTCCTCGAGCCGCCGCGGCACGTTCGCGACGTAGTCCGAGGGCTTGGGGATCGGCTGCTGCATGTGCGCGATCAGGAATCCGGTGACGTCCTGCGACTGGAACGGCAGCTGTCCCGTGACCATCTCGAAGAGCATCACGCCGAGCGCGTAGAGGTCGGCCGCGGGGCCGGCGTCGATCGAGGTCACGCGCTCGGGCGCCATGTACTGCGGTGTGCCGAAGATCTGCCCCGCGCTCGTGAGGCGCTGATCGTGGAGCGATCGCGCGATGCCGAAGTCGAGGATCTTCGGGATCATCCGGCCCTTGGGGCCTCGCGCGACGAACACGTTCTCGGGCTTGAGGTCGCGGTGGATCACCTGGAAGTCGTGGGCGCGGGCGAGGCCTCGCGCGATCTGGGCGCCGATCGCCGCGACCTGCGGCGCCGGCATCGGGCCGCGCTCGACGAGCGCGTCGAGGGAGCTTCCGTCGAGGAGCTCCATCACGAGGAAGGGCGTGCCGTCGTCGGTCTCGCCGTAGTCGCTGATCTCGACGATGTTCGGGTGCGCGACCGCGGCTGCGGTCTTGGCTTCGCGACGGAACCGCTCCTTGAGCGCGGCGTCGCGCGCGAGGTGCGAGTTCATCACCTTGATCGCGACCGGCCGATCCACGAGCTGCTGGCGCGCGCGGTAGACGATGGCCATGCCGCCCTCGCCCAGCTTGCTCTCGAGCTGGTAGCGGCCCGCGAGCAGCGTGCCGATGCGCGGGTCCGCCATCTCTTCGAGCACGGAGCCGTCCACGAAGCAGCGGGGCTCGTCGTCGGAGTACTTCAGCTGACATTGCGGGCAGACGCGCATGGATCCCTCGGCGCGAATCGTGGCGGGCGGGCGTGCTCGGTGGCAAGCGCCGAAGTCGCTCACGCTTTCGTTGCGGTGCCGAGGTCGGTCATGCTCGCGGCCTCGGTGACGGACGACGGCGAGCCCCCGGATCGCGATGAGCCGGACGAGCCCCACGACGGGCCGATCCTCGTGGGCTGGCGCGAGTGGGTCGCGCTGCCTGCGTTCGGGATCGCCGCGATCAAGGCCAAGGCCGACACGGGCGCGCGCTCGTGCGCGATGCACGCGGAGTCGATCGAGCGACACACCGTGGGTGGTACGCCGATGGTGTCGTTTCGCGTGTTTCCGTTCCGCGGAGATCGCGGCCGCAGCACGTCGGTCGAGGCCCCGCTCGTCGACGAGCGCCTCGTGCGATCGAGCGACGGCGATGCGCACACACGTCCCGTCGTGAGGACCACCCTCGGGATCGCGGGCGTCACGCGAGAGATCGAGATCTCGCTCACGCGCCGCGAGCTCATGGGCTTCCGTATGTTGCTCGGTCGCCTCGCGCTCGCCGGCATGCTCGTCGATCCGATGCGCAGCTACGTGTGGGGCAGCTTCGAGCCGCCCCCGCCGCTTCGCCCGAGCCGCCGGCCGCCGCCCCGCTGACCCGGCGCGCAGCGACCGCCCACCGAGAGATCGCGACCGCTCGCGCCTCGATCGGCCGCGGCAGCTCGCCCGATCACGCATCACGGGCCGATGTCCGACGACACCGTGATCGAGCCGCGCGAGCACGAAGAGCCGCTCGCGTTCTCTCGCGTTCTCTTCGCGGTGGTGCTCGTTCCGATCGGCATCGTGCTGGTGCTGCTCGGTCTGCTCTCGATCGCGCTCGGTCGCTCCGCGCTGAGCGCGTGGGGCTGGTCGTGGTCGATCGAGTCGATCGCGCTCGGCGTGGGGCTCGTGCTGTGCCTGTCGCGCGCGAAGGAGATCGTGCGGCTGCGGTGGGCGAGCGTGATCGGGCTGGCGCTGCTCGTCTCGCTGCGCGTGCTCTTCTTCGGCGGGAGCGACGTCGCGAGGCTGGTCGTGCTCGATCGCGACGGCGAGATCGTGAGCGAGGCGCGCTTGCTCGATCGCCTCTTCGAAGAGCGTGACGCGTCGATGGTGGGCAGTCGCCTCTTGGTGCGCCTCGACCTAGTCCCGTCGCGCGAGTTCCCCACGCTGCCGGGCCTGCTCGAGCGCTCGTATGGGCGCGCTGAAGACGACGCGCCCTTCCTCGGCACACCGATCCCGGCGACGTTGCTCGACCTCCAGAGCGCTGCGGCGTTCGACACGATCGTCGTCGAGCCGCGCGGCGAAGCGAGCGACGTGGGCGTCGTGTTCCTCCACGGCTTCGCGGGCAGCTTCGCGCTCCAGTGTCTCGAGGTCGCGCACGTCGCGCGTGACGCGGGCGCGCGCACCGTGTGCCCAGCGACGTCGTTCGAGGGCGCGTGGTGGCGAGGCGATGGTGAAGCGATCGTGCGCGGCTCGATCGCGCACCTCCGCTCACGCGGCGCGCGGCGCATCGTGCTCGTGGGTCTCAGCAACGGCGGCGTCGGCGCGTCGCGCGTCGCGCCTCGCTTGCGAGGAGAGATCGACGCGCTCGTGCTCTTGTCGGGCGTCGCCCCGAATGCGCCGAGCCCGCGCGTGCCGACGCTCGTGATCCAAGGCGATCACGACAGGATGGTGCACACGAGCCTCGTACGCGCCTGGGCCCGCGGACGCTCGCGTGTCCGCTACGTCGAGCTCGACGGCACGCACTTCGTCTTGCTCGAGCGACGAGACGTGGTGGCCGCCGTGCTCCGCGAAGCGCTCCATCGCGTGAGGGAGCGAGCCTCGCGGTCGTCGCGCCGCTGACGCGTCGATCCATGCGAGCCTTGCTTCGTGGCGTGGCTCTACGGCGTGTGCCTGCTGATGGCGGTCGAGTCGCTCATCGCGAACGAGCGGCCCACTTGGTTCGTTGGTCTCTGCCGCTGGTCATTGGGAATCCGCTACCACGTGCGCATGCCTGTGCGCGCCGGTACTGACGCCGTCGGGTACCGCAGCTCAGCCAGTGAAGACGTGCCTTGGCGGAGCCTCGGACCGCTCGTGATCGAGGGTGCGCGGATCGATCGGGTGGGCGGCGACACCTTTCTCGTCGTGCCGACCGGGTGGCGAGGCACGCACCTCACCCGCATCGATCTCGTGCGGCATGACCACGAGGTTCACTTCCGCGCCCGCTCCACGCTGTCACCACTGTCCATGCTCCTGCTCGTCGTGTGGACGGCGTGCGTGCTCTCCGGCGTGGGCGAGCTGCGAGGCTCGCTCGTCGGCACAGTGGCGACGGTGATCGTGGGCATGCCGGTTTGGCTCTTTCGAGCTCGCAGTGACGCGATGGAGCATGCGCGCCTCGCGATGGAGCGGATCGGCGATGCGATCCGCGACTCGGCGTCTGCGCACGATCACGTGCGTCCACCGTGGACCGCTCGCGCTCGCGTCGCGCTCGCGCTGCTCCTCATCCCGCTGAGCTACGGCGTCGTCCACGTCTTCGAGCGACCCCCCGAGACGGCGGGCGGAGCTGCCCTCGGGATCTTCCCGACCAGCGATCCGCTCGCGGTGCAGCGGCACGTCGATGTCTCGGCACGACGCGGCGTGATGCTCCGTGATCGCGGCCTCGCCTACGAGCCCACCGTGCACACGGGCCTCGCGCGCCTCGACGACGAGACGCTGCTCGCGCACCACGCGATCGAGGTGAGGATCGCGCGAGGATCCCAGGTGCACTGCGCCACGCTCGCCGATGGATCGGTCCTCGACCTCTACTTCATCAGCGAGGTCGCGGAGCTGGGGGAGGAGGTCCTCGTCGAGTGGGAGACCCAGCTCGACCTCGCCGTCGCCCACGAGCTCGCGCAGACCGGGGCGCCTCTGCCCGACGATCCCGACGCGATCGTCGAAGCGGCGTGGCGAGGCGCACTGAACGGTCTCGCCGAGCGCGATGCGGAGCGCCGCGAGCGACGCCTGCACGTCGACCCGGACGGCAGTCTCGAGCTGCGCTGCCGGAGCTACCTCGAGCAAGAAGACGTGCTGTCGCACCTGCCTTCCGAGGACCGAGCTCAGGTGCTCCGTGCGAGGCACCTGATCGCTGCGCGCGAGCGTATGGACGTGACACCGTGACCGCGACACGGCGAGTCGCGATCGCCGCGTCCGGGTCGCCGGCTGCGACGAACGGCGCCGGTCCATCGAGCGCCGAAGTCGTGGCACTCTCTTCGTGTGTCCTACGACCGGGTGCACGCGCACGCGCACGAGCGACAGCGGCTCGCGCTGGAGCTCGCGCGGGTGCGGGCGGTGCGGAGGCGCGGAGAAGGAACGCGTCACGCGCTCGAGTGGCTGCGCTGGATCGGCGCGGGGATCGCGCTCGTCACTGTCGCGCCGTTCGTCACGTTCACGGCGGGCAGCATCGTGTGGCCCACCATCCGGGCATCGTTCGGCGGGACGTTCGCGGACGGAGCCGAGGTGTGCGAGTCGCTCTGGCACGACGCGACGAACACCACGCCGGTCGTCCACGACCTCCACGTCGAGGTGAGCGCCGAGCGCACCGTGTTCCCGCTTCATCTCTACGATCCCGACGAGGAGCGCATCCTCGAGCCGCGCCTCGTGAAGCGGGCGAGGCACGGTGATGTCTACGTCTGGCCGACGGAGTTCGGTCGTGCGACGAGCCTCGCGTACGCGCCCGATCCGGGCTTCGTGGGCACGGATTCGTTCGTCTTCGACGTGACGGATGGTCGGTCGCGATCACGCTCCGCGGAGGTGGCGATCGTGGTGCACGAGGGCCGCGCCGCGGGCACCGAGTACCTCTCGAGGGAGGCCACGCGATGAGTGAGGACGTGCAACCGCCCGCGTACGAAGACTGGTCCGACGACGACCTCGCGCGGCGCGAAGAGCGGCTGATCGACGCGATGCGCGCGCTCGAGCTGCCGCTGCCATCGACGTCGCTGCCGCGTGGCGTGCTGCCCGACGGCGCGATGCTCTCGATCGCGAGCCCCTGCCCCGAGAGCTGGCACACGATGGTGGGCGATGCGCGTGAGCGGCACTGCGGCCGGTGCGACAAGAGCGTCTACAACCTCGGCGAGATGAGCGCCGAAGAGGTCGCCTCGCTCTTCGCCAGCGGCAAGTCGCCGTGCGTGCGCTTCTTTCGTCGCGCCGACGGGGCCGTGATGACGTCGGACTGCCAGGTCGGACGACCCAAGCGCGTGGTGCTCCGCGTGCTCGCGGCGGTGGCCGTGGCGGTGGGCGCGGTGGGCCTCGCCGAGGGCCTCGAGACGCGGATGTTCCGCGGTCGCATCGATGGCTCGACGAGCACCGGCACGGGTCTGCACGATCGCTGATCACGCAGCGCTCGCGTCACGAACACACGACCCGTCACGAATGCGCGACACGCGGCCACGGAGAGACATGCGCACGAGCCTTCGGAGCACGGCGACCCTGATCTCCTTCTTCGTCGCCATCGCGTCACCGATGGGGACGCCCACCGACGCGCAGCAGCCGAGCCTGCTCGACGTCGCGATCCGCACGACGAGCCTTCCCTCGGCGACGGGGTCGCGCGTCGAGGACGCGCACTGGCCGCATCACCAGCTCTTCCACCTCGCGAACCCCACGATGCCGCACGTGTTCCCGTGGGTCGCCGTCGAGACCACGACGCGTCGGGGCGTCCTGATCTCGGGCGACACGCACGGCGATCCGCAGGCCGCGATCGATGCGTTCAACGCGATCACGCGCGCCGAGCACGTCGCGATCCGCACGCAGGCCGAGGCCGACGACTACCTCCGCTTCTTCCTTCGCGTGCACGTCACGCAGGGCGGCAGCTACATCGCCGACGAGGCGATCGCGGCGACGCTGCGCGAGCTCGCGTTCTCCGATCCACGACGCGAGGCGCTGACCGAGCAGCACGGCCACCACGACGATCCCGCGATCCTCGCGCTCCGCCACGAGGGCGCAGTGTGGCGCGCGCACACGTACACGTGGGCGTGGTGGGCCGCCTACCTCGTGCGCCGCGACCTCGTGATGGACGAGCACGGCGTGATCGTGTCAGCCACCCTGACGCCGATGCGACCGACGTCGCGCTGACTCACGCGGCACGGTACCGTCGTGTCGTGAACGCATGGGTCGTGTCGTGGGGCATGGTCGCGGTGGGGGTGTTCCTCCTCGAGCTCGTCGTCACGAACGAGCGGCCAGAGTGGCTCGCGTGGATCTCGCGCTTCGCCCTCTTCGAGCGCACGTCGGAAGGGATCGTGCCGCGCGGTGAGGAGGCCCCGTGGCGCGCGCTCGGATCCTTCACCACGGAAGCGCTGCGCCTCACGCGCATCGCGCCAGGAGACGCGTTCGTCGTCACGCAGCGCGGCTGGCAGCGCAACGCGCTCGTGCTCGTCGCGGCCTCGCGGCTGGGAGGCGACCTCGTGTTCCGCGCCACGTTCGCGCCAGCGCCTGTGTCGACCGTGCTCTTCGTGGCGGTGCTCGCCTACGGCATGTTCACGGGCGATGGGCCACCGGGACGTGGAGCGGGGGCGGTGCTCGGCGTGGCTGTCGGGTACGCGATCCTCGCCGTGTACGCGCATCGCACCGCGGACGACGTGGCGCGCGCTGCGATCACGGCGATCGAGGCTCGGCTCGCGTCGCCCGACGCGCCCGTCGTGGACGATCGAGGAGCCCACGCGCGCGGGCGTGCGGGTCTGGCGGTGCTCGCGCTGGGCCTCGTGCTCGTCGCGCTCGTGTACGCGGCTCGCGATCCAGGAGCCCACCTCGACGCACGAGCCGACGTGACCGGCGAGGACGCGCGCGTGCTCGCGCTGGCGGCACCGCACGCCGATCTCGTCGGCGCGGCGCGACGGGCCGGGCGCGATCCCATGCTCGTCGGGGCGCGAGGTCTCGCGCGGCTGCCAGCGCAGGGGCTCATCGTCCATCACGACCTCGAGCTCTCGCTGGCGCACCAAGACCGCGTGCTTTGCACGCAGATCGCGCTCGGCACGATCGAGCCGTCGCGCATGATCCGCGCGCTCGGACGCCTGAGCGATCCGCAGATCACGCAGTGGTACACGCTCCTCCGCGAGGCCATGCGCCTCGAGCTCGCGGACGAAGGTCCCGCGCCCGCCGCCGATGCCGCCACGTTCGATCGCATCGCAGAGCGCATGCTCGCGGATCTCCCGACCGATCGCCGCGACGCGCTCGCGCAGCGGATCGCGGCGAACGCCGACCCGTGCGACGGCTACCTCGCGCTCGACGAGGGCATGCAGCGCCTGACGCGCGAGGACCGCCTCGTGTTCGTGCGTCTTCTCTACGCGCGCGCGGCCCTCGCGCGTGTCAGATGAGGATCACGCCAGCTTCGGGCGGGACGATGATGAAGACGCGTCGCTCGTCGAGGCGGGCGCTGTAGTTGCCGTAGACGACGATGCGCGCGCGGTAGACCTCGGCGACGGGCGGGGGCGGGACGATGCCGTTGTAGAAGTCGACCTCGAACTCCACCAAGGTGCCGGGGACGACGTCGAAGAACGTCGTGTCGTCCATGCCGCTCACGCCGCTCGCGGGCACCGCCATCGTGGGCGTGATCGCCACGATGAAGTCCGTCGCGTTGATGTCGCGCGGGTTCGGCGCGACGTTCTCCGTGTCGGTGTTCACGTGCTGTGGCGTCGTCGTGACGAGCGTGCGGATGCCCTCGATGATCGAGTCGGAGACCATGCCGCTCGGCGCGGGATAGACGAGCGGCGAGCCCGATCCGCTGACCGACCCGGTCTGCCTCGCCATCGCCTCGTGGTCGGTCGGGAACGCCATGCCCGAGTCGTTGCGGATCGGGACGCCGATGAAGCGGCCGCCGATCGAGTTGAGCGCCATCGCCGCGTCCGGCAGATCCTGCGGCGCGGGTGTGATCATCGAGTACGGGTGTCGCGTGCCGTCGGCCGAGCCTGCGTGCCACTCGAGATCCGTGACCGTGACGACGATCGGGAGCGAGCCCGGGCGGAAGCACGGATAGCCGCGACGCGGCACGAACTCGTCGGGGTACTCGGGGCACGTGCGCGGTGCGATGGCGTAGCTGCCGCCCATGAAGCTCCAGCTCCCGCCGCGGCCCGTGGCGGTCTGGTAGAGGCCCTGCACCGCGGCCTCGGGGCCGTCGCGTCCGTCGCCGAGCAGGATGCCGTCGAGCGCCATGCGCACGGCGTCGATGTCGGCCGTGATGTCCTGGGAGTTCTCGTACGCGTCGTCGTCGGGACCGCCGAAGAACGTGGGACCGAACGGGCTGCCCGACGAGAACGGAAAGTCCTCGAAGTGACCGACGCCCATCTGCACGTCGGGGATCACCACGTCGAGCTCGCTCGCGATGTCCGACAGCGAGTCGCGCACGTTGTCGATCACGGGCTGCATCGAGCCGGTCGAGTCGACGAGGAAGTAGACGTCGGCCTGCTGGATCGTCGTGCCGAAGCGCAGGCGACGCAGCTCGTGCGCGCCCATGTACGGGAGCACCACGAAGAAGTCCTCGGGCGCGATCGTGCTCGCGACGTCGGTCGGATCCGTCTCGGCCGCGACCTCGGCGAGATCGGTGACGCCGTCGCCGTCGGTGTCGATGTTCGTCGGGTTCGTCCCGCGTGCGCGCTCGTCGGCGTCCGAGAGGCCGTCGTTGTCGCCGTCGAGATCGAGGAAGTCCTGCACCTCGTCCGTGTCGGAGTTGGCGGGCGCGCACACGTTGCCGGTGCGGCTCTCCTCCGAGTCCGTCCAGCCGTCGCCGTCGGAGTCCGGATCGAGCCGGTTCGCGAGGCCATCGCCGTCCGTGTCGTTGTCCGTCTCGACGCGATCGGCGATGCCGTCGCCATCGGAGTCGGCTTCGCCTTCGCAGCCCGTGACCTCGCGGCCCACGTCGCCCGCGTCGGCGTTGCCACCATCGCGCGTGCAGCCTGGTGTGCTCGTGAGGCCCGCCAGCGAGAGACCGAGCACCGCGAGGGTGCACTCGAGCCGCGACATCGCCATGACGACCTCCGTGTGAGCGTCGCGAGCGTCGGGGCCTCTGGCAGGTCGGGTCAAGCACCCCTCGCTCCACTATCCTCGCGAGCGTGAGATCCCTCCGGGAACGCTGGGCCTACGCGGCCAAGCCCGACAGCTGGAGCAAGCTGCTCGTGCCGTTCGCGCTCGGACAAGCGATGGGGCTCGGACCTCTGCTCGATTCGGAGCGTGGCTTCTCGATCACGGCGTTCGCGCTGGCGTTCGTGCTGGGGCTCGCGTTCACCGTGCTCGATCTCTTGTTCATCGTGTTCCTCAACGACTGGGGCGATCGCGAGGTCGACGCGATCAAGCGACGCATGTTCCCCGACGGCTGCAGCCCCAAGACCATCCCCGACGGGATCCTTCCCGCGCGCGATCTGCTGCTCGCGGGCCTCGCGTGCGGCGTGCTCGCGATCGGCGTCGCGGTCGTGGCGAGCGTGCTCTGTGATCGGCCGCTGCTCGTGCCTGCGTCGATCGGCGCGCTCGCGATCTTCGTCGCGTACACGCTGCCTCCGCTGCGCCTCAACTACCGCGGCGGCGGCGAGCTCTGCGAGATGATCGGCGTGGGCGTCGTGCTCCCATGGATCAACGCGTACCTCCAAGGCGGGCACGTGATCGCAGAGCCGATGTGGGTGCTCCCGGGCTTCGCGACGCTGGCCCTCGCGAGCGCGATCGCGAGCGGCCTGGCGGACGAGCGCAGCGATCGCGCGGGCGGCAAGCGCACCGTCGTGACGATGATCCGCAACCCGCTGTCGCGCCGCGCGATCGAGCTCCTCGTGATCGTCGGCGCCGTGCTCTGGCTCGCGACGGCGCTCGCGGGCTTGCCGATCTGGATCGGCGGGAGCGCTGCCATCGTGGTGCTCTCGACGGCGATCGATCTGAGGCGCGCGAGCTCGCTCGCCGAGACGGACGCGTTCGACGCGCAGCGCGTCTACAAAGGCCACCTCCACCGCGCGATCAGCCGAGGCTCGCTGCTGCTCGGCGCGCTGCTCGTGGTGTTCGAGCTCCTCTGAACGGAACGACAGGACGCGTGGGTGAAAGCCGGGGGTGGACGTGTCGGCGGCTGGCGATCTCGCCGCCGAGCCGTCACGATGGTCGCCTTGCCCCGAGGACCCATGCCTTCATCGATCCGTCTCTCGCGCGCCCTCGCGCTGCTCGCCCCCGTCTCGCTCACGCTCGCGTCCGCCGCGAACGTCGAGGCGCAGGCCTGCACCGAAGATGTTGCCGATCGTCGCTACTGCGGAACGGATCTGGTGACGGGTCTCGGCGGCCCCGCGGACTACGGCGAGCGCGGACAGTGCCTCGGACCGAACGACGACGGCTCCTCGCGAGGCGTCGACATCTCGAGCGCGTTCCCCGGCGGCCTCAACTTCTTCGGTACGACGTACCGCAGCCTGTTCCTCAACACGAACGGCAACATCACGTTCAACGCGGGCGTCGGCACCTACACGCCGAACCCGTTCCCCGTGTCCGATCAGCCGATGATCGCGCCCTACTGGGCCGACGTGGACATCCGCGGCTCGGCTTGCGACGGCTTCTGCGACATCGACTTCACGACGTTCGAGGAGGACTGCCTCACGTCGTGCGAGAACCCGACCGACAACGGCGTCTGGTACGACTTCTCGCCCGGCCGCGCGGTCTTCACGTGGGACAACGTCGGCTACTTCTCGTGCCTCAACGATCGCGAGATGAGCTTCCAGGTCATCCTCGAGACGGCCGAGGGCTGCGGCGGCGCGAGCTCGACGGACTTCTCGGTCGAGTTCCGCTTCAACAAGTGCCAGTGGGACACGGGTGATGCGTCGGGCGGCACGGACGGCTTCTCCACGCTGACGACGCCGGAGGTCTCGTGCACGACGGACGCGGACTGCATGGCGTCGACGTTCGACGACGCGCACTGCGAGGTCGGCGAGGGACGCTGCTACACGGGCGTGCCCGGTCAGTCGGGCTTCGACGCGGGCAACGACCGCGACTTCGTCATGGTGCCGGGCTCGCGCACGAACGACATCTCGCGGATCCTCTGCGAGGAGTCGAACGTCGATCCCGCCGAGCCGGGCGTGTGGCGCTTCCTCGTGCGCGGCGGCGTGGTCATGTGCCCCGGTGCCGGTGAAGACTGCGAGATCCCGGGCGCAGAGGGCGTCTGCGCGATCGGCCGCACGTCGTGCATGGGCGCCGACATCGTCTGCGCGCCGCAGTTCACGTCGGGCGCGGAGCGCTGCGACAACCTCGACAACGACTGCGACGGCATGGTCGACGACGGCAGCGGCCTCTGCACCGAGCCGCAGATCTGCGCGAGCGGTCGCTGCGTGGACCCGTGCTTCGAGGGCGGCTGCCTCGCGGGCCAGACCTGCACGAGCGCGGGCACGTGCGTCGAGACCGAGTGCGTCGACGTCGTCTGCGATCCGGGCGAGCGCTGCGAGGGCGGCGCGTGCGTCGAGGGCTGCGACGGCGTGACGTGCCCGATGGGTCAGGCCTGCATCGCGGGCCGCTGCGTCGATGGCTGCGCGACGATCATGTGCGACCCGACCTGCGAGGCGTGCGACTCCGGCATGTGCGTGCCGCGGTGCACCACGGGCAGCTGTCCCTCGGGCCAGACCTGCAGCAGCGATGGCCTCTGTCGCTCGAGCGCGTGCGGCTCGGGCTGCCCCGCGGGCGAGGTGTGCGGGCCCTCGGGCTGCGTGGACGCGTGTACGGGCGTGACGTGTCCGGCGGGCGAGGTCTGCGACGAGGGCGAGTGCGTGACCGCGCCGCCGATCATGGTCGACGCGGGTCGTCCGATGATGATGGACGACTCGGGCCTGCCGCCGCCGGACGCGTTCGTCGTCGACTTCCTCGCGGACGCGGGCATCGACGCGGCCACGGATCGTCCGATCGGTCGTCGCGCGGGCTGCACCTGCGAGGTGCCGTCGCGCTCGAGCACGCCGTCGGGTCTCGCGTGGCTCGCGCTCGGCGCGCTCGGTCTGATGATCGCGCGCCGCAAGCGCTGATCTGAACACCTCGGGTCGAGAAAGGGCGGTCCTCACGGATCGCCCTTTTTCGTTGGTGTCTGCGCGCTCGAGCCCGTCAGGTGAGCTCGGCGAGCGACGTCACCGCGTCTCCGCTCGCGACGCGTGAGAGCGCGCGCGTGAGCAGCGTCGGCACCGCGGGATCGAGCGTCGGGTTCGGGCTGAAGAGCACGACCTGACCACGCCCGTACGACGTCGCGATGAGCGCGGGCACATCGCGCATCTGGCCGGGCAGCGTGCCGCCGCGCGCCGAGGACACCTCACCGACGAAGCGCGCGAGCACGCGCGGCGTGGGCAGACCGTCCACGTCGACGAGCGCGAAGAGAGGTCCGTTCGCGTAGTGGAGGGTCGCGCGCGTGCCCTCGGGCGACACGACCTCGATCGGCGCGATGCCTCGCTGCCATGCGTCGCCCGTCGCGTGCGCGGCGCCGACGAACGCGGCCTTGTACGACTCTTCGACGGAGCCCTCGGGCACCTGCATCGCGAGGTAGCTGCCCGCGCAGATGCCGACGTACCCGCCTCCCTCGCGGACGAACTGTCGGATCGCCGCGCGACCGTCCTCGCCGAGCGCGCGGCCTTGTCGCGAGCCACGGCCGCCCGTGACGAGCAGCGCGTCCGCGCCGCGCAGGCCCCCGCCACGAACGACGGCGGGCGTGACGATGCGTGACGCGAGTCTCGGGGCTCCTTCGATCGCGGCGACTGCTGTGACGAGCGCGTCTCTGCCGACACCCGGCGCGTCGAGGACGGCGATCACGATCGGCCGGAGGCCCGCGATGGCCCGCGCAGCTCGCGGGTCGCCGACCGAGAGCGTCGCCGTGACGCCTGCGATCCATGCGCGACGGGAGATCATCGTGCGCGCTCGCGTTCCTCACGCTCTTCGGCCTCGGCGGCCTCTTCGAGCGCGGCCTCGAAGATCGCGTCGTCGTGCTCGCCGTCGGCCAGCGCGTCGAGGGCCACGCGCATCTTCGGGCTCACGGAGGTCTCCGCGGCGACGCGGATCCGCGCGCGGTTCTCGGGCACCGCGCCGAGCGCGATCGCAGCGGCGATGCGCTGCTCGGCCGTCGCGCTGGTGTCGTCCATCACGACCGCGAGATCGTCTGCGCCCACGGCCGCCGCGCGAAATCCCTTGGCCGCGGTGAGGATCGACGCGAGCTCACCGCGCCACGCGCCGAGCGTGCGGCTGCCTCGCTCGAGCAGCGCGAGCGCGACGGATCCCTCGCCGCCGCGGCTCTTCGCGATCGCGCGCGCCTCGCGGAGGCGATCGAGGATCGCGCTCCGTATGCCCTCGTCGTCGGCGTCGCTGAGCACGCGGTGCACGACGCCGTCGTTCGTCGTGATGCGCAGCGCGTCGGCGTCCGACGCCACGTCGCGGATGTTCTCGAAGCGGAGGAGCGCGCGCGTCCCGGGGCTCGTCGCGAGCACACCGTCGAGGCCGATCTCGACGCTCCGAGACGACCACCAGCGCGACGCGAGCTCGGCCACGAGCCACGGCGAGCTCGCGAGCATGCAGCCGAGCGCGAGCATCGAAGGCTGCGCGGCCGCGGTGAGCATCATCGGCAGGCTCGCGGCGAACGACAGCGAGAGGAACCCGAGCACGAACGACCACACCCGCGCGCGTCGGTTGCGCCACGCGAAGCGGTAGCGGTGCTCGGCGGGCTCGAGCGCGAGCGCGTCGAGCAGCGCGTGCGCCTCGGTCGTGTCGAGGTCGAGGTCGATCTCGCGGCCCTTCCGATCCTCGAGGTGGAGGCCGCGACCCGGGATCACGGCGGCCTGCGTGATCTCGGCACGCGCCAGCCGCAGCGGCACAGGTCCGTCCACCGAGAGCACGCCGTTCTCCACGCGAGCCGTGCCCGCCCCCGAGCGTCGCAGCCGTCCCGTCACGAGGCCCGCGAGGAGCAGCGGCGGCCAGAGGTAAGTCAGGAAGCCCAGCGTCGCGACCGGCACCTGGAGCCACCCCGGCAGCGGCCCGACGTGCCCGACGAGGCCCACGAGCATGAGCGTCACGCCGAGCGATCCGGTCCCGAGCGCATAAGAGAGCCAGCCCGCGTCGTAGAGGCGCTTGCGCCAGCCCGCGGAGCGCACACGCACCTCGCGAACGGCCGCCCTCGGGGTGTCGGCTGACATCGGCCGCGATGGTACGACAACGGCGCGCGGGATCACTTGCGCTCCCCCGGAGCCCATGCCACTGTCCGCGCCCTTTCACGCCCTGAGTGGGCGTTCCGTTCGAGACCGCAGAGGAGTTCGCGTGAGCAATCCGATCGAGGCCGTTCAGAGCAAGCCCGTCGAGGTCGTCGTGGGCGACAAGGGCGTCGAGCGCGCCATCAAGCACCTCAAGCGCAAGATGGCCGCCGAGGGCATCCTCCGCGAGCTCAAGCGCCGCCGGCACTACATGAAGCCGTCGGTGAAGCGCCGGAAGAAGGAGTCGGAGGCTGCACGTCGCCGCCGCAAGCGCGAGAAGCAGATCCTCGGCGGACCGATGCAGAAGGGCGATCGCAACGAGCGCGGTGGCCGCGAGGGCGGCAAGCCCGGCGAAGGCGAAGGCGGCCGCGGGTGACGATCACGAGGTCTGCTTCTCCTCGTTGAGAAGGGCCTCGTTCGATCTTCGTTCCGAGCGACGACCCTGCGGGTACGCCCTGCGGGGTCTTCGTCGTTCCGTCGACCCATGATCCGTGTTCGGCGCTGGCCGCGCGCTCGAAGCCGTCGCACGCTCGCGGCCCATGAGCATCGCCACGATCTGTCTCGCCATCGCGTGCGCCCTGCCGCTCGTCTGTACCGGCCTCGCCAAGCGCGCGGGCGTCGTCGACAAGACCTTCGACAACAACGAGCCGCGCACCTGGCTCGCGAAGCAGACGGGCGCCGCCGGGCGCGCGAACGCCGCGCAGGCCAACTCGTGGGAGGCGCTCGCGGTGTTCGCCGCGGGTGTGCTCTCGGCACAGCACCTCGGCGCGCCCACGGGCTACGTCGACGTGCTCGGCGTGACGTTCGTGATCGCGCGCGTCGTCTACATCGTGCTCTACATGGCCGACCTCGCGACGCTGCGATCGGCGGTGTGGTTCGTCGGCTACGGCGCGTCGATGGCGCTCTTCTTCGCGAACCTGATCGGGTGATCGCGTGCCGCTGACGCTCTTCGTGGCGACGCGCGCGAGCGAGGTGCCAACGGGCCTCGCGCGCTACGCGAGCGTCGATGGCTCGGTGCCGGGGGCGAGCGTCGTGTGGGATCACCACGTGACGGGCGAGCCGGTGAGCCTCGACGCGCTGCCCGTGCACATCGACCTCACGGGCTTCGACGGCCTCGGCACCACGCTCGCGGACACGGACGCGATCGTCGGCGCCGTCGTGCTGCTTCGCGGCGGGCTCGACGCGATCGACGAGCGCACGCTCGCGATCCTCCGCGCGGCCTCGTGGTGGTGCGATCACCTCCGCGGCGCACCGGGCGTGGAGGGCGAGCGCGATCGGCTCGGCCGCGGCCTCCACGAGCACTGCTCGCAGGCGCTCGCGAAGGTGGCGCGCAGCGAGACGAGCATCGTGTTCTCCTCGCTCGTGCGCGAGCTCGAGGGCGCGATCGCGCGAGGCGCACCGCTGCCGTTCGCCGAGACGCGCGACGACACGAGCCCCGATCTGCGCGCGATGGGCCGCATCACCGAGCACGGCGCGGTCGCGCTCGTCGATCTGCGCGGCCTCGGCATGCCGATCGATCCGCTGCGCGCGTACGGCCAGCACCGATGCCCGGTGGCCGTGACCGTCGCCGATCACAGCAAGGGCGGCACGCGCTTCACCGTCGGCGTGAACCCGCACGTCGACGAGACGCCCACGGACATGGGCGAAGCGCTCGCCCGCATCGCGAAGGCCGAGCACGCGCACGGCCCGCCGTGTCTCGTGCCGACGCCAGGCCCCGGCACCGAGAATTGGGGCGGCCGCGCGACGGTCTTCGGCTCACCGTGGAACTACGGCTCGAGGCTCGCGCCGATCGAGATCGTCACGATCGTGCGCGAGGTCCTCGGCCTCTGACGCGATCAGAAGGGTTCGCGCGGTGCGCCGCTCGAGATCCACGCGCGGATCGTCGCGCGCTCCTCGGGCGTGAGCTCGTCGTGACTCGAGTCGCGGATGTAGCAGTCGTCGAGGAACGCCAGCAGCGAGGTGTCGGGATCGAACGCGCGCACGCGGAAGTACGCGATCTCTGGTGGACGGCAGTACTCGATCCACATGGTCTCGACGGGCACGTCGAAGAGCTGCGCGTAGGCCGTGTCGACGTCCGTCATTCGCGGTCTGTAGGCCGCTGGCGAGTCCTCGGCGATGTGACAGCGGGCGCAGCGCGGCACGAGGATGTCCGTGTAGATCGAGTCGAACGAAGGCGCCGGTCCCGCGTCGGGCTCGACGTGCGCGTCGGGCACCCGGAACGTGTCGGAGCGCATGCCCACGTCGACGCTCGCGAACGCATCCGGGACGATCGTGACTGCGTCGGCGATCGTCATGGCATCCGGCGCGACGCCAGCGTCGGGCTCGACGACGTGTGAGGTGCCCGAGCAGCCCAGGGCGAGGACCGAGGTGACCGAGAGAGCCAACGAGATGATCACGACACGCACGTCACGGCCTCCGCTCCGGGCGCGAGCTGCGCCCAGCGCACGTGAGTGCGGCGAGGACGCCGATCCGTCACGAGGGGGGCGACGTCTCGTTCAGGGCGTCACTTCGTCGAGGAATTCCGCGATCTGTTGGTCGATCGCCCCGCGCATGAGGTTGTGCTCGCCGCCGGGCACGCGGACGAAGTGACGTGAGCGCAAGAGATCGCGCAGCTGCTCGCCCTGCGCGAACGGGATGAGCGTGTCCGCGTCGCCGTGGAACTGGAGGATGGGCGCGCGCACGTCGCCCGCGCGCCTCGCGCTGTTCAGGTGGTAGGCGTCGAGCACGAGGTACGTGAGCGGCACGCCGATCACCTGCCGCGCCATGTCGTGGAGCGACGTGAAGCTCGACTCGATGATGCCGCCCGCCGCGTCGCGCGCGGGGCCTGCGAGCGCCGCGATGGCCGCCGCGCCGCCGAGCGACTGGCCGTGCACGACGAGCTGGCGCGGTGGCACGTGCTCTTGATCGAGGAGGAAGCGGATGGCGGCGTCGGCGTCGTCTTCGACGCCAGCGGCTGACGGTGATCCGTCGCTCGCGCCATAGCCGCGGTACTCCGCGAGCAGCACGTCGGTGCCGCGCTCGGCGAGCCACTGGCCCCAGCCGATCGAGCCCGCGGCGAGCCCGCCGTTGCCGTGGAAGTAGACGAGCGTGCGACGTCGCTCTCCGCGCGCGCGCACCATCCAGCTGCGGAGGCGCACGCCGTCGCGGCTCGTGTACTCGACGCGCTCGGCGAAGCGCGCGGCGTCGCCCTCGTCGCGCGACGGGTGGAACAGCATCGCGCCGAGCACGTACGACAGCACGAGGTAGATGGAGCCGAGGATGAGCGCGACGCGCAAGGCCATCCACGCGCGTCGTCGTCGCGAGCTCGCCAGCGCGGTGCTCGGGTCGACGGGCTCGGACGCCGCGCGCGTGTCGGTCATCGGGCCTCGTACGCGCGAGCGTCACCGCGCATGTCGCGCGCGTCAGCGACGAAACGCGTCGGAGACCTCGGTCGGGTCGTAGTCTTCGCCCTCGACCGAGACGTCGACGTCGAGCGCGGATGCGCGCTCTCGCGGCAGGGGCGGCATCGGAACTTCTCCGCGCTTGGCCTGCTGGAACGCCGAGAGCATCTCGCCCGCGTCGGCGTAGCGATCGTCGCGATCGTGCGCGAGCGCCGTCATGATGACCTTCTCGATCATCGGGCTCAGGCGCGGCTGCCGCGTGGACGGCGGCTCGGCGCGCGTCGTGAGGATGCGGACGATCAGCTTGTTGTAGTTCTCGGCGCGGAACGGCGTGGTGCCGGTGAGCATCTCGTAGAGCAGGACGCCCATCGCCCACACGTCGATGCGCTGATCCACGTCGTCGCCGCGCGCCTGCTCGGGCGCGAGATAGAACGGCGTGCCCACGACCATGCCGGTCTTGGTGAGCGAGAGCGTCTCTTCGCCGATCGTCTTCGAGATGCCGAAGTCGAGGAGCTTCACGATCAGCCGGCCCTCGCGCTGCGCGAGGAACACGTTGTCGGGCTTGAGATCGCGGTGGACGATCCCGCGCTGGTGCGCTGCCTCGAGCGCCGAGAGCACGTCGGTCGCGATGGCGATCGAGTCCTCGATCGGGAGGCCGCCCTCCATCTCGATGCGCGCCGCGAGCGTCTGTCCCTCGAGGAGCTCCATCACCTGGAAGGGCACGCCGTTGTCGAGCGCGCCGAGGTCGTAGATCTCGACGATGTTCGGGTGACCGAGCGAGCCCATGATGCGGGCCTCTCGGTAGAAGCGCTTCATCGAGGAGCTGCCTGCGTCGTGGCCGCGCGTCAGCATCTTGATCGCGACCTGCTTGCCGATGCGCTGGTTCTCCGCGCTGTACACGGCGCCCATGCCGCCGCGGCCGATCAGCTCGCGCACGAGGTACTTGCTCTCGAGGAGGTGGCCGACGAGCGAGGGATCGCCCTCGGGCGGCGGCGTGACGTACGACGGTGCGGGCGGCGGCTTGCTCGGCTTGAGGATCGAGAACGGCGCGCTGCTCTCGTTGGCATCGCGATCCGGCTTGGGAGGACGCGGCCGCGCCACGACCTCTTTGCCCGTCACGGGACACACCCGCTCTCCCTCGAGGTGAGGGAGACCGCAGTGCATGCAGCGGACGAAGCGCTCGCGGCTCATCGAACCGCAGACGGTACCGCCGTGCGTCCGATCGCCACAAGGCTCCCGCCCGCTCGCGTCGTCGTGGGTGTGACGGATCGCATCAGGCCGACGGGCGCCCGATGCGTGTAGAGTCCGGCCCATGGTGCGAGAGGGACTTCGTGGGTCGCTGGTGCTGCTCGCAGCCACGTGGCTCGGCTGCTCCGGCGCGCAGTCCGAAGGAGCCGGTACTGCGGCGGACGAGGCGTTCACGGGCTGGTCGCTCCCCGGCGTCACGCTCCACCGCAGCTGCCAAGAGGCCGACGATCGATCGAGCTGCGGCGTCTGGGGCACCGACGACGCCAGCGGCTCGCGCCTCTCGGGCCAAGAGCTCTTCACGCGCCTGCCTGCCGACACGAGCGCCGACGTGCTCGCGTCGCGCGCTCAGGATCTCTTGCTCGGACGCTCGGGTCAGCCCGTGCTCGGCCCCGAAGAGGCCGGTGCCAGCACGTTCGTGAGCGAGGGCGAGCGCACGATCATCGCGGCGCCGCGTCTCGAAGACGGCGTGCTCGTGTTCTTCGCGCTCGAGGGCGAGATGCATCCCACCGCCGTCGAGCTCCGCATCGATCGCGCGAACGCGAACGTGACGCGCACGCCCGTCGTCGAGCTGTGGGTCGAGCGCGCGCCGAGCAGCGGCGATCCGCTCTGCGAGCCCGTGGTGCACTGCGGCTGCGACGACGGCTGCGCGCGCGTCGACCGAGTGACCTTGCCCAACGGCAACGAGCGCTTTCGTCGCCTCGATGGTCGTGAGCCGCGCATCCTCTACCGCGTCGCCGAGTCTGGCTCGCTCGCGGCGCTCAACGAGGAGTGCACCGAGGCGTGTCCGCCGCACGCCGCCGCGTACACGTGCACGCTCGAGGGCGCGGCGTGCACGCAGTCCACCGCGCCACCTGCCGGCCCTGCACCTGCAGCGGCGCCCGAGGCGGTGGCCCCCGCGGTCACCCCATGAGGCGCGGGTGCCATCCTGTGTCATCGCCCGTTGAGCGTGGGGTCTCCGAGACTCGGGCTTCACGCTCGCGCCACGGATCGACGCGCGGGATCCCGGAGATCGTCGGTGATCGCGGCGCGGCACGCACGGTGCTCTGTGCGTCACGCGTCTCGTCGGGAGACGCTCGGGATCTGCTCCAGGGAGGATGACCATGTTCGTGTGCTCTTCGTGCTCGAGCTTCGTTCCGCCGGCCGCGCGCGCTTGTCCCGCGTGTGGTCAGTCCGTCGCGCCGGCCGCGCGTGTCATCGGTGGTGTCGTCACGCTCGCGGGCAGCTCGCTCTTCGCGATGACGCTGTCGGCTTGCTATGGCGTCGCCGATCCCGGTCCGCGCACCGACGCTGGGCGCCCGCCCAGCGACTCGGGCGCGATGGGCCTCATCACGACGTGCGACGACCTCGCATCGGATCTGGACGGCGACGGCTACTGCGGCGACTTCGACTGTGACGAGGCCGATCCGAGCGTGAACGACGGCGCGTCCGACGCCCCCGGCGACGGCGTCGACTCGAACTGCGACGGCGCGGACTGATCACACCGAACGACATGCGGTGACCATGACGACGTCGAGCCAGAGCTCGGGATCTCCCCGGAGACGGCTCGACGTCGTCCACTCCGCGCACCACCCGCGCTACGTGGTGTGGGAGCTGACGCTGCGCTGCGATCACGCGTGCACGCACTGCGGATCGCGCGCAGGCGTCGCGCGAGAGATCGAGCTGACCACGGCGCAGGCGCTCGAGGTCGTCGATCAGCTCGCGGCGATGGGCGCCAAAGAGGTCGTGCTCATCGGCGGTGAGGCGTACCTCCACGAGGGCTTCTTCGACATCATCCGCGCGCTCGCCGCGCGCGACATGTCGCCCGTGATGACGACCGGTGGACGCGCGATCGATCTCGCGCTCGCCACGAAGATGCGCGAGGCGGGCCTCTTGCGTTGCTCGGTGAGCATCGATGGCCTCGAGCCCACGCACGACGCGATGCGCGCGCGCCGCGGCAGCTTTCGCGATGGCCTGCGCGCGATCCGCGCGATCGCCGACGCGGGCATGGTCGTGCAGGCCAACACCAACTTCAATCGGCTGAACGAGAAGGATCTCGAGCCGCTCTACGAGACGCTGCTCGCCGCAGGCGTGAAGGCCTGGCAGGTGCAGCTCACGTCGCCGTTGGGGCGCGCGGCCGATCGCCCGGAGATGTTGCTCCAGCCGTGGGAGCTCTTGGATCTGTTGCCGCGCATCGCGGAGCTCAAGAAGCGCGGCTTCCGCGACGGACTGATCCTGATGCCCGGCAACAACCTCGGCTTCTTCGGTCCGGAGGAAGCGCTCCTGCGCTCGCCGTTCGAAGGCGGCGTCGATCACTTCCGCGGCTGCATGGCCGGTCG
Source organism: uncultured Sandaracinaceae bacterium (assembly GCA_964502175.1). Classification (GTDB taxonomy): domain Bacteria; phylum Myxococcota_A; class Polyangia; order Polyangiales; family Sandaracinaceae; genus JAFLCL01. Next base: position 85,292 of record CAZCVE010000037.1, read on the forward strand.
CTACGTGATGGGCATCGAGTCCGACGGCGCGGTGAAGGGCTGCCCCTCGCTCCAGACGGCCCACTACGTCGGTGGCACGGTGCGCGAGACGCCGCTCGCCGAGATCTGGAACGACAGCGCGCCGCTCGCGTTCACCCGCGCGCGCACCGCGGAGGCCGACCTGTGGGGCTTCTGCAAGACGTGCGCGTACGCCGAGGTCTGCATGGGCGGCTGCTCGTTCACAGCGCACGGCTTCTTCGGCAAGATCGGCAACAACCCGTACTGCCACTTCCGCGCGATGGAGCACCGCCGGCGAGGGCAGCGAGAGCGCTTGATCGCGACGGACGCGGCGAGCGGCCTGCCGTTCGACCACGGCATGTTCGAGCTGGTCGTCGAGCCCTTCGACGCGCCGCTGCCCGAGCGAGAGAGCGATCCGAAGCAGCTCGTGAAGATCGGCCGCAAGCCCAAGCGCATGGACCCCGAGCGCGCCTCGACGCCCTGACGGCCGATCACTCCGAGGTCGGGTCGAAGTAGACCGCGTCGACGGAGATCGAGACACCCACGGAGCGGAGCACGAGCTCTTGGCCCTCGCCCGCTTCGCTCAGCACCCAGCCCTCGGGGCTCCGACGAAAGATCTCGATGCGCCGCGCGTCTTGGTTCACGAGCACGTACTCCTCGAGCGAGGCGAGCTTGCGGTAGTGCGCGAACTTGGCGCCGCGATCGTCCTTCTCCGTCGAGTCGGAGAGCACCTCGACGATCACGATGGGGTTGGTCATCGCGTGCGGATCGTCGAACGAGACCTGTCGCTTGCCGCAGACCACGGACGCATCGGGATAGAAGGCCCGGTCCGAGTCCTCGACGAAGACCCGCGCGTCTGCGCCGAAGACGTTGCAAGGACGCTTCGCCGCGATGAGCGCCTGCCCGACGACCCTCGCGATCGACGCCTGCAGGCGACCATGCTCGAGCGTTCCGCCCGCCATCGCCATGATGAGCCCGTCGTGGAACTCGTGCTTCGTCTCGCTCGCTCCTTCGAGCGCGACGTACTCGGCGTGCGTGTACTTCCGGACGGGCTCGGCAGACATCTCGTCGAGGGTACGCGACGACGGCTCTTGCGTCAGCGCGCGGCGAGGAGGTCGCCGGTGAACTGGAAGGCGAGCGCGAGGTACGGCAGGCCCACGTCGACGTCGCGACCGGTGCGAAAGCGGTGCAGGAGGTGCCACTGCGCGAGGAGGATCAGCGTCGGCGCGTCGAAGCGCGTGCCGGGGTTGCGCTCGAACGTGTACGCGATGACCGGGCCGAGGCGGTGCACGAGGTTCTCCCCCGCGCTGCGATCCTCGAGCGGCAAGAAGTGCGAGTCGTCGTTGAGCGGCGTCGCGACCGTGTAGCGCGCGGCGATCAAGAGACCGAAGTCGCTCACCCACGCGACGTCGGTCTCGTTCATCACGGCCCAGCCGTCGTTGGGCATCTGGAGATCGAGCGTCTGATCGAAGTACACGCGATCCCCCGCGCGCACGGTCATGCTCGACCAGAACGCGCGGAACGTGTTGCGCACCGCGACGGGACCGAGGCGCGCCTGGAACGCCGCGCCGAGCGTGAGCGCGCCGCCGTAGGTCGCGTAGCCGGGGCGACCGCGATCATCACCGTCCCGAATCGCGGTGTCGCTGAAGTCCGACGTCGCGCTCGGGTACGACGCCATGAGCCCGAAGCTCGAGAAGTAGCCGACGAGCTCGTAGCTGGCCCAGAGGCGCAGGAGCGTGAGCGGCTGGATCTCGGCGAGCACGCCGACGCGACCGAACGCGGGGCTGAGGCCGATCGTCGTGCCGATGCCGACGAAGTTCTGCTTGAGCGCGTCGGAGTCCGACTCGTGGAGGCGCACGCGCAGGCTCATGTCGAAGAGCTCGAAGAGCCCCAGCGGGTTCACGCGCCCGGCGACGAAGTTGCGGTACCAGAGCGCGACCTCGGGCTGCGGATCGACGAGCGCGGGCGCGGGCGGCAGCGGCACCGACGTGGGCGCGAGCGACTGTGCGGAGACGCGCGTCGAGGCGAGCGCGAGGGCGAGCGTCAGAGCGACGAGACAGGCGCGCATCACGCGAGCGTAAAAGGCGATGCGTCGCGCGCGAAAGCACGATCTCGACTGTCGGCGCACGCCGACACTGCTCGGAGGCAGGATCGACGATGTTCATCGTTCGCGTGAGCGAGTCGGTCGTGGTGCTCGCATCTCCCCTCGGACCCTGACGGCGCTTCGCCGCTCGCTCGGCTCGATCTGCGTCGTCGCCATGCTGCGAAGATCAGAGCGCAACGCGTCTCCCTCTCGGATCACCCGCAGGAGGGACGCGTCGAGGTGTTCCGCGAAGCGCCCGGCAGGATCGAGGGGAGAAACCCGTCGCGCCGCGCGAACAGCTTCGCGCGACGCCTCAGGTGGTCGACCACCTGCGTCGTCCGCGTGCACGAGTCGGTCGTTGTGCTCGCATCTCCCCTCGGACCCTGACGGCGCTTCGCCGCGCGCGCGGTTCGATCTGCGTCGTCGCCATGCTGCGAAGATCAGAGCGCAACGCGTCTCCCTCCCGGATCACCCGCAGGAGGGACGCGTCGAGGTGCTCGCGAAGCGCCCGGCAGGATCGAGGGGAGAGACACGTCGCGCCGCGCGCACGGCTCCGCGCGACGCGTCGTGTGGTCGACCACCGGCATCGCTCTCGTGCACGAGTCGGTCGTGGTGCTCACATCTCCCCTCGGACCCTGACGGCGCTTCGCCGCCCGGTCGGCTCGATCTGCGGCGTTGCGATGCCGCGCGGAGCGCGACGCGTCAGTGCGCGAAGAACTGCGTGGCGCTCTCGCGCTGGGTCTCTGCGCGCGCGGCGCAGAGCGTGACGGTCTCGATGGCGGCGTCGAGGTTGCGCGGGCCGCCGTTGGTGTCGGCCATGCGCGGCGTGAAGAACGTGCGCGCGGCCTCGGCGTGCTCGCGATCGCAGAAGCTCGTGACCGCGTAGGGGAGGTAGCCCGCGTACTCGGCGCCGAAGCGCGCGCGGACCTCGTCGTAGTGCGCCATCAGCCACTGCCACGCGTGCTCGCGTCCGTGCACGTCGCCGAACTGCGACATCAGCGGGCGGAAGCGCTCGTTCATGCGGAGGCGGTCGTCGAGCACCAGGCCGAGCGCGCGATCACGGAGCGCGTCGTCCTCCACGCTCGAGAGGCCCGCGAGCAGCCGCTGACGAAGCACGCCGTCGGTCGTCCGCGAGAGCTCCTCGAGCATGCGATCGAAGAGCGCCGCTTCCCCTTCTTGCGCGGCGACGATGAGGGACACCTCGACGAGATCCGTCGGCACGGCGTCCGTGTGCAGCTGGTGGTCGCCGCCCTGTCCTCGCACGACGGGACCTTCGCCGAGGAACGCGAGCCCGCGCGTCTGCGCTTCACGGCGCACGGCGGGATCGCGCGCGACCTGCGCGAGGAACGCGAGCAGACCTGCGCGCAGCGAGCGCGTCTCCGGATCTTCGGTCGGCGTCGTGCCGCGGACTGCGCGCGGGCCCCAGCCGAGGCGACGGAGCTGAGCCGCGTAGAGGCGCTGCGCATGACGCTCCATGCGTGTGCGCCCGTCGGCGTCGAGCAGCTGATCGCGCGCGAACGTGTAGGGATCGACGGGCGCGAGGGCGACGAAGCGCTGGTCGCTCGCGGCCATCGGCGTGAGCACGGCCATCGCGTCCGCGTACGTGACGGTGCCTGCGGCGAGGCTCGCGCGCACGCTGTCGGCCAGCGCGATCAGATCGCGCGTGCTCGCGGAGCCGCCGCGCACGCCATCGGCCCAGCCACGACGCGGCCCGCGCGAGGGCGCGATCGCGGTGCGGATCTGCGGCGCGAGTGAGGCCATGCCCGTCGCGCTCAGCGTGTAGCGGTAGTACGCGCGTCCGTCGGGGTTCGGCCACACCCACTGCGGACACGTCGGCGTCTCGATGCGCCCTTCGCGTCCGTCGAGCAGCGTGCAGCTCTCTTGGATCACGCCGCCACGATCGGCGTGCGTCACGCACACGGGCACGGTCCACGTCGCGCTCGCGTCCGCGCTCGAGCCGAGCGGGCGGTAGCGCTCCTGCGCGACCGTGATGTGACCGCCAGCGCCCTCATCGTCACAGGCGATCGTCGGGAAGCTCACGAGCGGGATGCCCGCCTGCGTCGTGAAGCTCTCGAGGATCGGCGCGACGTTCGGGTTCCGCGGCGCGGTCGTGAGCGCGGCGACGAGATCAGCGGTGGTCGCGTTCCCGCGCGCGTGGGCGCGTAGGTACTCGCGGATGCCGGCCTGGAAGTGATCGGGGCCCATGAACGCCGAGATCATCGCGAGCACGCTCGCGCCCTTGCTGTAGGTGATGCCGTCGAAGGCGTTCGAGATGTCGTCGCTCGACGTGATCGGCTGACGGATCACGCGCGCCGACACGAGGCTGTCGGCGTCGAACGCGTCGAGCTGCGTGACGAGCTCGAGCGTCTCGGCGTTGAGCTCGGGGAACGTGGCCTGCACGATCGCCGTCTCCATCCACGTCGCGAACGCCTCGTTGAGCCAGAGGTCGTCCCACCACTGCATCGTGACGAGGTTGCCGAACCACTGGTGCGCGAGCTCGTGCGCCATGACGAACGCGAAGCCGCGCTGCTGCGCGATCGGCGGATCGTTCGAGAGCAGCAGCAGCTGATCGCGGAACGTCACGAGGCCGGCGTTCTCCATCGCCCCAGCGGCGAAGTCGGGCACCGCGACGATGTCGAGCTTGTCGAAGGGGTACGGGATCGCGAACCAGCGCTCGAGCGCGTCGACGATGCGCGGCGTGTGCTGCATCGCGAACGCCATCTCGGGCCCGCGACCACGCGGCGCGAGGCCTCGCAGCTCTAGCGGCGTCGTGCGCACGTCGTTCGGCGGGATGGTCGCCTCGACGACGTCGAACGGTCCGACGGCGAACGCGACGAGGTACGTGGGGAGGTTCTCCGTCGTCGCGAAGCGCACGCGCGTGAAGCCCTCGACGCTCGTGGTCTCGGTCTCGCGGCTGTTCGCGAAGGCGCGCATCGACGGGGGCACGGTGAGCGTCACGTCGAACGGCACCTTGAAGCCGGGCTCGTCGAAGCAGGGGAATGCGCGACGCGCCGAGAGCGCCTCGAACTGCGTGAAGGCGTAGTGATCTTCGCCCACGGCCACGTGGTAGAGGCCCTCGAGCGTCTGGTCGTACGCGCGCTCGAAGTCGATCGCGATGCGCACGTTGCCCGGCCCGATCGCGTGCGGGACGAGGATGCGGCCCATGCCCTCGTCGCGATCGACGTCCTCCCAGAAGCCCATGCCCTCGCGGCCATCGGCCTCCGTGATCCACACGCGCGACACGCCGAGCTCGCGACCGTGGATCCAGATGCGCTGCGTGGACTCGGCGAGGGTCACGTCGATCTCGGCGCGGCCGGAGAAGGTCTGCGCGGCGGGATCGATGCGGAGAGAGAGCGTGTAGTGCGTGGGCGCGACGCCCGCGGGCAGGCGGAACGGCGCCTCTTCGGGCTCGAACCTCGTCGTGATCGTCGTGCCTCCCTCGGGTCGCGGCCCGTGCTCGGGCATCACGGCTTGGCTGCCGCTTCCGCAGGCGGTGAGGACGAGGGAGGAGGCGAGGGCGATCAGGATCCGGCGCATGGCCGGACATAGCGTCGATCGCGCGCGCGAGCACGGCGCTGGGGCTCGGTTCGAACGCGTCGCGTATGCTGCGAGCCTCGTGCCCGCGACCGCGCGAAACCTCTGCTTCCACTACGTGACCGAGCGCCCGGGTGCGATGCGCCTGGGCGTCGACGTCTCCACGTTCCGCGACGTGATCGAGCGCGAGCTCTCGAAGCGTCGGCCCGCGCGCCTCTCCGACTACCTCGGCGACGCGCCTGGTCCCGATCGCTTCACGGTCTCGTTCGATGACGCGCATGTCTCGGTGCTCACGCTCGCCGCGCCGATCCTCGCGTCGCTCGGCGTCCCCGCGACGCTCTTCGTGCCGAGCGCGTGGGTCGGGACGGGGCCCGACTGGCTGGACGACGAAGGGCTGCGCGCGCTGCGTGATCTCGGCTGGGATCTCGGCGCGCACACGATCCATCACCCGCGGATGCGAACGCGCCTCTTCGGCGAAGACGACGCCGCGCACGCGGCGCGTCTCGTGGAGGAGTGCGTCGTGTCGCGCGATCGGCTCGCGCGCGCGATCGATCGCGAGGTCGCGCTCTTCGCGTATCCGTACGGCGACGATCCGCCGCTCGCGCACCGGGCCGTGGAGGCTGCGCGCTTCGGCGCGAGCTTCACCGTGCGCGACGCGCTGCCGATCGAGGGCGAGCTCGCGTGGGACGGCGACCGACGCTCCATCCCGCGCATGGACGCGCTCGAGGCGTGTGGGCTCGTGAAGGCGCGCGAGACCGAGCCGCTCGGCATCTCGGTGATCGTTCCGGTGCGCGATCGACCGCGCATGATCCGCGAGGTGGTGCGTCGGTGGACCGAGCAGAGCTACCCCGAGGATCGCTTCGAGGTGATCGTCGTCGACGACGGCTCGGCGATCTCGCTCGAAGGTGCGTTCGATCGCGCGTGGCTCGACGCGGGACGCCTTCGCGTCTTGCGCGTGTCCGAGCCCGAGCGACCGTTTCGCGCAGGACAAGCGCGCAACGCTGGCGTCGCGGCGGCGCGCTTCGACGTGATCCAGCTCGCCGATTCCGACGTCGCCGTCGACCGCGACTTCCTCTGGGCGGTGGACTGGGCGCACCAGCGAAGCGGCGGCGCGGGCGTGGGGCGCGCGGTGCTGCTCGGCGCGCTCAGCGGCTACAACCTCCACGAGCTCGGGCAGCGTCATCGCCTCGGCGACGTCGAGGCCGAGCGCGACCTCGCCTCGATCCCGCTCATCCCCGACCGACAGCGCGAGCCTGCGGTGCGCGCGGTGATCGACAACGTCGACTGGCTCGGGGAGCCGTGGCGGCTCTTCTACACGGGCAACGTCTCGTTCCCGCGCGCGCTCTTCGACGAGGTCTCGGGCTTCTCGGACGCGTTCTCGGGCTGGGGCCTCGAAGACCTCGACCTCGGCCTCCGCATGCACCGCGCAGGCGCTCCGTTTCTCTACTCGCGCTTCGCGATGGGCCTGCACCTCGACGACGAAGACGAGCCGGCGCCTCGCAACCCGTTCCGCCGCAAGGAGGCGACGCGCGAGCACTTCGAGAGCTACCTGACGAACCTCGCCACGTGGCGCGCCCTCCATCCAGGCGAGCCCGCGCTCGCGCGCTTCGCCGAGCGCACCGAGAGCGACATCGCAGAGATCACGAGCCGGCCGCACACGGTCGGGATCGAGCTCGGCGGCGCTGCGCCCTTCGACGGCCCTGCGTCTCCGCTTCACCGCGTGATCCATCGCGTCGCTCCGGGTGGTGTCACGAAGGACGAGCTCCTCGAGCGCGTCGAGTACGCGGTGAACGTCGGCGCGCGCCGCCTGTGGCTGCAAGGCGGCGACGTCGCGTCCGATCCGTCGCTGCTCCCGCTGCTCGACGCGGCACGCGACGCGAACCTCCGCGTGGGCCTGCAGGCGCGACCGCTCGCGCTCGTGACGGAAGGTCACGCGCAGCGCCTCCGTGATCGCCGGGTCGATCACGTGACGCTCCTGATCGATCCGGCGCACGACGCGCTCGATGCGCGCCACGCTGAGGCGTACGAGCCCGCGGTCGCGCAGCTCCGCGCGCACCACATCGACGTCGGGGCGCGTGTCGTCGCGCGCACGATCGACGAGGCCCGCCGTGGCGTGGCGATCGCGAAGTCTTCGTCGATCGAGACGATCCGCGTCGCGCTGCCCGAGTCGCTCCACGACGCGTGGCGGGCGCTCGACGAGCGCGCTCCCGAAGAGCTCGCTCCGTAGCCGCCGTCCACCGGCTGCGCGTCGTCAGGACATCGTGATCGGCGTCTTGGTGATCCGATCGAGCGAGAACGCGGGGGCGAGCTCGCGCGCCTCGATCGGCTCGTCGCGATCGAGGAGGCCGAGCGAGCAGGCGAGGCGACCGACCAGCGCGGCGGCGCTCACGCCCGCGTCGCGCTGCTCGCGCACCGTCACGCGTCCGTGCCGCTTGGCGAGGCGCTGGCCGTCGGGGCCGAGCACGAGAGGCACGTGCGCGTAGCGAGGCTGTCGGCCGCCCAGCGCTTCGATCAGCGCGATCTGCCTCGGCGTCGACGACGAGAGATCATCGCCGCGCACCACGTCGGTGATCTCCATCGCGAGATCGTCGACGACGACGGCGAGCTGGTAGCTGTGCACACCGTCTGCGCGACGCACCACGAAGTCTCCGGCTCCGAGGCCCGGGCCCACCTCGCCGTGAACCAGGTCGTCGAAGCCGCCGCTCTCGGCGAATCGAAAGCGCATCGCGGGCGTGCGCTCGGGGTGCGCAGGTCGCTCGCGGCACGTGCCCGGATAGATCGGCTCTTCACCGTGCGGCGCGCTCGCGACGCTCTCGCTCGCGGCGCCGATCTCCTTGCGGGAGCAGGTGCAGCGAAAGAGGTGACCGCCGCGATCGAGCACCTCGATCGCAGCGTCGTAGCGGTCACGTCGCGCCGATTGCACGTACGGCCCGAGGTGACCTCCGACGTCGGGGCCTTCGTCCCAGTCGAGGCCGAGCCAGCGGAGATCGTCGAGCATCGCGTCGAGCGCGCCCGCCTTCACGCGCGGGGCGTCGAGGTCCTCCACGCGGAGCACGAGCGCACCGTTCGCCGCGCGCGAGGCGAGCCAGGCGAGCAGCGCCGTGCGCGCGGTGCCGAGGTGGATCGGACCCGTGGGCGAGGGCGCGAAGCGTCCGCGGTAGGACATCGCGCGAACCTACTCGACGCCCGAGAGCCGAGGAACGATCGACGCCCGAGAACGATGATGCCCGAGAACGATGATGCCGAGCACCATCGACGGAAAAGCAAAGGGCCCGTCGCGTGAGCAACGAGCCCCTCGGAGCGTGGTGAGCTCAGCTCACCTCGCTGCGATCACCAACGATCGCCGCCGCCGCGACCACCGCC
>CAZCVE010000038.1:0-45118 GCA_964502175.1 uncultured Sandaracinaceae bacterium
CGCGCACCGGCAGGAAGTTCGAGTTGCCGCGTGATCAGGATCGAATCCGCCTTGGTCACGAAGAACAGGATCTGACGCCCGGCTGTGTACTGTTCGCGAAACGCTCGCTGAGCTCGCGCGGGCGAGCCAAAGGCCAGCACACCTCCGAGCACGCAGGCGAGGGCGACCGCAAATCGTGCGGCGCGTGAGAGGCTCTCATTCCGCATGGGCGTCCTCCTCAGTCGTCGACTCGTCGGCGCGAACCACCGGCACTTCAACGGTTCCTCCCGAGTGGGGGTCTTCTCCGAGCGCCGCGAAGCTGCCTGTGCGTAGGACTTCCGAAAAGTCCATGGCACCTCGTGGGTCACCTTCGTAGGCCTCCATTCGCGCGATGTCGTCGGCAGCGCGTCGGTGTGCCAGCTCTGCCTGAGCGGCCATCAGTTGTGCAGCCTCGTCGCTCGATGCGCGCAACTCACGCTCGAGCTCGAGGTCCGCAGCGGTCGGCGCGATCGATTCGTAGCGCGCGATGCGCGCTTCCTCGCTAGCGCCGAAATCTTCGTCTGCTTCGGGTGTGGCAAAGAACGCAGCGCGTAGCTCGACCACTGCGTTCATGAGCGAGCCGTCGTCGATCGAACCGCGACGAAGCGCCTCTTCGGCGTTCGCGTGGTGACGAACGCGCGCCGCCCACGCCTCCGATGGGTCCATCACCTCACGCTCGGCCCGGAAGGCTTCGACCGCCGCCCCGATCACTCTGTCAGAGGAGGGGGTTGGCGCTTCGAGTAGCGCCGAGGTCTCCACTGGGCTGCCTTCAGGTGTGTCGCAAGCGACTCCCGCGATGGTGAGCGCGGCAGCAAGCCATCGCGCGGCGTGCGGGCGAGTCTTGGTCGTCGTGAACCGTACGTTCATGTCCCCTCCTTGGTCGGCCAACAGGACCACGCAAAGTCGTTGGGCCGCAAGGCGAATCGACGGTTCTGTCCATGACGGAAATGATCTGCTGGCAACAGAACGGCAGGACGTCCAAAGACGGTGAAGGTCGCCGTCGCGTGTCGCGCATCTTCAACAGGGCACATGTTCTTCTCTCGCTGTCGTCGTGAGCCTCGCGGGTCTGTTCACGGTAGAGCGCGACACGACATGCCTGCTTCCACCCCGCAGCTGCCCGGCTCGCTCAGTGACGTGGCCGTCGCCTTCTTCGAGGCCTACGGGGCGCGCTTCGATCTCGCGGCTCGCGCCGACGACGAGACGCTGCGAGCCGCCTTGGCGAAGCGAAACATCGAGCCGTGGCCGGTCCTCTTCGAGATCGAGCGTGCCTTCGGGGGCCTGTGTTTCGGCGAGTCGCTGTTCGGCCCCTATTGCATCGTGAAGAAGGCGCCGCGGCTGCGGAACACGCGGAGCACGCCGGTCCCGCTCGTGTGTGTGGGCGTGAACGACACGGGGCGCCTGCTCGCCGACGAGTCTGGCCAGATCTGGGACGAAGACGTGGGATCGATACGGCTGCGCGCCGACAGCATGCAGCGACGCATCGAGCGCGAGGCGTACGGCGACAACATCGACGCGCTCCGCCAGTACAGCCACGAGATCCTGCCGAGCAGCGTCGCGGCGGCAGCCGGCGCGAAGCGACTCGGGCTCCCGCTGATCCGCGTCGCCTCCGACGCCTACGAGCGCGTGTGGCAGAGCGACGAGCTGACCGTGTGGAAGTCGACCGACGACGTGCGCGTGTTCGCGAAGAACGACGCAGCGCTGAAGACGGCCGTGGCCGCGCTCCAGCGGCGCTGACGGCTCAGCCGATCGCGACGTCGATCGCCAGACCCGCGAAGAGCGCCGGCAGGTAGAGCAGCGAGGCGACGAAGACCTTGCGGCCCCACAACACGTGACGGCTCGCGTCGGTCGCGTCCGGTGCGCCGTAGGCGCTGAAGCCCTTCAGGCATGCGAACACGAACACCGCGCCGAACGCGACGGCGACGGCCGTGTAGATCGCGCCCGCGATGCCGAGCAGCGGGAGCATCAGGCTCACGGGCACCAGCGCGAGCACCCACGCGATCGCCTGCCAGCGCGTGGCGTCGGCGCCGCGGAGCGCGGGGACGACCTTGATGCCGGCGCGCGTGTACTCGCGCTCACGGAACATCGCGATCGCCAAGAAGTGCGGCAACTGCCAGAGGAAGAGGATGCCGAAGAGCACGAGGCCCGCGGCCGAGACCTCGTTCGTCGCCGCGGTCCAGCCCATGAGCGGAGGCATCGCGCCGGGCACCGCGCCCACGACGAGCGCGATCGTCGAGACCTGCTTGAGCGGCGTGTAGATCGCGACGTAGGAGAACAGCGCGACGGCCGCGAGGATCGCCGTGAGCGGGTTCACCGTGAGCCAGAGGAGCGGCACCGAGATCGCGCCGAGCAGCAGGCCCCACACGAGCGCCGTGTTGGGCGAGAGCCGACCCGCGGGCAGCGGGCGGTTCATCGTGCGCGTCATGTGCTTGTCGACGTCGCGCTCGAGCCAGCAGTTGAGCGTGTTCGCCGAGCCGACGACCAGCGCCGTGCCGAGGAGCGCGCACAGCGTGACGGTCAGCGAAGGACGCTCGGGCGCGAGGTAGATGCCGCCGAGCGCGGTCACGAGGACCATCACGTTGATCCGCGGCTTCGTCAGCGCGACGAGATCGGCCGCCCACGCACCCCACGAGGGGGAGGGAGCCGACACCGAGGGACTGTGCGACGCGTCGCTCAAGGCGCGCGCTTCGTAGCAGTCGCCCACGAAGGGATCAACGAGGCATCGCTCGCCGGAGAGCGTTGTTAACGGATTTACTAGTCAACCTCGCTCGCGTCCCGTGATGCCCCGGCCTCCTACCGAGCGTCGGGCGATCGGACACGGAGATCAACGAAGAATCTCCCGACAAACACAGCAAACGAGGGCAAGGTGCCGATGCAGACGCGGCGCGTCATTTACACAAAGTGCGTCTTGACACCTTGACCAGTGTCAACCGGTCAAGTAGCTTCGGCCGACCATGACGGCCCACGACCTCGGCGCTGGCGTTCGCTTCCTCGGTGATCTCACCGCGGCGCGCGCCGAGATCCTGACGACGGACGCAGTGGCCTTCGTGGCGGGGCTCGTGCGGCGCTTCCGGCCGGTGGTGAGCGAGCGACTCGCGGCGCGTCGTGCGCGTCGTGAGAGCGGAGCGCCGCTCGGCTTCCTCGCGGAGACCGCGTCGGTGCGCGAGGGTGACTGGCGCTGCGCGCCGCTGCCGAAGGCGCTGCTCGATCGTCGCGTCGAGATCACGGGGCCCGTCGATCGGAAGATGATCATCAACGCGCTCAACTCGGGCGCGAGCGTGTTCATGGCGGACTTCGAGGACGCCAACTCGCCGACCGTCGGCAACTGCTTCGACGGGCACGTTCACCTCCGCGATGCCGTCGCGCGCACCATCAGCTTCGAGCAGGGCGGCAAGAAGTACGCGCTCTCGGGCGAGCCCGCGGTGCTCTTCGTGCGGCCGCGCGGCTTCCACCTCGTGGAGAAGCACTTCGTCGTCGACGGCGAGGTCTCGCCTGGGATGCTCGTCGACTTCGGCTTCTACTTCTTCCACAACGCGAAGGCGCTGATCGCGCAGGGCCGCGGGCCGTTCTTCTACCTGCCGAAGATGGAGAGCCACCTCGAGGCGCGCGTGTGGAACGAGATCTTCGTCCACGCGCAAGAGGCGCTGGGGCTTCCGCTCGGGACGATCAAGGCGACCTGTCTGATCGAGACGCTGCCTGCGGCGTTCCAGACCGACGAGATCCTCTTCGAGCTGCGTGAGCACTCGGCGGGCCTCAACTGCGGTCGCTGGGACTACATCTTCTCGTTCATCAAGACGCAGTCCGAGGACAGCGCGAAGGTGCTGCCCGATCGCGGCCTCGTCGGCATGACGCAGCCGTTCATGCGCGCGTACTCGCGCCTCGTGATCCGCGACTGCCACAAGCGCGGCGTGCACGCGATGGGCGGCATGGCGGCGCAGATCCCGATCAAGGGTGATGAGGCTCGCAACGAGGCCGCGTTCGAGAAGGTGCGCGCCGACAAGCTGCGCGAGGCCGAAGACGGCCACGACGGCACGTGGGTCGCGCACCCCGCGCTGGTGCCGGTCGCGAAGAAGGTGTTCGACGCTGCGATGCCGCAGGCGAACCAGATCACGTCGGGCGAGCAGGCGGACTACGTCGTGACGGCGGACGAGCTCACCGCCGCGCCTGCCGGTCCCAAGACCGAGCACGCGCTGCGACACAACCTGCGCGTCGGCGTGCAGTACCTCGAGGCGTGGCTGCGCGGCTCGGGCGCGGTGCCGCTCTACGACCTGATGGAGGACGCGGCGACCGCCGAGATCAGCCGCGCGCAGATCTGGCAGTGGCTCCGACACGGCGTCGTGCTCGAGACCGAGCAGAGGGTGACCGCCACGCTCGTGAAGACGCTGCTCGACGAAGAGATGAACGTCGTGGCCGCCGAGATCGGCGACGAGCGCGTGAAGAGCGGTCGCTTCGCCGAGGCGAAGTCGATCTTGCTCGACGTCGCGACGTCCATGCCGCTGAAGGATTTCCTGACCCTGCCTGCCTACGAAGCCCTGAGCCGCTGATCCGTCCCGTTCCGTTCCGTTTCACCCCATGGAGATGACGATGACCTCGCAGCCCCCGATGATGAAGGACACCGATTCGTTCTCGCACGAGCGCTGGAACGGCGTGACGCGCCCCTACACCGAAGACCACGTGAAGAAGCTCCGTGGTCACCTCCGCGTCGAGCACACGATCGCCGACTACAGCGCGCGACGTCTGTGGAAGTCGATGAACGAGAAGCCCCTCGTGCGCTCGCTCGGCGCGCTCACGGGTGGTCAGGCCGTGCAGATGGTGCGCGCGGGCCTCGAGGCGATCTATTGCTCGGGCTGGCAGGTCGCGGCCGACGCGAACACCGGCGCGCAGACCTACCCCGATCAGTCGCTCTACCCGGCGGACTCGGTGCCGAAGCTCGTGACGCGCATCAACAACGCGCTTCGTCGTGCGGACCAGATCGACTCGGTCGATGGCGTGCAGCGCCGTGACTACTTCGTGCCGATCGTCGCAGACGCGGAGGCCGGCTTCGGCGGCGCGCTCAACGCGTACGAGCTGATGAAGAACATGATCGAGGCGGGCGCCGCGGGCGTTCACTTCGAGGATCAGCTCGCGTCCGAGAAGAAGTGCGGCCACCTCGGCGGCAAGGTGCTCGTGCCCACGGCGCAGTTCGAGAAGACGCTCATCGCAGCGCGCCTCGCGGCCGACGTGGCGGGCGTGCCCACGGTGCTCATCGCGCGCACGGACGCGGAGAGCGCGAAGCTCCTCACGAGCGACGTGGACGATCGCGACAAGCCCTTCTGCACGGGGCAGCGCTCGGCCGAGGGCTACTACTACGTGAAGCAGGGCCTCGAGAGCTGCATCGCGCGCGGCATCGCCTACGCGAAGTACACCGACCTCCTCTGGATGGAGACGAGCAAGCCGGACCTCGAGGTCGCGAAGAAGTTCGCGGAGGGCGTGCGCAAGGTGCACCCGAACAAGCTGCTCGCCTACAACTGCAGCCCGAGCTTCAACTGGAAGAAGAACCTCGACGACGCGACGATCGCCAAGTTCCAGCGAGAGCTCGGAGCGATGGGCTACAAGTTCCAGTTCGTCACGCTCGCTGGCTTCCACATGCTCAACTACGCCTCGTTCATGCTCTCGAGCGACTACAACGAGCGCGGCATGGCGGCGTACTCGGAGCTGCAGCAGAACGAGTTCGCGGCGGAGAAGCAGGGCTACACGGCGACCAAGCACCAGCACGAGGTCGGCACGGGCTACTTCGACGTGATCAGCGAGCTCGTGTCGCAGGGCCAGAGCTCCACGACGGCGCTCAAGGGCTCCACGGAAGAAGAACAGTTCCATTGAACGATGCGGCGGGGGACGAGCCCCCGCCCTACCGGTGATGGGTCCTTCACACGAAGCGCGGCGGGGGACGAGCCCCCGCCCTACCCATGACTGGGTGTCTCACAGAGGCGGGGGACGAGCCCCCGCCCTACCGGTGAAGGTCTTCACGTGACGCGGTGACTGCAGACGCGGCGGGGGACGAGCCCCCGCCCTACCAAGACGAGTGTCTCGGTAGGGCGGGGGCTTGTCCCCCGCCGCTTCTCGCGTCGTGCGTTTCGTGCTCTGACAGCGTGATGCGCGCGGCGATCTATCGGCGGTTCGGCAAGGACGTGGTCGAGGTCGGTGAGCTGCCCGACCCGATCGCGAGGCGGGGTGAGGTCGTCGTGCGCGTGCGCGCATCCGCGCTGAATCCGAAGGACGTGATGACGTCGCGCGGCAAGCTCGCGCTGTTCTCGGGTCGACGCTTTCCGATGCAGCTCGGGTACGACTGGGCGGGCGAGGTGATCGCGATCGGGCCCGGCGTGTCGGGCGTGACGATCGGCGAGCGACGCTTCGGGATGATCCAGAGCTGGCGCGCGGGCGCGATCGCGGAGCGCGCGGCGGTGCGTGTCGAGGAGAGCGCGAGGCTGCCCGATGCGATCGAGTGGGCGTGGGGCGCGGCGATCGCGCTGGTGTCGCTCACGGCGCTGCAGGCGCTGCGCGACGAAGGTGGGCTGCGAGCAGGCGGCCGCGTGTTGATCCATGGCGCGTCGGGTGGTGTGGGCGTGCACGCGATCCAGATCGCGAAGCTCCTCGGCGCGCACGTGACGACGACGTCGTCGGCAGGCAACCGCGAGCTCTGTCGCTCGCTCGGCGCGGACGAGACGCTCGACTACGCGACGGACGATCTCGCGGCGCGCGGCGAGCGCTGGGACGTGTTCTTCGACGTGTTCGGCAACCGACGCTTCGCGTTCGCGAAGCCGCTGCTCACGACGCGCGGACGCTACGTGCAGACGGTGCCGGCGATGACGACGATCCTCGACGTCGCGCGCACGTCGCTCTCGCGCGGCGCGAAGGCGAAGCTGGTGGTCGTGCGCTCGAACGCGACCGACCTCGGGCAGATCGCGGCGTGGATGACCGCGGGCTCGCTGCGCGCCGTGATCGATGGCGAGCACTCGCTCGACGACGTGCGCGTCGCGCTCGAGCGACAGGCGAGCAAGCGGGCGCGCGGCAAGATCGTGATCCGGCCGTGAGGAGATCCCCGCTCCGGCCGGTCTGCGGCAGCGCACGGATGCGCCTTTCACGCTCCGCGATCGTGGGCCAGGTTCGGGGCCTCTCGTGACGCCCTCGTCGTCAGTCTCGTCGTCCCGCTTCGAGCGCATCCTCGCGGCAGCGCGAGCGCCGCAGCCCGTGAGCGGGCTCGTCGCGTTCCGCGTGCTCTTCGGGCTGATGACGTTGTGGAGCGCCGTGCGCTTCGAGCTCAACGGGTGGGTCGAGGTCTTCTACGGGACGCCGCGCTTCTTCTTCCACTACTGGGGCTTGCCGGCGATCCAGCCGCTCTCCGTGCACGACATGCACGTGCTCTTCGGCGTGATGATCGCGAGCTCGATCCTCATCACGCTCGGCCTCGCGTATCGCGTCGCGACGGTCGTGTACTTCCTCGTGTTCACCTACGTCGAGCTGTCGGACGTCACGAACTACCTCAACCACTACTACCTCCAGAGCATCCTCGCGTTCGTGCTCTGCTTCCTGCCGCTGCACCGAGCGGGCTCGATCGATGCGCGGCTCTTCTCGTCGATCCGCGTGAGCAGCTTCCCCGCGTGGATGACGTGGCTCCTTCGGTGGCAGATCGCGATCGTCTACGTGTGCGCCGCGATCGCGAAGGCCACGCCCGATTGGCTACTGCACGGACAGCCGATGCAGATCTGGCTGCACGCGCGCACCGACACGCCGCTCATCGGATGGCTCTTCGACGTGGAGGGCGTGCCCTTCCTCATGGGCTGGGCGGGCTTCCTCTACGACCTGACGATCTCGGGGTTCTTGCTCCATCCGCGCACGCGACCGCTCGCGTACGTCGCGGTCGTCGTCTTCCACTCGATGACGAAGCTCTTGTTCCCGATCGGCATGTTCCCCGTGATCATGACGACCTCGACGCTGATCTTCTTCGGCTACGACTGGCCCGTCACGCTGTCCGAGAAGCTCGGACTCACGGGCCTCGCGTCGCGGTTTCGTGGTGCAGGCGTGGCGACGAGCGCTCGCGCGCTCGTGTGGCCGACGTGGGCCATGGCGATCGGCGCGAGCTGGCTCGTCCTCCAGACCGCGATGCCGCTCCGCACGTTCGCGTACGGAGGCAACGTGCTCTGGCACGAGCAGGGGATGCGCTGGAGCTGGCGCGTGATGGCGCGCGAGAAGAACGGCAGCATCACGTACCGCGTGCGCGCCGACGGCTGGCCGCGCGAGCGCCGCGTGCGGCCGTCGCAGTACCTGACGTCGGTGCAGGAGCGTGAGATGTCGGCGCAGCCCGACCTCATCCTCCAGCTCGCGCACCACATCCGCGACGAGTGGGAGCAGCGCGGCGCGACGAACGTCGAGGTGCGCGTCGACGCGCTCTGCTCGCTCAACGGTCGCCGCACCACGCGCTTGATCGACCCCGACGTCGATCTCGCGCAGATCGAAGAGAGCCTCGCACCCGCCACGTGGATCCTCCCCGCGCCCGAAGGTCCGCCGCCTTCGATCCAGGCAACGCGGCGACTCTTCTCGACGGGGCCCTGATGCGCGTCCTCCTCCTCGGTCCCGGGCAGCTCGGTCGCGTGATCGCGGGTGGCCTCGCCGCGTGCGGCGTGTCGATCGAACCCGTCGTGCGAGGCGAGTCGATCGATCCCACGCCAGCGCACGATCTCGTGCTCGTCGCGGTGGGCGAGCGCGATCTCGATCACGTCCTCGCGTCCGTACCCGCGTCGCACCGCGATCGCGTCGTCCTGCTCCAGAACGAGCTCGTGCCTCCGAGCTGGGAGGCGCGCGCGATCGTCGATCCCACGGTGCTCGTCGTGTGGTTCGAGAAGAAGAGGGGCAAGGCGATCCAGGTCGTGCGCGAGACCGAGATCGCCGGCCCTCACGCGTCGCTCTTCGTGCGCGCCCTCGACGCGATGGACGTGCGCGCGAGCGAGATCCCACGCGCCGAGCTCACGCGCGCGCTCGTGGTGAAGAACCTCTACATCGTCGGCGCGAACGTGCTCGGTCTCGCGGTCGGTGGCACCACGGGCGAGCTCGTGTCGCGTCACCGCGCGCGCACGGAGATGGTCCTCCGCGAGGTCTTGCGCATCGAGCGCTCGCGGCTCGCGACCGACGCCGCGCTCGACGACGACGACGTGGTCGCGCGCACGCTCGACGCGTTCCTCGCCGATCCGACCCACGGCACCCTCGGACGCACGGCGAAGGCGCGGCTCGATCGTGCGATCACGCGCGCCCGCACCGCCGGCCTGGCGACGCCGGAGCTCGACGCGATCGCGAGCGCCTCTTCGTGAGCTTCGTGAAATAGATCGATCCGCTCGACCGCATGGCCCTCGGAGGACCATGAGCACCGAGCGACGTCGCCCCCGCAAGCCCCCGCCGTCCACGGCGAACCGCGTCGCCCGTGGAGCCTTTCGCGTCTTGCTCGCCTTGGTGCTCGGCGTCGTGATGCTCGTGGGCTCCGTGCTCGCCCTCGCGGGTGGCGCGATCGGCGTGGCCGTGGTCGCGCTCGAGAGCCGCCCCGCGTGGCTGCGCTCGCAGCGCTCGCCGCGCACCGCGCAGATTCAGCAGCTCGAGGAGCGGGCGCCTGCGCTCCTCGCGGGCGCGGGTGTCATGGGCACGGTGCTCGCGGTCGATGCGATCGCGCATCACGGCGAGGACGCGCACGAGCCACCCGTCGGTCTCGCGCTCCTCGGTGGTGTCGGCGCCATGAGCGCGGTCACCGCTGCAGAGTACGTGTCCGAGCACGGAGATCAGCTCGTGTGGCCGGCCGCGTTCCTCGGTGTCGCCGCGCTCGCCTTCCTCCTCTCGGATCACGACGCGGCGCCCTGATCGCCTCTGCGAGGGAGAGCGAACTCGTGTTCACAGGCGTGGCTGGCTTTCACAGCGCGAGGGGACGAGCGATTCGCGCGACGAGGAGGCTGAACGCGAGCCGTCAGACCGAGTCGTTCGCTCGCGCGTCGCACCGCGTCATGAACTCTCACTCGCTCGCTTCACGTGTCCTCGTCTCGCTCGTCACCTTCACCGCGCTCGTGGCGCTCGCCGGCTGCGGCGGCGTGATCTCGTCGCGCCGCTCGGGCTTCGCCGTGCGTGATGCGCGCGCCGTCGACGATCTCTCCGAGGCTCAGCTCTCTGCGCTCATCGAGGCGCGTCCGAGCGTCGGCGATGGCTACCGCGTGGCGTGGCTCGCGGTCGCGCCCGGCCACGACGACACGCTCGCCGCGAGCCTCGAGGGCCTCCCGGGTCAGCGCGACGCGCACCGCTTGAGCCCGCTCGTCGCGGTGGGCCGCCGCCGCTTCGACGACGCGAGCGAGAGCGAGATCTCGATCGGCACGCTGCGCCTGCTCGCGGCGCGCGCGCACGCCGACGTGCTGGTGGTCGTCGATCACGGATGGCGCTCGGAGCGCGCGCCGAACGGATGGGCCGCGCTGTCGGTGCTGCTCCTGCCGACGCTCTTCACCCCGCACCTCGACGCGGACGTGGAGACCTACGTCGAGGCCACGGCGATCGACGTGCGCACGGGCGCGATCCTCGGCGAGACCAGCACGACTGGCACGCTGCGCATCTCGAACATGACGGTGTGGTCGACCGACGACGAAGACCGCGCCGAAGCGCAGATCGACACGCTCTTCGAGACCACGCGCGCGCAGCTCGCGGGCGTGCTGTCCGACGCGCGTACGGGGCACGAAGCGAGCTGACTCGACGACTGGCGCGAGGGCCGCGGGTTCCTCGCACGCGGGCAGGGCGACTCGTGTAGCGTTGCGCCGTGTTTCGCGCCCTCGTCGCTGCGCTCGTGCTGCTGCTCGCGCCCTTGCCTGCGCTCACCGCGCGCGCCGACGACCCGCCCGTGTGCGAGGACCTCCCGGACGAACAGGTCGAGGCGCGCCTCCGTGAGGTGCGCGGCTTCGTGCGCCATCACGAGCCCGACACGCGTCACTGGGCGACGGCGTTCTTCTCGCTGCACCTCATGATGGTGGGCGTGCAGCTCTCGCTCGCGATCAGCGCCGACAACGAAGGCGCGCAGGTCGACGGTTGGGTGGGCGCGCTGAGCTCCTCGCTCGGTGTGGCGACCCTGCTCATCTCGTGGCCCTCGCTGGTCGGCGCGGGCGACGCGATCGACGAGCTGCCCGTGCGCACGGCCGAAGAGAGACGGTATGCGCTCGCGCGCGCCGAGCAGCGCATGCGTCGCGCGTCCGATCAGGTCGCGTTCGTGCGCTCGCCGTTCAACGTGACGCTCAACGCGCTCTACCTCGGTGGCGCGGCGTCGTTCACGTTGATCGGATGGGGCCGCGTGACGGGCGCGTTCATCCTCGCCGCGGGCGGCTCGATCCTGGCGCAGGGGCGCGTCCTCCTCTTTCCGACGGGCATCCGCGAGGAGTGGCTGCGGTACCACCGACGCCATCCCGACGCGGGCTGCGAGCCGCTCGAGGTGGCCGCGCCGAGCGCTCCGCCGTCGCTCACGGTGGTCCCGAACGGCATCGGCGCGTCGATGCTGCTCATGTTCTGACTTTCCTCGCGCCTCCGCCGATCGACGCCGCGGCGGGGCCGTTGTCGTGGGTCGGACGCGCGTGCTTGAATCCGCGACCTTTCCGGCCCGTCCATGGGCCCGTCCCCCCAATCGTTCTGCGAGAGATGGGCGGAACACAGGAGATCGCACCGGATGTCGTCGAACCAAGGCCCGTCGTCGGATTCACTCCGTAGCTCCGAGCACGCGCGTCGCGCGCGATCATGGATCGCCGCCGCGCTCGCGCTGGCTGCGGTCGTGCTGCCGGGCGTCTCGCCGTCTCACGGTGACGCACAGGAGGCCTCGGGCACGGTGCTCCGCATCGCGTGCGTCGCGCCGCGAGGGTCGGCGTGGCACCGCGTCTTCACCGCGTGGGGCAACTCGCTCCGCGAGGCCACGGGCGGGCGGCTGAGCCTCTCGGTCCAGGCCGGCGGCGCGAGCGCGAGCGAGCAGGACTTCGTGCGTCGCATCGGCGCGAACGAGCTCGACGGTGCGGCGCTCTCGTCGCTCGGGTTCGCCGCGCTCGGTCGCACGGGGACCACCGAGCGACCCGCGCTCGTGCTGCAGGCGCCGGGCCTCTTCAACGACTACGCGACGCTCGATCGCGCGCGCACGGCGCTCGACGCGGACCTGCGCGCTGGCTTCTCGGACGCGGGCGTCGAGCTGATCGGCTGGAGCGATCTCGGTCGCGGACGTCTCTTCTCGACCCATCCCGTGACCACGCCCGCCGAGCTCCGTGCGGCGCACCTGTGGCAGCCCGCGAACGAGCCGCTGTCCGCTGCGCTCCTCACGCAGCTCGGCGGCGCGCACCCCGTGGCGCTCGGACTCGGCGAGGTGGGCGGAGCGATCGGCGATCACCGCGTCGACACGGTCGTCGCATCGCCGATGGCGGTGAGCGCGCTCGGATGGGCGGGCCCGAACCGCCTGACGCACGTGAGCAGCACGCCCACGAGCGTGCTCGTCGGCGGCACCGTGATCGCGAGCGCCGACATCGCGGCGCTGCCTGCCGACGTGCAGGCGACGCTGCGTCGCACGGGCACGCAGGCGCACGAGACGCTCCAGCGCACGCTGCGTCGCGATGACGATCGCGCGTACGAGACGCTCACCACGCGACAGGGCATGACCCCGTTCGCGCTCGCGGCGGACGCCGAGTGGCGAACGCTCGCGACCGCCACGCGCGAGCGCCTCGTCGCGGGCCACGTGCTGCCCCGCGCGCTCCTCGATCGCGCGGCAGCCACGCACTGAGTTGGCGCTAGAGCGGGGGGAAGAGCTCGTCGACGCGGCGCAGGAGGCGGATGGCCTTGCGGCGGGCGATGCGGTTCGCGAGGCGCACGCTCGGCTGGGGGTCGCCGCCGTCGACGATCTCGCGGAGCAGCGTGATGAAGAGGTTTCGGTCGCCGACGCTCACCGCGTAGCTCAGCGCGTACTGGAGCTGGACCACGAAGAAGTGACGCTCGCTGACCTCGAGGGCTCGCTCGAAGAGCTCGCGCCCGCGCGTGGGGTTGCCGCCCATCTCGGGCGGAACGGACGAGTCCATCGCCGCGAGGGCCATCGTCGCGGAGCCGTTGAAGAACTCGGGGTCGAGCTCGGCCGAGCGCTCCAGCAACACGCGGACGATCGGCACGTCGACCACGAGCTCGGGGTCGGCGTTCGACGCCTGGATCGCTCCGCCCCACGCGTAGCCCGTCCAGAAGAGGATGACGGCGTCCTCGCGTGAGCCGTAGTGCTGACGCAGGTGCGCGCGCAGCGTGTCGGGGCCGCCCGCGAGCGCCGCGTCGATGCCGTCGTGGCGACGACGCATGTGGTGCACGCCCACGTTGCGGCCGCGCAGGTAGAGGAGGCGCGCGCGCAGCGAGATCGCCTCCTGCGCCTCGAGGTCACCGCGGCCGAGTGCGTCTTCGGCGTCGTCTTCGAGCCAGCCCCACGCGTACGAGCCGTACGCGCGGATCACCTCGATGCCGATCTCTTCGTCGTCGGGGATGACGGCGTAGATGCCCTCGAGCTGGAGGATGCTCGCCGGGAGGCCGCGTCCGACGAGATCGACGTCCCAGTGCTCGGCGAGCGAGCGCGTCGCGCGCTGGAGGACAGCCGACGTCTGCGTCGCGGCGAACCGGGTCGTGAGCTCGCACGCCGTGCAGCAGACGACCGCGCACAGCGATGCGGTCAGCGGGATCGCGAGGCGCATGAACGATCGGTGTACCTTCGTTTCGATCGCATGGTCAAAATCGGGTCGTCGGGCCTCGCCTCAGTCGTGCTCGACATGGCGGAGGGGAGTGCCGGGACCGTCAACTCATCGCTTCAGTCTGCCGGCGATGTGTCTCGCTCGACGCGGCGGGTCGGCGAGCGTCAGGGCCCGACGATCGCGCGCTCGAGCGCGATGGCCAGGCGCTCGTGGCCCGCGTCGGTCATGTGCACGTGGTCGCCGAGCACGAGGCCCTGGCTCACCCACGCGTCGAGGTTGCTCTCGCCGCCCTGGAACGCGATGAGGTCGAAGTAGCCGCAGCCACGACCGATCGCTGCGGCGCGGAACGCGGAGCGCACCTCGGCCGAGCGAGGACGCACGACCCAGCCGCCGCCACGCTGGATCGGATAGTTCGACGGACCGATGACGACGCACGGCGCGGTCGGCGCGGCGCGACGGCTGCGATCGATCAGCGCCTCGAGCGCGCGCGTGTGATCCGCCATCGGGCTCGTGCCGACCGACTCGTTCGTCCCGTACGAGAGGAAGACCACATCGGGCGCGAGCGCGCGGACCATCGCCTGGAAGTTGGGATCGTCCCAGCGATCCGCGTGCTCCGCGCGCGCGCCCGACACGCCGAAGCTGTCGACGACCACGCCCTGACGCGCCTCCACCGACACGCCGAAGAGGCGCGTGCGCGACGCGCGAATCTCGAACGACTCCGACGGCACGACGTCGGCGTCGAGCTCGAGGATCGCGTCGGCGTTCGACGCCATCTCGCGCTCGACCTGCGTGCGGCCGTAGCGGATCGTGACGCGGGCGGTCTGACCTTCGGTGAGCGGATGCGCGCGCGCGAACACGCGCACGTGACCGCGGAGCTCGTGGAGCACCGTGAAGCGCGCCATGCCGTTCGTGCGCGCGTCGAGCGCCATGCCCATCGCGCCGAGCGGTGACGTGCGCGAGGCCGAGACCGCCTCGATGCCCGAGAGGCCCGAGGTCGCGACGAGCGAGACGTCACGGCGCTCGTAGAAATTCGCAGGCGGCGCGGGCATGAACGCGCCGGGGCCGCCGTCGCCGTGCCGCGCTTGGAGGCGCGCGCGCAGCATGCCCGTGTACTGATCCGAGGACGTGTGCGACTCGCCCCAGAACGACAGACGCACGAGGCGGGTGCCCGACTGCGCGAGCGCGGCGCGGATGCGCGGGACCACGATGTGGAGCGGATCCTCGATCGTCACGGCGGGCGCCGCGTCTTGCGCGCCCACGCTCACGGGCTCGGCCGTCGCGACGAGCCCGAGCATCGCCAGCGCCGTCAGCGTGCAGAGCCACCCGGCGCGCATGAACCTCGACCTGCTCTCTTCTTCTGGTGCCTTCATCGCCGCTCGACTCCAACCATGTCTCCGGGCGATCCCACGAAGCGTGGAGATCGTGCGTCCCGCAGAAGCATGTGTAACCCGACTCGGTCCGGTCTTGGATGGCCCCCGGGCACAAAGTTGAGGGCCACCGAACGATTGTGCCCGCGGAGCGCCGTGCTCGTGTCCGCGGAGCGCGGTGCTCGTGCTCGAGAGCGCGTCCGGGGCCCTACGACGGCGCGGTGCGCGGCGATATTCTCGCGGCGCCTGGAGGGGAGCGCTGGCTCGGCACCGATCCGGACCCGCGGTCAGGGACACCACTTTGTTGACCGCATGATCAGCGACGCAGTACGCGCCGTCCGATGCCCATCGATCTCGTGCTGCTCCAGGCCGCGCAGGCCGCCGGTGCGACGGAGCCCCAGCGGCTCGACCCGCTCCAGCTCGTCCTCGACGCCTCCTTCGTGGTGAAGCTCGTCCTGCTCGTCCTCCTCGGGATGAGCTTGCTGTCGTGGTTCGTCGTCGGTACGAAGCTCGTCCGGATCTTCCAGGCGCAGCGACAGAGCACGTCGTTCCTCGACGTCTTCTGGAGCAAGGACGACGGGAACAAGTGGCCCGCGGATCGTCTCGAGGCGATCTATGCGCGCATCACCCAGTTCAACGGCTCGCCGCTCGCTCGCGTCTTCCACGCTGGCTACGTGGAGCTCGCGAAGGTCACGTCGTCCGAGCGCGGCACCGCGTCCGACGACATCGAGAACGTCGAGCGCTCCGTGAAGCGCGCGATGGGCCGCGAGATGACGAGCCTCGAGAACCAGCTCCCGATCCTCGCGACGACGGGCTCCGTCGGTCCCTTCATCGGCCTCTTCGGCACGGTGTGGGGCATCATGAACTCGTTCTTGTCGATCGGCGCGGAGCACGGCGCAGGCCTCGACGTCGTGGCGCCCGGCATCGCCGAAGCGCTCATCGCCACGGCCCTCGGCCTCGCGGCCGCCATCCCCGCGGTCATGGCCTACAACTACTTCGTGCGCCGCATCCGCGTGCTCGAGAGCGAGACCGAGGCGTTCGCCGCGGACTACCTCAACATCGTGAAGAGGCACTATCTCTAGCCGAGAGGGGCGAGCGCCCCTCTCCCCGATGACTCGGGGCCCCTCTCCGCTCCGCTCCGCGCTGGCGCGCGGGGCCCCAACCCCGCTTGCCGTTCTGGAGACGTCGTAGCCATGGCCATGAGCACCGGTGGTTCGGGCGCGCGCGCGCCGCTGAGCGAGATCAACGTGACGCCGCTCGTCGACGTCATGCTCGTCTTGCTGATCATCTTCATGGTCGCGGCCCCGATGATGACGGCGGGCGTCGACATCGATCTGCCGCCGGCCGACGCCCCGCGCATGGACATCGACGAGCAGAAGCTGCTCCTCACGATCGATCGCGAGCAGCGCATCTTCCTCGGTGAAGACGAGATCCCGAACGAGCGGCTCGAGGACGTGCTCCTCCACAACGAGCGCCTGCAGCGCGAGCGCGAGATCTTCGTCCAGGCCGATCAGGCCGTGCCTTATGGCGTCGTGGTGCGCGTGCTCGCGATCCTTCGTCGCGCGGGCGTCGAGGATCTCGGCCTCGTGACGGATCCCATGGGCGCCGGCGGAACGCCGGTGCCGTCGGGCGCCGCCGGTGCGCCCACGCCGGTACCCGCTCCCACGCCCTGATACTTCTCGTCGACCCCTCCGCGGGCCAAGCTGGCCTCTCTCCGATCGGTCTCGACCCACGCGCGCATGTACCTCGATCCCACCGACATCCGTCCGCGCTCGCTGCTCGACTCGCAGTGGCCCGATCCGCGTGAGGTCGCCGTCGGCGCTGCGGCCGCGTTGATCGTGCACGTCGCGATCCCGCTCTCGGTCGCTCTTGTGATCGGTCTCTTCGCGCTCGCGGGCGTGACCATCTTCTCCGAGCCCGAGCCGCCGCCCGAGGTCGCGATCGACGACGTCGTGCAGGCGCGCTTCGTGACGCTCGGAGAGATCCTCGATCCGAACCAGCTGCCGAACCGCATCGTGCCGATCCTCCGCACGGACACGCCCGACCCGCAGCACGCGCCGTCGCTCGACGAGAACCCGCCGCCGCCGGCGCAAGAGCCGCCCGAGCAGCGCCAGCGCGACTCGGTCGACGACGCGATGCGACGCCTGAGCGAAGACGCGCAGGTCTTCGCGGAGCGCGAAGAAGAGCGCGTGCGCGAGGGCAACCCCGAGGGCATCGAGGGCGGCACCGAGCGCGAGGGCACCGAGGGCGATCTCTACCGAGGACGCTTGAACGCGTTCTTCCGACGCGGCTGGAGCGTGCCCACCACGATCCCCGCCGAGGTCGTCGAAGCGCTCGTCGCCGTCGTCGTGATCGACGTCGCGGCGGACACGCGCATCAACGGCTTCCGCATCGCGCGCGGCAGCGGCAACGCCGACTTCGACGAGTCGGTCACCGCGCAGATGACGCGCATCCAGCAGGCCGAAGGCAACATCCCGCCGCCGCCCGAAGAGGTCGCCGACCAGTACCTCGGCCGACAAGTGACGCTGAACTTCCGCGGCCGCGACGCGCGACGCTGATCGATCGTGCCGCCGCCGCGTGAAACATGCATGATTCACGGATGGCGAACGGCAGAGGAGCGCGTGTGACGGTTCGGGATCTCCGAACCCAGTTTCCCGCGGTGCGCGAGGTGCTGGAGCGTGAGGGAGAGGTCGTCGTGACCGAGCGGGGACGCGACGCGTACGTGCTTCGAGTCGTCGACGTACCGGCGAAGGCCCGCGCTCCCAAGCGCGACTATTACGCACGAGTCTGCGAGATCATGCCGAAGCCCCTCACCGCGGCGCAGCGCGCGCGCTTCGACTCCGACCGTGACGACCGCTGACACGGTCTACATCGATCCGAGCGCGCTGAGGTGCCTCTACCTCCACGACTCGAGCTCGAAGCGTTTCTCCGCGTGGCGCGCGAAGCTGGTGGGGCCGCTGGTGCTGACGAGGCACAGCTACGCGGAGCTCGTGAACAGCATCGCACTCGGCGTGTTCCGCGGCGACATCTCCGCCGACGTCGCTGCGAAGACCGAGCGCGCCATGGAGGCCGACCTCCGCGACGGCGATCTCGTCCTCGTGGACCTGCTCTGGCGTCGCTGTCTCGACCTCGCCGCGGAGCTGAGCCGGGAGCACACACCCGCGCTCGGTACCCGCGCGCTCGACGTCCTCCACGTGGCATCGGCGCTGACGCTCGGGCGGCGTACGTTCGCGACGTATGACGAGCGTCAGGCAGCGCTCGCGCGTGCGGTGAAGCTGAAGACAGTCACACCCTGAGGGTCGCTCGGCGTCAGCGCGCGGCGAAGAAGCGCGCGAGGAGATCGTCCTCCCGCATCGCGGGATCGAGCGGGGTCGTCTCACCGCCGCGCCCGTCGCCGTGGCGCACCCACGTCGGCACCGGAGCCGCCTCGGTCGCGGGCTCGTCGGTCCACCAGTGGCCCTCGGCGTCGTGCGCGAGGTGATGACTCCGCGCTGCGTCTTCGCGCACGGTGCGGAGCGTCAGCTCTTCGCCGCCCTCGAGACGGCGCACGCGCACGATGCCTTCGTCCGTCCACACGAGCTGGCCGCCGGGCGCGAGGCGCGGCAGTCGCTGCTCCGGCCGGCCGCACGCGCCGAGATCGATCACCTCGAGGCCGCCGGCGGACGCGTCGCGGATCCAGCGCAGCACGTGCTCGGAGCACGCGATCTCGAGGGTCCCATGGGCCGCCGCGAGCGTGCGCGCGGGCTCGGTGGCGCCGACGTCTTGGATGCGGATCTGCTGCTCCGTGCGGATCGCGAGCTGCGTTCCGGACGCTGACCAGCGGAGCTCGAGCACGCGCGCCCCGACCGTGATGCGGGAGGTCTCGTCTCCGTCGGCGACCGAGACCACCTGCACGCTGTGGCCGTTGCCTGGCGTCCACGCGATCGATCGTCCGTCGGGTGACGGCGCGAGCACGATGCGAGCCTGCTCGGTCGCTTCTTCGTCGGCGCCGCTGCCCACGAGCGAGCGCGCCGTGTGCGAAGCCCCGACGAGGTCGAGCCAGCCCAGCGATCGCGAGCTCGCGTGCGCGAGCCACGCTCCGTCGGGCGCCACCGCGTACGCGGCATCGAAGGGCAGCGTCGCGATCCGTCGTCCGCCGGCCGTCTCGTGGACGAGCAGCGCGTCTTCGTTGCCGTAGTAGAGCTGGAGGAAGACCGCGGTGCCGCCCGCGCCGATCGCGCCGATGCCCGAGCAGTTGTCGCCCTCTACGCAGAAGAGCTCGGTCTGGCCCTCGAGGTGCACGCGTCGTCCGCTCGCGCGATCGCGGAACGATCCGTCACGCTCGACCAGGAAGCGACCGTCCGCGGACACCACGAACGGATCGTGGGCAGGCCGAGACGCTCTCGCTCCGGTCACGAGGTCGCACTCCCCGTCGCTGACGACGCTGCCCTCGGGCCACGCGACGATCAGCCCCGACGTGGCACCAGCGCACGAGGAGTCGCTCACTCCCGTCGCGCGCCAGCCCTGCACGCCGAAGCGGCCGCCGATGGCGAGACCGCCGCGCGCGGGATCGACCGACACCGCCCACGCGCTGTGCTCGCCGCCGTGCGCGAACTCGTGACGCGCGCCGCTCGGCTGCACGATCTCCACGTGATCGCCGCGCGCGAACGCGACCGTCCCCGCGGGGTCGATCTCGACGAGGTTCGAGGGCTCCACCTCGTCTTCGCTCCCCGCGACGGCTCGCGCAGGCGCCACGCGAGCTCCGAGGCGTGCTTGCTCGAGCACCCAGCGCCGCACCGAGCCGTCTTCGGCCTCGAGGAGCACGTTTCGCGGTGAGACCCACAGCGCACGACCTCCGGGGATCTCGGTGCGCGCGCCGCCCGCGAGCACGATCATCGCGCTCGTCGTGGAGCTCGACACCGCGACGCGATCGCCCTCGCGAGAGACCACGATGCGATCGGCGCCCGCCAAGCCGTGCGGCACGCGCGCCCGCTCTTCGCCTCCGGGCAGCGCGCGCACCACGACGTCGGGGCCATCGAGCAGCACGACGCGATCGCCCGCGGGTCGCACGATCGCCACGGCGTCCGCGGGGGCGGTCCACAGCTCGGCGAGCGTCTGCGGATCGATCACGCGAACCAGGGCACGGCTCGCGAATCCATCGTCGACGACCTCGACGATCGCGCGCGCGTGCGGCCACGAGAGGCGCCCGAGGTGTCTTCCCTCGACGGTGGTCGTCAGCCTCCCGTTGCGCGCAGAGCCGAGGTGGATCGAGCCGTCGTTGGCGAGCACGAAGCGATCGCCGCGCGGCGAGAGCGCGACGCGCGGGTCGGCGAGCTGGAGCTCGTCGTTCACCACGGCGACGTTCACGCGCGTGCCGTCGCGCCAGCGCCAGAGCTCGAGGCCTCCGTCGTCGTAGCCCCACCAATGCACGAGCGCGACGTCGCCGATCACGTCGAGCTCGAACCCCGCCTGCGAGCTGCGCGCGATCCGCTCGCTCGCGCGGACCTCACCGGTGGCCGAGTCGAGCATGGTGACGAAGCCCGAGTCGCTGCCGACGGCGACGTGGGTGCCGCCACGGGCGATCCCGAGGGCCGTCACGGCGCCGCGCGCCGCTGCCTGGAGAACGAACGTGCGCCGCTCACGCTCCGCCCAGCCGAGGTGCCCGACGTCGCCGCCGACCGCCGGCGTGGGCGCGGGCTCTGGTGTGGTCGGCGCAGGCTCGGCGGCAGTCGGAGGTGCTTCGGGTGCTTCGGGTGTCTCGGTCGTCGTCGCAGGTGTCGGAGAGACCGCGGCATGGGGATCCGGCGGCGCTTCGTCGGAGTGACCGCAGCCGAGGAGCGCGAGCGCGAGGAGCGCGAGGTGAGAGCGGACCATCGCTGGATGCTACGTCGCGAGCCCGACCTCGCGCGCGGTGGCTTCTCAGCGCTCAGCCGGCGGGCGGTTCCAACGTCATCCAGCGCGACGCTGCGGTACTGTCGCGCGCATGCCGCGTCCTCTTCCCGATCGCGCTGCGAAGGTCGTGCGCGAGGTTCGTTCGTTCACCGACGAGCTCATCGTCCCGCTCGAGCGCGAGCTCGGCGCGCATGGCTTCGTCGCCCTCGTCCCGAAGCTGAATGCCTTGCGCCAGAAGGCGAAGGAGCGCGGGCTCTGGGCGCCGTTCTTGTCGACCGAGCTGGGCGGCATGGGCCTCACGCTGCTCGAGTACGCGCACGTGTCGGAGGCGCTCGGTCGCTCGCCCGTCGCCCACTACGCGTTCAATTGTCAGGCGCCGGACGTGGGGAACATGGAGCTCCTCCACATGTTCGGCACCGACGCGCAGAAGGAGCGGTTCCTCCTCCCGCTCACGCGCGGCGAGACGCGCTCGAGCTTCGGCATGACCGAGCCCGAGCACGCGGGATCGAACCCCGTGTGGCTCTCGACGCGCGCACGCAAAGACGGCGACGACTACGTGCTCGATGGGCACAAGTGGTTCACGTCGGGCTTCGAGGGCTCGGCGTTCTGCATCGTGATGGCGGTGACCGAGCCGGACGCGCCGATGCACGCGCGCGCCTCGCAGATCATCGTGCCGGAAGGCACGCCGGGCCTGCGCTTCGTGCGGAACCTGCCCGTCATGGGCGAAGCCGGTGGTGGCTGGGCGAGCCACGCGGAGATCGTGCTCGAGGGCGTGCGCGTGCCGCAGACGAACCGCATCGGCCCGGAGGGCTCGGGCTTCTTGCTCGCGCAAGAGCGCCTCGGACCCGGTCGCATCCACCACGCGATGCGCTGGATCGGCGTGGCCGAGCGCTGCTTCGAGCTGATGTGCACGCGCGCCGCCACGCGCGAGCTCTCACCGGGCAAGCCCCTCGGCACCAAGGACACGATCCAAGGCTGGATCGCCGACAGCCGCGCGGAGATCGATGCGTCGCGCTTGCTCGTGCTCGACGCGGCGGAGCAGATGGATCGCGAAGGTGCTGCGGCCTCGCGCGATGCGATCTCCGTCGTGAAGTTCTACGTGGCGGGCATGCTCGATCGCGTCATGGATCGCGCGCTCCAGACGCACGGCGGCCTTGGCATGCTCGACGACACGCCCATCGCGTGGTGGTACCGACACGAGCGCGCCGCGCGCATCTACGACGGCCCCGACGAGGTCCACAAGAGCTCCCTCGCGAAGCGCATCCTCGCGCGCCACGGCATGAAGAAGAGGGACTGACCGAGATTTGCCCCGACCGAAATCGAGGAATCGAGGTTGACGAGGCCGAGCGCTCCACAGTCGGCGCCGGTTGCGACGAGCGTGAGGAGTCATGTAGCGTAGAAGCCGCTCAGGAGGCGGACATGCGCATCGGCGACAACGACAACGCATCGGCGACAACGCCAACGCATCGGCGACAACGCATCGGCGACAACGCATCGGCGACAACGCAAGGCGTTCTCTGGCTTTGGCGTTCATCCTAGTCAGCTGCGCTCCGCAAGATGAAGTAGACGGCCGTTTCGCGCCGCTGAGCTCGTCGGATCAGGGTGAGGCTGAGAGCGACGAGATGGGGGTCATCGATGTTCGGACCCCGCTGACGCACCTGCTCGCCGACCGCGAGGACGCCGCCGAGACGCGCGCGCGTGTCACCGTGAGGAACAGCCAGGGACTGCTCCAGGCCGTTCGTGGACTGCACTACGCGGGGACACTGCGAGACTGGCTCGACGAGTGGGGTGAGCTCGTCGGCGTCTCCGACCCCGAACGCCAGCTTCGCCCCACAGAGCGCTGCCGGGAGGGGTTCGAGTGCTACGAACAGGTCGCGGCCGACGGCGCGCCGGTGTTTGGATCCTACGTGCAGGGCCGCCGCGACGAGCTGGACTACCTCACCCTAGTCCTCGCCAATGTCGGGCTTGAGCGCGGCATCTCGCCACCAGCGATCACTGCCGACGAGGCGCGCGCCGCCGCCTCGGCGGAAGTACCCGAGTCATCGCTCGCGGTGACCGAGTTCGGGTACGCCATCATCGACGCGGTAGCCGTACCCGCGTGGACAGTCACCGGGCGAGAGGGTCAGGCCACGGTGGACGCGCAGACCGGCACGCTGATCGGTCGGAGCTCTTTCACCGAGCATGCCGACTCCAGAGAGATCCATCGAGCGGTCTCTGGAGTGCCAGCGGGTGACCCGCTCTGGGGAAACTGGACGCTGATCTGGGATAACGACCCCGCGTACTCCGCCCCGACGCCGTGGCCAGGCTCCGCCGCGCTGGTGCACACCTACGTCGGAAACGTTCGAAGCTTCTTTACGTGGTGGGGCCGCGATGGGTGGGACGACGACCCGACCAGCGCCGTCCATCGGATGCGCGCCGCCGCCGACGTCGACTATGTCCCCCGGCCCTTCAGTCTGCCCAACGTCGCGCCGACCTACGCGTCGTGGACACACGACGAAAGTCCGGACAACTGGTACCGCGCCAGTGCGCTGTTTGGTACGGGTGCCGCGTGCCTCGATGTGGTTGGACACGAGTTCTTCCACGGGGTGGAAGGCGACGAGATCGGTCGTCCGTCGTCCGGTCCGAACGCTGGATGGGAACGAGTCGCGCTCTGGGAGGGGATGAGTGATTCCGTGGGTCGGTTCGTGGAAGCCCAATATGGGACCACCAATGACTGGATCATCGGGACCGGTGGAACATGCGTGGGGGGCTATCGGAGCATGAGCGACCCCGAGGCGCCGAACACCCCTGCTGGTGGAAATTGCACCACGTGCGCCCATGGCGCCGCGCACTACTCGAACTACGAGCGGTGGGACACCTCGGGCGGGACCACGGGTCCCGTGGAATCGTTCGCGTATGCCGACGCGACGATCATCGATCGGGCGACGTTCCTCATGGGCCGCGAGCCTTCCGTGGGTGCCTCGAGTTTTGCTGGGAGGTCGGTGACTGGCATCGGCAACATCAACGCATCCTTCGTCATCTACGATATGGTTCGGAATCACCTCACACTGACCGACACGTTCTTCGATTTCGCATCCGCCTGGCACGATGTCGCGTATGCACGTTGGGGCCTTGGAACGAACTACTACCGAGCGGTGGGTGCCATGCAGGCCGTGGGGCTCTGGACGGGTTCGTTCGTCGAGGGCTCCATTGGGAGCCAGTCTCGCTCGTCATTCGCCACGTTCGCCGTAGGGGGCCAAGCACGTACGTACGTTGCCTACCGTGGAAATGGCACGAACGACATGCGGATACGTTTCCGCGCAGGCACCCTGTGGGGTGGCGCCGTCTGGTCGTCTGCGGGCGCGATCGCGTACACGTCCTCGGGGCCGGCGCTTCAGCCTTTCGGTGGTGCACTCTGGTTGGCCTACCGCGAGGCTACGACCAACGCAGTGACCTTCAAGCAGATGAGCTCGAGCGGTACGTGGAGCGCGGCGACGACGCTTCCGGGGTCAGCCCAGACCGACTCGGATGTCGCGCTCGCGGAGTTCGGGGGGAACCTCTACGTCTTCTACCGACCCCCGGGTGGCGCCCAGCCGATCCGCTACTTCGTTCGGAGCGGCGGCGTTTGGGCGGGGCCTGGCACCACGTCGGCATTGTCGGACTCGGGTCCTGCCGCAGCGGTGGTTGGAGGGCGGTTGTATGTCGTGTATCAGCGGGGAACCGGGGCTTCCAACCTCTACTACCGCTATCTCGAGACGTCTCTTTTCAGCGCGGAGCAGCAGATCGACCGTCAAACGACGACTCACGTCGCGATCGCCGCCGCGACTGGCTCGCCGACGGCGCTGTCGTATCGCGGCCGCCTCCACGTCGCGGCTCGCTCTACGGATGGAGCAAGCCGCTACTCGTCCTACTGCTACTGCCCATCGACGCCGTGCGGATGCACGTACCGGCCGGGGGAATGGACTCAGACTGTTCGCCTTCCCCACCAGATGTCGAGCGGCCCGCCGGTTCTCTATACGGATGCTGGCGACACCACGATGGGAGCGCCGCTCTACCTCGCCTATCCCAGCGGGGCCAACGTTCTCTGGGACTACAAGATCTCGGAGTAGCCATGACACGAACGAACGTGAACCCCTTTGTCTTGCTCCTCGCCTGGGGCCTCGGCGGCTGCGTCGCGGTGGCTCCGTCCATGGACGCTGATGCTCGGCGAGACGCGTCTCTGTCTGACGCGCGTTCGATGGTGGACGCCGTCGAGAACGAGCCTCTTCGCGTGCTCACACCCGTGCCGCAGCTGCATCAGTACGGCGCTGTCGACATGTCAGGTCTGTTGGGCAGCACCACGCCGGCGGCCCCGAACACCGCCGTTCTCGGACTGTATCTGTGGCAGCATCCCGAGGGGTGCGAGCAGGGTCTGATGGGAGTGCCGGTGTCCGAGATCGCGACCCTCGGGATCAACATTCGAGGTCCCGCAGTCGACGAGACGCACGATCTGCCACCCACTGTCGGCACCTACGCGGTGGTCTCTCACGAAGGCTCACTCGCTCCCCAGCAGTCCAGCATCGGCTTCAGGTACGCGCGCGAAGGGATGTTCGTCAGCAGCCACTCCAGCGAGTCGGGCACCCTTACGATCGAGGCGGTGAGCACGACGGAGATCACCATCTTCGTCGATGCCGTCCTCACGGGTGGCATTCCAATCCGTGGCCGGGCCACGATAGGGTTGTGTCTCCCCAGAACATGAGACCGAGAGTGCTTTGGTGACACATCGAGGTGGGCGCCGCGCTGACGGCGACGTGTCATCGACCTCACACGATCGGCAGATCGGGAGGGCTCAGCGGGCCGACGATCGGACAGCACGACACGTACGGCGTGTCTTCGCAGGTGCCCGGCGCACCGAGCGTGCGACACGTGCACGGCAAGGGTCTCGGACAGCGGCCGGCGTCGAGCAGCGTATCGAAGCTCGCGGCGTCGATCGGCCCCGCGTCGGTCGATCGCACGTGGCTCTGGTAGCACCCGCTCACCGCGCTCGACGTGCCCAGCGCGCCTGTGAGCAGCGCGATCGCGCGCGCCACTCTCAGGTAGTGCGGCATCAGAGCTCGATGGCCTCGATGCGTCGGTTCTGCTGACGGCCCGCGTCCGTGTCGTTCGGCGCGACGGGATGCGCGTCGCCGTAGCCCACGGCCTCGACGCGGCTGCCGTCGATCCCGTGCGAGACGAGGTAGGCGCGCACGGCCTCGGCGCGCGACTGCGAGAGCGCCTGGTTGCGCTGCCGGTTGCCCACGTTGTCGGTGTGTCCCGCGATCTGGATCCGCGCGCTCGCCATGTGCGTCATGTACTCGACGACGCGATCGAGTCGCTCGTTCGACGCGGGATCGATCGTCGCGCTGCCCGACTCGAAGAGGATGCCGTCGAGCACGAGGCCCGGCTCGGGCGGCGGAGGCGGCGCGGGCTCTTCGGGCGTCGGCTCGCGCGGGACGATCACGGGACGCGGCGGCGGCGTCCAGCGGCGATAACGCAGCGTGAGACGGATGTCCTGACGCGGGCCCGCGGGCACCTCGACGTGCGCCGTCGTGCTGCGTCGGCCGAGGGTCAGGTAGTCGAGGTCGTAGCGCGCGCCCGCGGGCACGAGCACCTCGGCGTAGCCCTGCGAGTCGGTCGGCTGGGTGAAGTACTCGTGGCCGTCCGGTCCGGTGAGCTTGATGCAGACGCCGGTCGTGGGGCCCGTGTCGGGATCCACGACGAAGAGGCGCATCGCGGCGTGCGTCGCGGTCGACGTGATCGCCGAAGGATGATCGCCGTGCGCCTCGCCCGCGGTCGTCGACTCGGAGATCTGGAACTCGCCCGCGCTCTGCGAGCCGCCACCGCTTCCGCTGCCGCCACCGCCGCCGCTCGACTCACCGCCGGCCGAGGCGGACGAGGATCCGCCCGACGACGAGCCCCCCGAAGAGCCGGACGTCGAGGAGCCCGACGACGAAGAGCCCGAGGCGCTGTCGCTCTGGCCTCCGCCGCACGCCGTCAGAGAGAGTGTGATCGTCGCGATCGTGAGGAGCTGCTTCGTTCGCTGCACCCGCCCACGCTAACACGCTCGACGTGGACCACGCCTCACTCAGCCATAGGGCGCGGCGATCGCTTCGAACTTCATCGGCGTGAAGTCGTGGAGCACGCGCGCGGCCGCCAGGCCCTTGCGATCGATGCTCTGCGCGAAGATCTTGCCGTCGGTCGCGTAGACGAGGCGCGAGCCGTCGAGCTCGGCCCACTCCCAGTCGCGCTCGACGCGCTCTTCACCGCTCGGATCGATGAGCACGTGCTCGTCCCAGTAGCAGCCCTTGCCGGGCGGCGCGCCGGTCTCGCAGTGCGCGATCTTCCGCAGGCGAAAGCCGTGCACGAGCGTCTTCTCGAAGACGTCGAGGCTCTTCCACTTCTCGCCCTTGTCGTGCGCGAGGTAGGTCCAGCCGTCGCGGATCAGCCGGTGGTAGTAGACGCCCGGACACTCGCCGCCGAACGAGGGGCTCGGTCGGTACGTCGCGTCGCGCGTCACCTCGTTCGTCTGCCGCACGACGGCGTGGCCGTAGCCGTCGTTGAGCCAGTAGCGGCACTTTTCGGTCTTGCGTGTCTCGACGAACATCCCGCCGCCGTGCCAGCAGTCGCCCTTCGTGAAGAAGCCGATCGCGCGCAGGTACGGCGCGCGCGAGATCGCCGTCCAGCTGCCGCGCGACTCGCTCTGCCAGTGACCGTTCATCGCGAAGTAGAGGAAGTGCGCGCCGTCGGGCGAGAGATCGCAGCGTCGCTCGTAGATCCGCCCCTTCATCCACTGACCGAGCGTAAAGCGATCACGCCTGCGATCCCACGCGATGCTCGCGACGTGGTTCGAGGGACCGCGACGGATCACGAGCGCCTGCTCCGAGCGCGACGCGAAGAGCACGTGCAGGCGCGGCGGGAACGACTTGGTCACACGCCGTCCCTCACACGAAGGACACGCCCTGCGCGAGCGGCAGATCGCGGCCCCAGTTCACCGTCGAGGTCTGCCTTCGCATGTACGCCTTCCATGCGTCCGAGCCGGACTCGCGTCCTCCGCCCGTGTCCTTCTCGCCGCCGAACGCGCCGCCGATCTCCGCGCCGCTCGTGCCGATGTTCACGTTCGCGATGCCGCAGTCCGAGCCCATCGCGGACACGAACGCCTCCGACGCGCGCACCGAGTCCGTGAAGATCGCGGAGCTCAGCCCTTGCGTGACCGCGTTGTTCGCGGCGATCGCCTCGTCGAGCGAGCTCACCGAGAACACGTAGAGGATCGG
Source organism: uncultured Sandaracinaceae bacterium (assembly GCA_964502175.1). Classification (GTDB taxonomy): domain Bacteria; phylum Myxococcota_A; class Polyangia; order Polyangiales; family Sandaracinaceae; genus JAFLCL01. Next base: position 28,255 of record CAZCVE010000038.1, read on the forward strand.
CGCGAACGTCTCCTCGAACGCGATCGGCAGGCTCGCTTGATCACCGGCCGCCCGCACGATCGTCGGCTCGACGAAGTGACCCGGCCGGGCGAGGCGCTTGCCGCCGGTGACGATGGTCGCGCCCGCCTTCTGGGCTTCCGACAGCGCGTGCTCGAAGCGCTGCGCGGCCTGATCGGTGATCAGCGGGCCCATCAGCACGCCGTCTTCCAGCGGGTCGCCGATCTTCACGGTGCGGTAGGCCAGGGCGAGCCGCTCGGTGAGCGAGTCGATCACCGAGGCCTCGACGAAGACGCGCCGCGTGCTCGTGCAGCGCTGCCCGGCGGTGCCGACGGATCCGAACACGATCGCGCGCATCGCCAGATCGAGATCCGCGTCGGCCATCACGACGATCGCGTTGTTGCCGCCGAGCTCGAGCAGGCTCTTGCCGAGGCGCGCGCCCACGGAGCTCGCGACCTTCTTGCCCACCGCGGAGCTGCCCGTGAACGACACGAGCGGCAGGCGCGCATCGCTCGACATCCACTCGCCGCCCTCGTGACCGCTCACGACCAGCGAGAACACTCCCTCTTGCCCCGTGTCCTTCATCGCGCGATCGCAGATGCGCTGCACCGCGAGCGCGCAGAGCGGCGCGTGCGGCGAGGGCTTCCACACCACGGTGTCACCACACACGGCGGCGAGCGCGGCGTTCCAGGCCCACACGGCGACGGGGAAGTTGAACGCCGTGACCACGCCGACGGGCCCGAGCGGGAGCCACTGCTCCATCATGCGGTGCTGCGGCCGCTCGCTCGCGATCGTGAGGCCGTGCAGCTGTCGCGAGAGACCGACCGCGAACTCGCAGATGTCGATCATCTCCTGCACTTCACCGAGGCCCTCGGTCTTGATCTTCCCCATCTCGAGCGAGACGAGCGCGCCGAGCGGCTCCTTGAGCTCGCGCAAGAGCTCGCCGAGGCGACGCACGAGCTGGCCGCGCACGGGCGCGGGCACCATGCGCCAGCTCGTGAAGCGCTCCTGCGCGTGGGCGATCACCGCGTCGTACTCGCCCTTCGAGGCGCCGCGCACGATGCCGAGCCGCGCGCCCGTCGAGGGATCGTCGGTGGTGATCGACGCGCCGTCGCCCGCGAGCACCTGCGCGCCCACGACGCCGCTCACCGGCCCCTCGAGCGCGTCCTCGATCCCCAGCGCCTTCGCGATCTTCGCCAGCTTCTCGCGTCCCGTCGTCATCGGTTCTCCATTCGCTGTCGCCAGTTGGGTCAGCGATGGGAGAGAAGCACGGGCATCCCGTCCGCGCATCCGTGGCTCAGCGAGAACGCGCGGCTATCCGAGGACCGCGTTCACGTCCACGCTGACGTCGGGGAAGGCCAGAAGGGCGAGCGTGCCTCCAGTCACCGTCGTCGAAGATCGGTAGTGGTCGCCGTCGGGGTCGCGATGGACCTCGATCGCGCGTCGCGCGACGTCGATGATCCACACCTCGGGCACCTTCATCTCTGCGTAGAGCGGCACCTTTGTCCCGCGGTCGTACGCACGGCTCGTATGAGCCACCTCGATCACGAGGTGCGCGGCATCGGGATGCGCGCGGTGCGGCGAGGCGCCCAACGGCACGATCGCGAGGTCCGGCTCGGGTACCGAGTCGTCGGGGCCGATCAAGGGGAGCTGCACTCGAACGCGAGCGCGACCGAGCAGCCTTGGGAGCAGGAGCTCGTTGAGGATCTCGATCGGACCACTGTGAGGCGGACCTTGCGGCGGCATGCGGACGATGACTCCTCGAACGAGCTCGACCCGCTCGCGCTCGAACACCCCAGCCTCGACGAGGCGTTCGTACTCCTGGCGGCGGAGACGGCGCACCGCGCTGCCCTCGACGCCCGGCAAGCTCGTCCAGATGGCCGTCTCCATGACCAACAGCCTACACGCGCGCGAGATGCCACGCACCGCGTCACTGAGATAGCGTCGGGCCGCGTGACGACCCCGCACGAGAAGCACCTCTCTCGACTGCCCGTGACGCGGTGGCCGTCGGTCGAAGACGTGCGCGGCTCGGCGTGGCTGTCGCCGCTCTCCGTCGGACGCCTCTCGCTCGCGGATCGCACGTGGATCCCCGCGATGGTGCCGTGGCGCGCGTCGGACGACGGCTTCGTCACGCCCGCGGTGATCGAGTGGTACGCGCGCTTCGCCGAAGGAAAGCCGGGCGCGATCGTGATCGAGGCCACGGGCATCCGCGACGTGCCGAGCGGGCCCTTGCTGCGCATCGGACACGACCGGTTCCTGCCGGGCCTCACCGAGCTCGTTCACGCCGTGCGCGAGGCCTCGGGCGGACGCACGAAGCTCTTCGTCCAGATCATCGACTTCCTCGCGATCAAGCGGCGCCCCGAGCGCACCAAGTTCCTCGAGCGCTTCTTGGTGATCGACGACGCGCTGCGCGATCGCGCGGCGACGTTCTTCGGCGACGACACGCTCGTGCGCGACGACGAGGCCGCCGTGCGCGCGCGCTTGATCGCAGCGGACGACGCTGCGCTCGCTGCGATCCTGTCGCCGCGTGAGCACGAGTCGCTGACGATGGGGCACCGCGAGCGCGTGACGGACACGCAGCTGCCGCACGTGCGCGCGCTGCCCGAGGTGTTGCCCGCGCTGTTCGCCGACGCGGCCGTGCGCGCGGAGCGAGCGGGCTTCGACGGAGTCGAGCTCCACTACGCGCACGCGTACACGATGGCCTCGTTCCTCTCGCGCACGAACACGCGCGACGACGGCTACGGAGCGTCGATCGAGGGACGTCTGCGCCTGCCGACCGAGGTGATCGCTGCGGTGCGCGCGCGCGTGCACGATCGCTTCGTGATCGGCGCGCGCATCCTCGGCGACGAGGTGATCGACGGCGGCACGCACGTCGACGAGGCGCGAGAGATCGGCGTCGCGCTCTGTCGCGCGGGCCTCGACTTCCTCTCGATCTCCAAGGGCGGCCGCTTCGAAGACGCCGCGCAGCCCAAGGTCGGTCACGCCGCGTATCCGTACACGGGGCCGAGCGGTCACGAGTGCATGCCGACGGTGAAGATCGGCCCGCTCGCGCACGAAGGCGCGCACCTCGATGCGCTCGAGCCCTCGCGCAACACGAGCGCCTTCAGCAGGAACGTCTCGCTCGCCCGAGAGATCCGCCGCGCGATCGGCGAGGCGGGCCTGAGCACGCCCGTGATCACCGCGGGCGGCATCGGCACCTACGAGGAGGCCGAGGCGATCGTGCAGCGCGAGGAGGCCGACATCGTCGCGGCGGCGCGACAGGCGCTCGCCGATCCGGACTGGCTCGAGAAGATCCGCCGTGGCGAGGGGCACCTCGTGCGTCGCTGCTACTTCACGAACTACTGCGAGGCGCTCGACCAGCACCACAAGGAGGTCACGTGCCAGCAATGGGATCGCGAGCAGCTCGAGCAGCCGCTCGCGCTCAAGAGCAAAGACGGCAAGCGCCGTCTCACCGCGCCGCGCTGAGCCGATCGAGGACCGAGCATGTCTCGCACTCACATCACCGTCGTCCGCGAGCGCAGAGGCGACACCGTCGAGCTGCACGTGTTCGAGCCCGAGGTCGACGCGCTCTCGGACATCGACGCCGCGACCGCGGTGCAGTGGCTCGTCGAGGCGATGGGCGACAACCCGTTCCTTCCAGGGACGACCGACGCAGCCGCGGCGGAGATCCCGCTCTTCCGCGAGCTCGCGCGCCACGCGCCTGCACCGCGGCCCGAGCACGCCGACAACATCCTCGGGTGGCTCCGCTACACGCACTTCCTCGCGCGCCACACGCTCGCGATCGTCGTGTCGATCGAGGTCGAGGACCTCGACCCCGCGCGCCCGCCGGGCGAGGCGAGCCTCGCGCCCAACGCGATGGTCACGATCCAGGTGCGCGATCCGGCGTTCCTCGCGCACCTGTCGGTCGGTCACGTGGACGCGCAGTCGTCACCGTTCTCCGTGGCGCGGCAGCTGCCGCAGTGCGACGCAGCGCTCCTCCGGCTCTCGCCGTGGTCGGAGGCCGATCGCGAGCCGCTGTGGCTCCACGCCGACTGTCTGCTCGCGTTCGAGCCCGAGCACGAGGGCGCGCACTTCGCGATGGGCGAGCTCTTCCGCGTGCGCGGTGAGCACGAGATCGCCCGAGGTGCGTACCTGAGGTCGCTGGCGCAGCGGCAGGACGCGACGGCGTGGGCGCGCGTCGCCGAGTGCGCGCTGTCGCTCGGTCGCCCGGACGAGGCGCTCGATCACGCGAGCCGGGCGCTCGCGCTCGACGTTCACTCCGTCGAGGCGCTCCTGCGGCGCGCAGAGGCGCTGATCGCGGTGGGCCGAGCCGACCACGCCGCGGCAGATCTGCGGCGCGGCCTCGCGCTCGAGCCCGACGCGTCTGATCTCGCGGCCCTGCTCGCGACGCTGAGCGCGTGAGCCCCGGCCCCTCGCTTCGAGTCCTTTGGCACGTGTTCGATCGGATGTTCTGCCGAGAGAAGTTGGGCGGAGCTGTCGTCGCGGCCCTCGCTCGCGTGGAGAGCTCGCGCGGCTCGTGCCCGTCTCGATGGACGAGATGCTCGCCCTCGCGTGACACCCTCGCTGCGGCCGCTCTCCGTCGACCACGACGAGGCAGTAGGTCACGGGCACGCGTTCGCCGAGACGCATGACGCGAGACGTTCGCTCACCGCGCGCTCGTGTGGGCTCCTCTGTGTCGATCATCGCGACCGCGAGGTTCGCGTCGCTACGCGGGCATCCGTGAGGCACGGCGTCGTCGCGTCTCAAGCTGCCCTTTCTGACGCGGACGCAGAGGTTGGTCGTGAGGACACGTCCGCGAGGCACGACGCTCCGGTCGGTACGGAGGGTCGATCAGCGCGCCCGCATGCGGTTGTTCTTCGGGTTGTGCTCGACCTCGGCGAGACCGAGACGCTCGAGCACCGGCGGCAGGTACATGCCGAAGCGCCCGCGCAGGCCCTTCTTCGTGCCGTACCAACCGCCCACCGGGTTCGACGCCGCGCGTCCCCACGCCTCGACGGTGCCTGCCGCCGCGTCCTTCTGCTCGTCGGCGCTGCCGAGGAGCATCCAGTCGCCGTGGGCCTTCAACATCGCGTGGAGGTCCGCGATGCAGCGCAGCTGGTAGCGGAGCTGCGTCGAGCCGACCTGCACCACGAGCGAGCCGGAGGTCTCGTCTCGGTACGCCTCGTACTCGCTCGTCTGCGGCGGAGTCTGGAGCTTCCACGGCGAGGCCGCGGTGCCATCGCCGCCCGCGCCGCTCGCCTTCGGCTTCGAGGCCGGAGCTGCCTTGGCGGGTGCGGGCTTGGCGGGTGCGGGCTTGGCGGGTGCGGGCTTGGCGGGTGCGGGCTTGGCGGGTGCGGGCTTCTTCGTCGTCGCGGTCTTCTTGGTCGCCATGTCGGTCACTCCTCGATCGTGTGTGGCTCGTCGTCTTGGTCACTCGCACGCGCGCTTCAGGTCCGCCGCGTAGCGATCGAAGACGGGTCGGGCCTCGCTCCCACCACGGCCGAGCGAGGCGAAAGGATGCGGCCGTCCGAAAAGAAAGTTGAGATCACCCTGTTTCGTGGACGATTCATGCGTGGACGCGTCATGGGCTGGCTCAGACCTTCGAGACCGTCACCGCGCTGATGACCGTGCGGAAGCCGTCCTCGATCCGGAGCTTGTACGCGTAGCGAAAGCCGGCCGCCTTCACGAACACCACCGAGCCCGCGCCGTTCGACACGTCGTGCAGCAGCTCGGCCTCGGCCTGCGCGAGCGCGCGGTTCGGCGCCATCTCCGGCGGATGCACGAGCCCGCCGCGCGAGAAGAGGTCGAGCGACAGCGGCGCCGACAGCACGGCGATCTTCGGCTTCGGAGGCGCGCTCACGCCCACGAGCTCGCGGCGCGCGTCGCTCGCGAGGTAGCCCGCCATCGAGACCGCCGCGCGATGGAGCCGCGCGAGGCGCGTGAAGCCGCGCGCCTCGAGCGAGGCCGAGAGGCCCTCTTCTTCGGGATCGAGGAGCGAGAACGCGGCGAGCTGCACGATCAGGAAGCGCCGCTTCACGCCCGCGTCGATCACGGACTGCGTGTCCTTCTCGTCCGTCAGCTCCTCGGCGACGCGCGCGTACTCCTCGAGATCGCGCAGCGTCTCGTCGTCCGCGGTGGCCGCGCGGGCCGCGCGCTCGGTCTGCTCCTCGGCGCGCGTCACCCACGACGCCTCCTCCGCGTTGCGCGCGCGGACGGTCTCGACCTCTGCGGCGTCCGCTCCCGCCGCGCGCGCCTGCCAGCGCGCCTCGCGCAGCGCTCGAGCAGGCCTCTTCTTCGGCGCGCCCTTGCCCGTCTCCCACGCGTGCGTTCTCCGTGGCGCGCGCACGAGCGCGAACGTGATCACCAGGATCACGCACATCATGCCGAGCACGCCGTAGAGCGCTTGCTCCATCACGTCTCCAAGGCCGACAGCACGTCGGCGACGAGCTCGTCGGTGTCCTCGAGGCCCACCGCGTAGCGCACGAGGTCATCGCTCATGCCGAGCGCGAGGCGCTCCTCGCTCGACAGCTCGAAGAAGCTCATCAGCGCGGGCTGCTCGACGAGCGACTCGACGCCGCCGAGGCTCGGCGCGATGCGAGGGATCTTCATCGCGTCGACGACACGACCCACCGACGCGAGGTCGCCCTTCACGGCGAACGTGACGACGCCTCCGAAGCCGCTCATCAGCGCCTTGGCGACCGCGTGGCTCGGGTGCGACGGCAGACCCGGATACCAGACGCGGCGGATGCGCGGATGCCCCTCGAGCGCCTGCGCCAGCGCGAGCGCGCTGCGGTTCTGCTGCGCGACGCGCACGGCCAGCGTCTTGACACCGCGGTGGATGAGATACGCCGCGTGGGGATCGAGCACGCCGCCGAGCACGTGCCGCGCGTCGCGCACCATCGACACGAGCCCCTCGGGACCCGCGACGACACCGCCGAGCACGTCGTTGTGACCGCCGAGGTACTTCGTCGCGCTGTGCAGCACGAGGTCGATGCCGTGCTCCGCCGGGCGCAGGTTGATCGGCGTCGCGAACGTCGCGTCGATCATCGTCTTCACGCGCCGCGGCTTGCAGATCGCGCTCATGCGATCGAGATCGAGCACCGTCTGGTAGGGGTTGGTCGGCGCCTCGCTCACGACGAGGCGCGTGTCCTTGGTGAGCGCGGCCTCGAGCGCGTCGAGGTCGGCGGGCGGCACCAACGTCGAGGTGACGCCGAAGCGATCGAGGAAGCTCGTCACGAACTGGCGCGTGCGCCGGTAGCAGTCCGAGAACAGCACCACGTGCGAGCCCGCCTTCGTGAGCGCGAGGATGCTCGTCGTCACTGCGGCCATGCCGCTCGAGAACGCGAGCGCGTCGGCGGTGCCCTCGAGCGCGGCGACCTTCTGCTCGAGCGCGCGCACGGTCGGGTTTCCGTAGCGGCCGTACTCCTCGCGCCCCTCGCCCCCGTGGCCTTCCATGTAGCGGACGAGGTCTCTGGTGTCGTCGAACGTGTACGTGGCCGTCTGCACGATCGGCTCGGCGAGCGCGTGGTGCGCGCGCGACCGCGACTCGCCTCCGTGCACGGCGCGGGTCGCCTGCGTCGCGCCGGAGAACTGCTTGATCCCGGTCTTCGCGTGCTCGTCGCTCATCGCTCGCTGCTCCTCGCTCGGTCGGGGTGTACTACTGCGGTGTGACGCCCGGATGTCGAGCCGGCTGGGAGATTGCGTATACACTGGGGCGCATGCACGCCTTCGGAGCTTCTTGGTCTTCTCTTCGGTCTGCGCTCTTGTGCACCTTCCTCGGCGCCACGCTCGCGCTCGCGGCCTCGGGATGTGCGAACGGCAACGGCGACGCGCGCGACGCGGGCGGTCGACGCACCGACTCGAACGTCCCGCCCGGCACCGACACCGGCGTTCCCACGATGATGGGAGACGTGTGCGGTCCTGCGGGCGAGTCGTGCTGCGCGGGTCGCACGTGCGAGCTCGGCCTCCGCTGTGGCCGCGGCGACGTGTGCTGCGTCGGCCCCGGCTCGCCGGTCGCGTGTGATGGCGTCTCGGACTGCTGCACCGGCTTGGCCTGTCAGGGCGGCGCGTGCTGCGCGCCCCGCGGCGGAAGCTGCAGCGGCGCGAGCGACTGCTGCACCGGCATGGTCTGCTCGAGCGGTGTCTGCCGAAACCCCGAGACGGACGACATCGACGGCCCCGGCCCCGGTGGTCCCGGCGACTCGAGCGACTGCGGCGGCGTGGGCGGCATGTGCTGCGCGGGCTTCACGTGCCGCTCGGGCAACGTGTGCGATCCGACGAGCGGCATGTGCGTCGCGTGCGGCGACGCGGGCGAGCGCTGCTGCGACGGCGCGAGCTCCTGCGGCCGTCCGACGCTCTCCTGCGACGGAACGAACTGCGTCGAGGTCACCGACCCGATGTACGCGTGCGGCGAGATCGATCAGCCCTGCTGCGGCCCGATGGGTCGCCCCGGCGGCACCGACTGCACGGGTGATCTCACGTGCTCGCCCGGCGGCATGTGCATCCGCTCGACCGACACCGGCGGCATGGGCGAGCCGTGCACGCCGCGCGGCACCTGCGACGGGGGCATGATCTGCGATCGCTCGACGGGCACGCCCTCGTGCACGATGCCGCCCGACGACTGCGGTCGCGACATGCAGATGTGCTGTGACACGAACATGGACTCGATGCCCGACGCGTGTGAGGGCTCGCAGAACTGCCAGTTCGGAACGTGCTCGATGTGCCGCGGGCCGAGCCTCTCGTGCTTGCTCGATGGCGTGCCGATCATCGGCGGCGGCGGCTGCTGCAACGGCTCGGTGTGTCGTCCGGCGCCGATCGTTCCGCGCTGCTGCTCGGGCGCCGGCTCGACGTGCACGAACTCCACCGACTGCTGCGGCTTCATGCAGTGCATGGACGGCATGTGCACGGCGGGCCGCGAGGGTCAGTTCTGCACCGACAGCTCGGAGTGCGGCGAAGGCCTCACCTGCAAGACGTTCACGTGTCAGCCCGAAGAGGACGGCTCGATGAGCATGGGCATGGGCATGATGGGCGACATGTGCATGACCTCCATGGACTGCGGCATGGGCCTCGTGTGCACGGACTTCATGTGCACGAGCGGGATGGAGATGTGCATCGAGGCGCCGATGGCGTGCACGGGCGAGGGCACGTGCTGTGACGGTCTGTCGTGCGCGCCCGCGCCGAACGAGGGCGAGCCCACCACGCCGCCGCCCACGCGCTGCTGCTCCGCGGCCGGCACGTCGTGTGACGACCACTACGACTGCTGCGGCGAGATGCTCTGCAACGAGGGCATGTGCGAGTGCCAGGCCGAGGGCGCGCTCTGCTACTCGGATCAGGACTGCTGCGAGGGCTTCGGCTGCGTCGGCGGCAACTGCGTCGACATCTCCGACTGCCGTCGTGAAGGCCAGAGCTGCACGGGCATCGGCGACTGCTGCGGCATCCAGAACTGCAGCCCGCGCTCCTTCGGCGGGACGATGCGCTACTGCGGCCTCGGCGCCGGCGAGCGCTGCGACGACGCGACGGACTGCGTGGGCCTCCAGGAGTGCGTCGACGGCGCGTGCGAGTGCAAGCGCATGGGCGACGAGTGCGCGAGCAGCGTCGACTGCTGCGGCTCGCTCATCTGCATGGACGGCAGCTGCGCGATGCCCGGCTCGATGATGTGACCTGAAGGATCCGCGCCAGGGCCCTTGGCCTGGCGCGGGTCACCGCAGGTAGCGCTCGCCGCCGTCGCACAGGATCGTGACGATGCGGGTGCCGGGCTTGAAGCGCTTGGCGATCTCCACCGCGGCGTGCACGTTCGCGCCCGCGCTCGTGCCGACGAAGAGGCCTTCTTCTTTGGCGAGTCGGCGCTGCGCGCGCTCGGCGGCGACGTCGCTGACGGTGACGACCTCGTCGAGGAAGGAGCGATCGAGGACCTCGGGGACGAAGCCTGCGCCGAGGCCTTGGATGCCGTGGAGGCCGGGCTTGCCGCCCGTGAGCACGGCCGAGCCGCGCGGCTCGACGCCGACGAAGTGAACGTCGGCCTTGCGCTGCTTGATGATGCGGGCGACGCCCGTGATGGTGCCGCCCGTGCCGACGCCCGCGACGAACGCGTCGATCGCGCCGCCGGTCGCGCGCCAGATCTCTTCGGCCGTCGTCTTCGCGTGCGCGTCGGGGTTGGAGGCGTTCGCGAATTGCCGAGGCATCACGGCGTTCTTGGTCTCGGCGAGCAATTGCTCCGCCCGCTCGACCGCGCCCGCCATGCCCTCTTCGGGCGGCGTGAGCACGCACTCGGCGCCGTACGCCTGGAGGATCTGCCTGCGCGCGAGGCTCATGTCTTCGGGCATGACGAGCACGCACTGGTAGCCGCGCACCGCGGCGATCATCGCGAGCGAGATGCCGGTGTTGCCGCTCGTCGCCTCGATGATCGTGGCGCCTTCGCTGATCTCCCCGCGCGCCTCGGCGTCGAGGATCATCTGCAGCGCGGGCCGATCCTTCACGCTGCCGGCCGGGTTGAGGTTCTCGAGCTTCACGACGACCTCGGCGCCCTTCGCAGGCGACATGCGCCGCAGGCGAACGAGGGGCGTGTTGCCGATGAGATCGAGCACCGAGTCGTAGATGCGGTCGTGCATGTTCGCCGCGACTCTACACGCCAGCCCTTCGGCACGCAGGCGGCGGGTTGATCGCCGGAATCGCGCGGTGTCATCCTCGACGCGAAGAGGAGGCAGCGTGCGCGCAACATTCGCGACGGCGACGAGACGGACCGAGCGCCGGGCGCGCCTCGTGCGCGTCAGCCCGCGTGGCGACGCGGTCGATGTCGTCGCGAGCTGGCCGCGCCTCACGAGCAACGACCGCTTCGCGATGGCCCCTGGGCACGACGGCGCCCTCTACATCGCTGGCAGCAACCGCGGCGCACACGCCGTGGTTCGTCTGGCAGCTTCGCGCTTCGGTACATTCCGGGTCTCTGGCTTCGCGGTGGGCCCCGGGCGTGTGATTCCCGAGCAGATCCACGCCAATCAACACGGACTGACCGTGATGGTCGAGCACGGGCGGAGTTTCCGCGCGCGCGCGTACGAAGAGCGTGACTTCGTTCGTCTGCCCACGGCGGCGGAGCGATGCTTCTGAGGACTTGGAAGACCGCCCCGCTCCTCGTCGTCGTTCTCGTCCTCTCCACCTGCTGTGACTCTCAGCCAGTGCCCGAGGATGCGAGCTTCGACGCAGGGACTGATGCGAGCAGCGTGTCGCGGGACGCTGCGCGAACCGATGCTCCACGTGACGTAGGGAACGACATCGGTACGGACGTTCGATTCGAGGGCGACCCGGAGTTCGTACCGCTTCCCCTCCCTGGCGTGACTGACGAGCGCGACATCGTGCTTCGAGCGCGCCATCCCGACCGCTTCCCCGTCGCGGGATGGTTCTCATGCAGTGGATCCGTCCCGTCGTGCCGTCAGATGGAGCGCGGCGCCACTCGCGCCAGGCCATCTCGAATCTTCTCGACGCGCGAGGGCCCCTGGGCGTGGATGTTGGCCGTTTCGGCAGCGGGACACACCTACGATGCGGTGGGGCCAGTCGCCGGTCCGCTCGCCGGCATCTGGCGGCGGCCACTCCGCAACATCGCTGAGGGCGGGGCATCGTTTGGCGCGTCATGGCATACGGCATCCCAGGGAACGGCCGCGTTTGCCGTGAGCCACGACCACGATGGCGCGCACGACGAGCGTGTCTATGTGGCGGCCCTCCACGACATCGGCGCTGCCGAGGTGCCGCGGTACGTCGTCGACATGCGCGTGAACGGTCGTGGTTTCCAGCGACTGTGGGTCTCCGACATTGCCGTCCTCGGGGAAGTACAGCCCGACCTGAGCCTGTATCTCTGGCGACTCGACCAGGACACCTTCCAGGTCGCAGACGACCGGGACGCGGTGCCCGGATTGCCGCAGAACGAGTTCCTCGTCGGTGACCGAGTGTTCTACGAGGCTTGGGCGTCTCTCGACGAGACGCGCCTGGCGATGACAGGCTGGGATCTCCCCACGCGCGCCGTGGTCGACATCACGCCGGATGACGTTGGCGCGTTCGTCACAGACGGAGTCGACATGGCCTGGGTTCAGCTCTACGACCAAGACATCGAAGGAAACTATGGCCGTATCGAGCTCTGGGGCATGCCCGTGTCAGCCGAGCCCGACCCTGCAGGTCACGCGACCCTCATCGTCGCCGACATGCCCATTCGGCCTTACGAGCCGCTCTTGGGGGGAAGTCTGTATGCCTATTACCGCCGCGAAGAGGGGATGATCGGCACGGTGACCGTCATTCCGCTTCGAGGCGGGCCGTCCCGCACCTTCCAGACGCCGGACGGTGCCAACATCACAGCGCTCCTCTACCTCGACGAGACGAACCTCTTCGTCCGCTCCGGCCCAGATGTCTACTGGGTCGACCCTCGCGAACTGCCGGAGATCTGACATGCGTGTTCTCCTCGTGGACCGTTGCTCCGTGAGGAGGATGGCCGTCGTCATGGTCATCTCGCTCGGAGCCGTCGCGGGCTGCGCCATCCCTCCGTTCGAGCCCAGCGCGTCGCCGGATGCGAACCTCCGAGATCTTCCGAGGGAAGATCAGGAGACGTTCTGTCGAGAGGCTGCCGCGTATCTCACGGCACACGTGACCCGCGACGAGTTCGAGTCAGCTCGGTGTCTCTACGAGGCGCTGAGCGGAGGCTCGTTCGGGGCGCCCTGGTATGCACCCGTCGACGACGTCGCGAGCTGCGAGGCGTACGTCGAACGCTGCAGGTCGCTGAGCCCGTCCTGGCGCTTCGTGGACGATTGCTCTCACTACGACGTCACTGTGCGCGCCGAGGTGGAGTGCATCGAGCATCAAGTGATGACCGAGTGGCAGATCCTCTCGAGCGAGCTTCGCTGCGACATGTTCGGGACCCCCGCCTTGGGCGAGGTCTGGAACAGGGCGAGGCCTCCGGGGCTGGTCTGCCAGTACGCGCTGTGAGTCGTCCGCCGCCCGAACGTGTCGTGGCGAACGGTGCTGGTTGAGGCGGCCGGACCTGTGGCACCCTCGTCGGATGCGACCGCGTGCGTGGCGTGTGCTGGCCCTGGCGATCGGGTCTGCGTTCCTCTGGGCGCTGCTCGTGCCCGTGCTCGATCACGCTGCCGCGCAGGATCGCGCGGGGCGTCGCGGTGGCGGCGGTGGCGCGCAGCGCGCCGAGAAGACCGAGAGCGAGCGCGAGGCCGATCCGGACGCACCCGACACCTCGGACAGCGCGGACGTCGATGCGACCTCGCGCGAGGTGAACGAGGGCGGCGAGAAGGTGAAGGTCATCGAGTTCTCGGGCTTCGACGTGAACGGTCGCCTCAAGTCGCCGCAGCTCCTCTACTTCCTCAACCGCGTGCGCGCCGAGTTCGACCGGCCGCGGTTGCCGCACCGATCGTTCGTGCCCGAGATGGAGCGATCCACCCAAGCAGACGGGTTCTGAAGGAGTCACGACGCGATGGCGGTCCGAGCCGAAGAGAGACATCTGCGCGTGGCGCTCGTGTGGGCGGGCGCGCTCCACTGGGAAGAGACGTACACGCGGCACGAGCCGGTGATCCTCCCCGAGAGCGTGCTGCCGATCGGCGCGTTCGGCGGTGCGACGAAGCAGACGCTCCTCACCACGTCGGGCGCGGGCTACTCGCTCAGCCCGCTCGCGGGCCTCGGCGGCTCGGTGTGGCTCTCGGGTGTGCGCCGCGAGGTCCACGAGCTGTTTCCTCCGGGAGGGGGTGGCCAGCCCACCGCGATCGGACCGGACGACTACGGCGTCGTCACGATCGGCGGCGTCGCGATCTTCTTCCAGATGATCAAGGCCGCGCCGCGCGCGCGACGACAGCCGTTCGCCACCGACGTCGCGTTCATGGCGACGGTGATGCTCTCGCTCTTCGTGCACGCGTCGATCGGCCTCGTGCTCAAGATCGCGCGCGACGAGATGCCGCCTGCGGATCCGCTCGAGCTGCCGATCGATCTCGTGCGGCGCTTCATGGTCACGCCGCCCCCCGAAGATCTCGTTGAGCCCGAGCGTCAGTCGGGCGGCACGGACACCAACGATCCGGGCATCCAGGATCGTGAAGAGGCGGGAGGCCGTCAGGCCGAGGGTGAAGAGGGCCGCGTCGGCGAGGAGAACGCGACGCAAGAGCAGACCGAGATGGAAGGCCCGGTCAACGGCGGCGCGGCGGCGCGCGTGCGATCGATGGGCCTCCTCGGCGTGCTCGCGCAGCCCAACACCGAGGGCAGCCCGCTCGCGGCGCTGACGGAAGGCCCGAGCGTCTCGGACATCCTCGGCGGCCTCGGCTCGAGCCGAACGGTGTTCGGTCGTGGCTCGGGTGGAACGGGCCTTCGCGGCTCGGGCGGCGGCGGCGGCGGCACGGGCCCCGGCACGTTGTTCGGCGGTGGCGGCGTGGGCACCGGCGTGGGCGCAGGCAACGGCTCGGGCGGCGGTCGTGGTCGTGGTGGACCGGGCGCGCCGGGACATGGACGCGGCGAGGTCGTGGTGCGCGTGCAGACCGAGCGTCCGCGCGTGAGCGGCTACCTCTCGCCCGAGCAGATCATGCGCGTCGTGCGGCAGAACTCGGCGGCGATCCGCTACTGCTACGAGAGCGAGCTCCAGCGTCAGCCGAACCTCCGCGGCCGCATCGAGATCGGCTGGCGCATCAACCGCGAGGGTCGCGTCACCACGTCGCGCGTCGCGCGCTCGACGATGAGCAACGCGCGCGTCGAGGGCTGCATCGTGCGTCAGGTCCGCAACTGGCGCTTCGATCAGCCCGACGGCGGCGAGGTCGACGTCGTGTTTCCGTTCATCTTCGGCGCGACTGGCGGCTGAGTCGGTCTTCCCTTCGCGCGTGGGGCGGTGATATGCGCCTCGCATGCGACGATCGGCGGCGTCGAGATCCCGTGGCGTGTCGCGTGCAACCGACACCTCCATGCATCGAGTCTTCTGCGCAACTCGCGCAACGCTGATCGCCTCCGCGCTCGCTCTCGTCGCCTGTCTCTCGTGGGCATCCGCGGGGATCGCGCAGACGCGCGACGAGGCGAGCGCGCCCGCTCTCGACGCGGACGAGTTGCGCGAGGGCTCGCGCGATTCGCGCAAATCGGACGCTCCGACCGACGCTGACGAGGAGGGCGAAGCCACCGAAGGCGAGGAAGCGGATGTCGAAGGCGACGAGGACGCCGATGAGGACGACGCCGACGCCGAAGGCGAGGACGAGGCTGACGCCGACGCTGAAGGCGAGGACGAGGACGACGCCGATGCCGAAGGCGAGGACGCCGACGAGGACGACTCGGACGAGGACCCAGACGAGGACTCCGAGGAGAGCGACGACGACGCCGAGGAAGCAGAAGACGACGCGGTCGAGGAGCCGGTGCCCGCGGCTCCCGCGGCGCCGCTCTTCCAAGCGGTCGTGGCGGGCGTTCCGATCCGCATCACGGGCATCGTGCACGCGCGCATCGAGCTCACGCAGGGCGTGCAGTCGTTCGACAACGCGACGCCCGTCGCGCCCACCTCGGCCGTGAACCCCGCGGTGATGGCCGCGCCCGACGATCTCTTGCTCTCGTTCCAGGTGCAGCAGACGCGCCTGGGCATGACGATCGGCGACCCCAACAATTTCCGGGGCATCGTCGAGATCGACTTCACGCACTTCGATCAGAGCTCGCCCACCGTGCAGGCCTTCCCGCGGATCCGCATCGGCCTGCTCGAGTGGACGTTCGCGCCGAACCAGAAGCTCTTCCTCGGACAGACGTGGGACATCTTCGGCAACGCGACGGGGCCGCAGCTGCTCTCGCACTCGTTCAACCTCGTCGGCTCCCTCTTCCGCGCGGGCAACATCGGCTTCATGCGGCAGCAGCTCGGCTGGAGCGGGCGCTTCGACTCCGTCGAGCTCGCGGTGGCGGTGGGCCTCCAGGGCGCGAACACGGGGCCGACGTTCAACAACATCGAGGGCTCGCTCACGCCCACGGGCGCCGCGCGCTTGATGCTGCACCTCGGTGATCGACAGGTGATCGGCGTGAGCGGGATCGTGACCGCGCTCCGCTACGCCTCTGGCATGGAGACCGAGCATCGCCCCGCGATGGGCGTGGTCGCGTTCACGGACGCGCAGCTCGGCACGTTCAACCTGCACGCAGAGCTCTACGTCGCGCAGAACCTCGCGGGCACGGGCGCGCTGTCGATCGGCGCGGGGCGCTTCGGCACGAACGTGGTCGAGATGGGCGGCTACCTCTCGGGCCGCGTGCAGATCGAGCAGCACGCGGTCACCGCCGGCTTCGGCGTGGCCGGCGTGCTCAACGACACGGCCGTGGCTCCTGGCTACACGCCCGCGAACCCGACGGGCACGCCGCCCACCACGCTCGGCGTGCTCACGCCAGCGACGGGCCCGGGCATCATTGCGAACCTCTCCGGTTTCTTGGGGTACTGGTACTCGCCGCTGCCGGGGCTCTCGATCGTGCTCGAGCCCTACTTCCACTTGACGCACTTCGCGCTCGACGCGGGTGATGTTGCACGGGGCGTTGTCGAGGCGCGAGGTGCCGTCGGCGCGCGCGCCGGCGCGATGTTCCAGTTCTGACCGCGAGACGTTCCCCAGTTCCGAGGGCGAGACCTCGCGCCTCCTTCTCGGTCGACGATGAGCAAGGGATGAGGTCGAGAGATTCGGGCGATCCCGTGTGCCCACTGGCTGACGTGCATCGCTTCGCGCTGCAAGCCCGTCGGGCTCAGCGAGTTGGGCGAGCCATGGACCTCGCGCGTGCGGCGGAGCGAAGCCCGAGACGGAATGGGTGACTGCGAGCGTCTCGGCGCGAGAGTCTTGGTTGTCGGCTTCGAGGGGAGAGAAGTTGGGCGGAGCGGTCGGCGCGGCCCTCACTTGCGTGCGCGCTCGCGAGGCTCGTGTCCGTCTCGATC
>CAZCVE010000038.1:45218-93118 GCA_964502175.1 uncultured Sandaracinaceae bacterium
TTTCCGACGCGGACCTCGACGTACTCGCCGCGAGGATGCGCCCGTGAGGCACGACCTCGCGCGTGCGACGCAGCGAAGCGCGAGACGGAATGGGTGACTGACTGCGTCGCGTCGCGCGAAGTGTGGGTCGCGCCTTCGAAGGGAGAGAAGCTGGGCGGAGCTGTCGGCGCGGCCCTCACTTGCGTGCGCGCTCGCGAGGCTCGTGTCCGTCTCGATCGAACGTCCTGCGTCGTCTTGCGCGACACCCTCGCGCGGCCATTCCTCGATCGACGCTGACGCGTGGGCCGGCTGCCCGATTGATGACGTGATCACGGCTTGGTCGACGGCTCGATCGACGACGTGATCACGCCTCGGCTCGCGCTCGACCGAGGACGCGATGAGGTGCACAGGACGCGCGCTCGCGTGGGCTCTTCTGATGCGATCGTCGCGCGCGGGAGGTTCGCGCCGCGATGGACGCATCCGTGAGGCACGGCGTCGTCGCGTCTGCCTCTGCCCCTTTCCGACGCGGACCTCGACGTACTCGCCGCGAGGATGCGCCCGTGAGGCACGACTTCGCGCGTCGAGAGCAGCGAAGCCCGAGCAGCTCGGCGCGATGTTCCAGTTCTGAGTGAGCTCAGTGCGAGAGGGCGAGCGCGGGGGTGAGCGCGCCGTCCGACTGCCAGGCGACCGCGTGGCAGTCGTTGCACACCAGCGGCACCGCGCCGACGCCTGCGTCGCGACCTCGCGCGGCGTAGCCGTGACCGCTCGGAGGTCCCATGCCGCGCCACACGACCTGCATCCGATCGCTCGCGCGACCGACGCGCAGCTCGAAGAACTCCCAGCCGATCGTGCCGTCGCGGTTGTACGGCACGCCGCGCTTCGCCATCGCGTGGATCACCCAGTCGCTCGGGTCGCCGTTCTCGATCGTCTTCACGAGCATCGTGCCGACCGGCCAGCGACGCGCGCCCTCGGGTGGACGGTGGTTGACGTAGATGGCGGTCGGACCCGGCGTCGCGCCGACGGGGATCATCGCGCCCTCGATCGGGATGCGCTCCCACGTGCGAAAGTCCTCGAAGTCGCGCGCGAACGCGACGAAGGTCTCGCCGCTCGCGGCCGCGGACGCAGGCTCGGGCTCACGCGCGGGCTCGACGCGCGGCGGCGGAGGCGCATGCGGCACGAGCACTCCGATCGCGACGGTGGCGCCCGCGATCACGGCGACCGCCGCGAGCACCTGCAAGGCCGCCTTCATCGTCCGAGCTCCGAGATGCCCATCGCGCGGCCCGTCGCGCGCACCTCGTACGCGAGAGAGCGGTCGGCCTCGGGATCGCTCTCGTGCGTGAGCAGCACGAAGAGGCGACCGTACGGCGTCTCGCGGTGCGCGTCGCTCGGGCGATCGGGCGTGAAGCCGTCGGGCACGGGCGGGAGGTCGTCGCCGGGGCTCGCGTCGTAGGCCTCGCGGAGCCTCGCGAGGCCTTCGCGGAGCCTCGACAAGCGCTCGCGACCGTCGGGCAAGGCTTCGATCTCGCTCGCGAAGGCCTCGAGCACGGCGACGCCGCCGTCGAGGTTTCCGCGCATGTCGGCGAGCGTGTGGCCCGCGTAGCGCGACTCGCTCTGTCCGGTCGTGCCGAGGCGCACCTTCTCGGCCTGCTCTTCGATCGAGCCCGTCACCCCGCGCCACGCGGTCTCCGGATCGAGCGCGACGGGGCCGAGCGTGTCCTCCATGCGGCGCAGGTCTCGCACCAGGCGCGCGCAGAGACCGGCCTCGAAGCGGTCGCGCGTCGTGTCGTCGAGCGCGATCGGATCGGCCGGATGCACCAGCGCACGCTCGAACGCGATCACAGCAGCCGGCTCGCCGCGCGCCCAGATCTCGGGGCCCCAGAGCACACGCTCGATCGCGTGCATGCCGATGAACCCCTCTGCATCGAACGGATCCGTCTCCGCGCGCAGCTCCGCGACGTGCTCGAAGCGATCGTCGACGTCTCGGTCGGTCTCGGGGAAGAGCACCGCGATCGCGCCCTCGATGCGCTCGTAGTGGAGGCGCGCGTCTCGCCAGCGCGCGCGCCGCGTCTCGTTCGTCGCGCCCGCGGCGCACAGGCCGTCTGCGGCTAGGACGAGCGCGTGCACCTCGGTGTCGACGTAGCGATCGACCTCGAGCGTCGCGCGCGCGTGCGGCGGCGCGGGCGGCGCGACCACGGCGGGCGTGCTCTCCGTCGGCGTGTCCTCGCCACCACACGCGACGAGCCCGACGCCCGCGAGCGTGATCGACACGATCGAGACGCGCCCCTTCACAGGCCCTCCACGAAGCGCACGAGCGCGGCGCGATCGCCCACCTCCAGCGCGTCGAAGCGCGCGATCACCTCGCTCGCCTCGGAGCCGTCGGAGCCGTGAGCCTCGATCGCGGAGCGCACGTCGGCGGCGCGACCGTCGTGGAGGAAGCCGCGGAAGAAGCGCATGCCGATCAGCGGTGCCGTGCGCCACTCGCGATCGGTCGCCGTGCGCTCGGACGGTCCGTCGGCGAGCCCGACGCCGAGGTCGTGCAGCAAGAGATCCGTGTAGAGCGCGACCTCGCGATCACGCATCGCCTCGATCGGGTGATCGCTGCGCGTGCGGGCGCTCGGCACGTGGCATCCGTCGCAGCCCACCTCGCCGAAGAGCGCCGCGCCGCGCGTGGATGGCTCGGTCCGCGTGGGGATCGACAAGAGACGCACGTAGGACGCGATCGCGTGCACGGCCTCGTCGTCGACGTCGATGCCCTCGCGGAGATCGTCGAGCAGCGCGTCGGGGTTGGGCGGCTCGCTCGGCCGTGCCGACGAGGTGAGGCCCATGTCGCCGAGCAGCGCGTCGACGACGAAGTCCTCGAGCGTGGCCGTGCGCCCCTTGTGGCCGAAGCGACCGAAGCGAGGACGACTCTCCCCGAACACGCTGGGTGGCGCCGTGTCGATCGCGAGCTCCGACACGCGCCCCGAGATCGCACCGCCGCGCTCGGCTTGCGCGTCGGCCCAGCCGCGCAGCGTCGCGTCGTCGATCGCCTCCATCCACCCGCGACCGATCACCGCGGGCGGCAGGCGCGTGGACGTGACTGCCCCATCTGGGGCGACGAGCGGTGTGCGCGCCACACCTGACAGTCGCGGCCTCACCGTGTCGCCGAACGGATGGAGCGGCGGCGGGACGAAGCGCTGCACCACGCCGGGGCCGCGGAGGTCGTCTTCGTGACAGCCCTCGCACGAGCGCTGGATGTAGTGCGGGCCGATGCCCTGCGTGTCGGCGAACGACTCCTCGAAGCGCGCGTCACCCTGCGCGAACAGCAGGAGCTGCGCCGCATCGAGCCCCTCGATCGGTCGATCGCTCGGATCGTCGTGCACGAGCGTCGGCGTGATCTCGGGCTGGGGCGGCTCGGTCACCTCGCGCGCTTCTCCGCTGCAGCCCGCGAGGGCGGCGAGCGCGAGCGATCGAGCGAGGCGAGACACGCGCTGACTCTAGAACAAGACGGCGTCTCGGAGCGCCTCGTGACCGGGCAGAACCCCGCGTCCGCGGCCGGGGTCGCCGAGGCGATGGTGAGCGTGCTCTCGGATCGCGCGGCCTGAGCTTCTTTCCTTTCAGTGCTGGGGGCGTGCACCATGGAGCGATGACTTCGTCGCTCCGCCGCATCGCGACGCTCGGTCTCGCCCTGACCCCGAGCGTCCTCTCCGCCATGGCTCTGCCCAGCGCCGCCTCCGCGCAAGCGACGTGCGTCGACTCCACGGGCGACGCGTGCCTCAACGTGATCCGCACGGCGCGTCCGGACGGCGTGGTCGAGGACATCTTCACGACGCGTGATGGTCTCTACGCGCCGCAGCTCACCTTCGCGTCGTACCTGCGCGGCGTGAACGGCTGCATCGGCTACACGCACACGCCGACGATCCTCGAGGGCTACTCGTGTGGCTCGCCGGGCACGAGCCCTCCGGGCGGCGACGACCCGGCGTTCCAAGCGAACTCGCTCGACTGGTACTGGACGCAGGTCGCGCGTACGCGCCCCGACGGAACAGGCGTGGCGGACGGCGAGGCAGGCAACTACGAGCCGACGCGCGGCCGCATCTACGACCTCGGCGGCGAGGCGAACCGTGTCGTCCTCTTTCCGATCACCGATCACCCGCCGCTGCCGTGCGAGGCGTTCGAGTACACGGTGTGGCTCTCGAACGATCCGAACGCGACGCGCACGGCGACGGCGGACGCGCCCGATCCGCTCGCGTGGAACCCCGCGCGCCTGATCCGCGCCTTCACGCAGGGCTGGACGCGCAACGCCGCCGCGCGGGGTGCGAGCGAGCGTGATCGTGGCGACCTCGCGACGTACCTGCGCGATGGCTCGGGCGGAGATGCCGTCGCCGACGCGCTCGCGACCGTGTGGTCTCTGCCGTGTGGTCTCTCGTTTCGCTACGTCGCGATCCAGGGCGGCAACAACGGCAACCCCGGGCCCGAGTGCGAGTTCAACTCGTCCGAGGACGAGCTCGACGCGGTCGCGGGCCTCAACGAGGACGACACCGCGATCTGCATCGACGCCGACGGCGATGGCCATCGCAGCGCGACGTGTGGCGGCAGCGACTGCAACGACATGGACGATCGCATCCACCCGGGCGCGTTCGAGCCGTGCGACGCGACCGAGGATCTCGACTGCCAGCCGATGCGCACGTGTCCGACGGGCACGCGCTGCGATCCCGCGAGCGGCCTCTGCGCGAACGGATGCTTCGAGGGCGGCTGCGCCGAGGGCTTCACGTGCAGCGCCGGTGACTTCTGCACCGAGGACGCGTGCGCGTCGCGCACGGAGCCTTGTCCCGAGGGCACGATCTGTCGCGCGGGCTCCTGCGTCGAGCCGTGCGCCGGCGTCGTGTGTCCGCGCGGTGAGGTCTGCGCGGGCGGCGCGTGTCTCGATCCGTGCCTCGGCGTGGTGTGCCCCTCGATGCAGGTCTGCATCGCGGATCGTCCCGGCGCGCTGACGATCTGTGGACCGGCGTGTACGTGCCTCGATCTCCCGTCGACCACGCTGTGCGCGGCCGGCACCGTGTGCGACGCGCGCATGGGAAGCGAGACGGCGGGCCGCTGCGTCGAGCCGGGCTGCGAGACCGCGGAGTGTGCCGCGGACGAGGTGTGCACCGCGGGCGCGTGCGTCGACGCGTGCGACGGCGTCGTGTGTCCGCTCGGCCAGCGCTGCGAGACGGGCGCGTGCATCGCCGATCTCTGCGCCGCCGTGTCGTGCGGCGCCGGCCTCGTGTGCAACGACGGTGAGTGCATCGCGCCGTGTGATCTCGTCACGTGCGCCGAGAGCGAGCGCTGTCGCGACGGTGTGTGCGAGACCAACCCGTGCTTCGGCGTCGACTGCGGCACGGAGGCGCGCTGCATCGAGGGCGCGTGCGTCGCGAACGGCATGGACGACGCGTCGTCGGGCGGCATGGACTCGGGCGCGCGTCGTGACTCGGGCATGCGCGGCGCGCCGACGAGCGACGGCTGCGGCTGTCGCGCACCGGGCTCGTCGTCGAGCTCGCGCGGCGCGCTGCTGGTCGCGCTCGGTCTCGCGCTCGCGGCAGCGCGTCGTCGTCGCTCGGCCTGAAGCGCGAAGAGCGCTCAGTCGCAGCGGGTGCGTCCGCCCGACACCTCGACGCAGCCCGCGCACGGCTCGGCGACCGCGATGCCCTCGGTGCCGTGACAGACCATGTGGTGCGTGCCGCCGAGCACACAGCGTGAGATGAACGGGAACATCGCGTTGCACGGCTCGACCGGCGCGCACTGACCCGTCGACGGATCGCACGGATAGTCGAGGCCGAACGTGCTGCAGCGCGTCTCCACCAAGAGGTCGCCCATGCAGGATCGCGCGATCGTCTCTTCGGCGTTGCAGCTCGGTGTGTAGGTGGCCGGATCGCAGTGCTCCGTTCCCACCGGCTCGCAGCGCACGCCGCCGGTGCCCGCGTAACAAGCCTGATCGATCCACGCCTCGACGTAGCCGCCCATTCCGTCGGACACGAAGGACAGCGTGCGCTCGCAGACTTCCGTCCACTCGTAGCCGAACTGCTCGACGCGGATGCTCGTGGGGCTCTCGCAGCGGAGGTACGACGGCGACGTCGAAGGACCGGTCGCGCTCGGCGTCGCGTCCGTCGGGATGCAGCTCACGCCGCCCGCGGCGCGCGTCGTGGTGTTGTCGAGGCAGCGGTCTCCCGCGTCACACGGCGAGACGACGACACGATCGAGCGGACCGCAGGTGAAGGTCCCAGCGAGGTCCGTCGTGCAGTCGCCGACGAACGTGTCGCGATCGCACGCGGGAGCCGAGGGGATGTCGCAGCGCGCGATCGCTCCGCCGTCACCGGGCACGCAGACGGCGTCCGGGCCGTAGTACGTGCATGCGATCTCGACCGCGCGGTACGGCGGCGACTCGCCTGATCGCTCGTTGCAGTACACGAGCGTGTTGCCCTCGCATCGCGCGAGCGGATCGTCCGCGGTGCACGGCGACGCGCCCTCTTCGAAGCACGTCGCGGCCCATCGGTCGGTCGACTCGTCGAACCACGACTCGCAGTCGGGCGCTCCGGAGGGACACGCGCGCGTGGTGGTCGAGGCGCAGTCGCGCACGCTGCCTGGGGTCGCGCAGAGAGAGATCTGCTGCGCGTCGCCGGAGCCGTCGGGGCGAGGGCGATCCACCGAGCAAGGATCGATCGGCGCGTCGTGGCCTGCGTCGGGGGCGGAGCCGCACGCGGTGCCGAGCGGCTGGCAGAGGCCGAGGCAGCAGAACTCGGTCGCCTCGCACGCGCACGCTGCGTCGGGCGTGCCCGCGTCCGAGAGCTCGGTCGCCGCGTCGTCGGAGACGGGCTCCGCGGTACAGGCCAGCAGCGAGAAGGAGGACGCGAGCGCGAAGACGAAGGGGGAGCGCATGGGGCCCGGACTGTTGCGCTCGCTCTCGCGTGTGTTCACGCGCGTCGGTGACTCACCGCAGGGAGGTCAGCGCGCGGCCACCGTCGATCGAGCTGAGCTGGCCGGTGATCCACGAGGCCTCGTCCGAGACGAGGAAGCACGCGAGCGCGGCGACCTCGTCGGCCGTGCCGGGACGACCGAGCGGATGCGTGCCCTTGCTGCGCTCGAGGAACGCGGCGTACTGAGCGGAGTCCAGCCCTGCGGTGGTGTGGAGCTCGGTGACCACGACGCCCGGGTTGAGGGCGTTGACGCGCACCTTCTTCGGCGCGAGCTCGATCGCCGCGCTCTGCACGAGCATGTCGACCGCGGCCTTGCTGGTGCAGTAGCCGAGGAGGCCCGGGTAGGGGCGCAGCGACGCGACGCTCGAGGTCGCGAGCACACAGGCATCGCGGCCCTCGCTCGCGCTCGCCACGAGGTGCGGCACCGCGAGGCGCAGGACGTCGTACGTCGCGAAGACGTTCACCTCGAGCATGCGGCGAAACTCCGCGGGCTTGGGCTCGAGGACTCCGTCGAAGCCGATCACGCCCGCGTTGAGCACGAGCACGTCGAGGCCTCCGAGCGCCGCGACGGCCTGCTCGACCGCGCGCACGTTGTCGGCCTCGACGGTGTGATCCGCGACGATCGCGTGTGCGCCGAGCTCCTTCGCGAGCGACGCGAGCTTGTCCTCGCGCCGCGCGGTGATCGCGACCTCCGCGCCCTCTGCGACGAGGCGTCGTGCGATCGCCTCACCGAGCCCGCTGGATGCGCCCGTGACGAGCGCGCGCTTGGACGAGACCTTCATGCGCGCAGGCGTACCCGTGGGAAGTGGGTGGAGCCAGCGAGAGTTCGCGACCGAGATTGCGCCGACCCTTCGTGCCCACTGGCTGAAGCCAGGGGCAGTAGTGCATCGCTTTGCGATGCAAGCCCTTCGGGCTCAGCGCGTTGAGCGATCGGGCGCGAAGGGACCTGTGAGTGTGGGCAGCCCTGTGTGCCCACTGGCTGAAGCCATGGGCAGTAGCGCATCGCTTCGCGATGCAAGCCCTTCGGGCTCGGCGCGTTGGGCGATCGGGCAGCGGGCGATTGGGCAGAGAGTGCAGCCTGTGAGTGTGGGCAGCCGCGTGAGTGTGGCAGCCCTGTGTGCCCACTGGCTGAAGCCAGGGGCAGTAGCGCATCGCTTCGCGATGCAAGCCCTTCGGGCTCAGCGAGGGTCGGGAGGCTTGGGTTGCATCCATTCTTCTCGGGCGGAGCCGTCGGCGTGGTGGTCTCGCTGGAGCTCGATGTAGCGAACGAGGCGAGGGATGTGAGAGGGGCTGACGGAGCGGGCCCAGTAGCCGTCTTGCCAGCGCAGGCCGCGCGGCCAGCGCGCGCCGAGGTCGCACGAGCTCGCTCCCTTCATTCGCTGCACGAGTGTCGCGAGCGTGACGGTGGATGGGAGCTGCGCGAGCGTGTGGACGTGATCGTCAGCGTTCCCACACGCGTGGAGTCGACAGCGGACCTCGCTCGCCTTGTTCGCGAGATACGACGCGAGCTCCGCGTCGCGCTGCGGCTCGAGGAGCGGCGCGCGCCCATGGGTGGACCAGACGATGTGAACGACGACGATGGCAGGAGACCAGTACGACATGGCCCGGTGTCGGCCCCGACCCCGACGAGTTGCGTGCGAACTTCGCCCGCAGGGCATGCGTCGCGGAGCGACGCGCTACTGCCCCTGGCTTCAGCCAGTGGGCTCACCGCTGGCCCGGCCTCCATCCCGACTCGCGCAGCTCGGCCTCCATCCGACTCTCCGCCCAAGCGCGGCTGGTCGGACTCCCGGCCCGTGCTCGCCAGCGTGGTGGAGCGCACGGCACGGATCGCGATCTTCGCCGCTCATCCCGTAGACTCGCGGCATGCGCGTCGTCGTTCGCCGTCTCACGACCCTCGTGCCCCTCCTGCTCGCGACCTCGTCCGTCGCTTCGTGCACGAGCGCTCCACCGCCACCGACGTTCACCGTCACGCCGCGTGAGCCGGGCGTTCGCGCGCCGAGGACCGGGGCGTGCGGCGAGCTCGACGACGAGCACTGCCTTCTCCCGTGGCCGTCGAGCACGTTCCTCCGCGCCGATCCGAGCACCGCGACCGGCGTGGCGATCGAGGTCGAGGCCGACTCGCTCAACCCCGCAGACGACGCGAACGCCTGGGAGTCCGACGGCTTCTCGCGCGTGACCAGCGTGATGACCGCGATCGACACGCTGCTCGATCCCGCGACCGTCACCTCGCCCGGCGGCGACGTGAACGGCGCCCTGCGGCTCTTCGTCGCCTCGCCCGATCACCCCGACTACGGCGACGAAGTGCCGCTCCGGCTCGAGCTCGTCACGCAGTACCGCGGCGAGACCACGACGACGATGATCGTGGGCGATCCCCTCGCGTTGCTCGATCCCGCGACCGACTACGTGGCCGTGCTCTCGGACGTCGTGCGCACGAGCACCGGCGCCGAGGTGCCCACGCCGCACGTCACCGAGGTCGCGCTCGGGCTCGTCGATCCCGCGAGCGAAGACGAAGCCGCGCTCGCCGGCTACCACGCGCCGACCGTGATGCTGCTCGAGGACGTGGGCATCGATCCCGCGCACGTGATCCGCGCGTGGGACTTCACGACGCGCAGCGCGGAGGATCCGCGCCGCTTCCTCCTCGCCGTGCGCGACGCGTCGCTCGAGGCGCTCGAGCGCGGAGAGATCACGTTCGTGATCGACGACGTCGAGCACCACGCAGACGGCGACATCGCGACCGTCGTGCGCGGCCACATCACCGGATTGCCCAATTTCGTCGATGGATCACGCGATCTCGTGCTCGACGCCGAGGGCATGCCCACCACGAGCGGCACCGACGAGTCACCGTTCCGCGTCGTCATCCCGCGCGGTACGGGCGACTACCGCACGGTGCTCTTCGGACACGGCGCGGGCGGCAGCGCGAACGATGGAACGTTCGACGAGGCGCTCGCGGCGCAAGGCGTCGCGAAGGTCGGCATGGAGCTCACGGGCTTCCACGGCGACGTGCTCCTCGAGACGATCGAGGCCCTCGGACAGTCGGTGCTCACGGGCGTGCGTCGCGCGGTGGGCCCGCTGCTCCAGGCGATCGCGCAGGCCGTCGTGATCGAGCGCGCGCTCCACGGCGAGCTCGGCGACGTGCTGTCCGCGGAGATGCTCGGCGACGCGGCGAACCCTCACGCGGGTCGTCGTCCCGCGCGCGATGGCGTGATGTGGGTCGGTGGATCGCTCGGCGGCATCACGGGCCTCGTCGTCACCTCGGTCGATCCGGACATCCACTACGCCGTGCTCAACGTGCCGGCGTGCGGCTGGACGCAGTGGGTGACCGACTCCGTGCTCTACGCGATCGCGGCGTTCGGCATCCGTCGACGCAACGGCGGCGAGATGGGCGCGGCGATCGCGCTCTCGGTCGCGCAGTCGGAGATCGACGCGCTCGACGGCGCGAGCTTCGTCGACCTCGCGCGCGAGGACGGCGACGTCTTCCTCGTCCAAGAGAGCATGGGCGACAACGTCGTTCCGAACGCGGGCACCGAGTACCTCGCGATCGTCACGGGCGCGCGCATGGTCGGCGCGCCGCTCTCGCCGATCCACGGCATCGATCACACCGACGAGGTCGACGGCGCGAGCGCGATCACGCAGTTCCGCGCGGAGGCGACCGATCTCGGATCGGTGCACGGCTTCGCCGCGAACACCGGCAACCGATCGGGGCAGGCGGCGATGGAGCAGATCGAGGGCTTCCTCGAGAGCGCGTGGGCGGGCACCCCGACGGTGCGCGTGCCGAGCCAGTGCGAGGGCGGCTCCTGCGACTTCCTCGAGGAGTGATCCTCGATCTCACGCGGGCCGCAAAGCGCGGGCTCGCGGGCTCAGCTCGAGTGCTCAGCGACGCGCGCGACGACGGCGCGACACGACGAGCGCGAGGCTGGCCGCGAGCGCGATCGGCACGATCGACGTGCTCGACGCGTGCCCGATCGTGCACATCGAGCTCTCGGGCTCCGCAGCGGGCGTGGGTGCGGGCGGCGGCGGAGGAGGAGGAGGCGGTGCGGGCGGCGGCGCCGGCGGGTCGTCGGCCGTGCGCGCGCGACATCCGATCTGCGACCACGCCGACGCGCCGCGTGAGCGACACGCCTGCGTGTAGTGGCCTGCCGCGAGCGTCTCGTCGCAGCGCATCGGCTCGGCGTAGTACGTGTCGCAGGCGATGCAGATCTCGCCGCGGTGCGTGGCCTCCACGTTGGCCAACGTGCAGCCCTCGACGAAGCCGGGCTCGACGACGTCGGCGCGCGCGGGCATCGCTGGCGCCAAGGACGCCAGCGCGAGGACGGCGAGCAGGACCGAGGGCCGCGACATGCCGCGAGCGTCGCACGATCGCGCGCTCGATTCAGGTGCTTTCAGCCGGGCCGAGCGTCGCGATGGGGCAGGCTCGGGTGATGTGGGAGACCCTTCAGAGCTACCTGTTCCTGGGTATCTGCTTCGCGTTCCCGCTGCTCTTCGTCCTGCTGTTCGTGCGAAACCTCGTCGTGCATGGGCTCGCCGGCAGCGGGCGCCTGAAGCGCGATGCGGTGGCGCGCGGCTGGCGCGAGGCTCCGAAGGACGGCTTTCGGGTGCGCTACGAAGGCATGGTCGAGGGAGCGCCGTTCGTGCTCGAGCAGCGAAGGCTGCTCGGCTCGCGGAGGCGCAGAGCGCCGTTCGTGGTGCGGATGGCGTGGCCCACGGCGCCGGGGTGCCTCGTGGTGCAGCGTCGCGTGCCCGAGCCGATCCTGCGCGGCCTGGGCACCCTCTCGGGCGCGATGGGTCTCCTTGATTCGCCGGAGGCGGAGGTGTTCGACACGTTGCGCGAGCTCGCGGTCCCGGGTCACGGCTCCTATGTCGCGTACGCGAGCTCCGACACCCACCGGGATGCGTCGTGCGTGGAGGCGCTCGGGAAGGAGCTCTCCGTGCTCGACGACGCAGCGTCGGGCGCAGGCGTGGTGCTCTACGCGTGGAGAGACGAGCTCGTCTTGCTCTGTCGCGAGCCTCGACTGCTCGATGCGAGGCTCGTCGACACACTCTCCCGGTGTCGCCGCGCGCTCGACGAATCCGCCCGTGGCGATGCAGTGGCCCGGGGCGCACGCTAACGTCGCGCGCCCATGACCACCGCGGCCCAACGGAACGTCGTCCTCCTCGGCAAGACGCCGCTCACGATCGAGAACGTCGCGGCGATCGCCGACGCGCGCGCCTCGATCGCGATCGATCCCGACCCGCACGTGCGCGCGCGCATCGCGAGCGCGAGCAAGCTCGTGGACGACGCGCTCGCGAGCGGCCGCACGATCTACGGCGTGACCACGGGCTTCGGCGCGTCCGTCGAGTTCCAGGTCTCGCCCGACGTGGCCGCGCGCATGCCCATCAACCTCGTCCGCTACCACGGCTGCGGCACGGGCGCGCTCTTCGGCGCGCGTGAGGCCGCGGCGATCGTCGCGGTGCGCGCGAGCTCGCTCTCGCTCGGCGCGAGCGCGGTGACGCAGGAGCTGCTCGATCGCTTGTGCATGTTCGTCGATCGGCGCGTCGTGCCCTGCATCCCGGAAGAAGGCTCGGTCGGCGCGTCGGGCGACCTCACGCCGCTCAGCTATGTCGCCGCGCTGCTCGCGGGCGAGCGTGAGGCGTGGGTCGATGGTCGCATCGTGTCGGCGCCCGAGGCGCACGCGGTGCTCGGCGTGGAGCCGCTCGTGCTGCGTCCCAAGGAGTCGCTCGCGATCATGAACGGCACGAGCGTGATGAGCGCGCTCGGTGCGCTCTCGTGGGTGCGCGCCAAGAAGCTCGCGCGCATGACGGCGGTGCTCACCGCGATGGCCTCCGACGTGCTGCACGGCGTGCCCGGTCACTTCGACGATCGGATCTTCGAGCTCAAGCCGCACCCCGGACAGCGTCAGCTCGCGCGCTGGATCCGCGAGCGCGTGTGGGAGAAGAACACGCCCGCGCGCGTGCAGGATCGCTACTCGATCCGCTGCGCGCCGCACGTCGCGGGGCTCATCCTCGACTGCCTGCCGTGGATGCGCACGATGCTCGAGACCGAGATCCACGGCGTGAACGACAACCCGATCATCGAGGGACCGACCGACGACTTCCCGGAAGGTCGCATCATGCACGGCGGCAACTTCTACGGCGGCCACGCGTGCCTCGTGACCGACACGCTGAAGAACGTCGTCGCGAACGTCGGTGACTTGCTCGACCGTCAGGTCGGCATGCTCTGCAACCCCGCGACGAACGCCGGCCTGCCGGCGAACCTCAACGCGCGCACGGGCGCCGACAAGGCCACGCACCACGGCTTCAAGGCGATGGAGATCAGCGCGTCCGCGCTCGCCGCCGAGGCGCTCAAGATGTCGATGCCCGCGAGCGTCTTCTCGCGCAGCACCGAGAGCTACAACCAGGACAAGGTCTCGATGGGCACGATCTCCGCGCGCGAGAGCGTGCGTGTGCTCGATCTCGTCGAGACGATCTGCGCGATCCACCTGCTCACGGTCTGTCAAGCCGTCGATCTGCGGAAGCCCGAGAGCTGCCACCCCGCGAGCCGCGAGATGCACGCGGCCGTGCGCGAGCACGTGTCGATGGTCTCGGCCGATCGACGCATGGACGTCGACATCCAGAAGGTGCTCGAGCTCTACCGGTCGGACGTTCTGCCGCTCGGGCCGCTCGACTGATCACGGCCCTCCGCGGTCACATGAACGCGTCGGGCTCTTCGAACGCGTCGGGCGCGACGAAGGCGTCGGGCGGCTCGAACGCGTCGGGCGCGACGAAGGCATCGGGCGGCTCGAAGGCGTCAGGCGGCTCGAAGGCGTCGGGCGGTGCGAAGGCGTCGGTCGCGGAGAATGCGTCGGGCGCGACGAATGCGTCGGGCGGTGCGAACGCGTCGAACGGCGAGAACGCATCGTTCGGAACGTACGCGTCGGTGCCCGCGTCTTCGGGGGTGCCCGTGTCGTCCACCGTGCCGGTGTCGTCGACGACCATGCCCGTGTCGCCTTCCGCGACGAAGGCGTCGCTGCCTGCGTCGTCACGCGGACCCGTGTCCGTGCCAGGGCCAGCGTCCATGCCTGCGTCGGGGCCGACACGCGAGCGATCGAAGTCGACGACGAACGAACAGCCGCTCAGGGCGAGCAGCGAAGCAACCAAGACGGGGACGCAGCGGCGCATGGGGCGCAATCCTATCGCCGAAAACGTGGTCGGAGTCGAGAAACACCGAGAGCGAGGGTTTGCGAGCGTGACCGACGACACGGGCTCGTCACACGTCTGCGCTCGGCGCGGCCTCGCCGGCAGGCGCGGTGAGCGGAGGTGCGAGCCGACCCGCGCAGGCCCACGACACCGCAGCGGCCAAGAAGAAAGGCGCAGGGACGAGCACGAGGCGCGTCCACTCGATGTCCGTGCCGGGCGGCGCCTCGAGGCCGAGCGCAGGCAGAAGAAGGAAGAAGATGAGCTGGCAGTAAGAGCCCGCCAGCACGTAGGCGAGCAAGCCCGCGGGCACCGAGGCAGCGAGCAGGATCCGTGCGCTCGCCGTCCACGCGTGCCTCACGACGTGGGGCGATCGCGCGGCGTAGTGGGGCTGCAAGGGCCACACGCCCGCGGAGAACACGAGACCGAACACCAGGCCGATGGGACCCGCGACGAGCGTGCTGAGCACGAGGATGCCGCCGGTCATGCGCACGACGTCCAGCAGCTCGCCGCGTGAGAGCTCGTCGAGCTGGACTGGCGCGAACAACATGGCCGGGTGAAGCGTCCCGCCGAGAGCAGCCAGCGCGAGCACGCGCCACGGACGTCGTTCGAGAGACGACCTGACGACCTGGCCACCCACGAGAGCGCCGAGGATCGCGGACCACGCGCCATAGAGCAGCGTGGTCGCGTTCATGCGCGGCTCGAACGCTCCTGTGCCGAGGATGAGCTCGTCGACGAGCGGCGCGAGGCCGAGAGATGCGAGCGCCGCAGCGCCGATCACGATGCGACGCGCGTGCGCTCGCGGGCCCGCGTCGTAGGCGATCGCCTCGGGGGTCGGCAGAGCACTCTCCGCTCCGGTGTCCGTTGGCTCGGTGTCCACCGGCTCGGGCGTCGTCGTCTCGGGCTCCGTCACGTCGGTGATCCGAGCAGTGTGACGACACGCGCGCGCGAGCGATATGGCGCCTTCGTGTCTCGCTCGCGCACGGCGTGCGCCTGCACACGATCGCGCTCACGCAGCGGCACGAGGCCTGTCGCGTCGATGCTCTCGGCGAGCACCCAGCGTGGGTGCTCATCGCGCCTCAGCGCCTCGATCGTCTGCTCGAGGCGGCGATCGAGCCACACCGAGCGACCGAGCGCGGCGACCGCGGCGAGGAAGAACGGCGTGGGGAGGACGACGAAGCGCGTCCACGCGAGGTCGGTCCCGGGGGGTGCCTCGATGCCGAGCTCGGGCAGGAGCACGTAGAAGATCAGCTGGCAGTACGAGCCGCCGAGGATCAGCGACAAGAACGTCGCTGCGCATCCCGAGACGCCGAGCAGCGTGGCCGCCGCCCGCCATGCCCGCGCGGGCGTCTCGTGCGTGGGGGCCCTCAGCTCGTCGTGGATCGGCGCGAGGCCCGTCAGGAACAACAAGCCGAAGCCGAAGCCCGCGGGCGCGCTCACGATGGCGCCCGCGACCATCATGATGAACGGCATCGCGAGCATCATCATCAGGTCGCCGCCGTGCGACGAGGCGAGCGCGACCGGCCCGAAGAGCACCGGCAAGTACACGAGCCCCGCGAGCAGCGACCACCACACGATCCCGCCCGGTCCATCGCCGCGCGAGGCGCGCTGCATCGCGAGGCCGCCGAGCACCGCGGCGGAGACCGACCCCCAGAGGCCGAAGATCGCGACGTTGCCGAGGTCCATGCGTCCGTGGCCGAAGAGGCTGCCGAACACCAGCTCGTCGATGAGCGGCGCGAGGCCGGCCGAGGCGAGCGCGGCGGCAGAGGCGAGCGTTCGTCGCGCTCGCTCGGTGAGTCGCTCTCCGTGGTCGAGGCGAGTGAGCATCACGCGTCCTTCGACACCAGCGCGAGCGCTGCGTTCGTGCGTCGGTACGGCGCTTCGTTCTCGCGCTCGGTCACGGCGAAGCTCGACGCGCGATCGCCCTCTCGCAGCGGGAGGATCGCGAGGTGTGCGATCGCCGTCGGAGCGATCACCCACTGCGGGTGGGTGCCTCGCCTCAGCGCCGCCAGCAGCAGCGTCATGCGCCGATCGAGCCACGCGCCGCGGCCCCACGCGACGAGCGCGGCGATCACGAGCGGTCCGCACACGAGCACGAAGCGCGTCCACGCGAGGTCGGTGCCCTCCGGTACGGTGACGTCCAGCGCGGGCGCGATCACGAGGAAGAGGCTCTG
The DNA here is from genome assembly GCA_964502175.1 of uncultured Sandaracinaceae bacterium. Lineage (GTDB taxonomy): Bacteria > Myxococcota_A > Polyangia > Polyangiales > Sandaracinaceae > JAFLCL01. The sequence continues at coordinate 61,471 of CAZCVE010000038.1, forward strand.
GCAGTACGTGCCCTCGAGGAAGTACGTGAGCGCGAAGGCGATCGCGCTCGCGACCACGAGCACGCGCGCCGCGTGACGCGACGCCCGCGCGGGCCCGGCGTGGCTCGGCGACGCGAGCAGCGCCTGCGTCGGACGCACCGCGAGGAGGAACACACCGCCGAACGCGAGGCCCACGGGTCCGCTGACGATCGCGCCCATCGTGCCGCCCATCACGGGCAGCGCGAGCGCCTCGTGCGCGCCGGGCCCCGCCGCGAGCGCGCGCACCATCGCGGGCGCGACGAGCACGAGCCCGCACTGCACCACGCCGCCCAGCGCCGAGAGCCCGAGCGTGTCCGCGACGGGACCGACGAGGTGTCGATCTGCGAGCGAGAGGTGCACCACGGCGCCGCCGATCACGGCCGACAGCACCATCGCCCACACGGTGTAGAGGACGAGCTCGTGCAGCGTGAGCGCGTAGCCCTCGGAGAAGAAGCCGCCGAGGATCAGCTCGTCGACGAGCGTGGAGAGGATCGCGGAGGCGAGCATGCACGCGAGCACGATCGGCCGGCGCGTACGCCGCGCGAGCGTCTCGGCGTCGTCGAGGTGTGACAGCAGCGGGCTCTTCGTCACGAAGCGATCCTCACGTCTCTTCTCCGCTCGTCCGTCAGCATGACGGGTCGGAACCCCGAGCGTGAGGTCTCCCATTCCGTGTGTGAGAACCGGGTGGGTGAACGGTCGCCTCACGGGGGTGAGCCGTCGGGACCAGACGGAAACGGCGCTTCCCTCCGCCCGCGCGCTGGGTCATGACTCGCGCCGCATGACCTCGCTTCCTCCTCCCAAGCTCGAGAAGACCGTCGCGTTCCTCGGCGCCGGCAACATGGCCGGCGCGCTCATCAAGGGCATCCTCGCCTCGGGCGTGCTCGCGCCCGAGCAGGTGCTCGTGACCGACGTGCGCAAGGCGCGCCTCGACGAGCTCACACAGAAGCACGGCGTGCGCGTGATCGCCTCGAACGAAGAGGCCGCGCGCCTCGCGGACGTCGTGGTGCTCGCGACCAAGCCGCAGGTCTTCGATCGCCTGCTGCCCGAGGTGAAGAAGGGCGTGCGCAGCGACGCGCTGGTCGTCTCGATCGCGGCGGGCATCCCGATCTCGGCGATCGAGGCCTTCTTGCCCGCCGGCACGCGCGTGGTGCGCACGATGCCGAACACGCCGGCGCTCGTCGACGCAGGCGCCACGGCGATCGCCGCCGGCACGCACGCGACCGACGCCGACGTCGCGCTCGCGCGCGCGCTCTTCGACAGCGTCGGCGTGACCGTCGTGCTCGACGAGTCCCTCCTCGACGCCGTCACCGGTCTCTCGGGATCGGGCCCTGCGTACATGTTCCTCATCATCGAGGCGCTCTCGGACGCAGGCGTGAAGGTGGGCCTCCACCGCGACTCCGCGCAGCTCCTCGCGGCGCAGACGGTGCTCGGCTCCGCGAAGCTCTTGCTCGAGACGGGCGAGCACCCGGGTCGCCTGAAGGACATGGTCACGAGCCCCGGCGGCACCGCGATCGCGGGCCTCGCGTCGCTCGAGGCGGGCGGCATGCGCACCACGCTGATCAACGCCGTGGAGACGGCGACGGCGCGCGCGCGCACGCTCGGCGAAGAGATGGGGAAGAAGCTCGCCGACAAGGCCTGATCGTCGGGGCTGAGCGTCGTCGCGATCGAGGGGCGCGCCATCGAGCGCTAGGTCGCGGTACACAGAGCTGATGTCGGACGAGCGGACGATGCGGATGCTGACACCGCGCCTCGCGGGGCTCGGACGTCTGCGCGTGACGACGCACGCCGACGAGGGCGCGAGCGAACGCATCGAGGCGCCCGCCGACACGCGTCGGCTCACGCTCGGCACTGCCCCGGACTGCACGATCCGCGTCGCGCATCCCACGGTCAGCCGCTACCACGTGGAGCTCACGCTCGGCGTCGAGGGGCTCGACGTGCGCGATCTCGGCAGCCTCAACGGCACGTGGCTGGGCGCGGGCGACACGGCGCTGCGGCTGACACACGTCGTCGCGCGTCTGCCCCTGCGCCTTCGCCTCGGCGCGCTCGAGATCGAGCTCGACGAGGTCGGCACCCACCCGAGCACGCCCGTCCGCGTCGAGTCGATCCCCGGTCTCGTCGCCGTCGACGCTGCGTCGCTCGAGGTGGTGCGGACGATCCGCTTGCTCGCGCCCACCACGCTGAGCGTGCTCGTGCAGGGCGAGACCGGCACCGGCAAGGAGCTCGTCGCGCGCGCCATCCACGATCTCTCGCCGCGACGGGCTGGGCCGTTCGTCACCGTCGACTGCGGCGCGCTGCCGCCCACGCTCGTCGCGTCGGAGCTCTTCGGTCACGAGCGCGGCGCGTTCACGGGCGCGGACCGCAGGCACGTCGGTGCGTTCGAGCGCGCGCATGGAGGCACGGTCTTCCTCGACGAGATCGGAGAGCTGCCCCCCGCGGCGCAGCCGATGCTGCTCGGTGTGCTCCAGCGCCGACGCTTTCGAAGGGTGGGCGGAGACAAGGAGCTCGAGGTCGACGTGCGCGTCGTGTCCGCCACGCACCGCGATCTGCGCGGCGACGCGAACAAGGAGCTCTTCCGATCGGATCTCTACTTCCGCCTCGCGCCGGGCCGCGTGGACGTGCCGCCGCTCCGCGAGCGCCTCGACGATCTCGAGGAGCTCGTCGCGGCGTTCGTGACGGAGATCACCGGCAACGCCGAGAGCCGTCTGCTCGGGCCGGGCGCGATCGCCGCGATGCGCGCGCAGCGCTGGACGGGCAACGTGCGCGAGCTGCGCAACGTGATCGAGCGCGCGCTCGCGCTGGGGCGGATCTCGTTCGAGGATCACGGCGCGCCTCGCGCGAGCAGCGAGGCGCGCGACGACGATGCAGCGATCCTCCCGTACTCCGACGCGCGCGCCGAGGCGCTCGCGCGATTCGAGCGGGCGTACCTCGAGCGCCTCGTCGGCAAGGCGGGCGACAACGTCTCGGAGGCCGCGCGCCTCGCGAAGATGGATCGACCGTGGCTCGGCCAGCTCCTGCGCCGTCACGGCCTTCGAGGCTGACACCTCGCTCGCGCGTCACATGGCGCGCGCGAAGTCGGTGATGCTCACGGCCGGCGTCTCCGTGAGCGACGCCGCGTGACGCACGATGCGCTCGTAGAAGTCCCAGCGTCGCGCCTGCTCCTCGCTGGAGAGCAGCGCGGCCTCCGCGTCGAGCGGGAAGGGCGGCCCGCCGAGGAAGACGCCGCGCGCGAGGTAGATCGTGGCCCACGCGGAGTCGCACGCGAAGAAGTCGTTGTCGTGCATCTTCACGCCGACGACGCACGGCGGCCGCGCGCCCTCCACCTCGCACGCGCGGGACAGCGCGTCGTCCAAGAGCGCCTCGGGACCATCGGCCCACGCGGGATCCCACGTCTGAGGGCAGCCGCCCGCCGCGTGTTCGGGCTCGAAGATTGCGATCAGCGGCAGATCGACGTGCTCGGGTCGGAGCCAGAGACCGTCCACACGGTCGCCGAAGCTCACGCCGCTGGGCTCGTGCGAGACGAAGAACGTCGCGCCCATCGCCGCGAACGCCTCGCGCACCGGGCGCTGGATCGGGCCGTCCGCGGCCACGCCCACGACGATCGGCGGCGCGCCCGCGAGCGTCGCGAGGTGCGCGTAGCCACCCGACCGCGTCGTCGGTGTGCCGAGCGCGAGATCGGTCACGTGGTGCTCGTAGTCGGTCACGAGCGCTCGGAGGCTGGAGGGATCGTTCGTCGCCATCTCGGCGAGATCACCCCGCCAGTCGTAGCCGGTGCGGTACGGCTTGGGCGGCCGCGTGTGGTAGCCGAGCGTGACGGCGGGTGAGGTGAGCAAGCGGTCGAGGAGGTCGCGATCGGGGCTCGACGGATCGCCCCGCGCGTCCTCGAGCAGCGCGACGAGGGTGTCGGTGAGGTAGACGTCGATCGGCACGCCGGTCTCCTCGTGGAGCGCCACGACCGCGCGGAGCGCGCGCCGCCCCTGCTCGACGTGGACGAACTCCTGCGTGTTGAGCGCGAACATCGTGACGCGCTCGAGCGCGCGGACGTCGCGGACGACCGGCGCGTCGTCGGGCGTGCGCGCGTCGTCGGCCATGCGCGCGTCGTCGGAGCGCCGCGCATCGAGCGCCTCGAGGGCGTGCGCGTCGATCACGCTGGCGTCGCTCGTCGTAGGGCCGCCACCGTCGGTCGTGGGCTCGGGGCTCGACGTGCACGCGGAGAGGGAGATCAGGAAGAGGACGGAGCTTGGGCGCACACGTCGGCCTCAGCAGTCGACGTGCCACGCCACTCGCGAGCGCGCGCTCGCTCACCGCACGACGAGCGGGCTCGACTGCGTGTGCTCGGGCGCGATCACGACGTCCCGCTCGAGCATCGTCGTTCCGTCTTCGACGTGACGGACCACGACGTGGTGCGCGCCGCTCGGGAGTCGTCGCAGCGCGGGCAGGTAGCCGGCACGCGTGCCGTCGATCTCGAGCGCCGCGCCCGCGAGCGCCGCGCCTCCGATGCGCAGGTAGCCGCCGGGGCTGGCCTCCGTCGGTGCCGTCGGTGGGTCCGACGCGACGACCGCGGGCGTCTCGTTGCGCGCGGGCCGGGATCGATCGCTCTCGTGCGCGCGCGGTCGCGCTTCGTCTTCTTCGACGGCGCGATCGGCGGTGGCCTCGGTCGTGGGCGGTGGGGCGGGATCGACGGTCGTCGGATCGTCGGGCCCGCGCGACCGCTCACCTTCGATCGCGACGGGCGTCGAGGTCGCCTCGGGTGTGCGCGGCGTCGACTCGCGATCGCCGATCGTGGACGTGGGGGTGAGGGACGCGCCCTCAGGGGCGCCCCTCGGATCGTGGGGCTCGGCCTCGCCGCGCATCGACCACGCGAGGCCCAGGCCGAGCGCGACGAGCGGGATCGCGACGCCGAGCGCGAGGCCCCACCGTCGGCTGCCTGCCGCGCGAGGTCGCGTCGATCGCCTCACGGGGACCGTGGCGGACGTGGGCTCGCGCGGTGCCGGTGCCTCGCGTCGCACGACCTCGAAGCGCGCCGCCTCGCCGGGCTGGGTGGGCGCCTCGAGCGCGACGGGCTCGATCGCCACGTCGAACAGGCGATCGAGCGCGGCGTCGGGCTCGACCTGCGCTTGCAGCGACGCGAGCCACCCGCGCAGCGCCGAGCGGCCAGCGCCCTGGATCCGCGCCTTGGCCAAGCGCTCGCAGCGCTCGGCCACCACGCTCGCCGCAGGCCGCCGCTCCACGTCGACCGCGAGCATCGCCTCGAGCAGCTCGGCGAGCTCTGGCTCGAGCTCCTTCGAGAGAGGAACCCGCGGCACCTGCGCGAGCCACCAGGGGAGCTCGTCGGTGCCGCGCGCAGGCGCGCCGGTGAGCAGCGAGTGAAGCGTGTTCCCGAGCGCGAACACGTCGGCCGCGCCCGTGGCGCTGCGGCCCATCGCTTGCTCGGGGGCCATGTAGTCCGGCTTGCCCTTCACGATGCCGGCGGCTGTCTTCTCCGATCGAGAGAACGCGAGCGCGATCCCGAAGTCGGTGAGCTTCACGTCCCCTTCCCACGAGCAGAGCACGTTCCCCGGGCTGACATCGCGATGGACAATCCCGAGCGAGATCCCTGCATCATCGGTGCGGCCATGCACGTACGCCAGCGCATGCGCGACCTCGGCCGCCACGTGGAGCGCGACGCCTGCCGGCATGCGCTGCCCGTGCTTGGCGCCCAGCCGCGAGGCCTTGCCCGCGTCGAGACCGTCGACGAGCTCGAGCACCATGAACGGATCGCTCTCGACCACGCCGTAGTCGAGCACCGCGGCGATGTTGCCGTGGTGGAGCTGGCTCGCGATGCGCGCCTCGTCGAGGAACATGCGGCGCGCGGCGTCGTCGGCGAGCGAGCCGAGCATGCGCTTGATCGCCACGCGTCGCTCGATGCCGTGGCCCTCCGCGACCGCGGCGAAGACCTGCGCCATGCCTCCGGTCCCGATCGTGCGAACGAGCCGGTAGCGGCGCGCGCTCTCCATGCACGCGATGCTCGCAAGAATCGTCTCCGCCCCGCAACGAGGGCTCCGGTGTGGTGTGTGCCGTGCCTCGCGCTGCTCCTCGCGACCTCTTCGATGGCGACGACGTCGTCGGCTGCGCAGGTGCCCGTGGACGAGCTCCACGGCGCCGTGGTCACGCTCGGCCCCGCGCCGACGCGCGTGCTCGCGGCGGCGCGCGACGCCGTGCCGATCGAGCTGCGCGCGGTGGCGCTCGAGGCGCGCGCGCCCGCCGACGATCCCAGCGTGGACGCGTCGCTCGAGGCCGCCGAGGCCGCGTGGGCGGAGGCCGACTTCGCGGCGTGTCGTGATCGCGTCGCGGAGATCTCCTCCGAGACGCTGCTCGCGCGGGCCGATCTTTCTCGCGCGGGTCGCCATGCCTCGCTCGCGGCGCGCTGCGCGTTCGGGCTCGGAGAGCTCGAGGCCGCGCGCTCGCTCGTGCGTGGCGCGCTGATCGCGGAGCTGCCCGGTGTGGACGCGGGCAGCCCCGACTACCGACAGCTCGTCGACCGCGAGCGCGCGGACGTCGCGACGCTGCCGCGCGTGCCGATCGAGGTCGTCGCGGACGTGCCGCGCCTTCGCCTCTTCGTCGATGGTCGCGCATCGCGCTGCACCACGAGCCCCTGCGCGATCGAGCTGACGCGAGGGGCGCACGTGATCGTCGTCGAGGCGCTCGGTCGCACGACGAGCGTGAGCCGTGTCGACGTCGAGCAGCGTCGCGTGATCGAGGCGCACCTCGTGCGCGCCTCGCCGGCCGACGCGCTCCGTGACGTGGAGCGAGCGCTCGCCGAGGGCCTCGGCTTCGACGATCCGATCCTCCACGACGCGCTCGCTTCGATCCTCGAGGAGCCGATCGTCGTGCTCTCGTGGGCGCGCGGCGCGGAGGGCCACGCCCTGGTCGTCGATCGCACGCTCGGTCGCGTGCTCGCGCGCGCGAGCGCCTCGGGCGACGACGCGAGCGCGGTCGCGGTGCGCGCGGCGCTCGGTGAGTGGTGGGGGATCGCGCGACCGGTTCCGATCGGCGAAGACCCGGTGTTCTGGACGATCATGGGCGTGTCGGCCGTCGTCGTCGGCGTCGGCGCGGGCCTCTTGATCGCCCTCGTGCCCTCTGGAGAGCCCGATGTCGTCGTCCGCTTCTGACCTCATCGCGCTCTGTGCGGTCGTGCTCGCGCTCCCAGCGTGCGCGCGGCCTGCGCCGATCGAGCGGCCGGTGACCAACGCGTTCGAGTGCGCGGCGGGCAGCGACGTGACGGTGCGATCCGTCTCGATCGAGGTGTGGCGTACGCCCGTCGACGGCACCGCGTGCGCGCTGTGCCGCGCGGGCGATCCGAGCTGCGAGCTCGTCGCGCGCGAGTGCGTGGACCTCGGCGGCGATCGCACGGTCGAGGAGGCGGGCGCGGCGCTCGCAGGGCGGACGATCGGCGGCGCGCACGGCTCGATCTGCGTCGTGCTCCTCGGCCTGCGCGGAGACGCGTGCGCGCTCGGCGACTGCGGCGCCACGGCCGCGAGCTGTGTCGACGAGGTGGGCTACTGCGGCGCGGGCTTCTCGGCGTCGGAGGGCACCGTCGTCGTGGGCCTCGGTGTGGAGGGCAGCGCGAGCGCGTGCGTGCCGCTCTCGCCCGGCCTCGTGCCCGCAGCGTTCGAGCGTTGTCTCGGCGGCTCTACGCCGCGCGAGGATGGTGGCGTCGAGGACGCAGGACGCCGCGACGCGGATCTGCCACCGCTCGACGCCGGTGGGCGGGACGCGGATCTGCCGCCGCTCGATGGCGCGCGACCGCCGCGCGACGCGCCCGACGACGACGCGGCCGACGTGACGCTCGACGCCCGAGAGGCGGGCCCGTTCTCGCCGCGCGACGCGAGCGTCGATGGCCCCCCGTTCGACGCGCGCCTCCTGCCACGTGACGGCGGTGCACGTCCCGACGCGTGAGTCTCCGGCCTCGGCGTCGCGCGCGTGGTTGGCACGTGCGCTGCGAGGACGACGCGCATGAGCACACGCGCACTCCTCCTCGCGATCGCCCTCGTCACGAGCGGCGGCTGCGATGGAAGCGAAGAACGAACGGACACCGGACCGAGCGTCGAGGTCGACGTCGGCACCATCGACGCGCACAGCGACGCGGGCGCGCCGGCAGACGCTGCGGGCGACGCGGGCACGATCCCCGACGCACACATCGGCGACGTGGGCAGTTCGTCGGACGATGCGAGCGAGGTCAGGTCGCCGGTGGAGATCGCGATCACGGTGCACGTCGAGAACGGCACCTTCGACGAGGCGTGGTGGCGTGTGCTCGAGGAGTACGCCGCGCGCTTCGAGGCGCACGGCGCCTACCTCACGCTCGAGCCGCGCAACGTCGCCACCGAGGCCGACGCGCGCCGCGCGAGCCCGACGTTGCCGAGGCTGCGCGCGCGTGGTCACGCCGTGGGCCTGCACGCGGCGCTCGGTGCCACGGCCGGCTCCACATACGACGGCTTCGTGCGCGAGCTCGTGCGTCAGCGCGCGACCCTCGAAGCGCACGTCGGTCCGGTGGAGCACGTCTCGGGCAACTGCGCGTCGTTCGACTGGGTCGGCGGTGTCGCCGAGGCCGGCTTCACCTTCGCGACGGCGGCGACGGTGCTGTGTCTGATGGCGATCCCCGCCGCGGAGCGTCCGCCCGAGTTCCGCGACGTGACGTGTCGCACGCCGTTCGATCCCATCGAGTGCCACGACCCCTACCCGAGCGAGGTCTTCGACACCGCGCACGCGTGGCGCGCGACCAGCGGCGCGACCTGGCTGACCGACAGCGCAGACGGCGGCCTCGTGATCCTGCCGGGCCGCGGCACGATCGACTGCAGCCTCGAGCAGCAGCGCCGCGATCCGCCGGGCGACTGCGTGCTCACCGACGACGACATCGCGATCACCATGGACGAGCTCGACGCGACGATCGCGTCGCGCGATCCGTCTCGCCCCGCGCAGCTCTACTGGGTGTGGAGCTACGGGCGCTCGCTCGACGTCGACGCGCTCGAGCGCTTCTTGTCGGCCGTGGACGAGCGTGTCGCGCGCGGCGAGGCGCGTTGGACGACCGCTGGCCAGGTCCACGCGTCGTTCGTCGCGTGGGAGGCCTCCCACCGCTGACGGGCCCGGCGAGGTGCGCGTCGGCCGTGGCGTGCGAGCATCGCGCGCCTTGCGCTCGTCTGCGGTCCACGTCGCGTTCGCGCTCGCCTTCGTCGGGATGTCGGTCGTGCTCGCCGCGTCGCGCGGATCGGCCCAGTCCGTGGGCGATCTGGAGATCGTGCCGATCCCCGACGCGCCTCCGACGATCGAGGCGATGTCGACCGGCGGCGCGCCGATCACGATCGACGGTCGCCTCGACGAGGCCGCGTGGTCGCGCGCGCCGTACGCGAGCGAGTTCCGCGAGCGCGTGCCGTATCCCGATCAGCGGCCGCCCGTGGACACGCGCTTCCGCGTGCTCTTCGATGACGGCGCGATCTACTTCGCGCTCGAGATGCTCTACGCGGCGGGGCAGACGCCGCGACAGATCGAGCGCACGCGCGACGGCACCGACCTCTATGCGGATGATGCCGTGACGCTGAAGATCGACGCGCGCCGCGATCGCCGCACGACGCTCGGCTTCTCGCTCAACCCCGCGGGCACGCAGCTCGACTACCTCGCGATCGACAACGGTCGCTTGTTCCGTCGCGAGGTCGACATGGTGTGGGAGTCCGCCGTGGTGGTGCTGCCCGATCGCTGGATCGCGGAGGTGCGCATCCCCGCGGTCGCGCTCGGCCTCTCGGACGTGGAGCCCGGCGTGGTGCGCACGATCGGCCTCAACGTCTCGCGCGATCACGCGGCGCGCATCGCGACCTACGACTGGTCGCGCATGCCCGCGGAGTTCGGCCCGTGGTCGGCCCTGCACTACGGAGAGATCCGCGGCGTCACGGGGCTCGGCGGCGGCGCGCCCTTCAACGTCACGCCGTACGCGCTGATCGAGCACCGCGGCGCGGGCTCGGACGGCACGCGCCCCGACGCGCTGCGCCTGGCCGCGGGTGGCGAAGCGCAGATGCGCCTCGTCAACGACACGTGGCTCGAGACGACGCTGCTCACCGACTTCGCGCAGGTCGATCTCGACGACGCGCTCGTGAACCTCGATCGCTTCCCGCTCTTCTATCCCGAGCGACGTCCCTTCTTCCTCACGGGCCTCGACGTCTTCGACTTCGGCGTGTCGGGCATCTTGCAGCCCTTCTACTCACGACGGATCGGCCTCGACCAGAGCGCGCGCGCGGTGCCGGTCATCGCGGGCGTGAAGGTCTACGGGCGCGAGGGTCCCGTCAGCTTCGGCCTGCTCGACACGCTCACGGACGAGCCAGGTCGCGTCGCGAATTCGCTCGCGGGTCGTGTGCGCGTGCGCTTGGATGATGGCGCGTCGTACGTCGGCGCGATCGTCGTCGGCAGCCAACCGTTCCTCGAGGATGGGACGTACGAAGGCGCGTCCGGCAACCACACGACGGTCGGCGCCGACGCGCTGTGGCGCACGTTGGGCGAGCGCCTCGAGCTCTCGGCGTTCGCGCTGGGCACGAGCCGCGATGGCGAAGACGTCGATCCGCGCACGGGCGATCCGCTCGCGAGCGGCGAGGGCTACGCGGCGTTCGGCCAGGTGCGCTACCTCGGCGAGTGGGCGCAGCCGCGCGCGTACTTCCTCTACCAAGACGCGGGCTTCGCGCCTTCGCTCGGCTTCGTGCGTCGGCGCGGCGTGCCGCGCGCGCTCGCGGAGTTGCCGCTCGTCGCGCGCACGAGCGACTTCTTCTTGCGGCGCATCACGCTGCTCGCGACGGGGGTGATGGAGACGAGCCCCGAGCTCGATCGACTGCTCACGACGACGGGATCGATCTCGCTCGATCTCGAGAGCGACACGGGCTGGGACCTGATCCTCTACGGCGCCTACCAAGAGGACGTCGTGCAGAGCGACTTCGAGCCGGTGCCCGGCGTGATCGTGCCCGCGGGCACGTACGAGGGCGTGACGATCTCGGCCTCGCTCGCGACGCCCGACAACTTCAACCCGTACCTCTACGCGACGTACGCGATCAGCAACGCGTACTTCGGCGGCGAGCGACACAACGGCTACGCGCAGGCCGCGTGGAGCCCGATCCCCGAGCTGCGCGTCGTGCTCTCGGCGGACGTGTACCGGGTGGAGCTCCGCGGCGCCGATCCGTTCTTCACGTACGCGCTCAACGGCCTCGTTCGCGTCACGCCGCTCACCACGCTGCAGGCCGATCTCGTGGCGCGCGTCGATCAGGAGAGCCGTCGCGCGATCGGCATGCTGCGCATCCGCTGGCGCTACGCGCCGGGCTCCGATCTGTTCCTCGTGTGGCGCGAGGACATGGTCTACGAGCCGATCCTCACGAGCGAGCGCACGCTGACGGTGAAGGTCAGCTACCGCATCGACGGCCTGCTCTGACGCGCACTACTGCGCGCCGGACGAGGCGACGCCCGTCGCACGATCGATCTGGACCGGCGCGCGTCTTCCGCCCTCGTAGCCGACCTCGTCGTGGACGAAGCGCGGCGCCTCGACGACCTCGCCCACGAGGAACGCGCCCTCCGTGTGCGGCGCCCAGCGCGCGCCGTCGGATGGCGGCGTGATGCCGATGTCGATGAAGCCCCACGCGCTCTCGAGGGCCCACACCACGTCGCCGTCGCGCACGAGGGCGAGCAGGCCCGTGCTCGAAGGGCCCAGCGCGATCGCATGACGACGCGTGAGAATGGGCGCGGTCGGCGCCGACTCACCGGTGGGATCGTCGTCGGTCCATGCGACGAACAGATGCGATCCGTCTCGCGCGCACTGGATGCGCCCGCTCGCGCGCAGCCGGCCGAGCGTCACGTCGTGGCCGCTCGCGTCGCGCGCTGCGAGCTCACCGCTCTGCGCGAGGTGGACGACGTCCTCGCTCGTGCGGCACACCGCGAGCGCGTCGGAAGGCGCGCCCCGATCGAGCGATCCGTCGGCGAGATCGAGCCGCGCGCTCGTCACGCCATCGTCGGAGTCGAGGAACCACGCGCCGCCGAACGTGCGCAGCGCGATGCGGACGCCAGGCGCGTGCGCGGGACCCGGCACGTCCCAGCGCAGCGTTCCGCGCTCGAGCTCGCGCAGTCGGAGGCGACTTCCCTCGCGCGTCGGCACGACCTCGAGCACACGCTCCGCGTCGAGCACCCACAACCGCGTCGTGTACGAGAAGCCGTCGCCCGAGTCGTCACACGGCTGCTCCCACGCGAGCGCGCCCGTGTCGAGCGCGTAGCTGCGGAGCCACGCATGCTCGAACGGCCGTCGCGTCATGCGCGTGAGCGCGCGCTCGCCGACCACGAGCACGTACGGCGACGAGACGTTCTCGATCGAGGCGCGCCAGAGCACACGTCCCTCGGCGTCGAGGCGCTGGAGCTCGGCCTCAGGCGCGTCGCCTCCCCACAGCCGACGCATGCGCACGGCGCCGCCATCCGGCAGCGGCTCGCTCGCAAACTCCCCGTCGTCGAAACCGAAGAACCAGGCGCGCGCGCCGAGCAGCGCCGCCGAAACGAGCGCGAGCGCGAGCGCGCCCGCGAGGATGCGCCGGGCCGTGCGCGTGCGTCGCGTCGCGTCGTCGTGCGGTGTCGTCACGCGCCTCATCTTATCGGCTCACGCCGATCCTCCGCACCGCCCGCGATCTCCGCGGCGCGCGCGATCGTGGTGACCCGCTCGCGCTGGCGCGCGCGCTCCTCGCCGCACTGGAGGTCGAGCGCGCGATCCGTCAGGCGCTCCTCGCGTAGACTCGCCGCGTGCTCCGACCCGACAAGCTGCACGAGGTCCTCGAGAAGCTGCGGCGCGACGGCCTCGAGCTGCGCCTCACCGAGCGCAACGAGACGCCGCTGATCTGGGCCGTGAGCGAGGGCTACCACGACGTCGCCGTCACCCTGATCGAGGCGGGCGCGGACCTCGACGCGAAGAACGTCGACGGCAACACGCCGCTCATCCGCGCGGCGTGTGAAGGACGCACCGAGCTCGCGAGCGTGCTCGTGAAGGTCGGCGCGGAGATCGACGCGCAGAACGAAGACGGCTACTCGGCGCTCATCCTCGCGAAGCGTCGCGGGCACCTCGAGATCGTCGACCTCTTGCTCGCGGCCGGCGCGGACGAGACGCTCGTCACCGACCTCGGCACGACGTACGACGACCCCGGTCACTCGCCGAAGATCTCGCTCACCGGCCGACGCGACGCGGGCCTCGAGACCCAGATCCAGGATGCGATCACGCGCGTGCGCGACGGCCGCGCCGCGGGTCGCACGCTCGAGAAGTACGTGAACCTCGAGGAGGGCGATCGCTTCGTGCCCACCTCGGTGCTGCGCGCGTCGTACGTGCGCTACGCGGGCAGCTCCGCGCCGACGCTCCCCAACTACGTGACGCTCGACGACGGCATGGAGCTCGGCATCGTGTCGAGCGCGGTGCCCGAGATCGCGCGGGCGATCTCGTCACTGCTCTGTCGCTCGCTCGAGGACGCGCGCGACGATCGTGGTGGTCACCTGCCGGTCGGCGTCGTGCGACGCGTGCAGCTCGAGATCATCTCGCCGCACGGCGTCGCGCACACGTGGGGCGTCACCGGCCATCGCTTCGTGCTGTCACGCCGCTCGGAAGGCGAGGGCGATCGCAGCGAGATCCTCGCGACGATCCTCGTCGGCCGCAGCAAGGACACGATCTTCTTCTTCACCGGTCGCTACAACAACCTGCGCCACTCGACGATCGAGGAGACCGTCGACTTCGCGCAGCCCGATCGCGACGACCCGAGCCACGAGTGGTTCGATCGCTTCTGGTTCCCCGACGTCGCGCGCTTCAAGCCGCGCGGCTACCACCACATCGCGAACTTCGTCGTGTGCAAGGAGCAGCGCGGGCAGAAGATCTCGCGCCTCTTGCTGAGCGCGATCGTCGAGCACTATGGGCGCGATCACATCCTCGCGTCGGGCCGCACGATCGGTCACTCGCAGCACGTGCTCTGTGGCCGCGGCTTCTGGCAGATCGGCGATCCACCGTGGCTGCCGCGCATGGAGAAGCTCGGCTTCTATCTGCGCTGGGGCGCGGAGAGCTTCTTCGTCGAGAGAGACTGGGCGCGCCTGCCGATCGTTCACGACGCGTCGGGCGCGGTCGTCGATCACGTCGCGTTCAACGCGTCGTCCGGCATCGCGAAGCGCTACGCCGAGGGCTCGCGAGCGGGAGGCGGGCCCAAGGGCAACGCCGACGAGCACCTGCTCGATCGCGTATCCGAGGTGCTGCGTCGTTCCACCGATCCAAGCCACAAGCTCCAGTACTTCCAAGCCATGTTCGACTTCCCCTCATGACGCACGACACCAGCCTCACGCACCTCCGCACCGAGCACTCGCTCGCGAACCAGAAGGTCGCGCCGTTCACCGGCGAGGGCGCCTACCACGGCTCGACGAAGCGCCGCGCGCCGGCGAAGGCCGCGAGCGCGCCGAGGCCGATCGTCGACGAGATGGCGCCGACCACGATCGCCGAGTACGCGGCCGACGGCGCGCGTCCGATCGCGCCGTTCGAGGCGACGTTCCCGAACGTCTACGTGGTCGAGCGACAGCTGCCCGTGCCCACGCAAGACGAGGTGCGCGACGACGGCGTGGTGTTCTGTTGGTGCCCGCTCGACGAGGCGATCTCGCTCGCGGGCCCGCTCACGAAGCGCGTGCTCGAGGCGATGAAGGAGCTCGTCGTGGGCGACAAGGACTTCGTCTACGTCGACTCGAAGATCCAGTACTTCGAAGCGGGCGACGTGCCGGTCGACAGCCAGCACTGGCACGTCGATGGGAGCATCGTCGCGCGCGGGCCCGTGGTGGAGGCGCTCGGTCACAACCTCGTGCACGACATGAAGGCGCGCCTCACGAGCACGCGCGTGCCGCCGCGCTACCTCGCGTACCAGTCGTCCGATCACTGCGCGACGATGTTCGTGACCCAGCCGCTCACGATGACGATGCCGGAGCTGATCCCCAACTTCGACGGCCTCGACGCCGCGATCCGCGAGCTCGCTCCGCCCGACGCGAGCCAGCCTCCCGCGACGATCGTGCGCACCGACGGCCTCTCACTCCACCGCGCGCAGGCCGCCTCCGGCCCGGGCTGGCGCCTGTGGGTCCGCGTCGTCGAGACCGACCGCGAGGTCGTGCTCGATAGCTCGATCATCGACTGCTACGGCACCGTCTTCCGCCTCCCACGCTGACCCGGTCCCGCGATCCTGCCGGGCGCTTCGCGGAGCACCTCGTCGATTCCGACTTCGCGTGACCGCGACCCACGCAGGTCGCGCTCCTCGCGGCATCGCGACGAATCGAGTCGCTTCGAGCGCTCCGGCGAAGCGCCGTCAGGGCCGAGGGCAGACGCGAGCACATCGACCTTCTCGTCGAGGGAGACGATGCAGGTGGTCGACCACGTGATTCGCCACGCATCGTCTGGCGAGACGATGCGCACGTGATTCCTCGCGCATCGCGCGACGCGTCGTCGAGCGAGACGATGCGCGTGGTCGACCACTGACGATCTCTCGAGTGAACGGACGCGCGTGGCTTCGAGCGACTCCCCTCGATCCTGCCGGGGGCTTCGCGGAGCACCTCGTCGATTCCCGACTGCGTGTGACCCGCGACCCACATTCGTCGCGCTCCTCGCGGCATCGCGACGAATCGAGTCGCTCGAGCGCTCCGGCGAAGCGCCGTCAGGGCCGAGGGCAGACGCGAGCACATCGAGTGCACGTATCGCGCGGCGGTGATGCCATCGCGAGGAGATGCAGCATCCGTCGCGCGACTTGCGTCTCCCCGCGACCGGGCACCGCGACGAACCGATCGGAGAGTCAGACGCCGCGAGGTGACTCAGTGCGCACGAAGACGAATGAGCCCTCGGCGGGGTGCGCGAGGCCGTTACGGTCGAGCGTCGTGCCGGTGTAGCTGGCGCGCACGAGGCCCTCGCCGACGTAGACGACGTCGAGCACCACGTCGTTCACCGGCACGCACGCCGCGAGCGCCTGGCCCTCGCACACCGAGATCGTGATCTCTGCGCCGATCGGCTGCTCGCCGAGCGGGAGCGCCTCGAGGCTCGCGCCGGGGATCGTGATCACCGCACCGTGCGCGTCCGCGTCCGCGAAGGATGGCGCGAGGCGAACGACCGTACCCCGCGCGTCGGTCTCTGCCTGCGCCTGCGCCGCGCCGCCGTCCACCTCGCCCTCGACGAGGCAGCCCCACGTGAGGTCATCGACGATGTCGCCGCCGCAGCCGCAGCCGAGGTTCACGAGCACGATCGACGTGGCCGCGAGGCCACCGCCGAGCGCGCGAAGCAGGAACGAAGGCGTACGAACGGCCGGAGTCTCGATCGTGGTCTGGATCTGCGTCTGCGTGGTCATGGTCATCTCCTGGAACACGCTCGATGCAACCGCGGGCCCAGCACCGGATCGGCCGGATTGCAGGCATTTCTGCCTCTCCGGGCGCTCGCGCGTGCAGCGGTCGACCCGCGTGTGCAGCCGCCTGCACGTCGCGTGTGTAACGCCGCGGACGGTTCGTGCGTGGAGCGGTCGGAGGTGCTCGATGGCATCGGAGACTCGAACGGACGTGGTCGTGATCGGTGGCGGCATCGGAGGGCTCGCGTGCGCGGTGGCGCTCGCGAAGTCCGGTCAGCGCGTGACCCTGCTCGAGGCCAGCTCGCGCCTCGGTGGCCGTGGCGCGAGCGAGCACGAGAAGGGCTTCACCCTGAACCAAGGGCCTCACGCGATCTTCGAGCCCTCGCGCGCGATGCTCGCGTCGCTCGGCGTGAAGCCGCACGCACCGCTCGTCGCGCCGACCGGCACCTTCGTCGACGACGGAGAGCGCTTGCACGTGCTGCCCGGTGGCGTCGGCTCGTTCTTCGGCACGAGCTATCTCGACGCGCGCGATCGCCTCTCGCTCGGAGGCCTGCTCCCGTCGCTCGTGGGCAGTGGCGGCGACGCCTCGCTCACGTTCGGCGCGTGGCTCGATCGACGTGGCCTCACGCCGCGCGTGCGCGCGATGATGGAGATGCTCGCGCGCGTCGCGACGTACGGCGCCGACCCGGCGTACACCTCGGCGCCCGTGGTGATCGCGCAGCTCCGCGCCGCAGCCATCGGTGGCGTGCGCTACGTCGACGGCGGCTGGAGCGCGATCGTCGATGCGCTCGCGACCTGCGCGAAGGAAGCAGGCGTCGAGCTCGCGACCCGCGCGCGCGTGACCTCGATCGAAGCGAGCGCGCGTGACTTCGCCGTGCACACGGACGAGCGTGTCGTCCACGCGCGCGACGTCGTGATCGCGGGCACGCCATCGGTCGCGCACGTGCTGCTCGCGCCGCTCGGCGCCGAGGTCGAGCGGGCGATCGCGCCCTCGGGTCCGGCGCTGCGCCTCGCGTGTCTCGATCTCGGCCTCGATCGGCTGCCCGACGGAGCCGCGAGAGGCGCGTTCGGAACGACCGAGCCGACGTACGTCTCGGTGCACTCGGCGACCGCGAAGCTCGCGCCCGACGGAAGCGCGATGGTACACGCGGCGCTCTACCTCGGTGACCGCGCGCCGAGCCCGCGTGAGGATCGGCAGGCCATCGAGGTCGCGCTCGATCGCGCGATCCCCGGCTGGCGCGAGCGCGTGGTCGTCGAGCGTTGGGCACCGGCCGCGCTCGCGTGTGGCGCGCGCGTCGATGCGCCCGGCGGGCTCGCGTCGCGTCCGAGCGTACGCGTCGAGCCGCTGTCGCGCACGGGACGCGGCGTCTACCTCGTCGGCGACTGGGTCGGCGCGCGAGGTCTCCTCCTCGACGGTGTGCTCTCGAGCGCGCTCGAGGCCGCGCGTCTCGTCGCGCGCGCGACCGACTCACCATCCGTGGCAGGCTCGACCTCGCTCTCCGCATGAGCTCGCCATGAGTCACCGAACGAGACCCGCATGAGCGCCGTCGTCGCCGAGAGCGCGTCGGGACGAGCGTCGCTCGACGCTTCGGCGCGCGCGACGCTCGAGGCCGCGTTCCGCAAGGAATCGCGGGCGCTCTTCTCGATCGCGTACCGCCTCACCGGCACCGCGACCGACGCGGAGGACGTGGTGCAGGAGACGTTCGTGCGTGCGCTCGCGAGCCCACCGCCCGATCGCGACGCGCCGCTCGGCCCGTGGCTCACGCGCGTCGCGGTGAACCTCAGCAAGGACGCGCTGCGTCGCCGCAAGGCGCGCAAGTACTTCGGTCCGTGGCTCCCCGAGCCGCTCGAAGACGGCGCCGCGTCACGCGTGTCGTTCGCCGAAGACGCGCCCGATCTGAGCCCTGGCCCCGAGGCTCGCTACGCGCTCTCCGAGAGCGCGAGCTACGCGTTCCTCTGCGCGCTCGAGTCGCTCGGCGCGCGCGAGCGAACGGTGCTCGTCCTCCGCGACGTGATGGGCCTCGACGTCGACGAGACGGCCGCGATGATCGGCACGACCGCAGGCAACGTGCGCGTCATCCACCACCGCGCGCGCGGCAAGCTCACGATCGACGAAGACCAGCTCCGCGCACCGACCGACGAGAAGCGCGAGCGCACGATGCGCGCGCTGATGCAGCTCGTGGCCGCGGTGGGCTCGGGCGAGATCGAGGCGGTCACGCGCCTCTTGTCGGACGACTGCGTCCTCGAGACGGACGCCGCGGGTGAGTTCCACGCGGTGGTCGTGCGCGTCGAGGGTGCGCGCCGCATCGCGATCACGCAGCTCGAGACCGCGAAGAAGCTCGTGGTGCGCGCGAGCCGCATCGCGATGCTCAACGGCCTCCCTGGCCTCGTCGTCGACATGGTCCCCGAGCGCAAGCGTCAGGCGTCGCGCTCCGTGCTCACGATCGAGCTCGACGCGAGCGATCGCATCCGCGCGATCCGCGGTGTCCTCGCCACCGCCAAGCTCGCGCACGTCGCCCGCTGACCCACACCCGAGGTGGCTGGTCTGTAGCGACATTTCACCCTCGCCGAGCCTCGCCGCGTCGAGAGCCACCACGCGGCTCGAGCCCCCGGAAGATCTGCGCGGTCGAGTGCTCGCACCTCCCCTCGATCCTGCCGGGCGCTCACGCGGTCACCTCGTAGCGATCAGCGTCGTCGCGCTGCGCGTCGCCGAGCGTCGTTCGCGCACCGAGTCGTCGCGGGCTTCGTTCGCGAGCGGGCGTCGTCGCGCTGCGCGTCGATCGAGTGGCCATGCCACGCATCGCCGAGCGTAGTTCGCGCACCGAGTCGCGAGTCGTTGCGGGCGTCGTTCGCGAGCGGTCCAACCAGCGCCGCGAGCGATCCGTCGTTCACAACGGATCCGCGAAGCGCCCGGCAGGTCCGCGGGGAGTCGCACGTGCCGCGAGCGGGTGTTCGATCGAGAGCGCACGGTGAACCCTGCGCCTCTCACATGACTTCGCGGCCGATGTGCTTGCACCTCCCCTCGATCCTGCCGGGCGCTCACGTGGTCCCCTCGTAGCGATCAGCGTCGTGACGCTGCGCGCCGATCGCCGAGCGTCGTTCGCGCACCGAGTCGCGAGTCGTTGCGGGCGTCGTTCGCGAGCGGTCGATGAGCGCCGCGAGCGCGTGGTCGTGTACGACGGATCCGCGAAGCGTCCGGCAGGTCCGCGGGGAGTCGCACGTGCCGCGAGCGGGTGTTCGATCGAGAGCGCACGGTGCACACGGCGCCTCTCACATGACTGCGCGGCCGATGTGCCTGCACCTCCCCTCGATCCTGCCGGGCGCTCACGTGGTCACGCTCCTAGCGATCCGGTCGTCACGCTGCGCGTCGATCGGGGTCGTCATGCGATGCATCGCGCCGCTCGTCAGCGGCTCATAGGGGGTCGGCGATCTCGCGGAGGTCGAGCCCCGCCGGCGCGAGGTAGCTCGTGTAGCTGCCGAAGCCGTACACGTGCGCGCCGATCGGCAGCGGGCTCGTGAGGCGGTGCACGCCGGGCCGGATCGCGATCGTCGCCGTGGTGACGCTCGTGCCCGGGGCCTCGCGCAGCGTGCCGATCACCTGGCCGTCGAGCTCTACGCGCGCGCCCATCGCGGCGATCACGTCGATGTAGGTGTCCGAGTAGGTGTCGGGCGCGAGGAAGACGTACTGGTTGCGCCACTGCGCGTCGGGCACGAGCAGGCCCATCGATGGATCGCCCGGCGCGCCCGAGCTCGAGGTGCCCAGGCCCGCGTAGTCCTGTCCCACGAAGTAGCGCGCCGCGAGGATCGGCGCGGTGCCCGTCACGCGCGTCCCGCGCTCGATGGTGACCTCCACGTGATCGCCGCGATCGAGCACGATCGTCTCGGGGCCCACGTCGGGCGTGGGGCTGAACGTGATCGTGTTGCCATTGCTCGCAGACACCACGCGCAAGAGGCTCGGCTCGCCGCGCTGCTGGTAGCCGAGCGGTGAGACCGCGGACGTGCCGAGCACCTCGGCCGGGAAGATCTGCTCCTCGAGGTGATCGCAGGCCCACTTGTCGTAGGGCACGAACGCGCAGTTGTGGCCGCTGAACACCGCGAGGTGTTGGTTCGAGATGATCTCGGTGCCCGTGAGGTCGTAGTCGTCGCCGACGTCGCAGTACTGCACCTCATCGGTCCGCGGGTCCGGCTCGAGCGGAGACGGGCAGCCATCGGGGATGTCGCTCAGCAGCTGGACGACCTCTCCCGGCGCGAGCGTCATCTCGAACGTGTCGCCCGGCGCGTGCGCGGTGATGGTTCCGTCCGGCGTCGCGAGCACGTAGGACCGCGAGCGCACGGTGACCGTCGCGGGTGTGGCCTCCGTGTTGACGATCGACACGAAGCCGGGCGAGCCGCCTTCGCCTCCGGTCGTCGCGAGGTAGTGCGTCGCGCGGCTCATCACGAGGTAGCTGCCGGTCAGCGCGTGCACCGGCAGGAGCAGCGACGCGTCGTTCGTGTACGAGTTGCACTGGCCATCGCCGGGCGCGGGATCGAAGCCGCTCGCGCAGTCTTCGAGGGCCAAGTAGCTGAGCGGGTTGAACTGATGGACGGTGACGGGCACGTCCGAGCGCACGCGGTATGCGCCGTCGTCCACGCGCGCGCTGTGGAACGTCAGCAGCATGCCCGTCGTGATCGTGGGGCGCCGCAGCGCGTCGACCCACGGCAGGATCACGACCTCGAGCGCGTTCGGCGCGACGATCACCGTCTGCGCGAACGCCTCGCCGCGCGCGATGGACACGATCGCCGGCACGAGCTGCGGGTTCGCGATCACGATCGCGAACGAGAACGTCGCGTCGAGCTCGTTGTTCACCGTCGGCACCGCGACGTACTCGCAGCCGAGGTAGCTGCGCTCGGTCTCGGCCTGCTCGCACAGCGGCGCACAGCCTCCGGGGCTACAGCGATCGCCGGCCGCTGCGTCGCACGTCTCGCCGCGCGACTCCTCGCTTCCGTCGGCGTTGCAGCGCAGCACCGTCTCGCCGTCGCAGCGGATCGTGCCCGGCGTGCACACGACGCACCCCTGACCGGCGACGCACAGCTCGCCCGAGTCCGCGCACTCCACGCGCGAGCTGATCTGCCCACCCTCGTCGCACGTGATGGCGCTCGTGCCCTCGCACACGGTCTGCCCCGCGAGCACGCCGCGGCACTCGGCGGGCGGCCCTGCGTCGCGGCGTGAGGTCGTCGGAGGTGGAGGCGCGTCGCCACACGCGCCGAGCAAGCAGAGCCCCGAGACACAAGCGATCGCGAGCGATCTCATCGTTCGATGGTGCCACGCCCCGGGGACTGCGGACGTGTCGGAATGTGAGCGCGCGTTGTCCGTGTTTTTTGACGACGCTATCCTCGACGGGCTATCCGACCCGTGACGCACCCCATGTCCCGCGCGCTCCGCATCTTCGCTGCCTGTCTCTTCGTCGTCGCGATCGCGATGCCGTCGGCCATGCCGTCTGCGAGCGCAGACATCTTCACGTACACCGACGAGAGCGGGGTCGTTCACTTCACGAACATCCCGCCGCGTCGCGAGCGCGGTGCGCGCGTCGTGATGCGAACGCGCCCCGCGCGCCCCGACGACGCGCCGCGCGCCACGGGCGGGACGCGCGATGGATCGACCGAGCGTTACTCGCGCTACGACCCGCACATCCGTGAGGCCGCTGCGCTCTATCGCCTGCCGGAGTCGTTCATCCGCGCCGTGATCCGCGTGGAGAGCGACTACCACCTCGGCGCGATCTCTCGCGCTGGCGCGCAGGGGCTCATGCAGCTCATGCCGGGCACCGCGTCGCACATGGGCGTGCGCGACGCGTTCGATCCGCGACAGAACATCCTCGGCGGCACGCGCTACCTGCGCATCCTCGCCAACAACTTCCGCGGCGACCTGATCCTCACCATCGCGGGCTACAACGCAGGCGAGGGCGCGGTCGTCCGCTACCGTGGTGTGCCGCCGTACGCCGAGACGCAGCGCTACGTGCAGCGCGTGCTCGGCTGGTACTACCACTACGTGCAAGTCGAGCAGGGCCGCGCCGCCCCCGCCCCCGCGGGTCATGCGTGGGCGCCCGGCATGGGCACGCAGGGCCGCACGACTCCCTGACGGGTCTCGATCGCAGACGCCACACGCTTCGTGCCGGAGGGTACCCGCCCGACCTGTTCGACGACGCGCTCGCGAAGAACGCGGCGAAGCGACTCGAGGCGCTCGCGCCGAAGATCGCCGCTCACCCAGCGTCTCTGAGCTCCCGTCAACCGACCTTCATGGGGAAGCGTGCGCTCTCCCGCGCTTCGATCTCGCTCGCGCGCGCGAACGCGTCGCGCGCCATCATGCGACCGGCGTAGTCCGCGAGGCTGCCCTCCTTGGCGAGCGCGCCGAACATCATCGCGAAGCGCAGGCCGTTCGAGACGAGGAGATCCGCCGCCGTGAAGCGACCGCCCACGAGGTAGGGCTCGGCCTCGACGGCCTTCGTGACCACCTCGATCACCTGATCGAACGAGCCCCACGCGTGCGACGTCGGGCGCGGCTCCCACTTGCCGAACTTCTCGGCGAGCGCGGGCTCGAAGAGCGCGGACGCGAAGAAGACCCAGCGGAGGAACGCGGGGCGTGTCGTCGCGTCGATCGACGGCGAGAGGCCCGCGCTCGGGTAGCGATCGGCGAGGTAGATCGCGATCGCGCCGACCTCGGACACCGGCACGCCGCGGTCGACGACCACGGGCACCTTGCCCATCGGGTTGAGCGCGAGGTGCGACGCGCTCTTGTGGTGCTTGGTCGCGAGGTCGAAGGCCTCGATGCGGTACGGCTGCCCGAGCTCTTCGAGGAACCAGAGCGCGCCGAAGCTGCGCGTGCGGGGTGCGTAGTGGAGGACGAGGTCGGCTTCCGAGGTCTCGGGCATCCGCGCATCCTATGCGACGTGCCGCGCTCCGCTCATGTCGATCTCGTCACGGGGCTGTCCCTCCGTGTAGGTCTGCCGCTCGCGCTCGGGCTGTCGCTGCTCGCGCTCGTGAGCGGCGCGCGCTCGCAGACGCCGCCGGCCGCCTGCGCCGATCGCTGTCGCACCGAGGAGCGCGCGGCCGTCGATCGCTGCCACGGCCGCGCGGCCTGCGTGAGCGACGCGCGCCTCGACGCTCGGCGATGCGCCCTGCGCTGCGACACGACGATGAGCGCGGGCGACCGCTGCCGCGAGGAGTGCGACATCCAGAGCGACGCGTGCGACGCAGGCTGTCGCTCCGAGCCCGACGAGCGCGGCTGCCTCCGCCGCTGCGGCAGCCACTACCACATCAGCTGTCCCCAGGACTGCCCTCGCGAGTGATGTCGGCGCTCTGCAGGGGCGCCCTGCGGCGGGGGAGCAAAGCTCCCCCTGGAGCAGAGGAACGGAGCGAAGCGGAGTGGAGCGCACGAGCGGGGGTCTGGGGCCCCAGGGGCCCCCGGTCCGAGCGCCGGAGGCGCGGGAAGTCAGGGCATGACGACGCGGATCTCGCGCTGCTCTTGCTCGTCGGTCGCGCGGCAGAGCGTCGCGAAGTCGGCGTACTCGGTCGGCGGGATGCGCATGCGGTGCATGCGGACGCGGCGTGCGATCGTGATGCCGTCCGCCACGGGCGTGGAGGCGTACGTGACGCTCATGCCCTCGCGGCCGCTCAGCGTGCGGGCCTCGGGCGCCTCGACTCGTCCGCCGGGCGGTGCGTGGATCGTGACGTTCACGTCGAGCGCCGCGGCGGGCACGATCTGCGCGCGACGACGCGACGCGAGGCGCGCGTACTGAGACGTGAGGCTCGAGGGGAAGAGCGTCGGCAAGAGGCGCGCGCCGTTCTCCACGCGGCCGATGTCCTCGACCTCGATCTCGAAGCGGAACACGAGCGGCATCTCCGGATCCTCGCGGCCCGTGATGCGGAGGCTGCGCATGAGCGCGCCCGGCAGGATGCGCGCGACGTAGTTCTGCTCGAACAGCGTCTCGAGCTGAGCTTCCGGGATGTCCGCGAGCTCGTTGCGCCAGCCCGACGCGCCGAGGCCGTGGAAGGTCTCGGTGATCGTGGCCCTCGCGTTGCCGTCGGCCAGCACGGTGAGGTCGACGTCGACCTGGTGGAGGTCCACCGCGTCGTCCGGCATCGACACCGTGGCGCGCTCGAACGGCGCGTCGAGGATCAGCGCGTCTTGTCCGCGCACGAGCGGCGACAGCGTGCCGAAGGGCGAGCGACGCATGCCGGTCTCCACCCAGATCGGGCCGTTCGATCCCTGCATGCGGATCGCGACGTCGCCGTAGGTGTCGTCGTCGGGCACGTTGCTCTCGGTCGCGTCGAACGCGTAGCTGCGCACGATCGCGAGGTCGGCGTCGATGCCCGCGAGCTCGAGCATGTAGACGAACAGGCGCGAGCGGCTGCCGGTGCGGGCCGAGAGCATCGGCGCGGCCTGACCGAAGACGTCGCTCGTGTCCTCCACGTTCTCGAGGAGCCAATGGTAGATGCGCTGCGCGCGCTGCTCGACGCTCGAGCCGGCCTCTCCGACGATCTCGCGAACGAGGCGCTCGGCCGCGGGGTCGCGCACGCTGCGATCGGCGAGTACGTCGCGCAGGCTCTCGACGAGCTGCGGCCACTCCGCGCGCACGCCCCAGCCGATCGACGGAAGGAACTCGCGCGCGTTCACCGCGCCGGGCTCGGGCGAGAGCGGCTGCGCCTCGTGGACCTCCCAGTGGTAGACGCGCGTGTCGCCCTCGGTGCGCTGCTGCGTCTCGGGCGCCTCGCCGCGCGGATCGACGCGGACCTCGACGCCCGCCGGCACGACGAGCGTGAGCTGGCTCGTGTCGAACGGGATCTCGAAGCTCTGGAAGAAGAACCGATCGCCGACCGCGCCGCCGTCGTACGCGGCCGCGGGCGGGCGCACGCGGAGGTACTCGGACTCGACGTAGTCGCCGACCTCGAGGCTCGGCATCTCGATGTGCTCGAGGCCCGCGATGCGATCGGGCTCGCGACGCGTTCCGTCGGCCTTCACCGTGCGGAGCGTGAGGAGGAGCGCGTCTTCGGGCGCCTGGAACTGACCGAGGTCGTCGATCGCCTCTTCGCTCTGCGCTCGATAGATCTGGTGCGTGAGCTCGAGGATCGTTCCGTCGGGCATCAAGCGCGTGACCGTGTAGTCCCACACCAGCACCTGCGGCGCGTTCGTGTACGTGCGGCCCGACGCGGCGAAGTTGCGGATCACCTCGGCGCCGTCGCGCCGGTACGCGTCGAGCGGGCTCTCGCGGAAGATGCTGCGACCGAGGCGACGAAGGTCCGCCATGGCCTCGGGCTCCGTCGAGAACGCCGCGAGCAGCCGCTCGCGCGCGCGCTGCTCGTTGCCTCGCGCGAGCAGGCGATCCACCTCGGCGAGCACGATGTTCTGCGACTGCGGCATGAGCTCGCCGAGCTCGCCGAGCAGCTGGTCGATGCGCGACTGATCGTTTCGCGCGCGGGCCACGGTGAGCTCGGAGTCGAGGATCGCGAAGCGCGTGGTGCGCGGCTCCATCGAGGCGAGGCGCGCGAGCTCGGTGGTGGCCGCGTCCCAGTCGCGACGACGAAACAGGCGCTGGAGGCGCGCGTCGCTGCGCGCGTCGCACGCGACGAGCTCCTCGGAGAGCCGGTCGCTCTCGGGCACGTGCGCGCGCTCGAGCGCGCGGTTGAGCGCAGCGCGCAGGGGTCGACACGCGTCCGGGACGCGCGTGCGCATCGCCGCGATCACGGGCTCGACCTGATCGCTCCAGCCGCGCGCCGACAAGAGATCGACGAGCGACAGCGCGAACGCGAGCACCTCGGGGTGATGGTCCATGCCCGCGCGGAGCATCGCGATCGCCTCGCGCACACGGCCGTTGTCCGCCTCGAAGCGCGCGGCCTGGATCACGGCGTACCAGACCTCGGGATCGCGATCGCGCGCCTCGGTGGTGAACCGAAGGGCGTCGTCGCGGGCGACGGTCTCTGCGCGCAGCGGATCGCCGAACGCGATGCCCGTCGCGAGCACGAGGACGACCGACGGCGCCACGTCCGGGTCGATGGTGCCGAGACGCTCGCGCGCCGAGACCCAGTCCGCGCGGGCCATCGAGCGGGTCACGTCGAGGTAGTACGCGAGCGGGTGTGCCTCGCGCGTCTCTCTCGCGCCGAGCTCCGCGTCGCCCGTCTGATCGCCGTCGAGCACGCTCAGGATGAGGATCGGGTTCGGGTGGCGCGTGGCGATCTTCGCCATGAAGCGGTGCTCACCCGGCGTGAGCGTGACCGCGTGGAGGGTCGTGCGGCCCACGGGCTCGCTGCGCCGATCGACGCGCGCGACCGAGCGGTCGTCGACGAACAGCTCGATCGAGTTCGGCGTCTCGAGGCGCAGCGTGTACGTGCCTGCGCTCGGCACCGAGAACGTGCCCTCCGCGTAGGTCGTGCCCGCGCCGCCCACGGGACCATTGCCCAAGTGCACCGCGCAGCCGCGCGCCTCGGAGTCTCGCGTCGCGCGTCGTCCACGTCCGACGCCGAGGTCGTACGTGTCCGCGAGCGGGCCGGCCTCTTCGGGCGCGAGCTGTCGATCGAAGTCGAGGAGCTGACGCGGGCCGAACGGACCGGCCACGCGGAGGTTCGTCACGCAGCGCTGCGAGCCCGCGAGCGCGCGCACGGCGTCCATCTCGCCGCGTCGGTACGCGAAGTCGATCAGCACGTTGCCCATCGCCCAGCGCGCACGCGGGCCGAGGCTCGCGCTCCCGCTCGCGTAGAGCTCTTCGAACACGGGACGTACGCGCGCGACGAAGCGCGGCACGGAGTCGTCGTACTCGATGACCGAGGCGACGGACACCTCGGCGATCACGCTCGCCCACGGATCGCTCGAGCCCGCCGCGCTGCGGAGCACCTCGAGGTACGCGTCGAGCGCATCGCCGTGGCGGCCGTGCACGTCGGCCTCGATCGCCGCGAGCATGCGCGCGCGAAGAGGGCTCGCGCCCGGTCCGCCGCGCGACGCGAGCTCGGTCGCGTGCGCGATCGCGGCCTGCGCCGTCGTCGTGTCGCCGCCGTTGACGAAGAGCTCAGCCTCGGCGCGCGCGAGCGCGAGCTCCGGATCGAGCGGCAAGGCCGCCGCGCGAGCGCGGTAGTCGGCGGCGGTCAGCGGCGCCGTACGAACGGTGGCGCCGCCACAGCCCACCGCGGCGAGAGCCAGACAAAGCAGCAAGGGAACGAGACGCATCGTGTGATCCGAGGAGGGAAGAGGTGACGGTCGCGCAGAGCGTGAGCGAGCCCCCTCCCCCGAGCTCGGGGGAGGGCAGGGGTTGGGGTCAGCGAGGCGATGCAGCGCGCCCATCGTCACCTCACTCCCGAGAGCGTGAGGCGCTGACGAAGCACGGCGTCGGTGCGCTGGATGAACGCGCGGTACTCGGCGTACTCGGACGCCTCGACGCGATCGCGCGAGAGCGTGAGCTCGCTGTGCACCGTCACGGTGCGGGCCCCAGCGGTCGTGGCGCGCGTGACGGTCATGACGAAGGTGCCGAACGTGCTCTCGATGCGACCGCCCTCGGGCAGCGTGGTCACGTCGGAGCCTGCGGGGAGGCGGATCGTGCGGTCCTCGATGTAGCGCGTGGTCGCGCCGAGATCGAAGGCGTGCTCGCGCGTCTCGGTGCGCGCGAGCGAGCGGAGGAGATCGCCCATCACCGTGAGCGGGACGCGCAGGCCGTCGGCGTCGCGCACCGCGAGCTGCGGAACGCTCGCGCGGTAGTGCGCGGTGACGGGCACCTCGTAGTCGGTGAGGCCCGTCATCTCGACGCTGTCGACCTCGAT
Organism: uncultured Sandaracinaceae bacterium; assembly: GCA_964502175.1. GTDB lineage: Bacteria > Myxococcota_A > Polyangia > Polyangiales > Sandaracinaceae > JAFLCL01. The sequence continues at coordinate 89,634 of CAZCVE010000038.1, forward strand.
GCCCGCGAACGTGTTGCGCATCGCGCGCTCGAAGCGGTCGAGGCGCGTGCCCTCGGCCTGGTAGTTCGAGCGCCAGCTCGGCGCCTCGTGGCCGCGCACGGTCTCGTTCACCTCGATGCGACCCGCGCCGTCCGACGCGAGGTCGATCTCGATGCGGCGCTCGCGCGCGTTGTGCTCGGGGCTCATCACCGGTGAGCGACGGAGCTCGGCGCCGTTCGGACCGACGACGAGCACCGACACGCCCTGATCCATCTGCGGGAACTCCGTGGAGCCGCTGAATTCGGCCGTTCCGTCGAGGAACAGGTCGAGCTCGGGCACGTAGGCGATCGCGTGGTCGAAGACCGAGAGCGACGCGGGCAGGTCGTTCAGCGCGCCGTTCCTGCGCGTGCGCACGAGCACGAGGCGCGCGTCGACGCCGGCCTCGGTGAGCATCGTGTAGAGCAGCGACGCCTTGTCTTTGCAGTCGCCGAAGCCGCGCTGGACGATCTGCGGAACGCGGTACGGCAGGAACCCGTGGATGCCGAACTCGAGGCCCACGTAGCGCGTGTGATCGATCACCCAGCGGTAGATGCGCTGGACGCGCGTGCGCGTGTCGGGCGCGCCAGCCACGAGCTCGCGCACCGTGCGGCGCAAGGACTCGTCGGCGTAGAGCTGATCGTGTACGAGGCCCCACCACCAGTGGCCGACGTCTTCCCACGTCTGGTAGGTGGAGACGTGGAGGTAGGGGCGCGTCTCGGTCGCGCCGGGCATGCCGTCTTCGCTGCGGATCGCGGGCACGTTCTCCGCGAAGTAGCGGTGGATGCGCCGCGCGCCGTCGACGCTCTCTTCGTGATGGAGCGACGCCATGCGCGGCGTGTTGAAGAAGAACTGACGCGCCGCCGGCGTGATCAGCACGTAGTCCGTGCGGGCGATCGGCGCGCCGCCCTGGAAGAAGTGCATGTCGCCGTAGTAGTCGTCGAAGAGGTTTCGCTCGGCGACGTCGTCGATGCGGTAGCGGATCTCCACCACGTCGCCCGGCTCGAGATCGGGGAACACGACGACGAGCGCGCGCGTGTCGTAGTAGATGCGGTACGCGGGCTCGCCGAGCTGCTGCTCGTAGGTCTCGGTCGCCTCGAGCTGGCGGCCCTGACGGTAGACGCGCGCCGCGCGCACCATCACGCGCTGCACGTCGGGGTCGAACGTGATCGGGTAGCTGCGCAGCGTGCGGCCGCCCTCGTCGTTGATGACCTGCGCCGCGAACTGGTGGAACTGCGAGCCGAGGCCGCTCTCGAAGACCGAGTTGACCGTGAGCTCTTCGAGCACGCGGTACGGGTAGCCGCGCTCCTCGTTCACGCGCGAGAGGAGCTCCTCACCGGACACGGCGAAGGCCTCGTCGATGCGCTCTTGGGGCTGGAGGTGCTCGACGAGCTCGCGCGTCTCTGCGTCTTGCGGGCGGAGCTCGAGGGCTGCGTTGAGCGCGGCCATCGCGAGCTCGTCTTGTCCTGCGCGGAGGAGCGCGCGGCCGTAGGCCACGTGCGCGTCGGCCTCGTCGGGCGCGAGCTCCATCGCGGCGCGGTACGCGCCCATCGCCTCGTCGTCGCGCTCGAGCGCTTCGTACCAAGCGGCCACCCGGAGGAGGCGCATCACGCTGTCGTTCGAGAGGCGTCGGTACGTCTCGATCTCGCGCGTCGCCGCGTCGAGCTCGCCGCGCACGATCGAGTCGCCGATGATCGTCTCGCGCAGACCCTGCTCGTCGAAGCGAGAGAGCTGCGCCTCTCGGAACAGCTCCATCGCCTGATCGCGGCTCTGCACCATGTCGGCGGAGTGCGCGCGGATCGAGAGCCACGCGGGCGCTCCCGGCGCGTGCATCGCCGCGGCCTCGAGGCTCGCGCGCGCCGTCTCTTCGAGGCCCAGGCTCTCGTAGACGCTCGCGCGGAGCTCTGCGGCCTGGAGCGACTGGATGCCGCGATCCGGTACGCGCTCGAGCACGCGCAGCGCCTCGTCGGGGCTCGGGCCGCTCATCGTCAGGCGCGCCTGCGCGAGGAGCACGTCTGGATCGGTGGGCGCGAGCGCGACGGCACGATCGACGAAGCGGCTCGCGTCACCGCGCGAGGTCGCGAGCTCGGCCGCGAGCAGCCAGCGCTCGGCCGTCGGCCCACGATCGCCCGCGCGCTCGGCGAGCTGCTTGGCGCGCTGCTCGGCCGGATCGTCGGCGCCCGTGAACGCGAGGAATTGCGCCAGATCCGTGAGCGCCTCGGCCGTGGGCTCGTCACCCGCGGCCGCGGCCTCGAGCGCCGCGAGGGGCGCCATCGGCGCGGCAGGAAGACGCGCCACGCCGTGACCAGAGTGCACCTGCGCGACGTCGGCGGTGGGGTTGATCGTGACGCCCGTGGCGCGCTCGCCCGCGGGGTTGCCGACGCGCGCGTAGAAGCCCCACGTCGACTCGGCCGTGCACGTCTTCACGAGCAGACGGTTCGGTCCTTGGTGCGCGCCGACCATCGCGACGAAGCGATCGGGATCGGGCTGACGGTAGTGATCGTCACGGAGGATCTCGGTGCCGTTCCACCACGCGGCCATCGCGCCGCCGCCGCCGAGCCACACCGAGAGCGCCTGCGGGCGATCGCTCACGACGAACGTCTCCGCGTACGCGCACACGTTGGTGTCGGGGCGGTACACCGCGTCGAAGCTGACGTAGCCGTAGTGGCCGACGTCCGGATAGGGGCGCCATCCCACGGGGCGCTCGCGTCCCTCGTAGCGCGCCTCGAGATCGAACGGCGACATGCGCAGCCGCTCGGGCTCGAACTCGCGCGCGAAGCCGCGCTTGCCCTCGTTGTCGAAGGGCCCGACCACGCGCCACTGCCGCACGTAGCCGAGCTCGTCGAAGGTGCGCCGCGAGGCCTCTTCTTGCCCCGCGCGCAGCTGCGCGCGTCCGAGCAGCTGAGACGCGTACATGCGCACGGCCGGGCTCAGCCGACGGTCACGCGAGAGCGTCGTCAGCGCGACGAGCGTCGTCGCGGGCCGAGCCGTCGCGTAGCCGCGCCAGAGCTCGAGCAGCGGGATCATCGCGCGCGCCGAGCGACCTCGTCGGCCGACCTCCGCGGCGAGCGACCGCTGCTCGGCCTCGAAGGGCTCTTCGATCGGAGGCGGTTGCGCGGCGACGGTCTGCGGCGGTGCGCGTCGAGCGGCGCGCTGAGCGCTCGCTTCGTGCGGCGGCGCCGAGAGCGCGAGAGAAAGAAGACCGAGCGTGGCGAGGAGTCGTAGCGAGCGATGCAAGGTGCCTCCGGGCACATACGCGCGTGAGCGCAGTCGTCATACGGTCGAACGAGGGTGAGACCTTCGAGCGACGCCTACCGTGGGCAGACATGCGGACCCCCACGGGTGTTCCGGGCGTTTGTACACCGAGCAGCACGCAGCCGTGTGCGCGCGCGACGGAGCCGGCACGGTCGGGGGCGGGGCCTCGTCCGCTCGCAGTCCTCGGTCTCGCGCCTTCGGCGCTCACCTGCGGG
>CAZCVE010000039.1:0-93032 GCA_964502175.1 uncultured Sandaracinaceae bacterium
GGGCCGCGACGACAGCTCCGCCCAGCTTCTCTCGACACGAAGCGATGCGAACACGCTCGCGTCGCGACCGAACAGTCGTGCAATCGCGCTCTCGCGTCTCGGTCTGCATCGCGCGACAGGCGAGCCGCCGTGCCTCACGGGCGTGTCCTCGCGATGAACCTCGGCGCCCGCGTCGGAGAGGCGAGCGGCGGACGCGACGCGGCCGTGCCTCACGGATGCCGCGCCGCGAGCGAACCTCGAGGTCGTGATGGTCGACACAGAAGAGCCCACGCGAGCGCGCGCTCGGCGCACGTCTCGCGTCATGAGTCGACCGAGCTGCACTCGACACGAAGCGAGGCGAACACGCTCGCGTCGCGACCGAACAGTCGTGCAATCGCGTTCTCGCGTCCTCGGTCTACATCGCGCGACAGGCGAGCCGCCGTGCCTCACGGGCGTGTCCTCGTGATGAACCTCGGCGTCCGCGTCGGAGAGGCGAGCGGCAGACGCGACAAGGCTGTGCCTCACGGATGCCGCGTCGCGGCGCGAACCTCGAGGTCGCGATCGTCGACACAGAAGAGCCCACGCGAACGCGCGCTCGGCGGACGTGTCGCGTCAACGTCTGGCACCCTGTGCGCGTGCTGGACCTCTCGAATCGCGCGACCGCGAGTGCTTCGACGAGCGAGCCCTACGCGTGCGGTCGATGTCGCTACCAGGGCGTGGGACACGCGAGCGCGGTCGAAGGGGCCACCGTGCATCGTGGTGGTCTCCTGTTCGGAAATGACCGCGCGGGCGAGATGGCGCGCGACGAAGCCGAGGCGCGTGCCTGGCAAGAGGCGCTCTCCGACGTGCCGATGGCCCCGTGCCCGCGGTGTGGCGCGGTCGATCGGAAGTCGTGGGTGCGTTGGACACTGTCCTTGCGAAACCTCGGCAGCGTCGTCGTCGGTGCCGCATCCGTCGCGATGGCGGCGCTCCTCTGCACGGCGATCCTCGGTGCGACCACGATGACGGGCCGAGTCGGCGCTGCGGTCTTCTGCGTGGCGACCGTGCCCGCTGGCCTCGCGCTCGCGCTCGCGCCGCTCTTGCGGAAGCGGGCGTCGTCGAGGCGGGTGAGGTTCGAGCCCGAGCGGTGATCATGCGTCGCCAGCGATCACGCGCGGCGCGCGACCACATCGCGCCGAGCTCAGAAGCGCCATCCAGTAGAGTGGGTGCATGGGCATCGATCTCGTCGTCTCCACGCTGTGGGCCGAGCTAGCGACGTGGAAGCCGTCGGCGATGAAGACGATCCTGGATCGAGAGCATTGGGCGCGCGTGGGTGTGCCTCGACGTGGGCCTCGCCTGACGTACGACGATCGCGTCGAGCCCGACGACCTCGAGTCGTCCGCGCTGACATCGAGCGCCGTCGCTGCACGCTCGCTCATGGAGCTGCTCGGATCCATCGATGGCTCGCGCGCCGACTGGATCGAGCCACCGCCTGACGCGAGCGCGAGCGTGGTCGAAGCGCTCGAAGGAACCTTCGTCTCGGACGTGTACGGCGACGCGGTCGATCGCCTTCGAGCCCTGGCGTTGGGTCTCCAGGCTCGCGGCGAGCTCGACCTCGATGCGAGCTTCGAGGACGTACGCGCGGCGTTCGCCTCCGACCATCGTGCCGTGGGGCGTCCGAGCGGTCGGTTCTCGGCGCTCCTCGCCATGGGCATCGACACGATCTGGGTGCCGGTCCCGCTTCAGAGCACGTGGTCCTCACCCGGCTTCGTGATCGCTTCCTCGGTCCGGCTCGTGGAGGACTTGGATGCGCTGCCGAGGTGCCTGAGCGAGACGGACCCAGACGTGGTGGGTGACCTCGCGGATGTGGCTCTCCTGATCGAGGGCATTCGAGCCGCCCTCGCCGAAGCGGGCACGACGCGGTGTGTCTTGATGACTGGCTGATCACTCCTCGTGCGGGATCACGTGGATCGCGCAGCGCGTGGCGATCGCGTGGAGACCGAGCGCGATGGGGAGCGGGGCGATCACGAGGAGGCTCGCGAGGGGGGCGACGAGAATGGTGAGAGCCAAGGCCCACACCGCGATCGGGAGGAACGAGAGCACGATCGCCAGACCCGGGAGGCCGAGCAAGGTCTCGTCGTCGATCACGCTGCGGAGGTCGCGGTGCGGACGGATCGCGTGGAGCACGCGCGCGACGTGATCGACCGCGGGCGGGCCCACGTAGCTCGCGACGACGCGCTCGGTGCCGTCGCGGAAGCGCACGACGAGCACGTGCCAGACGTCCTCGGCGCCGCTCGCGATCGTGTGCACGACCCTCACGAAGCAGGTGACGCGCGTCGGTGCCTCTCCCGCGAGGCGCGTGAGGAGCGCGTCGCGGCCCTCGGCGTCGAGCGGGCTCGGGTGGGTCGCGAGACGTAGGTGATCGTGCGCATCCTTCAGCGTCATCGCGGGAACGAGCCACGGCGAGAGCGCCACGAACGCCCAGAGGTAGAGCTTCTCCCACAGCGGATGCGGCAGCGGGCTCATCGGGTGCGGGGTCATCGGGCGCGGGGTGAGGTCGCGGTAGGGCATCTCGAGAGGGTGGATCGCGGGGAATCGGCGACCACGATGAGTTGGCGATGTACTATCGGTCCCGGCGATGACCCGCGACCGCATCCTCCCGGCGCCCGTGCTCGACGGAGAGCTGCTGCGCGCGTTCGTCGCGTTCGCCGACGAGCTCCACTTCACGCGCGCCGCGGCCCGCGTGGGCCTCTCGCAGCCGGCGCTCTTCGAGCGCGTGCAGCGCCTGGGGACCTTGCTCGACGCGGAGCTCTACCGACGCGTGGGCCGTGGCGTCGAGCTCACGGAGCGAGGTCGCGCGCTCGAGGCGTACGCGCGCGAGGTGCTCACCGAGGCGCACGGATTCGAGGCGCGCTTTCGTGGGCACACGCCGCGCGAGGTCGTGACGCTCGCGGCGGGGGAGGGCAGCTACCTTCACCTGCTTCCGTCGGCGGTGCGTGCGTTCCGCGCGGACGGAGGCTCGCTCGAGCTCCTCACGATGGGCGCGCGCGACGCGATGGGCGCGGTGCTCGCGGGTCGTGCGGACCTCGCGGTGGTGGTGATCGACCTCGTGCCCGATGGCCTCGAGAGCGCGCTCCTCTTCGAGAGCGGAATGAGCTTCGTGCTCGCAGGCGATCATCCGCTCGCGACGAAGAAGAAGCTCACGCTGCGCGACGTCGCCGCGACCGACGTGATCTTGCCGCCCGAGGGACGCCCCCACCGCGCGTTCGTGGTGCGCGCGATCGTGAAGGAAGGCCTCACGCTCGCGCGCGTGATCGACGCCGACGGCTGGCCGCTGACGCTCGCGTTCGCGTCGATGGGCCTCGGCGTCGCGATCGTGAACGACGTCGTGGTGCGCGGGCCCGACGCCGCGAAGAACGAAGGCCTCGCGCTGCGATCGGCCAAAGAGCTCGGCACCGTGGGCTACCGGCTCGTGTGGCGCCGCGGGCGATCGCTGCCGGCGCCGGTGCGCGCGCTCGCCGAGGCGATCCGTCGCGGAGCCAAGATCCGATCGCGCGCGTGAGTGAATCACGCGAAAGGTGATGCGATTCGCGACTCGCGCGATGCAGCGAGGTCGCGCCTGAACAAAGTCGCGATAGTGTTCGTCCCTGCTCCGCGATCCCTGCGATCGTGCGCCCTCGACCTGGACCTCGACGATGAACCACCGCGCTCCTTCTTCGCTCCTCGCCGTCGCCGCAGCGCTCGCGCTCGTGATCGCTCTCGTCGCGCCGCTCGGCCAGCGCGTGTCGTCGCAAGAGTCGACGGGACCGGTCGAGCAGGGCTCGACGCTCGAGGCGCCGCCGCCCGAGGTCGCGGTCGCGGCCGGTGAAGAGCTGCCGCCGAACACCGTGGTCATCGACGTCGACGCGCCCGAGCGCTCGCTCTACCGCATCGCCGTTCCTTCGGTGCTGGGTGATCAGGCGATGGGCGCCGAGGGCGCCGAGGTGCTGCGCAACGACTTCCGCCTGATCTCGCTGTTCGAGGTGCTCGATCCGCGCGGCTTCGTCGCGGACCTCGAGGCCGAAGATCTGAGCCTCACGCCCGCGTCGTGGCAGACGGTCGGCGCACAGGGCGTGATCAAGGGACGCATCGTGCGCGAGGGCGGTCGGATCCGCGTGGAGATGCGCCTCTACGAGCTGTCGCGCGGCACCACCGCGACGCTCACGCGCACGTACTCGGGCGGCGCGGGCGAGCTGCGCGGCTTCATGCACGACTTCGCCAACGAGGTCGTCCGCGTGCTCACGGGTCGCGCGGGCGCGTTCGGCACACGCATCACGTTCGCGCGTCGCGTGCGTGAGGGACGCAAGGACGTCTACGTCGCGAGCTTCGATGGACACAACGTCGCGCGCGTCTCGACGGGCCGTGGCGTCTCGATGCTCCCGGCGTTCGGGCCCGGCGGCATCTGGTACTCGGTGCTGACCGAGACGGGCATGTTCATCACGCGCACGGGCCAGGAAGAGCGCCCGATCATCGACGCGCCCGAGTCGATCAACATGGGCGCCTCGCTCTGCGGCGGCCGCGTGTACTTCACGAGCACGCGCGATGGGAACGCGGAGATCTACAGCTCGAACGTCGACGGTACGGACCTGCGTCGCCTCACCGACAACCCCGGCATCGACGTCTCGCCCGCGTGCGGCGGCCCCGGCGGGACGATCGCGTTCGTCTCGAACCGACACGGCAGCCCGCAGATCTTCGGGATGAACAACCAGGGCGGCAACGTGCGCCGCCTGACGTACCGCGGCTCCTACAACCAGACGCCCGCGTGGTGCCCCGACGCGCAGCAGAACCTGCTCGCGTTCACCGGTCGCGCGGGTGGTCTCGACGTGTTCACGGTCAACATCCAGAGCCAGCAGTACACGCGCATCACGCAGGGCCAGGGCGTGAACAAGGATCCGGCGTTCAGCCCCGACTGCCGCATGCTCGCGTTCTACTCGACGCGCGGCGGTGTGTTCATCGCGAACCCCGAGGGGCTCAACCAGCAGCTGGTGATCCCCGGCGTGGCCGAGACGCTGCGCTGGTCTCGCTGAGGGGGCTGGTCTCGCTGAGGGGGCTGGTCTCGCTGAGGGGGCTGGTCTCGCTGAGACTGATGCTGGCTGATCCTCGCGGCCTCACGGAGGCACCGCGAGAGCACGGCCATCGTGATGCCGCTCTGGAACCCCGGGGTGCAATCCGGGGCAGTGAGAGCGGTCGCACTCCGCGGCAAGCCCGACGAGCGGGCTTGGTCGTGTTTTCTACGGCACGGCGGCGAGCATCTTGCGGAGCTTCGCGGCGCGGGCTTCGTTCACGAGCGTGCAGGCGTGGGCGACGTGGCCTGCGAGGGCGCTCGGGCCGATCGGCGTGCCGTCGATCTCCGCGCGCTCCCAGCCTTCGCGCGCGACGCGATGGAGCACGGCGCGGAGCGTGTCGTAGCGATCGCGCGCGAGGTTCGGGCGCTCGTTCACGACCACGCCGAGCACGTCTTGTCGTCGATGACGTCGCATCACGCGCGTCTTGTCGTGGCGCACGGCGAACGACTCGTCGCGGCAGATCGCGATCACCGATCGCCCGAGCGCGCGCACGTGGTGCGAGAGCGACGCGTCGCCCGAGAAGGTGAGGTCGTCGGCGTAGCGCGTGTAGGTCGCGCCGAAGCGCTTCGCGAGTCCGTCGAGGCGCGCGTCGAGGTGGTAGGCGACGAGGTTCGCGAGCATCGGCGAGCTCGGCGCGCCTTGTGGCAGGTGCGGCGTGCGCAGGCGCTGCGCGAGCGTGTGCGTGCGCGCGGGGTCGCCGATCGAGGCGCGCAGCGCGGCGAGCACGTCGCTCCGCGTGCGCGTCGTGGTGAGACGCGTGAGACGCGACGCGATCTCTTCGGGGTAGCCGATCCGCAGGAAGACGCCGCGCACGCGCGCCGCCGTGATCGAGAGGAAGAAGTCTTCGAGATCGAGACGAACGACGACGTCGCGCCCCGCGCACGATCGCCATTCGGGGCGCGGGGAGAGAGATGGCTCGGACGACCGTGAGACGCGCGTGGCGGCGAAGTCCCACCTGCGCACCGACGAAGGCGACGAGCCGATCGAGCCGCGCGTGAGGTGGCTCGGGGAACCGCGCGACGCACGCGCGCGCGATGCGCGGCAGCCACCCGCGCGTGGGGATCGCCGCGTGGGGGATGCGGATCCACTCGCCGATGCGCGTCTCCGTCGGGATGCCTCGCACCGCGCGCTGCGCGCGCTCGCTCATCTCGCGCGGGCGCCAGTCGCCGTCGAGGAACGCGAGCGCGATCGCGAGCGCGAGCGCGGAGCTGGCGCTCATCGGAACCACGTCAAAGGAAGCGTGAGCAGGCGCTTCGACGATGCGTTCCCTACGCGCGGGTCCGGCACGAGGTGCCGCCGCCGCGCGACTTCGAAGGATGCGACGTGAGTGCGGCTCCGGGGATGCCCCGGAACGAGGGACGAGCCCTCCGCTCGAACACGCCTGCTCACGCGCCGAGGATAGACCCCGTTGCGCCTCACCGGGCTAGCAGCGGCGGGTCGCCAGCGGCGGGCGATCCCCGGACGGGCGACCAGCGGACTGGCTACCAGCGCTTGAGGATCTCGCCGAGCGTGTCGTCGTCGACGAAGAGCTCGTCGACGTCTTCGGAGTCGACGATCGCGTCCGAGAGCTTGTTCGCGCGGCGGTTCACCGGGCCGGGCCACTCGAGCGCGCGGGCGACGGCTTCGATCAAGCCCGTGGAGGGCTTGGCGACGTGGAGCGCGAGCGCCTTCTTCTCGAGGAGGAGGTCGATCAAGCGCAGCGCGCTCGCCTTGCCTTCGGCGGTCGCCGGTACGTCTTCGAGCGCACCATCGTCGTCGTCGTCGTCGTCGTCGAGGTCCGCGTCCAGGTCACCCGCGGGGGCAGCCTCTTGCAGGCGATCCTGCGGATCTGCCGTCGGCTCGACCTCGTCATCGGACTTCTTCTTCGCGCTCGCCACGGAACCCTCCGACGTCCACGGCCTCGGTGGACAGCCGCGTATATCCAACTCCGCTGGGGCCGGCCAATGTTTTCTGCACACGCAAGCATCGTGCACAGGGCCCAATTCCCAAGGAATCGGGGGAATTTTCTACTCGCGGACGACGGCTTCGAGATCGCGGATCCGCCGCTCGAGCACCAGCGCCGCCTGGACGAAGGCCTCGCGGACGAGCGGGGGCGCCACGAGCTCCGAGCCGGGCATGACCGAGATGCGACCGAGGCGGCTGCGCGCGCGCGCGATGCCGTCTTCGCCTGGGTGGATCGCGAGATCGAGGAAGCCGGCCCACAGGCCGACCACGCGCTGGCTCGTCGCGTCGAGCGAGCGCGCGGCGAGCGTGGCGCGCGTGAGCTCGGCGGAGGCGTCGTGGAGCGCGCCCATCGTCGCGAGGGTGGCCGCTGCGCCTGCGAGCGCGAACGACTCGCCGCGCGGCTCGCCGATCGCGGCGAACTCGGCGTGGGCCTCGCGGAAGAGCGAGAGCGCGCGACCGAAGCGCTCTTCGTCGAGCTCGAGCTCGCCCATGCCGAGCATCACGCGGCCGTGATGACGAGGCTCGTTCGTCTCTTTCGCGCGACGGGCGGCGATCGCGTAGCGGGCGCGCGCCTCTTCGGCCTGGCCTGCGCGGTGCGCGAGCTCGGCGAGGCGGAGCGAGATCTCGCCCTGCAGGCGCAGGTTGCCGGTGCCCACCGCGAGCTCGAGCGCTCGCTCGAAGACGCGCGTCGCGAGCACGAGCTCGCCGCGCTCCACGTGGAGGTCGCCCTCGAGCTGCGCCACGCGCGCTTCGCCGTGTGCGTCGTCGCGCGCACCTGCGATGCGCTGGGCGAGCATGAGCGCCTGGTCGGCCTCGCCCAGATCGCCGGCGACCGCGTGCGCGTGCACGAGCGCGAGGAGCGCGGCCTCGAGCTCGGGGGCGCTCGCGAGCCGCTCGGCCATCATCGCCGCGCGTCGGGCGTCCTCGATCGCCTCGGCCACGCGACCCGATCGCAGGCGCAGCTCGGCCCGCACCGCATGGACGCGCGCGGAGAGCGCGGGGCTCGCGGCGACGGTCGCGAGCTCGAGCGCGCGCGCGAGCTGGGTCTCTGCGCGCGGCTCGTCGCGGCTCGAGATCGCCTCGGCGTGAGCGAGCAAGGCCTCTGCGTGCACGGCGCCGTTGGGTGCGCCGAGCGTCTCGCCGGCCTCGAGCAGCGACGCGAGCAGCGGGACGTGCGCACGATCGCCCGTGCGCTCGAGCGCTGCCATCGCGTACGACGACACGGCGCGCAGGCCCAGGCCGAGCCACAGCTCCGTGCGGCCCACGAGCGCGCGACGCCCCGTCGCCAGGAGGTTTCCGCGCTCGGCGAGGATCTCGCGCCAGCTCTCGCGGGCCGGATCCGCGCGGAGCAGATCGACCCAGCGCTTGGCCGTGTTCGCGTAGTAGGCCGCGTGCCTCGTCTCGAGCGTGTCGCGATCGCCTCTCACCGCGAGCTCGCGCTCGGCGAACGATCGCACGGCGTCTTCGAGCGCGAAGCGAGGCACCGCGAGCTGATCGGGGTGCGGCGCGGTGCGGAGGATGCCGCCCTGCGCGAGCGCTCGGATCTGCTCGCCGATGCGTCGCTCGCGCGGCGCCTCGAGCAGCGCCTCGACCGCCGCCACGTCGAACGTGTCGAACACCGCGAGCGAGACCGCGAGGTGTTGCTCCGTGGGAGGCAGGAGATGAAACGACGCCTCGAGCGCGGTGCGGAGCGGCACGCCGTCGTGCTGTGAGTCGTACGAGTCGAGGATCTGCGTGGTGCGCGCGACGCGATCCATGACGCTCTCGAGGCCGTCCTCCGCGATGCGCGCTGCGGTGAGCGCGATCGCGAGCGGGTTGCTCTCGAGCGATCGCGCGAGCTGCTCGAGCTGGCTCGTGTCGGGGCTGGGCGCGTCGGGACCGTGCGCGTGGCGATCGAGGTGAGCCGCGAAGAGCTCGAGCGCCTCGTCCGACGCGAGGCCGTCGAGCTCGATCGCATGATCGGTCGCGAGCGGGACGAGCACGCGCGAGGTGACCAGGAACTGCGTGCGGCTCGAGGCGCGCCCCCCGAGCGCATCGGGCTCTCGCCCGATCCAGCGAGTGAGGGTCGCGAGGCCGTCGGGCACGAGGCGCTCGAAGCCATCGAGCACCACGAGGCCGCCCGCGCGCTCGGCGAGGCGTCGCTCGATGCGATCGAGGCTGGCCTCGCGCTCCGAGAGACCGAGCGCGAAGGCCATCGCCTCGAGGAGCTGTCCTTCGCGCGACAGGCTCGCGAGATCGACCCACACCACGGGCTCGCCCGACTCGCGCAGCACGTACTCGGCCGCGAGGCGCGTCTTGCCGACGCCGCCGGTGCCCACGATCGACACGAGGCGCGCGCCGCGCGAGAGGAACTCGTCGAGTCGGTTGAGCTCTTCGACGCGGCCGATGAACGGCCCTTGCTTCGCGGCGTGGCGCGCGGCCTGCGGGACCGTCGCGGGGATGAACGGCGGCGGTGCGATCGAGATGCGCGGCCCGATGGTGCGGAGCACGAGGCCTGCGAGATCGGCCGTCTGAGACTCGGGATCGGCGAGGCGCCCCTCTTCGAGCAGCTGCCACACGGCGCCCGCGTCGCCGTGCCTCAAGAGCGGCTCCTTCTCGACGCAGCGGACCACGATGTCCGCGAGCCAGCGCGGTGTCCCGGGCGCGGCCACGTCGAGCCGCGGCGCCGGATCGCCGAGGATCGCGCGCAGGGTCTGCGCGGGCGTCGAGCGTCGGAACAGCGGCTGTCCGGTGACCATCTCCCACATCGTCACGCCGAGCGCGAACACGTCCGAGCGCGCGTCCACGGGGCGACCGCTCGCTTGCTCGGGCGCCATGTACGCGGGCGTGCCGAGCACGGCCCCGGGCGAGGTCTGCACGGACTGCCAGTCGACGATCGTGTTGCCGTCGCCCGGATCGATCGCCGCGATCTGCTTCGCGAGGCCGAAGTCGACGAGCTTCACCGTGCCCTCGCGGCCGATCATCACGTTCGACGGCTTGAGGTCGCGGTGCATCACGCCCGCCGCGTGCGCGGCGCCGAGGCCCGCGCTCATCTGCAGCGCGAGGGCGAGCGCGTCGGGCCACGGCAGCGGGCCGCCCTTCACGATCGCAGCGAGCGTCGTGCCGCTCACGAGCTCCATCGCGTGGAAGTAGAAGTCGCCTTCGCTGCCCGCGTCGATCGTGCCCGAGAGGTTCGGGTGCGTCAGCGCCTCGGCGGCGCGCGCCTCTTGGAGGAAGCGTCGAAGCCCCTGCTCACCGGGCCGCTTCTTGTGCACCTTGAGCGCGACCGTGCGCCCGAGGAACAGATCGCGGGCCCGGTACACGGTTCCCATCGCGCCGACGCCGAGCCGCTCCAAGAGGAGGTAGGGTCCGATGCGTCGACCGACGAGCCCGTCGCTCGTTTCCGGCGCAGATTGCAAGCGTGCCGAGCATACACGAGGACGCCCCTGCCGAAGGCGCTCGTGGATCGGCCGCTCCTGCCGCGCGCGTTCGCTCTCGGGTCGAGCACGCGATGGGCGCCGTCGACCCGATCCGGAACCTCGCGTTCCACCGCCTCGGTCAGAACGATCGCGCGACGACGCGACGCGCCGATCGCTTCGACAAGGTGTTCCGCGCGCCGTCGGGTCCCGCGCGCGTCACGATCACGCGCAGCGAGACCACCGCCGTCGTCGAGCTCGAGTCGCTCGAGGCCGATCACCAAGCGCTGCGCGCCGCGGTGCCCGGCCTGCTCGGTCTCGAGGATCACGGCCACGCAGCGTTCGATCCGCCTGCGCACGCCGACCCCAAGCGCGTGCTGCGCGATGCGCGCGCGCGCGCAGAGAGCCTGCGCCTCGTGCGCGTGCCGTGGCTCTACGAGCTGCTCGTCCTCATCGTGATCCAGCAGCGCGTGGCGCATCCGGACGCGATGGCGTCACACCGCTGGCTCATCGCACATCGTGGATCGCCCTATTCGGAGGGCGATCCGGGGCTCGTGATGTTTCCGTCGCCGCTCGTGTTGAGCCGCCTCGCGCCCGAGGTGTTCCGAGAAGCGGGCATCGATCGCGAGCGCGCCGAGCGGCTGCGAACGGTGGGCCGCATCGCGCGACACCTGCCGCGCGTGTCGAGCGCGCCGTTCGACGAAGTGCGCGCGACGCTCGCGAAGGTGAAGGGCCTCGGGCCGTGGACGATCGAGCACTACCTCGGCGCGGGCCTCGGAGACGCGGACGCGATCCCCACGGGCGACTACTGGTACCCGCACACGATCGCGCACGCGCTCGCGGGCGAGCCGCGCGCCGACGACGCGCGCATGCTCGAGCTCCTCGAGCCGCTACGTCCTCATCGCTACCGCGTGCTCCTGTGGCTCGCGGCCGCAGGCGCGAAGCCCGTGCGCTACGGCCCGCGCATGAAGCGCGCAGGCCCCCCGCGCTGACCGAGCATTGCGCGTAGGCAAGCGGGGCTGGGGCCCCGCGCGCAGCGCGAGCGAAGCGAGCGGAGCAGGAGGGGGCCCCGCGCTGCGTGGGGGAGGGGCCGCATGGCCCGCATGGCCCCTCGGCAATCAGCGCTGGAGCGCGCCCATGGCGCCCATGCCGACGCCGAGCACGATGCCGAGGACGATCATGATGGCGACCATCACGAAGCAGACCGAGCCGAGCACGATGCCCGCGATCGCTTCGTTCTTGCGCACGCCCGTCACGTTCGCCTCGCGCAGGCC
The DNA here is from genome assembly GCA_964502175.1 of uncultured Sandaracinaceae bacterium. Lineage (GTDB taxonomy): Bacteria > Myxococcota_A > Polyangia > Polyangiales > Sandaracinaceae > JAFLCL01. The sequence continues at coordinate 11,677 of CAZCVE010000039.1, forward strand.
GAGGATGCCCGTGATGATCGCGGCGAGGCCGCAGCACGGGACGATCACCATCGCCGCGTAGTTCAGCAGCGGGATGCAGCAGCAGATCATGCTGACGACGGAGACGCCGCCGCAGATCACGGCCGCGAGGGCCATGTTGTTCTCGCCGCCGCCCATCGGGTCGCCGCCCATCGGGCCCTGCGGCACACCGCCGCCCGGGGGACCGAAGCCACCACCCGGTGCACCACCGCCGGCGGGCGGGAAGCCACCGCCGGGCGCGCCGCCGGGGGGCGGGCCGAAGCCACCACCACCGCCCGGGGCGCCGAACGGGGCACCTCCCTGCGGCGGACCCCCTTGAGGCTGACCAAAGCCCGAAGGCGGATTCTGCGGCGGCTGGTTCCAGTCCTGGCTCATGGGCGCGCAGCGTCTCACGCACCCGGCGTTCTCACAACGGTCTCGCGCGTCACCTCCTTTATCCTGCTGCGATGAGCAAGGACCCGACCTCGTCGCACGATGGCGACACGCTGCCGCTCGCGGACACCGCGCGTGTGAAGCAAGCGCTCGGTGATCTTCAGACGATGGTCGCGACGCCGTCGGTGGGCGGCCCCGTGTCGATCGAGTCGAGCGCACGGCTCGCGGCGGACGCGCGCTTCGTCGATCGCTACGAGCACCGCTCGCTCCTCGGCGAAGGCGGCATGGGCGCGGTGGATCTCTTTCGCGATCGCGCGATCGGTCGTGAGGTGGCGATCAAGCGCATCAAGCCGTCGGCGAGCTCGGCGGTGGCGCTCGATCGCTTCGTGCGCGAGGCGCGCGTGCAGGGGCAGCTCGAGCATCCCGCGATCGTGCCCGTGCACGATCTCGCCGAGACGCCCGACGGCGCGGCGTTCTTCACGATGAAGCGCGTGCGCGGCGCGAGCCTCGACGAGATCCTCGAGCGTGTGGCGCGCGGAGAGGACGACGCCGCCCAGCGCTACGGACGACGCAAGCTGCTCACGGCGTTCGCGACGGTCTGCCTCGCGGTCGACTTCGCGCACGCGCGCGGTGTGCTGCACCGCGACCTCAAGCCGTCGAACGTGATGCTCGGCGACTTCGGCGAGGTCTACGTGCTCGACTGGGGCCTCGCGAAGCTGCTCGGTCCGTCGGCCGCGGTCGCCCCCGATCCGAACGTCACGCTCGACTCGAGCGGCGAGCGCGGCGGCAGCCTGCCGCCGATCGTCGACGTGGGCTCGGTGCAGGGCGCGCAGACGCAGGTCGGCGCGCTCATGGGCACACCGGGCTACATGAGCCCCGAGCAGTGTCGTGGCGAGGTCGATCGGCTCGACGCGAAGAGCGACGTGTATGCGCTCGGCTGCGTGCTCTTCGAGATCCTCCACCTCGAGGCGCTCCATCCCGGCCGAGGCATGGCCGAGCGGCTCGCGTCGACGCTCACGGGCATCACGCTCGACATGCCGCGCGACCGCGCCGGTGACGTGCCGCCCGAGCTCGATCGGCTGTGGCGTGAGGCCGTCGCGCTCGAGACGTCGGCGCGAATCGGCAGCGCGCGTGAGCTCGCCGAGCGCGTCGAGCGCTACCTCGACGGCGAGCGCGACGAGGCACGTCGACGCGAGCTCGCGTCTGCCCACGTGGAGAACGCGCGCGCGATCGACATGCGCACGCCCAAGGGGCGCGCCGAGGCGATGCGCGAGCTCGGCCGCGCGCTCGCGCTCGATCCCAGCCACGAGGACGCGCTGAGGACCCTCTCGCGCGCGCTGACCGACCTGCCCGACGAGGTGCCGCCCGAGGCGCAAGCGGCGATCGATCGCGCGCGCACCGAGCGTCGTGTGCAGATGGCGCGCACCAGCGCGGTGCGCCTCGGCACGTGGATCCTCGTGATCCCGGCCGTGGTCGCGTTCGGCGTGATCTCGTGGGCGCGCGGCGCCGCGCTGATCGCGAGCCTCCTCCTGAGCGCGCTCCTCGCGCTCTTCACGTGGCGCACGCGCAGCGTCTCGGATCAGTGGACGCTCGCGCTGCTCGCGTGCTCGAGCGTCGCGATCGGCCTCGTGTCGTTCGTGTTCGGGCCCTTCGTGCTCGTGCCGAGCCTCGCCGCCACGAACGCGATCTTCTTCGCGATGAACTCCGATCGCTCGATGCGGCGCTTCGTCGTCGCCGCGAGCGTGGGCGCCGTGGTGCTGCCGCTCGTGCTCTCGCTCGCGGGCCTCGACGCCAGCTACTACGCATTCTCTGCGGGCGCGATGACGATCACGTCGCCGATGGTCGCGTTCCCGCCGGTGCTCGTGATGGGCCTGCTCCTCACGGTCTCGATCGCGCTCGTCGTCACCCCGACGCTCCTCGCGGGCCGCATGCGCGACGAGCTCGCGCGCGCCGAAGAGCGCGTGCTGCTGCAGGCGCACTACCTCGCGCAGCTCGTGCCCGAAGCCGCGCGCCGCTGACGATCACGACAGGTGCACGCGTACGATCGCTTCGGTCTCCGAGGCCGCGTCGACCTCGATCTCGCAGCGACGGTTGCAGTGCATCGCGAGGCCTTCGATGTGGCCGATCGGGTAGCAGTCGAGCCAACCGTAGAAGTCTGCGTACGTGAGCTCGACGACGTTGGTGTCGATCTCCCTCGCGCGCACCGAGCCGCCCTTGAGCGAGGCGCCGTACATGTCCGGGAGCTTGAGCAGCGCGACCTTGGGATCTCCGCCGACGAGCGCGAGCATCACCGAGCCCACGCCGGACGACGCGAACGTGCGGATGTCCTCGCGCGCGAGGCGTCGCATGGCCTCGACGACGTCGGTGCCCGGGTAGCGCGTGATCGCCACGTGGTGCGCGAGGCGCGAGAAGTCGACCTGCGGGTAGTCGGCGAACGGCAGGTAGCGACCGAGCTGCGGGCGTCGCGTCATGCGCGGCTCGATCTCCGCGTGCGCCTCCGGCCCGCCGAGCGCGATCATGCGCGAGAAGAACATCCCCTTCATGAGGTGCGTCGAGGGGAACCGCTCGAAGCGCTCCTCCGCGTCGACGTCACCGACGAGCGGGACGTCCGCGCGGATCCGCTGCGATCGCCGAGACACGGGCGCGCATCCTAGTACGTCACCGCGGCAGAACGGCGAGGGCTGCGGAAACGGTGTCACGCGAGGGCGAACGTCTCGTTCCTCTCGACGGATACGGCGCTCTGCGCTGTTTGGGATGGAAGCAACGCGTCGTGCCTCGCGGACGTGTCCTCGCGATGAACGTCGGCGTCCGCATCGGAAAGGAAGAGGCAGACGCGATGTCGCCGTGCCTCACGGATGCACGCGTCGCGTCGCGGACCTCGAGGTCTCGATGGTCGAACCAGAAGAGCCCACGCGAGCGCGCGACCGGCGGACCTCTCGCGTCATGCGTCGCCCACGTTCAGTCATGGCTGCCTGTGACCAACTGCCGTGCAGAGAAGGACGAGTGGAGCCGCGGAAGGGGTGTCACGCGAGGGCGAGCGTCTCGTTCCACTCGACGGACACGAGCCGCGCGAGGTCGCCACGCAAGTGAGGGCCGCGACGACAGCTCCGCCCAGCTTCTCCCTGTAGAACGTCCGAGCGAACACGCTCACGCCGCGACCCAACATGGGCCCATCACCGCCTCGCGTTCTCGCTCTGCTGCTCGCCACCGAACTCGCGGCGCAAGCAATGCGTCGTGCCTCGCGGACGTGTCCTCGCGATGAGCTTCGGCGTCCGCGTCGGAAAGGAAGAGGCAGACGCGATGTCGCCGTGCCTCACGGATGCACGCGTCGCGTCGCGGACCTCGAGGTCTCGATGGTCGAACCAGAAGAGCCCACGCGAGCGCGCGACCGGCGGACCTCTCGCGTCATGCGTCGCCCACGTTCAGTCATGGCTGCCTGTGACCAACTGCCGTGCAGAGAAGGACGAGTGGAGCCGCGGAAGGGGTGTCACGCGAGGGCGAGCGTCTCGTTCCACTCGACGGACACGAGCCGCGCGAGGTCGCCACGCAAGTGAGGGCCGCGACGACAGCTCCGCCCAGCTTCTCTCCGTAGAACGTCCGAGCGAACACGCTCGCGCCGCGACCGAACACGGGCCCATCACCGCCTCGCGTTCTCGCTCTGCTGCTCACCACCGAACTCGCGGCGCAAGCAATGCGTCGTGCCTCGCGGAGCGGGTTGCCGCATCATCGCGCGCCATGAACGGACGACCCATCCGCGTGCCCGAGAGCTACCCGCTCGTGCAAGATCCGCCCTTCTCGCTGAAGGGCTCGCGCACGCTGCTGCTCGTGCTGCCCGCGATGCGCGCGCGGCTCGAGGCGATGTGTCACCGCACGTTCCACTGGGCCGCGCCCGATGTGACCGTGGAGCCGCTCGGCTCGAGCGTGCTGCTCGTGCTCACCGACGTGGCGGAGGCGCGCGCGAAGGACGCGCAGCACGGGTACTTCACGTACGTCGAGGCGACGTTCTTCGTGCCCGTGCACGGCACCCGCAACGGCGTGCCGTTCGCGGGGCTGCACGTGCCGTTCATCTATCCGAGCGAGGGGCTCGCCGTCGCGGCGGGGCGCGAGATCTTCGGGCTACCGAAGAAGCCCGCCGCGATCGACATGCCCGACCTCGATCGCCTCTTCGACGGCACGCAGGCGATCACGGTGCGCGCGCTCGCCGCCGCGCAGCTCGATGGATCGAAGTGGCAGGAGCGCGAGCTCGTGAAGATCACGAGCCAGCCGCAGGGCCCGCTCGCGGCGATCTCGGACGCGCTGCTCGACGCGATCGATCTGGCGATCGGACCGATCCCCGCGTCGCTCGCGGGCATCGGACACCTGCTCGAGCAGCGCCTCGTCCAGCTCAAGCAAGTGCCCGACGTGACGACGCACGGAACGCCGCCGCGCGTGCTCTACCGGGCGATCACCGAGGTGAAGGCGCCCGTGCGCGCGATCTCGAACGTGCGCCTCGCCGACGCCGGCAAGGTGCGCGTGGCGCTCGCGAGCCTCGCGACGGAGCCGATCCGCGAGGTGCTCGGTCTGCCCGCGGTCGTCACGCCGAGCGTCGCGGCGTCGCTCGACATGGACTTCCTGTTCGACGACGGCGAGGTCTGGCTCGAGCGACCCGTGCAGCCCACGGGCCCCACGACCAAGACGCGCGTGCTCGTGCTCGGAGGCGGCATGGGCGGCCTCGCGGCGGCACACGCCCTGAGCGACACCGACGATCGACGCGCGCGCTTCGACGTGACCGTGCTCTCTCTCGGTCAGTTCCTCGGGGGCAAGGGAGCGAACCTCAGGAACCCCGATCCCCAGCTCGGGCGCCGCGTCGAAGAGCACGGCATCCACGTGTTCTTCGGCTTCTATCACAACGCCTTGCGGCTCCTCCGCGACGTCTACGCCGAGGCGAACCGAGCGCCCGCGGACGAGCCGAGCACGTTCGACGAGGCGTTCCGGCCCGAGTGGCGCGTGACGTTCCACGACGGCAGCGAGGGACACGAGGTGCGCTTTCCGCGCACGCCCGCGACGTACGGCGCGGGAGAGAAGACGCTCGCGCAGCAGATCGAGTTCTTGCTCGAGCTCGTGCGATCGATCGGTGGCTTCGCGCCCGGCTCGGGCATCCCGCTGATGATCGCGTCGCTGATCGCGCAGGGCTTCGGCCTGAACGTGGGCAACCGCGTCGCCGCGGAGGTGATGGCGTTCGCGCTCACGCTCGTGAAGGGCGTGACCGACGACGTGATCCTCGGAGGCCAGAGCTTCGACGACCTCGACGTGCACGACTTCCGCGCGTGGATGCACGGCCACCGCATCCTCGGGTTCCCCGACCTGCGGAAGACCGCGATCATGCAGGTGCCGTACGACGGCGTGTTCGCGTACGAGGGCGCCGATCAGACCAAGCCCGTGCTCTCGGCGGGGGTGGCGGCGAAGGGGCTGCTCAAGCTCGTGTCCGACTACGAGCGCGCGCCCTACCACACGATGATGGCGGGCATGGGCGAGGCGGTGTTCTTGCCGATGCTCGAGGTGCTCCGCGCGCGCGGCGTGAAGATCGAGATGTTCACCAAGGTGAAGGAGCTGCGCATGGCCGGCGGTCGCGCGGCCGAGGTGGTGATCGCGCGACAAGCGACGGTGACGGCGGGGCAGCACGCCTACGATCCCGTGGAGCTCGTGGCCGGGCAGAAGACGTGGCGTCGCGAGCCGGACGTGACGCAGCTGTCGGCGTCGGCGATCGCGGGCGAAGATCCGATGAGCGACGCGGTGACCGATCAGGTGGGCGGCGACACGACGCTCGTCGACGGCGTCGACTACGACTGGGTGATCTGCGCGCTGCCCGCGCCCGTCACCGCGCGCGTGCTGAGGAACCACGTCGCGCACGCGGCGCTCGCCGACATCGTGAAGATCCCCACGGTCGCGACGCTGCACACGCAGCTGTGGCTGAAGGATCCGCTGCACGTGCTCGGCTGGCCCACGCAGAGCCGCGTGCTGGGAGGCTTTCCGCAGCCGCTCAACTCGATGCTCACCGAAGACGAGATCCTCGCGATCGAGCCGTGGCCAGTGCCGCGGCCGCGCTCGCTGCTCTACCTCTCGGGCCCGTTCGGCGGAGGCTGGTCACGCGACAGCGAAGACCCGCTCGATCGCACCGCGAGCGACGCCGCCGCGCTCGGCGAGGCGCGCGCGTTCGTGAAGGACGAGCTCGGAAAGATCCTCCCGAACGGGGCGACCGCGGGCGGCACGTTCGACACCGGCAAGCTCCACGCGCCGCTCCACCCGGGCGATCCGATGCTCGACCAGTTCGTGCGCGGCAACATCGATCGGCACGCGCGCTACGTGCTGATGAAGCCGGGCACGCTGAAGCACCGACCGCGCGCCTCGAGCCCCGCGCTCGCGAACCTCTGCTTCGCGGGCGACTGGGTGCGCACCGGCATCGACATCCCGTGCATCGAGGGCACGGTCACGAGCGCGCTCCAGGCCGCGAACGCGATCCTCGGCCCGAACGATCCGATCGAGATCCTGTGGTGACGGTCGACCGCGCTCCCCGGTTGCGGCCTAGCATTGCGTCTCGGTGAATCACTTCTTCGGCCCCAGAATCCTCATCGTCGATGACGATGCCGACTTCCGCGACGCGTATCGAACGCTCCTCGCGGACGATGGCTACGACATCGATGCGGCGGCCAATGCCGGGGAGGCGCTCTCGCGCGTCGATGAAGATCGTTGGGACGTCATCCTGCTCGACAAGAATCTTCGTGGGGCGCCCGACGAGTCCGGCGTCGAGCTCGCGACGCAGCTCCGCGTCCGCGCTCCCAGCGCTCGCATCATCATGGTGACGGGCTACGCCACCGACGCGTCGATTCGTCGGGCGTTCGAGGCCGGTGTGTTCGACTACGTCGAGAAGACTGCCGTTCTCGGCCCGCTGCTCCGTGCGCGTCTCAAGCACGCGCTCGACCTCGCGCGAGAGCGACGTCTCGCCTCGCTGGGAGCGAGCGAAGTGGAGCGCGGAATCCAAGCGGCATGGGACGCGGCGCGTACGGAGACGAACCCCAACAAGAAGGGTGCGCTCCTCGAGGAGGTGCTCGCGGACATCGTTCGAACTGTCCCGGGTTTCGAGCACGTCGAGACCAACAGAAAGAACGAGATCGAAGAGATCGACATTCTGGTTCGCAACGGTTCAGCCGATGAGTTCTGGCGGAAGTCCGGCCCCTACATCCTGATCGAGTGCAAGAACTGGTCGTCCGTGGTCGGCGTCGACGAAGCCAGTCGGTTCATCGACAAGCTCGCGGCCCGCCACGGACGAGCGAGCCTCGGGTTCTTGGTCGCGCCCAAGGGCGTGACGGGGCCCTTCAAGGAGCGTGTGAGGCGCGATACGGAGAAGAACCTCCTCGTGGTCGTGCTGGATGAAGCGGACATCGATGCGTTGGTGCGAGCGAACGGTGGTCGCAACGACCTCCGAAGCGCTTCCACGACCGCGCCATGGTCTGACGGGCAGCCGCGGGCTCACTTCGTCCAGCGCTCGCTCTTCGCGATCGCGATGATGTTCGGGAGGCGGCGCGCGAGCTCTTCGGGATCCTTCGCGGGCTGGAAGCGGCCCTCCTCGCCGTCGCGCGGGACGAGCACGAACGCGCTCGGCAAGAACGCGGTGAGCTCGCCGACGAGGCGCTCGAATTGGATCGCGGTCTGACCCTCGACCCTCTTCTCCACGCGGTAGAACGGCAGCGCGAAGTCGCGGTCGATCGCCTCGGCGTCGAGCACGAACGTGTTCGTGTTGAAGACGGGGATCGCGTCCTGATCGAAGCCCTTGGGGAAGCGGAATCCCTCGACGATCTGGGCCACTCCGTCGACGCGCGCGGGCGCTCCGCCCTTGTCGCCCGGATCCTTCTTCACGACCTCGGCGGTGATCTTCGTTCCGCGCTGGATGTGCAGCCCGACGATCGCGGGATCGAGCGTCGCCCCGAGGTTGTCGACGTTCGACATCACGAGGTGTCGTCCTCCGGCGGCCCGGAACGTCGCGAGCACGCCGCTCGCGCGGAGCGCGAAGCTGAGGTCGCCGTGGCCCGTGGCGTAGGGAGAGAGCGTCGCGTCGGTCTCGCGGAAGAGCGTGCCCTCGGGCGTGAGGCGCAGCGACACGAGCTGCGGGAAGCACGCGATGGGCGCGGCGTCCGAGTCGAGCGCGGCTTCCTTCACGTGCTCTTCGATGCGCGCGTGCGTCGCGAAGCTCGTCATCACGTAGATCGGTACCGTGCCGCCCGCGTGCTTCGCGCAGCCGCTCACGTCGGAGACCTTGATCTCGAGGAAGCTGCGCTCCTCGAACACGGGGACCACGGCCTTCACCACGCCGCCGAAGCGCGTGGCCATGCCGCCCGCGAGGATCACCGCGCCGACCTCACCGCGCGCGATCGCCGCGCGTCCGATCGCAGCGAGCGCCGCACGCTCGGCGCTCCCCGGCGGCGGTAGCTCGGCCACGTCCTCGGGGCCTGGCACGGTGACCACGCCCTTCACGGCGTTGTCGCCTCCGCTGCCGGTGCGTGCGCGGTCCGCGAAGGCCGCGAGCTGGGTGTCGTCGAAGCCGTAGCGGGCGAGCTCGGCGCGCGTCGTGTCGTCGATCGAGAGCGTCATGTCGCGCGAGCATAGAGCAGTCGCGCGCCTCGGCCCGCCGCTCGATGGGCTGCTCGGCTCCGCCGTGTACGGGAGGCCTCACTTCACGCATGATCGCGCGGTGAGCGAGACGCCCGACACCGACGAAGCACGCGCCTGGCGCGTCGCCGAGCGACTCACCGAGCTCCGCGGTGAGGAGCGCGCGAACCTGATCCGCATCGTGGGGATCGCCCTCTTCTACGGGGTGCAGCTCCTCAACCGGCATGGCCTCGCGGTGGGGCCGATCGCGATCCCGGCGATGGAGGAGATCTCGCCGCAGTTCCACCTGCTGATGTCGGTGCTCGCGCTCACCGGCGTGCTCGCCGCGTCGGGCGTGCTCATCGCGCTGCGAAACCGCTTCTTCCCGTGGTGGACGAAGTACGCGACGAGCGCGCTCGACGTGATCCTCGCGACCATCGCGCTGATGGTCGCCGACGGTCCGCGCTCGCCCCTCGTCGTCATCTACTTCCCGCTGCTCGCGCTGAGCGCGCTGCGCTTCTCGCCCGGCCTCGTGCGCTTCACGACCGTCACCACGATCGTGTCGTACGCGCTCGTCGCGCTCGCGACCGCGTCCTCGCGGCCGACGCTGTCGGTGCCCACGTACCAGTCGATCCTCCTCGTGCTCGCGCTCGCGATCGTGGGCGTGGTCTTGGATCAAGCGGTGCGCGAGGTGCGCCGCATGGCGGGCACGTACGCGGCGCGAACGAGCCGAGCGCCCGCGGCGAACGCGAGCACGCCGACCGACGACGCGGACGGAGGCGCAGCGTGAGCACGCCGACGAAGGACGCGCGGCCACCGCGCCTGTGTCCCTACTGCCTCGCTGGAACTCCTGCCGAGGCCACGACGTGTTGGCTCTGCCAGAGCCAGCTCCCGCCGTACGAGCAGCGCCCCGCCAGCGACGCGGGCCTCACGCCACACGTGGCGGGCGACGCGGGCTTCGCGCCGCGCACGGCCGGTGGAGGTCGGACGCCGGGCCCGAAGGTCGAGGTCGACTTCGTGTTCTGGGTGCTCGCGACGGTGGTCGCGAGCCTCCTGCTCGTCGTGCTCGTGTTCGATGTCGGCTACCTGGGTGGGCTCGGCTATGCAGCGATCGCCACGGTCGCCGTCGCGCCCGTGCTCGCAGCGCTCGGCGCCATGGTCTGGCTTCGCCGACCCGTTCGCGAGCCCGAGGGAACGGTGCGCGGCGAGTCCAAAGAGCCGACGCCGATGGCTCAGGTGCTCGGCGGCGTGGCGCTCACGGTGACGTCGGTGCTGGCCGTCGTCGCGCTCATCGCGTTGCTCGTGCTCGCGCTGCTCGTGCTCGCGTTCGTTGCGTGTCTCATCGCGATCGGCGCGCCGGGCGCCTGACCGGATGCGCGGCGACGTCCTCCAGACCGCGCTCGCGTTCGTGGCGATCGGTGTCGCCGTGCTCGTGCGGCGGCACCTCGCGCCCAAGGTCGACCTCACGCGCGCGCAGAAGGGCGCGCTCATGCTCGGCGCGCTGATCGGCGCGGGCGTCGGCGCGAAGATCCCCTTCTTGTTCGAGGATCCGGAGGCGACGCGCACGGGCGTCGTGTGGATCACGGACGGCCGCACGCTCACGTGGGGCCTCGTGGGCGGCTACCTCGGCGTCGAGATCGCGAAGGCGATCGCGCGCGTGCACGTGAAGACCGGCGACTCGTTCGCGCCTGCCGTGGCCGCGTCGATCGCGATCGGTCGCGTCGGGTGTTTCGTCGGTGGCTGCTGCTTCGGCGCGGAGACGGACCTGCCGTGGGCGGTGGACTTCGGCGACGGCGTCGCGCGCCACCCGACGCAGCTCTACGAAGCGTCGTTCCACGCGATCGCGTTCGTGGTGCTGCTCTGGATGGAGCGCCGCGACATCCTCCGCACGCACCGCATGAAGGCCTACGTGATCGCGTACTTCACGTACCGCTTCGTGACCGAGTGGATCCGCCCCGAGCCGCGCGGCCTGCTCGGGCTCACCTTCTACCAATGGAGCGCGCTCGTCTTCATCGCGCTCTTCGTGATCCACTGGTGGATCGACGCGCACGGCGGCCTCGATCTCCGAGGCGAGCGCCGACACGCGGGGCACGCGCCCGCGACCGACGACCCGACGAACACGAGCCCGCAGCCATGAGCCACCCGACCCGCCCCTACCTCTTCTACTCCGCGACGCGCGCGCTCTGCGGCACGTGTCTCCGCATCGTCGACGCGAAGGAGCTCATCGAAGACGGCCGCGTCTACCTGTGGAAGCGCTGCCCCGCGCACGGCGTCGAGCGCGTGCTCTTGGCCGACGACGCGGCCTACTGGCGGCGCGCGCGCGAGCTGTACCTGAAGGCCCCCGAGCAGGTCGCCAAGTACGACACGCCGTTTCAGCACGGCTGTCCGTACGACTGCGGCATCTGCCCCGATCACGAGCAGCACGGCTGCGTGTCGATCCTCGAGATCACCGATCACTGCAACCTGCGCTGCCCCACTTGCTACGCGTCGAGCGGTCCCGAGCGCACGACGCACCGCTCGCTCGAGGTCATCGAGGGGATGCTCGATCGCATCGTGATCAACGAGACCGAGCCCGACGTGGTGCAGGTCTCGGGCGGTGAGCCGACGACGCACCCCGAGTTCTTCGCGGTGCTCGATGCCTGTCGAAAGCGGCCGATCCGCCACCTCATGGTGAACACGAACGGCCTCCGCATCGCGCAGGAGGACGGCTTCGCCGAGCGCCTCGCGACGTACGCGCCGCGCTTCGAGGTGTACCTGCAGTTCGACTCGCTGCGCGACGGGCCGCTCCGCACGCTGCGCGGCGCAGACCTCGCGCGCGTGCACGAGCGCGCCCTCGCGAAGCTCGACGCGCTGAACCTCTCGACCACGCTCGTGATGACGATCCAGCGCGGCGTGAACGACGAGGAGATCGGCGACGTGCTCCGCCACGCGATGCAGCACCGCTGCGTGCGCGGCGTGACGCTCCAGCCCGTACAGCACGCGGGGCGCAACGAGCGCTTCGATCCCGCGACCGATCGGCTCACGCTCACCGAGGTGCGTCGCCGCATCCTCGAGCAGTGCGACGTCTTCACGCCAGACGACGTGGTGCCGGTGCCGTGTCACCCGGACTGTCTCGCGATGGCCTACGCGATCAAGGGCGTCGGGGAGCAAGCCGGCACGGTGGCCCCGCTCACGCGCTACGTGCCGCGCGAGCTCTTGCTCGAGGGCACGCGCAACACGATCACGGTGGAGGACGACCCCGTGCTCCGCGGGGCGTTCGCGCAGCACCTCACGGCGACGTTCTCGACGGGCCACGGTCCCGAGGCCGCGGCCGAGTCGCTGCGCGATCTCATGTGCTGCATCCCGCGCGTCGAGGCGATCCCCACGCTCGGCTACGACCGCGTGTTCCGCGTGGTGATCATGCAGTTCCTCGATCGCCACTCGATGGACCTGCGCAGCGTGCGCAAGAGCTGCGTGCACATCGCGCACCCGGATGGAAAGCGCGTGATGCCGTTCGACACGTACAACGTGCTCTACCGCGACACGCTCGAGACCGAGGTCCTCGCGCCGCTGCGCGCGGGCGTGCCGACGCGCACCGAGCTCGTGCCTCTTCGGGTCCGCTGAGACGAGGCCATGGGGACGAGAGGGTGGTCGGCCCCTGCTCGGTCGCGATGCGGACGTGTTCGTGGGGGTGTTCTACGGAGAGAAGCTGGGCGGAGCTGTCGTCGCGGCCCTCACTTGCGTGAGGAGCTCGCTCGGCTCGTGTCCGTCTCGAGGAACGAGATGCTCGCCCTCGCGTGACACCCGTTCGCGGCCCGACTCGTTCTTCTCTGCGAGGCAGTTGGACACGGGCAGGCTTGGCCGATGCGACTGAGGCACCGCGTGATGCGAGACGTCCGCCGGTCGTGCGCTCGCGTGGGCTCATCTGGTTCGATCATCGAGAGCTCGAGGTTCGCGCCGAGACGGTTGCGTCCGTGAGGCGCGGCCGCGTCGCGTCTGCCGCTTCCCTTTCCGACGCGGACGCCGAAGCTCATCGCGAGGACACGTCCGTGAGGCACGACGCCTCTCGCGCGATGCAGACCGGGGACGCGATGACGCGAGGACGCGGGACGACTGTTCGGTCGCGGCGCGAACGTGTCTGCTCGGGTGTTCTACGGAGAGAAGCTGGGCGGAGCTGTCGTCGCGGCCCTCACTTGCGTGAGGAGCTCGCTCGGCTCGTGTCCGTCTCGAGGAACGAGATGCTCGCCCTCGCGTGACACCCGTTCGCGGCCCGACTCGTTCTTCTCTGCGAGGCAGTTGGACACGGGCAGGCTTGGCCGATGCGACTGAGGCACCGCGTGATGCGAGACGTCCGCCGGTCGTGCGCTCGCGTGGGCTCATCTGGTTCGATCATCGAGAGCTCGAGGTTCGCGCCGAGACGGTTGCGTCCGTGAGGCGCGGCCGCGTCGCGTCTGCCGCTTCCCTTTCCGACGCGGACGCCGAAGCTCATCGCGAGGACACGTCCGTGAGGCACGACGCCTGTCGCGCGATGCAGACCGGGGACGCGATGACGCGAGGACGCGGGACGACTGTTCGGTCGCGGCGCGAACGTGTCTGCTCGGGTGTTCTACGGAGAGAAGCTGGGCGGAGCTGTCGTCGCGGCCCTCACTTGCGTGAGGAGCTCGCTCGGCTCGTGTCCGTCTCGAGGAACGAGACGCTCGCCCTCGCGTGACACCCACATCGCGGCCCGACTCGTTCGTCTCTGCGAGGCAGTTGGTGACGGGCACGCCTCGCCGATGCGAGCGGGGAGCGCATGACGCGAGACGTCTGCTGGTCGTGCGCTCGCGTGGGCTCTTCTGGTTCGATCGTCGAGACCTCGAGGTTCGCGCCGAGACGGTTGCGTCCGTGAGGCGCGGCCGCGTCGCGTCTGCCGCTTCCCTTTCCGACGCGGACGCCGAAGCTCATCGCGAGGACACGTCCGTGAGGCACGACGCCTGTCGCGCGAGGCAGACCGGGGACGCGATGACGCGAGGACGCGAGAACGCGGTTGGACGACTGTTCGGTGGCGGCGCGAACGTGTTCGTTCGGGTGTTCTACGGAGAGAAGTTGGGCGGAGCGGTCGTCGCGGCCGTCACTTGCGTGAGGGCCTCGCGTGGCTCGTTCCGTCTCGGTGAACCAGGCGCTCGCCCTCGCGTGACACCCTCGTCGCGGCTCGACTCGTTCTTCTCTGCGAGGCAGTTGTCATGGGCAAGCATCTTCGCTGATGCGAGTGGGGAGCCGCATGACACGAGACGTCCGCGGGTCGTGCGCTCGCGTGGGCTCTTCTGGTTCGATCGTCGAGACCTCGAGGTTCGCGCCGAGACGGTTGCGTCCGTGAGGCGCGGCCGCGTCGCGTCTGCCGCTTCCCTTTCCGACGCGGACGCCGAAGCTCATCGCGAGGACACGTCCGTGAGGCACGACGCCTCTCGCGCGATGCAGACCGGGGACGCGATGACGCGAGGACGCGAGAACGCGGTTGGACCCCGACGTGATGGCCGTGCTCGCGGCGTACCTGTGGGACTTCGCGGCGATCTTGCTCGAGCGCGGGCACGGCGCGCTCCGCCCCTCCGAGCTCACCGACGCGACCGATCGCGAGCTCGCGCGCGACCTCTTGCGTCGCGCCGTGGGCCTCTGCTTTCGCGCGGCCGAGCGCGACGTGACCTTGGCGCGACGCTCTCCGTTCGTGCGCTGGATCACCACTACCTCGAGGCGCCAGGCGACGAGCCGTTCGTCGCGCCGTAGTCGCTGGCCTCGCGGCTTCGTCGCTCCGTGACGACGAGGCGCCCCGCGCCGCGCGCGCTTTGGTACCCTCGCGGCCCGCTTCGCGCGTTGTGCGCGTCGCGCACGGAGGTGCCCCATTCGGATCGCTGCCCCGAAGGAATCGCACGACGGCGAGAAGCGCGTCGCGATCACCCCCGACTCCACCAAGAAGCTGATCGAGCGAGGCTTCGAGATCGCGATCGAGCGAGGCGCGGGCGAAGCCGCGGGCTTCCTCGACGCTGCGTACGAAGCCGCAGGCGCGAAGCTCGTCTCGCGCGACGAGGCGCTCGCGGGGCCGCTCGTGCTCAAGGTCCGCCCGCCGTCGGACGACGAGGCGCGGGCGCTGGGTGAGCGCGCGATGGTCGTGTCGCTGCTCTACCCCGATCGACATCCGTCGCTCCTGCCGATCTTCGTGGAGCGACAGGTCACGTCGCTCGCGCTCGAGCGCGTGCCGCGCGTGACGCGCGCGCAGAAGATGGACGTGCTGAGCTCGATGGGGAACTTGCTCGGCTACCGCGCGGTGATCGAGGCGAGCAACGCGTTCCAAGGCTTCTTCGGCGCGCAGGTCACGGCCGCGGGCAGCTCGCGTCCCGCGCGCGTGCTCGTGATCGGCGCTGGCGTCGCGGGCCTCGCGGCCGTCGGTGCGGCGCGCGGCCTCGGCGCCGAGGTGCGCGCGTTCGACACGAGAGCGGCGGCGCGCGAGCAGGTGGAGAGCCTCGGCGCGACCTTCCTCGAGGTCGACCTGAAGGAGGCCGGCGAAGGGCAGGGCGGCTACGCGAAGGTGATGAGCAAGGAGTTCATCGACGCCGAGATGAAGCTCTTCCGCGAGCAGGCGCGCGAGGTCGACGTGATCATCACGACCGCGCTCGTGCCCGGCAACAAGGCGCCGATCCTCGTCCCGAAGGACGTCGTCGAGCATCTCGCGCCAGGGTCGGTGATCGTCGATCTCGCCGCGGAGCAGGGAGGCAACTGCGAGCTCACCAAGCCCGGCGAGGTCGTCGTGTGGAACGGCATCTCGATCGTCGGCTACACGGACCTGCCCTCGCGCATGGCGCAGAGCGCGAGCCGCCTGTTCGCGACGAACCTCGTGCACCTCGTCACCGAGCTGTGCGGCGGCAAGGACGGTCGCGCCGACGACTTCGGCGTCGACCTCGAGAACGACGTCGTGCGCCCCGCGCTCGTCACACACGAGGGCATGGAGCTGCCGCCTGCGCCGAAGAAAGAGCCATCGCCCGCGGCGCCGGTCGCGAAGACCGAGGCGAAGGTCGAGGCCAAGCCCGTCGAGGCCGAGGCGCCCAAACAAGACGCGACGACGACGGGACGATCACGACCACCACCGCCTCACGACGCCAAGCCTGCGCAGCACAACGTGACCGCGCCGCCGCGCAGCGCGTGGACGACGAACCTCGTCGGGACGCTGATCGTCGTCGGCTTGTTCGTGCTCGGTCGCTTCGCGCCGGGCGACTTCCTCCAGCACTTCACCGTCTTCATCCTCGCGTGCTTCGTCGGATGGCAGGTGATCTGGAGCGTGACGCCTGCGCTGCACACGCCGCTCATGAGCGTCACGAACGCGATCTCGGGGATCATCGTGATCGGCGGCATGCTGCAGGTCGGTGGCGACCTCGACGTCGCGTCGGTGCTCGGCGCGCTCGCCGTGCTCTTCGCCGCGATCAACGTCGCGGGCGGCTTCCTCGTCACGCAGCGCATGCTGCGCATGTTCCGGAGGAGGGAGTAGCCATGGCCAACCAAGGCATGCTGTTTCTTCCGGAGGGGTCGTGCGACCCCTCCCCCAGCGTCGCTGGGGCCCCCACCCGCTCCGCTCCGCGCTGCGCACGGGGCCCCAACCCCGCTTGCTGTGCTCGGCGCGGCAGAGGGGAGACCTGAGCCATGGCCAACCAAGGCATTCTCACCGTCGCCTATCTCATCGCGGGCGTGCTCTTCATCCGGAGCCTCGGCGGGCTCTCGAAGCAGGAGACCGCGGGCGGCGGCAACACCTCCGGCATGCTCGGCATGACGCTGGCCGTGATGGTCACCATCGTGCGCTGGCTCTCGGACGATCAGGGCGAGCTCGCACTACCCGGCGTCTCGGGCATGGGCTTGCTCGTCGGCGCCATCGTGATCGGCGCCGTCGTCGGCGGCTTCCTCTCGAACCGCGTCGAGATGACGGGCATGCCCGAGCTCGTCGCGATCCTCCACAGCTTCGTCGGCCTCGCGGCCGTGCTCGTGGGCATCTCGAGCTACCTCTCGCCGCCCGAGATCGAGCACCACGACGCGGCCGCGCTGACGGTGCACCTCGTCGAGCTCTGGATCGGCGTGGCCGTCGGCGCGATCACGCTCACGGGATCGATCATCGCGTGGGCCAAGCTGCGCGGCTCGCTCAGCGGCAAGCCGCTGCTCTTGCCGGGACGCCACCTGCTCAACGCGATCGTCGCGCTCGCGATCGTCGGGCTCGCGGTGCCGTTCGTGATGGCGCCGCCCGTCGCCGACGCCGGCCTGCTCGGCACGGGCACCGTGCTCTTGCTCGTGATGACGCTGCTCGCGAGCTTGCTCGGCGTGCACCTCGTGATGGCGATCGGCGGCGCGGACATGCCCGTCGTCGTCTCGCTGCTCAACAGCTACTCGGGCTGGGCCGCGGCGTCTGCGGGCTTCGTGCTCTCGAACGATCTCTTGATCCTCACGGGCGCGCTCGTCGGCGCGAGCGGCACGATCCTCTCGATCATCATGTGCCGCGCGATGAACCGCTCGATCTGGAACGTCGTCTTCGGCGGCTTCGGCACCGAGGGCGGCGCGCCTGCGCAAGCGACCGCCGGTGCGCCGACGGGTGAGGTGCTCGAGCTCTCGGTCGCCGAGGTCGCCGCCAAGCTCAAGGCCGCGCGCTCGGTGGTGATCGTGCCGGGCTACGGCATGGCCGTCGCGCGCGCGCAGGGCGCGGTGGCCGACATCGCGAAGAAGCTCAAGAAGCTCAACGTCGAGGTGCGCTTCGCGATCCATCCGGTCGCAGGGCGACTGCCTGGACACATGAACGTGCTGCTGGCCGAAGCGGGCGTGCCGTACGACACCGTCCTCGAGATGGACGAGATCAACAAAGACTTCCCGCGCACCGACGTCGTGCTCGTCATCGGCGCGAACGACATCGTCAATCCCGGCGCGCTCGACGACAAGACGAGCCCCATCTACGGCATGCCCGTGCTCGAGGTGTGGAAGTCGAGCCTCGTCGTGGTCCTCAAGCGCGGCAAGGGCGCGGGCTACGCAGGCATCGAGAACCCGCTCTTCTTCCACGCCTCGACGCGCATGCTCTACGGCGACGCGAAGAAGAGCATGGACGCCCTGTCTCAAGCCGTCTGAAGGAGGACGAGATGCTGGTGCCGTGTCCTTCTTGTCGACGTCACGTGCGGGCCGCCAGCGCGACCTGTCCGTTCTGTGATCGTGCGGCGCCGTCGATCGACCCGAGGCGCGCGATCGCGAGCACGCTGGTGATGGGCGCGGTGATCGCGGGGTGTGGTGGAGAGCCTGCGCCGCCGCCACCGCCACTGCCTGTGGCCACCACGACCACTCCCGCGCCGAGCCCTCCGCCGACCACCGTCACCGTGGCGCCGATCGCGCCGGTCGAGCCGACATTGCCCGAGGGCGTGCTGCCTCCTCCTGATCCCGATCCCACGACCGAGGTCCCCGCGGAGCCGTCGGGTACGACGACCGCGCGTCGTGCGGGTCGCGAACGACAGGAGACGCCCGAAGAGCGCGCCGCGCGCGAGGCCGAAGAGCAGCTGCGGGTGCTCGGGCCGTTGCTCTCGCTGACGCCCGAGCAGCAAGAGGCGGCGATCCGCGCGGCGCAGGGGACGACGATCACGGGCGAAGAGATGCTGCGCCAAGCCAACGCGTACGGCGGCCCTCCGCTCGGTCCGTCGCCCAGAACCGGCGGGAACATCGAGTGAGAGCGGACGTGGACTCGGGATCCAAATCGCGGGAGACCTCACCCACATGACCAGCCCATGACGAGCTCGCACGATCCCTACCGCTCGCCCGAGAAGCCTGCCGGCTATCCGCTGCACGTCTCGAGCGGTCGCACGCCGATCACGGGCCTCGTGCTCGGCCTCCTCGCGGGTACGGCGGCGGCGCTCGTGCTCTCGGTGATCTACGCGTACGGCACGCTCTACATCCCGATCGTGCAGATCGAGTTCCTGCTCACGCTCGGCTTCGGCGCGGCGGTCGGCGCCTCGACGTCGAACGTCATGCACCGCTTCCACGTGCGCAACCGCGCGATCGTGATCGGCGCGGCCTTCTTGCTCGGCGTGTTCGCGTGGGCGTTCTCGTGGTTTCCGTGGCTCTACGGCACGCTCGATCGCTTCGGCGCCGAGGTGACGATCGAGCGACTGCTCGATCCCGTGTTCGTCGCGTTCTCGATCGCAGGGATCTACGAGAACGGCACGTGGGGCATCGGATCGACGACCTCGAGCTCGGGGTCCTCTGCCGTGAGCGGCGTGATGCTCGGCATCGTCTGGCTCGGCGAGGCCGCGGCGATCATCGGTGTCTCCACCGCGGTCGGCGTCAACACGAGCAAGGATCGCGTGTTCTGCGAGGCGTGCGACACGTGGTGCACGATCGTCGCCGATCGCGCGCGCTACGACCTCGATCAGGGCAGCGCGCTGCGCGCCGGCATCGTCGATCGCTCGGACCTGACGATCCTCTCGTCCACGCCTGGCCCGCGCGCGCAGGATCGATGGCTCGCGCTCAAGCTCGGCTTCTGCCCGAGCTGCGGCGAGACCGGCGTCTTCGCGATCGACACCGTGACGCGCAAGGTCGACAACAAGGGCAACGTCACGTTCTCGAACAGCATGTACCTGCCGTACCGCCGCGTGCCGCGCGGTGAGATGCGCTCGCTCCGCGATCAGTTCCGCTGCTGAGCCTCGCGCGTCACGTCATCAGCTCCGAGAGCGGTCCTTCCGCGACGCGGATCGGTCCCTCGTGGCCGAACGTGTCGAGCTCTTGGCCAGCCGCGTAGCCGAGCGTGTTCCACAAGTTCGAGAGCTGACGGTGCGAGCCGCCCGCGCCTTCGCCCGGGTAGACGAGCGAGCGGCCGCCCGTGCGCAGGCCGAGGCCGCTGCCGCCGAGCAGGAGCACGGGGAACTCCATCGCTTGGCTGTGGTGCTGCTCGCCGTTGTCGCCGACGTACACGATGACGGTGCGGTCGAGCATCGTGCCGCCGTCTTCGTCGGGCGTCGCGAGGAGGCGCCGGGCCATCGTCGCGATCACGCCGACCTGCACGCGCGTCACCTCGTGGATCGCGTCGCGGAACGCCGCGCTCTCGGCCGAGCCGTGGTGGAGATCGTGCCGCGCGACCGACGTGATGCCCGGATACGAGAGGCCGAAGTCGCCGCCCGTGCCGCAGCCGACGACGCACACGTTGGTGATGCCTCCGAGCAGCGCCGCCGTCGCGAGCTCCATCTGCGCGGCGAAGCGCTCGAGCGCCGTGTCCGACGTGTAGCGAGGATCGTCTTCGGGGCTCGCCGGCTGCGCGGCCATCAGCTCGGGCGCGAGCTCGAGCATGCGCGCCTGTCTGCGCGACAGCTCCTCGAGCGAGGCGAGGTAGCTCTCGATCTTCGCGCGCTCCGTGCTCGACGAAGGAAACGCCGCGAGCGTCGCGCGCGCGTCGGCCGCGGCGAAGTCGAGCAGCTCGCCGCGCCGTGAGAACGCGAGGCGGCCCGCGTCGGTCGCGACGGAGCCGAACAACAGGTTGTAGGCCGCGGCCGGCTGCAGCATGAGCGGCGCGCTGCGACCCGCGCCGTACGCGCACGTGTTGAAGTCGAGCGGCCTCCCCGGATCGGGCGCCACGCCGAGGCGCACCGCGTCGAACGGCGTGGTGCCTCGCACCGACGGCAGCGCGGCGAGGTGCGCGTCGATCGTCTGTCCGCCCGCGACGCCCGCGATCGTGCGCGCCGAGCTCAGCGCGCCGTGCTCCGCGGAGTGGCCGCCGCCGACGATCTTCGAGCTCAGGCCGAGCACGACCGCCGCGTGCGAGACGAGCGGGTCGCCGCCCTCCATCAAGGGCGAGAGTGCGCTCGCCGTCTCGAGGCCGGTGGTCGTCTCGAGCACGGACGTGTGGCGCACCTTGTTGGGCCACCAGCGGTCCTCACCGATGGCCTCGGACGCGCTCGCGTCGATCGCCGCACGCGCCGCCGTGGACAGCATCGTGACGGGCTCGAAGCCGTTGCCCTCGACGATGAACACGAAGCGCGCGGGCCGCGGCGTGCCGGCGCTGGCGATGCGCGAGAGGAGCGGCGCGAAGAGCAGACCGCCCGCGCCGAGGCCGAGCGCGCGCATCAAGTCTCTGCGCGAGAGGTTCGTGAGCTTCTTCATCGGTCCTCTCCTTCGAGCGTGCGCACCTGGAAGGCGTCGCTCGCGACCAGCGTCTCGACCATGTTGAAGAACGAGCCGTCGCGATCGAGCGACGACTCCATCTCACCGAGGGTGCACGCGTCGCCCTCGGTCTCGTTGCGACCCATGAAGTAGCGGAACGCGTGCCGGATGAAGCAGCGACGCGCGACGCGCGAGGCCGCGAGGCGCTCGCTCAGATCGACGGCGTCGCGGACCTCACCGGCGAGCATCGGATCGGGCACGAGGCTCAGCGTGCTGACGCCGCTCGGCGTGATCTGCGTCATCCCCGGGCCGTGGTCGTACGCGCGGCGGAAGCCCGCGTGGTTGTAGATCTCGAACGGATAGCCGAGCGAGTTCATGAGCGTGTGGCAGCCCATGCAGGTGCTCGAGAACGGGTTGGTGCTCGGGTCCTCCACGCTGGTGAACAAGCGCTGTCGCGCCGAGAGCGAAGGATCGCTCGCGACGAGCTGCGCCTCGACCGACACGAGCTCGAGGCCGGGCACCGTCTCGCAGAGGAGGTTCTCGCGGATCCAGTGGCCGCGGCGGATCGCGCTCGCGTCGTCCTCGAAGTTGCCGCCGTGCGCGGCGAGCCACGCGGGGTGCGTGAGCACGCCCATGCGCTCGCTCGCCGGCATCTCCACCCAGCGACCCTCGGGCGTGTTCGGGATGTCCTCGCGGCCGTACACGCGCGCCATCGTCGTGGTCGATCCGGAGATCGAGTTCGCGCAGATCCCGATGGGGCTACAGCTGCCGTAGTCCGCGTCGGTGCAGTCGGACTCCTCCGTGCAGGGCACGCCGTTCGTGTCGACGAGCGTCGAAGGCAGACGCCAGAGGCGCGTCGTCATGAGCGTCTCGAAGACGTCGTCGCCGCTCGCGTGGCTCTCGAGCACGGCGCGCGCGATCGTGTCGTCCATCTGATCGACGATCGTCGACTCGTAGCCGTAGTAGGAGTCCTGCAGGTTGCCGAAGCCGCCCGTCGTGCGGTCGTAGATCGAGCCACCGCGATCGGGCCCGTCGTAGCCGGCGGTGCCGCCGGGCGTGTCCTTGAAGGCCGAGATCGCGCCCTCGTAGTCGAGCCACTCGCGGAAGAACTGCGTGAGGTTCTCGGCGATCCAGAACTCGCCGCGCGAGGGCACGTCGCGCGAGTCCTCTTCGCCCGTGAGGTCTCCGCGCGCCGCGTCCGTGCCGCCTTGGTAGGTCTCGAAGATCGTGTGGAGGCGCGCGCGATCGAAGATCGTTCCGTCGTCGGCCGCGGTGCGCACGAGGCTCATGCGGCCGAGCGGCGAGTCGGCGTCCGGATGCGTCGCGGGCAGATCGAGCGGCACCGGCGTGCCCACCGGGTGTGAGCTGAAGACGCGACCCACGGCGAGCGCCAGCTCGTCGGCGGTGAGCCGGCGGCGTCCCGTCGCGTCGCCGGGGATCGGCTCGCCGAGCTCGCTGCGGAAGAGCGCGCCCGTCATGAGGAACGCGGCCTGCGCCACGTGGTGGAGGCTCGCGCGACGGTCGGCGCCCGGCATCTCGGCATCGAGCGTGCGCACGAGCAGCTCGCGGAGGCGCGCGTGCTCGCCCTCCGTGGGCTCGCGCATGAGGATGCCGCGACGGAGGAGCGTGTCGACGTAGTGATCGATGCACGCGTCGTCGGGGTCGTCGTCTTGGTGGATGCAGCGCAGCTCGGCGTCGTTGTAGACGCCGACGGTGCGCGTGCCGGGGATGAAGCCGTCGGCGCCGCCCGCGGGATCGTTCATCGCCCAGATCGCGGGCGCTTCCGGGAGGACGAGGAAGTAGAGGTCGAGCGTCGACGGATCGACCGTCACGTCGCGCGCGTACGTCGAGTACGGCAGGGCCTCGGGCGCGGCGAACGGGTTGTCGCGCGCGATCGATCCCCACCACGTGCCGGAGAGCGGCTTCACCACCGCGTGCGTCCACTCGCGGCGCTCGACGCGCCTCACGCGCGCAGGCGAGCTGTCCACCGTGGGGCTCGCGCACGTGAAGATCGCCTCGGGATCGAGGTGGTTCGGATCGTAGACGTCGGGCGGCGGCGGCAGCTCCGCGCACGTCGTGCTCGCGCCGTCGACGATCCACTGACGGACCGTCTCGGCCTCGGGGATCGGCCGCGCCTGACCGAGCGGCATGATCGGGCCTGCGCTCGCGTCGGTCATGCGCAGGTAGATCAGGCTCGCCTCGGGGTTGCCCGGCACCACGCGACCGAGCGTGCTGCCCGCCATCACCGACTCGCGGTTCAGCACGAGCGACGTGCGCGGGTTGTGCGGCAGGTGACAGCCGCCGAGCGCGCAGCGCCGCTCGAGCACGAGGATCGCGTCGCACGCAGGCGGCAGATCGGGCGGCGCATCGCCGGGCGGCCCGGTGTCCGAGGGCGGCGGCGTCTCGTCACAGCCTGCGATGACGGGCGCGGTCGACAGCGCGCCGACGGCGCCGAGCATCCACAAGAGTCGTGAGTCGAAGCGCACGGAGACCTCCTCGCGATCGACGACGAGCGTCGCGGCTCGCGCGTCCTCACGTCAACCACACCGAGGCACGACGATCGCCGATCAGGATCCTTGCCCGCCCACGACGCAGTGACTCGGCTCGCGTCGCGCTCCTGCTCTATGCTCGCGCCCGATGTCTCTCGACGTTCCGCGCGAAGTGCTCGATGGCCACCTGTTCGGCGCGGGACAGCCGTGCTTCGGGTGCTCGCCCGATCATCCCATCGGGTTTCGTCTCGTGTTCGAGCGCGAGGCTGCGATCGACGACGGACGTGGTGAGCGCATCGTCACGCGCTTCACGCCTGCGGACCGCTACCAGGGCCCGCCCGGCATCATGCACGGCGGCCTCGTGTCCACGCTCGCCGACGAGGTCGCGGCGTGGGCGCTCATCGGGCTCAAGAAGAAGTTCGGCTTCACCGTCTCGTTCGACGCCAAGCTGCGCAAGGCGGTCCGCGTGGGCGTGCCGCTGA
Organism: uncultured Sandaracinaceae bacterium; assembly: GCA_964502175.1. Taxonomy (GTDB): domain Bacteria; phylum Myxococcota_A; class Polyangia; order Polyangiales; family Sandaracinaceae; genus JAFLCL01. Next base: position 35,771 of record CAZCVE010000039.1, read on the forward strand.
TCGGCCGCAGCTGGATCGCCAAGGACCAGCGGCGCCTGCTCGATGTCGGCGTCGAGATCGAGCAAGAGGGCGAGGTCGGCTACGCGGGCACGCTGCGCTTCGTGCTGCTCGACAAGGCGGGCGCGGAGAAGATGCTCGGTCGCGCGCTGCCCGCCGAGTGGGAGCAGTTCTGCCGATGAGGACCTCACGATGAGCGCGCTGCGTGCGATCGCGGTCGTCGGCGTGCTCGTGCTCGCGTGCGCCTCGCGTGTGCACGCACAGGTGCCGCCGTGCGAGGGAGACGACGCCGCCGCAGCAGCGACGGCGCTCGACGAGGGCGATCGCGCCGCCGACCGGGCCGCGGCCGCGCTCCAGCGTCATCACGCCGGAGATGCCGAGGCCGCCTGGAGCGAGGCGCTCGCCGCCTACGACCGCGCGTGTGCCGCAGGCGAAGATCAAGCGCTCGAGCGACGCGCGATCCCGCTGTTTCGTCTCGGTCGTGTCGCCGAGGCGGCGAGCAGCCTCGACACGTTCCTCGCCGATCATCCGGCGGACCAGCTCGATCGAGCCCAGGCGAGGCGTGTCGCCGCGAACCTCCGCGCGATCGAGCGCCGCGTCGCGACGCTCGTCATCACCCCGACGCCGCTGACCGCCGTGGTGACCGTCGGCGGCATCGAGCGCGGCGTCGGCACCGTGCGCGTCCGCGTCGCGGCCGAGACGAGCGTGACCGTCGTCGCGCGCGCCGAGGGCTACGCGCGCTTTCGTCTCTCGTCGACGTACAGCGTGGGCGAGCACGAGGTGCGCGCCGATCTGATCGCGACCGAAGAGGTCGCGCCCGAGACGGAGGTCGAGGACGAGGCCATCGCGCCCATCCAGACCGAGCGCGTGCTCGCCGTGTACCCGGCGCCGCCGCGCGAGCGAACGCCGCTCCTCATCCCGGGCATCGTGCTCGCGGGCCTCGCGGGCGTCGCGGCGATCTGGGGCGCGCTCTTCGTCGTCGAGTCCGAGACGGACGCGCTCCAGTTCATCGGAAACCGCGGCGACGCGGGCCTCGTCGGCGGCGGTCTCCTCATCGGCGCGGGTGTCGTCGGCACCACGGCGCTGATCCTCCTCATCCTCCACGCGACCCGCCATCAGGAGCCACAGACGTCGCTCCTCTGTGTGCCGACGCTGGGCGGTGTGGGCTGCAGCGGAACGTTCTGAGCCGCTGACGCTTCGGGGCCGCTGACCCTTCGGGGCGATCAGGGCGACTCTTCCGGCTCGGGCTCGTCGAGCCAGAGCCCCGTCCCCGCGGGCGCCATGCCCGACGACGTCTCGTGTCGACGCCGCACGTGCGCGTCGACCGCGTCGTGCACGCTCGGCGCGTCGACCCCGCTGTCGATGGGCTCGGTGACGCCTGCGTCGTCCGCGTCTGCGCTCGTCGCGCTCGCGCTGCTCGCGGTGTCGCTGCCGGCGTCTGGCGCGATCGCCGTGGTCACGCTCGGGACCACGGGCGCGCTCGTCGCTCCTGGGATGCCGCCCGCGATCGTCCAGCCCACGCCGATCGCGATCACCACGCCGACCGTGACGGTCGCGAGCATCACGAGCGCGAGCATCGGCATCGCGCTGCGCGCGCGCGGAGGCGGGAGCGCGATGCCGGCTCGCGTCTGAGGGATCGCGCGCTCTGTCGGACGATCGCGGACGTCGACCAACGCCGCCGCGAACGCTGTCGCGCTCGCGAAGCGCGCGCGTCGATCGCGCGACATCGCCGTGAGGATCGCGTCCTCGAGCGCCTGCGGGATCTCGGTGCGGTGCTCTCGCGGTGCCGCGATCGGCGCGCCCTGCACGAGCTTCGAGATCGCGCTGCCCTGCGCGTCGCTCTCGACCGGTCGCTTGCACGTGAGCATCACGTACAGCAGCACTCCGAGCGCGTAGACGTCGACGCGCACGTCGAGATCGCGCTCCCCGCGCGCCTGCTCGGGGGCCATGTACGCGGGCGATCCGATCGTGTGCCCGGTCTGCGTGTGCTTGCTCCCCTCGAGCTCACGCGCCGCGCCGAGGTCGAGGATCTTGGGCACCACCTCGCCGCGCGCGGTGCGCGACAAGAAGATGTTCGCGGGCTTGAGGTCGCGGTGGATGATGCCCTCCGCGTGGAACGCGCTCATCGCGCTCGCGAGCGTGATGCCGAGGCCGATCGCATCCTCGATCGCGAGCGGCCCGCGCCCGAGGCACGTCGCGAGCGTCTCGCCCTCGAGCAGCTCCATCGGCAGCACCACGCGCCCGTCGACGACGAGGGGGTCGAACGCCGCGACCACGTTCGGATGCGACACGCGCGTGGCGAGGCTCACCTCGCGCACGAAGCGGGTGCGGATGTCGTCGTTCGCGAGCAGCTCGGTCTTGATGACCTTGAGCGCGCGCGTCGCCCCGGTCACGTCGTTCTTCGCTGCGTACACCGAGCCCATCCCGCCGTTCGCGAGGAGCTTCAGGATCGTCCAGCCGCCGAGCGAGTCGCCTTCGCGTGGCTCGCGCGCGCGCTCGTTCTGGGAGGGGCTCACCACGCGCGTGGGAGACTAGTACGTCGGTCCGGGAGTTCGATCCGGTTCTCCGAGTCCGTCGGTTCGAAAGCTCGGCCGAGGATCAGCCGACCTCGAGCGCCGCCAGCGCCTCGTCGAGGACGCGCGCCTTGAGCTCGGTCTCGTCGAGCTCGCGCGTGACGTCGCTCGCCGCGACGAGGCCGCCGCCCGCGAAGTAGTCGAGGCTCTGGCCGTGGATCTGCGCGGTGCGGATGGCGACCGAGAGCGAGAGGCCCCCGCCGCGGTCGACGTAGCCGATCGCGCCGCAATAGAAGCCGCGCGCGGCGCGCTCGAGGCCCTCGATGTGCTCCATCGCCGAGAGCTTCGGCGTGCCCGTGACGCTGCCGGGCGGAAACGTCGCGAGCAACACCTGCCGCAGCGTCACGCTCGCGCGAGCTCGCGCGCGCACCGTCGAGACGAGGTGGTGGAGGTGCGCGTACGGCTCGACCTCGAACGCGCGGTGCACCTCGACCGAGCCCACGTCGGCGACGCGCCCGAGATCGTTGCGCATCAGGTCGACGATCATCGCGTGCTCGGCGTGCTCTTTCGGATCGGCGCGCAGCGTCTCGGCCCGCGAGTCGTCGGCCACCGTCGCCGAGCGCGCGATCGTGCCCTTGATCGGCCGCGTCTCGAGGAGGCCGCTCGCGCGATCCCAGCGGAGGAAGCGCTCCATCGAGCGCGACACGAGCGTGAGCTCGCGACCTCGATCCCCGAGCTCGAGCAGCGCGCCGTACGGCACGGGGCTCGCGCGTCGCATCGCGGCCGAGAGCGCACGCCCCGGCGCGTCTCCCGCGATCGCCATCGACCAGCGTCGCGCGAGGTTGATCTGGTAGACGGTTCCGTCGCGCACGAGCGCGAGCGCGTGCTCGATCGATCGACCGTGCACGCTGCGCGGCTCGATCCACGTGCGACGCGCGTTCACCTCGGCGCGCGCGGCGGGTGCCCGCTCGAGCGCCTCGAGCTCGGCGCGCAGGCGCGCGCACGCGTCGGCCTGATCGCCCACGATCCACACGCGATCGGTCTCGTGGTCGCCGACCGCGAGCGCCTCGAAGCGATGGAAGAACGCGAGCGGACGCTCGTCGCGCGGATGGCGCTGCGGCCTCCTCAGGCCGAGCTCGCGCGCGCAGGCCCACGCGAGGTCGTAGCTGATCGCGCCGATCCACCGCGGCATCGCGGACCGGGCGAGACCGGGCACCACCTCGTCGGTCGAGGGCTCGCGATCGGCCTCGAGCGCGTCGAAGAGCGAGAGCGGATCGGTCTCGCCGCCGTCGTCGTCGACGACCTCGGTCTCGATCGGTCGCACGCCGAGGAACGAGAAGCGTCCGGGCGCGGAGCCGTCGTTGCCGTCGAGGAACGCGATCGTGCTCGCGCCGCCGCTCGGCGACGCGGACGCCCACCGCGCGAGGTCGTCGACGCGCGCGTCGAGGCGCTCGACATGAAGCACGGCGACCAAGGCGCGCGCGCTTTACCCAACCAAGCGCGCACGGTAAAGGCCGCGCGCCTTGCGATCGCGCGCCTCGACCCTCCTCCGACGCCTCGCTCCGCCCACGCTGGGGCTCGCGTCGATCGCCACGATGACCGGCGGATGCGACGACTCGCGCGCGCCGTTCTCGATCGAGATCGTGTCGGCCGCGGGCACCGATCCGGTCGCCGGCGCCTCGAGCGGACGCCTCCGCGTGCTCGTCGCGCAGGACGGTCAGCCCACGCGCGATCAGGGCGTCGACCTCGTGGGAGGCACGTTCCAGCTCGACGTCGCGATCGCCGACTTCGTCTCGCCCACGCGCATCGGCGTCGAGCTCGTGCGCGACGGCGTGACGTCGGTCGGCGCTGTGCCGAGCTTTCGTCCGATCGGCTTCCCGTTCGTGAGCATCCCCGTGGTGCCGCGCGGCACGTGCGAGCCGCTCGCGCCGCAGCGGCTCGCCACGCCACGAGCGGGTGCGACGCTGGTCACCCTCGACGCGCTCATCCTGCTGATCGGCGGCCTCGACGGAACCGCCGCGCCCGTGCCGGTGGTCGAGCGCTTCACCACGCAGCTGCTCGGCGCCGACGAAGGATCGATCGCTGCGCTCCGCGACGAGCTCGCGATCGGACGCGCGCGCGGTGTGCGCCTCGTGTCGACGGAGCACGCGATCGTGCTGTCGGCTGCGCGCACGATCGATCTGAACCTCTCGTCGGGCGCGATCCCCGTGGTCGGCGATCTCGCGGGCGTGCACGCAGGCACGGGCGAGCGATCGGCGATCGTCGATCTCTCGGGCAACGGTCTCGCGCTCGTGGGTGGCGCCGAGGGCGCCGATGGAGTCGCGCGCGTCTCGTGGATCACGATCGATCGCAACGTCACGAGCAGCGCGCTGCCGAGCCCGCGCCGTGACGCCGCTGCGTCGTCGTGGGGGAGCGCCGAGGGCGTCCTGATCGCAGGCGGCAACGCCACGGGCGCCTCGACGTTCCTCTTCGCGCCGAGCGCGATCGCGTCGCGAGAGAACGTGCGCGCGTTCGACGTCGTCGGAGACGAGATGCGCGTGCTCCGCGGCGGCGCGCTCGTGCGATCACCCGAGGGCACAGCGGCGCTCTACGTCGGCGCGATCGACGAGACCGGCGAGCCCACCGACGAGACGTGGATCGTGACCGGCTGCCCCGCGAGCTGCACGGCGAGCGAGGGCCCCGCGTGGCCGCACCCGCGCACCGGCTTCGCGTTCGCACAGACCACCGCGGGCGGTTGGATCGTGGGTGGCCGCGACGCGAGCGGCGCCGTCGCGTTCGCGGATCGCGTCACGTGGTCGGGCACCACACCGACGCTCACCGCCGTGCTGCTGCACGACGCGCGCGAGGACGCTGCGATCACGCCGATCGCGGGCGGCCTCGTGCTCGTCGGTGGCGGTCGCGACGCGAGCGGCGTGCGCGCCGACTTCGAGCTCTGCGCCCCCGATCAGCTCGAAGCGCTCTGAAGCTCCGTCGAGAAGCCAGCGCTCTGGGAGATCGCCGCGACCACGGCGTCGTCGGCCATGCGACGACCGGGGTTCCGTCCGCGCGAACGCAGTGATTCGCCGATTGAATCCCCAAGATCGCGGCGTTTTTGCGTGTCGGAGGGCGATGCCGCGTCGCCTCTTGGTCTCGGTCTCGATGCTCGGCCTCGGCGCCGTCGGAGGTACCGCGCACGCGCTCGAGGCGCACGTGGTCGCGGTCGATGTGCCGAGCGCTCTGGTCGAGGTGCGTCCCGAGCCGCCGCTCGCGGCGTGGATCGAGGCCGCGCGTCGCGTGACCGTGCGCGTCGGCGATCCCAGCGGCGCGAGCGGCAGCGGGACATTCGTGTCGAACGAGGGCCACGTGCTCACCGCGCTCCACGTGATCGAGGGCCTCGCGCGTGTCGTCGTCACCACGCCCGACGGCGTCGCGCACCGCGCCCGGGTGCTCCACCGAGACGAGGCGCGTGACCTCGCGCTGCTCGATCTCGACACGGCCACGCCCGACTGTGTGACGCGCGCGGCGGGCGATCCGCACGATCCGTGGCTCGTGGCCACGGGCTTCGCGGGCGCGCTCGAGGGCCTGCGCTCGCCGTCGATCACGATCGGCATGCGCCTCGGTCCCGAGCCGCTCCCGGCCGACGCGGTGGTCGTCCCTCGCGAGCTCGCGAGCCTGCACGTGGCGCCCGGCATGAGCGGCGGTCCCGTGCTCGACGCGCGCGGTCGGCTCGTGGGGATCGTCGTCGCGATGGGCCGCTTCGCGCCGCTCGCCGCGCTCGACGAGGCCTCGCCGCTCTCACGCTTGTCCTGCGACGCAGCCGCGCGCGCGGCGGTGCTGCCCGCCGTGATCGAGAACCAGCACCACGAGCCCGATCGCGACGCGAGCCTCGCGGCCACGCTGCCGCCGCTCGATCCCACGCTCGCGGGTCACACCGTCGAGATCGATCTCTCGTGGGGCGTCGTGCTCGAAGGTGTCGTCGTCGCGCCCGAGCTCGTCTTGACGCTCGCCACGCCAGAGCTCGAGGCCTCACGCGCGCGCGTCACACGCCCCGACACCCTCCCGGCGGACGTCGCGATCGAGCTCGTCGCGACCGACGGTGAGCTCGCCCTCGTGCGCATCCCGGGCCTCGCGAGCCCTCCGATCGCCCTCCGAACAGGGCGTTCTCGCGCGCAGGTCGGTGGTGTGCTGCGCGGCGCGATCACGACGACACCCGGCGTGATCGGCGCGCTCGATCAGCGTCCGGGGCACCTCCGGCCGTTCGTCCCGACGCCGCCGGGTCGACACTGCGGGACGCTGCTCGCGATGCGTCACGCCGCGTCACCGAACGTCGTGCTCGCGCAGCCCGTGCTCGCGCACGACGCGGTCGCGATGCGCGGCGAGCTGCTCGTCGACGACGACGGCATGCCGCGCGCGATCCACGTGGGACATCACACGAGCGGGCTCGGCTATGCGGTCGACCTCGTCGACGCGCTCGCGCGCTTCGGTTCGCTCGTGCGCTGAGACGGGTCCCGCGTCTACGACGGTCGGCGACGCGTCCAGAGGATCGCGATCACGACGGCCAGCGCGATCATCGCGCCGATGCCGAGCGGCAGCGCGAGGCTGTTCTCGTCGGCCGTGTCGGTCGGCGGGCTGTCGTCGTCTGGCGCGTCGGGCTCGGACGCCGCCGGCGCGTCGGGGGCCGAAGGCTCTGACGAAGCGTCGTCGGTCTCGGCATCTCCCTCGTCGCGCGACGGCATCTCGCTGGTGACCCCGATCTGGGTATCCGCGCGGGCGAGCATCGCAAACGGAGGCGGCGGAGGCAGCGGAGGTTGCGGGGGATCGCACACGGCCTCGGTGGCGTGGCTGCGGCAGTACGCGGCGAAGCCGAGCGCGAGCTGGAGCGAGTAGTCGAGGTGATGCAGGCGAGGCACGGCGAGCGTCGCGCCGACGCCCTGCGGCACGTTGCGGAAGTACTCATCGAATTCCGCGTCGCACGTCGGCCGCGGCGTGCTCGGGTCTTCGTCGCAGTTCCACGACGGCGCCATCCCCAGGCCAACGACTTGAGGCAGCATGTCCCGCGTCGCGGCGCGCGCGTGGCACGAGACACACGAGGACCTCGGGTTGTCGACGGGACCGTTGCCGCGCCCTGCCAGGCCGAAGTGCTGAACCGAAGCGGCGTGTGGATCGACGGGGGCCGCGATGAGCGCGTCGTTGACCCAGCCTTGCTGGAGATCCGCGTTCACGTACGCGCCGTCGTCATGCCAGTGCGTGCGCACGTTCGGATCGTTTCCCCACACCGCCGTCACTGGAACGAGGCGCTCCCAGATCGTGCTGCCGCTCGCCGCGGCGCTGTAGACGAACGTGCCGAACACCCAGCCCGTCTCGGTCGCGCGGTCGTCACGCACGGCGACGTCGACCTGGAGAAGACGCACCGTCAGGATCTGGCGCGTCGTCTGGTTCTGCTGGCAGACGCGCGTCGGGAACACGTGGGCGCTGAGCTCGAGCGAGCGGTCCAGGAAGGGCACCTCGTCGATGGGCGCCATCGTGAAGAGGAACTTGATCGCGACCGTCCCGCGCGGAAACGACGCATGCTCTGGGTGCGGCGGGCCGTTCGGATCGGGCCAGACGCGGCCGATCGTCCAGCCGCCGCGCGGATCGTAGAGACCGACCGCCCAGTTCGCGTGACTGCCAGTCTGCCCCTGGGCCAGCTCACGCGGGCGCGAGTAGCGCTCCTGCGTCAGGCCGTGCGCGAGCTCGCGACCGCTGCACCAGTCCGGCGTGAGCCACGGTGCGTGGAACCAGGGCTGTTCGCTGCCGCTCCGAATGCCCGTGGACGTCGTCGTCTCGGCGATCGCGTAGTCGAGGACGGCCTCGAGGTACTGCGCGGGCGCTACGTCGAACGCGATCGTGTCCCACGGACGCGGCTCGTCGGCGGGCTCGGTCTGCGGGTACTCGTCCCGCAGCTCGAATCGCGGGCCGTCATAGCCGGCGGGCTCGGGGTGATCCGGCTGTCGATCGGGAAACTGCGCATGCACGCTCGCCGGCAGCGCTGCGAGCAGCAACGCCGCGGCGGCACCCAAGAACCCCCCTCGATCTCGCATCTCGATCTCTCCGTGCGGTGAGCGCGGAGAATCACCGCAACCGCCCCGGCGCGCAACGATCGCCGTGCGCCCCGACGCGAGGGAGACGAGTCGACGGCCGGGTCGGCCGTCACCGTGCGAGGATCACTGACCGTGCCGGTTCACCGACCGTGCCGGTTCACTGACCATGACAGGGAAGGTTGGACTCGCCGTCCTGCGCGTGCGCCTGCGCCGCCGCCATCGGGCAGCCGCTCGACGCGCCGCAGCACTCGCCGCAGCCCATCGCCGACTTCACGGCCACGGCGCCCGACGCGCCCATCATGGCGGCGACGGCGATCGCGGCCCAGCGTCCGCGCGGAGAGAGCGCCTGCCAGCGCTGACGGACGAGGTGCGAGGTGAGACCGAGGATCGAGGTGGGGCGTTCCATGAGCCCGAGCGTACGGGACGTCCGGGCCGATCACCAACCGACCCATGCTGCGTTCTCGTGAAGCAGTGTTGCGAACCAGAGCGGGTGCCCGTTGCGCCCGAAGAATCGCAACGGCACCATCCCCCGATGGTACTCGGACGATGGGTGGACGGCGTGCTCGCCGCGACGGCGATCGGCGCGGTGGTTGGCTGCGGTGGCGACCCTCTGCCTGCGCCCGACGCGAGCGCGCTTCCGGGCATGGACGCGTTCACCGAGCCTTCGATGGATGCGCACACCGCGTCGCCGGACGCTCGCACCGGGGAGTGTGAGGGCGCTGCGACGGCTTGCTCGAGCCTCGATCCGGCTGCCTGCACCAGCGTGATGGGCTGTGTCGTCACGTCGTGTCGCGGCTTCCCGGTCGCATGCGCGCGCCTGCTCACGATGGCGGAGTGCGATCAGCAGGACGGCTGCAGCTGGTCGGGCGCGTGCGGCGGGTCCCCGCGAGAGTGCACGACGCTCAGCGACACCGAGTGCGCGATGCAGATCGGGTGCGTCGTGGGATCGCGCGGCTGCAGCGGGTTTGCGACTGCGTGCAGCGCCTTCGAGCGCGCTCGCTGTCTCGAGCAGCCCGGTTGCATGTACACGCCGGACGCCGGACGTGACGCGGGTCCGCCCGACGCCGCGCCGATGCCGTGCGCGCCAGGGAGTACGCCGCTCCGCGTACGAGTGGTCGGGGCGAACGATGCCCCGATGGCGGGGGCTGCGGTGCGCACGGAAGGTGAGTCGTGCGGGATCGGCTTCGAGGCCACGAGCGGCGCCGACGGAGTCGTCACGTTCATGGTCGATGCCGCGCTCGGACCCTGGTCCATCACCGCCGCGCGAGCCGGCTACAGCGCCGTCAGCGTAGTCGACGTTCTCGGCTTCGACTTCGCCGGCGACGTGCGGCTCGACGCGATCACCCCACCGAGCACGGAGTCGTACCCCGCGAGCGGCACCTTCTCGCCCGTGCGCCTCACGAGCCTCTACAAGGTGGACACCTACGACTTCGAGACGGTGACCGACTCCCGCGGCTCTTGGTCGAGCAATCACTACGTCGAGTCACCGCCCTCGCCGCTACGGTTCGTGGCTCTCGAGCTCGCGCGAGGTGAGGAGGCGCTCGACATCGCCGTGAGCCCCGAGATGGTCCGGCCCCGTGGCCCGGTCACCGACGTTGCCCTGACGTTCTCTTCGACCCCGGTTCGCTTGCGCTCGCTGCGAGTGACCCTTCCGCCGGCCGGGCCCCTCAGCGTCGCCAGCCCCAGCTACTTCGAGGTCCAGCATGCGCTGCCCTCCGGCTCGTACGTCGTCGTGGGCAGCGCCGCGCTCGCGGCCTTCACTACCTCGGAGCTCACGTTCGCGGTCCGCGACTTCGCGACCTTCCCGATGAACTTCCTCTACACCTCGTCGGACACTGGCCTCTTCCAGCTCAACGTGTTCAGGAGCGGTCCCAACGAGGACGCCACCATCGCGATCGGACAGCTGGAAGACCTCTCCATGTCGGGGCTCGACCTCGCCGACGCGCGAGTCACGGCCTCGGGGACCGGCTGGGCCTGGATCGGCTTCCACGTGGGCGAGAGCGAGACACAACCCCCCCGCTGGCGCATCTTCGGAGCGCTCGCGGCCGACGGAGCGCCAACGTCGATCGAGGTGCCGCGATTGCCGACCGGGATCTCGGCAGCCGACCTCGGTCTGCTCGGGGCCACGTCGGTTCTGCCGATCGTGATCGAGACCGAGGCCGTCCCGCCCTGGTCGCTTCGGGCGTCGAACCAAGGCGTGATGGGCTACCGCGCGACGGCCGCCGGTAGCTATCAGTCCATCGACTCCCGAGGTCGCTGACGGCGATTGACAACGCAGGCGACGCCGAGCACGACCGGCACCCCGCATGACCGCGTTCCGGCCCTGCATCCTCGTCCCCACGTACGACAACCCGCGCACGATCCGTGACGTGGTCGTGGCGGTGCGCGCGCTCTGTCCGCACGTGGTCGTCGTCGACGACGCGAGCGGCCCCGAGAACCAGGCCGCGGTCGAGGCGCTCGCGAGAGACGGCCTCGCGATCACCACGCGCCGCGCGAAGAACGGCGGCAAGGGCGCGGCGGTGAAGACGGGCTTTCAGCTCGCGAAGGAGCACGGCTTCACGCACGCGCTCCAGGTCGATGCCGATGGTCAGCACGCGCTCGACGACATCGCGAAGTTCCTCGAGATCGGCGCCGCGCGGCCCGACGCCTGCGTCCTCGGTCAGCCGATCTTCGACGAGACCGCGCCGACGCACCGCATGTTCCTGCGTCGCGTGACGATCTTCTGGACGCGCCGCGAGGTCGGCGACGACCGCGTCGGCGATCCGCTCTGCGGCTTTCGCCTCTATCCGATCCAGCCCGCGCTCGCGACGCAGACGCCCGGCGATCGCATGGACTTCGATCCCGAGATCGTGGTGCGCCTCGCGTGGGCCGAGGTGCCGTTCGTGCACGTGCCGACGAAGGTTCGCTACTTCACGGCGGCCGAGGGCGGCGTCTCGCACTGGCGCGCGTTCGAGGACAACTGGCTGATCGCGAAGATGCACACGCGCCTCATGTGGCGCCGCTCGATGCACGTGTTCCTGCGCCGGCCGCTCGTGCTGCCGGGCTGATCAGATCGGCGCGAAGCCCGAGGGGATCGACGCCGCGGGCCAGCAGATCCACTGACGCAGCCCCGTCATGCCGCCGCCGTCGTTGCAGGCCTGCGTGCCGCCGACGCCCGTCGTCACGACCGTGTAGCCGCAGACGACACAGAGAGGATCGGCGTTGCAAGCGATGCGCGCCGCATCGAGCTCCGAGATGCACTCGGCATACGGGAGGTACGCGTTGTCCGTGCTCGGGATTCGGCCGTTGCAGTACGCGTCGAGGTCGCCCGCGTCGTCCATGACGGTCGTGCTGGCATCGGGCTCGCTGGCATCGGGTGCACTGGCATCGGGCCCACTGGCATCGGGCCCACTGGCATCGGGCTCGCTGGCATCGGGCTCGCTGGCATCGATGGGCGTCGCTCCGCCATCCGAGTCGGCATCGGGCGCCGAAGGTCCGATGTCCGTCGGGCTCGTATCGAGGCTCGCGAGGACGTCCACGCTCGTCGTGTCGGAGGCGGCCGCGTCGGTCGCCGACCACGCGTCCATCTCGGAGACCGTCGTCGCGTCGTGCGTCTCGAAGTCGACGCGTCCGCACGCGCCGAGCGCCGACATCATCGCGAGCAGCGCGACGCGCTGCAGCTGCGCCCGCACGAGAGCCATCCCTCGACGATACTCGATCCGGTGTCGGCACCGTCATCGCGCTGGCGCGCTTGACACACCCCGAGCGCGCGACCACGACGCGCCACGCGCATGAAGGCGGCGAGCACAGACGTGGCAGATCCGTCGGCGAGCGACGCGCGCACGAAGGCGGAGTGGCTCACGCGCCGTGAGCGCGGCGGCGCGTTCGCGATCCGGCTCACCGTCTTCCTCACCACCTTCTTCGGTCGCACGATCGGCCGCTTCCTCGCGCGCTTCGTCACGCTCTACTACCTGGCGACGACGCGGTCGGTGCGCGATGCGCTGCGCCTCTACTACCGTCACCTCGACGGCCGGCAGGCGAGCTTCGGCGATCTCTACGCGCACCTCTTCCGCTTCGTCGCGTGCACGCTCGACGCGTTCTTCCTCGTGTCGGGCGAGACGCACCACTTCGAGGTCACGCGCGACGGGCACGAGATCCTCGCGGACCTGCGTGATCGCAAGCAGGGCGCGATCCTCCTCGGCGCGCACGTCGGCTCGTTCTACGCGATGCGCATGGTGAGCAAGAGCGAGAGCCTCCCGCTCTACGCGCTCATGTACACGAAGAACGCGCGCATGCTGAACGAGGCCCTCGGTCGCCTCGATCCCGAGTCTCGCGCGCGCGTGCTCGAGCTCGACCCCGAGGGCGGCATCGACGGCATGATCAAGGTGAAGGAGCTCGTCGATCAGGGCGCGATCATCGCGATCCTCGCGGACCGCATCCCGCTCGGCGCGCCGAGCGAGCGCATCGTGCGCGTGCCCTTCCTCGGCGAAGACGCGGCCTTTCCCACGGGCCCGTTCCTCTTGGCCTCGACGCTGAAGTGCCCCGTCTACACCACGTTCGGCCTGAGCCGCGGAGCGAGCCGCTACGACCTCAACTGTCACCTCTTCGCCGAGCGCGTGGAGCTCCCGCGCAAGGACCGCAAGGGCGCGCTCGAGGCCTACGTGCGGCAGTACGCCGCGAAGCTCGAAGAGACCGTGAAGCGGGCGCCGGACAACTGGTTCAACTTCTACGACTTCTGGAAGTGAGCCGAGCGCATGCTCACGCGATGCGGATCGCGCTCGCCCTCGCCCTCGCCTTGATCCTCGGCTCCTTCGGTTGCGCGGGCGGTGACGACGCCGCGACGCCCGAGCCCCCGACGACCGAGGTGCCCGAGTGCTTCGTCGACGCCGACTGCATGGTCGCGTCGGGCTCGCTCTGCTGTCGCGAGTGCTGTGACTGTCCGTACGTCACCTCCGTCGCGGCGCGCGCGGAGGAGGCAGCTCCCTGTGGAGCGGTGGAGTGCACGGAGCGCGACTGCGACGCGGTGCGCTGTCGCGCGTGCGAGCCGATCGCGGGCGCGCGCTGCGTCGCGGGTCGATGCGCGGCGCAGTGACTGCGTGATCGCGCCGAGGACGAGCTGCTGCGCGCCTTGCTGTGACCTCCCCACTCGCATGGGCGAAGCGTGCCTGTGACCAACTGCCTTACAGAGAAGAACGAGTCGGGCCGCGAGAGGGTGTCACGCGAGAGCGAGCGTCTCGTTCACCGAGACGGACACGAGCCGCGCGAGGCCTTCACGCAAGTGACGGTCGCGACGACAGCTCCGCCCAGCTTCTCTCCGTAGAACACTCGACCGTCTGTGCGAGCATCGCGTGATGCGAATGCTCTCCGTGCTCGGTGTGCTCGTGACGATCTTCGCGTCGTCGATCGGTTGTGGCGGCGAGAGCGAGAGCGCGCCGCCTACGAGCACCGCGCCGGTCACTCCGCCGGCGCCGACGCCGACCGCGACACCGATCGAGCCCGCGCCCGCGACGGTCGTGCCTGCGCCGACGTCCGAGCCGGTCGCTGCAGTCGAAGCGCCGACGACGGGGCTCGGGTCGACCGACGGCGATCCGAGCCGCCTCGCGTGCACCACCGACGACGACTGCATGATCGCGCCCGCCTCCCGCTGCTGCGCGCCGTGCTGTGACTGTCCGACGGTGATGCGTCGTGATGCATGGGAGCAGATGCAGCGCGTCTGCTCGATCGGTGAGTGCCTGGGCCACGACTGCCGCGGCGTGCGCTGCGAGCCGTGCGGGATCCTCACCGCCGTGCACTGCGTCGCCGGTGTCTGCACGGGCTCGTGAGCTGCGCGCGCTTCATGCAGACGTGAGGAGAGGACGGCGACTCTCGAGCTTCGCGGCGTACTCGGCCTCGACGAGGCGGTGCATCTCTCGCTCGTCGTGCGTCGTGTCCGGGAGGATCGGCGCGAGCCACTCGAAGCGGTACGTGGGTGGGATCACGGGCGGCTGCGTGATCGGGATCGTCTTCGTGAGGTAGGGCGGGTCGCACACGAGGAAGAGCGGGACGAGCGGCACGTTCGCGCGCTGCGCTGCCGCGGCGGCGCCGCGACGGAAGCGACGCAGGCGATCGGGCTGCGGTGAGCGCTGACCCTCCGGGAAGATCAGCACCGGGTGACCGTGGCCGAGCTGCGCCACGATCTTGTCGACGGTGTTGGTGTCGTCCTGCTCCTCGACGCCCGAGCCGGGGCCCGCGATGTAGTGCGTGGCGCGCAGCAAGCGGCCGAGCGCCCAGTGCTTCCACCAGCGGCCGTTCGTCACGCACGTGAGGCGCGGGAACGTCCCGAGGATCACGATCATGTCGATGTACGTCGGGTGGTTCGAGATCATCACGTAGGGCTTCTCGAGATCGACGCTCGCCGGCGGGCGAGGCAGCTCGAGCTCGGCGATCCCCACGAAGTGACCGACGCGCATGATCGCCTTCATGCCGAGGTGGAGCACGTGCGTCGCGCGATCCTTCGCGCGCTCCCCCGACACCAGCGCGACGAACGGCAGCACCACGAGCGCGATCACGGGGCTGCCGAGGAAGAACACGGCGAAGAGCACGCCCATGAGCAGCACGCGCACCCAGCGCGGCCATGCGAAGCGTCGCTTGCGGACGGGCTCGGACATCGATCGCGCCGAGCATGCGGCGGAGAGCGCGCGAGGTCACGCGCCGCCGACCTCCTCGGTGCTCAGCTCGTCACCGCGGCCGCCCATTCTCGAGGGTCGTGACGGAATGCGCTCCGGCCCGCACTCACGGCGATGAACGAGCACCCGACCTCGACCTGCCTCGCTCTCGCGCTGACCCTCGCGTCGCTCTCGCTCGCGGGTTGTTCGATGAGCCCGGTGATCGCTCCCGATGGCGCGATCCTCTCGCCAGACGCAGGCGGCTCGGACGCGGAGCGCGCGGGGGAGCTCGACACCGGATCGGATGCCGCGCACTCCGCCGACGCCAGCGTCCCGCCGGACGCGGACCACGATGCGGGGCCGCTGGCCGGCTGCTTCGAGGCACCCACGCGCGTCCGCGTCTCGCACGCCCGCCCCGACGATCGAGCGCACATGGAGATCTACGGAGCAGTTGGCTTCGACGACGGCTGGGCGATCATCACCTGGGGCGCCCGTGATGGGGAGACGTTGCTCGTCCTCGACCTCGAAGGGCGAGTCCTCTCGGAGACTCCGCTAGGGCTCTCGGGCTGGGCCATCCACGCGGAGGGCCGCGTCATCTTCCTCCTCTCGATGTACTGGGTGCGTCGCGTCGACGTGGACGCGAGCGGTGCGGTGCGCGCGTACGCGGACGACTTCGTCGGCGGCGTCCGTCCGAGGCACGAGGGGATCCGCGCGTTCGAGCCGCTCCCGGGCGGCGGCTTCCGCGTGCTCACGCACTTCTACGACGAGACCGCGCGTCGCTCGATCCTGCGGCTGAGCGAGATCGAGCGCGACGACGGCGCCGAGACGGGCCTGCGCCAACGGACGAGCGACCTCGCCGACTTCGACGGTCCCGATCCGTTCTACGGGGCGCGCTACTTCCTCGCGGGAGACCACCTCCGCGTGCTGGGGTCCTCTCCGCCCTTTCGCGTGATGGATGTGCAGATCGGGCTCGCGACGCTCGGGTCGGACGCGGTCCTCGGTGTTCGCGTGTGGTCCGACCAGGAGTGGCCGGACGCCCCGGATGCGGTGGTCGCGCTCACGCGAGATCGAACGCGCGCGCTGACGATGCGCACCGATCCGACCCTCGGCCCGAGGCTCGCGCACCTCGAGCCGGTGCCGCCGGCCACGGGCCCGCGGGTGCTGCTCGAAGACGGCCTCGATCTCGGCTACGGCACGATCGGCGCGTCGCTCCTCGATCTCGAGGACGGTCGACTCGTCGTCGCGACGTACGACGGGCTCCATCTCTTCGAGGGTGGAGACGGCGCACGTCTCACCGAGACTGCGGGGCTGATCGCGCGAGCGAACGCAGACTTGTCGACGATGCGCCGGGGTGACGACGTCGCCGTCGCCTTCGTCGAGCCGGACAACGGCGGTGTGTCTCTCCGCTGCCTGCACCTCCCTGCGCGCTGAGCTTTGGTGCGTGTGAGAGCCGCTCAGCGCAGCACGGGAGAGATGGCGCCGACCTCGAACCACAACGTGCCGCCGGGCATGCCACCGGGAGCGAGGCTTCGATAGCTGCTCCGGAGGTAGCGGAGCGCGGGCGGGTTGTCGGTCGTCGGGTCGTCGAGCGCGGAGAACGAGTAGGGCATGCCGGGGCCGGTGCCCACCGACATCGACATGCCGGACTCGGTGCGACGGATCACCCAGCGACGCGTGACGTCGCGGCTCACACCCCAGCGCGCGCAGAGCACGGTGAGCTGACCGATGTGGCCCATCATGGGAGCCTGTCCGCTGACGCCCTCCGCGATCATGCCCGACGGGCACTCCGCGGAGAACGCCTCGCCGCCGGTCGGGTTTCTCAGGGTCGTGTCTGCGCACGTGCTGTTGTCGTTGGGGGTCACGTCGATCGCGAACGCGTCGGGCCCGGTCCTCCGAAGCGTGGTGTTGCCGAGCATGGCCACCATCGAACGGATCGTGCCGTCCCCGTTCGTCGTGCCGCAGAGCCCGATGTACGGGTTGAAGAACGCGCCCCTCGATCCGCCGAAGCCGGTCGCCGTGCTCATCGTGTCGCCGAACCTCGCGCTCGTCTCGGCGATGTCCGTCGGCCAGGTGATGGTCGTCGGACACGTGTTGTCGACGTAGCCATCGCAGTCGCTGTCGAGGCCGTCGCAGACCTCGACGCCCACCACGCCGCAGCCTCCGCAATTCATCGGATCGGCCGTCGTGTCGACGCACCGATCTCTGCAGAACGTCGGACGCGCGCCGCCGCACGTCGCGAGCAGATCGGCGCCGCTCACGCTGACCGCGCGACCCACGCGGATCGCGCCGCTGACGCCCGGCATCATGTCGACGAGCACACGCTCGGCGCGGCTCAGCTCGACGGTGAACGGTCGCGCGGTGAGCTCCGCGACGGTGCGCTCGCAGTGAGTGGCGAGGAGCGCGAGACCTTCACGCAGGGGCCCATCGATCGGGAGCTCGTCGACGATGCTGCGAAAGAGCACCACGTCGACCACGTCCTCGAGGCCGCACCGCAGCTCACCCGGGAAGCGGATCGCGAGCTGCGTGTTCGCCTCTGACGTCAGGTTCGTGTCGAGCCCATCGACCGCGCCGAACGCGAGGCTGAACGGCGGCACGGGCATCACGTCGACGGGCGTCGTGCCGCCGAAGAGGACGCGCGTGAGCACATCGGCTTCCCACAGCGACGGATCGTCCACGAGCGCCGCGTACTCGCCCGTCAACGGGTCACGCGTCGCCGTGACCGTGGCACCGCCGTTGGTCGCAGTGATCGTTGCAGGCCCGCTCGGCGCAGCCGCGCCCGCGGGCTCGAGCGTCACCCAGTACGGCGTCTCCTCGAGGTTCACGGTGCGCGTGCCTTCGCCGCGCGTCTCGACACGCACCTCGGGCAGCGGCGCAGCGTCGGTGAGGATCACGGCGTCCTCTCGGAAACCAGGGATCGTGTCGAGGATGCTGACGTCGACCTCCACGGGCGCGACGCACTCGCTCTGCGCTTCTCGATACACGCGCGGCGCGTAGCGGCTCAAGGGAGTGAAGTCGGCCACCGCGGTGAGGACATCGCGCCCGACGCTCCGGCAAGTCCACGTCGCAGGCGGCGTCACCAGGGTGTCCGTCGCTCTCGGAATCGCGGTCACGTTCTTGATCAAGAGACCGCCGAGCGGGCGAAGGCCGAGCGCGACCCGCGCTTCGTCCGAGGGGCTCAGGGGCTGCAGCGAATAGCCCATCCCGCTGGGCAAGATCCTGCGCTCTCGCGCGACGAGCCCCACGAAGGCGCTCGACGCACCGAACTCGGCGCGCACGAAGCTCGTCTGAAACCAGCTCAGACCGACCTCGTGCGGCGACGCGCCGAAGTCGGTCCCCAGCCAGTACTCCCCGCCGTCCCAGCGCCGAACGGCCCACTGCAGGCTCAGGTGGACGAGGCGCGTGATGAGCTCGACCGAGCCGTCCTCGGCATGCACGGTCTCGGGCACCTCGTGCGGCTCGATCGTGCCGCCCGATGCGGGGCGCGCGAGTCCGAACGCCGCGGCGTACGTGGGGGCCGAGCCGCTCTCGTCGACGAGATCGGCCGGGGACGCGTCCCAGTGGAAGCGCGCGTAGGCGCCGTCGCCGCCGAAGGTGAGGCCGTCGGGCTCGACCGAGTACACGGTGCTGATCGGCTCGGTCGCGGCGACGTCCGCGGGGACGTCCGACGCGGGCACGGGCGTGATCGCGATCTCGACGTCGTCGGTGAGCGCGCCCGCGGTGACGACGAGCTCGAAGAGCCCGTCCGCGCTGCGCGCCGTGCCGCCGGCCGCGCCGATCGTCGTGCGCGTGGTCTCCGTGCTCGGCGCATCGACCGACGGATCGCGCGCATCGGTCGACGGATCGACGTGC
Source organism: uncultured Sandaracinaceae bacterium (assembly GCA_964502175.1). Classification (GTDB taxonomy): domain Bacteria; phylum Myxococcota_A; class Polyangia; order Polyangiales; family Sandaracinaceae; genus JAFLCL01. Next base: position 54,812 of record CAZCVE010000039.1, read on the forward strand.
GCATCGGGCGTCGCGGTCGGGCCCGCGTCGATCGCCGGGTCACCGCCACCGCAGCCCGCGATCATCGAGACGACGACGACCACCGCGAGAGACGCGGCGCGCGCGCGTGATCGAGCGCGGCGCACGCGAGCGAGCGCGATCCCCGCGATCGCGAGCAGCGCGATCCAGCCAGGCGTCGAAGGGCCACGAGAGATCGGCGCGCGGCAGCCGCAGCCGCTGCTCGACGGCGCGGGGGCGCCTGCGTCGCGCGCGCCCGCGGCGTCGCTCGTGGTCATCGCGCCCGCATCGGCGCCGATGCTCGCAGCGTCGGGCGAGAGCGTCGCGGCATCGAGCGTCGACGCGGTGCCTGCGTCCTCTGCGACCGCCGCGTCGGCCATCACCACGCCCGCGTCGTCGCCCATCGGCTCGCCGAACGTGAAGACGCGCGCCGACGTGAAGAACGCATCGCCGGGCTCGCCATCGCCCGGCGCGCCCGCGACGAAGCGCGCGCCGTCGTCGACGATCGCCACCGAGACACCGAGGCCCGGGCCGCCCTCGAGCATGCGCGTCGTCGCCGTCGCGATCTCCGTCCACGTCGCGCCCACACGATCGAACACGCGCACCGAGCCGTGCGCGCCTCGCACGGGGAACGTCGTGTCGCCGTACGCGCCGACGAGCGCGCGCGAGCCGTCGGGGCTCAGCGACACCGAGACGCCGAAGTAGTCGTCGCGCCCGCCGTCGATCGCGCGGAGCACGGCCTCCTCGCTCCAGCTCGTGCCTGTGCGTACGAACGCCGCGACAGCGCCGCGGTTCGGCATGGCGCCGGGGCCGTCGAAGACGCAGCCGCCGAAGAGGCGCGTGCCCGTGCGATCGAAGCCGAGCGAGTCGAAGCAGTTCCGCCCGACCGCAGCGAACGAGGGGTAGATCGCCTGCTCCTCGATCCACGTCGCGCCCATGCGTCGGTAGATGCGCGCGCCTCCCGAGCTCACGCCGCCCGGGCCGCTGCCGCTGGTGGGGATCGAGATCGCGATGCGCGACGCGTCGCCCGAGATCGCGACCTGCGCGCCGAAGAAGCCGAGCTCGGGCGGCACGACGTCGAGCGCGAGCGCCCACGTCGTGCCGCTCCGCACGAAGACGCGCGCGTCGCCTTGGTGGCTCGTGCCTGGCGCGCCGACGACGAGCGTCGCCCCGTCGTCGCTCAGATCGAGCGAGATCCCGAAGCGCTCCTGCTCTTCGATGCCAGCGAGGAACGCCTCGTGCGCCCAGCCCGAGCCGTCGCGCACGAACACGTCGACGCCGCCCTCGGGGTTGCTGCCGGTGACCGCGTCCGCGCCGGGTCGGCCGATCACGACGCGCGAGCCATCGGACGACATCGCCACCGCGACGCCGAACTGCTGGTTCGCCGCGGGGCCCGGACCTTCCGGTGCGAGCGTGGCGTCGAGCGACCACGTCGTGCCGACGCGCGAGAAGACGTACGCCGTGCCGACGTTCGCGCCGAGCGACGTGTCGTCGTTCGGTGAGCCCACGACGACGCGCGTGCCGTCGGCGCTGATGTCCACGTCGTAGCCGAACGAGTCCGCGTAGCCGGCTCCGTCGAGCTCGCCGGGCGTGGGGTGCGAGAGCTCGGCCTCTTCGCGCGCCTCCTGCGCGCTCGCGCTCGCGGCGGTCGCGAGCGTCAGGATCGAGGTGAAGGCGAGACGGAGCGCGCGCGGAGCGGATCGGTTCATGGGTCCTCGGCGCAGCGCGGGTCGAGGCGCTGCGTTCGAAGACAGAGTCGGCAGGCGTCGTTTCGATCACCACCGCGCGAACTTTCTTTCGAACCGCGGGGCCCCGTGTGTTCAGGGCACGCGCAGGAACGGTGCGGCGCCCGACGCGCGAAGGCTGTGGACCGTGCCGGGGACCGAGAACGTGATGTCGTAGCCGAAGAGCGCACCCGGGAAGCCCGTCGTGCTGTCGAACTCGACCGTCCAGGAGAACGCGGTCCCCGCGCCCGTGCCGAACACGCTCGACATGGCGCTCGGCCCGCGGACGATGTGCCACAGACCTCCCATGTCCACGACGTCCAAGCGTGTGCAGCGAAAGGCGAACTGGCCGATGTCGCTGCCGGCCATCCCGCTGATCGTGTCGACCACCTCGCCCGCGCCGCACGTGTGCGAGAAGGGCGTGCCGCCGGAGCTGCCGCCTCCGGTCGCGGCGCACGCGGGCGGAGTCGAGGTGAGGATCTGGAAGGTGTACGGAGTGCTCGTGCGAATGGTGTCGAGCGAGAGCGAGGCGCACCTGCCTCGCAGAGAGCGGATGCTGCCCGTCGTCGTGTCGACGTTGCCGCAGAAGCCGACCAGCACCTGAAACGTCGGGCAGTTCGCGCCGACCGAGTTGCCGCCGTCGGCGACGCCATAGGTGTCGCTGAAGGATCGCGGTGAGCTCGGCACGACCACGCCAGTGGGGCAGCGCTCGTCGATGACGAAGTCGCAGTCGTTGTCGACGCCGTCGCAGACCTCGGGAGATGCGTCGCCGCAGCCGCCGCAGTGCATCGGGTCCGTCGTCGTGTCGACGCAGCGATCCCAACAGAACGTGGGCTGCGAGCCGCCGCACGTGGCGAGGAGGTTCGCTCCGCTCAGCGTGACCGCGCGGCCGACCTCGACCGTGCCGGTCATGCCCGGCATCTCGAACGCCAGCTCTCGGGCGCGGCTGACCTCGACCTCGAAGGGCTGTGTCGTCAGCGCCTCGATCGTCTGCTCGCAGTGCGTGGCCAGGAGTCCGAGCGCCTCGCGCAGCACGCCATCGAGGGGCAGAGAGTCCAGGATGCTGCGGAACACGACCATGTCGACGACGTCTTCAGGCCCGCATCTGCGCGTCCCAGGGAAGCGGATCGCCAGTCGAGTGTCCGCCTCCGCCGTCAGGCTCGTGTCGAGGCCCATCACCGGCCCGAACGTCACGCCGAGGGCAGACACCGGCATCACGTCGACCGGCGTTCCGGCACCGAACTGGACGCGCGTCGACACGTCGCCGTCCCAGACGGCGGGATCGTCGATGAGGCTGGGGTACTCGCCGGTGACGGGGTCGCGCATCGCGGTCATCGTGGCGCCGTTGTTCGTCGCCGTGATCGAGGCCGGTCCTTCGGGCGCTGGCGCGTCGGCGGGCTCGAGGGTGACCCAGTACGACGAGCCCCCCAGGGTCTCCGTCCTCGTGCCCTCGCCTCGTGTCTCGACGCGCACCTGCGCGGCCGGCGGCGCGTCCGTGGTGATGACGGCGTCCTCCCGAACGGCAGCCGTCGTGTCGAGGACGCTCACGCGCACGCCGTCGCGCGCGACACATCGCGTCAGCTCGGGATCCGCGACGAACAGGGTGTACGGGTAGGGGAGGCACATGCGGCGCACGCAGCCGAGGCCGAGCGCGCAATCGTCCCTCGTCTCGCACGCCGGGCCGCTCGCGGCACCCACGTCGAACTCGGCCTCGACACCGAGACCACCTTCGCCAAGTGACGCGCAGAAGAACCGCGGAGTCGTTCGCGCGACATGAGGGCGGTCGGCTGCGAAAGGACCCAGGTGACCCTCACGATCCCCGACGTCGGGGAGGTCGCCGGCGACCAGCGCATCCCAACTTCGCGATCCTCTCGCGCCGTCCGACTCCACGTCGATCGGGCTCTCCGGCCGGACGAACCGACCGATGTCCACGTAGCCGAGGTCTCGCGTGGATTGGAAGTCGATGTGGGGGTTCCAGTAGTCACCCACCGACTGCGTGTGTGAGTCGTCGAACACGACGCCGAGGAAGTAGTCGTCGCCTCGCGCGTCGCGGAGCGTGGCCCACTGATAGCTGAGGTGCGCGAGGCGCGCGTACACCTCGACGCCATCGGCCGTGTGCTCGGTGTTCGGGTCGCGCTGCCACTCGTGCGTCGTGCCGTCGCGCTCGCGCGCGACAGGGAACGCGAGGCCGAAGCGACCGTCGCGGACGAGCGCGCTGGGCGTGTCGTCGAAGTGGTAGTGGACGATCGCTCCGGCGCCTCCGAACGCGAGCCCGTCAGGCTCCACCGAGTACACGCGGCCGAGCGGCGCGCTCGCCGCGATGTCCGTCGGCACGTCGGCCGCCGCGACGGGCGTGATGACGATCTCGACGTCTTCGGTGAGCGTGCCCGCTGGCACGATGATCTCGAACAGTCCGTCGGCGCTCCGCGCCGTGCCGCCGCCCGCACCGACCTCGGTGCGCGTCCCGCCCGACATCGCCGCGTCGAGGCCGGGCGCGTCTCGGACGACGAACGCATCGTCGTTCGTCGTCGTCGCGTCGACGGGCGCGGGGTCTCCCCCGCAACCGAGCACAGAGAAGCCAGTCAGCGCCCACAGGGCCAGCCGTGTCGAAGATCGCATCGTCATCCCTCCGCGGTACAGCCCCATCATGCCTGGGTCGACGCTGGGAATCGATCACGCGCTCGTGAGAGACGTCAGCGGCCCATCGCGTCGCGCAGCCGCTTGGCCCAGACGTCGAGCGTCTCGAGGCTGTCGGGCGGCTCGCCGTGGGCCTCGGCGGCCAGGCGCACGAGGGCGTCGTGCAAGAGCTCGCGGCCGCGCCGCAGCCGGCTGCGCACGGTGCCCTCGGGGAGCTCGAGCACGACCGCGAGCTCGGGGCCGCTGAGGTCTTCCCAGTAGTGCAGCTCGAGCGCGACCTGGAGCTCGAGCGGGATCGTGCGGAGGGCCCGCGCGAGCAGCTGCCGATCCTGATGCGCCGCGAGCTTGCTGCGCGGCGAGGTGCGCAGGTCCTCGACCGACATGCTCGTCACGTCGACCTCGGCGCGCGTGCGCTGGCGGCGTCGCCAGTGCGCGTAGAGCTCGTGCCGCGCGATCGTGAACAGGTACGTGCGGAACGACGCCTCGCCGCGGAAGCTCGCGTGCGACGCGAGGCACTGCGCGAACGTCGCCTGCACGAGATCCTCGATCTCGCCATCGTCGCCGCCGCACTTGTTCCGGAAGAAGCGGAGGATGGCCTCGAAGTGTCGGTCGAAGAGCTCCTTGCCGGCGCTCGCGTCCCCTGCGCCCCAGGCCCTCAGCTGCTCCTCGTCGCGCTCCATGCGAACGCGCGCATCGTACACGGCTCGGGCGTATAGCATCGCGTCGTGATCGAGGACGCGGTCGCCGATCCGCTCGATGCCGAGCGCGTGAAGCAGGAGGTCGCGCGGCGTCTCTTCGGCGCGCCGCTCGCGCCGCTGCGCATCGGTCGCTTCGAGGTGAAGGAGCGCATCGGCGCCGGCGGCATGAGCGTCGTCTACCGCGCGCACGATCCGGAGCTCGGTCGCGATGTGGCGATCAAGCTCTTGCAGGCCGGCGGTCGCTCCGAGCGCCTGCGTCGCGAGGCGCGCGTGCTCGCGAAGCTCCGGCACCCGCACGTCGTCACGGTCTACGAGGTCGGCAGCTGGCGTGAGCACGCGTTCGTCGCGCTCGAGCACGTCGTCGGGTCGACGCTCGCGGAGTGGTCGCGCGATCGAGGGCACGACGCGATCGCGCGCTGCGTCGTCGAGGTCGCGCGGGGCCTCGACGCGGTGCACCGGCTCGGCGTGGTGCACCGCGACGTGAAGCCCGCGAACATCGTCGTCGACGCGAGCGGCGCGGCGCGCCTCATCGACTTCGGTCTCGTGAGCGACGAGCGATCGGAGCCCGACGCGTCGTCGTCCTCGTCTCCCTCGACCTCCGCGACGCTCACGCGCGAGGGCGCGACGCCGGGTACGCCTCGCTACATGGCGCCCGAGCTCGCGGCCGGCGCGCCGAGCTCGCCACGCTCCGATCAGTACAGCCTCGGCGTCACGCTCGACGAGGTCACGCGAGGCGCCCCGCGATCGCCCGAGCTCGAGCGGGTGATCGCGCGCGCGACGCACACCGATCCCGCCCAGCGCTTCGACGATCTCGCGGCGCTCGCAGACGCGCTCGCCGCTCCCGCGCGTCGCGCGATCGATCCTCGCGTCGTGGTCGCGATCGTCGCGGCGCTCGCGATCGCGGGGCTCACGGCGTTCGCGCTCACCCGCGGAACGGGGGCCACGCGCCCTCCCGAGATCACATCGACCGACGCATGGGCGTCGTCGGATCCGGCCTGGATCGTCGCGCTCACGCGCGGCAGCGATCGCGCCGACGCACGCCAGGCGCAGCGTCGCGGGCTGCTCGCGTACCGCGCGGGAGACGACGCCGGCGCGATCTCGGGGTTCGAAGAGGCGCTCGCGATCGACGCGACCTACGGCGCCGCGGAGCTCGGCCTCGCGATGCTCTTCGCGCAGGGCACCATGAACGAAGCGCGGCCGCACTTCGCGCGCGCGCTCGGGGCGCGCGCGGGCGCGAGCGACGAGGCGCGCGTGCTCGTCGAGGCGCTGCGCCCGTGCATCGAGGACGAGCCGATCGACGCCGCGCGCTGCGAGGCGAGCCTCGTCGCGGCGACCACGGCGCACGGCGATCAGCCGCTGCTCTTCTACGAGCTCGCGCGCCAGCGACGTCACCGCGAGGGCTTCTCCGAGGCGATCGTCGACGCGTTCGGCCATGCGCTCGCGCTCGATCCGCAGCTCAGCCGCGCGCTCGTCGCGCAAGCGCAGACGCTCGCGTACCTCGGCCGCTTCGACGAGGCGCTCGTGATGACGGAGCGCTGCCTCGACGCCGCGCCCACGACGACCTCGTGCCACCGCGATCGCGTCTGGATCCAGCAGGCGCTCGGCGACTGTGAGGGCGTCGAGGCGTCCGCGCGTCGATGGCGCGCCATCGATCCCACGAACCCCCATCCGCTCTGGGCGCTCGCGGGCGTGGCCGAGCGACGAGGCGAGAGCTCGGTGCTCGAGCAGCTCCTCTCCGAGGCGCGCGCGCGCCTCGAGCCCGAGAACCGCGTGTACCTCGAGGCGCGTGATCCCGTCGTGGTGGCGATCTCGCGCGGCGACTTCGACGCGGCGGCGCGCGGCCTCGAGGGCTTCGACGCGCGCGCGTTCGCCGAGCCTGGAGGTCCCAGCGCCGACCGCTTCTTCCGGCTCGTGCCAGCGCGGCTGGGGATCCTGGTCGCGCGCGAGATCGGGGACCCCGAGCGCGCGCGTGAGCTCGCGGAGGACGCGCTCGCGCGCATGGGCGCGTGGCCCGCCGACCCGCGCGTGGAGGACTTCGGGATCGCGCACGACGCGACGCCGTTCTTGCTCGACGTGCTGCGCGAGACCGGCAGCGTCGACGACCTCACGCGCATCGGTCGCCGCGCCGAGTGGTTCGAGGCGTGGCGCGATCGCACGTCGGCGCCCTACCTGCCCTTCGCGTGGATGAGCGGCTACGCCGCGCAGGTCGACGACGCCGTCGAGGCCGCGGAGGCGAGCGAGGCGGCGGTCGATCTCCGCGCGGCAGGGCTCGTCACGCCACCACCGTTCCATCCGCTCGCGTATCCAGACCTCGGCCTCGGTCAGCTCGCGCGCCACGAGGGTCGCGTCGAGGACGCGATCGCGATCCTCGGTCGCGCCGCGGGCAGTTGTCACGCGCCCGGTCTCGATGGCGCTCACGAGACGTGGTGGCAGCGCCCGCGCGCGATGCTCGCGCTCGGCGAGGTCCTCGAGGCGCGAGGCGATCGCGACGCCGCATGTGTGCGCTACGCCGACGTCCTCGCGCGCTGGGGAGCCGCCCAAACTCGCAGCGTCACCGCGGAGCGCGCGCGAGAGCACGTCGACGCGCTCGGCTGCGCGCGATGAAGATCGAGAGACTCAACCGCGCGGCGATGCGTCCGAGGGCGATGCCTGCCCGACACGGTGCGTTCCTCCTCGTGGCGACGAGCCTGCTCGCGTCGTGCGGCCCACGTCGACCGCCGGCCGTGCCGCGATCCGCGGTGGATCGAGCCGCACCGCGCACCGCGCGGGCTCGCGCGCGGACCGACGAAGAGATCGCCGCCGAGCGTGAAGAACAGCGGCTCGCTGCGATCCGCGCGCGTCCGATCGGCCACGAGCGACCCGCGCGCGAGCTCGAGGCGATGCTCGCCGAGAGCCTCGTGACGGCCGAAGGCGTGTTCGTCGCCGAGCCTCCGCGTCAGGCCACGTCCGAGCAGCTCGACGCGGGGATCGACGTGACGGTGCGCGCCGGTCGCTGTCGTCTGTTCGTCTTGCGAGGTCCGCTCACGGAGCTCGCGCGGCATGGTGATCTGCGCGTGTCGCTGGTGCGCGAGGGCGCGGAGCCGGTCGACCGCTACGTCGAGCGCTTCGAGGGCGGGCTGTTCGTGCCCGATCTGTGTGCCGACTGGGAGGGGCCCGCGCGGCTCGTCTTCAGCGGCGAGGGCGCGCGCGGCTCGGAGATCACGACCGAGTCGCTCGAGGTCCTCGCGTTCGAGCGGCCCGAGCGACCCGCCGCGACGCGCGAGGAGCTCGAGGCCGTGATCGCAGCGCGATCGCGCGGCTTCGAGACACGACCGCTCGCGCGCACGCGAGGCGATCTCGCGAGCCCCTCGGATCCGCTCGAGGTGACGCTCCGCTACGACGAGTGTGTGCTCGTGGTGCTGCGCTTGGGCGACGGCGCGCGCCTCGACACCTCGAACGGTCCCTTCCTCGGCATGCTGGGCGAGCTGCGCGATCATCACCCCGGTCCCGGTCGTCTCGGTCCGGGCGCGATCTACGACATCGGCTGCTCGCTCGAGCGCGGCCGCTTCTCGCTCGAGCTCACCGAGCTCGCGGGGCAGGGCGGCTACGAGCTCACTGTCCTGCGTCGACGTCTCGCACCCGCGGAGCTCGCCGACGCGACGGGCTGGGAGGCTGCGGAGCTCGCGAGCAGCGCGAGCTACGAGCGCGCGCGAGCGGAGCGCGTGCGCACCGCGTGCACCGGCTGCGATCGCGCGTGGCGCGTCTGCCTCGACGGCGACGAGGGCGACTGCAACGCCGCGCGAGACTCGTGCTTGTCGAGCTGGAACCTGTCCGACGTCGCCTGCCGCTGACGGAGGGACCCGCGAGAATCACGCCGGCACGGGCTCGGCGGGATCGTCGTTCGCGCGCGCGCCGATACGCTTGCCTGCGGCCTGACCTCGCTTGGCGACGGGCACGTGCTCGAACGCATGGCCGAGACCGAAGCGCGGCATGTTGTTGTAGATGGCCTCGGTGCGATCCCCGCGCACGATGTACGTCTCGTGGAAGATGCCCACGGTGCCGTTGGTGCCCACGCGCTGGTTGAACTCGCGCCACGCCGGCACGTGCGGCAGGTCCTTGGCGCGCGCGAAGCGCTCGAGCTTCTCGAAGCTCTCCCAGTACTGCACGTAGGCGACCGTCCTCCAGGCGAGGAACGGCTCGGCGTGGAGCAGCCCCAGCTCGGGATGCGCCCCGAGCTCGGCCATCATCTTCGGCATCGCGCGCGCCGCGGGCATCCACGACGAGAACGAGAGCAGACGGTTGACGCGCATCCCGATGAAGAAGACGACGTACTCGTCGGGGAGCGCAGCGGTGAAGCGACCAGGGATGATCTTCATGGAGTCTCTCTTCGTCCGAACGTGCTGAGGACCGAGCTGCGGTGGAGCGGACCGAAGTGGCCGGGGAAGAACGTCGTGGCTTCGGGCGCGAGGTCCTCGAGCAGCCTCGCGACGTCGGCGCGGTTGTCGGCGAGGTCACACATGTAGAAGTGCACGCTCGTCCCCTCGTCGAACACGTTGCCGCGGAAGAGGTCGCCCACGAGCGCCGCGTCCGACACGAGCACGACGAGCGAGCCGCTCGTGTGTCCGGGCAGGAGGACCACGCGCGCAGGGATCCCTGTGAGCGGCTCGAGGTCGAGCTCGCCGTCGACGAGGACGTCGGGCGTGAACGGCGTGTACGAGGCAGCCTGATCGCCCGCGAGTCGGTCGCGCGCCTCGGCGTCCGTGGGGCAGAGGGTCTCGTTGTGACCCGACGCGGTCATGCCGACGTCTCCGCCGCCGGTCACGATGCGCGTGCCGTAGCGACGCTGGAACCAGCCCGCGCCGCCGGCGTGGTCGGCGTGGCCGTGCGTCACCACGATCGCGCGCAGCCGAGCCGGGTCGACGCCCTCGGCCGCGAGATCGTTCGCCAGCGCCTCGGCGTTCCCCTCGAAGCCCGAGTCGACCAAGAACGCATCCGCCCCGCGGACGACGAGGTGCGCGTTGGTCCAGTCGCGACGAAACGTGTGGACGTGCGTGCCATCGGCGAGCGTCCGCACGCCGTGCGTCGTCGCGCATCCGCCCGCGAGGCCCACGAGGAGGAGCGCGACGCCGAAGAGGGAGGCGGCGCGATGCGCGAGTGTCTTGGCTATGTTCACACCGTGAACTTGGCCGATCATGTGTACGATGTCAACATCAAGCGCGAAGACGCCGATGAAGAAGCCTCGAGACGCCTACCACCACGGAGATCTGCGCAACTCGCTCGTCGAAGAAGCGGTGCGCGTGATCGAGCGCGAGGGCCTCGCGGCCTTCAGCCTGCGTGAGGTCGCGCGCCGCGTCGGCGTGTCGGCGAACGCGGCGTACCGTCACTTCGCGGACAAGGACGCGCTGCTCGCGGCGGTCGCGTCGCACGGCCTCGGCGTGCTCGCGCGCGACATGCGCCAGGCGATGGAGGCGGTGAGCGTGCGCGGCGCCGGGCCTCGCGCGACCGCGCACCTCCGCGCCACGGGGCGTGCGTACGTGGCCTTCGCGCTCGCCAAGCCAGAGCTCTTCCGCGTCACGTTCTCCCGCGGCGCGCCGAGCACCTCAGCGAGCCTCTGCGAGAACGGCGAGCGCGATCCCTTCGCGGTCCTCAACGCCTGCCTCGACGCGCTGGTGGAGACCGCCGTGATCACGCCACGCCGCCGCGCGGGCGCCGAGATCTTCGCGTGGACCACCGTGCACGGCTACGCGTCGCTCGCGCTCGCAGGCGGTCCGCTCGCGAGCCTCGAGCCGCTCGAGGGCGTGCTCGACCTCGTGATCGACGGGCTGCGCGGACCGACCAAGCCCGCTCGCTGACCGCGCCGCATGGACGGCGCTCGATGCGGTCAGGGGTCCGTGTCGAACACGAGGTGGAGCGCCTCGAGCAACACCGCGCGCCGGCGGTCGGCGGTCACCGCGTCGAGCCGATCGATACGCTCCGAGATCCGCTCGATCGCGTCCTCGTCTTCGTCGCGCCTCGCGATCCAGAGGTCTGCGTAGGCATCGTCTCGAACGCGCTCGAGCCGGACCTGCGGCCCCGCGAGGCGCCGGAGCCGATGCGTGGCCCACACCAACACGTCGGCCTCGTGCGTGCGCGCGAGGCGGAGCGCGAGACCGTCGGGCAGCAGCGCTCGGAGCGCGCGCGCGTCGCCTGCGATCGCCGCGCGCTCGAGCGGCGTCTCGGGAGCTTCGTCGCCGAGGTCGGGCTCTTCGCTACGTACGCAGCCTGCGGCGCAGAGCTCGTCCTCGCCGAGGTAGGTGAGCTCGAGCGGCGGGCGCAGCCACCGCGTCGCGTCGCGCAGCGTCTCGAGGCTCGGGGCATCGCGGAACGCCAGCTGCTGCGCGAGCGAGCTGTCGGCTGGCGTGCGCCCTCCCTGATCGATCGCAGGGAGCGACATGCGCTCGTCTCCGCGCGAGACGCACAGCTCGGAGGGCGGCGTCATCTCGCCCGTGCGCGCGTAGCGGTGCACCGCCTCGGCGCGCTCGAGCGGACAGCGCGTCGTGTCGAGCGTGGGCCCCTCGCCCTCGCGCGCGGCGGCGAGCGCGGCTCGGACGAGACCGTTCCATCGCGGCCACTCGCCGTGCACCACCGCGCCGAGGCTCGTCCACGACGAGGGCGCGCCGAGAGCGAGCGTCCAGAGCCCTTCGTGCGTCGCGTACGCCGCCGCGGCGCCGACCCAGCGGAGCTCACCGACGTCGTCGTCCCACCACACGCTCGGCGCCACGTCCTCGAGCTCGTCGCGCAGCAGCGCGCATGCGTGCGTCTCGTCTCGCGGCATGCGTCCACCCGCGCCGTGCGTGATCGTGAGCGCCGCGGTGAGGCACGCGACGCCGCGCGCGGGCGGCTCGCTCGATCGACGCGAGAGCGTCGGTCGCACGCGCACCTCGAGCTCGCGCGCGGCCTCGTCGTAGCGACCGGCCTCGATCAAGAGCTGCGCGCGAAAGGCCACCGCCGCGGCGCGATCTTCACGCGGGCGCGGCACCGCGAGCGCGTCGTCGGCGTTGCGATCGATCCACGAGAGCGCGGTCTCGATCTCCCCGTCCATGCGCTCGAGCTCCGCGCGCGCGACGAGCACGGCCGGCCCGAGGTTGCACTGCGCGGTGTACGCGCGACCGAGCTCGAACGCGCCGTGGCTCGCGAACACCGAGATCGCCCCCGCGCAGTCGCCACGCCGCGCGTGCGCGTCGGCCGTCATCGCCAAGAGCGCCGGGTTCGTGTGCCCCCGCGCGAGCAGGCGATCGAACGCGCGCAGCGCATCGTCGGGCCGATGCCCGAGGAGCGCCACGCGGTGCGACCACGTCAGCGGCAGCTCGTCAGCGGGCGCGTCACGCGGCGCGGCGTCCGTGAGCTCGGCGCGCACGCGAGCACCGAGCGAGATCGCCACGACCTGTCCCAGACCGAGCGCGAGCGCGAGCGTGAGCAGCCCGATCACCGCACCGCCTCGCGCCAACGAACGGACCGAAGGCCGCGTCGCCGCCAGGCGCGGCGGTGCATCGCCCGGCGCCACGAGCACGAAGCCGCCGCCTCGATAGCCGCTCTCTTCGCGCTCGAGCCGCGCGCGCACGGTGACGTGCATGCCGCGGACGACGACGTGCTCGAAGAGCGCCGTCGTCTTGCGATCTTCGGACGCGAGCGCCTCGAGCGCCTTGCCGCCGAGCGCGACCGGGTCCGAGCCCGAGAGCACCTCCACTTCGGACGTGATGCGGAGGTGTCGACCGTCGACGACGAGGCCGAGGTCACGGCCGCGCCGCGCGACGAGCTCGCCGTCGTTCCCGGCCGAGTCCGTCGGCAGCCGCACGCTCGCGGCGAGCACCTCGTCGCCGCGCACCTCGTCGTCGCGCTTGGGGCGCGAGAAGCGCTCGACCTGCGCGCCCTCGCGCAGCGTGCCCTCGAGCACCACGGTCTTGCCGACCTCGGAGTCGTCGCTCAGCCGATCGATGGGGCCGAACCGCGTGATCAGCGTCGCGCGTCGCGCTCGCACGCGCGACGCGATCCACGCGCACAGCACCCCCAGCGCGACGAGCACCGCGAGGCCGACACCGACGAGCTCACCGCTACGGACGAGAAGAGCGTCCACGCAGCGGGAGGATAGCCGTTCGCGCCCGGGCGCTGTCTGCCTGCATCGGGCGCGCTGCTGTACTCTGGTCGTCGATGTCGCGTCGCGCGCAGCTCGTCGTGGCGATCGCCGTCCTCCTCGCGGGGTGTGGCCGTGTGCGCTTCACCGCATCGGACGCGGGCGCGAACGATGCGCCCGTCGCGGCGCTCGACGCGGTCGGCGCGGTCGGTCCCGACGCGTGGTCCCTCGATGCGTTCTCTCCCGCCGAGACTCCAGACGCGTCGACTCCGGACCTCGACGCGTTCGCCCGCGACGCGTTCGCGCCCGACGCTCGGATGCCCGACGCCCGCGTGCCCGACGCGGGTCCGCCCGACACGGGTCCGTGCGCGCTCGCCTCGCTCCATCCCGATCGCGACGGGGACGGCTTCGGCGATCCGCGGCAGCACTTCGATCGCTGCCCCGGCACGCCAGGCTTCGTGATCGACGGCACGGACTGCGACGACACGAGCGCGGCGAGCCGCCCCGGAGGCACGGAGATCTGCGACTGCCGCGACGACGACTGCAACGGCAGCGTCGACGAGCTGCCGAGCTGCCTCGCGGCGAGCCACGTCGTGTGGGCGCGCGGCTACGGCGGTCCGAGCTCGGACGGACCGTGGCAGCTCGCGTCCGACGACGTCGGTCTGCATGTCGTCGGACAGAGCTGGATGGGCGGCTTCGAGATCCTGCCGGGCGAGCGCACCGCGGGCTTCGAGCTCTACGAGGCGCGCTTCGACGCGCGCACCGGCCTCGGCATCTGGGGACGCGGCGCGATCTCGCCCGGCGACTATCCGATCGGCGTCGGGCTCTTCGGCGATCGGCTCTACACGCTGCTCGGCAGCCCGATCCGCCTCGAGGTGAGCGGCGCCGATCGTGTGGGTCCCGTCGTGCGACACGCCTCGAGCGGAACGGGGTTCTACGGCGGCTCGTACGAGCGCCTCGCGGTCGCGGGCGACACGGGCGTCGCGTTCATCCACACGGGCTTCGAAGGCAGCGTCAACGTCGGCCGAGGCAGCGTCGGCTCGCGCGGCATGAGCGACACGACGCTCTACCGTGTCGCCGTCGACGGCTCGGTCGCGTGGCAGCGCACGTTCGGCACGGCGCGCGGCGAGAACGAGCGCGGCATCGTGACGTCGGCCTCGGGTCACCGCGTGGCGGTCGCGATCTACGCCGACTCGCCCATCGACATGGGCGGCGGCTCGATCCCCGGCACCGACCCGTGGGTCTACGCGATCTACGACGGCGCCACGGGCAACCACCTCGCGTCCGCTCGCGACCCGAACATCGAGTTCTCGATGGTCTTCGGGAACGACGGCACGCTCTTCATCGGCCGCGTCACGAACGAGATCGAGATCCGCAATCCAGACGGCACGCTCCGCGAGCGACGCCCCGTCCCCTCGTATCCAGTGCGGCTCGCGATGACCAACGACGGCGATCTCGTCGTCTCGTACACCATCGACAGGGCGACCCTCATCGACGGCACGATGTACGTCCCCGCCGATACCCAAGACGGCTTGATCGTGCGCTACGTCGGCACGAGCGAGAGCGTGCGCTGGGCCCAGCAGCTCGACAGCCCCGTGAACGTGCTCGTCGCCGGTCCGTCGGGCGATCTCTACGGCGTCGGAGGGCTGCCCGTCAGCGAGCCCGCGACCGAGTGCGGGGGCATCAGCGCGCCCGGCGGCGGTGACGCTGGCGACGCCGACATCGTCCTCTTCCGCCTGAGGTGAGCTCTCAAAACACCAGGGGGGCGCCGTTGTAGAGGCACGTGACGCGCACGCGCGGGTAGCGCTCGCGTGACTCGCGGCACACCTCGATCGCACGCGTGCGCGGGTAGAGCGAGGCATCGGGGCCGTTCACGCGGCGCGCGCCGTAGAAGAGCTCGAGGCCCACGCCGGGGAGGTCGCGGTAGGCGCCGATCGCCTCGCCCATCGGCGGCAAGAGACAGCGCTCGGCCTGCGCGAGCTCGGCCTCCGTGGAGGGCGTCCACGTCGTGCGCACGTTCGGCAGCGCGCGCGGTGACAGCGCGAGCGCGGCGATCTCGATCGGCAGAAAGCTTCCTGGATCCGCGCTCGTCGCGATGCCCGAGGAGTGATGCGCGCGGTCGTAGCTCATGAGGCTCGGGTTCCGCCGCCGCCGGTGATCGGCGTCGACGACGCGTAGAGCACGACGAACACGTGGTGGCTCGCGTACCGATCGGTGCGCGCCCATGCGAAGAGCTCGCTCGTGATCGCGTTCGCGCGCGTGCCCGCGTCGGCCTCGTACTCCGCGGCCGTGTGTTCCCCGCGCACGATCGGCAGCGGCGTGCTCGCCGCGGCGAACGTGGTGCCGAGCAGCGCGCGGTAGTGCTGCTGCGCGATCGCGACGTGCGCGCGCATCGCAGCGTCGGCCTCGGTCCACCGCGCGTACGAGCCATCGCTCGGCACGAAGAGCACGGGCGTGATCACGATCGGCGCGCCGCCCGGAAGCCGCGGCACACGATCCGCGAGCGAAGGCACCACCACGGCGCGCGCCGCGCGACCTCGCGCCGTTCGTGTCCGCGCGCGAGGCGGCGTCGCGTGGGCGACGCTCCAGGTGGTCATCGCGACGAGGAGCGCGAGCGCGGTGAGCACGAGTCCGCGATGCGCCTGGTTCGTCGGCATGACGACCAGACGCGACAGCGCGTCGGACATTTGCTCCCTTCACCCAACCTTACAGTCGCGCGTCCGAGGCGAGCGTCTGGACGATCACTCCACGTGCTGCACGCAGAGGTTGTCGATGCAGGCGAGCAGATCGCCCGCGCAGCAGTCGGACGTCTCCTCGCACGACTCGCCCTCGATGCGGCACTCGAGGTCGGTCGAGCACACGCCCTCGCTGCCGCCGGGCGGGATGCGGCAGTAGCCGCTGCAGCACTCGACGTCGACGGTGCACGTCTGGCCCGGATCGCGGCACTCGCGCCGCGACCAGTACGCCGAGAGGTTCTGATCGCTCGTGCTCTGTCCGATGAGCCAGTACGGCGGCTCGGACGGATCCTCGCCCGGATCCCACTCCGTGCGGATCGCGCTCACCCACACGTAGGGGCCTGCGCCGCCGGGCGCGTAGGTGCGGTTCGAGTGGTAGCCGAGCCAGTAGCGCCCATCGCCGACGAACGGCGAGAACACCGGGTGCGTCGCCATGCCGACGAGCCCGCTGCCGAGGCGCTGCTGGCCGTCGATCGTGAGGCGATCGGCCGCGTCGATATGAACGCGCGCGACGGTGAGCACGCCCGTGATGCTGCCGTACGCGAGCACCTCGCCATCGGGCGAGAACGTCGGGTACTGGAGATCGTCGCCGAGCATGAGGGTGCGAGGCTCGCCGAGCTCGATGAACGAGTCGTCGCGTCGGAACGAGACGGCCGCGAGCGAGCCCTGGCTGACCGGGCCCGTGAACTGCGCCTCCACGTAGACGAGCCAGCGACCGTCTGGCGAGAACGCCGGGTTGGCCGCGAGCGGGATCGAGCGGCTGAGCGGCAGCGGCGCGCCGGTCTCCAGATCGATCGCGACGAGGCCGCGATCCGTCGCGCCGATCGCCGTGCGCTCGTCGGGCGAGATCACGGCCGAGTACCACTGCTCCGCCGTCACGCGCCACGTGGTGGGAGGCGAGGAGCCGCTGAGATCGGTGGTGAGATCGTACGCGCGACCCTCGAAGCCGATGCCGCCCTCGACCGACGCGATCATGTGTCGGCCGCTCGGCGACACCGTGTGACAGCCGACGCAGCCGCCGGGGCTCGGCATGAAGTCGGTGCTGCGCGCTGCGCCGTCGTCGACGCGGAAGATGCGCGTCGCGCCCACGTTCCAATAGAACACCGAGCCGCTGAGCGCCGTGCGCGCGACGTGCACTTCGCTCTCGGTCGGCGCTCCGCGCTGCATCATCGTGCGATCGAAGCGCGTGAGCTCGATGCTCACAGGCTCGTCGATCTCCGTGCGGAGGACTCCGCGCCACGCGCCGAGCTCCGGCACGAAGCCGGGGACGCCCCAGTACGTGATGCGCGCGTACGGCTTCTCGATCGTGAGGCGATCGAGGTAGCGCACGCCGCCGTTGGCCCAGCTGAACGTCGGCGACGCGAGGTTCATCGGGATGCGCGCGTCTGCGAGCGGATAGCCGAGCGAGGGCGAGCGCACCTCATCCGACATCGGCGAGCCCTCGAGCGTCGTGATCTCTTCCGCGGTGATGCCGGTTCCGAGCACCGTCGTCTCGAGGCGCACGGTGAAGGTCTCGGTCTGCACGAAGCGTCGCTGCGTCCCGAGCGCCTGCAGGCGCACGCGCACCTCGCCGCCTGCCACGCCCGTGGGCACGAGCGTGGTGTCGCCCTCGAGCGTCGCGAGGCGACCCGGCGTCACCGTGAACGTCGCAGGCAGCCGCACCTCGGCCTCGCCCTCGCCGTAGCGAGCGCGGACCTCGAGCTCGATGCGCGGGATCACGCCGTCGCGGATCACGATCTCGCGCTCGAGCGGATAGAGCACGACGGTCTCGACGGCCGCATCGGAGCCACCATCGAAGTCGTTCGCGTCGCTTCCCGCGTCCGGCACGAACGCGTCGGTGAACGCCTCGCGACGGCTGCCGCAGCCGCCCACACAGAGGAGGAGCGCGAGGCCGAGGAGGCCCAGAGAGGAAGCGAGCGGACGGAGCACAGGCGACGGAGCCGACGGCATGCCCATTCGTGGACCGAAACCGTCCGATCCGTCACCTCTTCGTGCGTCGAACGCGTGAATCCTCGGGAAACCCCTCAGGAAACCCTGCGTGGTAGCGTCGCGGTCATGCAGGGACGATCCGTGGTGAGACGTGCCGCGCTGAGCACGCTCCTCTTCTGCGCCGCGTGCGGCGGCCCGAGCGGCACCGACGCAGGCTCGGGCGGCAGCGCCGACGCCTTCGTCGCGCCGGGCACCGACGCGTTCGTCGCGCCGGGAAGCGACGCGGGAGGCCTCGAGATCCCTGCGGGCTGGACACAGACGCCGTACCTCACGACCACGCCGCTGCGGACGTTCTCGATGCCCGACGACGTGCTCGAAGACGGCGTCGACTACGGCGCGCTCATCGTCACCGACGCGGGCTCGATGGTGCTCGACCTCGCCGAAGACGAAGCCCCGCTCGCGGTCGGCTCGTTCGTCTTCCTCGCGCGCAACCACTTCTACGACGGCGTCCGCTTCCACCGCGTGATCGCCGGCTTCATGGCGCAGTCGGGCGATCCCAACTCCGTCTCCGGCGCGCCCAGCACGTGGGGCCTCGGCGGACCGGGCTACGCGTTCGCGAACGAGACGTCGTCGCTCCGCTACGACGCGCGCGGCGTGCTCGGCATGGCCAACGCGGGCCCCGACACGAACGGCTCGCAGTTCTTCATCACGTTCAGCGCGCAGCCCGGCCTCGACGGCGGCTACACGATCTTCGGCCGCCTCCTCGAGGGCGACGCCACGCTCGGCGCGATCGCGATCGGAGAGCCCCCCGCGGCCGCCACGCGCATGTCGACGATCGCCATCCTCCAGCGCTGACTCCGCGCGTGCCGTCCAAATGGGGACGACCAATGGGGACAGTCCTTGGTGGTTCAGTTCCGGATTCGACGGGACCAGAGGTTCGCGTGGTCGACCATCTGCGTCCTCTCGATCGACAGTTCGCGCGGCGCCTCCGGCGTCTCCCCTCGCACCTGCCGGGCGCTTCGCGGAACGCCTCGCACCTGTTGTCGCTGCGCGTGAACCGAGACCGACTCACCTCGCGCGTCTCGCGGCATCGCCACGAATCGAAATGCTTCGAGGCCGCCCAACACGGCTTCGATGTCGCGGTGGGCTGGTTTCCCAGGGTCGGGTAGGGCGGGGGCTCGTCCCCCGCCGACGAGCACCGAGGCCACGAATCGGCCTGGGACTCCAACCCCACGGCTGCCGTCATCCACCGCAGCCCTCCCGCCGCCACCTCCCTGACCTGCCGCCGCGCACCGGCAGCCTTGGCGACCGCGCCGGCAGGTCTTCCCGCCCGCGCCGGCAGGTCTCGACCCCCACGCCGGCAGCCCTGACGACCGCGCCGGCAGGCCTGCCGACCGCGCCGGCAGGCCTGACGCAACGTGCCGGCAGCCTTGGGGAATCGCACGCCACGTATCGCGCCGGACGCCGGCAGCCCCGCCGTCGACGACCGACGCCGATCTCGGCCCGTTGACGTCGCTGCGCCGGTCGGGCGAACGTCGTCGCCTCTTCGTCGCGGGGGTGCCTCGACAGAGAGAAGAAGGAGAAGCGATGGCGAACCCGAAGAAGCGCACGCTCACGTCCGCGGGCGTGACGCTCGAGACGCTCGAAGAGACGACGCGCCGCGCGCTCCACATGCTCGTCGCCCTCGCGACGGCGCCCGGCCCGTACGCGCTGATGTGCTCGCGCGGCTACGACGCCGAGGAGCACGCGCGCGGCTGGGCGCTGGTGCAGCGGCTCGTCGGAACACCGGCAGAGGATCGCCTCGACAAGAGCGCCGCCGCGCAGGCCGCCGCCGAGCTCAACGACGCAGACGGCGAGCTGATCGAGATGATCCGCACCTCGCTCACGCGTCACCCCGACGCCTGCGATCGCATCCTCGCGGGCATCGTCCCGCAGGACGGCCCCGCGGCGGTCACGAACGTCGCGCTGATCGTCGCGCGCCTCGACGAAGAGTCGAAGACCGAAGAGGGCCGCGCCGCGATCGCGCGCCTCGCGAAGGCGAAGTTCGGCGAGAAGGAGCGCAAGCACCTCGCCGATCTCGTCGAGACGACGAAGCACGCGGAGGCCGCGAAGCCATCGTTCCGCGACAGCCAGGAGTACCTCGACCTGCTCTTCGAGCTCCGCGACTGGTACGTCGAGTGGTCGGGCATCGCGAAGCTGACGATCAAGCGCCGCGACTACCTGATCCGCCTCGGCCTCGCGACGAAGCGCGGCAAGGACGACCTCGACATCGAGGACCCGACGCCGTTCATCGACCCGACCGAGGAACCGCAGTGACGCCCACCTAGAGGTCCGGTAACGTGCGTCCGTGGCCCCGTTCCGATTCGCTGTAGCGTCCAAGCGCGACCCAGCGCCTGATGCGGACGTCTGGCTGACGCCCGACGAATGGGACGACTTCAACTGGAAGACGACGTTCCGCGTGCGTCTTCGAACGACGACTGGCTTTGACGACCTGGGCCTGTGGAAGATCCTCGACACCCAGGCCACGCGACCCTCACGCACGGCCTTGCCGAGTCTCTTCGAACAACTGCCGACCCACTTCATAGCGCTCGCGCAGAGTATTGATACCTACTCGCGGATCCGGTTGCTCGACCCTGTCACCCGGCGACGACTGCTAGGTGGTATCCGTGATGTCTGCGGGAGCCGTGGTCGTTCTGACGTCACCCATCCGGCGTTCGAGAAGTCGCTCGTGCGGTTCGCAGAGGCTGCGGACGCCTACGCGCGGGGCAAGAAAGTACTTCGCGGAGGCGGGCCGCAGCCGAACGCGGTTGGAGTCGAGTTTCGCTTTCGGCCGAAACTGCACGAGCGGAAGTACGACGTCAACTTCGCGTTCTCGCGTGCTCTGCACCTCTCCGGTATGCAGCGCCTCGCGATCCTGATTGGGAAGAACGGGACAGGAAAGACCCAACTGATGGCGGCGCTCGCCCGGGCAGTCAGTGGTCTTGAAGACGCGCGTAGCGTAAGCCCACGTCCCACGGAAATACGCAGAGTGGTCGCGATCTCGTACTCGGCTTTCGACGCGTTTCGGAGGCCGTGGAAGAAGACCAACCGGGCCAGCTACGAATATCGAGGTCTTCGTCCACCAAACCCCAAAACCGACGACGTGTTGGAACGCCTAATTCTCGACTACCCATGGGCCCTACGGACCGCAGGCGAAGACCTCGCGCATGCGCTTGCGATGGGACGGCAGCAGCAGTGGCGCCGAGCCATGGAGAGTCTGTCCCTCGGTTCGGCGTTGGCGAAGGCAGTGCCCGAATCACTAGGGCAGATCCTGCGAACGAGGAGCGCGGGAGAGCAAGTCGTCGTGATGGCGTGCGCAAATCTTCTTGGCTTGCTCCGCCCAGGTACCTTGGTGCTCCACGACGAGCCCGAGACACACTTGCACCCGGCCCTGATCGCAGGCTACATGCGTATGCTTCACTCTTGGATAGATCAGTTCGATTCCTTTGCGATCGTAGGCACCCATTCGCCCATTCCGGTCCAGGAGGTCCCATCGAACTGCGTTCGTGTCCTCGCCTTGATCGACAATATGCCGACCTGCAGCAAGCCCGCTTCGCAGGTGTTTGCTGCTCCACTCGAGGAAGTCCTTCGCGTGGCCTTTCGTGCGGAGTCGGACATCTACAACTATCGCTCGTTGCTGCGGTCGCTGGCGAAAACGCACTCGCGAGCGCAAATCAAGAAGATTCTGGGCGGCGAACTCGGCTTAGGCGCGAGCCTCGTGCTTGCGGAACTCGCGGAAGCTACGGACGAATGAGACGGCTGCGCAGGCCTCGGCGGGCTTACAAGCGAGATTTGTTGGCCATTCTCACCGAGGCAGACATCTCCGCAAATCCGAAGCTCGTAGCGCGTGCCTGCGGTGTCGCCCGTGCGTACGCCAGCCGCGCCCCAAACGTAGAATCGGGGGTGCATAGTGTAGTGTCAGCAAGCGAAAAGGAGGCGTTGCTCAAGGCGTACGACTCTGACCGCAAGAGCATGCAGTCGCTTCGGAACGAGATTGCTCAGCTTCTGGACGAGACGACGAAAGCGACGTGCCAGTACTGTGGCATCTCCGACCCCGTCACTCTGGACCACGTACTCTCGAAATCGGAAGTTCCGGACCTCGCACTGTACGCACGCAACCTGGTTCCCTCGTGCCGAGACTGCAATACATCGAGGCGTCTCACGGACCAGCTCGGCCGACGACAAATTCTGCATTTCTACGACGATGACATTGGGAGCATGCCCGAGGTGCTCCGTGTCGACTTGGTAAAGCACCCCGAAGGCTTCGCGGCTCGCTACGAAGTAGATCCACATGCCCACCCTTGCGCAGTCGTCTACTCACGCCACTTTCAAGCTCTCGATCTCGCGTCCCGCTACACGAGGAAAGCGGGCGCAGTTCTTCGGGAGTGGCGCATCCGTCTCTTGGGTCGTTCGGTATCGGACCACGCCCTCAAACGTGAAGCAGGCTTTGAAGCCGCAAGCAAGACTGCCACGTACGGAGTTAATGATCCTCATGCGGCACTCTTCCGAGCAATCGTGGCTTCTCGTCCCACCCGGGATTGGCTACGATCATGAAAAAATCCGGCGCAGAGCGTGTGGCGAGTGCCATAGAAGATCTGTCCCCTGTCTACCGCGAGGGGGATGATGGCGACGCCGTGCGGTTCTCGCTCGATGCGGTAGCCGCGATAATTGCTGAGGCGCGAAGCGAGAGCCTAGATTCACACAAGCCATTGGTCAGCTTGTTGGCGGACACGCCAAAGCCTGGACCGAGTCATGCGGATTCGGTGGATCGACTTTACGATCTGGCGCAGAGCGGTGAGTACGGCGACGGGTTGAGTGATTCCGATGCTGACGAAATCAACGATCTCGTACAAGACCTCTACGACTACCTCTACGCTCTCGGTCGTCGCGAGTTGCGTGCCGCGGCGCGACGTGCGAAGCGGGGACGGGGCTAGGATGTCGGATCTGTCCATCGTGCGGAATGCTCAGATGCAGTGCGAACGCGCAGGGCTCGAACTCGGACGCCTTGTGCGACGGGGCGCGGAGGTGTGGCTTTTTGGATCTCGGGCTGGCGGATGCAGTCGTGTCGATTCGGACTGGGACGTCTTGATTCTGGATGACGAACCCGTGCCGGCCCGTCGCCGCGTCGGGAGACTTGACATCGTGACGGTGACACGGGCCCACGCACTCGGAGCATGGAGGGGGTCCGAACTGGCTGTCCACGTTGCCCGTTATGGTCTGGCACTCGGCTCCAAGATGGACTGGAATCTCGAAGTGGATGTTCTGGCAGCAGCGGCGAGAAAGCGAAACGTCGTGGAAGCGCGCGCACTACGTCTCGGGAGAACCTGGGAGGCGCTGCCGGCACCACAACGAGTGCGCGAGGCGGTGCGGCTACGCCTCGACCTTCAGCGCGCGGCATGTCTGATCTCTGGCGGGTCGGTTCCGCCAACGGCAGTTCTCAATCGTAGTTGGGATGCATTGGAAGGCGGCGCGAAGCAGGCGCTTGTCGATTCGGTCGTCCCCCATGAGCCCCACTGCGCCGTCCTTCGGCGATCGCTTGTCGCGCCCGGTTGATCACGCGGCTCGGTTATCCGGCGCCGGACGTGAAACCTGCGGCGGAATGAATGAACGCGGACGGTCTCAGGCGGCTGATACCAACACTTCGCGTCGCCCACCCGCCTTGCCGCTCGCGGGCCCCACGATGCCGTCCTTCTCCATCCGCTCGACGAGCTTCGCGGCCTTGTTGTAGCCGACGCCCAATTGCCGCTGGAGGTGGCTGATCGAGCAGTAGCCCGCAGTCGCCACGGCCGCGATCGCCTTGTCGTAGACCGCGTCGCCGCTGCCTCCGCCTTCGCTGCCGCCTTCTGCGCCGAGCTCGTTGCCCTCTTCGTCTTCGCGCGGGGCCGTGATGCGCTCGTCGTAGATCGGGGCGCCCTGCGCGCGCAGGTGATCACACACCGCCTGCACTTCGTCCTCGCCGATGTACGCCGAGTGCACGCGCTTCAGGTCGCTCGCGCCGGGCGGGATCATCAGCATGTCGCCCGCGCCGAGCAGGTGCTCTGCGCCGATGCGTCCGAGGATCGTCTTGCTGTCCTCGCGCTGGCTCACCTTGAAGGCGATGCGTGACGGGAAGTTCGCCTTGATCATGCCGGTGATCACGTCGACCGACGGACGCTGCGTCGCGAGGATCACGTGGATGCCGGCGGCGCGGGCCTTCTGCGCGAGGCGGGCGATCGCGCCCTCCACGTCCTTGGCCGCGACCATCATCAGGTCCGCGAACTCGTCGACGACCACGACGACGTACGGCAGACGCGTCGGCATCGGGATCTCGTCCGCGCGCTCGCCGTCGATCGGATCGGCGTAGACGTCTTCCCCATCGGCGCCGGTCAGCCGCTGCTTGTTGTGCTTCTTGGGCGACAGCTTCTCGGGCGCGAGCTCGCCGCGGATCACCTTGTCGACGCGCTCGTTGTACGTCGTGATGTTGCGCGCGCCCGCGTCGGCGAAGAGCTGGTAGCGACGCTCCATCTCGTCGACCGCCCAGCGCAGCGCGAGGCTCGCCTTCTTCATGTCGGTAACGACCGGCAACAGCATGTGCGGGATGCCGTCGAAGACCGCGAGCTCGACGACCTTCGGGTCGATCATCAAGAGACGCACGTCGTCCGGCGTGCGCTTCATGAGCAGCGACGCGAGCATCACGTTGAGGCCGACGCTCTTGCCCGCGCCAGTCGCGCCTGCGACGAGCAAGTGCGGCATCTTCGCGAGGTCGCCGTAGACGGGCTGACCCGCGATGTCCTTGCCGAACGCCACGGGCAGCGCGGCCTTGCTCTCGTGCCAGCGCTCGTCCTCGAGGATCTCGCGCAGCGCCACCATCTGACGGTGCTTGTTCGGCAGCTCGAAGCCCACGCGCGCCTTGCCCGGGATGGGCGCGACGATGCGGACCTTCTGCGCCGCGAGCGCCATCGCGAGGTCGTCCGAGAGCGACGCGATCTTCGAGAGCTTCGTGCCGCTCTCGGGCTCGAGCTCGTACATCGTGACGACGGGGCCGGGATGGATCTCGTCGATGCGCCCGCGCACGCCGTACGCGCCGAGCTTCTCCACGAGGCGCTCCGCGTTGTCGCGCAGCTGCTTCTCGTCGATCTGGAGGGCCTGCGCCTTGGGCGCGTCGAGCAGCGTCGAGGGCGGCAGGATGAACTCGCCCGGCGTCTTCGTCGCTGGCGTCGGCGCGGCCGCGGCAGGCGCCTCCTTCGGCGTGATCGTCGGCGGGACGATGGTCGGACCCGTGTCCTTCTTCTTGCCCTTCGAGGCCTTCGTGTCGGCCTCGGAAGCCTTCGCGTCGGCCTCGGAAGCCTTCGCGATCACGTCCGAAGCCTTCGCGGCCTTGCGCAGCCCGGAGGTCTCCGTGGTCGCGACGACCTCGTCCTCGCTCTCCTCGTCGGCATTCGGATCCGCGTCGGCGTCGACGTCGGTGTCCGTCATCGCCTCGACGTCGTCGTCGTCCGCCGCGGCCGCTGCCTCGAGCGCGTCGTCGTCCTCCTCGGTGACGACCTCGACCACGGGCGCCTTCGCCTTCTTGCTCTTCTTCTTGTCGCCGTCCTTCTCGGACAGCGACGCATCGAGCGCAGCCTTGGCCACCAGCGGCGTCGCGATCGGCGCGGGCAGCGCGCCTGCGGAGCTCGCACCGACGATGATCTTCGGCTCGTTGCGCAGGCGCTCTTCTTCGCGCTCACGCAGCTCGAGCTCGCGCGCCTCACGGAGCGCGCTCGCGACCTGACCGATGCCTTCCTTGGCCTTCTCGCCGCTCTTCTTCGCGACGCCGGCGACCTGCTTGCCCATGCCGATCACGGAGAGCGAGGTGCGCAGCACCATCGTCACGAGGAGGATCGTGAGGCCCACGACGAACGAGCCGACGAGACCGAACAGCGAGCGCATGAGCTCGCCGAGGACCTCACCGAGCAAGCCGCCCGGCAGGTGTCCGCCCATCACCTCGTCCTCGGGCATCGCGAGGTGGACCATCGCGCAGCCGATGAGCACGACGACGACCGTCGACGCGAGGCGCGCGAGCCCCCACGACGAGCGAGACAGCGGCGATCGCGAGCGACGAAACAGGCGCCCCGTGAGCAGCGCGAGCTCGAGCGGCACGAACCACGCGGCCACGCCGAACGCCGTCGCGAGCACGCTCGCGATCGACTGACCGAGGAAGCCGATCACGTTGTCGACCTCACGCGCGTCGTACGAGAAGAGCGCGAGCCCGGTGAGGATCGTGCCCGCGAGCGCGAAGAGACCGAGCACCTCGTGGCGGCGACCTTCTTCTTCGATCGGCACTGCCCTGGCTCGATCGGAGTGGGCTCGATCGGACGGTCGCGGCGCAGGCGCAGCGACCTCGTCGTTCTTCTTGCGCGAGCGCGCCTTCGGTCGAGAGACCTCTGCTTCGTCGTCGAGGGTGCGATCAGCCGTCGCCAAGGGGAGCCTCCGCACGGACGATCGCCAACCTCGGCGGTTTCACCAACTTTCTGGCAGTGCGGGGGGCACAGCGAGTGATGGCAGAACGGCGGCCATCGCAGCAGAATGCATGCATGACCGCGCGCTCCACCTCCATCACCATCCGAGACGTGCCGAGCGAGGTGCGCGACGAGCTCGCGGGACGCGCGCTGCGGGCGGGTCGCTCGCTCCAGGAGCACCTTCGGCTAGAGCTGATCGCGCTCGCGGGGCAGCCCAGCGCGGACGCGCTGATCGAGCGCGTGCGCGCGCGCAAAGACGCTACGGGGACGAAGCTCGCCGCCAAGCGGATCCTCGCCCTCCGGGACGAGGACCGACGTTGACGCAGGTCGTGGACGCCAGCGTCCTCGTGGCGTGGCTCGTCGATGACGGCCCCGTGGGTCAGTGGGCGGAGGCGATCGTCGCGCGGGGCGAGATCGCTGCGCCGCATCTCGTGGTGGCGGAGTGCGCGAACATCCTTCGTCGTGCGGTGCTCGCGGGAGACGTGACAGCGGACGTCGCCTCGCTCGCTCACGCCGACCTGCTCGACCTCCGAATGGAGCTCGTGCCCTATGCACCGCTGGCGAGCAGGGTGTGGGCGCTCCGCAGCAACCTGACCGTGTACGACGCTTGGTACGTCGCGCTCGCCGAGGCGCTGTCGTGCCCGCTCGTGACGCTCGACCACAAGCTCTCTCGCGCGACCGGGCCGCGCTGCCGCTTCGTGACCTACACGAAGTAGGGCGGTACCTTCGCGACGTGGCGCACGATCCCGAGCACCTCCGCGCGTTCGCGAGACGGCCCTGGGCCGCCATCGAGGAAGCGAAGCGCGAGTACCTCGCCGGGCGCTACCGCGAGGACCCGGAGGCACACGTCGCGCGCGTGCACGCGCTGCGCGAGCACATGCGCCTCGTGCGCCCCGAGTGGCCCACGGCCGAGGACCGCGCGCAGGACCTCGCGGATCACATCTCTCTCAAGGCCCTGATCGATCGTGCCTCCCGCCGCCTCGCCCATCGCTGAGACACTGCGCGCGCTGCGCGATGCCTTCGCGTCGCTCGGCCTTCGTTGGTACGTGTTCGGCGCGCAGGCCGCGGTCGTGCACGGATCCTCGCGCATGACGGAAGATGTCGACGTGACCCTCGATCCGGCGCGTGTCTCGACGAAGACGATCCTCGAAGGCCTCACCGCCGCGGGCTTCACCCCGCGCACCGACGACATCGAGGTCCTCGCGGTCACCACGCGGGTGCTCGCGATCGAGCACGTGGCGACGCGCACACCGGTGGATGTCGTTCTCGGGGGGCCAGGCTTCGAGGAACAGTTCGCGGCCCGCGCAGTGCCGCGCTCGATCGCAGGTGAGACCGTGCCGGTCGTGACGCCCGAAGATCTCGTCGTCATGAAGCTCCTCGCCCATCGCCCTCACGACATCGAGGATGCCTTGGCGGTCCTCCGCTCCAACCGCGCGACGTTCGATCTCGACCACGCCCGGCGCACGCTCGAACAGCTCGGTGCCGCGCTCGAGGACGACACGCTCGTGTCGCGGCTCGACGAGCTGGTGAGCCGCGCCCGACTTTGATGGGCCTCGATGCCCTTCCGGCGGGTGAGCGCCGTCAGGGCCGAGGGGAGGTTCGAGCATCACCACCGACTCATTCATGCCGACGATGCAGGTGGTCGACCACGTGACCCCTCTCGAAGTGCTGTGCGGTGTGCGCGACGTGTCTCTCCCCTCGATCCTGCCGGGCGCTTCGCGGAACACCTCGGTTTGTCCATCACTGCGCGTGACCCGAGGCCGGACACGTCGCACCGCTCGTGGCATTGCGACGAAGCGCGTGTCTCCGAAGGGCTCGGCGGAGCGCCGTCAGGGGCGAGGGGAGGCGCGAACACCACGACCGACTCGTTTGCGCAGACGATGTGGGTGGTCGACCATGTGGTCCGCTCCCCTCTCGGTAGGGCGGGGGCTCGTCCCCCGCCGCGCGCGCACGACGTCAGGACGCAGGCGTCCACGCATCTCGTCGGCTTCGCCGCTGCTCGCGGCATCGGAGGCCGTCGTGGAACGAAAGCTCGCATCGATCCAGCGCGTCGAGTCGATCACGCCCATCGCGGGCGCGGACAAGATCGTGAAGGCGCGCGTCATGGGCTGGGACGTCGTCGTGAAGAAGGACGAGCTCGCCGCGGGTGCGTCGTGCGTGTTCTTCGAGATCGACGCGGTGCTGCCCGACGGCGCTGCGTGGAGCGAGTTCATGCGACCGCGCGGCTTTCGTCTGCGCACGGTGCGCCTGCGCGGCGTGCTGTCGCAGGGGCTCGCGCTGCCGACGTCGATCCTCCCGGAGGGCGCACCGACGGAGCTCGGCGTGGACGTCACCACGCTGCTCGGCGTGACGAAGTACGAGCCGATCCTCCCGGACGTGCGTGAGATCGCGGGCGCGTTCCCGACGCGCGTGCCGAAGACCGACGAGATCCGTCTCCAGTCGGCGCTCGGTGTGCTCGACGAGATCCGCGGCCTCGACTTCGTGATCACCACGAAGCTCGACGGCACCTCGCTCACGTTCTTCCGCGAGTCGGAGGACACGCTGATCGTGTGCTCGCGCAACTGGGCGCTCCGCGAGGCTGATGGCTCGCGCGAGTGGCGCGTGGCGCGTGACCGCGGCCTCGGCACGAAGCTCCCCGTGGGCGTCGCGCTGCAGGGCGAGCTCTGCGGCCCGGGCATCCAGAAGAACCCGCTCGGTCTCACCGCGCTCCGGTTCTTCGCGTTCAGCGGCTACCACGCGATCGAGGGCCGTCACCTCGGTCACGACGAGCTCTTCGGTCTGTGCGCAGAGCTCGGTGTCACGACGGTTCCCGTCGAGCACCGCGTCGAGGGCGAGGCGGCGCGCACGTTCGAGCATTCGCTCGAGCGCTACCTCGAGCTCGCGCGCGGTCGCTACACGGGCACCACGAACCACAAGGAAGGCATCGTCGTGCGTCCTCTTCGCGAGGCGCGCAGCGAGACCCTCGGCGGGCGGCTGTCGTTCAAGGTGATCTCGAACGAGTTCTTGCTGGCCGAGAAGGACTAGGGCTGTGCATGCGTCGCGCGTACGTTCTGTACGGGCGACGCGTGCGTCGCCCCTACCGCTCCGTGGAGACCTCGACGCGACGAGCATCGTCGCTGGGTGCGCCGCACACCTCACACGGCTACCCTCTCCGACGCGGATGCAGCGACTGCCTGGGCGTCCGAGCTCGAGCAGCGCGCCGAGCGCGTGCTGGCGGGCAAGTCGGACGGCGCGCCTTGGGCCACAGTGCAGGCACGGCTGCGCGCTCGCCTCGACGGTCGGTGATGCTCGCCCTCATCGTCGCTGACTCGCGCGACGACGCCTCAGGGGTCGAGCGCCCACACGCTCAGCGTGTCGCCTCCGATGAGGAGCCGAGAGGCATCGAGCCACGCGATCGCACGTTGATGCGGTGGCTGCGAGAGATGCGCGCGCGGAGGATCTGACCCTCCGGGCGACTGAGGATCCGCGGTCGAAGCGTGACCGCGCGCATCGTAGGTCCACTCGACTCCGACGGTGCGGTGCGTGGTCGTTCCACCCCGCGCCGCGGTAGCTTCGCAGCATGAAGCGCCAGCTCATGATCGGGATCGCGACGACTCTGCTCGTGAGCGCGACGAGTGAGGCACAGGTGGCTGAGCTGACGGCGTGCACGAGCCCGAGCACTGCGGCGACGCTCGAGGACTACGACCAGCTCACGCCGGGGGCGAGCTTCTCGGTGATCATGCGCTTCGACGCGACGTCGCGGAGCTGGGTGCCGGCCACGCAGTTGGGCATGCCGTTCCATCACGCGAGCCACCTCGAGCTCGTGGGCTTCACCATGCCCGCGGGACACGAGGCGGATCGCGTGCGGCTCGAGGTCCGCGGGCGCGAGATCGTGCGGCAGCCGCCGCGCGAGGGGACGTGGTTCGTCACCTACCGCGTCGACGTGCTCTCCGCGTGCCTCGTTCCTCGCTGAAGACGCCGAAGTTCCGAGCGTTCGTGCCGGATCGCGCAGGGCCATCGACTTCGCGGGGCGGGCCTCCATACTCGCGCTCCATGCGACGTCCTCTCGCGATCGGTCTCGCGTTGTCTCTCGCTGCGTGCGGCGCGAAGTCGGGGCTCGAGATCTCCGAAGACGATGCGTCGATCGACGCTGCGCGCGCGCCCGATGCTGCGTTCGACGCCGCGATCGATGCGCCGCCGCTGCCCGATGCGCCGCCCGACGCGACGTTCGACGTGGGACGCGACGCGCCGATCGACGCGTGCCTCGAGCAGCGCTTCGCGCTCACGCCGATCCGTCCCGAGATCATGTTCGTCGTCGATCGCTCGACCTCGATGGGCTGGGGACTCACCGGTCCCGGTGGCGCGGGACCGACGCGCTGGTCGATCCTCGTCGATGCGCTGCGTGAGCAGCTGCCGCGCTACGACGAGCGCACCGACATGGGCCTCACGCTCTATCCCGCCGAGGGCGGTGATCGCTGCACCGTCGCGAGCGATCCGCGCCTGCCGCCCGCGCCGATGCAGGCCTCGCCGATCCTCGACGTCGTCACCGCGAGCGGGCCCGGCGGTCGTACGCCGACGGCCTCCGGACTCGAAGCGGCGGAGGGCTGGTTCACGTCCAACCCCGACATCGCGCACGTGCGCGCGGTCGTGCTCGCGACCGACGGCGCGCCCAACTGCAACGGCGCGCTCGATCCGCGACGCTGTCCGTGCACGAGCGGCGCGGGCCTGCCCATGGGGTGCGGCGGTGAGCCGGAGCTCTGCCTCGACGACGCGCGCACCCTCGCGGCGATCGAGCGCCTCGCCTCGCGTGAGGTGCCGACCTACGTGATCGGCATCGACGGGGACCCGGATCCGGCGCTCTCGAACGTGCTGCGCGAGATGGCCATGGCGGGCGGGCGACCGAACCCGCTCGACCCGATGCGCGGCTACTACTCGGTCCGCCGCGCCGCGGACGTGTCGAGCGCGTTCGATCGCATCCAGGCCTCGATCGTGTCGTGCTCGCTCTCGATCGAGCTGGCTGGGCCGCCCGATCGACCCGTCGCGGTGACGCTCGACGGCGACGTCCTCCCGCACGATCCGTCGCGTAACGAAGGCTGGGAGTGGAGCGACGAGCGCGCGCAGACGATCCTCCTCTACGGAGAGGCGTGCACCCGCGCGCAAGACGGCGAGCACACGCTCGATCTCACCATTCTCTGCGGAACCTGAGCTCCTGACGTCTCGAGATGTGTCGGGCCTACCCGTCGTGGCTGGGTTGCCGCTAGGCTCGTGGTTGGATGTCCGGCCAGAACTCCGACCCGTACCGCAAGGACTCGTCGATCGCGTCGCCGGCGACCGCTCCGGCTCGGCCGCCGCCCAAGTCGGGTGACGTCGTCGGAGAGAAGTACCGCGTCGAGTCGATCATCGGGCAGGGCGGCATGGGCGCGGTGTTCCGCGCGCGTCACCTGCTCACCGAGCGCGCGGTCGCCGTGAAGTGGATGCTGCCCGAGGTGGGCGGCGAAGAGGCCGTGCAGCGGTTCCTCCGCGAGGCGCGCGCGATGGGGCGCATCGATCACGCGGGCGTGGTGGGCGTGCTCGACGTCGGCGTCGACGACGGCGCGACCTTCCTCGTGATGGAGCTCCTCAAGGGCAACTCCTTGCGCGACATGCTCGAGGCCCGCGAGCGCTTCGAGCCGGCCGAGGCGATCTCGCTGCTGATGCCCGCGCTCGAGGGCGTCGAGGCCGCGCACCGCAACGGCGTCGTGCACCGCGACCTCAAGCCCGAGAACATCTTCGTCGTACGCAGCGGCGACGGCACGATCGAGACGACGAAGGTGCTCGACTTCGGCATCTCGAAGCTGCGCGACGATCGCCTCGAGCAGAGCCCGCAGGTCGACATCAAGAAGGGCGGCGTGGTCACGCGGACGGGCGTGACCATCGGCACGCCGAGCTACATGTCGCCCGAGCAGGTCCGCGGCAGCAAGGACATCGACGCGCGCACGGACGTGTGGTCGCTCGGCGTGATCCTCTACGAGCTGCTCACGGGGCACGTGCCGTTTCGCGCGGAGTCGTTCGGCGCGCTGCTCGTGGCGATCGCGGTCGAGGGCTATCCGCCGCTCGACTCGGTGCGGCCCGATCTGCCGGCGATGCTCGTCGCCGCCGTGCACCGCGCGCTCGAGAAGGAGCCGTCGGTCCGCTTCCGCGACGTCGCGTCGTTCGCCGCGGCGCTCGAGCCCTTCGGCGCCAAGGGCACGCGCTTCAGGCAGCCAGACGTCACGCGCCTCACCGACGTGTCGCCCGAGCCGCCGCACCTCGGCGATCCCGCGGCGAGTCGCACCGCCGCGGGCACCGCCGTCGTGAAGCCGCGGGTCGTCGCCGAGGTGAACGCGACGCCGGTCACGCGGCAGGTCGACGTCGATCCTTCGCGCATCGGCCTTGCGAAGGCCGCGCCCGCGCAGCCCTCGATCGAGTCGCGCGGTCTCGATCTCGATCGACCGGTCGATCGACCTGCGTTGGGCCACGCGCGTACGGCGCTCGCGGGGCCATTGCCCACGAGCGACGCGGAGCGCCCGCGCCTTCCGTCGCTCCCGCCGCTCGATCTCGACGCCGCGCCGCCGCGCCGTCCTCAGCGCGTCGAGCCCGCGCCGAACGCGACCCGCCCGCTGTCGCGCCCCGACGCGCGCTCGGCCGATCCGCGATCGAGCGAGGCCGCGCCCGAGGAGATGCGCGTGAGCCCGACCACGCGCTTGCTGATGATCGGCGGAGCGCTGTTGCTCGGGGCGGTGCTGCTCGCGATCGGCATCCGCGTCGTCTCCGGCATGATGCGCGAGCCGACGCCCACGAGCCCCGTGCCCGTCGCCACGAGCGAGCCTCCGCCGACCACGAGCGCGCCGCTGCCGACCACGAGCGTGCTGCCGCATCGCCCCGTGGCGCCGTGGCCTCCGCCCGCAACGAGCACCGGCTCGACGACGACGTCCGGCACGAGCCTCACGCAGCCTCCGAGCGTCGCGATCGAGCCGCCGCCTCCGACCACGACGCGCTCGGGAACACGCGTGCACGTCGGCGCCACCACGCGCCCCGGCACCACGCCCGCCGTCGAGGTCACCGCGCCCGTGACGGTGCCGGTCGTGACGACGACGATGGAGAGCGAGACCACGATGAGCACCGAGCCGAGCGGCCGCACGGGCACGCTCTCTCGCGAAGAGTTCTGATGCCGCCGCTCGTCCTCTCGGGTCCTCGCCGTCCGGCGCTCGCGCAGATGCTCGAGTACGCGTTTCGTCCCGAGACGCAGGTGCAGCGGAACATCGTGCGCTACGGGCACGCGCACTGGATGAAGGGCCTCCTCGGTCCGATCCTCGCGACGGCCTCGCCCGAGCACGCGAAGCGCGTGTTCGCGGCCGATCCAGACACCTTCGAGACGTTCGCCGCGGTGTCGCTCAAGGGCGTGTTCGGTCCTCGCGCGGTCATCGTCACGCACGGCCCCGAGCACAAGCGGCAGCGCAAGCTGCTCACGCCGCCGCTCCACGGCCCGCGCCTCCGCGCGTTCGGCGAGCAGATGCGCGAGGTGGCGATCGAGCACGTGTCGCGCCTTCGCGAGGGACAGACGTTCCACGCGCACGAGCTGACGACCGAGTTCACGCTCGACGTGATCCTCCGCACCGTCTTCGGCGTCGACGGAACCTCCACGCGCGAGGGCGGCTCGGAGCTGCGCGCGATCCTGCTCGGCATGCTCGAGGGCTTCTCGCCGCTCGCGGTGTTCATGCCGCAGATCCAGCGGCCGTGGTTTCCTCCGTGGCGCCGCTTCATCGCCGCGCGCGACGCGTTCGAGGCCGCCGTGGATCGCCTGATCGCCGCGCGTCGTCGATCGAGCGAGGCGCGCGGCGACGTGCTCTCGCTCCTGCTCTCGGTCCGCTACGACGACGGCAGCGCGATGGACGACGACGAGATCCGTCAGCAGCTGCTCACGATGCTGATCGCGGGACACGAGACCACGGCGATCACGCTCGCGTGGGTGCTCGACTACGTGCTCCGTCGCCCCGACGTGCTCGGGCGGCTCACCGACGAGGTGCGCGGACAGACCGATCCCGAGGCGATCGTGAAGCTGCCGTACGCGGGCGCGGTGATCGACGAGACGATGCGCATCGCGCCGATCGTCACCGACGTGCCGCGCGTGACGCGCGTGCCGTTCGAGGTCGAGCCGGGCTTCGTGGTGCCGAAGGGGACGCCGATCATCGTGCTGATCGAGGGCATCCACCGCGACCCCACGATCTATCCCGATCCCGCGACGTTCCGGCCCGAGCGCTTCCTCGCGAAGAAGTTCGCGCCCACGGAGTTCCTGCCGTTCGGCGGCGGCCACCGCCGCTGCCTCGGCGCCTCGTTCAGTGAGCACGAGGGCCGCATCTTCCTCGCGACGCTGTTCTCGCGCGTGGAGCTCGAGACGGTCTCGCCGACGCCCTCGAAGCGCGTCCGCCGCAACGTCACGATGGGCCCCGACGACGGCGTCCCCCTCCGCGTGAAGCGCGTGCTCTGAACCAACGCCCCCGCGTTCGCTGACGGCGCGTGCGGGCAACGTCACGATCCCGACCACGGCGTTCCGCTGCGCGCGAAGTAGACGGCGTCTACCGCGTAAAGGGTCGATGCTCTACGCTCGTCGTCATGTTCCGCTGGCTTCAGTTCTCCGATCTCCATGCGAACGAGAACGCCGTCAAGAGCCTCGTATCGATCGCACCGCGTGTGTGTCCTGTAGACGCGATCTTTCTCACGGGTGGCGTTACGCGCGACGGGTCTGCCGAACAAGCACGCCACGCCCAAGAGCTCCTGCATCGAATTAGCTCAGCCTTCGGGGCGCCTCTCGTCGTGGCGCTTGGAGACGAAGATCGCGATCGTACGAACGACGAAGTCGTCGAGCGCCTCTTTCGGCACTGGTCCGCGGATTCGGAGTTGCGCGCCGCGCTGGATGAACCCGGCGGACAGTTCGACGAGATCGTCTCGACGCGCTTCCAGCACGCAGCGTCCGCCACCGCGGGCCTAGGTCAGGAAGGATCGAGCGTCGCTCCCGGAGATGGCTGTCGCTCGCTCACGGTGGGCGAAAAGAGGATCGGGATTCTCGTCCTCAATTCCGGTCGACTCGCACCCACCAAGGTCGGCAGTCGTCCGCTGCAGGTGTTGCGGCGTCGCCAGCTCGATCGCGCCGCTGGTGGCAACCTCGATGCTTTCGCCGCTTCGCACGATCTGCTGGTGCTCGTGATGGAAGCGCGGCCCGCATCTCTCGACTCGGAATCCCAACGAATGCTGGACCGCTCGCTCGGCAAGCGCGCCCTGATTCTCTGTGACGGAAAGAACGAACCCTTCCGTGCCGCACGCGACAATGCTCTAGGGCGGCACGCGGTCGTGGACGGTCCGTCACTGACGACGGCCCGTGCTGCGCTGGGCGAGGTCGAGTCCGATTGGGTACACGTAGGGATCGAGTTGATCGAGACGAGCGGGACCTTCGCGGGCGCGCGCACAGCCGTCGCCGGCGTGCGGCTGAAGGTCGATGAGCAGGTTGCCGCACATTCGCCGCTGAGGTTCACCACGAACGGTATCGCCATTCGGAATTTTCGCGGGATCGAAGCACTCGATGTGAGGCTATCCACTGGTTCCCGGCTCGGAGGCGCGTGGACCTGTATTGCTGGCGTAAACGGGGCAGGAAAAACCTCCGTGTTGCAAGCGCTCGCGATCGCGCTGCTCGGCGGTACGGACGTCGTTCAACTCGGCACCGAACGGCTCGCTCGGTTGCGAAGGCGGTCGGGTTCGCGAACGCACGACTCGACCCTCACGCTCAACCTGACGCCGAACGGCGAACGAGTCGTGCGTCTCGAAGGTGCTGGCCCGAACGAGCGTCCTCCTTGGACCCTTGCACCGCTCGTACTGGGGTATGGGGCGACTCGGAACCTCGCGGAGTACGACGACCAGCGGCACTCGAGCGCAAGCGCTGCGACACGTCGTGTGGTGACGCTGTTCGATCCGCTGGCTCGCGTGTCGCACGCGGAAGTTCTCCTGGATGAGCGTGGCGATTCTCGCGTCCTGGGGCTCGTGTCCCGCCTCGCCAGCGACGTGTTCGAATCCGACCTCGAGATACGCTGGTCGGAAGGGCAACTCCGATTCACGCAAGGCAGCCACAACGTGTCTGCGTTGGACCTTCCGGATGGTTTTCGCTCTTCCATGGCATGGCTGGCTGACATCTGCGCGGCTTGGTGCGAGTTGCATCCGGATGCCGATGATCCTCGCGCGATCGAAGCCATCGTCTTGATCGACGAGATCGACCTCCACCTTCATCCTTCGCTCCAGCGATCACTCGTGCCTCGACTCAGGAAGGCGCTGCCGCGCGTGCAGTGGGTCGTGACGACTCACTCGCCGCTCGTCCTGGGTAGCTTCGACGCGACCGAACTCGTCGCGCTCGACCGGAAGGCGCCCCAAGGCATCCGAGTCATCGATCGGCCGATTCTCGGATTCTCCACCAACGACATCTACGAGTGGCTCATGGGTACCTCGCCGCACAGCGCGGCAATCGAGGAGCAGCTCGACCCGAGTCTGCGTACCCTCGCATCCGCTGATCTCGAGACGGCTCTGGAGGTGTCGCCCGAGGTCACCGTCGAAGACGCCGAGCGTCGAATCGAGCGACGCCACGAGCTCCTCGAGAAGTTGAAATCGAGCACGCTAGGCAAGACCCGCGGGGGCGAGGCGTGAGAACGTTGAGTAGGCTCGCCGTCGAACCACCGACGCTCAGGAAGGACGGAACGGGCGGCAAGAGGGCGCGGGAGCACCTCGAAACCAAGTCCGACGACCCGCTCGCGAAGTTGGCGTTCCCGGATCATTGGAACAAGGCCGATGTCCGAGGGGCACTGTACGCGTCGTTCCCTCGGGTCTGTGCCTATTGCGGTGCGATGCTGGCCCACAACGATCGCGGTGATGTGGAGCACTTTCGGCCCAAGGGGCGCGTCATCGAGGACGAAGATCACGGCGGCTATTGGTGGCTCGCGTACGATTTTGGCAACTACTTCCTTTCGTGCCGGGTCTGCAACAGCAACAAGAAAGGTGACCGATTCCCTATCCTCGGTGGAACGCGAGTCGATCATGCTCGAAGGAGTCGCCTCGATGCCGAGCGTCGCGCTCTTCTCGATCCGGAGGTCGACACCGTCGAGCAACTCCTGACCGTCGACTTCGGCGACCTCCTCTGCCCAATGACGCCGGTCCCCGACCTCGACGGCGACGAGGCGATGCGAGTCGCGGAAACCATCAAGTTCTTCGACCTGAACACGAACGTCCTTCTGATCAAAGAGCGGAAGACGGCGCTCGACGACGTGCTCGAGGCGCTGGAGGCACGACAGCACGCCAAGGCGACGAAGTGCGCCTTCCGCTCTAGCGCTCACAGCCTCGTTGCCCGAGCAGTTCTTGAGCGTCACGACAACCGGCTCCTGCCCGACGTTCACGAGGAGAGCTCGGCGCACATCGACCACCTTCGAGGAGAGCTCGAGATTGCCGCGGCCGTCATCCAGAAGGCGGACGCAGACTCCGTATCCACGGACACCGCGCAGTCCACTCTGGAGGAGCTACTCTGGGCTCTCGCATATCTGAAGTGTGATCCGGCGTGGCACCCCCGTATCGCCGATGTTCTCGAACGACTCGGAGCCGAGCTCGCCGCGGAGGTCAACGAGCGCGTCGAAGAGCTGGGCTGAGTCGCTTTCGGGCGCCGGACTCGGCTCCCCTTCAGGGGACGACGCACAGCGCGGCGAACGACTGCTCGACCGGGGGCGCGACGTCCCACCAGCCGACGTGTCGGTCGCACGCGTAGTCCTGTGACAAGTTGAAGCGCACGTCGACGCGCGTCGGCGTGGCCACGGTGGGCAGTATCCGCTGCGCGAGTACCGTTGTGGCATCGTGATCGACGTCTGCCAGCGTC
>CAZCVE010000040.1:0-58555 GCA_964502175.1 uncultured Sandaracinaceae bacterium
GTGATCTTGGTGATGACGCCCGCGCCGACGGTCTTGCCGCCCTCGCGGATCGCGAAGCGCTGCTGCTCCTCGAGCGCGACGCCCACGATGAGCTCCACCGCGATCGTCACGTTGTCGCCCGGCATGACCATCTTCACGTCTTCCGCGAGGCTGATCGTGCCCGTCACGTCCATCGTGCGCATGTAGAACTGCGGCTTGTAGTTGGTGAAGAACGGCTTGTGACGGCCGCCCTCCTCCTTCTTCAGCACGTAGACCTCGGCCGAGAACTTCTTGTGCGTCTTGACCGAGCCCGGCTTGCACAGCACCTGGCCGCGCTCGACGTTCTCCTTCTCGATGCCGCGGAGCAGGCAGCCCACGTTGTCGCCGGCCTGGCCCTGGTCCATCAGCTTGCGGAACATCTCCACGCCCGTGACCGTCGTCTTCGTCGGGTCGCGGAAGCCCAGGATCTCCACTTCGTCGCCGACCTTCACGATGCCGCGCTCGATGCGCCCCGTGACCACCGTGCCGCGGCCCTTGATCGAGAACACGTCCTCGATCGCCATCAGGAACGGCTTGTCCACGTCGCGAACCGGCTCCGGGATCCAGCTGTCGAGAGCCTTGAGGAGGTTCTTGATCGTCTCCTCGCCCTCCGGCTTGCCCTGCATCGCCTGGAGCGCCGAGCCGCGCACCACCGGGATGTTGTCGCCGTCGAACTTGTACTTCGAGAGGAGGTCGCGGACCTCCATCTCCACCAGCTCGAGAAGGTCCGGGTCCTCGACCGCGTCGACCTTGTTCAGCCACACCACGACCTGCGGAACGCCGACCTGACGCGCGAGCAGCACGTGCTCCTTCGTCTGCGGCATCGGGCCATCGAGCGCCGAGACCACGAGGATCGCGCCGTCCATCTGCGCCGCGCCCGTGATCATGTTCTTGATGTAGTCGGCGTGGCCGGGGCAGTCGACGTGCGCGTAGTGACGCGTCGGCGTCTCGTACTCCACGTGGCTCACCGCGATCGTGACGATCTTCGAGTCGTCGCGGACCGTGCCGCCCTTCGCGATGTCCGCGTACGAAACTTCCTTGCCGCCGCCGTACGCCTTCGACGCGACCTTCGTGATCGCTGCCGTCGTCGTCGTCTTGCCGTGGTCGATGTGACCGATCGTTCCGACGTTCACGTGGGGCTTGTTACGGACGAACTTTTCTTTCGACATGACGCAAACGCTCCTTGAATTCGGCCATCGCCGACGGGTCTAGCGCGGACAGGGCTAGCGCGGACGGGGCTAGCGAGGACACGGCAAGCGGTGGTGCGGCTAGGGAATGGGTTGAGCCCAGGACGAGAATCGAACTCGCGACCTCCTCCTTACCAAGGAGGTGCTCTACCGCTGAGCTACCTGGGCATGGGGAACGAACGAAACGAGGGGCTGGTGGGCCCCTCTCACAGCGGGAGGAACAGCGGGCGATCGGATTCGAACCGACGACGTTCAGCTTGGAAGGCTGACGCTCTACCGACTGAGCTACGCCCGCACGCGATGGAGGGTGGTGGATTCGAACCACCGAAGGCTGACGCCGGCAGATTTACAGTCTGCTCCCTTTGGCCACTCGGGTAACCCTCCAAGAATGTTGAAGGAACTCGTGCGCGCACGAACCTTCATCGTGTTTTCAGCGCATGCCTCTCGGCACGCGTTTTTCTGCAAGGTGGAATTGTCAGCTAGCGGTGGGACTCGAACCCGCAGCCGCCTGTTTACAAAACAGGTGCTCTGCCATTGAGCTACGCCAGCACGTTCTCTGACAGCACGTTCTCTGACGCACGACCCGTGTTCACTCGATGCCCGATCGGAGATGCCCGATGCGGAGACCGAGGAGTGCGCGAGCCTAGCGAAAAGCACACTGATCCACGCGCCCAGGACGCGAGGGGGCGCTCATGTACCGTGGGGCCCTGGGGGTGTCAAGCGAGATCGCCTCACTGGAGGATCGTCGCGGCAGGCCCCGCCGCGAGCACCAAGGACCGTGTTTGTTCGAGGTCTTCGCGCACCCGCGCGGTCCACTCGGTCTCGACTCCCGTGCGCTCGACCATCGTCAGCGTGAGCTCCCAGTAGCGAATGGCGTGACGAACGAGCGGCAGGACGCGATCGCGCAGCGCGTCGCGGTAGGTCTGCCGGTAGACCACGAGCTGCTCGTCTGTCAGCGGGCGAGGCGGGGGAGGCACAGGCGCCTGGGTGATCGCCTCGAAGAACCCGCGGTACATCGCGCCGATCCGGTAGCCCGAGGCGGCGGCCCAGTGCGCGTTCGTCATCCGGATCGCATTGAAGTAGGCGTGCTGCGCGTCGAGGAGGAGCGCGGCTCGGCGGTCGAGGACGTCGTGCTGCTCGAGGACCGAGCCGTCCGGAAACGTGAGCGCCTCGGCCCGCAGCCGGATGGTCTCGGCCAAGACGTAGGACGCCATGGCGGCGAAGTACTCCTCGTGGATGACCTCGTCGCCGCGCCGCGTGCGGTAGTAGCTCGAGGCCTCGCGCGCCAAGCGCGCGGCCTCCTCGATCCGGCCGAGGCCCAACACGGCGCGCGCGCGGCGGGCGAGCGCCTCGAGCCGCTCGGCGGAGTCGAGGTCGGCCCGCCCAAGCGTCGCCTCGGCGTTCGCGAGCGCCGGCTCCCAGCGCTCGAGCGTCTCGAGGCCCTCGGCCAGCTGGAGACGAGCGTGCTTCTCGTCCGAAGACCCGGGGCGGAGCGTGAGGAGCTGCTCGTAGTGCGAGACCGACGCCTCCCAAGCCTCCGCCTCTTGGAGGCACAGGCCCGCGTTGTAGAGCGCAGGCGACACGTAGCGAGACGACGGGAACTCCCGGACCAGCGCGTCGTAGCGCTCGACCGCGTCGGTGCAGCGCTGGGCGCGGAGCAACGTGTTGCCGTCGTCGAAGAGGACGTCGGCGCTCATCACCTGCACCTCCGTCTCGCCGCCGGCGCCACGCACGGCGATGACGCGGGTCTCCTCCACCTGCACGGTGCGTCTGGACGCGGTGGCCCCGCAGCCGGTGAGGAGGAGACAGGCGAGGAGGATTCGATGAGGTTGCATGGGAACCACGACAGTCCTTCGATGTCCGAGTTCCGGAGATCGTTGGAAGGAAGACGCGTGACGACGAAGGCGTAGGACTCTGAGTAAGGGCGAGGGGGGTGTCACAGCGTAACCGAGTTACACCCGGGGCCGGTTACACCGAGCCTGGTGTTGCACCCCCCGGGACGCGGTGGGATCCGAGAAACACGCGGAATCTCGCGTGATCCGCCCAGCCGGTGGGCTGGCATGACGGCTGCTCATGGGGGCCCGACGCTGCGCAGAACGCAGTGTCGAGGAGCAGAAGGTCATGGACCGCAGTCATGGATTCGAGGCGTGGAGCGACGAAGAGCTTCGTGGACGCATGCTCGCCCGCGAAGGCCGAGCGTGGCGTGAGTTCCACGTGCGCTTCGACCGGCTCGTCTACCGCTGCATCCAGAAGGTGACCACGCGCTTCTCTCGCTCGCTCGGCTCGGACGACGTGCGCGAGATCTACGCGCAGTTCCTGCTCTCGCTGACGTCGCGCGACATGCACAAGCTCCGCACGTTCTCGCCGGAGCGCGGGAACAAGCTGTCGTCGTGGATCGGGATGCTCGCCACCAACGCGGCGTGGGATCACCTTCGCAGCGTGGCCCGCGCGCCTGCTTCGGCCACGCTCACCGAGGCCGAGGCGATGCACGCGCCGACCGCCGATCCCTACGAGCAGCTGCTCGAGCGCGAGCGCTGGCAGAAGGTCAGCGTCGTGCTCCAGACCTTCTCCGAGAAGGACCAGACCTTCGTCCGCCTCTACTACATGGACGGTCTCACGCCGGAAGAGGTCGCCGAGGAGATGCAGATCTCGGTGAAGACCGTGTACTCGAAGAAGCACAAGATCCGCTCGCGCCTCGAGCAGGTCCTCCAGCCCCTCGCGAGCGAAGCGGCGTGAGCTGAGATCGACGCGACGCGGAGCGCGCCCTACCCTCCGCGCGTGCCCGACCTCGCCCTCGCGATCGCGCTCGTCGCCCTTGCGTACGCGCTCGGCTCGATCTCGTTCGGGCTGATCATCGCGTCGCGACGCGGTGTGGACCTGCGATCCGTCGGGTCGGGCAACACCGGTGCGACCAACGTGGGCCGCGCGATCGGCAAGCGCGAGGGGCGCGTGGTCCTTGTGCTCGACGGCCTCAAGGGCGCGCTGCCGACGCTGCTCGCCGTCGCGGTCCACGGCGGCGAGAGCGTGTGGACGGCGGCGACGGCGGTGGCCGCGGTGGCCGGCCACTGCTGGCCCCTCTGGCACGGGTTTCGTGGAGGCAAGGGAGCCGCGACCGCAGCCGGCGCGATGCTCGTCGTCTCGTGGCCCGCCGGCCTCGCTGCGATTGCGACGTATCTGGTCGCCAAGCGCGCCAGCCGAAAGGTCAGCGTCGGCTCGCTGGCCGGCGCGACCGTGGGTGCGCTCGTCGCGTGCGCTTGGCTGCTCGTTCGTCCGACCGCCGTGTGGTGCGCCGCAGGCGCAGCGGTCATCGCGCTCCTCGTGTGGATCCGTCACGCGGACAACGTCGCGCGCCTGCGACGCGGCGAGGAGCCGGACGGTTGAGGCTCGTGGCGAGCTGTGCGCGGGCGCGCCTCGCGCTGCTGGCGACGTGCCTCGCAGGCTGCGGTGCGGCGAGCGTCCGCGCCGCGCGCACGACCGCCGTGGTCGACGAGCCAGAGCATGTGGGTGGGCGCCAGCTGCTCGTGGTCCGGCGTCCCCTCGAAGGTCACGTCGCGCTCTCCGTGTGGTTCGATGCAGGCACGCTCGACGCGCCGAACGCGAGCGTCGCGCTCGTGGCGGCGGACCTGATCGCGAGTGCCAACGACGAGGTGAGCTGGACCCTGACGCCAGACGGCACCTCGTTCCGCACGCTCTGCCCGATCGGCGCACTCGACGCGTGCGTTCGCG
The DNA here is from genome assembly GCA_964502175.1 of uncultured Sandaracinaceae bacterium. GTDB lineage: Bacteria > Myxococcota_A > Polyangia > Polyangiales > Sandaracinaceae > JAFLCL01. The sequence goes on from CAZCVE010000040.1 coordinate 4,932, forward strand.
CGCTCGCAACCCAGCTCGCAGAGATCGAGATCACCGAAGCACGAGTGGCCGCGTCGATCGAACGCGTGCGCGGGAGACGTGAGCGAGGCCTCGCGTCGGCGCGTCGAGACGCGGAGACGCTCGCGACGAGCGCGGCCCTCGGCCTCGAGCTCTCTCCGCTGGGTGCTGCGGAGGACCCGGTGTCGGCAGCGGACGTCGCCCGCTTCGTCGACGCGCACCTCGGGAGCGAGCGATGCCTCTGGATCGTCGTCGGCGATGTCGATGCGCGGGCGCTCGGAGCGAGCCTGACGAACGCTCCGCGTCGTGCGGCGTCGGAAGCGCGCGCGTCGCGCGACGTGCAGGAGAACGCTGCAGGAGCGCGTGCGGAGGAGCGACACGGCGCTGGCTTCTGGGCGCTCGCGCGGCGCGTCCCCGACGAAGCTGCGGCGCTCGCGCTCGCGCACGCGTGGTCGCTGCGGTCGAGCCTCGCGAGAGAGCTCTCGGTCTCTGCGTTCCCCACCCGCGCGGGATGGATCGCGCTCGTGTCGTTCTCGAGCGAGGGACCGAGCCCAACCCTCGCGAGGTGGGCGAGCGTCGAGCCGTGGCCGCCCACGAGCGCGCCGAACGAAGGTGACGCGTGGTCGATCGCGGATCGGGTGGGTGCGCGCTGGGTCGCGGGCGAGGCCCCGCATGTGGCGATCCGCGACGGGATCGCCATCGCCGCACCCGACGCGGAAGCGCAGCTCGCGTCGGTCGCGAGCGAGGCCTCGGAGCGCTCGCCGTGGCGCCACGCGCCGCGCGTCGCGCTCGACGGAACGACGGAGGTGGCGATCGCGTGGACGCTGCCTGGTCCAGACTCGGACGGCGCCGCGGGACACGGAGCCACCGCGATCGCGGTGGAGCTCCTGGGTGAGCGCTGCGTCCCGCGCGAGCAGATCGAGCTTCGTGGCGACGCGGTCGTCGTGACGGCGATCGGGAGCGAGCCGGCGGTGCTCGCGCATGAATCGCTGTGGAGCGACTGCGTCTCGCTCGTCAGCCCGTCGACCGACGAGATCGAGCGAGCGCGAAGGACCGTGCTCTCGAGAGCCAGCGCCGACGATGAGCGTCAGACGATCGCGGCACAGCACATCGCGCCGACGCGGCCTGGTCTCGTCGCGCCGCGGCCGAGCCTCCGCGCCGCGTCGGACGTGGCGACAGGCGAGGTGCTCGAGCGCTGGATGTCGTGGCGCGAAGGCGGTCGCTGGGCGCTGGCGGGCGACGTGGAGACCTCCGGCGCCAGCGCGCCCGCGACGACGTTGCCGAGCGACGCTCCTCCAGCGCCCATCGCGCGGATCGCGACGACGCTCGACGCGATGGAGCGAATGGTCACGGTCACGCTGCCCGCGTGCGACTCGACCGGCGTCGCGGAGGCCCTGCGGGGCGCGTGGGTCTCGCGGGGTCGACAGAGCGGAGTCGAGATCTCGTGGTCGACGAGCGGGAGCGCGGGCGGCCTGGCTTGGGTCGCCATGACCGGGCGTGGCGACGCCGAGGCGCTCGCCGCGTGGGAGGCGCTCGGCGCCGGGGCTTCGCTCGACAGCGTTCGCGAGGACGCCGCGCGGATCGATCGGGCGGCGCTCGTGACGCTGGCCGATCCGCGCGCCGTCGCGACGCGCGCGGCGTTGGGATCTCGACCGCGAAGCGCGTGCACGACCGCCCCGCGCATCACGTCGCTCTGGCTCGATCCGCCGCTCGCGTCGCGCCGCCGTTGACCGGTCCGGGATCGAGTGATATCCGCCGGCCCGTGCCGGAAAATGAATCGCCATTCAGCGAGCCCGCGCGCCGCCCGACGGAGGCGAAAGAGCGCCGTCCGCGGCGCCCGCGCGAGGCTACGGCGAAGGAGCGCGCGGCGCGGCCGAACCGCCTGGAGCGCACGGCGGACAAGCGCGAGCGGATCCTCAAGGCGGCCATCAAGGTCTTCGCGCGCAAGGGCTTCTACGCCGCGCGCGTGAGCGAGATCGCGAAGGCCGCGGGCGTCGCGGACGGCACCATCTACCTCTACTTCCGCAACAAGGATGACGTGCTGACGTCGGTCTTCGAGAGCCGCATCACGCGCCTCGTCGAGGTGCTCCGCGACATCGTCGGCTCCGGCGGGAGCTTCGAGGATCGCTTCCGACGCATCGTCGAGCTGCAGCTCGGCGTGCTCGAAGGACGTCGTGAGCTCGCCGAGGTCGTCACGGTGAACCTGAGGCAGTCCTCGAAGCTCTTGAAGCAGTTCGCGGCGCCCTTCTTCGTGCAGTACCTCGAGGTGATGGCCGGGCTCGTGAGCGACGCACAGCAAGCAGGCGTCGTTCGCGCCGACGTGAGCCCGCGCGTGGTCGCGCGCGCGCTCTGGGGCGCGCTCGATGGCATCGCGCTCACGTGGGCGATCGGTGGCGGCGAGCCGGGACAGCTCGCCCGCGCGGCGCCGCAGGTCGCGAGCGTGTTCCTCGACGGCCTCCTCGCGCGCGGCGGCAGCGATGGCGCGCGACTGCCCGCCCTGGTGAGCGACGATGCTTGACACACTGCGTCGCACCCCCCAGATCGCGCGCGCCGCTGGGATGAGTCGCCATCCTTCGCGCATGCGAGGCGCGTTCGCGCGCCGCGCCGGGACCGCTCGCATCGACGTGCTCGTCGGCGCGGAGCGATGCCCTTCTCCTCTTCGCCTCGCTCTCGTCGAGCGAGCGCAGATCGAGCGTCAGAGACCGTCCCCCCACGCCGTCCGCACGGAGGTCACGTGAAGATCCTTGTTCCGGTCAAGCGAGTCGCAGACCCCAACAACGCCAACAAGATGAAGGTGTCGCCCGACGGCAAGCAGGTCGTCTCGGGTGACCTGCCCTGGGCGATCAACCCGTTCGACGAGTACGCGCTCGAGGCCGCGCTGCGGCTGCTCGAGAACGGCGCGAGCGGTGAGCGCGCGGCCGGCAGCGAGATCGTCATCGTCAGCCTCGGCGTGGACGATGTGCAGACGACGATGCGCCAGGCGCTCGCGATGGGCGCCGACCGAGGTATCCACATCAAGTGCGACGAGAACGCGCTCGACTCGCTCGTCGTCGCGAAGGCGCTCGAGGCGATCGTCGCCGCCGAGAAGCCCGACCTCGTCCTCATGGGCAAGCAGGCGGTCGACGGCGACTCGAACACGTCGGGCCAGATGCTCGCGGAGCTCGTGAGCTGGCCGATGGCGACGTTCGCCATGTCGATCGGGCTCGACGGCAACGCGCTGACGGTCGGTCGCGAGGTCGACACCGGCGTGCTCACGCTGAAGGTCACGCTGCCCGCCGTCGTGACGGTGGACCTCCGCATCGTGCAGTCCAAGGCCGTGCAGAACGGCGTCACGCCCGCGTCGCACGCGTACCCCGACGACATCCGACACATCTCCGTGAAGGGCATCATGGCGGCCAAGAAGAAGCCGCTCGAGAGCAAGTCCCTCGCCGACCTCGGCGTCACGCAGGGCACGACGGTCACGTACACGAAGTTCGAGCTGCCGGCCGCGCGCTCGGGCAGCACCCGCTACGTCGAGTCGGTGGGCGAGCTCGTGAAGCTCCTCCAGACGCAGGCCAAAGTCCTCTGAGCGCCACCAGCGCTTCTCACATCAATCGAGAACGGGAGAAACAGACATGACGGATGTCCTGGTGGTTGCGGAGCTCCTCGAGGGTCAGCTCCGAAAGAACACGCTCAGCGCGGTCGCGTTCGCGAAGAAGGTCGCGGAGGGCACGGGCGGCAGCTTCGACGTGCTCGCGATCGGCGAAGGCACGGAGGCCGCGGCAGCGAGCCTGGCGCCCTACGGCGCGCGCTCGATCCTCACCGCCGAGATCGAGGGCGGCTACCTCGCGGAGAAGTACGCGCCGACGGTCGCCGATCTCGCGAAGTCGCGCAGCTACGGCGTGGTCGCGGCAACGGCGAGCACGTACGGCAAGGATCTCCTGCCGCGCGTCGCGGCGCGTGTGGGAGCTGGCGTCGCGAGCGACATCGCGGGCGTCAGCACCGACGGCGGCACGATCGTCTACCGACGCCCGATGTACGCGGGCAACGTCTACGGTCACTGCACGATCTCGACGGACATCCACGTCGTGACCGTGCGCCAGAGCGAGTTCGAGGCGGCCGAAGAAGGCAGCGGCTTCACGAGCAGCGAGTCGGTCGACGTGTCGACTGATGGCGCGACGGATCGCATCGAGTTCGTGTCGCTCGTCGCGCAGAAGAGCGAGCGTCCGGAGCTGTCGGATGCGTCGGTCGTCGTCTCGGGTGGTCGCGCGCTCAAGAGCGCGGAGAACTTCAAGACGGTGCTCGAGCCGCTGGTCGACGCGTTCGGCGCGGCGATGGGCGCGTCGCGCGCGGCGTGTGATGCGGGCTACGTGCCGAACGATCTGCAGGTCGGTCAGACCGGCAAGGTCGTGGCGCCCAAGCTCTACGTGGCCGTCGGCATCAGCGGCGCGATCCAGCACCTCGCGGGCATGAAGGGCAGCAAGGTCATCGTCGCGGTCAACAACAACAAGGAAGCGCCGATCGCGGGCGTGGCGGACTACTTCCTCGTCGCGGATCTCTTCAAGGCGGTCCCCGAGCTCACCGCCGAAGTGAACAAGGTCCGCGCTGCAGGCTGAGCGCGAGCGTCGATCGCCGCGAGAGGCGCGGGGCCTTCGGGGCTCGCGCCTTTCGTCGTTCGCGGTGGTTCGCCGAGCCGAACCCGTCGTCGCGAGCGACGCTCGCTCTCCTTTTGCGCGTCGCAGATTGGGCGTGCGATGCTGCCGCGCGATGCTCGCCCGCTGGCTCTCTCGCGCCGCCGTCGTGCTGCTCGTCTTCTGCTCGACGGCGCGCGTGGCTCGCGCCGACGGGCCGTTCGAAGGCGACTGGCGGCAAGGCGCGATGTCGATCGACGTCCGCGTCGAGACGTGGGGCCCCGACTGTGGGCCGCGTCCGCAGTCGAGCACCGTGCCGGGTCGAGGCGCGGTCGCCATCACGCAGGACGGCGATCACCTCTCGTTCGGCGGACGCCGTACGACGCGCGGATGCTGGAGCGACAACCGCGCGGTGCGCGTGGTGAGCTCGCGCGTACAGTCGGGCTCTTGGCAGATCCTCTGCCGCACGCCGCCCGACGATCCGCGACGCGAGACGGGCACGTACACGCTGCGCGCGTCGGGCAACGAGCGCATCGAGCTGCGCGACGAGACCGACTACGACTGGACGCTGAACGAGTCGCACTGCACCGCGCGCGTCACGACCACGCAGACCTTCGATCGCACGGGGAGCGGGAGCACACCGCCTCCGACGACGACGACGACACGGCCTCCGCCGACGACGACCGCGGAGCCGCCCGAGCCGGCATGCACGCCTGGCGCGCCCGCGCGCGTGACGGTGCGACCCGGCAGCACCGATGCCGCGATCGGCGATCGCGTGTGCTTCACGGGACGCGTCTACGACGCGCAGGGCTGCTGGGTGCGCGGGAGCAGCGTCGATCTCAGCGTCGCGGCGGGCGACGTGGGCGCGCTCCGCAGCGGCTGCATCGAGGTCGCGCGCGCCGGTGAGGCGACGATCGTCGGACGAAGCGGCGCGCTCGAAGGGCGCGCGACGTTGCGTGCGGTCTCGATGGATCTGTCGGGCCTGATCGCGCGACGCGGCGAGAGCGGCGTGGTCGGCAGTGACGAGGCCAGCGCGGGACAAGACGCGGGCGTCGCCGCGCGCACCGCGCCGAGCACGGGCGGCGTGTCGCCCTGGCTCCTCGTCGTCGCAGCGCTCGCGATCGGTCTCGCGAGCCTGACGGCGATCGCGCTCACGCTCCGGGCACGGAGCCGGCGCTCGCAGCTCGCGGCGCGCGCTGCGCAGCGGGCCTCGATCGCGTCTTCGATGCCGCTCGCCCCGATCGGTGGCGCCGCGGCCAGCAGCACGCCCAGCAGCGCGGGCGGTCCGGCGGGCGAGTCCATGATCTGTCCGATGTGCCGCCGTGGCTACGCGGCAGGCACCACGACCTGCAGCAAGGATCAGGAGCGGCTCGTGCCGTACGCCGAGTTCGTGACGAAGCGCGAGCAGAGCGCGCCTGAACGCGTGTGCCCCACGTGCGGCACGCACTACCCGAGCACCACGAAATTCTGCGGCAAGGACGGCACGACGCTTTGATCGCGCTCTTCCGAACCTCCGCTGCGACTTCGTGCAGAAAGCTCACCCAAGGGTGGATCGGGTGGTGGGTCTACCAGCCCGAGACCACGACAAGCGTGCTTGATCGGCGGAACGCGAGATCGGTATCCTCGCGCCCGCATCGAGGTCTCGCCCTCCTCCGACGCCGCTGCGCACGGAGAGGGCACTCGACGCCGCGGCCGCGTGACGTGCTGCCGTGCTCTTGGATGAAGAGGACGTCGAAGTTGGTTCGTGTGCCCCAAAAACACGAACGGTCCAGTGATACCAGGGGAATGCATCGATGAAGATCGTCTGCGAGAGCTGTAGCGCCAAGTACTCCATTGCCGACGAGAAGGTCGCCGGGCGGGTCTTCAAGATCCGCTGCAAGAAGTGCGGTGCTGCCATCGTCGTGCGCGGCGATCAGCAGGGCGGCGAAGAGGCCGCGCCCGCGCCGGGAGCCGGCGGGTTCGACTACGGCGGTGAAGCCGTGTGGCACGCGGTCGTCGATGGCGACCAGCAGGGCCCGTACACACCTGCGCAGCTCGGAGGCATGATCTCCGAGGGGCGCATCGGATGGGACGCGTATGTCTGGCGCGAGGGCTTCGACGACTGGAAGCCGGCGCAGGACATCGAAGAGCTCGTCCAGGCGATCATGAACCCTGGCGGCGGCGCGGCGCAGGACGGGGGAGGGGCCCAAGACGGCGGCGGCGATCCGTTCGGAGACTCTGCGCCCGCTGCAGCCGCACCGCAGTCTCAGCGGCCCGCCGCGAAGGCCTCGCGTGACGCGGGTGCGGATCTCTTCGCACCGAGCAGCGCGAGCCCGTTCGGTGGTGGCGATGACGACGACGTCGTCTCGTCGGCGCCCGGCGGTGGTGGTGGTCCGCGTGTCAGCGCGCAGCAGGCGATGACGGGACAGCGCAACGAGAACTCGGTGCTCTTCTCGCTCTCGAACCTGCAGGCGCTCGCTACGGGAGCCCCGGGCGCGCCGAGCGGGCCCGCGAAGGCCGCCCCCAAGGCGGGCATGGCAGCGGGCGAAGGCTCGGGCCTCATCGACATCCGCGCTCTCGCCTCGGCGACGGGCATGGGCGGCGGCTCCGCTCCGATGGCGTCGATGGCGGCCGCGCCGCCGAAGATCGACGATCTGATGAGCATCGGCGCGCCGTCGGTCGGTCTCGGCTCTGCGCTCGCAGCGCCCGTGATCATCGCGGACAAGACGCCGGAGAAGTCGAACAACGGCGTGCTCATCGGCGGCATCGTGCTCGGCGTCTCGGTGATCGCGGCCGCCGCGATCATCGCGGTCGTCATGCTCAACAACTCGCCCGATCCGGCGGCTGCTCCTGCGGCCACGGCGCTCGCACCTGGAGCGACGCCCCCGGCGGCGCCGCCGGCAGGCGCGGTTGGCGCGGTGGCGCCCGGCGCGACGGCAGCACCGCCGGCCACGGCTGCGGTTCCGGCAACGCCCGCGACTCCGGCGACCCCGGCGACGGCCGCAGGGACCGAGCCCGCTGAGGCACCCACGGCTGGCGGTGGTGGTGGAGGCGGTGGACGCCGTCCGCGCGGTGGCAGCGGTGGTGGCGGTGGCGGTGGTGGCTCGGCAGCCGCCGAGCCCGCGACGCCCGCGGCTCCTGCAGCGGGTGGCGGCGGTGGTGGAGGCGGCGGAGCGGCCACGCCGCGTCGCGGCAGCGAAGGCTCGAGCATCGACGATCTCCTCGAGGGCGCGCTCGCGCCGTCGAGCACGCGCCGACCGGCGGGTGGTGGTGGTGGCGCTGCGGCTCCTGCGGGCGGTGGCGGTGGCGCTGCGGGCGGACCGGAGACTCCGAGCCGAGGCGATGTCGTCAGCGCGATGCAGGGCGTGTCCGGCGCTGTCTCGGCATGTGGCAACGGCGAGCACGGGACGGCGACCGTCGCGGTCACCGTCTCTGGCTCCACGGGTCGTGTCACTGGCGCGAACGTGACGGGACAGTTCGCAGGTACACCGGTCGGCTCGTGCATCGCACGCGCAGTCCGAAGCGCGACGTTCCAGCACTTCACGCGTCCTTCGTTCACGGTGAACTACCCGTTCCGTATCTAGAACGCGGTCTAGCGAAACATGGAGAGAGGCGAGCACCGCGAGGAGCTCGCCTCTTTTCGTTCCGTCGGTCTCTCGCGTGGACTCGTGCTTCTACGGGCGGCGAGCTTCGCGCCGCCGACGCACCGCGACACCGACGCCGATGCCGACCAGCGCGAGCACCCCGACGCCCGCCCACGGCACGTGGCTCGGCTCCGAGCGCGAGGGATACAGCGCGCGCATCGCGATGACCTCGGGCATCGCGGATCCCGTCGTGGTGCCGAACGCGAGGTCGAGCTCGCGCGACGTGGGCGCCTCGACTCCGCCCGACGCGACGACCTCCGCGCCGTCGTGTCCCCGGAACGCGACCTCGGTGCGATCGTAGGTCTCGCGTCGCACCATCTGATCGCGCACGACGATCACCGCCTCGCGCGCCTCGATCGGGATGTGCGCGACCATCTCCACGGTGACGGGCACGGACGCGACGCGCCCGATCGGATCGAGGAACGGCTCGTCGAACTCGATCTCGACGCGCTCGCCATCGACCTCGACGGGAAGCTCGTCGTGGAGGCCGCGGCCCCACTCGGCGAGGTACGCATCGGCCTCCGTCTGGCTGACGTCACCGTCGTGGTCGCCGTCGGCGGCCTCGAGCACGCGACGCCCCTCGGACGCGCCGAGCGTGAGCGACACCACCAAGCGCGTGTCGCGCTCGGTCGCATCGATCTTCAGGTAGCGCTCGGCGCTGACGACGATGTGACCGAGGTGGGCGTGCGCGCGCGGCGTCGCGAACGACGTCGTGCCCAGCGCGAGCGCACACGCGAGGATCGCACCGCCGCGCGTGCGCACCGATCAGCTCGTCGCGAGGCGCTCGAGGAAGCGCACGCCCGTGGCGATGCCGAAGCCGGTGCCGCCCTTGGGCGAGGTGCCGTGCGGACGCTCGAGGAACGCGGGGCCAGCGATGTCGAGGTGCATCCACTTCGTGGTGCCGATGAACTCGCGGAGGAAGAGCGCCGCGGTGATCGAGCCGCCGTGACGATCGCCCGTGTGCTTGAGATCCGCGACGTCGCTGCGGAGCGACTCGCGCAGCTCGTCGTTCAGCGGCAGGCGCCAGTAGGACTCGCCCTCCACTTCGGCCGCCTCGAGGTACTTCTTGGCGAGCTCGTCGTCGTTCGCGAAGAGGCCCGCGGTCCACGGCCCGAGCGCGACCATGCAGGCGCCCGTGAGCGTGGCGTGATCGATGAGGTAGTCGGGCTCGAGCTTCGTCGCATGCCACAGCACGTCCGCGAGGACGAGGCGTCCTTCCGCGTCGGTGTTGATGATCTCGACCGTCTTGCCTTCGTAGCTCTTGAAGACGTCGCCCGGGCGGTAGGCCGCGTCGCCCGTCATGTTCTCGGTGGCACCGAAGAGCGCGTGCACCTCGATGGGCAGGTTCAGGCGCGCGGCCGCGAGCACGATGCCGATCGTCACGGCCGCGCCCGCCATGTCGCACTTCATGTCGATCATCGAGCCCGCGGGCTTGATGCAGAGGCCGCCGCTGTCGAACGTCAGGCCCTTGCCGACGAACACGACGCGCTTGGCGCCCTTCACTGCGGCGGGCTTGTAGCTGAGGTGCACCATGCGCGGCTCTTCGGCCGAGCCGCGGTTCACCGCGAGGAAGAGGTTCATCCCGAGCTTCTCGAGCCCCTTCTTGTCCCACTGCTTGTAGTCGAGGCCGTACGTGGTCGACGCGCTCTTGGCCGCCTCGGCGAGCGCGACCGGCGTCAGATCGTTCGGCGGCGCGTTCACGAGATCGCGCGCGAGGACGATCGCATCGGCGAGGATCTCGCCGGCAGCGAGCGCAGACTTCGCGCCCGGATCCTTGCGCGTCACGACGAGCGTGGCGGTCTCGAGCTGGCGCTTGGGGAGCCGATCGCCCGTGAGGTACGTGAGGTAGCGGTACGCACCGCCACGCAGACCCTCGGCCGCGGCGCGGATCGAGTCGTCGTCGTCCGTCGTGAGGACGACGGCGACCGAGCTCAGCTTTCCTGCGGCCTGCGCCGCCCGGTGCGCGAGCGCGCGCGCGTCGCGCGGCTTCTTGCCGCCTTCGCCGACGCCCACCAGCAGCACCTGCTTCGCGAAGATGCCCGAGACGTTCACCCGCAGCGTCTCGCCGGCCTTGCCGGTGAAGTCCTCGAGCTTCGCCGCGTTCTTCAGCGCGCCCTTGGCCGCGCGATCGAGCGCCTTGAGGTCCGCGGACTTGTCGAGCCCCTGCGTCGGCACGGCCACGGCGAGGAGATCTGCGCGAACACGCGCCAGGGCACCGGTCGAGAGCGAGAGCTTCATGATCCTCCGAACGAGACTCGAGGCGAGCGCGACGAGTCCCATCGGCATTGATCGCTGAAGGGACCCCGACGAGCGGCGGCATCGTACGCCGCTGCGCCGAGGCTCTCAAGCGATGCCGAAGACCCGCTTGCTCGGACGTGGGGCGCCATGCGGCGGGGTCAGCGCAGCTGACCCCTGGAGCAGGAGCGGTGCGAGGAGCAGAGCGACGACGTGAGCGACGGGGAGCGCGAGGGGCCGGAGGCCTCTCGCCCGGACCCATAGGGTGGCGGCCGCCAGGGGGGTGGCGGCGTCGACGCCAGATCTCGAGCGAATTCCCTTGAGATCGAGCGCGCGATCCCCGGTCCGGCGCCTGCATTGGGCTCCCTCACGAGACGCGCCGCAGCGAGCGTCGCCCACTCGAGAGGAAGGACACGCAGATGGACAACGCCACACGACAGCCGCTCGTCGTCTACACGATCGTCGAGCGCGAGAAGGACAAGAAGAAGCTCTGGGTCCGCATCGGCTCCGCGTTCCGCAACCGCGACGGGAGCCTCAACGCGATGCTGGACGCGGTGCCGACCAACGGCTCGCTGCACATCCGCGAGCTGCGGCCCTTCCCCGAGCGTCCCTCGCGCGAGGCGTCGATCGACGCCTCCGAGCCCGCGCTCTGACTGCATGCGCCCGGGCGGTTCCGGGCGCTCACCGGTGTTCGACGGGCCGGCCAGCTCCACCGTCGAGAGCTCACGAAAAGAAAGGTAGTTCACCATGACCAAGCCCACGTTCCTTCGCTGCTCCTCCGTCCTCGCCACCCTCACGCTCGCCGCGCTCGGCGTGCTCGCACCGGCGCTCGCGCCGTCGGCGGCGCACGCACAGCGGCAGGCGCCCGCCGTCGAGGCGCCCGCCTCGGCGGAAGGGGTGGTGAACATCCAGACGGCGAGCGCCGAAGAGCTCCAGCGCCTGCCCGGCATCGGCCCGTCGAAGGCCGCCGCCATCATCTCGTTCCGCGAGCGCACGGCCTTCCGCCGCGTGGAGGACATCCTCCGCGTGCGTGGCATCGGCCGCGCGACGTTCCGCCGTTTGCGCCCGTACCTGACGGTCTCGGGTCAGACGACGCTCGCGCAGGACGTGGCCACGCGTCGCGCGCCTCCAAGCGCGGGCACTGGCGACGACACCGGCGACGAGCCCTCGCAGGAATGATCACCTCCACGTGACCAGACGACCGCGGTCGGGGCGAACGCTCCGCCCGCGGTCGTCACCTTTCGACAGGGGCGAAGCTCGGCGCACTTCCGGCCTATCCTCGCTCGCATGGGAGAGCTCCACGTCGGCGCAGCCGAGCTCGTCGAGACCGACGACGCGCGATGGCCGTGGCTCGTCTATGCCCCAACCGTGCGCGTGCCCGACGACGTGAGCCGATCCACCAACGCGTACGTCGCGCTGCGCGCGGCGCTGCTCGCCGTGAAGGCGCATCGCGGACCTGCTGAACGGCCCATTCGGTCGCTGCTCTGCCCTGGGCTGTGTACGGGCGTCGGCGCCATGCCTCCTCGTCGCGCCGCGGTTCAGATGCGGGTCGCGCTCCGTCAGCTCCGAGGTTCGCCCCGCACCGGCACGTTCTCCGACATCCTCGAGGCGCATCGGCTGATGCGAACCATCGACTGATCGGCGCGAGCGCGGGCGACGGTCAGTGCTTGGCGCGCTCGAGCGCGGTCACGCGGCGATCGATCTCGTCGATCCGATCCCGATCGTCCAAGCGCTCTCGCAAGAGGCGGTTCGTCCGGTCGACCGCGCCCGCGAGCGCGACGATCTCCGTCGCGAGGCGCACTTCGGTTTGGGTCTGACGGCGGGCGAGGAGGTCGACCTTCTCGTTGGTCTCGCCGAGACGCGCATTGGTCTGATCGAGACACGCATTGGTCTGATCGAGCCGCGCGTTGAGATCCGCGCGTGTGCCGCGGATCTCGTCCCGGATCTCGCCGAGGATCTTCACCGTCATGTCGCTGACGTTCGACATCGTCGTTCCCTCCCGAAGGTAGCCGAAAAGCGCGACCGTGCGCAGACACGGTCGCGAGCCCTCGAGACGGAGGGGCGATGGAGGGACTGACGCGTCAGCGCTTGGCGAGCGACGAGAGCGCCGTGATCAGCGCGCGCACGGCGGGCTCGTGGAGCTTGAACGACAGGCGGTTCACGACGACGAGCGAGCTGACCTCGACGATGGTCTCGAGCTCCGCGAGCCCGTTCTGACGCAGCGTCTCGCCCGACTCCACCAGGTCGACGATCACATCGGCCAAGCCGACGAGCGGCGCGATCTCGACCGAGCCCTGCACGAAGATGATCTCGACCGCGAGGCCCGCGCTCGCGAAGTGCCGACGTGCGATGCCGGGGAACTTCGTCGCCACGCGCACCGGACGGTTCTTCGGGAGCGGTCGATCGCGATGCCCCGCGACCACCATACGGCAGCGACCGATGCCGAGATCGAGAGGCTCGTAGAGGTCGTACTCGCGCTCGAGCAGCACGTCGCGGCCGACGACACCCACATCCGCCGCGCCGTACTCGACGTACGTCGGAACGTCGTCGGGCTTGAGGAGGAGGAACGCGAGGCCCGTCTTGGCATCGCGACGCACGAGGCGGCGGTCATCGGCGAGCACGTCAGCGGTGTCGACGCCGTGCTGCGCGAGCACCGGCGCGAGCTGCGCCAGCACCCTGCCCTTGGGCACCGCGAGCACGAGCGGTCGCGACGCCCGGTCGGAAGCGCTCTCGTCAGACACGACCGGTGCCGCCGGGCACACGCTCGATGTCGGCGCCGAGGCCCTTGAGCTTGGCCTCGATGCGCTCGTAGCCGCGATCGATGTGATAGACGCGGAGCACTTCCGTCTCGCCCTCGGCCACGAGGCCTGCGAGCACGAGCGACGCGCTGGCGCGCAGATCGGTGGCCATCACGCGCGCGCCGCTGAGCTTGGCGGGACCGTGCACGAAGGCCGAGCGACCTCGGATGTCGATGCGCGCGCCCATGCGCACGAGCTCGGGCACGTGCATGAAGCGGTTCTCGAAGATGGTCTCCGTGAGCACGCTCGATCCCTGCGCGAGCGCGCAGAGCAACATGAACTGCGCCTGCATGTCGGTGGGAAAGCCGGGGTGCGGCTCGGTCGTCACGTCCACCGGGCGGAACGGCGGCTTGCCCACCACGCGCACGCCGTGCGCCTCGCGCTCGACGATCACGCGCGCGGCGCGCAGCTTCGAGCAGAGCGCCTCGATGTGATCGAACGTGATCCCCTCGAGCAGCACGTCGCCGCCCGTCACCGCGGCCGCGACCATGTACGTGCCCGCCTCGATGCGGTCCGCGATGATCGCGTGATCGACCGGCTGGAGCGCGTCCTTGCCGTCGATGACGATCACGTCAGTGCCCGCGCCTTCGATCGAGGCGCCCATCTTGTTGAGCACCTTGCCGAGCTCTTCCACCTCGGGCTCGCGCGCAGCGTTCGTGATCCGCGTGCGGCCCTTCGCGAGGGCCGCCGCGCACATGAGGTTCTCGGTTCCGGTGACCGTCGGGATGTCGAGGTGGATGTCGCCGCCGCGCAGACGTCCGCCGGGCACCTTCACGTTCACGTAGCCGTGATCGATCTCGATCTCGGCGCCCATCACCTCGAGGCCCTTGAGGTGCTGATCGATCGGGCGCGCGCCGATCGCGCAGCCGCCGGGCAACGACACGCGCGCACGGCCGTAGCGGGCCACGAGCGGGCCGAGCACGAGCACCGACGCGCGCATCTGCTTCACGAGCTCGTACGGAGCGTCTGGCTCGACGACGGGCTTGCCGCGCACGACGACGACCGGCGGGTGCACGTCGACCTCGAGGCCCATGTGACGCAGCAGCTGCGCCGTGGTCTGGATGTCGCGCAGGTCCGGGACGTTGCGGAACGTGTGCTCGCCATCCGCGAGGAGCGAAGCGCACAGGATCGGCAGCGCCGCGTTCTTGGCACCGCTCACGCGGAGGGTGCCTTGGAGCGGAGTGCCACCACGAACGACGATGCTGTCCACGGTCCGCGTGTACGACGGGGCTCCGCGCGACACAAGATCCGCGCGCGCAGCGCGGTCTCGAACCGCCCGAACGCACGGGGTCGGGAATGAATCAGCCGTCCGAGAGATCGACCTCGAGCTCTTCGCGGCGCCCGGCTTCGATGCGCACCTCACGGGTGACGGCGCCGGACTCGGACTCGATCCGCACCCGATGTTCGCCGGCGGGCAGATCGATCGTGACGGGGCTCCGGCCGCGCGCGGTCCCATCGATCTGCACGTCGCCCCACGGGATCACGGTGACATGCAGGCTGCCGATCTCGGCGGATGCGGCGACGCGCTGGGGCGGCGTCGCCGGTCGCGTGCCGGCGCCCGTGCGAGGTGTCGTCGACGATCCCGAGGGCGTCTCGGGGGGCACCGGCGGGAGCTCGTCTTCATCGGGCACGAGCACGCCGCGCGCGATCGGCGGCTCGACCGCGACGGGCATCGTCGCGGTGGGAGGCGGCGCCGTGCCGACGCTCGTGAGCGGCCTCGGCTCCGCATCGACCGTGACGCTCGAGGGAACCCGGCTGGCGAACGGCTGGGCCACCACGATCACGATCGAGACGAGCAGGCCTGCGATCGCCGCGAGCATGAAGACGAACGCTGCGCTGCGCCCCGGGCTGGGAGTGCGCGTGCCGACGGGGAGCGTCGCAGCCAGCATCGAGGCATGCGGCTCGGCGGGCGACACGGGCACGACGAGCGGCGTCGCGTCGAGCGCGCGCGGCGACGGCGGGACGCTCGGCGTGGACACCGCGGGCGGAGGAACGGACGCCGCTGGTGACGGAGCGGACGAGGCCGACGACGACGGGTCCTCGAAGCTGGGCGCCGGCTCGATCGTCGTCGCAGGCGCGTTGTCCGCGGCCAGCGCGGTCGCTGCCGTGGCCGCGCCGATCGACTGCAGCATCGCCGCGATCACCCGCCTGCCGCGCACCGGCGCGGGGTGGTTCGAGAGCGCCTCGAGCACGTCGCCTGCGCTCTGAAAACGCCCATCCCGGTTGGGCTCGAGGAGCTTCTCGATCACACCGGCCACGTCTGGTGGCAGGTGCGGCGCGACGTTGGCGACGCGCGCGCGACGGCCCTGGTTCGCCGCCATCATGATCGCGAGATCGGTGGCGCCCTCGAAGGGCTTCTTGCCCGAGAAGGCCTCGAACATCACGACGCCGAACGACCAGAGATCGGCGCGTCCATCGACCTCGAGGCCGAGCGCTTGCTCGGGCGCCATGTACGCGGCCTTGCCTTTGATGGTGCCGGTGGTCGTCGAGTACGCGGTCGAGCCGTCGCGATCGACGTGACGCGCCTTGGCGATCCCGAAGTCCGCGAGCTTGGAAGTTCCCCTGGAGGTCCAAGAGGATGTTCGACGGGCTGACGTCGCGGTGGACGATGCCGAGGTCGTGCGCGTACCCGAGCGCCTCGAGCATGTCGACCATCAGCACGAGCCCGAGATCGGCCGGCATGGGCTGGCCGAGGGACTTGAGCAGCGCGCGCAGATCGCCGCCCGGCACGTGCTCGAGCGTCATCCACCACGTCTCGCCTTCGCAGCCGAAGTCGTAGACCTGCGCGATGTGCGGATGAACGAGGCGCGCGGCGAGCTTGGCCTCGCGCTGGAAGCCGCTCACGAAGTCGGGCTCCGCCGCGCGCTCCGAGAGCACGCGCTTGAGGCAGATCTCGCGCGCGAAGCCGTCGTGACCGGGCCGTCGGGCGAGGAACGTCTCGGCCATCCCGCCACGCCCGAGTGGGCGCACGATCTCGAACGGCCCGAACCGCATGCGCGTGGCGAGCCTATCACGCACGCGCGGTCGGAAAGAGGAGCGGCGTGCCCCATGTCGGACGCGTGACCCCGTTGATGGATCGGGGCCGCGTCCGGTAGCGTCCCGACCGATGTCTTCGCCCACCGCCTCCGCCGAGGCCACCTTCGCACCCGGACGGGTGATCGGCGCGCGGTTCGCCGTCGAGCGCGTGCACGGGACCGACGCGATCGGGACGCTGATCGCCGCGCGCGATCAGAAGACCAAGAAGGCCGTGCTCCTTCGCATCCCGTCCTCGGCGCTCTTCGCGACTCCGCAGGCCGCCGAGATCCTCCGCAACGAGATCCGCGTCGCCACCACCACGACGCACAAGCACCTCGCCTCGGTCTACGGGACGGGTGCCGATGCCGGCTCACGCTTCGTCGCCAGCGAGTGGCTCGCCAGCGGTCAGAGCCTCGCGTCCCTGGTGCAGGCCAAGCGCGAGGCGGGCGATCCGCTCGTGCTCCGCGAGGCGTGCGCGATGGTCGCGCAGATCTGCGACGCGCTCGCGCCGCTCCACGCGCGAAACGGTGCGCACGGCGCGATCCGGCCCTCGGCGATCCACGTCACCGATGCGGGCATCAAGGTCGACGAGGTCGGCCTCGCGCGCGCCGTGCTCCGCACCTCCGGCCCAGGCGTGTTCGGCGAAGACGCGCTCCAGTTCATCGCTCCGGAGCTCCGGCAAGGACCGGCGGAGCCGACCATCGCGGCCGACGTCTTCGGGCTCGGCGGCGCGCTCTACGCGGTGCTGTGTCTGCGCTCGCCCTCCGAGCACTTCCTGCCGCCTTCGCAGGCCCACCCCGAAGGCACGCCCGAGCTCGACGCCATCCTCATGCGCTGCCTCGCGCCGAACCCGGCCGAGCGGTACGCGAGCGCCCACGATCTCCGCGTCGCGCTCGGTCCGTTCGTGAACCCCGCCGCAGCAGCGTCGACGGAGGTGAACGTCGACGTCGACGTCGACGTGGACATCCCGCTCAGCGTGACGCCGGCCGCCCTCGCGACCGCGCCCAAGGTGACGATCCCCAAGGCGCCGCCCGCGCCCCGCATCGAGATGGGCGCGCCTCCCACCATCAACCAGGCCACGATCAACCAGGCAGCGCCTGCGATCGGTCAGCGCATCTCGATCCACGACGACTTCCGTCCGTCTGCGATCAGCCTGATGCCGGATGGCCCGATGGGCGCGCCCACGCCCAGCGCGCAGGTGGATCTCGGCGGCCTCCTCAAGAAGATCACCGAGAACGACGCGCCCCGCTGGATGGCCCAGAAGGACGGCCTCGATCACGGTCCGTTCTCGGGTCGCGAGCTCGTGGAGCTGATCTCCAAGGGCGAGGTGCTCGGTGACCACGGCCTGCTCAACATGGACAGCGGCGAGCGCCGCAAGGTCGTCGAGTGGCCCGACTACACCGAGTTCGTCGAGCAGCACCGGCTCAAGCGCGCCGCACAAGCGGAGACGCACGCGATCGCGCAGTCGGCCAAGACCGAGACGCGCGGCAACCTCGCGAAGTTCATCGTCGCGGGCGCTGCGATCTTCGGCATCTTGCTGATCCTCGGCGTCTTCCTCTACACGCGCCAAGCCGAGCAGCAGCAGCAGGTCGCGATGAACGACCTCGCTGATCTCTATGCGCGCGGCGAGGTCCAGATCGAAGGCGCGGCCGGCATCCTGCCCGATCCGCCGCGCAGCACGGGACGTCGCACGGGTGGCGGCGGCGGCGCACGTCGCATCGGCGGCGGTGGCGGTCGCTCGTACGAAGACGCGATGAGCGAGGCCGTCGACATGGGCGACGCGACGGGCTCGGGCGGCGAGGGACGCCTCAGCCCCGCGCAGGTCGCGGGCGTGATGAACGGTCAGATCAACTCGATGTTCGGCTGCGTCTCGAGCGAGCTCCGCGGCGGTCGCAGCCTCGGCCGCGTGCGCATCGACATCGCGATCGCCGGCTCCGGTCAGGTGATCGGCAGCTCGGTGCGCGCGGGCAGCCCGGAGTTCCAGCGCTGCATCATGGGCCGCGTGGGAGGCATCCACTTCCCGGGCTTCGGCGCGCCGCGCATGGGCGCGAGCTACTCGTTCGACGCCTCTCAGTGACGGCGACGGGGGACACGTGAACACGACTCGTTGGCTCGCGCTCTCTGGCGCGCTGGCCCTCTACGGATGTCAGACGGAGCTCGAGCGTGGGCTCGACGAGTCGCAGGCCAACGCGATCGTCGTCGCGCTCGATCAGCACGGCATCGGCGCCACCAAGGCCGCAGAGATGGGCGGCGGTGAAGAGGCGAGCTTCGCGGTCAGCGTCGCGCCCGACGACGTGGCTCCGGCGCTCGCGATCCTTCGCAGCGAGGGCTTGCCGCGCGAGACGGATCCAGGCCTCGGCGAGATGTTCGGCGAGGGCAGCCTGGTGCCCACGGCCACCGAAGAGCGCGCGCGCATGACGGCCGCGCTCTCGGGCGAGCTCGCGCAGTCGATCGAGTCGATCGACGGAGTGCTCGACGCGCGCGTGCACATCGCGCTGCCGCAGGCACAGGCGTTCGGGCTCGACGCGCCTCGACCGCGCGCGCGGGCGTCGGTGATGGTGCGCTACCGCGGAGCGACGGCGCCCTACGACGACCCCTCGATCCAGCGCCTCGTCGCGGGCGCGATCGAGGACATGGCGCTCGAGGACGTCGCGATCGTCGGTGTGCCTTCCGCGCCTGCGCCCGAGAGTGAGCGACAGCTCGCGCAGCTCGGCCCGTTCTCGGTGAGCCGCGGCTCCGCGACCGGCGTGAAGGCCGCGTTCGCGACGCTCCTCGGCACGAACCTCTTCCTCGCGCTGGGCCTCGCCCTCTCGTTCGTCCGCGCGGGCCGCATCCGCCGCGAAGCCGAAGAAGCCGCCGCCAAGGACGCGAAGAAGTAGCCGTGCGCGAGCCCTTCGATCTCGACGCGCCGCATCGACACCTGCTGCGCCTCGGGGCGAGCACGACGGGCCCGTACGTGCTCGCGCGTCGCTTCGGCGTGGCGAGCTACGACTTCGACTTCGAGGCGCGGCTCACGTGTACGCACCCGGTGTATCTGCCCGACGAGACTCGCTGCATCGCGCGCGTCGGCCTCATCGCGGACTACGACGACGTCTACGCGCGGCTGCTCGATCGGGGGCTTCGCCTCGTCAACGATCCCGCCGCGTCGAAGCGCGCCAACGATCTCTCGTGTTGGGCGCCGCGCTTGGGCGACCTCACGCCCGCGTCGTTGGTGTTCGACGGCGAGGTGGACGTCGCGCGCGTCGAGCGCGAGCTCGGATATCCGTTGTTCGTGAAGACCGTGCAGCAGACCCACGGGCACCTCCGCGCGCTCGCCTTCGTCGACGATCGTGCGGGTCTCGAGCGCTCGATCGCGGGCTATCGAGGCGTTCCACACCTCGCGGGCCAGTCGATCGCGGTCCGTCGACGCGTGCGACTGCGGGAGGCTGCGAGATCGGGGCCCACCGATCGTGTGCCCAATGCGTGGGAGCACCGTGTCTTCGTGCTCGATGGGGACGTGGTCGGGATCGGCGCGTACTGGCGCGACGCGGGCATCGAGCGAACGGCCGACGAAGACGCTGCGATGCGCGGCCTGGCCCTCGAGGTACAGCGCACGCTCGAGGTGCCGTTCCTCGCGATCGACATCGCGCAGCGTGACGACGGCCGATGGATCGTCATCGAGACCAACGACGCACAAGAGAGCGGCTACACGACGATCGATCCCGAAGCGCTGTGGCGCGAGGTCATCGCGCTGCACGCCGGTTGAGGGACGCCTCGATCAGCCGAGCGCGGAGACGAGGCCGCTCGCGATCTCGTGGGCGCGCGCTTCGTCTCCGCCGAAGTCGAGCTCGGCGTACATGCGCGTGAGCCGCGCGACCTTCGAGAGGCCGAGCTCGGGGCCTCGCACGATCGCGCGGTGCGCGACGAAGAAGAGCGAGTAGCCGCGCTGCACGGCGGGGAGATCATCCACGTCGAGGCCGAGCGTGCTGCGCGCGAACACGAAGTACGGCACGACCATGTCGAGCACGTGCGCAGCGTGCTCGTCGACGGCCGCGTGGAGCGACGCGGTGCTCGTGAGGCCCGCGTGCGCGAGCATGCGGGCGAGGTAGTCGGGGAAGAAGACGTCGTCGCCGATCGACTTCGCGAGCTTGTCGGCGAGCACGCGGTCGAGCGCCTCGACGCGTGGTGTCCGCGCGACGGCGTCGAGCGAGAGCGCATCGATCGGCAGGCCCTGACCGCCGTGCGCGCCGTCCTTCTGCGCGCGATCGCGGTAGCCCTGGAGGTCGGTGCGGATCGACACGAACTCTTGATCGGCGATCTCGAGCAAGCTCGCGATGCGGCTGAAGCGACGTCGGATCTGGAGCGGCACCGCGCTCGACGCGCTCGCGCCGCCGTCGACGAGGAGCTTGTAGCCGAGGTCGTGCTCGATCTCGGCCCACGCGTGCTGGAGCGCCGTGCGGATCTGGATCTCGAAGCGCGCCTGGGTCGGCAGCCCGAACGAAGGCGGGAACGCGCACACGTAGTGGACCGAGCGATAGCCGAACGACCCGTAATCGCGCGCGCGCAGCTTGTCCACGGAGTGTCGGTAGTCGACGGAGAAGCGCTCCTCGATCAACCGCGCGACCTCCTCGATCGAGTCCTCGAAGTACGTCGCGACGCGAACGCCCACGACGTCGGTCACGTCCCACATCGCCCGGTACGTCTTGTCGGGGCGAGCGAGCTTCTTGCGAAGGCTGTCTTCCGCCTTCAAGCGCGAGCTGACGAAGTGGACGTCGAGCCGCGCCTCCGTGAGCACCGTGCGGAGATCGTCCTCGAGCGCACGGCCCAGCGACGCGAGCGTCGTCGAGCTCGCGCGGTAGTCGCGGAGGATCTCCTCGTGGCTCATGCCCCGCTCACTTCGGGCCGTGCGGGTTGCGGCAGGTGCCGTTCTCACACGAAGGGCGACACGAGGGACAGTCCGCGTCGCTGGCGCAGCCGTTCACGCACTCGGCGGCGCTGCAGCACGTTCCGTCGGTGCATCCGATCTGCCCGCCGAGCGCGTTGGTCACGCACGCGATCCCGCTCGGACAGTCTGCGGGGGAGCGACACGGTGAAGGTCCATCGCCGGCCTCGATGATCGGCGATGCGACGCAGGCACCACGCACGCACATCGACTGGAGTCCGTCCGAAGGACACGTGAGACGCGGACACGGATGCGCGCGACGCCACGCGCCACACACGCGGGTGTCGGCCTCGGAGATCTCGTTCAGGCGCGCGAGGCCCATCACGTGGGTCTCACACGTCGGGCACGCGCAGTCGGCTTCCGTGACGGGCGGTGCGGCGAAGTATCCGCCGGTGCACTCGCCCGGACCGCTGCACTCGGTGCCCGCGACGACGCGCGGAATGCCTGGATCCGTGGGCTCGACGTGCGCGAGCGGCTGCTCGTCCGGCGTCGGTGCGCTGGTCGGCGTGGGCTCGGTCGGCGTCGTGCTCGCGGTGGTCGTCGACGGCTCGTCGGTCCGCGTCGCGCCACATCCGGCGACCGACGCCGCGAGGACCAGCGCGACGGCGAACGTACGCGCCGACATCAGATCGCCTCGAGCGCGAGGATCGCGTCGCCGCCGTTCACGTCGTCGCCCTCGTTCACGAGGATGCGCGTGACCCGCGCCTCGCTCGGCAGGCCCGCGCCACCGTAGCTCGCGCGGTTGAACGTCTTCATCACCTCGACGAGCGCGACGGTCTGCCCCGTCTTGATCACGTCGCCCACCTTCACGAACGCCTCCGCGCTCGGCGAGGGCCGACCGTAGTAACGACCACCGAGCGGCGTCTTCCACACGAGGCCCCCGCTCGCCGCGGTGCCGCTCGCGCTGCTCGTCGCGGCGATGCCTCCGGCGACGGCCTTCGGATCGATCACGGCGATCACGTCGCCATACGCGACGGGTTTCCGGGCGAGCTTGGTGTGCACGTTCTCTTCGACGACCAAGCCCGCGACGCCCGGAGGAACGATCAGCTTGGTGAGCGTACCGAGCGCCTCGAGCTCGCCGCAGCGCTCGCCCTCGCGCAGCGCCCTTCCCTTCGCAGGCGCCTCGCGGAGAAAGCCGGGACGCGGCGCGCGCAGCACGATCATCCCCTCCTGCTCCTTCACCAGCGGCGCGAGCTCGCGCTCGAAACGGCGACCGTTGTCGTTGGTGGTCATGCTCACCTCACTCCGCTGACGAGCTCGCGCAGGTCGTGCAGCGACCAGATGCGCGGGTTCTTGATGCGACGGTGACCGATCGATTGGTACGCCATCTCGACGAGCGCCTCGAGCCACGGCCGGAGCTCCGCGAGCGAGACGATCTCGTCGGTGTCCATCTGCCGCGCGGCGACGAACGGATCCATGTCCGCCTCGATGCGCGCCTCGACCTGCTTCATGCCTTCCTCGATCGCGCGACGCTCGTTCTCGTCCTTGCTCACGATCTGGAAGTCGTCGTCGAGCTTCGTGTTGTACGTCGCGATCGAGAGCGTGCGGCCCTCCATCACCGAGAGGCGCGACAGCATCGTCGAGAGCTGCACGACCGGGTCGTACGGAAGGCCGTTCATCGCGTAGTAGCCAGCGCCCGAGGCCTTGCGCAGCAGCACGGTGAACATCGGCACGCTGTTCGTGCTGTTCGTGTAGATGAGGCTCGAGCCGTACGCGAGCAGGCCCTGTCGCTCGGCCTCCGCGCCGATGTCGAAGCCCGAGATGTCCTGCAGCCAGATGAGCGGAATCCCATCCGCATCACACGCGCGCGAGAACGCCGCGATCTTCGCGATGCCGCCTCGGTAGAGCGCGCCGGCTGCGCGCACCGCGTCGGGCTGCTCGGGATCACCGACGAGGCCCTGACGGTTGATCACGAAGCCCGCGTACAGACCGCCGACGCGACCGACGCCGCACACGATCTCTTCACCGACCTCGGGCATGCACTCCCAGAAGAGGCTCTGATCGCAGAGGCGCGCGAGCACCTCGAGCGCGTCGTAGGTCTCGCGGTGATCGGCAGGAAGGATCCCCGCGAGCTCACGCGCGGGCTCGCGCGGATCGACGCTGCCCATGCCGTGTCGATAGAAGTCTGCGGCCGAGCTCGGCAGCTTCTCGATGTCGGCGCGGATCGCGGCGAGGCACGTCTCGTCGTCGGGCACGCGCACGTCGGCGCAGCCGCTCGCGTGCACGTGCACCTCGGGCCCACCGATGTCGAGTGAGGTGAGCTTCTGGCTCTTGGCGCCTTTGATCAGCGCGGCGCCCGCGATGACCATGTAGGCCTGCTCGGTCATGTAGACGCGGTCCGAGATGATCGGCTGGTAGCCGCCGCCCGCGATGCAGTCGCCGAACACGCCCGCGATCTGCGGCACGCCTTCGGCCGAGAGCAGCGAGTTCATCTTGAAGATGTGCCCCGCGCCGCGCGCGCCGGGGAAGCTCTTGCTCTGCTCGGGCAAGAACAGGCCGCTGCAGTCGACGAGGTAGATCGTCGGCAAGCGCAGCTTCTTCGCCATCTCCTGCGCGCGCTGGATCTTCTCGGGCGTGCGAGGCCACCACGAGCCCGAGGCCACGGTGTTGTCGTTCGCGATGATCACGCACCAGCGGTTCGCGACGCGCGCGAAGCACGTGACGACGCCCGCGCCCGGCGAGGCGACCTTCTCGTCGCCGGTGCCGAACGTCTCGCCGTAGTTCACGAAGGTGCCGACCTCGAACGTGCGCGAGCCCGCGTCGATGAGCGCGTCCACGCGCTCGCGCGCCGTGAGCTTGCCCTTCTTGTGCACACGCTCGACGTACTTGGGGCCCCAGCCGCCATGCACTTCCTTGCGACGCGCCGCGAGCTTCTCTTCGCGCGCGCCGATCGCGCGGACGTGCTCGTCGAAGCTGCGATCGTCGAGGACCTCGCTGCGAGGCTTGCCGATGGGAACGAGGGGGACGTGGGCCATGATCAGGATCCTTCGGGCGCGACGAGCATGGAGATCTGGTGGAGGCCAGCGCGGTGCAGCACGTCCATGACGGCGATCACACGGGCGTAGACGACGCTTCGATCGGCGGCGATGGTCGCGCGCGCTCGATCACCGACGGCGCGCACGAGCTGACGCGCCGCCGCTTCGAGCTGCGCTTCGTGGACGGTGCGATCGCCGATCTGGAGGTGACCATCGGGGAAGAGGATCACGTCGAGCGTGTCGCTGGGCTCGGCATGGGCTGCGAGCGGCAGCGCGAGCGCGAGCGACGATGCGACGACGAACGCCCGCCGCTTCACTTCGGCCATCCGGGGATCGCGCGCGTGTCGTAGCGGTTCGTGCGGAACGCCTCGCTCGCGAGGATCGTGAGGTGGAGCGGGATCGTCGTCTTCACGCCCTCGACCACCATGCCCCGCAGCGCGCGCTCCATGCGGGCGATCGCGAGGTCCCGCGTCTCCGCGCGCACGATGACCTTGCAGATCAGCGAGTCGTAGAACGGCGGCACCACGTAGCCGCTCGCGACGTGCGTATCGACGCGCACCTCTCCGCCCTCGAGATCGGGCAGCGCGAACTTCGTGATCTCGCCGGGGCTCGGACGGAAGCCGTCGCTCGGATCCTCGGCGTTGATGCGGCACTCGATCACGCGACCACCGAAGGTGATCTGCTCTTGCTTCACCGAGAGGCGATGGCCCGCGCACACGCGGATCATCTCGCTCATGAGATCGAGCCCGCTGCGCATCTCGCTCACGGGGTGCTCGACCTGGAGGCGCGTGTTCATCTCCATGAAGCGCAGCGTGCCCTTCGAGAAGTCGCCGCTCGACGCGCTCGCGTCGAGCAAGAACTCCATCGTGCCCGCGCCCACGTAGCCGATCTGCTTGGTGCAATTGATCGCAGCCGCGAACGTGCGCGCGCGCTCTTCGTCCGAGAGCACCGGCGACGGCGACTCTTCGATCAGCTTCTGGTGGTTGCGCTGCACGGTGCAGTCGCGCTCGCCGACGTGGACGACGTTGCCGTAGCGATCGGCCATCACCTGGATCTCGACGTGTCGTCCGCCCTCGAGGAGCTTCTCCATGAACACGCGCGGATCGCCGAACGCAGCGGTCGCTTCGGCGCTGGCGTCGAGGAACGCGCGCTCCACCTCGTCGGCCGATCGCGCGATGCGCATGCCGCGACCACCGCCTCCGCTCTCAGCCTTGAACAGCACGGGGAAGCCCGTCTTCTCGGCCGCTGCGCGCGCATCGGCGACATCGGCGAGCACGCCGTCCGACCCCGGGATGAGCGTGAGGCCCGCGCGCTTGGCGGTGACCTTCGCCGGCGTCTTCTTGCCCATGAGCGACATCGCGTGCGCGGGCGGCCCGACGAACGTGATGCCGTGCTGCTCGCACATCGCGGCGAGCAGCGGGTTCTCGCTGAGGAAGCCCCAGCCCGGATGGAGCGCGGAGCAGCGCGCTTGCTTCGCGGCCTGAACGACGCGCATCGGATCGAGGTAGCTCTGCGCAGCGCGTCCGGGACCGAGCAGCACTGTCTCGCGATTCAGCGTGTAGGGCGCGCTCGCGTCGGCCTCGGACACGCCGAACACGGGTGTGATGCCGAGCTGATCACACGCACGCGCGATGCGCGCCGCGACCTCGCCGCGGTTGGCGACGAAGAGACGATGAAAGGAACCAACCGGCATCGAGACCTCGACGTCCCGCAGCACACGCCGCGGGGCGCGCGAGGGTAGCAAACCCGAACGGGTTCGTTGCGGGTACGGACGCGCTTGGAGCACGATCACCTCCGTGGTCCAACGGACGGGCACGGGACGCGAATGCGCGCAGTTCGCCGCGGGGCTCGCCTGTGGCGTCTCGACGGTGATCGCGGTCGCGGCCTCGCTCGGATGCTCTCGTCCTGGCGTAGTTGGGGAGAACGGGACGCTCCTCCTCGCAGCGAACCGCGGCGTGCCGCATGCGTTCGGCGTCGCGACGGGCGGCACCGTGGCCGCTTCCCTCACCGAGCCTTCGTTCTTTCGGGAGCACGACCCGACGCGGTTCCGAGCCATGGTCGATCCTCACGGTCAGCGGCGCGGGTCCGAACCTGACGCTCACCGGCGTTCGCGAGGGCGTCGTCGTCCTCAGCATCTTCGAGGACGGCGATCTCGTCGATCGCTTCCGCATACCGGTCGGCACACCCACGGGCCTCGGTCTCGTGCTGCCGGCGTCAGACCCGACGGTGACGAGCGTGTTCCTGCGCACGGGCGAGACGGGAGTGGGGCTCGTGCAAGCGCACCTGGTCCTGTCGGATGCAGCAGGTCGCCCCGTGCTCGATGATGCTGCTGTGCTGTCCGTCGACGGAGCTGCGCTCGATCGCTCGGGCGTGGTGTCCCTGGTGTCGCTCACGACGGGCGAGCGGGTGGTGCTCGAAGCACGCGTGGGCGATCTCGCGCTCGAAGACACGATGGTCGCGACCGACGGAGCCGTCGACGCGATCGCGCGCGTCGGGCACGCGAACGACGTGGTTCGCTTGCCGCGTGGGGGACGCGCCACCTGCTTCGTGGGGATGCGCGAGGGCCGCCCCGTCCTGAACGCGCCGATGACGGTGACACCCACAGCGCCCCAGTCGGTCACCACGCGCGTCAGTGGCGGGCTGACGTGCGCCACCCCGTCGGGACCTGGGCTCCTCCAGATCACGGGCACCGGCCCTGAAGGTCCCGTCGTGCTCGACGTCGAGGTCACGCCTTGAGACGCGTGGCGCTGCTCTCTCTCGTGTTGCTGGTCGGCTGCCCGATGGCGCCAGCCGAGCCGACGGTGTGCGATCGACTGCGGGACGCGATCGAGGCCCGCCGGCTGCGCTGCGTCGAGCCTCGACCCGAGGATGCGATCGATTGCGCCGAGGTGTTCGTGCGTGATCCGGATGGCGCGTTGCTCTGCCTCATCGAGATCGAGTCCGCGCGTTGCGACGAGCCCCTGCCCGCAAACTGCGCGGGACAGCTGATCCCGCGCTGAACGTTGCGATCCGAAGTCGCTTCCCCCACGATCGCCTCGTGCTCGACCGGATCGACATCCAGGACTTCGGCTGCGTGCGCGATGCAACCATCGCTCTCTCGCCGATCCACGCGCTGATCGGGCCAAACGATGCCGGCAAATCGACGATTCTCCGCGCATTGGAACAAGGCGCGAGGGCGCTCACGAGTGGTCATCCGCCGTCGGAGTTCGTCGTTGTACACAGCGCGCACGGAACCCACGGCCGCGACCGTCGCAAAGGTCCGCTTCGCACCGGAACGCCGGAGACTGGCGAGCCAGCGATCGTTCGATGGGTGCCGGAGTCTTTGCGACGAGTGAGCTCGAACGCGACCGACCTCGGCAGTTTCCTGGCCGCTGGAAACGGGCTGCCTGGAGTGCTGTCGAGAATCTTCACGAGCGACGACACAGCGCTCGCGAAGCTCAACGCGCGCTTGTCGGCCACGTTCCCCTCGATCGCGAAGATGCGCGTGGAGCCCAGCGATGCGCAGGGATGGCGCATCGCCGTGACGTTGCAGGGCGGGAAGCGAGTCGGTGTCGAGGAGCTCAGTGATGGCGTCCTCTACTGGCTCGCCTTCGAGTCGCTTGGGTACCTCGAGGACGAGTGGCTGCTGCTGCTCGAGGAGCCGGAGAACGGTCTCCATCCCAGCCGCATCGCTGAGGTGATGACGACGATCAAGCACGTCGTCGCCGAGTCGAAGGGCCGCATCCAGGTCGTGATGGCGACGCACTCGCCGCTGGTGATCAACGAGCTCGAGCCTGATCAGGTCACCCTCGTCACGCGCGACGTCGAGCACGGGACGCAGGTCACGCCGATGCGGCAGACGAAGAACTTCGAGGAGCGCTCGAAGGTGTATGCGCTCGGTGAGCTGTGGCTCTCGTACGCGAACGGTCAGGACGAAGCCGACCTCGTCCCGAAGGCCAACGGCGCGCCATGAACGTGCTGGTGGCGGGCGAGGGGAAGACCGAGCTGGGTCGCTTGGACGAGAGAGCGCTTCAGCGCTCGAAGAAGATGGGGTTCGACACCGCGAAGGGCTCGCGGCCCGGGTGGAGGAGCTGCATGTCGCTCGTCGCGCGCACGTGCACGATCGCCCAGCTGCCCGCCGCCGCGACGGGGACGTCGAGGTCTCCCTCGAAGCGCAGGACCGGATCGGCGCCCATCGTGATCGGCATCGTCGCGACCGACTCGCCGTCGACGATCAGCTCGAGCTGATCGACGTCGATCCAGTCCGCGGCCTGCACGCGCACGTGCACGCTCGCCATCGCCGTCGCGCCCGTGACCGTGTCGCCGGGGCCCGCGACCGCGCCGTTCGCGGTCACGTCGAGGTAGATGCCGCCGCTCACGTACGAGCGCCCGGCCTCGGTCGCGTCGCGCACCATCTCGGGCGTGATCGCCGTGACATCGTCCGTGCCCAGGTCGAGGCACGTCCGCGGGTAGCCCACGGGCGTGCCATAGACGCCGTGGCTGTCGCTCGATCCCACAGCGAACACGCGACGGCTGCGGTTGAGGAACGAGAACCAGTCCGCCACCGTCTCGCCGCGGTTGCTCTCGAACGACGACTCGTTGAACACCTCGACCACCGAGAACTCCTCGTCCCAGTGATCGGGCCGTCCGACCATGCCTGTCAGAGCATCGTAGTCCGCGACGTTGAAGTATCCGAAGCCGGGGCCCGTGCTCCGAGGATGGTTGATGATCAGCGTCGGGCGCTCGGGGTACCCGCGGAGCTCGGCGAACGCGTCGGGCGGCAACGCGCCGTCGTAGACGTTCGGGATGCGGCCGTTGCGCCGCGTCGGATCGACGACGAGCGGAAACACACCGAAGTGTCCCCACACCCACGTGGTCATCTCCTCGCCAGCCAGGCCGTGGGCCCACTGCGTGAGGCCGAGGCGCGCGATGTTCGGCGCGAAGTCGTCAGCATACTCGTGCTCGCTGCGGACCGGGATCTCGAGGCCGTCCGCGACGAGACCGAGGACCTTCACGTCGGCGTCGTCGTCCGCGTCGGGCGAGCGCGTCGTGTGGATGTGGTAGTCGGCACAGAGCCAGCCGGTGGTGTCGACCGAGTGCACGAGCGACACGCTGCGCGTCAGGGTCTCGCCCGCGACGACCGTGACGCGCTCCTGGTGGAGGCTGTACTCGTAGCCGTGCGAGACGATCACGTCGTAGTCGCCCGGTGCGATCGGCAGCGACACGCGCCCGTCCGGCGTGAAGGCCACGTGGATGCGGCCGCCCGTGACCTCGTGCTCACCGTACTCGGTCGGCGGCGCGAGGACGTCGCCCGACGCGGGGATCACCTGCACGCGGGCGGGCAGCGGCGTCTCGTCGACGAACACGTCGAGGTCGAGGATGCCGACGTCCGGAAGCTCGATGTCACCGGTGCTCGAAGCCGTCGCGATCGCGGTCGGCGCGCTCACGGCCGACCCACGACGCCACGCGGTGACCGAGACGGCGGCCATCGGAACGTTCATCGAGTACGTGCCGTCCGCCGCCGTCGTCGTGCGCGAGTGGTAGACGTCGCCGACGCTCGCGTGCACGTGCACGCCCGCCACGGGCGTCGTTCCGTCGGCCTCGTGCACGGTGCCCGTGACCGTGCGCGTCGTCCCGCCGCGAAGTCGGATCGCGGCGCTCTGCGCGCCGTTGACGCCAGTGCCGAGCGCGATCGATCCGAGCGGCACCGTCACGCGCGCGCAGCCCGCGAGAGGCGGTTGGTCGAGCGACATCACGGTCACACCGCTGATGTCGATCTGCGACGAGATCGGCGTGTCCATCGGGCCCACCAGCGCCCAGCTCGTGCGCTCGTCGAGGTCTGCGAACGCCACGTAGTCGACGTCGCCCGAGAGCGTCCCGAAGCCCGTCGCCGGGTTGAGGATCGGCATGCGGTTGCCCTGGAAGATCCCGAACAGCGCGCGACGCGGGCGCTCCGATCGCACGCCTGGGTTGTCGATCGTCATCGTGACCTCGACGTGGTCTGCGCCGGGCTCCATCCGGTACTCCATCGACGACGGGAACCCGCTGAACTCGTTGCCGTTGCGGATGATGTCGAGCACGTCGCCCGCGAAGTCGATCGGCGCGAGCGGTCCGTTCACGCGCACGACCGCAGCGTTGCCGTCGCTGCCGTCGTTCATGACGCTCACGCTCTCGGTGCGCGTGAGGAACGTCGAGTAGCCGTAGAGGATCTCGTTGAAGTCGCCGGCGTCCGTGAGGGCGCCCGCCTCGACGCGCGCGATGCCCACCGGCCTGCCGCCGAAGCGGTCGTAGAGATCGGACACGCCCGTGTCCTCGACGATCAGCGCGAAGCCTCCGTCGCCCGTGTTGCTCGCGAGCACGAAGTCACCCTCGGCCCAGACGCCGAGCTCCGTCACGTTCGGCGGCAACATCGCAGCAGACAGACGCCCCGCGCGGCTCTGACCACTCGGGATCGTCAGTGGATCCGCCGCGCCCTCGCCGCCCTCGTCGAACGGCACGGGCGCGGGGCACTCGGTCGGGCCGCCGTCGCGATCGGCGTCGGGCTCGACGAACGCGTCGTCGGTCGACGGCATGGCCGCGTCGATCGGAACCTGCGTCTCGCAGTTGCAGGCGGTGATCGGGACGGCGAGCAGCGACGCGAGGGTGACGACGACGTGACGCGAGGGAACCGAACGCTCGTGATGCATGGTGGCCGCGAGTGTATTCGCACCTTGGTTTCGTCACCAAGATGCTCCGCGCGCTCACGCCGCGCGCAGCGTGCGTGGCTCGGGCGCGGGTGGTAGGAGCGCCGGCCATGGCGATCCAGATCCGCGAGCACACGCCGGGCAAGGACATCGAGGACTTCATCCGCGCCGCGCGCGTGGTCTACGAGGGCGACCCGAAGTGGGTCCCGCCGCTCGAGATGGATCTGAGGCAGCGCCTCACCCCCGGAAAGAACCCCTTCTACAACCGCGGCGAGGTCGGGCTCTTCACGGCGTGGAAGGACGGCAAGCTCGCTGGCCGCATCTCGGCTCAGCTCGATCACGTCCACCTCGATCGCTACAAGGACAAGGTCGGCTTCTTCGGCTTCTTCGACACGATCGACGACGACGCGGTGGGCAAGGCGCTGCTCGACGCCGCCGAGGCGTGGCTGAAGAAGCGCGGCATGGTCGCCATGCGCGGCCCGCTCACCTTCCACATGTACGAAGAGGCGGGGATCCTCATCGACGGCTTCGACATGCCGCCCGCGATCCTCATGGCCCACTCGCGCAGGTGGCAGCAGCGCGTCTGCGAGAACGCGGGCCTCGTGAAGGCCAAGGACCTGTTCGCGTGGAAGTTCGACGTGGGCAACATCCCCGCGCGCGCCGAGAAGGCGTGGGCCGAGACGAAGAAGATGCCCGAGGTGAAGCTCCGCTCGGTGCGCCCGCGCGAGATGCACAGCGAGCTCGCCCAGATCATGCGGATCTTCAACGACGCGTGGGAGCAGAACTGGGGTCACTGCCCCGCGACCGAAGAAGAAGTGAAGAAGACGGGCGAAGAGCTGCGCCTCATCCTCGATCCCGAGCTCGCGTTCATGGCCGAGGTCGACGGCAAGGTCGTCGGCATGTGCATCGCGATCCCGAACGTGAACGAGGTCATCCGCGACTTCGACGGCAAGCTGAACCCGATCACCGTCGCGAAGCTGATCTACCGCCTCAAGATCAAGCGCCCCAAGACCGCGCGCCTGATGATGCTCGGCATCGGTCGCGAGCTCCGTGGCATCAAGAAGTACGGCTACCTCTCGCACGCGCTCTACGTCGAGGTCGCCAAGCGCGGCGAGAAGCTCGGCTACGAGTGGGGCGAGCTCAGCTGGACGCTCGAGGACAACAAGCCGATCAACCTCGGCATCAAGTCCATGGGCGCGAAGGTCTACAAGACGTACCGGATCTACGAGCGCCCGATCGCGGGCGCGGTCAGCGCGTCGGCGGCGGAGTGACATGAGCTCCGCCGCGCTCATCCTGCATCTCGTCGGCGTCATCCTCTGGATCGGCGGCGGCCTCGCCGGCGCGCTCGTCGCGATGACCGCCGCCACGCGGGGCAAAGACATGCGCGAGGCGCTCCTCGGCGACGTGCGACGCGCCCTCCTCTTCGTGTCCGCCCCCGGGCTCGTGCTCGCGTTCGCGGGTGGGCTCGCGATGCTCGCGATGAGCTGGGACGTCTACCGCTCGATGGGCTGGGTCCACGCGAAGCTCACGATCGCGCTCGGCCTCGCGGCGGTGAGCGGAATCCTCAGCGCGCGCATCCGCAAGGCCGCGACGGGTCAACGCGACGCGCCCGCAGGCCTCTTCGCCGCTCTCGGCGGCGCACTCGCGATGGGCGCCCTGATGGCCATCGTGCTCGTCGTGCTGCGTCCGTTCTGACCGTGAATCGAAGTTCCGGGCCGCCTCCGAGCGCGTGACGTCTCGTTCACGATCCGGCGCCTCAGGCCGGTCTGCCGGCGGCGCGATCCGCGTGATTTGCTCGGGATCTCGACATCTCGACGGAATGGCACGACTCTGGCTGAGGCGGCCTGCACGCGGCCACCGCCGCCAAGGAGCCCAGCCCGATGCGCGACGTCCTCACCCTCACCGCCCTCCTCGCGATCCCCGCCACCCTCGCCACGGTCGGCTGCAGCAACTCGCCGGGGCTCACGGTCTTGGGCGAGGTGACCATCGAAGCGAGCGGAGCGACGACGGGCTTCGACTTCGAAGAGCTCACGCGCCTCGACGGCGCGGCGCCGAACGGCGCGATCACCGGGACGTGCACGATGACGACGGACCCTTCGCGCGCCGCCTACGGCGTCGTCGTCGATCTGTTCGTGCCGAGCAGCACCGAGGGCCGCGCCCTCCGCGGCATCTCCATCATGACGCGCACCGACACGCCCGCGAACGCCACCGTCGAGGCCGAGCTCGGCGCCGACAGCTTCCGCGGCACCTGCACGGTGGATGTCCCGTTCGTGAACGGCAACGGTCAGGTCAGCATCCACACCGAAGACTGCGCGATCGAGGCCGATGGCGAGACCGCGAGCGTCGACTTCGCGTTCACCTTCGATCGCTGCACGGTCATGGTCGAGGAGTGATCGACGCGACGCTGTCGCGACCGATCGACGCCTCGAGCGTGCGACCCGAGAAGGTCTGCGCCTCGAGGCGTTCGCCGTCCGTCCACACGCTGACGCTGCCCTCGAGGTCCGTACGCGCGACGTGATCCGCGTGCGTGGTCCATCGATCGAGCACCTCGGCGTGCGGGTGGCCGTAGCGGTTGTCGAGGCCCGCGCTGATCACGGCGAGCCACGGACGCGTCGCGCGGACGAACGGCTCGGTGCTCGACGTTCGCGAGCCGTGGTGCCCGACCTTGAGCACGTCCACGTGGCCGACGCGTGAGGCGAGCCCCGCCTCGGTGTGCGCTTCGGCGTCCCCGAGCAAGAGGAACGATCGACGCCCGTACGTGATGCGCAAGACGAGCGAGTTGTCGTTCGCGTCGTAGCCCACGTCGAAGCGCGGACACGGCCAGAGCACCTCGATGCGCGCGCCTCCGTGCACGCGCGGCGCGCCGCAGAGCGTCTCGGGATCGTGGACGGGCACGAGGAGACCTCGGTGGCCTCGCCGCCACGCGCCGTCGGCTGACTCGTCACGCGCTTGCCCCGAGTCCCACAGCTCGCCGATCACCACGCGCGAGGCGACACCGGCGAAGCCTCCGTAGTGATCGGGGTGCGGGTGCGTGATCACCGCCACGTCGATGCGCGCGCGGCGTCGGGCAGAGAGCACCGGCACGATCGCCTCGAGGCCCGGATCTCTCCGCGAGCCGAAGCTCGCGCCGCCCGTGTCGATCAGCCAGAGCTGACCGTCGGGCAGATCGATCAGCGCCGCGTCCCCCTGCGCCACGTCGAGGAACGTGACGCGCAAGCCGTGAGCGCGCGCCTCGCTCCACCGAAGACGTGTCTCTGCCGCAGCGAGCGCGAGCAGCGCGAGGCTCACGACGAGGAGCGCGTGCCCCGCACGCTTCGCGCGGAGGAGCGCGAAGCTCGCGAGACCGATCACGACGAGCTCCGGCGCGTCGAGCAGCGGCAGCGTGAGGCCTCGCCCGGCGTCCGCGAAGAAGCGCGAGACCGCGAGGAACGCGCGCACGACGAGCTCGGTCGGCGCAGCCGTGATCACCGCGAGATCGCTCGAGACGGTCGCGACGATCGCGTGCGCCGTCCCGAGCGGCAGCAGCACCGCGGCCACGATCGGTACGACCACGAGGTTCGCGAGGATCGACAGCGGCGGCAAGGTCCCGAAGCACCACAACGTGAACGGCGCCGTCGCGATCGACGCGCGCACCGACGCGCGAACGAGGAGGCGCAGCATCCCGAACGACCCGTGGGACGGCGCGTCGTCGCGTCGAGGATCGAGCACCGCGGCCGTGGCCACGACCGAGAGCACGAACGCCGGGCTCGCGACGGTCTCTGGCGTCAGCACCACGCCGACCACGATCACGAGCGCGGTCACCGCGAGCGGATCGGCGCGGCGTCCTCGGGCTGCGAGGATCCAGGTGAGGCTCGCCGTCGCGGCGGCGCGCCATGCCGAGGCGGAGCCGCCCGCGAACGCTGCGTAGAGGGGCGCGAGGCACGCGCCGACCCACCATGCGATCACGCGCGGATCGTGTCGGCGCGTCACCCAAGACGCGCGGCGCAGCACGCGGGCGAGCACGAAGACCATCGCGCCGACGACGAGCGTGACGTGCATGCCCGAGACGGCCACGACATGCGAGAGGCCCGCCGAGCGCGCGTCGATCGCATCGTCTTCGTCGAGCGACGCGTCGCCGAGCACGAGCGCGATCACGAGCCCCACCACGTCCGACGCGAGGCTCTCTCGCAGCGCGAGCCGCACGTGCTCACGCGCCCGAGCGAGCAGCGCGGTCGGCGCGTGGGAAGCCCCATGCGATCGAACGAGCACGTCGCGTCCGCGGACCGTGCGCGCTCCCACGGACAGAAACGACGGATGTGGGCTGTCGTTGCGAAACGTCGGCGTCGGGTGGAGCGCGGCGCGCGCGACGAGCCGCTCTCCCACCTCCAGATCCACGTCGAGCGCCACGCGCGCGAGCTCGATGCGACGGCCGTCGACGTGCGACTCGGACACCTCGACGATCGCTCCGCGCTCCTCGTGGCTCTCGATGACGATGCCGGAGATCTCTGCGGTCCCGGTCTGCGCACGCGCCTCTCGCTGCGGCACGCGCGAAGCCACGAGCGCGAGCACCGCGAGCACCGGGCCGAGCCAGGCGCGGGGCCGGAGGGCGATCCGGAGGCCGACGATCGCGAGCCCCGAGGCGAGCCCGAGGGCGACGACGGGACCGAGCAGAGAGCCAGGACCGATCAGCGCACCACCGAGCGCGCCGCCGCCGAGCCAAGTGAGCGGACTGCCGAGGGAGCGAGGACGCGCTGGGGACATGCGATGAGCCCCTGCAGGCGCTGGACCGGACTCCAGCGCTCGGATTCTCGGGGAATTCGAAGAGAATCTGGCGGATCGGCGGAGGCCTGGCGGCGAAGTACGCCAGCCCCGGCCGTCTGCGTCTCTCCCGCCGAGGAGGCCTTGACGCAGCGGGTGCACGCGCCCAGAACCTGGCCGTTCGAAACCTCACCTGTGCGTAAGGGTTCGAGTTCGACCATGTCCACCCCCACCGCCAAGACCCGCCTGCCGCTGGCGCCGCCCTCGCTGCCTTCTCGGGCCTCGTTGATCGAGGCGGTGGCCGAGGTGCCGGCGTTGCTGCCGCCCCCGTCGCTCTTCCGCGAGGACGAGCCGGCGGGCGAGGAGCTGCGCGTGGGCGACGTGGCGCGCATCACGGGCAAGACCGTGCGGGCGCTCCATCTCTACGAAGAGCTCGGCCTCGTCGAGCCGACGCTCCGCAGCAAGGGCGGCTTCCGCCTCTACAACCACGACGCCGTCCGCCGCGTGCATTGGGTGACGCGCCTGCAGGACATGGGCTTCTCGCTCCCGGAGATCCGCGATCTCTTGCGCGACTGGAAGGCCAGCGACTCGGCGCCCGGCGCGATGCAGCGCGTGCAGGACCTCTACCGCCGCAAGGTCGAGGAGACGCGCCTCCAGATCGCGAAGCTGCGCGGCTTGCTCGGTGAGCTCGACGAGAGCCTCGCCTACCTCGAGACCTGCAGCACGTGTGAGCCCGAGCGCGTCGTCAGCGCCTGCTCCGCGTGCGATCGACACGCCTGCGACACGCACACCCCCGTGCTGGTCGCCGGTTTTCAGTGAGCCTGTGCTCCCCGAAGAGGACGTGATGTCTCTGAAGTTCCCCATCTACATGGACAACCACGCCACGACGCGATGCGATCCGCGCGTCGTCGAGGCGATGCTTCCCTACTTCACGGAAGACTTCGGCAACGCAGCCTCGCGCAACCACAAGTACGGCTGGGTGGCGGAAGAGGCCGTCGACTACGCGCGTGAGCAGGTGCAGAAGCTCCTCGGCGCGCGCAGCGAGAAGGAGATCGTGCTCACGTCCGGGGCGACGGAGAGCAACAACCTCGCGATCAAGGGCGCCGCGCACCAGTACAAGGATCGCGGCAACCACATCATCACGGTGAAGACCGAGCACAAGGCCGTGCTCGACACCTGCAAGCGCCTCGAGCGCGAGGGCTTCGAGGTCACCTACCTCGACGTCGACTCGCGCGGACAGATCAGCCCCGACGACGTGGCGAAGGCGATCACCGACAAGACGATCCTCGTCTCGGTGATGCTCTGCAACAACGAGATCGGCACGGTCCAGCCCATCGCCGAGATCGGCAAGGTCACGCGCGCGCGCGGCGTGCTGCTCCACACCGACGCGGTGCAGGGCATCGGCCGCATGCCGTTCGACGTGGACGCGATGAACGTCGATCTCGCGTCGATCTCCGCGCACAAGATCTACGGCCCCAAGGGCGTCGGCGCGCTCTACGTGCGACGCAACAAGCCGCGCGTGCGCCTGACCTCCGAGATGGACGGCGGCGGTCACGAGCACGGCATGCGCTCGGGCACGCTCAACGTGCCGGGCATCGTGGGCCTCGGAAAGGCATGCGAGACCCTGAGCAAGGAGATGGACGCCGACATCGCCCACGTGAAGGGCCTGCGCGATCGCCTCCGCAAGAAGCTCGAGGCCTCGCTCGAGATGATCCACCTCAACGGCGCCGAGGATCCGTGGCGTCACCCGGGCAACCTCAACGTGTCGTTCTCGTTCGTCGAGGGCGAGGCGATGATGATGGGCATCAAGGACGTGTGCGTGAGCTCGGGCTCGGCGTGCACGAGCGCGAGCCTCGAGCCGAGCTACGTGCTGCGCGCCCTCGGCGTCGACACGGAGCTGGCGCACTCGTCGATCCGCTTCGGCCTCGGCCGCTTCAACACCGAGGAAGAGGTCGACTACGTCGCGCAGATCGTGATCCGCGAGGTGAACCGCCTCCGCGAGATGTCGCCGCTCTACGAGCTCCACAAAGAGGGCGTGGACTACAAAACAATTCAATGGGTGGCTCACTGATTTCCCGAGGGGTCGTGCGACCCCTCCCCCGCGAGCGGGGCCCCCTCCCGCTCCCTCGCTTTCGCTCGGTGCAGAAGCGGGTCGCCTAGCTCCCCGCCCCTCTGAACGACCGTTTCGTCTACTGGAGAATCGCCATGGCCTACTCCGAAAAGCTCATCGAACACTACGAGCGCCCGCTCAACGTCGGCACGCTCGACAAGGAAGATCCCAACGTCGGATCGGGTCTCGTCGGCGCGCCGGCGTGCGGCGACGTGATGCGCCTGCAGATCCGCGTGAACCCCGAGACGCAGGTCATCGAGGACGCGAAGTTCAAGACCTTCGGCTGCGGCTCGGCCATCGCGTCGAGCTCGCTCGCGACCGAGTGGGTCAAGGGCAAGACCGTCGACGAGGCGATGGCGCTCAAGAACACCGACATCGTGAAGGAGCTCAACCTCCCGCCGGTGAAGATCCACTGCTCGGTGCTCGCCGAGGACGCGATCAAGAGCGCGATCGCCGACTTCCGCCGCAAGCAGGCGGTCTCGCGCGGTGAAGACCCGGACGCTGCCGTCGCGAAGAAGGACGACGTCGTCCAGCTGACGAAGTGACCTCTCTCTGATTTCCGGAAGCACGTCATGACCGAGACCAGCCCCGTCACCGAGCCGACCTCGACGCCTCCCATTACGGGAGGGGCCGTCACCGCGACGGAAGAGGTGCGCATCGAGCTCACGCCCAAGGCCGTCGAGATGGCCAAGAAGGCGATCGCGCGCCGTGAGCAGCCCACCGCGGGGTTGCGTCTCGGTGTGCGCGGCGGCGGCTGCTCGGGCGCGTCGTACGTGATCGAGTTCGCCGAGAAGATCCGCGATCGCGACAAGGTCTTCGAGTACGACGGCCTCAAGGTGATCGTCGATCCGAAGAGCCTCGTCTACCTGCGCGGCTCGGTGCTCGACTACGAAGTGAAGCTGATGAGCCACGGGTTCAAGTTCCTGAACCCCAACGAGAAGAAGGGCTGCGGCTGCGGCGAGTCGTTCGGGATTTGAAGCGTGCAGAGCCCCTTCGAGATCCTGGGGGTCGAAGCCCGCTTCGACCTCGACGTCGCCGCGCTCGAGAAGCGCTACCGCGAGCTGTCGCGTGAAGCGCATCCCGACAGCAAGCGCGCTGCGGCGATCGGCGCGTCGATCGATCTCAACGCGGCCTACCGCGCGCTGAAGGACGACCTCACGCGCGGTCGTGCGCTGCTCGAGGCGCGCGGCGTGGTGATGGGCGAGGACCGCGAGAACGATCCCGCGTTCCTCATGGAGATCATGGAGCTGCGCGAAGCGCTCGGTGACGCGCGCGACGCCAAGGACCTCGGCAAGGTGCTCGTGCTCGCGACGCGCGTGCGCGGCTTCTACGACACGAGCAAGAAGGCGCTCCTCGCCGCGTTCGCGTCGAGCGATCACGCGACCGCGAAGCATCACCTCGGACGCCTCCGCTACTACCGACGCTTCCTCGACGAGGTCGACGTCATCCAAGAAGAGAACGAGCTGGCCTGAGATGTCGCTCCTCCAGATCCACGACCCGAGCGCAGGACCGCGACCGATCGGCATCGACCTCGGCACGACGAACAGCCTCGTGGCGTACGTCGGCTCGCTCGGCGACGCGATCCCGATCAGCGACTGCGACGGCATCGTGCTCGTGCCCTCCGTGGTGCACTACCGCGGCGACCGCACGCTGGTGGTGGGACCGCGCGCGAAGGAGCTCGCCGTCGACTTCCCCGAGGACACGATCGTCTCGGTGAAGCGCTTCATGGGGCGCGGCGCCGACGATCCGGAGACGCGTCGCATGGGCCCCTACCGCTTCGCGTCGGCGAGCGGGCCCGTCGTGCGCTTCGAGGTCGCGGGCCGCGGCGAGGTCACGCCCGTCGAGGTGAGCGCGGAGATCCTGCGTGAGCTCAAGGACCGCGCCGAAGACGAGATCGGTCAGGTCGGCGGTGCGGTGATCACCGTGCCCGCGTACTTCGACGACGCGCAGCGACAGGCCACCAAGGACGCCGCGCGCCTCGCGGGCCTCGAGGTGCTGCGCCTCTTGAACGAGCCCACCGCAGCCGCCCTCGCGTACGGCCTCGACAAGAAGAAGCAGGGCACGTTCGCGGTCTACGACCTCGGCGGCGGCACGTTCGACGTGACGATCCTCGTGCTCGACGACGGCGTGTTCCAGGTGAAGTCGACGGGCGGCGACAGCCAGCTCGGCGGCGACGACATGGATCGCGCGCTCGCGACGAAGATCCTCGAGACGCTCCGCCAAACTGCGCCCTCGCCCGGGTTCACCCGCTACGCGCTCGACGCGGCGCGCGCGATCAAGCACGCGCTGACGGACAGCGAGACCGTCACGACCGAGCTGTCACACGAGGGCGTGACGAAGCCGTTCACGATCACGCGCGCGGACTTCGACGCGCTGATCGCGCCGCTCC
This sequence comes from uncultured Sandaracinaceae bacterium, assembly GCA_964502175.1. Classification (GTDB taxonomy): domain Bacteria; phylum Myxococcota_A; class Polyangia; order Polyangiales; family Sandaracinaceae; genus JAFLCL01. Next base: position 45,004 of record CAZCVE010000040.1, read on the forward strand.
TGCAGAAGACGGGCGTCGCATGTCGTCGCGCGCTCAAGGACGCCGAGGTCGCGATCGACGCGCTCGACGGCGTGATCCTCGTCGGCGGATCGACGCGCGTGCCTGCGGTGCGCGCGTTCGTGGCGAAGACGTTCGGGCGGGAGCCGCTCACGGACGTCGATCCCGATCTCGTCGTCGCGATGGGCGCGGCCCTCCAGGCCGACATGCTCGCGGGCAGCAGCAAGAACGACGTGCTGTTGCTCGACGTGCTGCCGCTCTCGCTCGGCATCGAGGCGATGGGCGGCGTGGTCGAGCGCATCCTGCCGCGCAACACGCCGATCCCGTGCGAGGCGGCGCAGGTCTTCACGACGTACGCCGATCAGCAGACCGGCTTCGAGGTGCACGTCGTGCAAGGCGAGCGTGAGCTCGCGGAGGACTGTCGATCGCTCGCGCGCTTCACGCTGCGCGGCATCCCTCCGATGGCCGCGGGCCTCGCGCGTCTCGAGGTGCGCTTCTCGGTCGACGCGGATGGCCTTCTGCACGTGACGGCGACGGAACGCACCACGGGCCTCGAGCAGAAGGTCGAGGTGAAGCCGAGCTACGGCCTCGACGACGCGGCGATCGAGAAGATGCTCGAAGACGCGTACGAAGCGGGCGAGAGCGACATCGAGAAGCGCAGCGTGGCGGAGCAGCGTGTCGAAGCGGAGCGCGTGATCCTCGCGACGGACAAGGCGCTCGCGGAGGACGGCGACCTCGTGAGCGCGGACGAGCGCACCAAGATCGATCGCGCCGTCGCGCGCCTCCGTGAAGCGCACGCGGGAAGCTCGCACCGCATCATCGCCTCGCGCATCGAAGAGCTCGAGCACGCGACGCACGAATTCGCGGGACGCCGCATGGATCGCGCGATCCGCGGCGCGTTGCGCGGCAAGGACGTCGGCGCGCTCGAAGAGACGACCAAGGACGCGCGTGGCGTCGAGAAGGCCCACGACCCCGTTTGATCGAGAGAAGCGAAGCGATGCACAAGGTCCGGTTCATCAAGGAGAACATCGAGGTCGAGGTCGAGGACGGTACGACCATCCTCCAGGCCGCGAAGAAGCTCCACGCGCCTCAGGGCGATCGCTGCGGCGGCGTCTGCGCGTGCTCGACGTGCCACGTGTACGTGGTCGAGGGCTTCGCGAAGACCTCGGAGATCGAGGACGACGAGTTCGACATCCTCGACAAGGCCTTCGACGTGCGATCGATCTCGCGCCTCGGCTGTCAGGCGAAGGTCCACGGCGACATCGTCGTCGACATCAGCGACGAGAGCTTCCAGGCCTTCCTCGACGAGCACCCCGACGACGCCGACGACGCGCGGAAGCTGCGCGCCAAGGGCTGACGTCGGCCGTCGTTGAGAGAGCCTTGGCGGCACGCCGCGTCGCCCATGTCCCTCTCGCGCGTGAGGGGGCGCGGTGAGGAGCGTGGTCGCCCCGGACCCCGTATGCTCGGGCCCGTGCCCGACGGGGTGAATCCGAGGGCCGGTGATCGCGTCCGTGCTGACACATCTGCCACTCGTCGGCAGGGCCGTTTCCGCGCTTCGCGCGCGTGCTTGGAGGTTCGAATGGGCCTGGTTCTCGACATGCTCGACACGCTGCGGCGCTCGTCTTCTTCCCTCTGTTCTTCTTCCATGGGGGGCTCGAAGATGGCGCGCGGTGCCATCACCGCGATCACCCTCGTCGGGCTCTCGGGCTGCCTCGTCCTCGAGCCGGTCGAGGACGAGTCGTCCATCTCCGGCACGTGGACCATCGACGGCACCGCGCCGAGCAGCGCCGCGTGCAACGCGATCGGCATGGACACGGTGGAGCTCGTGCTCTTCTCCGTCGGCGGCACGACTCCGATGCTCCGCCTCGCCGCGCCGTGTACGGCCGCGACGATCGACTCGCGCAGCGCCCCCGAGGTCTTCATCAGCCCCGGCAACTACGAGGTCACCTTCGACGGCTACCTCGGCTCGACGCGCGTCGCCGCGGGTGACCGCACCTCGATCCGACTCATCGCGAACGATCACGGCCTCGTGAGCACCAACTTCGTGTCCGGCAGCGGCTTCGATCCGCGCGGCTCGGACGGCACGGCCCAGACGTCGTGGACGATCGGTGGATCCGCGCCGAGCAGCGCGAGCTGCGCCGCGCTCGGCATCACCGACATCCGCATCGCCTTCCAGAGCGGCAGGGGCTGGTACGAGCACCCGGACCTCGTGTTCCCCTGCAGCGTCGGAAGCGCCGACACGCGTCCCACTGGCGTCATCCGCGCCGGCAACTGGACCATGCAGGTGCAGGCGCTCGACGTGAGTGGCGCGATCGTCGCGCAGGGCATGGCCGCCGCGCTGAACGTCACCCCCGGCTCGCACGTGGTCATGGACCCGATCGACTTCACCGGCGGCGCGTTCAACCCGATGGGCACGGACGCGACGGTCGAGGCGAGCTGGCAGCTCAACACGCGCACGCCGACGAGCGACGCCTGCTACGCGCTCGGCATCGATCGCGTGCGCTTCGTGCTCTTCGCGTCGACCGACGTCGCGTACGAGAACGGCGTCACCGTGTTCCAGGTGCAGTGCAGCTCGGGTCGCCTCGACTCGCGTCCGATGCCGGTCGTCCGCGCGGGCACGTACCTCTGGGCGCTCGAGGCGGTGGACTCCACCGGCCTCATCGTCACGGAGTACAGCGAGATGGCGCCGATCACGGTCCCGACGGCGAGCCACATCATGCTCCCGCTCGTCGACTTCCAGTTCCCGACGACGCTCACGCTCGGCCTCGAGTGGCAGTCGGGCGTCGCCGGCGCGTACACGACGTGCGCGGGCGCAGGCACCGCGACGTACTCGTACACGCTGCGTCGCGAGGGCTCGATCGTCGCGACCGCCGATGCGCGTCCGTGCGCGGACCTCATCTCGTTCAACTCGACGGACACGTCGGGCTTCACGCCCGGCAACTACGCCCTCTACTTCGAGGGCTTCAACGGCGCGGGCCGCAAGCAGTGGTCGGTGCTCCCGGCCACGTGCGACGCGATCCGCGTCGACAACAACGGCGTGGTCTTCGACACCTGCGGCGCCGCCTTCACGCCCTAGTTCCCCGCGCCTCCACCGACTGACTGACGGCCCGGGCTTCCTCGCTCGGGCCGTCGTCGTTCAGGCGGCTTTGCCGACGCGGCCCAGGTGGGTGTGGCCGAAGGCCGTGCGGTACTTGAGGCCGTAGCCGAGCATGCGATCGAAGCCGACGTGCGCGGCCCACACGAGCGCGACGGCCGTGGCGAGTGGGGTCGCGAGCAACGTTCCTGCGACGCCGAGGAGCACGGGGCCGAGCGTGCTGTGGGTCGTGTTGTAGACGGCAGCGCCCACGCGCGGGCCGGCGAGGAAGCCGAAGAACGCGAGGTCGGGCCAGAAGAACAAGGCCGCGTAGATGCCCCAGCCCAGCGCCCCGAGCTGCGCGTAGAGGAACGTCGTGAGCGCGAGGAGCGCCGCGCCCTCGAGGCGCAGGATGATGCGCGGGGTGCCCGCGACGCCGGGCGAGAGCGGCGCGTCCGTGGAGGTGTCGGGGCTCGAGGCGGCGGTCTGGTTCGTCATGGGGTCGTTCTCCGTGTCGCCGGTTCTCGTTGGCGACACGTCGACTCTGGGCCGCGGGCACGCTCATGAACATTGTATGAATGTGTCCAACCGCTCATCCTTTTTGGATGAGCACGATCGAGCCCTCCTGGGACCTCTACGGCGCGTTCCTCGCGGTGATGCAGCACCGCTCGCTGTCGGGCGCCTCGCGCGCGCTCGGCGTCGCGCAGCCCACGGTGCGTCGACAGATCGAGAGCCTCGAGGAGCAGCTCGGCGTCGCGCTGTTCACGCGCAGCCCCAACGGCCTGCTGCCGACGGAGCTCGCGAAGGCCACCGTTCCGCACGCAGAGGCGATCTCGGCGAGCGCCCGCGCGTTCGTGCGCGCCGCGTCCGCACCGGCCGATGTCGAGGCGGGCACGGTGCGCCTCACGGCGAGCGACATCGTGGGCGCCGAGGTGTTGCCTGCGATCCTCACGAAGCTCTCGATCCGCCAGCCCGAGATCCGCGTGGAGCTCGTGCTCGACGATCGCAACCACGACCTCCTGCGGCGCGAGGCGGACGTCGCCGTGCGCATGGTCGCGCCGACGCAGAAGGGGCTCGTCCAGCGGCGCGCGGGCACCATCGAGCTCGGGCTCTTCGCGAGCGAGGCCTACGTCGCGCGTCGCGGCGTGCCCGAGAAGGTCTCGGCGCTGCGAGAGCACGCGCTCATCGGCTTCGACCGCTCACGCGCGATGCTCGAGGCCTTCGCGCGGAGCGGGCTCGACGTCTCGGCGCGTGACTTCGCGCTGCGCACCGACAGCACGATCGCGCAGCTCGCCGCCGTGCGCGCCGGCTTCGGTATCGGTGTCGCGCAGCGGCCTCTCTCGCGCGCGCCCGTGCCGCTCGTGCGGGTGCTCCCGCGCGTGCGCTTCGAGCTCGAGGTGTGGGTGGTCACGCACGAAGATCTGAAGAGCGTAGCGCGCGTGCGCGCGGTGACCGATCACCTCGCGCGCGAGCTCGGCGTGTACGCACGCTCCTGACCCGTGACGCGGCCAGCACGAGGAGCAGCCCGCGAGTCGCCCGAGCAGATGTCGGCCTCACGCGGACCGCCGATCAGCAGCTCGTGGTCCGAGCGCCGCACGAACGGCGTGGTCGCGACGTGGAGGTCCACGCTCGTCGTCTCTGCCTCGCCGTAGCCCGCGATGACCAGCGGGGTCCCGGACGTGAGCTCCGCGTCGACCCGCTCGAGCGGCAGGATCGGCACGATCTCCACGCCGTCGATCGGGCGCGCGAGCACGAGGTCGTCGTGACGAGAGAGCCCCGTGGGATGGTCGAACGAGAGCGGACGCGGGAAGTCGGGGTGCGCGGCGACGCGGGCGACGGCGAACGTCTGCGACGGCGTCCCGGAGAGCGCGTCGAGCACGCCCGCGACGACGGTGACCTCCTCGGGCTCGGCCCTGCCGGTGATGCGGAGCTCGGCGTCGAGCCCGACCACGCAGTGCGCCGCAGTCAGGACGACGTGATGGCCGTCCCGGTGCAGGCCTCCGTGCCTCCCGTCGGCGTCTGCCACAACACCGCCAGCTCCACCGGCGAGCCAGACGCTTGCCGCCGCGCGCTGGATTGACCACGGTCCTCGCATGAACCTGCCGCCGCTCCTGCCCGGCACGCGCAACGTGTTGATCGTCACGCTGCTCGTCTTCGTCGCGTACGTGGTGCTCGCGCGCGGCATGGAGATCCCGCTCGCGGGATGGCTCGCGATCTCGCCGCTCCCCTCGATCGGTTGGTCATGGCAGTGGGCCACGCACTGGATGGTCAGCGAAGACGGCGGCGGCGCGTTCCGCAAGCTGATCGAGCTCGCGATCCTCTACCTCATGGGCTCGCAGTACGAGGCGATGGCGGGCGCACGACGGCTCTACGGGCTCGCCGTGGTCGCCGTGATCGGCGCGGCGCTCGGCATCTTCGCGACGATCTGGATCACACCGATCGCGCCGTTCGGCGACGCAGCCCTGACGAGCGCCCTGGTCTGTGCACTGGCAGTGCGCGCGTCGGGGCGTGAGGTGACGATCCCCATCGTCGGGTCGACGAGCCCGTGGCTCTTCGTCGTGGTGTTCGGCGCCGTCGCCCTGCTCGACGCCGTCTACTACCAGTTCCCGCCCGTGTTCACGGCATACGCAGGCGCGTGCGGCGCGGCCTACGTGTACGAGCGCTGGGTGCGCTTCGATGGGCCAAAGAAGAAGTCGCCTCCGCCGACGCGAGCCCGCGACAAGTCACGCTTCCGCGTGATCGAAGGTGGTGGGCAGAACAGCGACGACGACGAGCGGCCGAAGTACCTGAACTGACCTTCTGGTGCTGTTCGAATGCGAGACGGGTCGTCGCGTCTGCGGTGTGCGCTCTTCCGTTCTGTGATCGACGGCTCTTGGAGTGCGAGGCGTGGCTCCGTGGTGTCCGCGGTGCGGCCTGCGTCCGTCGTGGTGCTCGGAAGATTCCTTCCTTCGCGCGATCGACGGCGCGGCGTGTGTGGGTCGCGACGCGCGGGGTGAGGACGTCTTCCACGGGATGTCGACGTAGAGGCTCGCGCCGCGACGCTTGCGCCCGTGAGGCACGGCATCGTCGCGTCTGCTGTCTGCGCTCTCACGCAGGGCGTGATCGACGGCTCTTGGAGTGCGAGGCGTGGCTTCGTGGTGTCCGCGGTGCGGCCTGCGTCCGTCGTGGTGCTCGGAAGATTCCCTCCTTCGCGCGATCGACGGCGCGGCCTGGGGTGGTCGCGACGCGTAGGTGAGGATGTCTTCGGGTGATGTCGACGTGGAGGCTCGCGCGGGCGGGGAGCGGATCGAGCTCGTTTTGCGTCTCCGGCGACGGTGCATGACGCGGGGGCTGGTGTAGGCTCGCGGCGCCATGGGTCGCATCTGGGCCATCGCTCTCAACACGTTCCGAGAAGCCGTGCGTGATCGCGTCCTCTACGGTGTGGTCGGCTTCGGCGCGCTCGTGCAGTTCTTCGCGCTCGCCCTCGCCGAGCTGGCGCTGAACGAGCAGGCGCGCGTCGTTCGCGACGTGGGGCTCGCGAGCGTGTCGCTGTTCTCGGTGATCGTCGCGGTCTTCCTCGGAAGCTCGCTCCTCTACAAGGAGATCGAGCGCAAGACGCTCTACGTGATCTTGCCGAAGCCGATCCGCCGCGACGAGCTCTTGCTCGGCAAGTACGTCGGCATCGTCGTCACCGCGGCCGTGTTCATCGGCCTGATGGGCGCGCTCCAGCTGCTCCTGCAAGCGACGGTCGCAGGGCTACCGGGCTACGTGATGCTCGCCGTGATCGCCGCGCTCGGCGGCGCGCTCGGCGGCGTGGCGTGGCGCAACGGCGATCCCACGCTGTCCCTGCCGCTCTTCTCGTTGATCGCGCTCGGCGTCGGGAGCGGGATCGCGATCGCGTCGGGCATCGCGCCGCTGCCGATCCTCTGGGCGCTGCTCCTCGTGCTCGGCGAGGTGCTGCTGCTCACCGCGGTCGCGATGTTCTTCTCGTCGTTCTCGACGCCCTTCCTCACCGGCGCGTTCACCGTGGGCGTGTGGCTGCTCGGTCGCTCGGCCGACGAGATGGCGAGCATGCGGTCTCGCCTCCTTCCGGAGCTCGTGCGCAGCTTCCTCCACGGCCTCGCGTGGGTGGTGCCCAACTTCGATCTCTACGTACCGAGTCATCGCCTGCTCGAGGGCGCGGTCGAGGGGCAGTCGCCCGCGGCCGCGTACGTCGCCACGTCGATGGGCTACGGGCTCGCGTACGCGGCCGTGCTGCTCGTGGCGTCTGCGCTCGTGTTCCGCAAGCGCGACTTCCTCTGACCGGGCGACGATGAGCCAGCCGACACACGGTCCTTCCGGTGGCTCGTCGAAGTCGATCCCACCGCGCTCCGGGCCACCGCGTCTCGTGCCGCCGCGCGCTGCGATCACGCGCTCGCTCCTGCAGGCCGGGCTGCTCGCGGCGCTGCTCGTGGCGGGCCTCGCGATCCGCGCGTGGTCGTCGTGCTCGGACGAGCTCGGGCACGCCGACACCGCGCGCGCCGCCGGTGATCTCGAGTCGGCGATCGATCACTACCGTCGTGCCGCGGTCTGGTACTTCCCGGGCAACGTGCGAGCCCGCGCGGCGCTCGAGGCGCTGATGGAGATCGGCGAGGACGCCCGCGAGCGAGGCGACGCGACGCTCGCCCTGGCCGCGTTCCGCTCGGTGCACGGCGCGACGATGTCCGCGCGCCACGTGGTGGTGCCGAACGACGATCTGCGCGCGCTCGCCGACGAAGAGATCAGCGCGCTCATGGCCCAGGGCACCGTGCCTCCGGTCGACGCCAACCGCTCCCTCGAGGAGCGCCGCGCCGTGTACCTCGCGATGCTCCGCGACGACCGCGACGTCTCGGCGCTCTGGACGTTCGTCGCGCTCCTGGGCTTCGCGAGCTGGGTCGCCGGCGCCGCCTCGTTCCTCGGCCGAGGCTTCGACGAGGCCGGCGACGTGATCGCCCGCGAGGCCCGCGTGTGGGGCACGACGTTCATCGTGGGCTTCGGCCTCTTCGCCCTCGGCCTCGCCCTCGCCTGACGCCGGTCCTCCCGGTCGGGGAACTTTTCGTCGCGAACCCACGCAACCCGCGGTCGGTCGCGACGATGACTTGCACCATGCACCTCTCCGTGGATACTCCGCCGCCCTCACGGTCCCCTCTCTCGGACGCGAGGCCCTCGAGGTTGCGAGACCACATCATGGCGGGCGGGACACGGATCCGATCGGAGCTCACGCGCGTGAGCGCGCTGGCAACGCTCGTCGTCGTTGGCGTCGCGCTCGGGGCCTCGACGCGCGTCGAGGCACAGGTGCTCCTGTTGCCGGTCGAGCGCGACGGCCACGTCGCGGACACCAGCGAGGTCGCGGACACTGCGGCCACGACGGGGACGACGCTGCGGTCGCACGACGCGGCGCGCGAGGCGCTCGTCGCGACGCACGGTGACGACCCGCCCGAGGTGTCGGAGTCAGACCTCGCGCGCTGGGTGGCCTCGAGCCGACAGGCCGTTCGCTCGCTCGCGCGGGCGGACTACGACGGCGCGCGTTCTGCGCTCGCGCAGGCCGAGGCGGTGACGGATCGCGCGCTCGCCGAGCTGAACCGCGAGGCCACGCGCGCGCGTCAGGTGCTCGACACGTGCCTCTACCTCGTGCGCTCGCTCGAAGAGACGAGCCAGCACAGCCGCGCGGTCGAGCAGGGCTATGCGTGTCGGCGCCTCGTCCCGCGCGGAGAGCCCACGCTCACGCAGCACCCGCCGGAGGTCCGCGCGATCCTCGACGAGGTCGATCGCGCGCTCGCGCAGATGCAGGGCGCACGGCTTCGCGTGGTGAGCGAGCCCACGGGCTGCGCGGTGCGCCTGAACGGCCTCGACTTCGGCGCGACGCCCCTGCTCACCGAGGATCTTCGACCGGGCGAGTACCGCGTGCAGATCGAGTGCGGCGAACGGCGCGGGCGTGTTCACCGCGTGGACCTCACGCGCGCAGGTGCAGAGCTCCGCGTGGACGCGGCGACCGAGTCGGTGCTCGGGACCTCTCCGCTGCGGATCGTGCTCGAGGCGTCGTCGAGCGTGGACCCTGCGCTGATCGCGCGCGTGTCGAGCCTCGGCCGCATCGCGGGAGCGCGCGAGGTGTGGCTCGTCGAGGAGACCGGCGCGGGACGTCGCCGCGTGCTCACGCTCCATCGCATCGACGTCACGCAGGATCGCGAGACTGCCGTGGTTCGCACGGGCGCGCGGTCGCTGCCGCTCGCGCTCGCGTCGCTGCGACAAGGTCGATCGCACGACTGGACGACGGACCGCGAGCTCGAGGCGCCGAGCGGCGCGGAGACCCCAGGCGCGACGCTCGACGCTGCAGCCGAGTCGCGCGCAGCAGAGCTCGCGAGCCAGCAGGCCGCGGCGCGAGCCGCCGAGCAGCAGCTCGGTGTTCGCGCGCTCGAGCCGGAGCCCGAGCCCGAGCCCGCCGTGGTGGCCGTGACGCCAGTGATCGACGAAGAGCCCGTGGTCCGAGCTCCGACGGGGCCTGATCACACCGCAGAGAACTGGGTCGGCGCGATCGCGATCACGCTCGGCGTCGGCGCGTACGGCGCGGGCTGGGGCTTGTGGGACTACCGCACGAGCTTCTACGGCGGACGCCTCGCGATCGCCGAGCCGTCGGACGTGGACTACCTCACGCGCCAGAGCGCATGGCTCGACGCACAGCTGCCCATCTGGGGCACGGCGGCCGCCGGCGCGCTCTTGTGGACGCTCGCGGTGCCGCTCACGTTCGGGCCCGATCACGACGTGCCGTGGTGGTCGTGGGTGCTCGGCAGCCTCGGCGTCGTCGGATCAGGAGTGGGCATCGCCGTGCTCGCGACGACCACGCTCTGCACGTCGGCGGTCGAGCTCGATCAGCCCTGCGTGGACGCCGCGGCGCAGCAAGACCTCGGCTTCCTGGTGCTCGCGCAGTCGGTGCCCTTCATCGCGTTCCCGATCACGCACCTCGTGCGCGGAGCGAGCGGGAGCGACGTACGCGCCAGCGCGCAGATCACGCGCGAGCAGGCCGTCCTCAGCGTCGGTGGTGTGTGGTGAAGAACGAACAGCGGCTCACCGGTGGGGTTCATCGCCCTGACGGAGCATCGCAGCACCGGCAGGCTCACCGTCCCGCTCCAGGTGCTGGAGTACCAGTGTCGTCGGCTCGAGCGGGAAGGCGTGCGGACGAAGCGACCTCCCATCGCTGCGGTCGTGATCTCTCACGGCGAGCCGCGGAGGATCCCCACTTCGTTCGAGGACACGATCGATCTACGCGGGCCGCTCGCGGACTTGCTGCCCTTCGTGCCCCGCATGCGCTACCTGGTCGTCGACGCCTCGCGACTGTCGGAGCAGGACATCGCTCGGATGATGCTGCCGGCCGCCGCGCACGTCTTGATGCATCTGTTTCGCGACGGTCGCTCGCGCGCGGTCCCGCGGACTCTGGTCCGGGTAGCCGATCGTCTGACAGCGCTGCTGGACGATGCGCGCGAGGCGGTCGTGGTGCAGCTCCTGCGCTACGCTGCTCGCCTGACTCACCCCGAGGACGAACGCGCATTGCGGACGGCGCTGCAGCGCATCCGAAGTACGAGGGAGGACACGATGCGGAACATGGACGAGGTGCTCTACGACGAGGGCATCGAGAAGGGCATCGAGAAGGGCATCGAGCGAGGCATCGAGAAGGGCATCGAGCGAGGCATCGAGCGAGGCATCGAGAAGGGCATCGAGCGAGGCATCGACAAGGGGATCGAGCTCGGGCGCGAGCAGGCTCGTCGCGAGATGCTCACGTGGCTGCTGACGGAACGCTTCGGCGCCCTTCCCGCGCACGTCGTCGAGCGAATTGCCACCGCCTCGGTCGATCGACTCGACGCCTGGAGAGGCCGCGTGCTCGCCGCGTCGTCGCTCGCCGACGTGCTGGACGCATAGGCGGTCGGCCAGAACGACAGACCAAGTTCTTCAGCGCACGGCGCGAGGTCCAACGATGAAGCGGCTCGTGGTTGCGTGGGCGTTCGCCTGCGCGTTGTTCATTCCTGCCTTCGGCGTCTCGGCGCAGTCGAGCGTGCCGGCACGAGCGAGCGCCCCCGGCCAAGGGAGCGCCCCCGGCCAAGGGAGCGCCCCCGGCCAAGGGAGCGCCCCCGGCCAAGGGAGCACTGGGTCGCCCGCGCGACGCGTCCTCGTGCTGGTGCCGACGGGCGATGCGCGCCTCGCGACCCGCATCGGCAACGCGGCGCGAGAGCACGCGACCGCCACGCTCGGCGCCCGCGGTTTCGTGGCCGCGCGAGGGCCCGCGGGATGCTCGGACCCCGACTGCGCCGCGGAGCTCTTGTCGGGCGGCGCGGCGGAGTACGCGCTCGCGATCGCGCTCTGGGGCCGCACGCGCTGCGAGCGCGTCGCGGTGACGCTCGTCGACGCGCACGGCGTGGCGCACGGCGGTGAGGTGACCGTCACGGGCGCCGATGTCGACGCGGCGATCGACGGCGCGCTGACCGCCGCGCTCGAGCACCTCGCGAGCGGCGGGTCCTCGACGGTGAGCGTCACGGGCACGCCCGCGGGCGCGACGATCACGCTCGATCAGATCCCGTGGGGCACCGTGCCGCACGCCGACCAAGTCCCTCGAGGCGAGCACCAGCTCGCGGTGAGCGCCGATGGCTACGTGACCGATCGGCGCAGGCTCACCGTCGACAGCGAGCCGGTGACGATCGAGCTCGCGCTCGTGGCGGAGGCTCCGGTCGAGGTGGACCCGATCGTCGACCCCGTCGTCGTCCCTCCGGGCGGTTCCACCGAGCCGAGCGCGGGTCCCGACGTCCTCCTGCTCGGGCTGGGCGCTGCCGCGGCGGGCCTGGGAGTGGGCCTCCTCGTACCTGGCGTCTACGGGCTGTCGTCACCCGACGGGCCGGTGACCCCCGAACTGGACTACGAGCGAGCCAACGTAGGAGCCTCCGCCGCCTACGCCGGCGTCGGGGCCGCAGTCCTCGTCACGGGCGTCGTGCTCCTGGTCCTCGGGGCCACCGCTGGGGCGCCGAGCGCGTCACAGTCGAGCGACCTTCGTCGCGGCATCCCACTTCGCTTCTAGATCCGAACCTCGAGCATCCCATGCGCAGACATTTCCTCTTCTCGCTGTCACTCCTCGCGCTCCTCACGGGACCGGCCGCTGGCTGCGTCCGCGAGACCGTCAGCTGTGCTGAGCACCCGAGCTCCGTGTGTCCCGACGCGTCGAGCTCGATGGACGCGGGGCCGCGTGATGCGTTCGTGCGACCGGACACGCGAGAAGACGCGCCGGGGCTCGACGCCTACGAGCCCGACTCGCCGCTCCCCGACGACGCGTGGGCGCCCGACGCGGGAACCGACGGCGGCCCGTGCTCGCGCTGTCCCGTCGCGATGCCCGCGTGCTTCGCGGACGGCTGCGTGGAGTGCACGACGGACGACCACTGCATCGGCGCCGCGGGCGGCCCCGCGTGCGACACCGTCAGCCACACGTGCGTCGCGTGCAACGTGGGCAGCGACTGCACGGCCCCCTTGGCCGCATGCCTCGCCCACGCCTGCGTGCGCTGCGACGACCGCGCCGACTGCAGCGCCCCGACGCCCGCGTGCATCGCGAACGCGTGCGTGGGCTGCGAGACGCGCGCCGACTGCGCGGCCCCGAGCCCCGCGTGCGTGTCGAACAGCTGCCGTCAGTGCGACGTGAACACCGACTGCGGCACGGCGGCCGCGAGCCGCTGCGACGTCGGCGCGAGCACCTGCGGCATGTGCATGGGCGACGGAGACTGCACCCACATCGCCGGTAGTCCGCGCTGCGTGGGCGGCACGTGCCGCGCGTGCACGGTGGCAAACGAGGTCGCCGACTGCGTCCTAGGCACGAGCTGCAACCCCGCGACGAACACGTGCACGGGCACGATGCGCGGCTCGCGCACCGTGTGCACGACGTGCGTCACCGACAGCGAGTGCGGCTCGGGGCTCACGTGTGCGGCGGTGAATCCTGCGCGCGGTATCACGGGCAACTACTGCCTGCCCATCCGCAGCGGCGTTTGTCCGCGGGCCTACTTCGAAGGCGTGAACGGCGACGTCACCGACCTGGGGACGATGGTCAACTACTGCCGCTCGCGAGCGACGACCTGCGAGGCACTGCTGCAGCACGCGACCGCACAAGGCTCGGGTACCCCCCGCTGCGGGAACGCGCCCGATGGCACCTCGGACGACGCGTGTGGGGCCAGCGGGCTTGCCGACGGCCTCTGCCGCATGACCTCGGGGGGCGCGAACCGCTGCACGTACGCATGTGTGAGCGCGGACGACTGTCCTGGACCCGAGGGCGTCGTGAACTGCACGTCATCGTACTGTTCGATCTGAACGTGCCGTCTTTCCGCCTCAGCGCTGCAGGGTTTTCGCTCCTCGTAGGAGCGAGCGGTTGCGGCGCGGCCGAGTGTCCTACAGGGACCGTGAGCGTCGGCGACCGCTGCGTCGACGTCGACGCGTCGAGCTCGATGGACGCGGGGCCGCGTGATG
>CAZCVE010000040.1:58655-88441 GCA_964502175.1 uncultured Sandaracinaceae bacterium
ACTGCCCGACGGCGGGCGCGAGCCGCTGCGCGGGCAGCACCTGCGGCATGTGCATCGGCGACGGCGACTGCACCCACATGGCCGGCAACCCACGCTGCGTCGCGGGAACATGCCGCGCGTGCACGGTGGCGACGGAGACGACGGACTGTGGCCTCGACAGCTGCAACCCGGTCACGAACACGTGCACCGGCACACGACGCGGCTCGCGCACGACCTGCCTCACCTGCGTCACCGACAGCGAGTGCGGCGCTGGCCTCACGTGTGGCGCGGTGAACCCTGCGCGCGGCGTAACGGGCAACTACTGCCTTCCGATTCGCACGAGCACCTGCTCGAGGCCATACGTCGAGGGCATCAACGGCGACATCACCGACCTCGGGGCGATGGTCAACTACTGCCGCTCGCGAACCACGACGTGCGAGGCCGTGCTCCATCACTCGACGGATCAGGGTTCAGGCACGCCCCGCTGCGGGAACACGCCAGACGGCACGTCGGACGACGCCTGCGGTGCCGGAGCAGTAGCTGACGGCGTGTGCCGAATGTCGACGGGCGGTCTCTACCTATGCACCTATGGCTGCATGGGGCCGGGCGCCCTCGATTGTCCGGGCGTGACCACGTGCGTGGGGGATGGAACTGTCCCCGTGTTCGGCGCCTACTGCTCCATCTGAAAGTGCCGCCCTCTCGCCTCAGCGCTGCTGCGTTCTCTGCACTCCTCATCGGAGCGGGCGGTTGCGGCGCTGCTGAGTGTCCAGCCGGCACCGTGAGTGTCGGCGACCGCTGCGTCGACATCGACGCGTCGAGCTCGATGGACGCGGGGCCGCGTGATGCGTTCGTGCGACCGGACACGCGAGAAGACGCGCCGGGGCTCGACGCCTACGAGCCCGACTCGCCGCTCCCCGACGACGCGTGGGCGCCCGACGCGGGAACCGACGGCGGCCCGTGCTCGCGCTGTCCCGTCGCGATGCCCGCGTGCTTCGCGGACGGCTGCGTGGAGTGCACGACGGACGACCACTGCATCGGCGCCGCGGGCGGCCCCGCGTGCGACACCGTCAGCCACACGTGCGTCGCGTGCAACGTGGGCAGCGACTGCACGGCGCCTTTGGCCGCATGCCTCGACCACGCATGCGTGCGCTGCGACGACCGCGCCGACTGCAGCGCACCGACGCCCGCGTGCATCGCGAACGCGTGTGTGCAGTGCGAGAGCCGCGCCGACTGCGCCGCTCCCACCCCAGCGTGCACGAGCAACGCGTGTGTGCAGTGCGAGATGAACATGGACTGCCCGACGGCGGGCGCGAGCCGCTGCGCGGGCAGCACCTGCGGCATGTGCATCGGCGACGGCGACTGCACCCACATGGCCGGCAACCCACGCTGCGTCGCGGGAACATGCCGCGCGTGCACGGTGGCGACGGAGACGACGGACTGTGGCCTCGACAGCTGCAACCCGGTCACGAACACGTGCACCGGCACACGACGCGGCTCGCGCACGACCTGCCTCACCTGCGTCACCGACAGCGAGTGCGGCGCTGGCCTCACGTGTGGCGCGGTGAACCCTGCGCGCGGCGTAACGGGCAACTACTGCCTTCCGATTCGCACGAGCACCTGCTCGAGGCCATACGTCGAGGGCATCAACGGCGACATCACCGACCTCGGGGCGATGGTCAACTACTGCCGCTCGCGAACCACGACGTGCGAGGCCGTGCTCCATCACTCGACGGATCAGGGTTCCGGCACGCCCCGCTGCGGCAACACGCCCGACGGCACATCCGACGACGCCTGCGGTGCCAGCAGCATCGCTGACGGTCTCTGCCGCATGTCGACAGCGGCTCTCAACCTTTGCACGTACGCATGCGGCACCGACATCGACTGTCCGGGCGGCTTCCCGTGCGAGGACGACCTGACCGTGCCGGTCTATGGCAAGCGGTGCCGAATCTGAACATGCCCTCTTCCCGCCTCAGCGCCGTGTTCTCTGCGCTCCTCGTCGGAGCCAGCGGTTGCGGCGCTGCTGAGTGTCCGGCCGGCACCGTGAGCGTCGGTGACCGCTGCGTCGACGTCGACGCGTCGAGCTCGATGGACGCGGGGCCGCGTGATGCGTTCGTGCGACCGGACACGCGAGAAGACGCGCCGGGGCTCGACGCCTACGAGCCCGACTCGCCGCTCCCCGACGACGCGTGGGCGCCCGACGCGGGAACCGACGGCGGCCCGTGCTCGCGCTGTCCCGTCGCGATGCCCGCGTGCTTCGCGGACGGCTGCGTGGAGTGCACGACGGACGACCACTGCATCGGCGCCGCGGGCGGCCCCGCGTGCGACACCGTCAGCCACACGTGCGTCGCGTGCAACGTGGGCAGCGACTGCACGGCGCCTTTGGCCGCATGCCTCGACCACGCATGCGTGCGCTGCGACGACCGCGCCGACTGCAGCGCACCGACGCCCGCGTGCATCGCGAACGCGTGTGTGCAGTGCGAGAGCCGCGCCGACTGCGCCGCTCCCACCCCAGCGTGCACGAGCAACGCGTGTGTGCAGTGCGAGATGAACATGGACTGCCCGACGGCGGGCGCGAGCCGCTGCGCGGGCAGCACCTGCGGCATGTGCATGGGCGACGGCGACTGCACCCACATCGCCGGTAGTCCGCGCTGCGTCGCGGGAACATGCCGCGCGTGCACGGTGGCTATGGAGATGACCGACTGCGGCATCAACAGCTGCAACCCGGCGACGAACACCTGCACCGGCACGCGGCGCGGCTCGCGCACCGTCTGCGACATGTGCTTCGCGGACAGCGAGTGCGGCTCAGGCCTCACATGCGCGGCGGTCAATCCCGCGCGCGGCATCACCGGGAACTATTGCCTTCCCATTCGCACCGGTGCCTTCTGCGTGCGTCCGTACTTCGATGTGAACACCGCCACCAGCGCGAGTGGCGCGGGGGTCACCTACTGCCGGCACCGAGCCACCACCTGCGAGGCCCTTCTGGGCTACGCCGGCATGGGCGACGGCAGTTGCGCAGGCGCCGGGGGCACGGACGCGTCGTGCGGCGCGACAGGAGTGATGGACGGGCTCTGTCGTCTGAGCGGGGGTGGAAATCTGTGCACGCATCGATGCAGCGGCGTCGGGACCAACTCCGACTGCGCAGATGACCTCTCGACCTGCATCGCTGACCCCGCGGACACCTCACGCAACATCTGCTCGCTCTGAGTAGTGAGCACCACCGATGTCGACATCGCGGTGCAACGTGCGACGGCATCCAGCGGCGAGGTCGGCTGCTTGATCGTTCCGGGAGGCGCGGTAGCACTCGCGACTTCTTCTCGAGGGGACCTTCATGGCATTCGGTCGTTTCGTCGTTCGTGGTGCGCTCGCGGTGAGCGCGCTCGTGGCTGGATGCGGCGGCCCGGCGTGTCCTGACGGAACCGTCGAGAGCGACGGGCGCTGCGTCTCGCCGGAGGACACCGGTTCGCGCGATGCTGGCGCTGTCGACGCCGCGACGCTCGACGCGGGCATGCTCGACGCGTTCGTCGTGATGGGGACGGACGCGCCGCTGCCCGACGTGTTCGTGCCGATGGGCGTCGACGCGGGTGAGCTGCCCGATGTGTTCGTCGAGCTGCCGGACGCGTTCGTTCCGCCGGACGCGTGCTCGCCCTCCACGTTCTACGTCGATGGCGACGGCGATGGGCACGGAGATCCCGCGATGACCGTGCTCGGCTGCGTGATGCCGACCGGGGCGGCGTCGCTGGGCGACGACTGCAACGACGCCGCGAACGCCGTGCATCCCGGAGCCACCGAAGCGTGCGACGGCGCCGATCAAGACTGCGACGCGCGACTCGATGAAGGCTCGGGCCCGATCGCAGCGTTCTATCCAGACGCCGACGGCGACGGTCACGGCGCAGTCGGCGGCGCGAGCGTCATGGCGTGCGCTGCGCCTCCCGGACGGGCGGCGCTCGCGGATGACTGCAACGACGGCGCGAACACCATCTACCCAGGCGCGACCGAGCTCTGCAACGGCGTGGACGAGGACTGCGACAGCGGGTTCGACGAGAGCGTCCAGCGACTCCTCCGAACCCCACACGAGGTCATCGCGCCAGGCGGCGTGGACTTCGACTTCATCAACGCCGCACCGATGGGCGCGGGCTACGTCATCGCGTACAGCGCGCCCGCGCTGACCGTGCGCCGCGTCGCGCGAGACGGCACGACGCTCGGTGCTGCGCGCGTCGTCTCGGCGTCCGGGTATCTGCCGCAAGTCATTCCCGTGAGTGACACGAGGGCGGTGGCGGTCTTCTCGCGGATCGTCACGGGAACGACCTATTCGGTGCACGCCGTCACGATCGACTTCGGCGTCGAGCCGTCGACCCTCGGCACCGAGATCGAGGTGGGACGCGGCGTGAACGCCATCGCACCGATCGCCGCCCTGCTCGAAGGCCGACTGGTCGTGATGCACTTGGTCGGCAGCGCGACCGTGGCGCGTACGTACGCAACAGACCTGAGCTCTCCGTCGCCAGCGGTCACGCTGTTCGGCTTCAGGGTCACGCCACAGCTGCTCGTTGGAGATGGTGCGAGCTGGATCACGTACAACGGCACGCGCCCCGCCACGTCGCGGGAGGACTGCTACGCGCAGCGCCTCATCGTGTCGCCGCTGTCGCTCGATACCACCGTCGTGACGCTGGGAGACTCATCGGGACCGTGCGAGTTGCTCGCGGCGTCCGCCCCGTCGGGTCACGCGTATGCGTTCCTCTCGTACACCGATGCGGCACGGTTCGAGGGACTGCGCGCGACGCTCGCGGGCGGCCTCACGATCACGCGGCGCACGCCCATCACGCTGACAGGCCCCCTCGCGTCGGTGCAGCCAGGTTGGGGCGCATCGAGCGCGGGCGCCGACCTCGCATACGCAACCGCACCCGGCACGCCTGCGGCGCTCGGGCAGTTACGCCATCTCGGCGCGACGGGTTCGACGAGCGCGCCTAGCAGCTTCGGCGGTGCGGGCTCCATCCCCGCCTACGCGATCGCACGCAGCTCGAGTCAGCACGGTGCCATCGTCTACGTCGCGACACCGACGGGCGGCTCGACGCATGCGCTCTATCTGCAGGAGATCGGCTGCGAGTAGGCTTGCTTCTCGAGACTTGGTCACAGGGGGATTCGATGCGCTTCGCTGTTTCGCTCGTGCTGATGATGTTGTGTGCCGCCCTCGGCGGTGTGGTGTCGGGCTGCGGGAATGCGTCGTGTCCTGATGGCTTCGTTCAGATCGACGGCATCTGCACGCTGCCGATCGACGCTCCCGTCGTCGGGATGGACGCGGCAACCGACGCCGGCACCGATGCGTTCGCGAGCGCGGATGTCGCGATGCCGGATGTGCGCGCCGCCGACGACGTGTTCGTGCCGAGCGACGCGGGCTCGGATGCGCCGCTGCCGGATGCGTTCCTCGCGGTCGATGGCTGCACGCCCGCCACGTTCTACGTGGACGCTGACGGCGACGGCTTCGGCAATGCGGCGCTGTCGATCCTGACCTGCGACGCGAGCGTCGCCGGCTACACGCTCGACGCGACCGACTGTGACGACGGCTGCATGACGTGTCATCCAGGCGGGACCGAGACGTGCGACCTCCGCGACAACGACTGCGCGGGCGGTGTCGACGACGGCGTGCTGAGCACGTTCTACGCGGACTGCGATCGCGACACGGTCACCGCCGCGGGCGCGATGTCCGTGCTCGCGTGCAGCACGCCTGCGACGGGTCCCGCCGCGTGTCCGAGCGGTGGCTGGGTGGGCGCGGCCTCGCCCGTGCCGGACTGCGACGACACCTGCGCGGTGTGCTTCCCGGGCAACACCGAGGTGTGCGACGACCGCGACAACGACTGCGACGTGTCGATCGATGAGGGCGTGCGCACGACCTTCGTCGAGGACTGCGACGGCGACGGCTACACAGCGGCGAGCGCGCGCACCGTGGCCGCGTGCACGATGCCTGTGATGCCTCCGTCGGGATGTGCGGCAGGCGTCTGGCGATCGAGCGCGTCGGCCGGCGTCGACTGCAACGACAGCTGCGCGAGCTGCCGCCCCGGGGGCACCGAGGTGTGCGACGGACTCGATCAGGACTGCGTGAGCGGCGTCGACAACGGCGTGCTCCTCACGTTCTACCGAGACTGCGACGGCGACACGTACACGCCGAGCGGCGCGACCACGACGATGGCCTGCACGCTCCCGAGCACGCGCCCGCCGGGCTGCGCGGCCGGCGCTTGGCGCGCGACGGCGAGCACGCCCGTCGACTGCTTCGACACCGACACGAACGTCCGCCCCAACCAGACGAACTACTTCCCGGGCGCGTCGATGCGACCCATGCCGCTCGAGTTCGACTACGACTGCGACACGGACGAGCAGCGTCGCTGGACGGCCGTGGGCGGGAACTGCCCCGCGGCGACGACGACGGGCACGTGCGGCGCGACGGGCTGGGAGGGCTCGGGCGCCGCGCCGATGTGCGGCGACCCCGCTCGCAACTACATCACCTGCAGCCGCGGCTCGCCCCTCGGGCCGATGGGCCACTACACGTGTCTGGGGACGAGCGGGTCCATGCGCCAAGAGTGCAACTGAGAGACCGAGAAACTTTCGTTTCTCGGGATCGAATCGTCGTACGGGGTTTGGGGGCAGCGCCCCCATCTCGCGGCGCCTGCGCCGCGGACAACTGAGCCGAGCATCCGAACGCGAGACGCGCACGTCCTCGCCGATCATGTCGTACGGGTTCGAGCCCACGGCCGCTGGTCGGTCGCGCGCCTCGCGCCACGTAGCCCCCACCCTCGGCGCTTCGCGCCTCCGTCCTCCCCCGCGAGCGGTGGAGGAGATGGAGAGGAGCGGCGAGACGCGCGCTGCGTTTGCGAGCCTGGTCGCATGAGCCTGGTCGCATGTGTCGTGTCCTCGAGACCCCTCCGGGACGACGCGCTGACCGCGCGAAGGAAGGCGCGCGGGCTGACGTCGCGCGCACTCGATTCGCGCCGTCGACCGAGCGAAGCCGCGCCTCGCATTCAGAGTCTCTCCGAGCCGCACGGCCGACCCAGCCGGAGCATCCCGTTCGCACGAAGGAAGGCGCGCAAGCTGACGTCGCGACGCACTCGATTCGCGCCGTCGACCGAGCGAAGCCGCGCCTGGCATTCAGAGTCTCTGCTCGCGGAGCGACCTTCACGGTCTCGCTGACCCTCCCCAACCCCTCCCAGCGGGAGGGGCTTCCTTGCGCTTCCGCGGTAGCGTCTGCGCGCCGATGCTGCTGCCTGCTCCCAACCGTCACTTCGCGCTCGTGCTCTGGTCGACGCCGCGCATGTTCCCCATCGCTGCGCTCGCCGCGCTCGCGGTGGGGCTCGATGCGCAGTTCGACCTCCACGTCACCGTGCTCGCCATTCCGACGAGCGCGCTCGCGACCGCCATCGCGCTGTTCCTCGGCTTCAAGAACAACCAGGCGTACGACCGCTTCTGGGAAGGTCGGAAGATCTGGGGCGCGATCGTCAACGCGAGCCGGACGTTCGCCGTGTGCGTCGCCGACTTCGTGAACACACCGGCCGGCGGCGATCCGGCCACGACGTCGGGCATCCGGCGCGAGCTCATCCTGCGACACCTCGCGTGGGTGAACGCGCTGCGCCTCTCGCTGCGTCGACAGCCCGAGGGTGACGCGCTCGCGGCCTACCTGCCGGAGAGCGAGCTCGAGGCGCTGCGCAAGGTCGCGAA
Source organism: uncultured Sandaracinaceae bacterium (assembly GCA_964502175.1). Taxonomy (GTDB): domain Bacteria; phylum Myxococcota_A; class Polyangia; order Polyangiales; family Sandaracinaceae; genus JAFLCL01. Next base: position 66,336 of record CAZCVE010000040.1, read on the forward strand.
CGTTCCGAACGCGATCCTGCGGCGTCAGTCGCAGCGCATCGAGGAGCTCCGCGAGAGCGGCCACCTCGTGGGCACCGCGCGTCACCTCGAGCTGCGCACGCTCGTGCGCTTCCTCTGGGATCACCAGGGCGGCTGCGAGCGCATCAAGAACACGCCCCTCGTGCCGCACTACACGACGGCGGCCACCGTGTTCACGTGGATCTTCATCATGCTGTTCCCGTTCTCGATCCTCGACGTGTTCGAGGGACGCGACGTGTGGTGGGTCGTCGTCGTCGCGACGCTCGTGGGCTGGGTCTACGACACCACGAACCGACTCGGTCAGCTCACGGCCGATCCGTTCGATCGCCTCCCGACAGACGTCCCGATGACGGCGCTCTGCCGGACGATCGAGATCGACCTCCGCACCCTCCTCGGCGACGAGCCCCCCGAGCCGCTCAAGCCAACGGGGCTCGTGCTCGACTGATCCGGCGCTGCGATCGAACGGTCACGCATCCCGCGCCACCTGGCCCCCACCCTCGGCGCTTCGCGCCTCCGTCCTCCCCCGCGAGCGGTGGAGGAGGGAAAGCGCTGCCGCCCTCTCGGGAGTGCCACGAGCTGCTCGCGAGCGCGCGTCGCGCATCGTCTCGTTCGTCCAAACTCCTCGCACCCCGGACGACCCTCGGATCACGCGAAGGAAGGCACGCGTGCTGACGTAGCGACGCAGACGAATCACGCCGCCGACCGAGCGAAGCCGCGCCTCGCATTCAGAGTCTCTCCGAACACGACGACCAACCCAGGGTCGAGCGTCTGACGAGCACGACGATGGTCACCCGCGGCGACGCGAGACGACTCAGCGCGTGGAGGGAACCTGAGCCGGCAGCGTGTACGCAGGTGCGACCGCGCCGGGCGCGGGCCCCGACGGAGCGAGCGCCGGCTGCGTGTACGCAGGTGCCTGAGCGCCAGGCGCTGCGCCCGGAGGTGCGAGGGCGGGGAGGACCACGCCGGGGGCTTGCGTGTTGCCGGGCGGTGCCTCGTCGTCCGCGAAGCGCGTGCGCGTCTCGGTGGTTACCTGCGCGCTGACCTCGTAGCGGAGCGTCGTCGCGACGGTGCGCGGCGCGCCTTCGATCGGCTGCGCGAGCGACGCCGCTTCGACGCGCGCGCGGATGCAGTCCGTCGTCGCGCGAGGCAAGGACCCACCGCTGACGCTCGCGCGCTGGAGACGTCCCGACGGGAGCGCGGTGGCGCTCACGCTCACGCTCAGCGCGCCCGAGACGCGCGCGGCCGTCTGCACGTCGAGGCAGCCGGAGATGTCGCCGATCGCGTCGCGCAGATCGTTGCCGTAGTTGCGCGGACGCACCTCGGCGGGGACCTCGGGCGTGATCACCACCTGCTCCTCGACGACGACGTCGGGCGGAGGAGGCGGCGGCGGTTGGTCGAGCACCATCGGCTCGGGCGCCGGCGTGCTGGCCCATCCCGAGCGCACCTCGCGACCGAACACCGGGCGCGCGTTCGGATCCACGCCCGCCGTCTCGTTGCGAGTCGGGGCCGACGGATCGTCGTTGCTCCCGCACCCCACGAGGGCGATGGCGAGCACGATCACGAGGCCGGAGCGCATCGAGCCATCCTAGCGGGAATCACGACGCCGGCGCCAAGTCCTCGTCGTCCGCGCCATTCGGCGCGCGCTCGGGCCCCGCGTCGCTCAGTCGTCGAAGACTCCTCCATCGACTCCCGCTCCAGGGGTCAGCTGCGCTGCCCCCGCCGCGAGGCGCCCCGGAGAAACACCTCCGGACCAGATCAGGGACGACTACGCTTCCGGGGTCTCGGCCGACGGGCGCTCGGCGCGAGCGATCTCGGCGACGACGTCCTTCTCACCAAAGCGCGCGCCTGCGAGCTTGGAGAGCGCCTGCTCGACGCGATCCTGCGGGACCGCGACGAACGTGTGGCGGTCGCGGATGCGGATGCGGCCGAGGCCGTCTTTGCCGATGCCGGTCGTCTGCTCGAAGAGGCGGAGGACATCGCCCACACGCATTCCGTCGCGGCGGCCGATGTTCAAGAACACGTTCGCGTAGAGCGAGTCGTCGTCCTCGTCGCGCCCTTCCCCGCGCGGCTCGCCTCGCGGACCGTCCGGTCGAACGTCGGCGGGCGGTGCGTCGTGGCGCGCCTCGCGCACCGGCTCTGCGACCGCTTCGATCGGTCGCGACGGCTCGTCCGCGCCATCGCGCGGTCCCGAGGCGTCGGCGCGGGCTTCGCGCGGCTCGCCATCACGCTCGCGGCGACGACGGCGACGGCCCTGCGACTCGTCGTCGTCCGAGCGCGGCGCGGCGTCCGCGCGGGGCTCGTTGTTGCGCGGCTCGTTCCGCGGGCCGTCGTTGCGGGCTTCGCGCGGGCCGTCGTTGCGCGCCTCACGAGGGCCGTCGTTGCGCGGGCCGTCGTTGCGGGCCTCGCGCGGGCCGTCGTTGCGCGCCTCGTGCCGGTCGCCGCGTCCTTCGCTGCGGCGGCCGTCCCGACGACCGTCTCGATCGCTGCGGCGTGGGCCGGTGCGGGGCTCTTCTGTCTCGTCAGCGACCGGGCGCGCGGGGCGTGCGCGGCGCGCGGCGGCGGCCTGATCCTCGACCTCCGACTCGGTGCCGTGGGCGCCGAGGAACGATCCGACGAGGCCCGCGATGATGCCCTCGGCGTCGTCGTGCGCGAGCACGCGGCGCGCGAGCGAGCGAAGCCCCGCGTGCGTGGCGCCTGCGCCGTGATCCGCGAACGCGGCGCGGATCATGTCGATGCGATCGAGCTCGCTCCGGGCCTTGAGCTCACCCGCCGACGGCAGCACGCGCTCGGTCGGGAAGATCTTGAACTGCAGGCGCAGGTAGTAGAGCTGACCGAGATCGGTCGGCGTCACGAGCGAGATCGCGGTGCCCGTGCGGCCCGCGCGGCCCGTGCGTCCCGTGCGGTGCACGTACTGCTCGAGCGCGTCGGGGAAGTCGTAGTTGATGACGTGCGTGACGTGCGAGATGTCGATGCCGCGCGCGGCGACGTCGGTCGCGACGAGGTAGCGGAGGTTGCCCTTGCGCGTCGCGTTGAGGACCTTCTCGCGATCGCTCTGCGGCAGGTCGCCGTTGAGCCAGTCGGCGTTGAGGCCCGCGATCTGGAGCTCGGAGGCGAGCTGCTCGGTGGCCGCCTTGGTGTTGCAGAAGATGATCGCGCTCTCGGGATTGTCGGCCTCGAGGATGCGGATCAGGTCCTTGGGCTTTCCGAGTCCCGACACGAGGTAGACGAAGTGCGTGATCGTCTGGGCGCCGACCTGATCGCTCGAGAGCGACAGCTGCACCGGGTCCTTCAGGAACTTCGCCGCGAGGCGCTGGATGGCCTCGTCGAGTGTCGCCGAGAAGAGCATCGTCTGGCGCGTCTTCGGGAGCTCGTCGACGATCGCGTGGAGCTCCTTCGCGAAGCCCATCGACAGCATCTCGTCGGCCTCGTCGAGGACGAGCGTGCGGATGTTCTTCGCGTCGAGCGAGCCGCGGCGCAGGTGGTCGAGCACGCGGCCCGGCGTGCCGGACACGATCTGCGCGCCCTCGGCGAGCTCGCGGACCTGACGGTCGATCGGCGCGCCGCCATACACGGCCGAGGTGCGGATGCCGCGGTGGCGGCCGATGCGCTCGAGCTCCTTCGCGCTCTGGAGCGCGAGCTCACGCGTCGGCGCGAGGATGAGCACCTGCGTCTGCGGCTCCGCGCGCACGCGCTTGTCGATCAGCGGCAGGCCGAACGCGGCCGTCTTGCCCGTGCCCGTGCGCGCCTGGACGACGATGTCCTGTCCCTCGGCCGCGGGCGCGAACGCCGCGAGCTGAACCGGCGTCGGGGTGAGCCAGCCCATCTCGTCGATGGCGGCGCGGACCTCGGCGGTCAGCGGAAGGAGGTCGAAGGTGGGAGGAGGGGTCGGGGCCAAGGTCTCAGCGGTCATCATCGATCTCCAGAAGCTCTCGCTCGCGCGCGCACCTCGTCGAGGAGGGGCGCGAGCTCGTCGTCGTGTCGGTCTGCCGCGGTCGCGGCGGCGTAGCGGGCGCGATAGAGCGTCCCGTACGCGGTCTCACGCTCGCAGGCGGTCGCGATCGCGAGGTAGCGGGTGTCCCAGGCCGCGAAGCGCTCGCGGCGGAGCGGCTCGGGACGAACGGCCGAGATCTCCTCGAGGGAGGTCACCAGGGCCTCGATCTCCGGCGCGCAGTCCGACACGGCGTGCTGCTCGGGCGCGGCGGGGGAGAAGATCTGCGGCACCACGGACACCAGGCCCGAGCCCATGACCCACACGGCGAGGACGACGTAGAGCGCAAGCGCGACGCGGCGCCCGACCACGGCGGCATCGACGCGTCGCGGCCGCTCCTCACGCGGAGGGCTGCCTGCGGCCTGTCCTTGCACCCTGTCGACCACCGATTCGTGCGTGTCCTCTCGAGCCCCCAACCGGGGTCGCGGGCGGGGAGATGTACCCACCCCGGCGCGAGAGGGTCAAGCGCTCGCTGACTCACTATCAGCGCGATTTCCAGAGAGAAACGCCGCCCAGCCCCAGCATCGGAGGACCCCTCCACCGCGAAAGCGGGGGAGGACACGCGGGCTTGGGCCCCGCGAGGAGGGGGCTACGTGGGTCGAGCCGACGAACGCTCTACCCACTCCAACGTCACCTGGGAATCCGGCGGCCGAAGACGTCGCCGAGGCCGTCGCTGAGCGTGCGGTAGGTGAAGAACCAGATCGCGGAGGTGCCCGAGCCCACCGCCGCGATCCCAGGCTCCGTGCCGGCCGGCGCGATCTCGAACTCGTCGAACGACTGCGTCGGCTCGCGGTTCAGGGCCTCGCCGCCGCTGGCGGTGAAGAAGCGCGCGTGGATCGCGCCGCCCGTCTCGAAGGCGACCGCGATGCGGTCTTCGTGCGCCGCCACCGTGGGGAGCGACTGATCGCCGGGCGCGCTCGAGTTCACCTGGAACGCGGTCATGCCCGTGCCGCCCGCGTCGAACACGCGCCCGCGGATGCCAGTGCCGTTGCCGTCGATGCTCGCGTCGCGACACACGACGACGAAGCCTCCGGACGCGAGCGGCGCGATGCTGGGCTGGCTCTGCGCGCCTCCGCCCTCGAAGGCCGCGATCGGCGCGCCCATCGCCGCGCCGGACGCGTCGACCCGCTGGACCATCACCGCGCCCGACACCTCGTAGGCGACCGCGAAGCCCGTGGCGAGGCCGGCGACGGCGGGGGTGATCCCGCCGGCACCGACCAGCGTGGCGGCGCTCCCGCTCGGCGAGCGCGAGCCCGCCGGGATGCTGCGTACGGCGACGCCGCCGAGCCCCGCGTCCACGAACGCGGCGAGGTAGGTGCCGTCCGCCGCGAAGGTGCTGACGATCGCGTCTTGTCGGCCCGTGTCCGCCGCGACCGCGACGAAGTCGCCCTCGGGCGCGAAGCCCATGTCGAAGAAGCCGACGCGCACGTCGAACTCACCCGCGCGCGGGACGATCGTGGTGGCGATCGCCATGCGACCGTTCGGCGCGACGGCGGACTGCGCGCCGACGATGACGCCGGTGATGCGCGAGAAGCTCAGATCCGTGAGCGCGTCGTTCACGTTGCGGTCCGCGGCGAGCAGCGCGGGCGAGGTGAGCGGCTGCCCATCGGGCCCGAGCACGCGCGCGAGCAGGTCGATGCGCTCGCTGATGAACGTCGTGAGGATGCGGTTGGCGCCGCGGCCGGCCACGCGGGGCTGCTCTTGCGCGCCCGTCGCCGTGGAGTTGAGCTGGAACGACGTGGTCTGGCAGGTGGCGTTGCAGTCTCCGACGCCGGGCGTGGCGCACTGCTCGTCGGGGCTGAGGATCGCGTCGCTGCAGACGCCCTCGACGGTGACGGGGAGCACGGTGATCGCGATGCCGCGCGACTCGTTCGACGCGACGCCGATGACCTCGGCGCAGCCCGTGGCGATCACGGTGTTGCGCACGCCGCTGATCGGGTCCGTGCCCTTGCCGCGCACGAACGCGATGTAGTCGCCCGGCGGGACCGACACCTCTTGCATCACGCGGCCGCCGGCGGCGACGAGGAGGAGATCGACCACGGCGTCTTCGGTGCTGCCGACGGGCGCGTCGGGGATGGCGGGAGCGATGACGCCGCCGGAGATGCACGCGTGGGTGGAGCCCGACATGAGGTAGAGGCGCAGCTCTTCCGAGTCGTCGATGAGGCCCAGCGGATCGTTGAGGCTGATCGGCGTGGACTCGAGGTTCGCTCCGCACGATGCGATCCACGGAGCGGACATCGCAGCGAGCGCCAAGCCGAGAGACGAGCGGAGGGCCATGGCCGCGACTGTACCAAAAGAGCGACGGTGCGCGGACCTTCCCGAAGGCCGCGTACCATCGCCTCATGCGGTCTCCGTTTCGTACTCGATCGTCGGCGCGCAGCGCGCTCTGGCTTCCCCTCGGGCTCATGGCGTGCGCGTGGTGGGCGACCCTCGCCGCAGGCTGCGACTGCGGGCCCACACCGATCACGCGGTGCACGCGCCGCTCGGACTGTGAGACGCCGCTCGTCTGCGTCGATGGTCGGTGCACGGACGACGTGAGCCCCGATGCCTCGACCGACGGAGCCACGGGCGAGCTCGACGCGGCGGTCGGCGCAGACGCGTGCGTCGCCTGCGGCGCGGCGTGCTGCGTGACCGGCGAGCGGTGCTCGAGCGCGATGGAGTGCGTGGTCGATCTGGGCGCGTGCCGCACCGACGGCGAGTGCCTGAACGACAGCTACTGCCTCGACGAGCACTGCGCGCCGTATGGATCTCTGCCGCGCGGCGAGGCCAACACGATGTGTCGGCGTCCCGTGATGCCCGGTCGCTTCGCGCCCGAGATCCAGTGCCACTGGGCCGGTCCCGCGATGGGCGATCCCGCCGCCGCGTTCGTGCAGGTGTTCTCGACGCCCGTCGCCGTCGACTTCGGCATCGATCGCGGGCCCGACGATCCGATCCGTCCTTCGATCGTGTTCATCTCGTCCGATGCGTTCTCGTACACGGATCACGGCGTCGTCCGCGTGATCGACGGACGCACGTGCGCCGACCAAGCGGTGTTCGCGGACGTCGCGGATCGGGTGGCCTCCGCGAGCACGCCGGTCGTCGGCAACCTCGATCCCCCCGGCACCATGCCGAGCGCGGACGATCCCGATCCGACGCGCCCCGAGATCGTCGCGAAGCTCGCGACGGGCGGCCTCGTCGCGTTCGGCTGGAACGGGACCGCGTGGGTGAGGCGCTGGGCGTCGCGCCTGCCGAGCGGCGGCGCCGATCCGAGCACGCCGAGCATCGCGAGCCTCTCGCTCGCCGATCTCGACGACGACGGAACCCCCGAGGTGATCTCGGGCGCGCTCGTCTACTCGAGCGAGGGCGAGCTGATCGAGGCGACGCAAGGCGCGTCGAACTTCCTCAGCACGTACGGCGTGCCGACGGCGGTGGCGGATCTCGATCTCGACGGCGACGCCGAGCTGACGAACGGCCAGTACGTGTTCGACTGGAACGTCGCGATGCGAAGGTGGGATCGAAGGACGACGCCCGGTGTGCTCGGCCTCGTCGCGATCGCGGACTTCGGTGACTTCCCCACCGCCGCGGGTGATCGCGTGGGCGGGCCCGAGATCGTGATCGTCGCGGACAACCGCGTGGAGGTGCGCTCCGTCGGAGGCGACGTCGTGTTCGGCCCCGTGGGCTTTCCGCCGACGGCCGAGCCGAGCGCGCACGGAGGCAGCCCGACCGTCGGCGACTTCGACGGCGATGGTCGCCCCGAGATCGCGAGCGGCGGCTCGGACTGGGTCACGGTGTTCGACCTCGACTGCACGGCAGCGACCGACACGCCGGGCTGCATGCGCGAAGAGAGCGGCATCGCGCCGACGGTCGGCATCCTCTGGGCGCACCGTGTCCAGGAGGGCTCCGCGGGCATCAACGGCTCGGCCGTCTTCGACTTCGAGGGCGACGATCGCATGGAGCTCGTCTACGGCGACGAGTGCTACGTGCGCGTGATGGATGGCCCTTCCGGGCGCGTGCTCTGGTCGGCGCCGCGCGCGAGCGGCACGTGGATCGAGGGGCCGATCGTCGCGGACGTGGACGGTGACTTCAACGTCGAGGTCATCGTCGGATCGAACCGCTTCCACGGCGCGTGCTCCGCGCTCGATCCGCTGCACGGAGGCCTGGGCTGCGAGGTCGACGAGGACTGTCCGACGGACTCGGGCTGCGCCGCGGGCCTCTGTCGATGCACGGCGAGCGCAGACTGCGGTGACGCGCGCAGCTACGCGTGCGGCGCGCCGATCGACGGCTCGGACGCGATGGGCCAGGTGTGTCGCGCGTCGTTCACCGAAGAGATCGTCGGCGTGCGCGTGTACCAAGACGCGAGCGATCGCTGGGTGAGCTCGCGGCGCATCTGGAACCAGCACGCGTACTCCGTGACCAACATCGACGAAGACGGACGCGTGCCGCGCACGAGCGAGATGCGGAACAACTGGTCTCTGCCTGCGCTGAACGACTTCAGGCGAAACGTGCAGGGCGATCTCGTGCCGCTCGCAGGCCCCGATCTCACGATCGGCCGCGGCGCGTGCGCGTCGTCCACCGCGCTGCTCACCGCCGAGGTGTGCAACCGCGGCGCGGAGCCCGTGGACAGCGGGATGGTCGCGAGCTTCTTCGACGGCGACCCGCGCACCGGCGGCATGCCGATCTGCGAGCACGCGACGACCGGCTGGCTCGAGCCCGGCGAGTGCGAAGCGGTGAGCTGCGCGTGGCCCGAGCCCGTGCCGAGCGGAGCGCGCGAGGTGTGGCTCTGGGTCGACTACTCCGAGGCCAACGTCGAGTGCGTCGAAGACAACAACATCGCGCGCATCGACTGCATGCTCGAGTGATCCGGTTGCTCCACGCCCGCAACCCGTGTTTGGATGCGCCGTGCTGCGAGAAGTGCATCTCCGGAACTTTGGTGCCATCGGACCGAGTGGCATCACGATCCCGATCGAGCGTGTCACCGTCCTCGTGGGCGCGAACGGGACCGGGAAGACCAGTGTCCTTCGGGGACTCGGCATCCTGCGCCAGACGGCGGAACGGCGCGACCGCCTCGGGCTTGTACACGAGGGCCCACGCGTTCGTTTCGCTGAAGCGGCCGACATGCACTTTGGGTTGCGCGTGTCTGAGCCTCTGACAATCGGGGTCACGGTCCAACTCGATCGGAGAGCAGCCCAGGCGCTCGCGCGCCGCCACGAGGCGGTGTCGGTCCCACCGGAAACGAAACTTCGGTACACATGCTCGTCGTCCAACGAGCGCGGAATCTCGCGAATCCAGCAGTCGATCGAGGTGGGGGGCCGCAGCGCGACCGTTGCGCGAGAGACGTCCCCGAATCAACTCCTGATCGATGGCAAGCCCACCGCCTCGTCGGCTTCGCCCGACCAGGTGCTTGAGTCCAATGCGTTCAGGCCGCTGAATGGCGACGAAACGCTTTTTGCCAACGCGGTCGAAGCCGTCTCGCGCTTTGTGGAGCGACGCATCCGGCTGGTCGCAACACTTCGCGGTGCGGAGCGTTTCTCGCTGGACCACACGACGAGCCCAAACGAAGACTCCGGACCGGACGGCGTATTCACTCTTCAGTTCATGACCGAAGCCCGTCTCCGCTGGCCGGACCGTGGAGTCGTCCTCGACGACTGGCTCGAGCAACTGGGACTTCATCGTTTTCGCGTGGGACCCGAAGCCGGACGTTTTGCTCCTCGTTTCGATGACCGGGCGAGCGGTGCCACCCTTCCGCTCTACCTCGCGGCTCAGGGCCATCAGCAGATTCTCGAGTTCGTCGCTCTCCTCGCCTTTGCGGAGCGCGGTAGCGTCATCATCGTGGAAGAGCCCGAGAACGGCTTGCACCCGGCGGCTCAGGTCGTGGCGGCCGAGATCGTGGCGGACGCCACCCGGCGGCACGACCTTCAAGTCATCTTGTGCACGCAGAGCCCGACATTCGCTCTGGCCTGCTGCCGCGCGGTCAAGCGCGGCCACCTGCGGCCCGAGGACCTTGGATTGTGCGAACTGAGCCGCGCACCAGACAACCACGTTGTCTTGCAGACGCTGCGTGTGGACTCGGCAGGTTTTACTCACCCGTCGTGGTTCTCGGGATTTGCGCGCGCAGAAGCGGAGCTAATCGGTGAATTCCTCCCAGCCGAAGAAACCACGAAGGAAGCGCCAGAAAAAAAAGCTCGATCTGGTGGTACTCGACACAAGTCTCCTCCTCGACGACGTGGGTAGCCGACGTGGCGGCAACGCGCGGGGCGTCGTCGAGGCCTTGGCGGAATCGTGCTGTCATTTCGCCATCGGTGACGTGCTTCGGACGGAATACGAGGCCCGTCGGAGGCAGATGCGGACGAGCATCCTCCTCTCTCAAGTGCTCGGACGCGTCTACTCCAAGAGCGTCGACTTCCAGCAACTCGTACGACGTCTACCCGACGTACAGCTGGGCTCGTGGGACCGCCCCGACGACGATCACTTGCTCGAGGTCGCGCGCGCTGCGGGCAATTGCCCCTGTCTCACCACTGAAGTGGCGAACGTTCAAGCGCGAGATGAGGTAGCCGAGGCGCTCGCGATCGCCGTGTTGGACGCTGGAGGCGCCTGGGAACTCGCAAATTCGCGCCCGCCGTGTGATTCCAAGACCTGATCAGGGCGCGATTCGAGCGGCGTCGATGGCGGTCTGCACGGCGCGGAGGAGCTCGTCGCGTCCGAACGGCTTGTGCAGCACCGTCGACTCGACGCCCGCGACGTTCGAGTCGACGACGCCGCCCATGAGCACGACGGGCAGCGTGGGGCGTGTGCGCTGCGCCTCCCGCAGGAGCTCGACGCCCGTCATCCGTGGCATCGCGATGTCGCTCAGCACGAGATCGACGTCGTCCCGCGCGCGGAGGACCTCGAGCGCGGCGAGGCCGTCGATCGCCTCGAGCACGGCGAAGCCCTCGCTCGTCAGCAACGTGCGCACGAGAGACCGAACGCTGTCTTGATCCTCGACGACGAGGACGAGGCCGTGCGCGTTCACGGCGGGCGTCGGGCGCTGCGACTCGCGCGGCGTGGGCATGGCCTCGACCAGCGGGAGCAGCACGCGGAACGTGGCGGAGCGACCGGGGATGCTGTCGACCTCGATGGCGCCGTGGTGCCGCGTGACGATGCCGTGCACGACCGCGAGGCCGAGGCCCGTGCCACCGCCGACGCCCTTGGTGGTGAAGAACGGCTCGAAGATGCGCGGCAGGTGCTCGGGCGCGATGCCGTCGCCTTCGTCTTCGATCGCCAGCACGGCGTGCGGCCCGCGCGAGAGAGAGACATGGCCGGGCCCGACCTCACGCGTACTGAGGTCGATGGTGATCCGGCCACCGTCCGGCATCGCGTCGCGCGCGTTGACGAGCAGGTTGAGCACGAGCTGCTCGAACCCGCCGCGCTCGCAGCGCACGCGCACGTCACGCTCCGCCCTCACGCGGCGCAGCCGGATGCGATCCCCGAGCAAGGCGGCGAAGATCGGGTTCGACTGATCGAGGAGCGTGTCGATCGAGATCACCTCCGGCTCATCGGCCTCGCTGCGACGGCTGTCGCGCGCGCCGCCGCGACCGAACGCGAGCAGCTGGCGGGTGAGGCGTCGGCAGCGATCGGCGGCGTCGCGGATCTGCCCGACCGATCCCCGCGACTCGGAGTCGAGCGCCCGGAGCGTCAAGAGATCGAGGTGACCGAAGACGACCTGGAGGTAGTTGTTGAAGTCGTGCGCGACGCCGCCCGCGAGCGTGCCGAGCGCCTCCATCTTCTGCGCGTGCTGGAGCCGCTCTTCGAGCGCGAGGCGATCCGTCACGTCGAGCACGGTGCCCACGAGGCGGATGCCGGACTCTGCGTCGAGGATGGCGGACTCCATGTGCACGCGCCTCGCCGAGCCGTCGGAGCGCACGATGCGGAAGTCGATCGCCTCGGTGGTGTGCGTGACGACCATCCGCTGCCCCGCCTCGCGAACACGCGCGACGTCCTCGGGGTGGATGCGGTCGAAGAAGGTGCCCGGCGTGAGCTCGAGGGAGCGCGGCTCGAGACCGAAGATGCGGAAGAGCTCGTCCGACCACCGGATGGCGTCGTTCGACGTGTCCCACATCCAGCAGCCGAGATGCACGATGCGCTCGGCCTCGCTGAGCAGCGCCTCGCGCTCGTGCAGGCCTTCGCCGAACGGCGCGGTGTCGCGCGAGGCGAGCGCGGCGCGGAGCGACTCGAGCTCGCGCTCGAGCGCAGCGATCCGCTGCACGTGAGTGTCCTCCGCCGACACCCTGTCGAGCGTACACAGGCTCGGCGGCGTGATCGAGGGGGCATCCGCGCTCTCGACGGGACCCATCGGCGCGGCTGATGAGCCGTCGCGGGAATGCGTGGCAAAGAGACGGCAATGCTCGCCTCACGCCTCGCTTGCGTCGTCGTCTCGGTCCTCCCGCTCCTCGGCTGCTACGCGACCGCGACCCACGCGGGCGACGCAGGCGCGCGCGTCGATGCGAGCGCAGTCACGGACGCCGCGCGAAACGGCGACACCTTCGTGATCCCGCTGCGCGGCTGTGACGACGCGCCGACGCTCGGCCTCGACACGACCGAGACGGTCGCCGCAGCAGCCGGCGTCGTGCCCGCGCCCGGCTCGTGCTGGGACAGCCTCGAACCCTACGTCTTCCGTCGAGTCGAGGTGCCCGCTCTGACGGGCGTCGAGATCCGCACCGACGGCGCCGATGCGCCCGTGGCTCATTTCTTCGAGGGCTGTGCTCCAGCCGGCGAGCGCTGCGTGTCGTTCGGGCCGAGCGGCTTCTTCGCGCCGTTCGAGCCGACACGGACCACCTACTACGGCAACCCGAGCGCGACTCCGCGATCGCTCATCGTCGCGTTCTGGTGGGTGGGTGACGGTGAGACGCCGTTCGTGATCACGACGCGCAGCGGGCCCGTGGCCGAGCACGGCGCCTGCGACCGCGCGCGCTCTCTCGAGCCTGGCGAACTGGTACCCGCGGCGACCGCGCGCGGCGGCACGTACGAGAGCTGGTCCTGTTGGTATCTGCCGGAGTCGCACTTCTACGACGTCGAGGTGCCCGCGCGTCACGTCGCGCTCCCGCTCGAAGGGTCACAAGCGCTTCGCGCGACGGGCGGCTGTGACTGCGCGCCGCTGGCGACACCCGACCCGTTGGTGAACCTCTCGAGTCGACCGACCACGCTTCACCTCGAGGCGGAGCCGAGCGCGCCGCTCGGGGTCCGCTTCGAGCCGCTGCCCGACGCGGCCATCTGCGAGGCCGCTCCGCGGCTCCTCGTCGATGGGCTCGTGCGAGAGATCGAGCGCTTCCCGCGGCTGATCTCCGGGATCGGTGACTGCGTCTACAACGACCCGCACCACTACACGGTCGAGATCCCAGCCCTGCGCTCGGTGGAGGTGGAGCTGGCGCTCCGCACTCCGTACCCTGCCGTCCACCTGCTCGGGTCCTGCGGTGATCCCGGCTCGTGCGAACGCGCCGAGCTCTCGTCGCGCGGCGACGAGACGCGCACGCTGCGCCTCGACAACACGAGCGCGGTGACCGTCACGCGCCACCTCGTCGTGGGCTCGGAGGGCCCCGCGGAGGGCACGCTCGAGGGCACGATGCGCGCGCGTCTAGTCGAGGAGTGACCGCGAGCGGACAGCGGCGTCGATGCGTTCGCGGAGCGCGTGCAGCGCGCGCAAGGGAGCGGCGGCGACGTCGAACGCGTGGTGGCCGACGCGCGTCACCTCGCGCTCGACGCGGACGCGCACGGGCTCGGCCTGGGCCCCGAGGATCTCGGCCAGCCGAAGCCCGTACGCGGCGAGGGACTCGAGCGACTCCCGATCACGAGGGAGCGGGACGCGCGGGTAGTCGAGCGCGAGCGCGTCGCGGAAGCGCGTCGTGTACGAAGGCGCCGAGAGCACGGCCGCGACGTACGCGAGCAGCGTCTCGGGCGAGGCGTCGAGCCCGCGTCGCGCGAGCGCGTCGGTGATCGCCATGGAGACGTTCGAGGCACCGTCTGCGTCGTGCGAAGGGAAGGCGCGCGCGCGACACGACGAGCGGGCCGACAGGTAGCAGTTGTCGATCGGCGCGCGCACGAGCGCGACGTGCGACCAGGGCAGCGCGCCGCGATCTTGTCGCACCGAGACGAGCGCCAGCGAGGAGCGCTCCATCGCCGCGCGCAGCTTGGGTCGCGGCCGGTGACACAGCGACGTGTGGAGGAACGCGAAGCGCGTGTCGAAGGGGCGGTACGCGAGCGGCGCGACGTGCGAGGCGAGCTCGCCTCGGTCGCGGAGCCGACAGAGCGCGCGGACCGCCTCGACGGGATCGAAGTGATCGCGCGCGGCGAGCGGGTGTCGGCCTCGCGCGATCGACTCGAGCCTCGCGAGCAACACGTCACGATCGCGGTCGACCACCGCGTCGTCGCGGTTGGTCTGCACGCCCTCGGCGTGGAACGAGAACCACTCGGCGAGCGAGGGCCACCGCGTGTACCGAGCCTCACGGCGCGCGGTCGGACGCAAGGCGCTCGCGGGCTCTCCGACGGGAACGCTGCGTGGGTGCACCGGCGCATCGAGCAGCGCGAGCTTCTCGTGCGCGCGCCCGTGCAGCGCGAGGTGACGCGTGGCGTTCGTTCGCCGCGCGGTCGGCCCCGCCGTGCGCCCGCCGCGCGCGGCCAGCACGATCGCGACCGACGGCCTCACGCCGAAGACGTTCTCGTCGATCGTGCCGGGTGCGCGCGCGACCAGCGCCGAGCCGCCGAGATCGACGATCGTCACCTCGTCGAAGCGCGACGCGAGCGCGGCGCGTACGCCGCGGTGCACGGGACCGTCGAGGTACGACGCGTTCGTCACGAGCGCGATCGCGCCGCCACCGGGCGCGCGCTCGACGGCGTCGATCGACCACCGCAGAAACCGCACGTACGCGTCGGCGAGCACGCCGCGTCGTCGCTCGCGGAGCGGCGCGCCGTGCTCGTCCTGATGGAAGTCGCGCACCAGCGCCTCGACGTAGGGCGGACCGAGGCCTCGCGCGGACCACGGCGGGTTTCCGAGGACGAGCACGCTCCTTCCCTCGCGCGCTTCGTGCGCGGTCGCGAGGGCATCACGCCGCTCGAGCTCGAGCTCGAAGCCGCGCGCGAGCGCGAACGCTGCGAGCACACGGCGCGTGGCGCTCGACGCGTGCGGATCGAGATCGACGCCGAGGAGGCTCGCGTCGGTCGCGCGGGCGCTCGCGAGCGTGGCCGCGAGGAAGATGCCCGGGCCCGTGGCGGGGTCGACGATCTGGAGAGCGCCGCTGCCGATCGGAGGCAGGTGGTGGCGCGCGAGCAGCGCGTCGGCCTCGCGGACCATCGCGCGAGCGAGGGGCACGGGCGTGTGCACGACGCCGCCCGTCTTTCGCTGCGCCGCGGAGAGCGCCGCGTCGCGGCTGCGGGCCGCGTGATCGACGAACGCGAGCAACGCCTCGAGGGTTTCGCTATCGTCCGCGCCATGATGCGCGAGGATCTCGAGGAGTCGCTGTTCCGCTTCATCGAGGCGCAGGCCGGCGAGGCGCGGTGGCGGCGACTCATCCAGCGCGCGTTCCGAGGCGTGCTGCGCGCCGCGATCTGGGAGCGGCGCCTCACCGGCCGCGAGCGCGTGTTCAGCGAGGCGACCGCGCTGGCCGAGCGCTGGGGGCGCTTCCGCGGGCCGCGCCTCGCGAAGATCCTGCGCGTCGACCCGAGCGACGCGCGCTCGCTCGGTCGCATCCAGGACTGGGAAGACGATCTTCTCGGGGTGACGGGCCACTGGACGATGGAAGACGAAGGCGGCGCTGGGGGCCGCTGTGTCGCGGTGAAGCACGAGACCTCGTGCCCGTACGCCGATCTCGCCGCGCAGGATACGCGCATCTGCACCGAGCTGGTCCACCGCCTCGAGACCGCGACGTTCACGTCCGTGGTGCCCGGATACCGGCTCGTGCCGCTCGATCGGCTGCTCTCGAAGGGCGATGCGTCGTGCACGTTCCGACACGAGCTGCCCGCGCGCGTCGGGGCCTCGAAGGAATCGCGCGAGTCGAGCGTATAGAGAGGCCGAGAGCGTAGAGAGGGCCAGAGACCAGCATGGCGAAGACGTCGCGCCGCATCGAGAGGTTTTCGGACGCGCCCAGCGAGCCGCCCGAGAGCGAGAACGCGCGCGCGGTGCGACGGGTGATGGTCGGGTGCGGCGCGACCACGGTGGTCACGCTGCTGCTCGCGGGTCTCTTCGGTCTCGGCGTCTTCGTGACCTCGCGCTTCGCGGGCGGAGAGAGCGGATCGAGCGCGGGCGGCCGCGAGCCGGAGCCGCAGGTCGATGATCACGGGCTGCCGATCGCCACGCACGCGCCGAGCGATCCGACGCTGCCGCCTGGACAGCTCGATCCGATGGCGGAGATGCGTCGCCGCTACGTGCCCGGCCCGCACGTGCGCGTCGAAGGGATGATCCCGTCGGACCGCGCCTACCGCGCGCAGGGGAGCACCTCGCCGTGGCAGAGCGCGCGATCGGCTGACACGCCGTGGCTGGTGCTCGGGGCGACGTACGACCGGAGCGACGCGCCGTCGGCGACGCTGGTCGGTGCGCCGACGATCCTCCACGCGCCGCGCGAGGTGACGACGCGTCCGCTCGATCTGATCCCGCTCGTACCCGTGACCGCGCGCGTCGGCGCGATGGACGGAAGCGGTGGGCCCGACGTGATGCACTACCTCGTGTCCTTCGAGGGCTACCCCGGTCACTTCTCGCTGCCGGTGCGCGTGCAGACGGAGCTCGGCCCCGTGGCGGCCAGCGGCTCGGAGGGCGCAGCGGTGCGCTTCAGCATCGGCAGCGCGCAGCGCCAGGATCGCAGCGTTCTCCAGCGCGGTCAGAGCCACGTCGTGACGATGCGCATCCAGGCGGTCGACTCGCAGGGGCGTGTGTCTGCGCCGGTGAGCCGTCCGGTGAACATCCTGCCGCTCGGCACCGGAGATCTCGACGTCGCGATGACGATGACGCTCGCGACCGACCTCGATCTCTACGTGACCGATCCCGCGGGCACGACCGTGTACTACGGCAACCGCGGCAACTTCAGCGGCGGTCAGCTCGACCTCGACGCGAACGCGGCGTGCAGCGGCAACATGGGCGTGCAGGCCGAGCACATCTACTGGCCCACGGGACAAGCGCCCGCAGGCACGTACAGCGTGCGCGTCGCGCACTTCGAGAGCTGCGTCGGCGGTCAGCCCGTGGACTACCGAGTGACGGTGCGTGCCTGCGGCGAGACCGTCGTGCTGACGGGTCGCTTCACCGGCATGGGCAACGGCTCCTCGTGCACGGGCGCCGCGGGCGACCCGAGCTGGTGCCAAGAGGTCGTGAGCTTCCAGCTGCCCGTCTGCCGCATGCAGAACTAGTACCGCTGATCGGAACTCCGTTCCGGTTCGTCGAGTACACCGATCCAGAAGTTCGCTCCGGACTGAACAGCGAATCCAGATCGAACTTCTGGACCGGCGTACTCGGCACGCAGAATTGGGGACTGCACGGCCGACCTCCCTTCCGGCGGAGCGATCCCGTATCGTCCCGCCCCATGTCGAACCGCCTCGCGCCCACGCGCGTACCGCTCCTCCTCGGCTCGTCCTTCGCGCTCGCGCTGGCGGGCTCGCTCTCCCTCGCCGGCTGCGGCGAAGAGGCGCCGCCCGTGGCCGCCGAGCTGCCGCCGCTCGTCGGCGCGCTCGAGGTGCCGATCGCGTTCCGCAACGACGCGCCGCAGCCGTCTGGCGCGCTGCGCATCGAGGCCTCGATGACGGAGCTGCGGCTCGACGGGCAGCCCGTGTACACCGAGCTGTCGCGGGGCCTCGTCCCCGACACGGAGTGGACGGCCGAGGGCCTCACGCAGCTGCTCACCCGCGTGCGCGCTGCGCCTGCGCGCTCGGCGGCCACGCTCACGCTGCTCGGCACCGTTCCCTACGAGACGACCGTTCGCGTCATCCAGACGCTCACCACGGCCGGCTACCACGAGCTCGTGTTCCAGGTGCGCGCGCCGGGTGCGCCTCCGACGGCGCGCGGCTGGCTCGCGATGTCGAGCCCGCTCATCGCGCCTGCAGAGGGGGCGTTCACGTTCCCCGGCGGCGCGCGCCCGTGGGATCAGTTCACCGCGCACTGGGCGGAGATGTACGACGCGTGCCGCGCGGGCCAGTACATCGACTGCGACGGATCGCCGAACGAACCGACGCCCGGGGGTGAGTTCCAGCTCGTGCTCTGGTCGCGCGGTCAGGGCATGCAGATGCGGTTCAACCAAGTGAACGGACCCGAGATCGCGCCGACGGGGCCCGCGCCCGTCGCGATGCTCGAGGGCGTGCCCGCCGATCCGAACGCGGGCGCCGAGCCGCCGCCTCCGCCGCCGGACACGAGCGGTGTGTTCTCGTTCCGCGCCGACGAGGCCACGCACACGGACACGAACCGCGAGACGGGCGTGCAGACGCCGAGCTCCGCGATCTCGACCACCGCGCGCCCGGTGTGCGGCGCCTCGCCGTGCTCGGTCATCCTCGAGGCCGACGCCGAGACGCCCATCATGCGCGTGCTCTCGTTCGTCGGTGCCGCGTTCCCGAACGGCGCGACCGCCCCGGTCGTCGCCTTCCGCATGCCGGAGTGATCGATGCGCCACCTCTCGATGCTCCCGCGTCCCCGCGCGCTCCTCCTCGCTTCGTTCGTCGCCCTGCTCGCGCTCGCCCTGGGCTGCGGTGGATCGGCGACGCTCGCGGCGAACACGAACGGCACAGCGCAGGCCGCGCCACCCACCACGATCGAGCTCTCCGCGCTGCGGATCACGCTGCCGACGGGGATTGTGATCGCGCTCGACGCGAGCGGCGCCGTGACGGTGGATGGCCAAGCCTTCGGCTCGCTCCACGCCGACGGTCGCCTCACCGCGCCCGACGGCTCCACCATCGCGACGCTGCTCGCGGATGGTCAGCTCAGCCACCGCGGTCAGCTGTCTCCGTTCCGCATCGTTCGCGACGAGCTGCGGCTCGACCGCGGCGAGTCGCTGTTCGTCGCGCCGCCCGATCGCCTCCAGAACCGCAGCGCGAGCGGTGAGGTGGCTGGCGAGGTGCCGGTCATCGGGCTGACCGAGACCAACCACGCGACGCTGCTGTTCGTGATCGCGGCCATCGGCCTCGAGCGCATCGGCGCCGCGCAACACGAAGACGACACGGACGTCGCGGAGGCCGAGGAAGAGGACGAGGAAGACGACGACTCGCCGCTGCTCCGCGTGCCCGTGCAAGGCGCGCCGCAGCGCGGTCCGGCAGACGCGCTCGTCACCGTCGTGGTGTTCTCGGACTTCCAGTGCCCGTTCTGCAGCCGCGTCTTGCCGACGCTGGAGCAGGTCGTCGATCGCTACGGGCAGGACGTGCGCGTCGTGTTCCGCCACAACCCGCTGCCGTTTCATCCGAACGCGATGATCGCGGCCGAGGCGTCGATGGAGGCGTTCGCGCAGCAGGGCGCCCCGGGCTTCTGGCGCATGCACGACGTGCTCTTCGAGAACCAGCGCAGCCTCGACGCGGCGAGCCTCGAGACGTACGCGCAGCAGCTCGGCCTCGACCTCCCGCGGTTCCGGCTCGCGATGCAGAACCACACGCACCAGGCGTCGATCCAAGCCGACATGGCGCTCGCCACGCGCATCGGCGCGCGCGGCACGCCGACGTTCTTCATCAACGGCCACAGCCTCGTGGGCGCGCAGCCGTTCGAGTCGTTCGCCACGGCGATCGACGAGGCACGCGCGAGCGCGAGGCGTCGGATCGCGAGCGGCACGCCTCGCGCGGGCGTCTACGATCGCATCATGGCGGAAGGCGCACCCGACGCGCCTGCGCCCGAGGCACGACGCCCCTCGGCGCCCGAGCCCGAGGAAGATCCGCGACGTCGCTGGGCGATCGGCGACGGCGCGAATTCGGCGGTGCGCGGACCGCGGACCGCGCCCGTGACGATCCAGATCTTCTCGGACTTCCAGTGCCCGTTCTGCTCGCGCGCCACGCCGACGATCGAGCGCGTGATGCAGACCTACGGCGCGCGCGTGCGCGTCATCTTCCGGCACTACCCGCTGCCCTTCCATCCGTGGGCGCAAGAGGCCGCGGAGCTCGCGGTCGAGGTGCGTGCGCAGCGTGGCGACGCGGGGTTCTGGCAGTTCCACGATCTCGTGTTCGAGAACCAGCGCAGCGTGAGCGAGGCGGCGACGACTCGCGAAGGTCTGCTCGCGCTCGCGCGACAGGTCCGCGGCCTGGACGTGCGCCGCGCGACACGCGCCCTCGATCAGCACACCCACGCGGCCGCCGTGCAGGCGGACATGGACGCCATCCGCGCGGCGGGCGCGCAGATCGGCACGCCGTCGTTCTTCATCAACGGGCGTCTCGTTCAAGGCGCGCAGCCGTTCGAGGCGTTCCAGCGGGTGATCGACGAAGAGCTCGCGCCGACGCCCCCGACGCCCTGACCGGGGTCGATCCGAACGCTTCATGGGGCGGTTCCGCGTGGCGCGGGATCGCCCTATCCTCCGGTCATGTCGAGACTCGCTCCGAGCGCGCCGCAGTGGACACAGGTGGCGCTCGCGACCTCTGCGCTCGTGGTCGGTGCGTGCAGCGCGGTCGTCGCACCCGACATCCGCCGGCTCGCGCCGCCGAACGACGCGGGCGCCGTGACCATCGACGCGTTCATCGAGCCGGGCACCGACACGGGCATCCCGAGCGTCGACGCTCCCGTCGCGCCAGGCTCGATCGCGCCGTCGAACGTCGAGGCGGCGCTCCTCGATCAAGGCACGCGTGATCTGGTGATCGAGGTCGCGGCGAGCTTCGACACGACCGCTTGCTCCGCGACGATGGCGGACGCGCGCGTCGTGCGTCAGCGCGACGGGTCGGAGGTGTGCGCGCTCGTCGTGCGCAACGCGCGCATCACGGCGGCGGGCGCGCTCCGCGTGTTCGGGCTGCGTCCGCTGGCCGTGCTCGCGTCGGGCGACGTGGAGATCGAAGGGACGCTCGATCTGTCTGCGCGCGGCCCCGAGCGCGGGCCTGGCGGTGGCGCTGGCGGTACGGCCGCAGCGCCCGACGGGAGCGGCGTGACGCGTGGGCTCGGCGGCTCGACGAACGGCATCTACTCCGATGGCGGCGGCGGCGGTGGCGGGCTGTGTTCGCCCGGCGGGCGCGGCGGCGCGGGCGGACTGGCGAGCGGCGGGGTGCGCAGCGACGGCCTCCCTGGTCAGCTCGAGCCGCTCACGGGCGGTGGTGGTGGTGGGCTCGGGCCGGGAGGCGCGAGGCCGATCTCGACCGGCAACGCCGGGTTCGGAGGCGGTGGTGGCGGCGCGATCCAGATCTCGGCGCGCGGAACGCTTCGCGTGCGCGGTCGCATCTTCGCCGGTGGTGGTGGCGGCGGCGCCGGGCTGCCCGACGAGCGCTTCGTGAACTGGGGCGCGGGCGGCGGCGGTGGTGGTGGCGGCGGCATCCTGCTCGAGGCCACCACGTTGCGCATCGAAGACTCCGCGAGCCTGCTCGCGAGCGGCGGCAGCGGCGGCTCCGGCTCCAGCATGGGCGTGATGCCGGCCCCCGGCGTCGACGGTCGCGACGCGACGATGCCTCGGCCCGGTGGCGTCGGCAGCGGCATGTTCGGCTCGACCGGCGGAGCCTCGGGTGCGGGCGCGTCACCGGGTGGAATGGACGGCGCGAGCAACCTCGCCGACGGCGCGAACGGTGCCGGCGGTGGCGGCGGCGCAGGCTGCATCGTGCTTCGCGCGACAGGCGGAGCCGCGCGACCCGCGGGCGCCACGCTGAGCCCGTCGACGACGGGGCTCTCGCTCCTGCCGACGCATACACGCTGAGCGCGGGCCAGGCGCGTTGCGCGTCGCGATCGAGAACCTGGAGCGCGCCGCCACCGAACAACCGAAAGCGCTCAGAGAACAAAACAGGCTGGAAACGCGGTGCGGCGGACGATCGCGCCTGTCGCTGTGCCTCAACCGAAAGCGCTCAGAGAACAAAACACGCTGGAAACGCGGTGCGGCGGACGATCGCGCCTGTCGCTGTGCCTCGAAGCGTTTTTCGCCCCCCACACCTCGCTGGACGACACGAAGGCGCCATCCGCCACGCCAAACGCGTCCATCCCGCTCGACCTCACGGCCGGCGGGCGCACGACTCCCGTCGG
>CAZCVE010000041.1:0-8143 GCA_964502175.1 uncultured Sandaracinaceae bacterium
TGGAACTATGAACTTCATCCTCGAAGTTGATCAGACAGTTTCGATCGGCCGCCTTACCAGCCGAGTTCCCACCGCGGCGCTGGCTGCGATATTGATGTCGGCAAGGTCATTGCGCCGTGGCGGTCCCAAGAGAGATGCCCAGTGAGTTGGAACCCGATCCGAGTAGGCAGCCGCGAAGCTAAACACTTGAAGGAGACCAGCCTGGAGCGCGTGAACGCGGAACCGGCCAGGAGATCGCCGAACGCGTTGTCTGAGAGCTTCGTCGATGTCGTCCATGCCTAACCCATCCGTATCAAGCAGGGTCTTGCGTGCCTCTCGACCCAAGTACTTGTCGACGTCTTCGAACGAGCGCTCGGGCATCTCGATCCGAACCCGTTCCCTGAACAGCCTGTTCGTCTCCTCGACACTCTCTTCCACGGTCTCAGTGAAGGTGGGAGCGGGCCCTCTCGCAGGTCCATGAACACATCGCACTCGGGTAGCGTCGTGCTCGGGTACCTCACTCGCCCAAGGGTGCGCCGCCCGGATTGTTCGGCATGCAGTAGCTGCGCAACGTTGCCGAGCAACAGCACAGGGATGCGCGACACTCTCGCCATCTCCACGAGCGCGATGGCCCGCATCGGTCCGTGGGCTCCGTCGACCGCCTCGAATGCCGCGAGTCGGGGAATCATGATGGCGCGGACGTCCGCTCGCTCCGCTGCACCGATGAAGGCGCGACGAACCTCCTCGTCCTCGAACTTCTCGAGCACGCTCGTGTCGAGGACCCATTTGTGTTGGGAGATGGGTCGCACTCCGCTGCTCCGTGAGCGACGCATGGAGCGCCGCCATGTGGATAGGACGCCCTGCCCGTCGGAGGTCCGAGCGATCAACTCTCGGCGCGAGAGGCCTGCGCCGCTCGCGCGACACGTGTTCGCGACGATGTGCGAGTGAGACGCGCGGATCAGGTCGCGGAGGCCGTGTCGGCTTCGGTGGTCGCGAGGGCCGGCGCGGAGCGGAGGCCGCGGTAGACGCGCTCGACGAGGCGGGCGGTGCGGTCCCAGGAGTGATCGCGCGTCATCGCGCGCTGCTGCGCGGCGCGGAAGCGGGGGCGGTCGCGGAAGGCCGTGGCGCCGCGCATGATCGCGCCGAAGAGCGCCTCGGCCGACGCCTCTTCGAACGTGAAGCCGGTGCCCGACGCGAGCTGCGCGTCGCAGTCGACCACCGCGTCGGCCACGAGGCCCTCCGCGCGTCCCACGGGGAGCGTGCCGTAGCGCTGCGCCTGGAGCGCGAGCACGCCGAACGCGTCCTCGAGCGACGGAAGCACGCAGAGATCGGCGGCGCCGAGGAGGCGGTGCACGAACGGCGTGGGGACCTCGCCCATCGCCGCGAGGCGATCGGGGAAGCGGCGCGCGAGATCGGCCACGTCTTCGTGCGTGGCGCCCTGCGAGAGCACCACGAGCTGCACGTCGTTCTTCACGACGCGCGGGAGGATCGCGAGGAACGCGCGCTCGTCGGCGCGATCGCGCAGCACGGCCACCGCGAGGGCCACGTCGTCGCGGACGGGGAGCTCGAGCGAGGCCTGCACGGCCGCCTTGTTGCGGAGCTTCGCCACGCCCGTACCGCCGACCTCGATCGCGTCGTAGCGAACGTCGAGGTGGGGGTCGGTCGCCGAGTTCCAGATCGACGCGTCCACGCCGTCCATCACGCCGGTGAACGCGCGTCCGCGCGAGCGCAGCACGCCCTCGAGGCCCGCGCCGCCCGCCTCCACGAGGAAGCGCGCCGCGAGCGACGGCGAAGGCGCCACGACGCGGCTCGCGTACTGGAGGCCCGCCTTGAGCGTCGAGATCTTGCCGAAGAACTCCACGCCATCGATGCCGAAGTGCTTGGGCGCGAGGCCGAGCTCTGCGAGCTCCTTGCGATCGAAGCTGCCCTTGCGCGCGAGGTCGTGCACGGTGAACACCGTCGGGATCGACGCGAGCGTCGGGTCCTCCGCGAGCACGCACGGGAGCACGCCCGTCTGCCAGCCGAGGAGGTGGATGACGTCGGGCACGCTGCCGCCCTGATCCACGCGGCGACGGAGGAGCGCGATCACCGCGCGCACGAAGCCGCCCCAGCGGGCCGCGCCTGCGGAGCCTTCTTCGTCGGCGCTCGCGTCGGCCGGGAAGAGCGA
Organism: uncultured Sandaracinaceae bacterium; assembly: GCA_964502175.1. Lineage (GTDB taxonomy): Bacteria > Myxococcota_A > Polyangia > Polyangiales > Sandaracinaceae > JAFLCL01. Next base: position 2,147 of record CAZCVE010000041.1, read on the forward strand.
AGGCTCGGAGAGGAACGAGACGTCGACGCCCGCTGTCGTCTTTCCTTCGAAGAGCGCGAACGTCTTGGTGGCGCCGCCGCTCGCGACCTCGAGCCGCACGAGGCGGCGCGCGAGGTGACGGGCCGCGGGATCGACCGACGCCCAGAGCGGCGAGACGATGTCGACCTTGTGACCGAGGCCGCGGAGGGCCTTGCTGAGTGCGCCCGCGGACTCCGCGAGCGTGGAGGAGCCGTGGTAGTGCACGAGCTCGGGCGTGACGACGAGGACGTCCATGGGGCGCGCACACTACAACGGTTCCCCCGAAGCGCGAGCCGCGCGCGGCAGATCGCCGAGCGGCTCGTCTCGTGGCGTTTGACACGTCGGGCTGCGGTCCCACGGGCTGCAGCGCGCCGGGGATGGCCGAGCTCGCCGACGGACGCGTCGTGCTGGCGTTCGGCACCAACGGCGACGTCCACGACGTCCAGGTCTTCGTGCTCCCGACCGACCCCATGGACCCCGTCGTCAACCGCGCCATCGGCACTGGCGACGCGCCGTTCGTGGTGCCGCGCGCCGATGGCACCGTGTGGATCGGCTACGCGACGGCCACAGGCGTCGTCCTCCACCCCGTGAACCCCAACTCCGCCGTGACCGACGCGGGCCCGACGACGATCGTCTCCACGCCTGGCGTCGACTACTCGCGCACCATGTTCGCGCGCCACGGCAACGCGCTGGCGATCACGTACGTACAGCCGTCTGCGCCGTTCGGCGTCTACCTCAGCGTGGTGTGCGACGGCGACTGAGACGGCGTCGACGCGATCCGCGTCGTGGTCGATCCTGCTTCTCGATCATGCGTGAGCGAGTGCATGATCGCGAGCGCGTGGCGAGCGATCGATCGGGGCCCAGAGTGGATCGGATGGCGCGCGACGCCTGGCGCTCGCTCGTGGCGCTGGGTCTCGCTGTGTTCGCGGCGGGTCTCGCCGCGTGCATCTGCGACCGCGGCGCCATCTCGTGTGGTGGGCAGTGCGTCGACGTCGTGAGCTCGAACGAGAACTGCGGTGCCTGCGGCACGCGCTGCGCGGCAGACGAGGTCTGTCGCGACGGCATGTGCGCCTTGGTGCCTGGGGAGTGTCGCCCTGCGTGCCCCGGCTTGCAGCGCTGCGTCGAGGGCAGGTGCCTGTGCGTGGTGGGGACGACCTGCGGCTCGGCGTGCGTCGACGTCATGACCGACCCCACGTACTGCGGCAGCTGCTTCGAGCGCTGCTCCGCCGCGGCCACGTGCGTGGACGGCGAGTGTACGTGTCCCGCCGCCGCACCCGACGCCTGCCGCGGTGACTGTGTCGACACCCAGACGTCGAGCGAACACTGCGGCGCGTGCGGTCGCGAGTGCCCAGCGACGGCGGAGTGCGTCGCGGGGGCCTGCGTCTGTCCCGGTGATCCCGGGCTCTCGTGCGGCGGGTCCTGCGTCGACGGCGCCACGAGCGTGAGCCACTGCGGCGCCTGCGACCATGCCTGCGTGCTCGGCTGCGTGGACGGCGAGTGCATCGGCGTCGCGCGCATCGCGCTCGGCGGCTCACACACCCTGGCCCTCCTCACCGACGGCACGTCGTGGAGCTGGGGCTACAACGTCTACTGCCAGCTCGGTGATGGCACCTGCGGCGGCCGCACCTCGACGCCGGCGCCAACGATCCTGACCGCCCCGGTCGACGAGATCGCGGCGGGGCAGGGCCACTCCTGCGTGCTCGCCCGCGGTCGAGTCTCGTGCTTGGGCTGGGACATGTACGGCCAGATCGGCAACGGTGTCGTGGCGTTCGCGTACGACGGGCCAGTGCCGGTGGAGCTCTCGGACGTCGTGCAGATCGAGGCCGGTCTCGGGTCCACGTTCGCGCGCTTGCGCGACGGATCCGTCTGGGCCTGGGGCCGCGCGTCCGACGGCGTGAGCGACAGCGAGAGCTCGTCGGCCGTGCCGACCCCGACGCGGTGGGGCACGTTCGACGACGTGATCGACATCGCCGCGGGAGGGGGCCTCTGCGCGCGTCGCTCGGGCGGACAAGTGCACTGCACCGATCCGTCCGGCAACGCGGGCGAGTGGCCGCGCGAGCGCACGGAGTGGCTGGGCGCGACGGACGTCGCCGTGGGCGAAGGTCACGCATGCGCGGTGCTCGACGGGCAGGTCTCGTGCGTAGGCGCCAACGGCTCGGGTGAGATCGGGATCGGGATGGAATCGATCGCCGTCTATCCGCCCGCCGACGTGTCGATCCCCGAGCGCATCGAGACGCTCGCGCTCGGCGTCTCCACGAGCTGCGCGCGCGCGATGAGCGGCCAAGTCTATTGCTGGGGAGCGGGCAGCGCCGGGCTGACCGGACCGGCGGGCACGTGGCACACGCTGTCGCCGCTCCGGATCCCTTCGACCGCAGGGTCGCGCGCGCTCGCCTGCGGACACAACCACTGCTGCGTCCTCTTCGACGAGCTCGATCTCCGGTGCTGGGGCGACAACTTCAATGGTCAGCTCGGCTCGGGGGTCGGTGACGACAGGACCACCCCGGCGTCGGTGCGGTGGCGGTAGTCGTGCTGACGCGCGCTCACTCCGCGCGCGTCAGCGGCCCTTCTCCAGCTCGAACAACACCACGGGGCTCGCGTGCGGCACGTACACGCCTCCACCACACGCGAGGAAGTGCGGCGCGAGCGCGCGTCGATAGAAGCTCGCGGGGCGCAGCTTCATCGAGCCGTCCGTGCGCGCTTTGTCCACGTGCTCGTCCCAGTCTTCCTTGGTGAGCGCCTCGAGGTAGAGCGCCTTCTTCGTCACGCGCGCGAGCGTGGCGATCGCCGAGAGCGCGTCCTTTCGATCGAGGTAGTGGAGGACGCCCTGGCAGATCACGAGATCTGCGCGCGCCCCGCCGTAGTCGACGACCGATCCGCGCTCCCAGCCGCGCTCCTTCGCGAGGTGCGCGCTGTGCTCGACGCCGCGGTACGTGAGCTCGGGGTAGCGCTGCGCGAGCGCGGGCTTCCACCAGCCGAGGCCACAGCCCAGGTCGAGCGCCGTCTTCGGCGTGACGCCGAGGTGATCGAGGTAGCCGGTCACGAAGCGCGACAGGCGCGCGGTGTCCTCGGGCCCAGCGACGCGCGTGCGCTCGTCCTCGTAGTAGCGGCGGTAGTAGTCCGCATCGAACGACTCGCCGCCGGTCTTCTTCGCGCGCGGCATCAGGTGCCCGCGAAGTCCGTGAGGATGCGCTTCCAGTCCGCGGCCCAGCGGGACTCGGTGTAGTCGCGCGTCGCCATCGCGCGGCTCTCTTTGCCCATGCGCTCGGCGAGCGCGTCGTCCTCGAGCAAGAGACGACAGTGCTCGCGGACGCTCTTCGCATCGTCGCCGACGAAGCCGTTCACGCCGTGCACGACGTAGCGCTCGATGCCCGGGATCCGGAAGCTCACGATCGGCATGCCCGTCATCAGCGCCTCGATCAGCGTGATCGTGTACTCCTGCTCACCGTCGTGGAGGTACACGCGCGAGCGACGAAGCAGCGTCTGGAGGTCGTCGTAGCTGACCTTCTCCTGCGCCTCGTCGAGGTGATCGACGTGTCGATGAGGCACGTCGCGCATCGCCTCGAGGTAGCTGCGGTGGTGCCAGCCGCGCTCTTTGTAGGAGTGGATGATCGAGAGCACGACCTGCTCGTCCTTCGGTGACGAGAGCCCTTCCCACGGTCCGTACGAGCCCGGATCGAGACCGAGCGGCACGTACGGCACGTCGACCTTCTTGTGCTCCTTCAGCCACGCGACGGTGTTCGGATAGAAGCTCACGACGCCCGTGCCTTCTTGTCCGAGGAGGTCGTCCCACTCGTGGCTCTCGAGCTCGGCGTTCTTGCACACGCGGTAGAGGCGCTTGCCCGGCCGCTTCGCGAAGAGCTTCCACTGCCAGTTGAACATCAGCCACGCGACGTCGAAGCGATCGGGCCAGCCGATGGCCGGATCATCGAGCAAGCGTGCGAAGTCGTCGGGCCCGTAGTCGAGGTGCGCGTCCTCGAACTTCGGCAGCACGTTCCACACGTTGTCGGGCTTGGGCCGCCAGTACTGGAACTGATCCCAGTGCCCGAGGAAGCCGATCGGCAGGCCCGACCGACAGAAGTGGTACTGCACGCCGGGGTGCGTCGGCACGATCAGGATGCGGGGCTCAGCCATCGCCCCGCGTTCTACTCCAGGACGTCGCTCAGTCGTCGTCTTCGTTCGACTCGACCACCACCCGCGATCCGAGTCGCTCCGCCGAGCGCGAAGCGGTGCGCCTCGAGGACGGCGCCATCGATCGCCGCCAAGATCACCTCGAAGCGCGCGTATTGCTCACGTCGGAACACGGAGGTGGCTCCCGAAGACCCGAGCGAGGGTCGCGATGTACGCCAGCTCCTCGGCGCTCGCGTCTGCGAGCACGCCTCGGTGTCGCCAGCCGCTCTCGTAGCGCTGCAGCATCTCGAACGGTGACAGCGCATACGGCTCGGCGTCGAACCACGAGATCGCCTCGAGGAGCGGGAGCCTCTCGGGACGCTCGGGCAACGCGGTCATCGCGCCGAGGATAGCGCTGGAGGCAGCGCCTGTCCGGGTTCGGCTCACCCGGCGGCGCGTGCGCGCGCGAGCAGCTTCTCGAGGTCCGCGTGTCCCGCGGATCGCTTGAGCGCCTCACGGGCGACGGTCGCTGCGGTCGCCGGATCGCCGAGGCGGTCGAGCAGGTTCTTCGCGCGACGCACCGCGTGCTGCGGCAGCTTCGGCGCGCGCTCGATGAGCCGCGCGAGCGCGGCGTCCGCGTCCTGCCATCGCTCGAGATCCTCGAGCGCGTCGACCTCGAGCGCGATCGCGGCGCCCCCCATCTCGGTGAGCGCGTCCGCCTCCGCGAGGAGCTCGAGCGCGCGCTCGGGATGCTTGGCGACGCGCGCCTTCTTGGCCTGTCCGAAGAGCTCGTTCGCGCGCTCCTTGTCGGTCTTGGGTCGACGCGCTTGGAGCGCGTTGAAGAAGTGGCCGTCGGGATCACCGAACCAGTCGATGCTCGCGTCCTTGCCGTACGGCATGCGCGAGGCGACCCACGCGCCGCTCTTCACCTCGTCGAGCAAGATCACCAACAACGCGTCGAGGTCTTCGGCGAGCACGGCGTGTCGCTCCTCGTCGCGACCGAAGTTGATGATCTGTCCGCGCGTTCCCTGTGCGTCGGGATCGAGGTCGAGGCCCACGTAGTCGGCGCGCGTCGGATCCGACCACACCGGGATCCACGCGGCGTTCGTGTACTGCGGACGAACCTTGCCAGGGAACACCGAGCTCGCCGCCTGATCGAGGCTCGCGAGGTTGGCCGCGGTCTCGTTCTTCCGCAGATCGTCCCACTGCTTCCACGCCTCGATCACCATCGCCGTCGAGAGGAACGAGAGCGTGGGGATGCACGGGACCGCGGGGCCCTTGCGCGTCGCGATCATCGTCTCGCGCTGCCCGTCGTTCCTACGCCACACGCGCTTGATCGCGTCGGGCAAGGAGACGCCCGTCGTCTGCTCGACGGATTCGATCTGCGCCTCGGTGGCAGGCGGCGCGAGGTTCTCGTGCGCGCGCGGGACGTGGACGCGCAGCCACTCGACGTAGCACCCCCACAGCTCGTCGGTCTTCATCGCGGGACGATAGCGCGGCACGCCGTGGTACCGCTCCGAGGATGTTGGGCACGTTCGTTCACGTCGGTGGTCCGGCGCCGCTCCGCGCGGGCGTGACGTACGCATACCCGTTCGAGATCTACGCGCCTCACATCGGCACCGGCGAGCACTGCCTGCGCCTGCCGTGGCGACAGCGTCATGCGCACGACGACATGGGCGTGGTCGAGAACGAAGAACAAGACGCGTTCGTGAGCCGCGTGCTCGGCGACGCAGGCATCGCGAGCCGCTCGAGCGCGCCCGGCGAGTACGTGTTCGCGAGCGGCCGCGACGCCGAGTCGGCGCTCCTCGCGCTGGCCATCGCGCTCGGCGCGAACGACTGGATCTGATCCGAGCCCGAAGGGTTTCTCTGGGA
>CAZCVE010000041.1:8243-86285 GCA_964502175.1 uncultured Sandaracinaceae bacterium
TTGTTTCTCTGGGATTGTTTCTCTGGGATTGTTTCTCTGGGATTGTTTCTCTGGGATTGTTTCTCTGGGCTTGCCCATGCCCCGGCCTTCAGGCCGTGGGCACCAGCGGGCGCGCGCTTCGGTCACGAGGTGTGGTCACGCGTGCGCGCGGAGGACGTCGACGGGCGCGAGCGACTTGCGCTCGGCTTCGCTCAGCGCGCGTGACAGCTCGCCGCTCACGTCGAGCACGCGGCCCTTGAGGGACAGTGCGAGCGTCACGAGCGCGCGCCGATCGGACTCCGCGGGATGGCCCACGACGACCACGTCGGCGCCGCGCACGGCGTCTTCGACGCTCTCGCACGCGATCGCCCGCGGATCGCCGAGCGCCACCCGCAGCGCGTCGATCCCGAGCGGCGGCACGCGCGCGTCGAGCACGTTCGCGTCGGCCACTGACACCGCGACGCCACGATCGAGCAGCGCGATCGCCATCGCCACGGGCGCAGAGTCGCGCACGTCGGGCGCGCCGGGCTTGAAGCCGATCCCGACGATCGCCACGCGCGACGGACCTTCCCCCGCGGCGGTGCGGTGCGTCATCACCGCGGAGAGCAGGTGCGCGAGGTGCGCGTCGTTCGACGCGAGCACGTGCTGCATCACGGGCACCGACACGTCGTGGTGCTCGGCGTAGGTCGCGAGGCTCGCCATGTCCTTCACGAGACACGCGCCGCCGAACGGCATGCCGGGGCGCAGGTACGCGGCCGACGTGTTGAGCTTCGTGTCCCGACACACGAGCTGCATCAGCTCGAACGGATCGACGCCCAGCGGTCGGCTGATGCGCGCGACCTCGTTCGCGAAGCTCACCTTGAGCGCGTGCCACGCGTTGTTGACGAGCTTGAGCACCTCGGCCGACGCGGGATCGCAGGACACGAGGCGCGACGCGTGCTCGGCGTAGATCGCGCGGATCGCGGCCTCGGTGTGCTCGGCATCCGCCGCATACACGACGAGCTGCGGATCTTCGCGGTCGCGCACGGCGCTGCCCTCGCGGAGGAACTCGGGGTTGAGCGCGAGGCCGATGCTCGCGCCTGCGCGCGCCACGGCGTCGATCGCGGCGCGGGCCTTGCCGTAGAGGCCCGGCGGCACGGTGCTCCGCACGATGATCGAGTAGGTCGCGCGCTCCGGCACGGCCGCCGCGATGGAGGTGATCGCCGCGAGCAGCGCGCGCGTGTCGAGCTCGCCGTTCTCGCCGCGCGGCGTGCCCACGCACACGAGCGCCGCCTCGGTGCTCGCCACGGCGTGCGAGAGATCGAGCGTGGCGGTCAGCGTGCCGAGCGACATCGCCTTCGCGAGGCGATCCTCGAGGTGGGGCTCGGCCAGCGGCGCACGACCCTCCGCCATCGCCGCCACCACGGCCTCGCGCAGATCGACGCCGATCACGGTGCGACCGCTCGCCGCGAGCACCGCGGCCTCGACCGAGCCCACGTAGCCGAGGCCGATCACAGCGACGCCTGAAGTCACTTGCCACCCTCCGCTCGAAGCTTGTGCGTCGCACTGTGTCGCGACTTCCAATGCTTGGTTCGACTCTTCGGTTGTTGATCGCTGGAACCGAGGCGCGGGAGGCCAAGGCGCGGGAAGGCTGCACAGAAAGCACGAAACGAAGGTGAACGACTCTTGCCCGGGTCGGTCGTGAGGTGATCGCCCATCATCGCGGCCCACGCAACCTTGTTGAGCCCCCCGTCTCCGATGACTCGGCCGAACAACTCTGCCGTGCCGACGATGCTATCGGGTCGATAGTCACGCAGGAGGCGAAGATTGGCGTTCGGGTACGCCGACTTCACTGCGCGCTGGTCGCCCAAGTAGAAGGCCTCTGACTCTTCCACGGCGATACGAAAGAGCACTGGAGGCAGTGGCTGGATCTGCTCGGCCATCTGGACGAGCGCAGCCTTCAGTTTCGTGCAGTTCTGGCTGTCTGCGTCGACCAGCACGAGAACCGCATTGTTTGCCGACGCGCCAAACGCGCGCAGCTTTGCGGGCAACTGATCCAACAGTCCGCGACGCCGCGGGTCTGGCAGCCTCGAGGGGTCGGCTGGAATTTCGCCCTTTCCCTGATGTGCATGGACGCGGACGCTCAACGTCGGAAAGGCCCGACGCGCCCAACGAGTGACGAACGCCGTCTCAGACGGTCCCTCCACGAGTACGTGGATGTTCACTTCGCATTCTTTCGTCGACGAGAACTGACGACGATGGCGCTGCTCGCCTTTCTTCGTGCGCCTGTCTCGGCCTTCGGACGTGGCTTCCCAGGGCTCTTGCTCGTGCCCGCACTCGAACCGGAAGGCCGCGGCTCGTCTGCGAAGTGGTTGCTGTACCACTGAGCGCCGAGGGGAATGCCGGCATCGGTGAGCGCCTGCACGTTGGGGATGTCCGCGACGCGCACCGCGTGCGTTCGACCGTCCGCGTTCTTTCCGATCTTCCAGACCTGACTGGGATCGAGCGCATCCACGAAGTACGGCGAGTGAGTGGTCACGAGAAGCTGCGTGGGCGCTCTCGAGTGGGCCGCGTGCGAGACGAACTGACGCGCCAGATGCTCGATCAGCTCGACGTAGAGTCCGTTCTCGGGTTCTTCGATGCCAATGAATGGTCGAGGTTTGGGGTCGGCCAGGAGAACGGCATACGCGAGCATCTTCAGCGTGCCATCCGACATGCTCTGCTGATAGAAGGGATCGACGTAGCCAGTCTCGTCGAACTTGATCAGCAAACGTCCGTCTTGGCTCGGCTCGGTCGTCAGTCCGCGTAGACCAGGGATGCTGCTGCGAACGCGATCGGTGATCTCCACGAACTCCTTCGCATGGGCTCGCTGGAAGTATTGGAGTACGTTCCCGATGTTCGCGCCACGCCGATCCAACCAGCGCTGAGCTCCTGCTGCCGGGAGTTCGCGCGCGGCTTCGGGGACGAAGTAGGACAGGTACCACTGCTCGACGTACTCGCGGAGCCGGACGATGCGCGGATGCTCCTCTAGATTGCCGAGCGTCGCCAGGCCCAGGCGCCCGCGGTCGCTGAGAGTGACCTTCCCTGCGCGCTTGTCATCGTCCCCTCGCTCGAGGTAGTCGCCCTTCCAGACCTTCCCCCTGCCGCTTTCGAGCTTCAGGAAATAGTAGGGTTTCCCGCGCGTCTCGCCCTTTCGTCGCTGCCTGAGTGACTCGCGCACCACCTGGGGAACACCATCCACCGCATCGATGGCCAGGTCGTAGACGATCGGGCGAGCCTGGTCCTTGTCCGCAAAGAAGATCTCGAACTCGATCGGATCTGTGGTGCCCTGTGTTCGCAGGCGCCGAAATCCTCCGCGGAGCGGCTTGTCACACGCCGACTCGACGCCCTCCAACAAGCAGTCTGCGATGAAGCCAAAGGCATCCAGGAGGGTGCTTTTCCCGGAACCGTTGGGTCCGATGAAGCATGCGAGACCCGGCAGAGGGCTACCACTTCCGTACTGCACCTGGCCGACTGACAAGTCTGCGAGCGAGCGATAGTTGCGGATACGAATTCCCAAGAGTCGGGCCACGTGACGTCTCCCTCTTCGCGACGGCCCTAGAGCGCCGTGTCGAGCGATGTTCCTGTCACGCGCTTGCCCTCGTGCCAGTCCTCGAGCTTGCGCGCCTTGCGATCGAGGAAGGGCGCGGTGCGCGCGCCGAGCGCGTGCATGCGCATCGCCGAGGCCGTCTTCACGCAGCCGATGCCGTACTTCACGCCCGGTCCGAACGTGATCGTCTGCATCTCCTCGAAGTAGTGCGCGGGGCACGACATCTCGCCGATCGCGTACTGGAAGTGGATCGCCTGCGCGAGCACCTCGTTGTCGAACACGTAGTCGTTCCGACACTCCGCGAGCGGCATCTCCTCGAGGAACTTGCGAGAGAACGCGCGGTAGCCCGTGTGGAACTCCGAGAGGCCCGAGCCCATCAGCGTGTTCTCGAAGATCGTGAGGCCGCGGTTCACGACATACTTCCAGCGCGGCATGCCGCCCTTGAGCGCGCCGCGCACGAGCAGGCGCGAGCCGAGCACCACGTCGTACTCGCCGTGCGCGACCATCGCGGTCATCGCGGGCACGAGCTCGGGCTTGTACTGGAAGTCGGGGTGAACCATCACCACGACGTCCGCGCCCTGCGCGAGCGCCTCGCGGTAGCCGGTCTTCTGTCCCGCGCCGTAGCCGAGGTTCTTCGCGTGACGCATCACCACGCAGCCGAGGCTCGTCGCGAGCTCGCCGCAGCCATCGCTCGATCCGTCGTCGACGAAGATCGAGACGTCGACGTACGAGCTGGGGATCGCACGCAGCGTGCGCTCGAGCGTGCCCTTCACGTTCAGCCCGGGCAGCACCACCGCGACCTTCTTGCCGTTCATCATCGCGGCGGACGATAGCAGCGAGGCGACCCAGTGTGCCCGTGCTCACGAAGACGTCCCTGTCCATGGCCCGTCGATTGCTGAACGCCGGTCCCATGACTTCGTTCGTGCCACTCCGTGCCCGCGCGCCTCGCGCGCTCCTCGTCCTCGCGCTCGTCGCAGCAGGCCTCTTCGTCGCACCGCGCCAAGCGCACGCGAGCGACGGCTACGAGGTCGGCTTCATCGCGGCCGGTGCGATGGTCCCCACGCTCGCGCTCGACGTGACCTTCATCGTCGCGAGCGCGACCGGCCTCACCTACGACGACGAGGGCTGGGCCGTCGCCCAGACGATTTGGTCCGTCGCGAGCATCGGCGGCTGCGTCGCAGGCTTCGCGTACGGCATCCAGCAGCCAGGCTTCGAGGGCATGGCGGGCGGCCTCGCGATGATCGGCGGCGCGCAGGCCGTGTTCCTCGGCTTCGCGATCCACGCGCTCGCGCGAGCGGAGTGGGCGCACGAAGGCGAGGCTGATCCGTACGTGCTGCCGTTCTCTTTCTCTGTCGCGCCCGCGCAGGGCGGCGCGATGGTCTCGGTCGGCGGCACGCTGTAGCCACGCGACGAAGTGAGCAGCGCGTTACGCTCGCGTCGTGATCACCGTCGGTCTCTCGGCCAGCTTCTTCCCGGCGGATCCGTCGCGCATGCTCTTCCAGGGCAAGCCGCTCGCGTACCTCGAGGCCGGCCTCGCGCACTGGCTGATGTCGGGCGGTGCGATGCCAGTGCTCATTCCCGACGTGCGCTCCGAGACGCACGTACACGCGGTGACGCCCGACACGTACGCCGAGCGGCTCGATGCGCTCGTGCTCGCGGGTGGCTCGGACGTGTGGCCCGGCAGCTACGGGCAGACCGCGCGGCGTCCGGAGTGGAATGGCGATCGCGCGCGTGACGAGTACGAGCGCTCGCTCCTCGATGCGTTCCTCGCGCGAGACAAGCCGGTGCTCGGCGTGTGCCGGGGCCTACAGCTCGTGAACGTCGCGATGGGCGGCACGCTCCACCAAGACATCCCCACCGACGTCCCTCACGCCTCACGTCATCGCGATCAAGCGTCCTACGACCGCAACACGCACGACCTCATGATCGAGGGTGAGTGGCTCGCAACCTTGCTGGGCACGAAGCGCGGTGTCGTGAACAGCGTGCATCACCAGGCGATCGACGCGCTCGGAGCGGGGCTCGTGATCGAGGCACGCTCCTCGGACGAAGGCCTGATCGAGGCGGTCCGCGATCCTTCGCGTCGGTTCCTCGTGGGTGTGCAGTGGCACCCGGAGTGGCGTGTCGTCGGTGACGGGACGATCGATCCCACACCATTGCTCGATGCGTTCGTTCAGGCGGCGCGTTCCTCCTGAGGCGGAGCTCCCGAGAGGGAATTCCTGAGAGACAGAGCCGGGCCGCACGGGCGGGGGGCTTCCGCTCCGCGTGATGTCTCCGCACCGACGCTGCGCTCCAACCCCCCGCCCATGCGGCCCTCGCGTTTCGCGGCTGACGTGATCTGGTCAGCGGGCTTGGCCGATCGATGTGATCAGCCGATCGAGGTGCTTCTCGACCGCGGCGCCTGCATGGAGGGCTCGCCCGAGGAATCGCTCGATCTCACTCGTGTCGAACGTTGGGACGGTCGACGTGCGCTCTCTCGGAGTGATCTCGATCAGCGATCGGCGCGAGAGCCGGTCGGCGAGTCGTTCGGCGATCGAGGTCCACGTCGTGATCTCTCGGTCCGTGCACAACAGCACATGCGGTGCGGTCGGGTCGGTGAGGACACGGCAGATCGTCGTCGCGAGATCAGCGCACGCGGTGAGCTGTCGCCCCTCGCCTTCGACGACGCGCACGACGCGTCCTCCGACGAGCGATCGGTGCATCTCTGCGATCGCGTTCGGCGTCTTCGGCGAGGCGTTCGGCTCGGCCGCGAGACCGACACACGGGCCGGGTCTCACGACGCTCGCGCGAAACCCGTGCGTCGCGGCGCTCGCCCGGAGGAACGCCTCGCCCGCGATCTTCGCGGCGCCGTACGCGTCGGCGCCGAACAGGCGATCGCTCTCGCGCATGGTGCCCGTGAAGGGTCGATGCACCGCGGCCGACGACACGTAGACGACGTGACCGACCTGCGCGCGCCCGAGCGCGTCGAACACGCGCGCGCTCGCCGTCACGTCGTCGATCTCGGGCTGCGCGCTCTGCTCGGGCCACAGCACCGCGAGGTGCACGCACGCGTCGTGATCTTCGAACGTTGCAGTCTCGAGTGGCCTCGCGAGATTGCACGACACGACGCGCGCACGCTCTTGCAGCCACGCCGAGGCGTTCGTCGCGTCGCGGACGAGCGCCGTGATCGTGTGCCCGTCCTGCGCGAGCCGAGAGACGACTTGCCCGCCGAGGTAGCCGCCGGCGCCGGTGACGATCACCCGCATCGGATCAGCGACGTCGACGGGACGCGAGCACGAGCCCGGTGACACCCGTCATCACGAAGGCGAGCGAAGACGCGCCGCCCACACCCGGCAGCGCGCTGCAGCGCGACGCGTTCGGATCCGGCTCGCAGTGGAACCCGCCGTGGTGCATCGCCCCCGCGGACGTCGGGTTCACGACCACGATCTCCCCGTCGGGGCACGGCCCGATCGAGTCGGCCGACGCAGACGCGGCGAGGAAGAAGGTTCCGAGGATCATCACGAGGACGACACGCATGGACGCGAGACTAAGCGAGGAGGCGCCAGCCGCGAACGCTCCGACGCGAAACGCCCGAGAAGCAGGACCTCTCGGGCGTCGCGCGATCGTCGGCGTGTCCTCGCTCGACTACTCGAGGAGCGAGCGGAGCATCCAGGCGGTCTTCTCGTGGATCTGCATGCGCTGCGTGAGCAGGTCGCACGTAGGCTGGTCGTTCGCGTCCTCGGCGCTCTTGAACGCCTCGCGCGAGGTGCGCGCGACGGTCTCGTGGCCGGTGACGAGCTTGCGGATCATGTCCTGCGCGGCCGGGACGCTCTCGTCTTCGGCGATCGAGGTGAGCGCCGCGAACTGCTTGCCGGTGCCGGGCGACTGCACGCCGAGGGCGCGGATGCGCTCGGCGAGCACGTCCGTCGCGAGCCAGAGCTCGTTGTACTGCGTCTCGAACATCAGGTGCAGCGTCTGGAACATCGGGCCGGTGACGTTCCAGTGGAAGTAGTGGGTCTTGAGGTAGAGCGAGTACGTGTCCGCGAGCACGCGCGAGAGGCTCTTCGCGATCTCTTCACGCTTCGCCGTTTCGATGCCGATGTCGATCTTCATCTCCGTAACCTCCCGCGGCACGCCTCCATGGTCGGCGCGCGCATCATCTGCCTAGCACGCTCCGCTCCAACTTCCGGACGCCAATCCGACGCTCGGATCGGCACGCGAGGGACGCGCGGGTGGGGGTCGGAGCGAAGCCCAGGACGCTGCGTCCGCAAAGCGAAGCGGAGGCCCCCACCCGCGCGGCCCGTTCAGCGAGGTCGCGCGAACCACGGTGTTTAGAACCGATCGAGGTTCATGACCTTCGTCCACGCGGCGACGAAGTCCCGCGCGAGCTTGTCCTTCGCGTCGTTGCTCGCGTAGACCTCGGCGTACGCGCGCAGCTCGGAGTGCGAGCCGAACACGAGGTCGGCGCGCGTGGCGGTGTGCTTCAGCGCACCAGTGTGGCGATCGCGTCCCTCGAACACGTTCGCGTCGGCCGTCGGCGCCCACGCGGTGCCCATGTCGAGCAGCGTCACGAAGAAGTCGTTCGAGAGCGTGCCCACGCGGCTCGTGAAGACGCCGTGCTTGCTGCCGCCCGCGCCGAGCACGCGCAGGCCTCCCACGAGCACCGTCAGCTCGGGCGCGCTGAGCGTGAGCAGCTGCGCGCGATCGACGAGGTAGCCCTCGGTCGGGCCTTCGAGCCCCGCCCCCCCGAAGCCAGCTTTCGTGTAGTTGCGGAAGCCGTCCGCCTGCGGCTCGAGGTGCGTGAACGACTCGACGTCGGTCTGCGCGTCCGTCGCGTCCGTGCGGCCCGCGGTGAACGGCACGGTGATCTTCACGCCCGCGTCGGCCGCGGCCTTGGCGACCGCCGCGTTGCCGCCGATCACGATCAGATCGGCGATCGAGACCTTCTTGCCGCCCTTCGCCGCGCCGTCGAAGGACTTCTTCACGCCCTCGAGCACGCCGAGCACCTTCGCGAGCTGCGCGGGCTGGTTCACCTCCCAGTCCTTCTGCGGCGCGAGGCGCACGCGCGCGCCGTTGGCTCCGCCGCGCATGTCGCCGCCGCGGAAGGTCGAGGCCGAGGCCCATGCGGTCGACACGAGCTCGGACACGCTCAGGCCCGAGCTCAGGATCTGCTGCGAGAGCGACGCCACGTCTGCGTCGTCGACGAGTGTGTGATCGACGGCGGGCACCGGGTCCTGCCAGATCAGCTCTTCCTTCGGCACCTCGGGCCCGCGGTAGCGCGCGCGCGGTCCCATGTCGCGGTGCGTGAGCTTGAACCACGCGCGGGCGAACGCGTCCGCGAACGCATCGGGGCTCGCGAGGAAGCGGCGCGAGATCACCTCGTACGCGGGATCGAAGCGCAGCGAGAGATCGGTCGTGAGCATCGTGGGGCGGCGCTTCTTCGTCGCGTCGAACGCGTCGGGGATCACCTCGTCTGCGCCCTTCGCGATCCACTGGTGCGCACCGGCGGGGCTCTTCGTGAGCTCCCACTCGTGCGCGAAGAGCAGCGTGAAGAAGTCGTGGCTCCACTGCGCGGGCGTGCGCGTCCAGGTCACGTCGAGGCCGCTCGTGATCGCGTCCTTGCCGACGCCGCTCTGGAACGTGCTCTTCCAGCCGAAGCCCTGCTGCTCGATCGCGCCGCCCTCGGGATCGACGCCCACGTGGCTCGCGGGGCCCGCGCCGTGCGTCTTGCCGAAGCTGTGACCGCCGGCGATCAGCGCGACGGTCTCTTCGTCGTCCATCGCCATGCGCGCGAAGGTCTCGCGGATGTCCTTCGCCGCCGCGATCGGATCGGGCACGCCGTTCGGGCCCTCGGGGTTCACGTAGATGAGGCCCATCTGCACCGCACCGAGCGGCTTCGCGAGATCACGATCGCCCGAGTAGCGCGCGTCGGCCCCGAGCCACTTCTTCTCCTGGCCCCACGAGACGTCCTCGTCCGCCTCCCACACGTCCGCGCGACCGAGGCCCACGCCGAACGTCTTGAAGCCCATCGACTGCAGCGCGACGTGGCCCGTCAGGATGAAGAGGTCGGCCCACGAGATCGACTGACCGTACTTCTGCTTGATCGGCCAGAGCAGGCGGCGCGCCTTGTCGAGGTTGCCGTTGTCGGGCCAGCTGTTGAGGGGCGCGAAGCGCTGCTGACCGCGTCCGCCGCCGCCGCGACCATCGCCCACGCGGTAGGTGCCCGCGCTGTGCCACGCCATGCGGATGAAGAACGGGCCGTAGTGCCCGAAGTCCGCCGGCCACCACGGCTGGGAGTCGGTCATCAGCGCGTGGAGGTCCTTCTTGATCGCGTCGTAGTCGAGCTTCGCGAGGGCGGCGTCGTAGTCGAACGACTCGCCCAGCGGGTTCGACTTGGTCGAGTGCTGACGGAGCAGGCTCACGTCGAGGCGGTTCGGCCACCAGTCGGTGTTCTTCGTCTGGGTGCCGGTCGCGGCGTGGTGGAAGGGGCACTTGCTCGTCATCGTGGGTGTCTCCTGGGGCCTGAGGGCTGCGTGGAACGACGCTAGTGCGCTGGCCGTGCCACGGGACGCGGGCGGGTCGGCGAACCTGCTTTCTTGGGGTCAGACCCTCCTCGCGCCCCACGAATACCGTGAAATCGCGCGCGCCGACAGTGCGGAACGACCCCTGTCGACCCACCGACAGAGCCTGGATGTTCAGAGGTCACACCGAGATATCGTGGTCGACCGGGGATGGTGCACCGCCATTTCGGTGCATCGACATTTCGGTGTCGTTGCCCCATGCTCGCTCTCCCATGCGTGCGCCCAGCGAATCGTCCGAGCCCTCGACGCAGACCCTGGCCGGCCTCGGGTCGCCGGCTCCGCCACCCGGTCTCACGGTCGTCTCCGCCCCGACCCGTGACCTCGCGGAGCTCGCCCGCGCGGCCACCGACGCCCCCCTCGAAGAGCTCCTCCGGCGTGGCCTCGAGGGACTCTCGCGGCTCGCGCCGTACGAGCTCGCGGTCGTGTTCTCGCTCGAGCCGGACGGCCGCACGCTGCGTCCGCGCGCGACCAAGGGGCCTCTGTCGAGCGAGCTCGTGAAGCAGCACCAGCTGTCGCTCGACGACTTCCCCACGCTCCGCGAGGCGCTCGAGACACGCCGCGCGC
The DNA here is from genome assembly GCA_964502175.1 of uncultured Sandaracinaceae bacterium. Taxonomy (GTDB): domain Bacteria; phylum Myxococcota_A; class Polyangia; order Polyangiales; family Sandaracinaceae; genus JAFLCL01. The sequence goes on from CAZCVE010000041.1 coordinate 18,912, forward strand.
GCGCCTACACCGAGCACGATCACGCGCACGGCGACGGCGACCCGTTCGACGGCGTGCTCGATCTCCCGCACGGGCACGCGTGCATGGTCGCGCCGCTCGCGGCGGGCGACGACGTGCTCGGCGTGCTCACGCTCGATCGTCGCGAGTGCGTGGCGTACCCGTCGAGCGTCGTCGATCTGGTCGAGGTGTACGCGCGCATCCTCGCGCTCGCGATCAAGAGCCACGAGCAGGCCCGCGAGCTGGCGACGCTGGGCCGTGAGGCGCTCGAGCACGCGCGCGCCCTCGAAGAGCAGATGAGCGCCCACGAGGACTCGACGCTCGGCGTGAGCCGCTCGCCGCTGATGAAGCAGCTCGCGCGACGCGTCGAGCAAGTCGCGGCGGCGAGCACGCCCATCCTGATCCTCGGAGAGACCGGCACTGGCAAGGAGCGCCTCGCGCAGGCGATCCACCGTGCCAGTCCGCGGCGCGACAGGGCCTTCGTGGCGGTCAATTGTGCTGCCATTCCGCGCGACCTCCTCGAGAGTGAGCTCTTCGGGCACGTGAGAGGGGCATTCTCGGGTGCCAGTCGCGATCGACTGGGCCGCTTCAAGAGCGCGCACGGAGGCACGTTGTTGCTCGACGAGATCGGAGAGCTGCCGCTCGATCTCCAGGCCAAGTTGCTTCGTGTGCTCCAGACGGGAGAGATCCAGGCGGTCGGCTCCGATCGGCCGCAGAAGCTGGACGTGAGAGTCCTCGCCGCGACGCACGTCGACCTGAAGAAGGCAGTGGCGGACAATCGCTTTCGCGAGGACCTCTATTATCGACTCGAGGTCTTTCCCCTCACACTGCCACCCTTGCGCGAGCGCCTCGAAGATCTGCCGTCGCTGTGCGTCGCGCTGCTCGCGGAGCTGGGCCCGCGCACCGGCAAGAAGGGATTCGTGGTCACCGACGCAGGCCTCGAGGCCCTCGCGCGACGCACCTGGCCGGGCAACGTGCGCGAGCTCGCGAACGTGCTCGAGCGCGCGATGTTGGTCGCGACCACGACGCGCCTCGGTCCACGAGAGCTCGGCCTCGAGCAGGGCCCGACCCGCAGCGTCGAAGGACGCGCGATCCCTGCGGAGGCCAGCGCGGACACGCCGCTCGTCACGCTCGCAGAGAACGAGCGGCAGCACGTCGCGAACGTGCTCGCGCGCACGTCGGGCCGCATCTACGGCGAAGGCGGCGCAGCCGAGATCCTCGGCCTGCCTCCGACGACGCTCCAGAGCCGGATGAAGAAGCTCGGCCTCGATCGCCGCGGCGGGCGTTGAACGAGCGTCGACCCGATGCAGGGAGGCGCGACGGAGCCGGGACGATCGGGGGTGGGGCCTCGTCCGCTCGCAGTCCTCGGTCTCGCGCCTTCGGCGCTCACCTGCGGGCTCGCTCCCTCAACCCCACCCCCGACCGTCCCTCACGGGACTGTCCTTCCAGGCATGCCTCGCCCGCGCGGTGCTGTCACACTCGCGTCATGTCGCTTCGCTTCGGTCTCGTGCTCTCGTGCCTCCTCGCGCTGTCGTCATGCGACGGCGGGACGTCCCCCGCCGACGCCCACATGGTCGGCATGGACGCGCCGACCGTCGACGACTCTGGTGCTCCGGCGAGTGACGCCGCGTCCCTCGACCTCGACGCGTCTGCCGAAGACGCGCGAGGCACGTCCGACGACGTGGCCGTGGCGAACGATGCGAGCGTGAGCGACGACGCCGCCGCGGTCGCGAGCGACGCCGCGGGCGACGCGGGGTGCCCGCGCACCGAGATGACTCGCATGGCGGGCGTGTGCGACGGGCGTGGGCGCGCGATCTGTCAGATGTGGAGCGACAGCCTCGGGGGCGGTCGCATGACCAACGCCGTCTGCCTCGGCACCGGCGGCTTCTGCGCGCGCGCTGACACGTGTGCTTCGCCCGATCCCGAGTCGTGCACGTGCGGCGCCGGACCTCGCTGCGCCGACGACCAGGTCTGTGTCTTCGGCCCGATGCGCACGCCGCACTGCGAGTGCATCTCGCCCTGACCGGCCCTCACGAGAGCCGCTCACGTAGGGGCGAGGCGTGCCTCGCCCATGTGCTCCTCACGAGGGCTGCTCAGGGAGCGGCCGCCGCGTAGATGGGGTTCGCGTAGACCCACGGGACCTCGCGCACGAGCTCGTCGGCGTAGCGGCCGAGGTAGGGACGCGCGTGCTCGGGCACGAGGAGCACCTCGGCTCGGTAGACGCCGGGCGCGGTGATCACGTGCTCGAGCGTCTCGTCGCTGCCGCTCGCGACCTCGATCGCGCCACCGCTCGCCGCGCGCAGGATGCGCATGCGCATGCTCGGCGCGGGCTCGCTCGGAAACCCCTCGGGCAGGCGAGGACGCGTCACGCGAAGCGTCGCGCCCACCGCGCAGTCGTCGCCCATCTCGCACACGCTCGCGTCGCTCTCGACGCCGACGAAGTCGAAACCCACGGGCGTGCCGAACACCTCGAAGACCAGCGCGAAGCGGCCGTGTCCGAGCGCCTCCATCATCGCGTCGCGCCCTTCTCCGCGCACGAGGAGGTGGTGAGAGTGCCAGTACATCATTCGACGGTACGAGTCGCCGCGCTCTCCATCGGGCATGGGTGTCACGAAGGTGTTCTCGTGCGCGTCGCACCCGCCCGTGCCGAACACGTGCATGCCCTCGGCGAGCAGCGTGTCCCACCGCTCGAGCGCGACGTGGTTCTCGCTCAGGAACGACAGCACCGACAGATCGGGCTCGAGGCGGTTCGCGGCCGTGGTGAAGCGCAGCAGCATCGGCGCGTAGTCGAGCCGTCCGAGTCCGAGCAGCTCTTCGCGGATGTTCGGATCGACGTTGGCGTGCGTGTTGTAGATCTCGATTCCGTCGGGGACCGTGTCGCGCAGCTGCTCGAGCGAGTGCCCTTCGGTGTGCGCGTAGAGCACGAGCGCGCCGGCCGCGCGGAACGTCGCCGCGGCCTCGGGACCGTCTGCGTCGTAGAGCGCGCCGAGCTGCTCGGGATCGGCGAGCACGGCGGGATCCTCCGTCGGCGGACGACGCAGGCCCACGGGCATCATCTCGTTCTCCGAGCCCACCATGATCAGCACGCGATGGCCGTCGTCGCAGCCCCAGTGCGCCGCGATCGCGCGGCCGTCTTCGTCGCGCACCACGTCGTCGATCGGGCGCGTCGCCCAGTGCGCCGCCTCGAAGCCGGGCTCCTCCACGTGGGGCGCATGATCGGTGAGCCACAGCGTGTCCATGTGCAGGCGACACGCCGCGTCGCGCATGTGCGCGAGGCACGCTTCGTCGGCGAGCGCCCCGTCCACCCAGCCCTCACCATCACACGCGTCGTGCGACAGCGGCGAGTGCACGTGCACGATGGCGCGCGCGAGGTGGAAGTCGCGTCGCGTGACGCTTCCGATCGGCGAGAGCCCATCGGGCCAAGGGGGCGGCGGAGGGCCGGCGTCTTCTGCCGGTGCGTCGAGCGACGGCTCACCCGCGTCGTCCGGCGTCACGGAGGCGTCCGGCTCGGGCTCGCGCGCCGTACACGACACAGAGGTGAGAGCGATCGTCACGAGCATCGAGAGGCCAGCGCGCATGGACGGATGATGCACCGCCGTGTGCCCTCGCGGGTGCGGTAGGGTGGGCCGATGGACGACTGGGATGCGGTCGAGACGGCGGAGCGGATCAGGCGGCGAGACGTCTCGCGTCGTGAGGTGATCGAGGCTGCGATCGAGCGCGCGAAGGCCGCGCGCCACCTCGGCGGGATCGTCACGGAGACGTTCGAGCGCGCGCGCAGCCGCGCCGATCGTGCCGAGGGTCCGTTCGCGGGCGTGCCCACGTTCATCAAGGATCTGGCGCACGTCGAGGGCGTGCCGATCGGCTGGGGCACGCAGGCCGTGCGCGGCGCGGTGTCGACGCGCAGCGACGGGACCGTGAGGCACCTCGAGGGCCTCGGCCTCGTGAGCCTCGGCAAGAGCGCGACTCCCGAGCTCGGCATGACGGGCACGACGGAGCCGATGGGCCGTCCGCCCACGCGTAACCCTTGGGATCCCTCGCGGTCGAGCGGCGGCAGCTCCGGTGGCGCAGCCTCGCTCGTGGCCGCGGGCGTCGTGCCGATGGCGCACGCGAGCGATGGCGGCGGCTCGATCCGCATCCCCGCGGCGTCGTGTGGCCTCGTCGGTCTCAAGCCCACACGCGGACGCTTCGACATCGACGCCTCTGCGCTCCTCCCGATCAACGTGGGAGTCAATGGCGTCGTCACCCGCACGGTGAGAGACACGGTGGCATTCTGGAATGCCATGGATGTCCGTCGCTCGCCGTCTCGCCCGGTGGGGGAGGTGCGTAGTCTGAGTGGCCCGTCTCGCGGTGGTGCGCAGAGTGGCAGTCGCACGCTCCGCATCGGCTTCTTCACGCGCTCGCCGATCGGACGAGCCGTGGACGCCGAGCACGTGAAGGCGGTCGAGACCACGGCGCGCACGCTCGAGTCGATGGGCCACCGCGTGGAGTCGATCGACAGTCCGTTCCCGGCCGAGATCATCCACGACTTCGTGCGCTACTGGGCGCTGCTCGCGTGGCTCCAAGATCGAGGCGGCAAGGTGCTCGTTCATCCGAGCTTCGACCGTCGAAAGCTCGAGCCGTGGACACAGGGGCTCTCGCGCTGGTGCGAGCGCGAGCCGCGTGAGCTGGCGCGCGCCGTGCGACGGCTCCGCAGGTTCGGAACACAGCACGCCGCGACACGTCGACCTCACGACGTGATCTTGTGCCCGGTGCTCGGCCACTCGCCGCCGACGCACGGGCACCTCGCGACCGACGTGCCGTTCGACGACGCGCTCTCACGCATCCTCGATCACTTCCCGTTCACGGGGATCCTGAACGCCACGGGCGAGCCCGCGCTCTCGCTGCCGCTCGCGCGCACGAGCGCGGGGCTGCCGATCGCGGTGCAGCTCGTGGGGCACATGCACGACGAGGCGACGCTGCTCGGCCTCGCGCTCGCGCTCGAGGAGGCGATGCCGTGGCCGCGCGTCGCGCCGCGCTCGACCGCACCGTGATCGAACGGAATCGGGGATTCCGCGCGCTGCGCGCCTCGGGCATGCTCGCGAGGTGACGCTTCGCCACGCCGTCGTGCTCCGCCCGCTCTGCGCAGCGGTGTGCGCCGTGCTCGCGAGCGCGTGTCTCATCGATCGCTCGACGCTCGAAGGCGGGAGCGATGCGGGGACTCCGGCGATGCCCGACGCGCACGTCGTCGCCGACGCGTGGGTGCCTCCCGGCGTGGATGCCTCGATCGATGCCGCCGCGGTGGCCGAGCCCGATGCGCACGTGGTCGTCGGGACGGACGCGTGGGCGCCCGACGTGTTCGAGCTGCCTGACGCGTTCGTGCAGCCCGACGCCGTCGTCGCCCCGATCTGTGTGCCCGAGACGTGCAACGGGCGTGATGACGACTGCGACGGCACGGTCGACGACGGCGCGTGCGGCGTCGACACGACCAGTGGCAGCCGCGCGATCTGCGATGCGACGACGCGCGGCGCGCGCACGTACCTGTTCTGCCGTCCCACGGCGAGCTGGAGCCTCGCGCGCGGGCTGTGTCGCGCCTTCGGCGGAGGTGCGTACGATCTCGTCGCCTTCACGGATGGTGTCGAACAGGACGCTGTGCGCGCATCGATCGATCGCACGGTCTGGCTCGGCCTCTCCGACGATCCGGGCCGCATCACAGACGCCGTCGACGACGACTACCGGTGGGTCGATGGATCGCGGCCGTCGTACGACTCGTGGGCCTCCGAAGAGCCCTCCACGCGGCTCGCCGAAGGCTGCGTGCGCCTCTTCATGGGGGGAACCTGGGACGCGGTCAGCTGCGACGACGCGGAGAACACCAACTCGTTCGTGTGTGAGGCCCCGGTCCCCTGATGCCGCTCCTCGCACACCACGCTGGCCTGATCGACGCGCTGCGTGAGCCCACGGTTCATGATCCGTGGCGCATGCTCGTGAGCGGCTGTCTGGCAGGGTGGCAGTGCGGGGTCGACGGCACGGACTACGGCATGGGCGGTGGCGGAGCGGGCTTGTTCGCACTGCCCACCTTGCGGACTCTCCCGTTCTGCCCCGAGCAACACGGCATCGGGACGCCGCGGACCATGCCCGACATCCACGGCGGCGACGGCTTCGACGTGCTCGCAGGCCGCGCGCGTGTGCTCGACGAGAACGGCGTGGACCTCACCGAGCCGATGATCGTCGGCGCCCGCGCGATGCTCGCGTTCGCCAAGGCCGAGCGCGCAGAGCTCGCGATGCTCACCGACATGAGCGCCGCGTGCGGCAGTCAGGTGATCAGCGACGGCTGCCGTCTCGTGCCCGTGCGTCGCTTCCAGAAGGGCGTCGGCGTCGCGACCGCGGTGCTCCTCGAAGGCGGCATCGCCGTGGTGTCGCAGCGCGATCACGCCACGTTCGCGCGGCTGCGCGCGCGACTCGACCCGACCTACGAGATCCCCGAGGGTCTCCGCGATCACCACGAGCACGCGTGGACGCTCGAGCACCTGCCCGGCCCGCATCCACGCCTCGAGAGGTGATCCAGCGTCGGTGATGTCGCGCGACGCGGCATCGACGTAGCATCGGGGAATGTCCTTCCGACGCGTCCTCCTCGTCGTGCTCGCCGCGCTCGCGGTCTCGGGTTGCTCGCAAGAGCCGCGGCCCCTCGGCGTGGTCGAGGCCGACCTCACCGCTGCGGAGCGCCGCGCGCGCATGACGCAGATCCGCGACGCCGCGGCCGCGCGTGGCCTCACGAACGGCGTGCTGCTCGCGGGCATCGCGCAGAACGAGACGGGGCTCGCGCACTGCTGGAGCGAGGCGACGTGGGCGTGTCAGGGCCCCGACAGCGTCGACTGCGGCGGCGGCCCCGTGATCGCAGGCTCGGGCGATGGCCCGTGCGCCGATCGTCAGGGTGGGCTCGGCATGTTCCAGTTCGACGCCGGCACCTACGACCAGACGCTGATGCGCGAGGGCGATCGCATCCTGCTCATCGCGGGCAACGTCGAGGCCGCGATCGACTTCACAGTCGCGATGGTGATCCGCAGCGTCTACATCGACGGCGTCGACACGCGCGAGCAAGCGCTCGCGTGGATGAACGCCGTGGTCGTGCGCGGCTTCCACCACATGGAGTGGATCCAGACCGTCACGCACTACTACAACGGCTGCACGCCGACGGGCTGCTCGGTCTACGACACCCGCTTCATGAACTACTCGAACGGTCTCGGTCTCGTGTGGGATGAGATGGGCGAGGAGTTCTGGACGGGCGCCCCCGCGCCGACCTGCGATCCGGTGCCGAGCGAGGGCCGCGTGATCGACGACGGCGACGCGTGCGTGTTCCTCGGCGGCGATCTCCGCTACTGGCGCACGGCCACCGACGCGGGCTACGGCGGCAGTCTCCGCTGGACCAACGCGATCGACGACACGGGCCCCTCGAACTACGCGCTCTGGCGCGTTCGCTTCGCGGAAGCGGGCGAGTACGAGCTCGTCGTGCACACGGCCGCGCCGTACGCCGAGAGCCGCATGGCGCCTTACCGGGTGACGCACGCGGGTGGCACGGCCGACGTGATGATCGACCAAGCCGCTGGGCCCGAGCACTCACTCGGCAGGTTCATGTTCGCGGCCGACACCGACTACGAGGTTCATCTGGGCGACGACAGCGGAAAGCCGGTCGGCGACATGATCGGCATCGTCTTCGACGCGCTCGAGATCGTGCCCTATTCGGCCCCGACTCCCGACGCCGGAATGACCACCCCCGACGCGGGAATGACCACCACGGCCGACGCGGGCATCGCAGGCGGCGACGCCTACGTCCCACCCGGCGTCGACGCAGGCACGTGGATGCGCCCCACGGGCAGCGCCGGCTGCGGCTGCCGCACGACGTCTGCGAGGCGGCCTGTCGGGCTTGCGGCGGTACTCGCTGTGCTCGCCCTCGCGTTCTCACGACGCAGACGCTCCGCGAACGCGTAATTCCTCACGAGAACGTGTCGGTGTCGCGCTGAACGCCGTCGGAGTTCCAGCTGCGGTTGGTCAGACCGGAGCGGCCGTCACGCTCTCGAGCACGTACCGCTTCGTCTCTCGATCACGCCGCACGATCGTCACCACGTGGAGTCGCCCCGACACCCGATGGGAGATGAGCTGCTGCGCGATCCCGATGTCGATCCCCTGGCCCAGGCGACCTGAGATCACCATGCCTTCGCTCGTGCGGAGCTCGAACCGACGCGCGGTCGGGAGGATGCCCTCGAGCACGCCGTGCTGGGGCAGGTCCTGCTCCTCGGTTCTGTGCGAGTGCGCGCGCTCCCTGGCCGCACTCAAGATCTCCGGGTCGTCGAGAGACGCGACGACGTCGCCGCTGACGACACGCACCGTGGCGCCCCGCTCGTCGACGAGTTGCAAGAAGTCTCCGAGCTGACCCAGCACCGCGGGATCGGACTCCACCGCCGCATCGGCGAACGCGTCGTCGCTCGAAGCCGCGCGGGCGAGCAGATCCACGGCTGCGTCCACCGACGTGGCCAGGGGTGAGGTGTCGATCAACTGCACCTGGTCGGGGATCTCTCGGAGCACGAACCCGAAGGAGCCGGGCGCGGTGTCCGTGACGAAGAGTCGACTGTCCCCCGCCCCCGGGATGGGCCCTCGCTCGCCGAGCCGACGCCCGCTGCGCGACGCCGCCATCTTCGAGATCAGCTTCTGGAAGCTCTCGATCGCAGGGCCTGCGAAGGCCGCCTCGATCCCACGCGCACCGACCACGGGTGCTCCTCCAAACAGCACCGTCGCCTCTGCGACCCGACCCACCCGTGTCGCAAGGCTCGCGAGGGCCTCGTCGACCTCGGCCAGCCGGCTCTCGAACCCCAAGCGCGAGACGTCGTCGGGGTCGCAGGCCGCGATCAGCGCCTCCAGCTCGGCCTTCTGTGCGCGAAGAAAGCCATGCGTATCCGGAGTCGTCATGGAATCACCCCCAGCCGCTCCCGTGCGCGGGCGTCATCGTCTGCATCGAGGGGCACCGCGACCAGCCCCTTCCAGCGGCCGTCGCGCCGATGCGAGAAGAGACTGAACCAGTAGGTCACGCTCTTGAGCAAATGCTCGACCGAGGCGATGCGCGTCAGATCCAACGGGTACGCGTCGCAACGGAATCGGGTCTTGGTCTGTCGTGCGTCGAGGAGGGCGCGCTGGCCGTTCGTGAGCTCGGACGCGGCGGGAAAAGAAGCGATTGTGACCACGTCGACGTCGCCCGGGGGGCGAGCCTCTGTCCGCTCGACATCCTCGACGAAGCTGCCGTCCAGCCACTGGATACCGGACTCGATCCCAAGCTCGGCCTTCAGCGCGGCTCGGTAGTCGAGCAGACCACCGAGGATCTCCCGACGGATCTGAGACGTGGCGAAGCGGGCGACCAACTCATCCATGTTGGAGGCGTACGGGGAGCGCCCCATCGCTGCCGCGGGATCGCTGAGGTAGGGAGGGAGTACTCCGGAGTTCTCGAAGGCAGGAATCGACATGAACGTCGGTCGCGCATCGTACCAAGGTACTGACATCGGCACCTTCGTGTCGTGGCATTGCTCGCGCTCGCGATCAGGCGACGGAGAGCAAGACGCACTTGAGGTAGTCGCCTTCGGGGAATGCGGGGAGGCGGGGGTGATCGGGGGCGCCGCCCCAGCGCTCGAAGATGCGCACGTGGCGCGGCACCTTCTCGATCGCTTCGCGGATCGTGCGGTCGAAGCGCTCGGTGTCGATGTGGCTCGAGCAGCTCGCTGCCAAGTAGAGGCCACCGGGTCGCAAGAGGCGCAGGCACGCGCGGTGGAGGGCGCGGTAGCTGCGCATCGCGTTCGGCACTGCGGCCTCGTTGGGCGCGAAGCTCGGCGGGTCGCCGACGATCAGGTCGTACTGGCGTCCTCGGTCTTTGACCTGCTCGAGGTAGCGCGGGACGTCTTCGCAGTGCGTCGTGTGGAGATCGGCAGAAAGGCCATTGGCCTCCCAGCTCTTCGTCGCGAGTCCGAGCGCGGCCTCCGCGACGTCGACTGTCTCCACGCGCTTCGCGCCACCGAGGCCCGCCGCGACGGAGAAGCCGCCGGTGTAGCCATAGAGATTGAGCACCTCGCGACCCGACGAGAGCGCGCGCACGCGATGACGTGACTCGCGGTGATCGAGGAAGAGGCCCGTCTTCTGTCCATGGAGGAGATCGGCGAGCAGCGTCATGCCGTGCTCTCGGATCGACACGAGATCGGGCGGCGCCTCGCCCCACACCGTGCGCACCTCCTTGGACTCGCCGCGACCCTTGCGCGAGAGGATGCCGCGCAGCGTCGGGCGCGCGGCGCGCATCGCCGCGAGCAGCGCGTCGAGTGAGCCGCGCTCGCCGAGGACGAAGCGCTCGGCGCCCACCGAGTCGAAGCGCACGACCGCGTGCTCGCCGTAGAGATCGATCACCACGCCGGGGAGCTGATCGCCTTCGCCGTGCACCCAGCGGAACGCCGTCGTGTCGTCGCCGACGAACGGGCGGCGCGCCGCGAGCGCGGCCTCCAGGCGAGCCCGCAGCAGGTTGCCCTCCACGTCCGACTTCTTGCGGCCGAGCACCCGCACGCCGATCACGCCCTCGTCGACGAAGCCGAGCGCGAGCGTGCTGCGATCGCGATCGACGACGCGCACGATCTCACCCGGACGCGCATCGTGTCGCTCGAGCGCGTCACGGTAGATCCAAGGATGTCCGGCCTCGATCGAGGCGCGCACGTCCTTCACGAGGCGGAGCTCACGCATGGCGTGGTGTACCTCGCCGCGGACGTCCTGTGGCAGCATGTCGAGATGCGCTCACGCCTTGCTTCTTCGTCGCTCGTCGTCCTCCTCGCGAGCAGCCTCGCGACCGCGGGTTGCCCCGAGTCTCGGGCGGTGCGGCGCGACGCGGGCACCGGCCGCACGGACGCCGCGGTCGCCGACGCCACGTTCGTCGCGCCCGACGCGTTCTTCGGAACGACCGACGCGGGCACGTTCGATGCGACCATGCTCGATGCGCCGATCGCGATCGGCGACGACGCGTTCGTCGCCTCCGCCGACGCGTTCGTCGGTCGCGATGCGTTCGCTCCGCCCGATGCGTTCGTCGCGCGCGATGCGTTCCTCGTGCCCGACGCGTTCGTGGCGCGTGATGCGTTCGTCACCCCGGACGCGTTCGCGCCGGTCGCGACCACGGCCCCGTTTCCCGCGACCGGCGATCCGCGCGTCGCCTCCGCAGACCTCTACTTCTGGCGCGCGGGCGACAACGTCCAGGGCACGCGCACGCTCGGCGTGTCACCGATCCGCGAGCTCACGATGAACCTCGTGCTCGAGCCGAACGGGCTGACCTGCGACACGCAAGACGTGCGCGTCTCGATCAACGGAACGACCGTCGGCACGTTCTCCATCGCCACGCCGGACACGACCATCGCGCGCACGTTCAGCTTCGCGCCCATCACGGGACCGAACTACACGTTCCGCTACGAGACCACGCGCGAGGTCGGCAGCGGCTGCGGAAGCGCGGGCTACGCGAACGACAGGAGCACCGTGACCGTCCGCTGAGGCACCGTTCGCCGAGGCACGGTTCGCGGAATCGCACCGCCGCCGCGCGCTCGTGATGCGTCGATCGAGGTACGCTCGGGCCGTGGTGTCTCGATCCCAGCGTGTCGGCCTGACGCTCCTCGCGATCGTGGGGAGCGGCTGCCTCATCGATCGCTCGTCCGTGGCGTCGGGTCGCGATGTTGGTATGCCCGGGCCAGCGGACGCGTTCGCGCTCGACGCCCCTGGGCTGGATGCGCCGGGCCCCGACGCTCCGCTCCCCGTCGATCTCGACGCGAGGCGAAGCGAAGACGATGCGTTCGTGGTGGAGGGCACCGACGCGTGGTCGCCCCGGGTCGATGACGCGTGGTCGCCGCCCGCGATCGATGCGCGCCCGATGTGCGCGCCGTCGGGTGAGATCTGCAACGCGCGAGACGACAACTGCGATGGTCGCGTCGACGAGGAGGGCTGCGGCGGGAGCTTCGGCGCCTTGAGCGTGTCCTGTGCCGCGTTCCTCCACGGCGGCCACGTCTATCAAGTGTGCAAGGCGCGCGGCTTCGGCGTGCCGTGGGAGCTGGCGCTCATGGCGTGTCGGAACTTCGCGCCCTACGACCTCGTGCAGATCGACGACAACGCCGAGAACGCGGCCATCTCGAGCCACGTGCTCGATGCCCGCGCGTGGATCGGCCTGAACGATCGGATCGCCGAGGGCTCGTTCGTCTGGGCGAACGGTACGCCGCTCGGTCCCTACGACAGCTGGGCAGGCGGCGAGCCTCGCGGCGGGGGTATGGGGAACACGGAGAACTGCGCCACGATCGCGGCCGGATCACCGATCTGGCGCGACGAGAGCTGCGGCGTGCTCGATGTGTCCGTCGGCACCGACGTCGGCTCGTTCGTGTGCGAGGCCGTGGTGTCGCCTTGAGGGGCGACGGCTCGCGGGTGCTCGTGGCTCTCGTCGCGCTCGCTCTCGCGCTCGCGTCGTGTGGCGACGAGCCCGCGCCGACACCAGACGCCGCCGTCCTCGAGACGAACGATGCGGCCGAGTCCGTCGAGGCGACGATGGCTCTCGACGTGCCGGCGCGTCCGGATGCGGGACGTGACTCGGGCGCTCACTGCGACTTTCCCGAAGACGGTGACGCCGGTGTGCTCGACGCGTGCAACGGGCATGACGTGCTCTGTGATCGACGCCTCGACGAGGTCGCGATCGCGATGACGCACAACGCGATGTCGAGCGACGAAGACGACTTCTCGGCGCCGAACCAACACTTCGCGCTCTGGCGTCAGCTCCAAGACGGCGTGCGCGGCTTCATGCTCGACGTCTACGTCGATCGCGACGACACGGTGCAGCTCTGTCACGGCAGCTGCCGCATCGGACGGCGCCTCCTCGCAGACGGCCTGCGCGATCTTCGTCTGTTCCTCGACTGCCACCCTCACGACGTGATCGTCATCGTCTTCGAGGCACACGCGCCCGCCGATCGTGTGGAGTCGGGCTTCGTCGAGAGCGGTCTCGATCGCTACCTCCACGTGCCCGACGGCCCGCCGAGCGCGGGCTACGCATGGCCGACGCTGCGCGAGCTGATCGCCAGTGACGAGCGCGTGATCGTCTTCACCGACGACCGCGACGCGCCGCAGCCGTGGCACCTCAACACGTATGACTGGGCGTGGGAGAACCCGTATGCGGCGGACACGCCGGCCGATCTCTCGTGCGCCGAAGATCGCGGCGATCGCGATCGATCGCTGTGGGTCTTCAACCACTTCCTCACCAATCCCGTCGCGAGCCCGGACCTCGCCGAGATGATCAACCACGATCCGTTCTTCACGGAGCGGGTGAGCAGTTGTCGCGACGACGCGTCGGGCGATCTCCCGAACTTCGTCACCGTCGACTTCTACGACATCGGAGACGTGCTCTCGGTGGTCGACGGACTCAACGGCATCACGCGTTGATTGTCCGCGCCTTCGGGAGCCTCACTCGGGTGAGGTGATCACCCAGAGGCCGTTCGAGTACTCGATGGCGTCGAGCTCGAAGGGCTCCGGCGGGGCGCCGGGCATCGCGAATGCCCCGTAGTCGGGAGAGCCGTAGAGCGACTGATCCACGAACTGGAGACATGCGCCGTCGTAGACGGTGGTGATCATGCCGCGTGGGCCGAATCCGTCCGTCGAGAGATAGCCGAGGTGGTCGACCACGGCCGTGCTCGAAGGGCACGAGACGCGCGGGTCGATGCCAGTGGCCCAGTCGTCGCCGTTGTCGGGCGCGTAGAACATGCCGTAGACCGAGTACCAAGGCGGCGTCAGCGGTCCTCGCCAGTCGGCCCCGAGGTCTTCGTAGCGCACGAAGCGAATGAACGTGGCGGTGCGCGGCGCCGACCACGTGTAGATCCAGGTGTCGTGCGCGGTGATGTAGACGTCGCCACGGACGGAGGTGGCGGCCGCGATCCGCACGCCGGCGAGCTCTGGAAACACGGCGTCGCGGTCCTGCCGACTGACGAACGTGCCGCTCGCGAGGTCGAGCACGAAGAGCTCCGCGTGCGTGAGGACGTTCAGCTCTCCCGTGCCCGCAGGGGCGAACGCGGCCTCGATCTCGTCCGTGGGCCAGTCGCCGGAGACCGTCTGCGTCGACCACGCGCTGCCGCCGCGCGGGAGGCGGTACACGGTGAAGGGCGGCGTGGGCTCGACCGCATCGGGAGCTTCCATCGCCGCGTCGATCGGCGTGAACGCATCGACGGGCGCCGACGCGTCCGTCGGCCCTGCGTCGGGCACCACGGCGGACACACAGCCTGCGATGGGAGAGCAGACCTCGTCGGCCTCGCAGCGCGTGGCGTCGGGCGTCTCGAGGCACACGCCGAGCGCGCAGCGCGGCACGACGCACGCGACGCGCGTGGTGCACTCCGAGTCGCGCGTGCACTCCGCGGGCACGCACGAGCCGTCCTCTTCGCAGTCGGGCGGCACGCAGACTCCGTCGCGACACTCGGTGGCGGTGGGCGAGCCGGGCGCGGGGCACGCGATCTCGAGGCAGTTGCGGGTGATGACGACGCCGAGCAGCGTGTCCGCGCGCACGTGCCGCTGGACGCGCCGCGAGACGATCTCGCCGCCGTCGCGCCGCAGCGACACCTCGACCGCGAGGTTCGTGCCTGTCGCGATGCCGCGCAGCTCCGTGAGCTCCACGGGTCGGCCGTAGTCGTCACGCAAGCTCGCGCGGCGCGACCTCAGCCCCGTGGCCTGGACGAACACCTCGTCGAACTCGAGCCCAGGCACCAGATCGGTCTGCAGCTGCACGACGACGGTGTGCCCGTTCTCGCATCCCATCGAGAGGATCGAGAGCAGGAGAGCGAGCGACGCGAAACGTGCGAGAGGGAGGATCACTCTGCGGGCTGGGCTCCGGCGGCCGGGGCTCCGGAGGGCTGGGAAATGGGGGCGGCTACGGGCGGGGCTTCGCAGCCGCGTCCACGGTTCTGCTCCTCGAGGTGGGCGAGGAGCGGTCGGTAGTACTCGAGCATCGGCTCGGCGGTGAGGTCACGGCCGGTGTGCTCGCGGAGCACGGCGCGCCAGTCGCGGCTGGCGCCGGGGGCCATGATCGCGCGGAGGAAGTCTCCCACCTCGCGGTGACCGTAGTAGTTACAGGCGTGAGGATCCTGGTGGAGGATCTCGCGGCAGATGTGATCGTGCAGCTGGTAGACGAGCACGTTCGCGAGCGCGTAGTCGTAGTAGCCGGCGGGGTCGTCGTTGATGTGCGTCTTGGTGCACGCGTCGCAGCCGTCGGCCGGGCGCAGCGACGGAGGGCCCATGCCCTGGAAGCGACCGACGTGCTCCCACCAGCGCGCGTTGAGCTGATCGGGCGGGAGCTCACCGGCATAGAGGTCACGCTCGAAGTGGCTCATCACGCCCGCGGACCAAGGCAAGAAGGTGATGGGTCCGGTGAGGGCCGAGTCGAGCAGCCAGGCGGTCTCGTCGACGTCTTGTCCCTCTCCGAGCACCTCGATCTCACGCAGGTAGGGCTCTTGTGATGCCGCGAGCGCGATGAGATCGCCCATGCCCTCGTGGTAGCTGCGATTGGCACCCTCGCGCAGGAGGAAGGGCACCTCCGGCTGCGAGTAGCTCATGTAGTAATAGATGTGTCCGAGCTCGTGGTGCGTGGTGGTGAACCACTCCCAGTTGTTCTCGACGCTCATGAGCGAGCGCACGTCAGTCTCGAGGTCGACGTGCCACGCGCTGGCGTGCGCGTTCTTCGAGCGCGTCTGTCCTGCGGGCACCGGGTAGAGATCACTCGCCGTCCAAAACGTGTCGGGCAGCTCCGCGAAGCCCATCGACACGTAGAAGCGCTCGGCCTGCTCGACGAGCCACTGCGGCTCTCGGGTCGCCATGAGCGCGTCCATGTCCACGCCCTCGACGAGGCCGGGCCAGCTCTGTCCCCAGCGGTTGCCGATCCAGTGCGCGGGCAGCGCCGAGGGCACCTGAGGCGCGTGGTAGCGCTCGGCGTAGCGGTGGCGCGCCCAGCAGTGGAGCTGCGTGTAGAGCGGTCGCACCTCGTCCACGAGGCGCTCGAGCAGCTCCATCATCTCGTCCACGGTCATGCCGTAGTTCGAGACCATGAGCTCGAAGTAGTCGTGGTAGCCCATCTCGCGGGCCACTCCGTTCCGGAGATCGCGGAGCTCGATCAGGCCGTCACGGAGCGTGGTGCCGACCTCCTTGCTCGCCTCCCAGGCGCGCTGTCGCTCGTCGAGATCGGTCGACTCGGAGAGGATGCGGTCGAGGTCGTTCGTGATGACGGGACGCGCGCACGTCTGATCGGTGCGTCGCTCGAGACAGAACTGGTAGCCGTCGAGGCGGGCGCTCTGCGCGGCCTCTGCCGCGACGCGACGACGCGCGAGATCCGGGTTCGTCTGCGGGGCCTGCGCGGCCTGCACGAGCATCGCGCGCAGCTGCCTCACGGTGAGCTCGTCGAGGTCGTCTTCGTGCTCCATGAGGAGGCGCGCGCGGCGGATCACCTCGACCGATCCGGTGAACGACGCGAACGACTGATCGGCGGCGGTGCGACCTCCCGTGTGCTCGGGAGACACGTCGGTGGAGCTCAGCCACGCGGCGCGCGCGCTCTCGGTGTAGAGGGCGCGGTAGGCTGGATCGTAGAAGTCGAGGAGGTCGTCGGCCTCCGCCTGCCACGAGCGCCCCGAGGTCTCGCTGCGTCGATCGCCACGGCCGTGCGCGATGGTCGATCCGCCTGCGGGCGTGGCCTCGGGCTCCGACGTCGGGTCGGGCTCGGACGTCACGGCCTCGTCCGCTCCGGAGCACGAAGCGAGCGGGATCAGCGCCGACATCAACGCCGCGCGAAGGACGTGCGAAGAAGGATTGCTCATGGCGCGGCGACCTTGTCTCGGCGTTCGCCTCACGTAAAGCAGGCCCACCTACGGAGGAGACCCCATGCCGCGTCACGTGCTCGACGAGTCGAAGATCCACCCTGCAGTTCGCGCGAAGATCGCGGACAACCACCGCGACATCGTCGAGGAGGTGCAGGCCGCGATGAAGAAGTCCGACGTCGTCGTGGTCGGCATGGCGCAGAACCCCGCGCCGCGCCGCGCGTGCCGCGTGCTCAAGGCCAAGGGCATCCCGCACGAGTACCTCCAGTACGGCAGCTACCTCAGCACGTGGCGCCGCCGCAACGCGCTCAAGATGTGGACCGGCTGGCCGACGTTCCCGATGGTCTTCGTGAAGGGAACGCTCGTGGGCGGCGCCGACGACCTACAGAAGCTCATCGAGTCGGGCGAGCTCGAGACCCTGCTCGAGGCGTGACAGTGCCCACTGGCTGAAGCCCTATCGACGAATGTAGGGACAGCTCGAGTCTTCCAGGCAGTGATGGCCAGTCGGGTCGCTGAGGTGGGGGATGTCCTCGCCGTGCGTCGTCAGATAGCGGCCGATCATGTTGAACATGTAGACGGCCATGTCGAAGGGCGAGTTGGGGTCGTAGATGGTGCTGAATCCATGGATGCCCCGCGGCTCGACGTAGGGAGAGACGAGGCCCGACATCGGCTCTCCTGCCGTGTACTGCCACACGGCGAGATCGCTCGGAGACGTCATCGCGCGCGAGTGGCGTGACCAGCGGAGAGGCGTGTCGGGGCGCACGGGGGCGAGGCCGCCCATCGCCTCGGGCAGCGTGTCTTGGCCGTTCGGATCGAAGAACGACAGGCCATCGCTGAGGTCGTCGATGTCGACGAGGAAGCGCTCGCCGCCGCCCGCGACCGGATGACGCTCGAGGCGCGCGAGGCCCTCGATCGCGTGGTAGCCGAGCAAGAGATCGTTGGGTGACGCGAAGCCTGGATGCGTCGCCTCGAAGCTCGCAGGAGCGCGATAGTCGGCGAGGTGAGCGGGCGCGTCGGGCGGCAAGAACGGCAAGACGCCCGCGGCGCGCGCCATCGCATAGCCCGTGGCGATGCAGACGTTCGGGTCCCCGTCGGTGTGCGTGACGAGCATCGAGCGGGGCGCGGGCGGGATGTCCTGTGCCGTGACCGGATCGAGGAAGACGCGACCCACGTAGTTGATCGGGTCGCCTCGCTCGAGGCCGATCTGCGCGAGCATCACGAGGCGCCTCAGCTCGGGAGTCTGGCGCTTTCGTCCGAAGCCAGCGGCGGGTGCGGTGAGGACCTCACCGGCGGCGAAGCGCCTGACGCCCCAGCTGCCGCAGTCCTCACAGAAGCCTTCTCCCTCACCTGCGGTCGACTCCCAGGTGTCGATCGTGCGATCGGGCGCGGGCGGCGCGCCCTCGAACGTGCAGTCGTGGAAGTCGATGAGCCCGAGCGCGTTGCGATAGACCTCCACCGTCCAGCGATCGCCTTCGTCCGAGGCGATGCCGAGCCGGAAGGCGCCGGCCTCGCGGTTCGTGGCGCCTGCGCACGCGACCTCGCGGTTGGTCAGGTTCCTGACGATCATCACGTCGTCCGCGCCGAGCAGGTCGGAGTCGATGCACGCGATCTCCGTGCGCACGTCGTCGTCGAGCAGCGGGCCATACACGGTGAGCGAGTGATCGCCCGCGGCGCACGCCGTGCTGTCGGACGGGCCCTCGCTGCGGCGCGTGGCGAGGATCGGGCCCATGAGGCGCAGGATCATCGCGGAGCGCACCGAGCCGTTCTCGGTGCGAATCGCGACGTCGGACAAGCCGCCTCCGCCGACCACGGGCACTGATGCAGAGATCATCGGCTCCGAGCCGTGCGTGACCGCGGCGACGATGCCGCCGAGGGAGCCGCCGGCCATCGCGTAGCTCGCGCCTGGCCCGCCGAGATCGGGGCGACCGTTGCCGTCGAAGTCGCCCGCGAGATCGGCCGCGCCATCGCGGTCGAAGTCGCCGTCGAACGAGAGGTCCATTCCGTCCGGCCCAGCGAGCGTGCGCTGACCCGCGCGGCGCGTTCCGTCGAACGAGCGCAGCACGCGAAAGACGTTGAGCTGATCGATGACCGTCTGCCGAACGGAGTCGCGCGTGTGGAAGATGTACGCGGTCCAGAAGCTCGAGCCCGAGTCCACGGTCTCGTCGCCGTCGAGATCGCGCGCCCGACCGATGGCGATGGCGTCGCCCGTGCCCTCGAGGCACTCGCCGCCGAGCGTCGAGCGGACGATTCCGCGGAGCGCGGGCGTGAGCTCGAGACCATGACCGTGCGCGTTGATCGTCACGAGCGCCTGGCCGTGCTGGAGGATCATGCCGCCGTAGATGAGGACCTCGGCGGCGTTGCTGCCGTGGCCGTGCACGTAGACGACCGGATCGAACGGCTGCTGCAGCTCGGCCGACTCGTTCGGCACGTAGATCGTCATCGTGATCGTCTCGCGCGTGCGCCGCGACTCGCCCGTGAGGTAGTCGATCTGGAAGCTGTCCTCGAGCTGCTCGTCCTCCGGATCGCCGAAGAAATAGGGCGTCTCGAGCATCACGGTCACCACGTGCGAGAGCGACGCGTAGCTCTGATCGAGCTGCTCGACCGCGCTCTCGTCGAGCTGGAAGGCGAGCGCGCCGAGCGTGCGCACGGCGGCGCGGAACTGCTCGCCGGGCGCGACGAACATGCGCGCGCCCGGATCGGGACAGCCGCGTCCGCCCTGCATCGGGAGCGGCACGACGTCGAGCGGGATCTCGCTCGCGAGGTAGCTCATCGTGCCGCGGCCGTAGAGGCCCTCGCGCACCGTGTCGATGTCGTCGGTGACGGACTGCGTGGTGAACGTCCAGGCGAACGCGACTCCGTCCCACCCATCGCTCGCGAGCGAGCCGTAGAGCTCGGGGTGCGCGGCGAAGTGGCCAGCGAGCGGCTCGAGCTCGGTCGTCTGCCGCACGTGGTGCACGAAGTCGAACGGCGACCGGATGGGCTGGCCGCCGACGCCCACGAGGCGATCGGTGAGCACCACGGCGTAGTGGTGGCGCTGCGCGAGCGGCAGGAGCGGCCGCAGGATCAGCGTCTTGGTCTCGCGCTCGTAGAACCACGCCATGCGGTCGACGGTGTCGAGCGGATCGCCCGTCAGCAGGCCATCGAGCGTGTTCGGGTGATCGAGCACGCCGTCGAAGTCGGTGTCCTCGCCGAGGTCGAGGATGCCATTGCCGTTCTCGTCTTCTTCGACGGTCTCGAAGAGGATGTTCGACTCGCCCGCGCGCGGATCGTGATCGAAGTACTGGTCGGTGTGCGTGGTGACGTAGGGGAAGTTGCCGCTGTTGAGATCGAGGGGGACGGGGAGGCCGGTCTCGAGATCGACGAGGTAGATCGCGTGCTGGGGGAAGTCGGTCTCGTGGAAGTGATCGGAGCCGCCCTGTCGGCGGAGCAGCTCCGTCAGATCGAGGTCTTCCGCGAACGAGACCGAGATGGGCGCGAACGTGCCCCAGCCGTCGAGCTCGTCGAACATGCTGCGCGTGTGCGACTCGAGGGCGGTGGGGACGACCACGCTCGCGTTGAGGCGCAGGCCAGTGGGCGAGGTGGGATCGGGCCACGTCGCGATGTCGTTCGGCAGCGGGATGACGGGCAGGTCTTCCGCGTAGAGATCCCACACGAGCTGCGGGCCCGTGCCCGGCGGCGTCTCGCGCCAGCCGGTGGCGAGGCCACCGCCGTCACACGCGAGGGGGCTGATCGCGAGCGTCGCGAAGGCGAGGGTGGTGAGTCGTGCGCGCGTCGGCCAGCTCGGAGACATGACACGAGCATACCGGCCGACGGCGCCGAGGGTCAGCCCGCGTTCGCGTGACGTCGCGCGCGGCGACGGACGAGACCGAAGGCCAGGACGAGCAGCGTGCCGAGGGCCGTGCGTTCGTGAGCTCGCGCCTCGTGCGCGCGGCAGCCGCAGCCCGAGCCCGCGAAGGTACCGGGCGCGCCTGCGTCGGGGCCCGACGTCGTCGATCCGCTGTCGTTCATCGACGCGCTGCCCGCGTCGGCCTCTACGACGCTCGCGTCGTCGTTCGCGCTCGCTCCGCCGTCGGTGTTGGCGCCCGTGCCCGCGTCGGGCGTGAACACCGTGCACACGGCGTCGTCGATCGCGTTCGCGAGTCCGTCACCGTCGCAGTCGCCTTCGTCGTAGGCGTGCGCGGGATCGACGCCGCGCGCGAAGCAGTCGCTGCCGCGGAGGCGACAGAGATCGTCCTCGGGCCCGATGGGGACGCAGATGCCTACGGCCGTGTCGGTCGTGTTGCCTGCGAACACGCACTGCGCGTCGCGGCCGAGGAGGGCGGTGCACGCCTCGATCGGGTCCTCGCTCGGATCGCACGCGACGCCGATGCTGTCGCCCGTCGCGCACACCTCGAGCGTCGTCGAGCACACACCGTCTCGACAGGCGCTCGAGTCGGGGCACGTCGGTGCGGGTGCGCCGTGGAACGGATCTCCGTCGGCGCTCCACTCGACGAGCTTGGTGCCGCAGTCGGCGGGGTCTTCGTCGTTGGTCGTGCCGTCGTCGTCGCAGTCGCCTGCGGCGTACGCGGACTCGATCCAGCCGGCCGCGTCGGACACGGGCGCCGTGAAGTCGAAGCACGACATCGTGCTGCCGCAGACGTCTCGGTAGAGGCAGAGACCCAGGCGCGTGCTGCCCATCGCTGCGAGCACCACACACTCGCTCACGCGGCGATCGAACGTGCTCGGGCAGTCTGCCGCGATCATGCAGTGGTACGCGCCCGCGCCCTCGGAGGAGCAGACCACGCCGCCGTGCGGCTCGAAGCCCGACACGCACGCTGCGGTGCACGTGCCCGGGCACGTGGGCGTCGTCGTCGTGCGCCCTGGCCCGACGTACATCTGCGGCGAGCAGAACTTGCCGGTTCCTTCGGCGACGTTGGGGACCTGATCTTGATCACAGTCGCCGTGGAGGTACGCCGACACTCCGACGTCGCCCACGTGCAGACACTGCGGCGTGCTCGGGTTCGTCGTGACGGCGGTGGGGCTCACGATCAGCGGTCCGCAGCCCGTTCCGTAGAAGCAGCCGCCGTCCGCCTCGGCCGCTCCTTCGGGTCGGAAGACGTTGTTGCCGATCGTGATCGGCGGACACTCGCCGGCCGCGGTGCCGCACGGTCGATCGCAGTCCTCCGGGTGCATGCACCGATCGCCGACGCAGTAGCCCGAGGGGCAGGACGCGTCGCAGGGTCCCGTGCCGCTCGACGCGACGCACACACCGGCGGCGTCGAAGCACCCAGCGCCCGCGTGCGCGAGCGGTGTCGCGACGAAGGTCGCGAGCACCGCAGAGAGAGAGACGAAGAGGAGGAGAGCGCGAGAGGGAGAGGACGGCGCACGAGGCGCGGAAAGAAAAGGCATCCTCTCAAGGTCTCAGAGTTTCCGACGTCCGAGAAGTGGGGGGGCGACCAGCAGGAGAACGAGCCACGCGAAGAGCGGCGGCGCCGCGGCGCGCGACGCGATCCCACAGCGGCAGCCCGATCCTGCGAACGAGCCAGGAGTCGACGTCGCCGCGTCGGGCGCGTTGGCGTCGAGGCTCGGGATCGCGCCGTCTTCGGAGAGTCCACCGCCCGCGTCCGTGGGCGTGCTCGCGTCGACTCGGAGGTTCGTCCCCGCGTCGCCGGGGTCGCACCCGCCGCACACGATCTCGTCGCTGTAGTTGGGGTGCGGATCGCAGGGATCGCAATTGCCGTTCGCCCACGCCGTGTACGAGAGCTCGCCGGAGAGGCACGCCGGCGCGAGGGGCGGGTCCGCACCGACGCAGGTTCCATCGTCACCGAGGTCAGCCGCGTCGTAGGTGCACGCGCCGATCGAGAGCATCTCGGGATCGGTCCCGAGGAACACGCAGCGCCCGCGCGACGGCGAGTCGAGCTCGGTCGGGTAGGGGCAGTCTTCGTGGCTGCGGCAGCAGAACGCGAACGGGACGAACGCGCCCACGCTGTCGACCGCGCAGCCGTACCGGTCGCTCGCGATCTCGGCGAGCTCACTCGTGCACGCCGTTCCGTCGAGCGAGCCGTGCGCGCATTCGACGAAGCCGCCGGACACCTGACCCATGAGCTCGATCGTGCGGCACACGTCGGTGTCGAGCTTGTTGATCAAGCCGTCGCCGTCGCAGTCGCCGTGCTCCCACAACACGTGCGGCGGCTCACCGGGCTCCATCGCGAGACACGCGGCGACGTCGTAGTCGTCGATCAAGCACGAGTCGTCGTCGCGGTCGTCGACGTAGTAGGTGCACACGCCGATGTCGCCCGCTTCGCCGTCGTGCGTCACGTAGATGCAGCGCGAGGCGAGCTCGGGGCCCGTGGGAAGCGCGGGGCAGGGTCGCGAGCGCGAGCAGCCGATGCCGAGCGCGTAGGACACCGACGAGGTCGCGTCGCGCGGGGCGATCATCGCGGTGCCGACGTCGAGGCGCGCGGGCTCGACCCATCGGAAGCCCGCGCTCGGGTCGAGGGCGATCACGGCCGCACCGCCGCAGACGCTGGCGTCGCTCTCGGCCTCGTTGGGGACGAGGTCTCCGTCGCAGTCGCCGCTCGCGAACTCCTCGGCGATCGTGTCGCCGGGTCCGAAGCAGCCCGAGCGCAGCGCGCCCGCGTCACCCGTTCCGCAGCGCATGGGGATGCACACGCCGAGGCCGAGTCTCTCGGACACCACGCACCCCTGACCGGCGCCGCACTCGGTCGGCGCGGTGCACGGCGCAGGCAGCGGCACGGCGCGCGCCGTCGACGCGCTCACGGACACAGCGACGAAGAGGATCGTGCTCGTCAGCGAGACGGTGGGCGTGGAGGTGAGCAAGCAAGAGATCGAGGCCCGCATCCAGCGAGTGTGACAAGAAACGGCGATCGTGGGTCGTACGCGCGCGCTTCCCGACGTTCCGGTGGGTCCCGGGCTGGTGAGCGTGCGCCTCGCGATGGCCGACGCGGACGTGGTCGTGTTGGGCGGGATCCTCCTCGGCTACGACGGCCTCGCGTCGATCCACGGCGACGGCGGCGAGGAGATCGTGCTCGTCACCACCGAGGCCCGCAGCGCCGAGCTGTGTGGGCTCCTCGCGGATCTCGCGGACGAGCTCGTCATCCAGCGCGTCGATGCGCCGACGCGCTGACGGGACATCTCACTCGACATCCCAGATCGCGCTCGTCACCTGAACACGCGACAAGATCTCGCGACCTCGCGCCACAGCGGCTTCGTCGTCGAGCGAAGCACTCGAGGGAACCACCGTGACGACGTTCACTCGCCCGTCGGCTCGGGGAAGGCTTTGGACGAACTGGGCTCCATGTCCGCGGTTGAGCTCGTCGTCGCATCCGGGCTCGCGACCTCCGTCTGAGCGTGCGAAGAGAGGCACCGGGTCGCAACGCATGGGGTCGGCGGTGAAGAAGACTGCGACCGCAAGGATGCGACCGAGCGGGAGCGGGATCTGTGCGTTCCAGCTCCAATGATCGCCAGGCCTGCGCGTGATCCACACCAGCTCGGGATCGTCGACGACGAGAGGTGCGCCCACGAACGCGACTCGGCCCTGTTCGCGTCGCAGCGTCGCAAGCGCGTGCAGCACGCCAGCTTCGAGCCGTGCATCGAGCGGACGTCTGGTGCCTAGGCCCGAATCGAGCGCCGCGATGACGATCAGGTGGTCGTCCGTCGTGGACGCGAGGACGGCGAGGGCCCGGCCGCCGCCGAACAACTCGGGCGCGTCTGCGGGCGCCGCGATCCTGCTCGGCCACGCATGCGCGCGAAACCCGAGCCGCTCAAGCTCGCTCATCGCACGAGCCCGATCACCGCGTACCGCCGTCGTGGTGAGCTCGACGCCATCGACGCCATGTTCAGCTCGTCGGAACACCCCGCGAGGCGCACGCAGCGTGGCCGATGTCCCCGGCAGAGAACGCTCGACCCACGTCTCCGGTGCTTCCCATGGGCTCGGCTGCTCGATCTCGCACTGCGCGTGCGCGCGGCGAGCGCGAACCGACTGAGCGAAGAACAGCGAGAGATCCATGTCGCGTTCGAGGCCGGTGCGCTGAAAGCCGGCCGCGGCGATCTCCGACTCGTCCCACGTCCAAGCAAGTCGCGCCGCGAGACGAAGGTGGTAGCGCACCAGCGCGCGACGGAACGTCGCTTGGTCGGGTGTACACGGGCGCTCGCCGTCTCTGGACCCGCAGTCGCGCTCGATCGTCATCCGAAGCGCGTTCGCCCCCTCGATCGCGTTGAGGACTCCCTCCGCGCTCGGCGCGTCGCACGACGTCCTCGTGGGCAACCCCGCCGTCGGCGTCTGGAGCAGGAAGCGGTCGAGCACGTCGTCCAGGCGTGCGTCGTCCAGCGCCGTTGCCTGGTCACATGTGCCGTCCGACGCATCGCCGTCGAGCATCGAAGGCAGCGACCGTGCAGGACAGCGCGCATCGATCTGCTCCGCGAGCGAGATCGCGTCGAGAGGCGTCGGGAGCGCCTCCGTCGGTGGAGGGGACGCACCGCAAGCGCAGGCCATGGACGCGACGACGAGCAGGATCCAGAGGTTCGCACCACCCCGAGCGAGCATCGGCGGAGCGTACCGCACGGCTCTATTGATCGCGCGCGAGAACCCTCCTAGGGTCGCGGCCCGATGACGAGCCCGACGCTTCGCCGCACACCGCTCTTCGACGCGCACAAGGCCCTCGGTGGGCGCATCGTGCCCTTCGCCGGATGGGAGCTGCCGGTGCAGTACGCGGGCTTGCTCAAGGAGCACGCGGCCGTGCGCACCGCGGCGGGCATCTTCGACGTCTCGCACATGGGCGAGATGAAGATCGAAGGGCCCGCATCCGAGGAGTTCATCGACTCGCTGGTCACGGGCGATCTCACGAAGCTCGCGGACGGCAAGGCGCTCTACACGGTCGCCTGCAAGGACGACGGCACGATCCTCGACGACCTCATCGTCTACAGGCGCGGCCGCGACAAGTTCATGATCGTCATGAACGCGTCGAACCGCGACAAGATCGCGGGCCACTTCGGGGCGCATGCGAGGCCGCTCGTCGAGAAGGGCACGCTGACGTTCGCCGACATCTCGGACGAGACCGCGCTGCTCGCCCTCCAGGGCCCCAAGGCCATCGAGGTGATGAAGCACGCGCAGGCCGACGACGCGATCACGTCGCTGACGTCGTTCTCGCTCACCGAGGGCACCGTCGCGGGCGTGCGCGTGATCGCCGCGCGCACCGGCTACACGGCAGAAGACGGCTTCGAGCTCTTCGTGCATCCGGAGGACGCGACGCGCCTCTGGAACGCGCTGCTCGCGGCGGGCAAGCCGCTCGGGATCGAGCCGTGTGGCCTCGGCGCGCGCGACACGCTGCGCCTCGAGGGGCGCCTCTCGCTCTACGGCAACGAGATCGACGAGACGACGAACCCGCTCGAGGCCGGCCTCGGCTGGGTGACCAAGCTCGACAAGCCGCGCGACTTCCTCGGCAAGAAGGCTCTGATCGCGATCAAGGACGCAGGGCTGTCACGCAAGATCGTCGGCTTCCAGATGGTGGGCCGCGGCATCGGCCGTCACGGCTATCCGATTCACGCGTGGACCGGCAGCGAGACGCCGACGGATGCGCCGATCGGCGTGGTCACGAGCGGCAGCCCTGCGCCCACGCTCGACACCAACATCGGCCTCGGATACGTGCCCGCCGCGCACGCCGAGATCGGCTCGAAGATCGGGATCGAGATCCGCGGCAAGTTGATCGAAGCGGTCGTCGTGAAGACGCCCTTCTACCGACGCCAGAAGTAGGGCGACAGAAGTGAGGACGACGATGGCGAGCTACCCGACTGATCTCAAGTACACGAAGGACCACGAGTGGGCGCGCATCGAGGGCAACCTCGTTCGCGTGGGCATCACGGCGCACGCCGTCGAGGCGCTCGGCGACATCACGCAGGTCGATCTCCCGAAGGTGGGCGCGCGGCTCGAGGTGCACGGAAACTTCGGCACGATCGAGTCCGTGAAGGCCGTGAGCGAGCTCTTCTCGCCGATCGCCGGCACCGTGTCCGAGGTCAACGCGGAGCTCGCCGACAAGCCCGAGCTCGTGAACGACGACACGTACGGCAAGGGCTGGATGATCGTGCTCGAGGCGCCCTCGAGCCTCGACGGCCTGATGGACGCGGCCGCCTACGAAGCGTTCCTCGGCACCCTCGATCATTGATCGCGCTGACGGACGCGATGGGCCGCGAGGTGCGCCTCGACGCACCCGCCCATCGCGTCGTGTCGCTCGTGCCGAGCGAAACCGAGACGATCGTGATGCTGGGCGCGCTCGATCGCCTCGTCGGACGCACCGACTACTGCGTCGAGCCGCGGGGCCTCATCGAGAGCGTCGCCACGCTGGGCGGCACGAAGGACGCGCGCATCGCGGACGTGATCGCGCTCGCGCCTGATCTCGTGCTCGTGAACCAGGAAGAGAACACGCCGCAGATCGTGCGCGCGCTCGAGGCCGCGGGGATCACGACGCACGTGAGCTTTCCCAAGACGGTCGACGACGCCGCCATGCTCGTGCGCGACGTGGCGAGGATGCTCGGGCTCGAGCCCGATCGGTCGGAGCCCGTCGCGCAGATGGACGCCGAGCTCGCGGAGGCGAAGCGGCGCCGCGATCGCGCTGCGCCGCTCCGCGTGTTCTGTCCGATCTGGATGGATCCGCTGATGACCATCCACGGCGAGACGTTCCTGTCGGACGCGCTCGATCTCGCGGGCGCGGTGAACGTCTTTGCCGATCGACCGCGGCGCTATCCGCTCGCCGCCGATCTCGGACGCCGCGAGGCGCTGCCCGACGCCGTGATCGCGGGACGGGACACGCGCTATCCGAGAGTGACGCTCGACGAGGTGCGCGAGCGAGCGCCTTCGTTGATCGTGCTGCCCGACGAGCCGCACCCGTTCTCGCCCGAAGACGCCGCGGTGCTGTCCGTGATCGAAGGCGCCCGCGTGGTGTTCGTGTCGGGCCGCGATCTCAGCTGGTACTCGCCGCGCATGGGCCGCGGCATCCTCGCGATCGCGGACGTCATCGACGCGCATCGCTGAGCAACGACCGCCGAAATTCTCGATGGCGACGTCTCGCGTGTACGATGGTGACGTGCGATCGCGACAGCTCGTCTCCACTGCTCTCTCTCTTCTCTTCCTCCCCGCGTGCTCGCTGGTGTTCGGGGGCTCTCGCTACACGGGAGGTGAGGAGAACGACGCGGGGCCCCTGCCCGACACGGGCGTGCCCATCGACACGGGCGCGCCGATCGACACGGGCGCTCCGATCGACACGGGCGCTCCGATCGACACGGGCGTGCCGATCGATACGGGTGTGCCGCATGACATGGGGATGCCCGACGCCGTGATGGTGGCGTGCACGACGATGGGCGGTGAGTGCGACGACGGGTCGTTCTGTCGCGCGGGCACGTGCGTCGGCTGCGACACCGACGGCGATGGCTACGCGCCCATGGACGCGCCCGCGAGCTGCATGACCGCGGGCTTTCTTCCGGGCGACTGCGCGCCGACAGACCCGTTGGGCCACCCGTGGGCGCTGCCGGACTGCATCCGAGGCACGACCGAGACGTGCGGCACCGGCATGGCGATCTTCTCTGCCGACGACTTCGAGGCGGGCTACACGCGGACCCCGGTCTCGGGTGGCGCCGCCGTGCGCGACGTGCACGTGTTCCCGCTCGCGTCGACGGGCCGCATCATTCGCGTGCTCGTGGTGTTTCGCTCGATGAGCGACGACCGACCGCAGTACGCGATCGTGAGCCTCGAGCCGATGGGCCCGAGGATCGAGACGATGGGTTCCATCCCGTCGTGGGGCTTCGAGGGAGTCACGCCTCCGACGACCTCCAGGCTCGCCGCGACGCGAGACGCGTCGGGGCAGGTGACGGTCGCGACCCTCGAGTCCGACGGCTCGACGCTGTCGGTCTTCGGCGCTCACTTCGTCTCGGGTGCGGCGGACTGGACCTTCCCGAGCGGCGTCCGCCGCGACGTCAGCACGCCGCTCGGCCTGATCGGCGTGACCAGCGTGACGGGCCTGACGGTGACGTTCGACTCGACGGGTGAGCCGATAGTCGCCGCGACGGTCCTCGCGATGGGGACCGCGTACACCCTGGAGATCGCGGTGGACCTCGGCTACCAAGGGGACATCACCGCGGCATGGCTGGTGGAGCCGCTCCGCTCTCACTCGGGCTCGGGGGGCGTGGCCTTCGTGGATCACACGACCGAGAGCCAGTTCCGACTGTGGAACGCGGAGACCGGTCCGGGCGCGCGCTTCGAGGTCGTGGACTCAGGCTCCACCCTCGAGGGCTCGTACGCGAGCGGCGCGACCAGCACGCAGCGGACGGGCGTCGTCGTCGCGCCCGGCGGCTCGGAGCGTCTGCTCGCGCGCCGCTGGCGCTGCGCGGGCGCCACCTGTGAGCTGTCGGCGGCCGGCGTGAGCGTCGACTTCACCAACACGCCGACGGCGCTCGCGGCCAGCTGGCTCACCGGCGACGTGTTCATGGTCGCAGCGCGCAACTTCACGGGCAGCCTCACGGTCGGGGCCCTCGACGTGAGCGATCCGGCGGCGCTGTCGATCAGCGCGCGCACGTTCGTCGACGTCGGCCCGGACGACTGGCGCTCGACCGATCTCGGCACGCGCATCGAGGTCATCGGCAGCATCGGCGTGGCCACCCTCGCAGCCGCGCTCGTCACGGATCGTGGCGTGGAGCTCTTCGTGCTCCGCAGCTGCTTCGCCCCCGAGGGCTGATCAGTCGAGGATCGTGAGCGCGGTCGCGCCCGGATCGCTCGTGCCCATCGCCGTGTCGTCGATCGTGATCGAGCCGAGGCCGTTCTCGCCGCGGGTCGCGCTCCACACGTCCTCGTTGGCGAAGCGGATCGCGTACTCGGGGCGCGTGGCGAGCGAGCTCGATGCGCTCGGCAGCGCGAGCGCGATGTCGTGCGCGCCCGCGGAGATCGACGCGGGCAGGCGCACGCGCGCCTCGATCACGTGCTCGGCGCCGCCGAGGAACGATCGGATCTCCACGTCGTCGAGCGTGACCGCGTGGCGTGTCGATCCGTCGTGCACCACGAGCTGGATCGGACGCGCGTTGAACGGCGAGGCGAAGCCCTCGTTCCGCACGCGCACGCGGAGGTGGAACGAGCCGCCGGGTCGCACGCGCTCGGGCAGATCGGCGTCGATCATCACGAGGCGGTAGCCGAGGCGGCGCTCCATGTCGTCCATGCAGCCGCCGCTCTCCCAGCCCGAGACGATGTCCGGGTGGTAGTCGCGGTTGATGAACGAGTAGTGATGTCGTGTCATCTCGGCGAGCGTGCTCGTGCAGTCCGAGCGCGGCGGATCGGGATCGCACGTCTCGCCGCCCACGGGCACGAACTGCGAGTGCGTGTCGATGAACGTCTTCCAGCGATCGATCTCGTCGTCGGGGTAGGTGCCCACGTCGGTGTCGCTCGAGACGAAGCAGTCGTTGTGGAAGCCGATGCGCGCGTTGAACGTGCCGTCCCATGCGTGCGCCGCGTCGAGCGGTGAGCCGCCGATCAGGTCGGCGATGTAGGGCGGATAGCGCACCTGCGTGGAGCGCGAGCTCGGCATCGCGTCGAGCAGCGCGGTGACGACCGCGCGTCGCGCGGCGGGATCCATGTCGAGGTCGTTCGTCGACGTGTGCCACTCGCCCCACGCGCCGATGAAGCCGGCCTGCACGAGCGCGATCACGTCCTCGTTCTCGCGCAGCACCGGCGCGAGCTGTGTGAGGTGGCTCTGGATGCGGGTCAGCGGCGCGTCGGGATCGGCGTCGGGGTAGGGGCCGAGGTTGTAGGCGAAGCGCACGATCACCTCGAAGCCGTCGTCGCGCGCGACCTGGAACGCATCGCGCGCGGCGGTGAGCGTGGCCGCGGAGATCTCGCGATCTCGGAAGCGATCGAGCATCACGTACGAGTAGACGAGCCTGTCGTGCGGGTGATCCTCGTGGAGCCACGACAGGTCGCTCTCTTCGAGCAGATCGACGGCGCGGTAGAAGCCTCGCTCGGGGTTGCCGAAGATCTCGTCGGTGCCCGTGTACGCGACGGTGCGCGTCGGTGCGTCGCCGCCCGGATCGCTGTACGCATCGACGCCCGGCGTGAACGCGTCGTCGAAGGGCGCGTCGAGCCCGGGCGCATCGGGCAGCGCCGCGTCGGGCAGCGCAGCGTCGGTCGCCGGATCGAACGCGTCGGCGCGCGTCGTCGCGTCGTCGTCGGTGCCCTCGGGGCCAGGACATCCGGGGCTGAGCGCGATCGCGGAGGCGAGGACGAGCGGCGAGCGAAGGACGCGATGCATCGCGCGATGATGGCAGAGGACGTGATCGTTCCGTGCGCGATATCGTCGAGCCCATGGCCCTCGACGCGTTGCGCGTGATGACCGACGCCTACACGCCCGACACCGCGGCGTGCGCTCCGCTCGCGGCCGCGACCGGCACGATCGTGAACGTCGATCCCTCGATGGCCGCGGCGCTTCCTTCGATGGTGCGCGACGCTGCCGAAGGGACGACGTTCGTCCTCGCCGACGGCACCTACCGCATGACCGGCGACGAGTCGGCGCGCCGCATCCGCATCCGCGCGCCCGGGATCACGATCCGCTCGGCGTCGGGCGACGCGACGCGCGTGATCGGCCAGATCTCACCCCAGCAGTCGGCCCCGCGCTGACCGAGCGCGCGAGGATGTTTGCCCGCGCCGAACGAGGGCACGTACGCGTCGTTGTAGAGCTGAACGAGCTCGGGGCCCCACCACAGGAACATCGGCTGCCGCGAGCAGAGCATCGTCTGCACGGTCGTCCGCAGCGCCGAAGGCCACCGATCGATCGGCCCGAGCGGCGTGCTCGCCCAGTCGAACGCGCGGATGAGCGCGCCGCACGCACCACCACTGACGGGAAAGCTCGAAGCCATCCGCCGATACTACTCATGCCCGTGGCGATCGCGCTGCGCGGCCCGGCAGACCTACGGCGGTCACTCGTGCCCTCCCGTCTGCAGATCGTTCGGAACTCTTTTCGGGCTCTGGTGTCTGCGAAATCGGAGGCCCCATGAGCGCGACCCCGGACGAGCTCGAGACGTACTCAGCGATCCCCGAGACCGAGCGACGCCCGCCGTCGTTCTTCGCGGGCCTCGGCACGGGCGCGGTGGTCACCGCCGCGTTCGCGCTGCTGCTTCACGTCTATGTGCCCTCCGCCAATCCCTCGCAGACGCCGCCGCTCGTCGCTGCGGAGGGACCCAGTGCCCCTGGCGCGCTCCGTCCCGCGACGCAGCCAGACGAGCTCGCGATGCCCGCGCCGCTCGCCCCGGCGCTCACGACGCCGCCCGGGAACGATGCTGTTGCGGGGGACCTCGTCGTCATGCCGGATCTCGGCACTCTCCGTGTGCCGCAGGCACGCAGGGTCGCGCGCGAGAGCGGCCTGCGCCTGATCATTCGCGACGAGTACGACGCCGCGATCGACACCTACATGGCGCCCCGATATCGGATTCGCTCGCAGCTCGTGGCGCCAGGCACGTCCGTGCCGCGCGGCTCGGACGTCCGCGCGCTCGCCGAGGATCCGTCGCCGATCGTCGCGGGCTACTGATGCACGACGCGGTGCTCGACGTGGTCGTGTTCACGCTGCTCGCGGGGCTCGTGCTCGCCCCGCTCGAGCGTGTGCTCCACGAGCGCGACGGCGTGAGGCGTTCGTTCGCCACCGATCTGGCGTTCGCGACGTTCGGTCAGCTCCTCGTGCGGTGTGTGCTGTTCGTCGTCCTCGGCGTGGTGCTCGCGTGGCTCGTCGCGCTCGCGCCGGAGAGCTCTCCCGGATCTCGGATCGCTTCGTTGCACCCGAGCGTCGCGGGCGTCGTCGATGTCGTCGTCGGCCTCGTGGTGTTCGAGCTGATGGGCTACGCGTACCACCGGCTCGCGCACGTGGTGCCCGCCCTCTCTCGCCTCCACGACGTGCACCACAGCAGCGAGTCGCTCGACTGGCTCGCGTCGTTCCGGCAGCACCCGCTCGAGATCGCGCTCGTGACGCTCGCGCAGAACGCACCGCTCGTGCTCCTCGGCATCCCGCTGGGATCTCACGCGCTCGTCGTCATCCTGCTTCGTCTCCACACGGTGTTCGTCCACTCGAACGTGCGTGTTCCGAACGGCCCATGGACGCGCTGGATCGCCACGCCGCGCTTCCATCACCGCCACCACGATCGCGATCGACCGGCAGCGAACTTCGCGACGCTGTCGCCGCTCCTCGATCGGCTCTTCGGCACCTACGACGGCGCGCGCGCGGGTGCGCTCGGGAGCCCCACGACCCTGCCGACGTCGTTCCTGGGACTACTCCTTCATCCCTTCAGGGCGCCCCCGACAGCGGTGGATACCTCACTGGTCGCGAGCGCCAGTCGTCGTGAAGCGGGTTTAGGGCTTGACGGAAGCGAGGCATTCACGGAAGAACGCGCCGCATGACCACCCGTGAGATCGATGCCCGCGTTGCCACCTTCGTCGCCGACTTGGAGAGCCTGATTCGCACGGCTGCCCTCGAGGCCGTGCAAGCCGCCCTCGGCGGCGTGTCCGCCGCGAAGACGACGGCAGCCGCACCCAAGGCGCGCAAGGCTGCGAAGCCCGCCGCCGCCGCCAAGCCCGCTGCCGCGAAGCCCGCCGTTGCCGCGAAGCCCGCGGCGTCGGCGCTGCCGCGCGTGAAGAAGGGCAGCCGTCGCTCGCCCGAGGACGTCGCCGCGTCGGCCCGCGCGATCAAGGCTCACCTCGCCGCGAACCCCGGCCAGGGCGTGGAGGCGATCGCCAAGGCGCTCGGCGCGCCGTCGAAAGATCTCGCGCTGCCGATCATCAACCTCCTCGGCGCCCGCTCGATCCGCAAGGAAGGCCAGAAGCGCGGCACGCGCTACTTCGTCTCCGGCGCGGCAGAGGGTAAGTCGGCGATCGCCCCCGCGGCCCCGGCAGCGCCCGCCGCGAAGAAGGACGAGAAGCCCGCCAAGGCGAAGAAGCCCGGCAAGAAGAAGTGATCCGCTGACCTCCCCACCAAAGCCCCTCCCGCTGGGAGGGGTCGGGGGAGGGTCCGCGAGGCCGCTCGCGTCTCTCAGGCGTCTCCAGCCGACGCGATGTTCGCGAGCACTGCGAGCGGCGGCTCGAACCCTGGCGGCGGCACGGTCTCGCCGAGCCCCAACACTTCGAGGTCCGACGCGTCGAGCGACGCGAGCTGCTTGCGTCGTTCGTCGAGCCACTCGCGCACGCTCTCTGCGGCGTGCTCGAGCTGGGCGGCGATCGCCTCGAGCTCTCCGGGCTCGAGCGGGATGGTCCGCAGGTGTTCCTGCACGTCGTCGAGCACGGCCTTACATGCCGTCAGCTCGGTCTCGAACCCGTGCGCCGAGAGCTGCTTCCACAGCGGCTGATAGAACTCGATCTCATCGAAGCGCTCGAAGAGGTTCGTATAGGACCACGTCTTCCACGTGATGCTGCGGCCCGCTTCTTCGGGGCGTTCCTCGAACATCACGTGGAGCTCCTCGCGATCCAGGGGATCCGCATAGACGTCGATCGCAGCACGGGCGAGCGGCCGCCACTTCTCGAGGAAGCGCGCGAACACCGCGACCTGCTGCGGCAGATCCGGATCGTGCGGAGGCCGTCGTGCGCGAGACACGCGCCACAGGCCGAAGCTGCCGTTCCCTCGGAGCCAGCGCGCGAGGAAGACACCCTGGGAGTGCTGGTCGCTCGTGTACCCGGCGAGCGCAGCGGGCACCCAGAAGCGTCCCTTCGCGACGGAGTAGAGAAACACGTGCAGCCGCCTCAGCGTCTCGTCGGCCTCACGCGAGAGAGGCGGCATGCCGAGGTCGCGGAGCTCGCGAAGCTGACACTCGGGCGCAGGCGGTCTCGGGCGCGGCGTGGTCATGGCCAGCCTTGTACCGCGCGGGTGCAACGGGATTCGACACCCACCCGGCGCCCACGAACGTTCCGGGCCGTCGCGCGTTTCTGCGAAGCTCGCGAAGTACCTACGGAGCCTCGATAGATATTCGCGAAGCCCTGCGGCACGTCCGAAAACACCCAATGAAAGCGGCCTGATGGCTCGGGCGCCAGGACAGGCGTATTCGCGGAGCACTTTCCTCGCCTCCGCGCTCTTCCGTCGCTCGGCCTCGCGAAATCGGTCGCGCGCGCGACCGGTTTGGCTTGACCATGGGCTCCGTGCCCCGGCGTTCGGACGTCGGAGCGCACCTCGCGGGGTCTCATGGGCAGGAAGCTCAAGCGTCGTGTCGGAGGAGAGAAGGTGTCGTCGCGCACGCTGCTCGACACACCGTCGCGCGCGTTCGCGTTTCTCTACGGGCTCGGCAAGGACGACACGATCCTCGAGCTGCTCGCGGAGCGCGGCTTCACCGATGCAGAGTCCGAGCGTGGCTTCGAGCTGTTGAAGCGTGTGGTGACCACGCGTCGGGGCACGCTCGGACGCGCGAGCGCGGACGCGATCACCGAGCTCGTCCGCTGGTACCGCGAGGGACCTGCGTTGATCGAGGTCGCGTTCACGCGTCACCCCGACGCACGCGCCGCCGTCCTCACGGACGCCACCCGCGTCGCACGTAGTGAGGTCGCGGATCGAGTGTCGTCGATCCTCATGCGCCTCGACGCCCTCGAGTCCACGGCCGAGGGACGCGCCGCGCTCGCGACGCTCACCGAGCGAGGCCTCGATGCGAAGGGACGCGCGCGTCTCGCTTCGCTCGTCCGCGACGCGAGGTCCGAGGAAGACCCCGAGCGCACGAAGCGCATCGCCGCGTGGGAGCAGGCACAGCTCGAGCTACGTGACTGGTTCACCGAGTGGGCCGAGGTCGCGCGCCTCGTGTTGAAGCGTCGTGACCACCAGATCACGCTCGGCCTCGCGACGCGTCGCGTGTCGGACGACGAGCGCAAGCGAGACGAGCTGGAGATCCTCGACCCGACGCCGTTCCAGGATCCCACCGAGGAGCCGCCCAACGTGGATGACGTGGTGGACCCAACCCCGTTCATCGATCCGACCGAGGACCCTCCCAACATCGAGGTGGAGGATCCGACGCCGTTCATCGATCCGACGGAGGAGCCGAACATCGATGTGGAGGACCCAACCCCGTTCATCGATCCGACCGAGGAACCCCCCAACGAGCCCCGCGAACACGAAACGCCGAGCCGTCGAAAGGCTTCGCCGCGGTAGACCGGAACGCCCGCGCGTTTCTTCGCACCATGCGCGCCGCCGCAGGTGCCGAGGAGACAGGCGCTTGGTAGGGGTCAGAGATTGCGAATGACGCCGGGGACCGGCGGCGCGCCTCCAATGCCGAGGCCCGGCGAGAGACCTAAGCAGTCCTCGATGTCAGCGAGCATGTTGGACATAAGTGGAGCCTTCGCAGCGACCACCTTCCGTGCGTCGAGTTGCGACAGCGCGGCGACTCCTCCGCGGCCTTCGCGGTAGCCGTGGCTGGCTGCACGGCACAGGAACTGGATGTACCTCTTCGGGTGGCGCTCTCGATCCGAGCTACACCAGGCAATATCCTTGTTGCCCTTGCGGTCTTGCTTCGAACGGTCGGGCGAAGTGATCCGATCGACGAAGAGGGTGTCGGTGGTCGCGAAGTCTTCGAGGGTTGGACTGCTGGTGGTCGACCAGGGTTGCGAAGGGCTTCCGCCAGCCTCCTGGCATGCTCGCGAAACAGCGCTGGAATCCGCGAAGAAGTAGCCCTCGACCATCGGTGCCAGCAAGTGAAACGAGCACCTCTTGCGCACCAACTGCTTTTCGCGCTCGTCGAGTTTCAACCGCGCGATTTCGCTGACGACAGCTGATCGAAAGAAGGAGTACACCTGCCCGGCCTGCCCCGCGTTGACCAGTTCGAGGTCGTCGACTGCGAGGGCAAGAGAGCAGTCGTAGTAGTCGAGTGGAACGGAGAGGAGTGCTTTGGCGAGCTTCTCAACGGGGCCCCTAGTGCCGTTCGTCGGAATGGAAAGTTGAGCGATCTGGATCTCTTCCGAAGTGAAGGACGTGTACACGTCGCCAACGCTCTCGCAACTGACGTCGCTTCGGTCCGCGAAGGCAGCGGCAAGGAACGGCGGAAGACCGCGCCATTCACATTGCCCAGTGGTCAAGAGCAGGATCTGACGCTTCACGTTTCTCGCCCCGAGTCGGAGGCGGTCGGGTTGGGGCCACCGAGGCGCGATTCTGCATATAGGTCGCCAATTGAGAACCGTGCGAGATACGTTGCATCATGCACTTCGGTGAGTGCTTTGGGTCCGGTGTCCGATTGCGGCGCGAAGACGAAAACGTGGTCCGGGTCATCGTGCATTGCCTCAATCAACACCGGCGAATGCGTCGAGAGAACGACATCGATGTCGTGCTCTCCCGCCCACTCCCGAATTGCGGCCAACACTCGCCGGATCGCGTACGGGTGTAGTGCGGTTTCCGGCTCGTCGATGGTCACAAGCCCCCCCGACGGCGCCGAAGCGACGGCCGAGAGGCACATCATCGCGTGGATGACGCCGTTGGCCGCAGTGCGAAGGGGTGTTGAAGCCCCGATGCGCTCGCCGACCACCATAGCGTCGACCACATTGCTCGTGGCCTCGAACTCGAGGTCCTGGAAACCAGGGAACGCGTCGCGCAGAGCCTCGATCACGAATGCCTGACGGGGGCGCGTCGCGAGCTTGTCCTTCCAGTTTCTGAGAACAGTGAGGACATTCAGGCCGTTTGCGTGCAGGTACGTGTCGGCGGAATACTCGGAACCGCTTGTTCTCAGCTGGTAGGTGAAGAAGTCCGAATAGCACCGCATGTCCGGCACCTGGGCGAGTTGCGCCGTGCCGATCTCCCCAATGTCGACGAGCACGCGAGCGACACTCTGCGAGTAGCTCCGAGCCTTGCGGTCGTCGCCGAGGAAGACGGTACCTGTATCGTCCCGCCGCCCGAGTCGGCGACCATCGATCGAGACCTCCTCGCTAGGCGTGCTGATGTCGTCGCGGTTTCCGTCGAAGTCTGCCTCCCAACTGAGACCGCGCCGCGAAAGTCGGAGGCGCACTCGCGCTTCGGCGGGGGCGAAGATGTTCTTGTACTGGTGGTGCCCGCCGTGATGCTCGAGTGCCTTGCTCCACCCGCGATCGAACGCATGGCGAAACAGTTCGGGGACCTTGAGCAGGGTCGTCTTTCCCACGCCGTTGGGGCCGACTAAGACCGTGACGCCCGAAGGGAACGTGCAGTCGACGCGCCGAAGCCCACGGTAATTCTCGATCTCGAGCTTGAGGCTCATGCGCTCGTTCTACAGCGGCCGGCCGACGTCGCGCTAGGTCCCGGTTGCCCGCCGCGCTTCCACGTGGGCTGCTCCGTGCGTAGTTCCGGGCCACGGTGGGGGATGACGAGCACACGAACGGAGACCGATAGCCTGGGCGCCATGGAGGTGCCTTCGAGCGCGTACTACGGGGCGCAGACGGCGCGGTCGGTCGTGAACTTTCCGATCGGTGGGGAGCGGATGCCGATCGAGGTCGTGCATGCGCTCGCGCTGATCAAGCGCGCGGCGGCGGAGGTGAATCGGGAGCTCGGGCTGCTCGACGATTCGATCGCGGCGCTGATCGTGAAGGCGGCGGAGGAGGTGTCGTCGGGGGCGCTCGATCGCGAGTTTCCGCTCGTCGTGTGGCAGACGGGGTCGGGGACGCAGACGAACATGAATGTGAACGAGGTCATCGCGGGGCGCGCGAACGAGCTCGCGGGGAAGGGGCGCGGCGGGAAGTCACCCGTGCATCCCAACGATCACGTGAACCTCTCGCAGTCATCGAACGACGTGTTCCCCACGGCCATGTCGATCGCCGCTGCGCGCGTGATCATGGAGCGCACGCTGCCCGGTGTGCGCGCGCTCCACGCGACGCTCGACGACAAGGCGCGCGCGTTCTCCGACGTCGTGAAGATCGGGCGCACGCACCTCATGGACGCGACGCCGCTCACGCTCGGGCGGGAGATCTCGGGGTGGGCCGCGCAGCTCGCGATGGGCGTCGAGGCGATCGAGGCGAGCCTGCCGCGCGTGTGTGAGCTCGCCGCCGGAGGCACGGCGGTGGGCACCGGGCTCAACGCGCATCCCGACTTCGCGACGAAGCTCGCTGCGCGCCTCGCGAGCGACACGAAGCTCGCGTTCGTCACGGCGCCCAACAAGTTCGCGGCGCTCGCAGGTCACGACGCGCTCGTCGGTGCGCACGGCGCGATGAAGCAGCTCGCGACGGCGACCTTCAAGATCGCGAACGACGTGCGGTGGCTCGCGTCGGGTCCGCGCGCGGGGCTCGGGGAGATCACGATCCCCGACAACGAGCCGGGCAGCTCGATCATGCCGGGCAAGGTGAACCCCACGCAGTGCGAGGCGCTGCTGATGGCGTCCGTGCAGGTGCTCGGCAACGACGTGATCGTCGGCATCGCCGGATCGCAAGGCAGCTTCGAGCTCAACGTGATGAAGCCCGTGATCGCGAGCGCGTTCCTTCAATCGGCGCGGCTGCTCGGCGACGCGTGCGCGTCGTTCGAGGCGCGCTGTGCGCGCGGCATCGAGCCCGACCGCGAGGTGATCGCGAAGCACGTCGCGAGCTCGCTCATGCTCGTCACGGCGCTCACGCCGAAGCTCGGCTACGACGGCGCCGCGAAGATCGCGAAGCACGCGCACCACGAGGGCACGAGCCTGCGCGAGGCGGCCGTCGCGCTCGGCCTGCTCAGCGGCGAGGAGTTCGACGCGCTCGTGAAGCCCGAAGAGATGACGCGCCCCACGCGCTGAGCGGTGTCACCACGCGCGGGTCGTGCGCTGGGCGAGCGTGACGCCGAGGATCGCGCGGGCGAGCTCGGGGGTCGGCGTCGGGTGGTGGTAGCTCGCGTCCGCGCCTGCATCGCGCAGCCGCTTCCAGTCCCACTCGGCGTCGTGCGCGAGCAGCGCGACGATGGAGAAGGAGTCGCCCTTCGGTGAGGCGCGGAGCGAGCGCACCGCGGACATGCAGGACTCGAGCGTCGCCGAGACCACCAGCACCGCGTCGGGCGTGTGCGTCTCGATCGACGCGAGGCCTGCGTCGAGGCTGTCCACCGTCTCCACCGCGCAGCGGAGCTTGCCGACGAGCTCCTTCGCGAGGTTCTCCGGCGCGTCCATGGCGTCCGTCACCACGAGGGTGCGGCGCAGCGGCCACACGCGCGCGAGCTCCCCCTCGCGAACACGCCTCACGCCAGACTCGTTGGCAGCGGCGAAGGAGGGGAATCGCGCGATCACGTTGAAAACGTGGGCAATCGGACGATGTGCGCGCGTCGGAGGCGGCCGTGCGTCGCCCGTCGCGACGTTGCAACGCGTGGGGCAGTTCTGCTGCGCACACACTCTTGGTCTGCGTGGCATCGCCTCGCGGACCCTCCCCAGCCCCTCCGTGCGGGAGGGGCTCTCCGGCTGTGCGTGCGCAGATAGACTCCGCGCGTGAGCGAGGAGCGCGGATACGTCGAGAGGCCGAGCGCACACGGCGCGATCGCCGCCGTCTGGTCTCATGCGGCCCTCGTCGATGGTGCGTCGTGGGTCGCGGCCGATGGCTGCTTCGATCTGATCGTTCGAACCAGCGCGCGTGGTCGCGTGTCGGCGTTCGTGTACACGCCCGAGGCCGAGGCGCTGCGGACGTCGAGCGCGGCGGGTGATCGTGTGATCGGCGTCCGCGTGCGACCGGGGCACGGAGGTGCGCTGCGCGCGCGCTCGCGCCTCCTCGAGGAGGCCGTGACGGTCGTGTCGCGCGGAGGCTCGCTCGAGAGCCTCGTCGCGTCGGTGATCGACGATCAGCCGCGCCCGCCCGCGATCGTGGGCGACTTCGTCGAGGCCGCGCGCGCGTCGCGTGGCGCGATGCGCCTGGGCACACCCACGTCTGCAGCCCGCGAGCGCGCGCTCCAGCGGGCGTGTCGCGCGTGGCTGGGCATGAGCGCCAAGTCGTTCCTGCGGATCGAGCGCGCGTGGGCGGCGCGTGACGCGATCCGAGCGGGCGCGCCGCTCGCGCACACCGCCGCGGCGCTCGAGTTCTCGGATCAAGCGCACCTCAGCCGAGAGATCAGGGCGCTGCTCGCGGTGACGCCGGCCTCGCTGCGCGCCGTCGGAAATCTTCAAGACGCTGCGCTGCCGGCTCGCTAGATCGAGCGGATGTCCACGGCGAACCAGAACCCACCGAAGCTCGGCTACGTCATCCTCTACGTGCCCGACGTCGCGCGCAGCGTCGCGTTCTACGAGGGCGCGTTCGGCGTGCCGCGACGCTTCGTCCACGAGTCGGGGAGCTACGCGGAGCTCGAGACGGGCGCGACGGCGCTCGCGTTCGCGGACGAGACGATCACGCCGAACCGAGGTGCGTTCCGACCGAACCGTCCCGCGGAGCAGGCCGCGGGCGCAGAGGTCGCCTTCGTGGTCGACGACGTGCGTGGTGCGTTCGATCGCGCGCTGACGCACGGGGCCGTGTCGGTGGTGGAGCCGACCGAGAAGCCCTGGGGACAGACGGTGTCCTACGTGCGCGACCTCGACGGCTTCCTCGTCGAGCTCTGTTCGCCTGTGGGTGCGTGAAGAGGAGCGTGTCACCCGATCGCGAGAGGGACGCGACTGCCGTCGACGCGTCGCCACGTAGTGCGGAACTCAGCGTCGAACGTCCAGACGCGCGACCCCGTGACGGCGGAGTCGAGCACGAGGAGCGCGTCCGCGTAGTCGGGCATGTGGTCGGCGTACCGGGTCATCCAGTCGAGTGCCTCCCGTCGGCGGGTGTCCGGCTCTTCCGGCGTCGCGGCAACGATCGGAAGGCGGGCGACGAGCGCTGAAAGGCGGTCGCGGGTGGGTCGCGTGGTGAGCAGGTGATGGGCCTCTGCGATGACAGCGTCCGAAGCAACGAATCGGTGCCGCGCGAGCCGATCGAGCTCGCGAAGCGCGCGGTCGTGGAGCCTGTCCCTGCGGTCGCACAGCGCCACCAGCGGTCCAGTGTCGACGAGAACGATCACGGCTTCCCAGCGCGGCGAAGTCGCTTTCGGATGGCGCGGCGAACGGCTACCCGGTCATCCACTGCCGTTGCGGGTGCTTTCGAGCCGGGTGCGTCGGGAAACTCCTCGAACAGGCTTGCCACGAGCGATGATGGCTTCTGACGACGCCTGCTGTTTCCCACCCGACGCGCGTGCTCGGTTCGGATGGCCTCTCGAACGACCCGGGAGATCGGGATGCCTTGCTCGCGCAGCTCTTCCGCGAGGCGCTGATCGTCGGCATCCAGGCGAACGTTCAAGAGCGGCATCCGTCGAGTATGTAGACGCGTCGTCTTTACGTCCATCGACCTCTGATCAATGTCCTTCGGGGGCGCGCTCGCCTGCGGTGATCGCGAAGGGCAGCTCGTTGGCGCTCGGGGGGAGCGGGCATGTGGCGAAGTCGGTGTAGCCGCAGGGTGGGGTGTAGGCGTAGTTGAAGTCGATCGTCCACGGCGCGTTCGCTTCGGGGGCGTGGACCTCGAGGTAGCGGCCGGCGCCGTAGCTCGTGCCTTCGTCGCTCGTCGCGTCGCGGATCATCAAGGACAGTCCTTCGGACGGATCGGTCCCCGCCCATGTCGCGAGGAGCACGTGCTCGGTGCCGTCGTGCGTGAAGTGGAGGCGACCCGCGAGGGGCTCGTCGACGCTCTGGCCGAGCACGTTGACGATCGGGAGCGACTCGCCTTCGGCCGCGGGCTCGAAGCGCGCGGTGATGCGGAAGCGAGCGTCGTAGTCGAAGGCCTCGGGGCCATGAAAAGACAGCCGCGCGGCGCTGTCGCGATCCTTCACGCGCACGCCGAGGCGGCCGGCGCGCGTGATCACGTGGAAGCGGATCGGGCCGACGCTGAGCTCGGTCGCGGGACCGGGATCGTCGGGCGTGAGCGCGATCTCGGTGGTGACGGGCGCGCCCTCGAGTGTGGTGCCCGCTGCGAGCACGGGCGTGAAGTAGGCCTGGCCGTCGCGCACCGTGAAGGTGCCGATCTGCGGCGGCGCGTGATCCGACGGGAGGACGATCCCCGAAGCAGGGTCTGACCCGATCGTCGTCGACGGTGCGTCGAGCCACCCGAGCGCGATCAGCGTGAGCCAACCCTCTTCCCCGGCGAGGGACGCGTGTCGGGCCTCGCGCCAGTGTGTCCAGCTCGACGGAGTCTCTCGTTCGGCCGTGATCGTGGGGCGAGACGCGCTCTCCGAGGCGCCGCACGCGGGCACGAAGAGGGCGAGAGCGAGGAGGGGCGGAGCGAGGCGCATCGGGCGAGCGTAGCCGTCTGGTGGAGGGCAGGCGCGGCGCAGATGCGTGTGCCATGGCGATCGGGTACAAGCGCGGCGCTTCGGAGGTCATCGATGCGGTACCTGCCCCACACGGAAGACGAGATCCGCTCCATGCTCCAGACGATCGGCTTGCCGTCGCTGGATGCGCTCTTCGACGACGTGCCGACGGCGAACCGCCTCGGTCGTCCGCTGGCGATCGACGCCGCGCTGCCCGAGGCGCAGCTCATGGGACACCTCGAGGCGCTCGCGCACCAGAACGACGCGGCGCGCGCTCTCTCGTTCCTCGGCGCGGGTCTCTACGAGCACCACATCCCGCCGGCGATGGATCAGCTGCTCCTCCGCAGCGAGTTCTACACGGCGTACACGCCGTACCAGCCCGAGGTGTCGCAAGGCACGCTGCAGGCGATCTTCGAGTTCCAGACGATCGTGTGCGAGCTGCTCGGCATGGAGGTCGCGAACGCGTCGATGTACGACGCGGCGAGCGCGACGGCCGAGGCAGTGCTCATGTCGCGCCGCGTGACGGGACGTCAGCACGTGCTCGTGAGCGAGGGCCTGCACCCCGAGTCGATCCAGACGATCGAGACGTACCTGCGCAACGTCGATCACGGCGAGAAGCTCGTGTCGCGCGTGGCGCTCGGCGAGGACGGCCGCACGGACACGAAGGCGCTCGAGGCCGCGCTGCGCGACGACACGGCCGTGCTCGTCGTGGGCTACCCGAACTTCATGGGCTGCGTGGAGGATCTCGATGCCCTCCGCGCGATCACGAAGGCGCGCGGCGTGCTGCTCGTGACGGCCACGCACGAGCCCTACGCGCTCTCGATGATCAAGGCGCCCGGACAGTGCGGCGTGGACATCGCGGTGGGTGAAGGACAGGCGCTCGCGGTGCCGCCGCAGATGGGCGGACCGGGCGTGGGTCTCTTCGCGATCCGCAGCGGCAAGGAGCTGCTCAACCAGATGCCGGGACGCCTCTGTGGCGAGACTGTCGATCAGAAGGGCGAGCGCGGCTTCGTGCTCACGCTCTCGACGCGCGAGCAGCACATCCGTCGTGAGAAGGCGACGTCGAACATCTGCACGAACCACGGCCTCATCGC
The DNA here is from genome assembly GCA_964502175.1 of uncultured Sandaracinaceae bacterium. Taxonomy (GTDB): domain Bacteria; phylum Myxococcota_A; class Polyangia; order Polyangiales; family Sandaracinaceae; genus JAFLCL01. The sequence goes on from CAZCVE010000041.1 coordinate 63,045, forward strand.
GCTCGCGATGACGATCCGCACCGCGATGCTCGGCAAGCAGGGCTTCCTCGAGGTGGGCCGCGCGTGCCTCGCGAAGAGCGAGTACCTGAAGAAGGCGCTCCTCGAGACGGGCAAGTTCACGCTCCCGTACTCCACGCCGGGTGTGGGGGCGCCGACGTTCAACGAGTTCGTCGTGCGTCGCAGCGACGGCGCCGCCGCCCCGCTGCTCGCGGCCCTCGCGGCCAAGGGCATCCTCGCGGGCGTCGCGCTGAGCCGCTTCTTCCCGGGTACTGGACACGACAAGGACTTCCTCGTTGCGGTGACCGAGCGTCACTCCCGTGAGGATCTCGATCGGTTCGTCGCGGCGCTGTCGAGCGTCTGATGGCGTCGGTCTGATGGCTTCGGTCTGATCGGGGTCGGCGCGATCAGCGCAGGCGCGATCAGCTCGTCCCTCGAGGGGCGAACGTGAGCACGAACGCGTCGGCGCCGCCGCCTCCGGCTGGCGCGGCGGCGCCGCAGACTCCGAACGGGTCGCCGGTGTCGCCGACGACCATCACTTCGCCGCTGGCGGTGACGTCGATGTCTGCGATGCCGAACGTGCCGTCGCCGAAGATCTCGTGCCGCAGGAGCGCGCCCGTCGACGCATCGAGCCACACGACCGCGAGCGACTGCTCGGCGCCGAGCGGCATGAGCGTCGTGCCCGCGAAGTCGATCGGACGCTGGAGGACGCCGGCGATCACGACGCAGTCCGTGACGGGATCGAAGACCGCCACGCCGGACACCATCGCACCGGTGCTCCAGCGCAGCGCGCCGCTCGCTGCGGCGCTCGTCGTGGCGCCCGCGCCTGCGAGGTAGACGTTGCCGGAGGGGTCGACGGCGAGCCCCGTGGTCGCGTGGACCACGTCCGGACCGAGGAACGTGAGCGGCCGCGGAGGAGAGCCGTCGAGCGTGAGCACGAAGCTCGCGTCGTTGGCGCTGCAGCCCGCGGGGGCCACGCAGAGCACCCGTGAGTTCGCGGTCCCCGAGACGTAGAAGCGGTTCCCCGCGCCAGCGAGGTCGAACGTCGCGTCGTTGTCCCCGTCGCCGCCCACGTCGGAAGCGAGCACGGCCCCGCTGGGGTCGAGCACGATCACGACCACATCGCTCGGAGCGAGCGTGCTCGACACGGTCGTCCCGCTCCACGTGAGGGAGCCGCTGTTCGTCAGCGCGACCACCGCCCCGCCCGCGCGGGTCGCGATGGAGCCGCGACCGAACGCGCCGACGGCAGCGCCGAGCGAGCGATCCATGGTGCCGGTCGGCGAGAGATGCACCGCGCCGTCCTCGCGCAGGACGAGCAGTCCGTCCGCGTCGCGCTCGACGTCGAGGAACGCGCCGGTCTGCTGCCAGAGCACCGAGTCGCCTTCGATGCGCGCGAGGAACCGGCCCGCCGTGAGATCGCCGACGAGACCCGACGTCGAGAACTGCCCCACCAGCACGGTGCCGCCGTCGGTCGTGTACGTTCCTCCGCTGAGCGTGTCGTCGCCGGGCCCGGCGAACCAACGCGCGGTCATGCGACACGTGCCCGCGTCGAGGTTCGTGTCGGGGAGCGACGGCGCGTCGAGCGCTGCGTCGGCGAGCGGATCGAGGAACGCGTCGATCGAGGCGTCCACCGGCGCGCCGACATCGTCGTCGCTGTCTCCGGTGTCGTGCGGCACGTAGTCGACGCGGCCACACGCGGGCGTCGACGCGACGAGGACCAGGGCGAGGGCGCGAGCTCGGGAACCGAAGGAAGAGTGTGGTGAGCCCACGGCGGCGAGCGTCGCACGCTGCGCTCGCTCGCGGGGAAGGGAACTCGGGCAGACACATGGTGTCACCCACGCATGTACCGAGACGCGCTCCTCGCCGCCGACTCGCAGATCGAAGCGCTGCGCGCGCGCCTGGCGCGCACCGAGGCGGATCTCGCCGACACGCGGCGTGATCGTGCGCGCGCGGTCGGTGAGCTCGAGCGGATCAAGGAGGGCGTCGACCCCGATCCGTCGCTCGCCGACGAGCCGCGCTTCGCGTGGGTGAAGCGCGGGCTCGTGGTGCTCGCCTCGATCGCGCTGGTCGGGCTCGCCGTCGCGGTGCGTGAGGTGTGCGTGCGGTGGATGCCCGATCCGATGCTGAGCGCGCAGGGGCTCCGCAGCTTCGCGTGGTCGGTCGCGCACGGCCGAGGCGTGATGACTTTGGCGGCCGTGGGTTTCGTCGGCCTCGTCTGCATGCCGTGGGTGCTGTTGCCCGCGATCGGAGCGCGCGGGCTCGGGCGTCAGCGACGCTGGGGATGGACGCTCGCGGTGGCCGCGTGCTGCCTGTTCGTGCCGACACCGCTCCTGCCGGTGGCGGCGTTCGGCCTCGTGGTGCTGCTGTCGCAGCGTGTGCGTCGCGTGTTCTTCGCGCCGGTGACGTAGGCCAGGTCGAGCGAGGCTCGTTCCGGCTCGGGGCTTCGGGTACCATCGGCGTCGATCGATGGCAGCTGGGATTCCCCTCGGACCGTACCGGCTCGTCCGCCGGCTCGCGACGGGCGGGATGGCCGAGATCTTCCTCGCGCGACAAGAGGGGCCGGACGGCTTCGCGCGCGAGCTGGTGGTGAAGCGGATCCTCCCGCACCTCGCGGCCGATCCCGAGTTCACGCGCATGTTCCGCGACGAGGCGAAGCTCGCGGCGCTGCTGTCGCACCCGAACGCGGTGCACGTCTACGACTTCGGCGCGGTGCCGGACGACGGCGGCGTGACGCTCTACCTCGCGATGGAGCTCGTGCGCGGCGTCGATCTGCGCGCGCTCATCCTGCGCGCGCTGACGGAGGCGCGGCGCGTCGGTCGGCCGGGCGCGATCCCTCCGCACCACAGCGCCAAGATCGCGAGCTTCGTGTGCGAAGCGCTGGCGCACGCGCACTCGGTGCGCATCGACGGAAAGCCTGCGGGCATCGTGCACCGCGACGTGACGCCGTCGAACGTGCTCGTGTCGTTCGACGGCGCCGTGAAGCTCGCCGACTTCGGCATCGCGAAGGCCGCGAGCACCAGCGCCACGAGTGATCGCACCGAGCACGGCATCGTGAAGGGCAAGCACACGTACCTCTCGCCCGAGCAGGCGCGCGGTGACTCGCTCGACGCGCGCAGCGATCTCTTCAACGTGGGCATCTTGCTCTTCGAGTCCGTGCTCGGTGAGGCGCTGTTTCCGCCGAGCGATCAGCGGCTCGCGAGGCGCCTCTCGGCGAGCGGGCAGCTCCCGCGCGCCGAGCGGTTCGAGCGGATCCCGCACGCGCTCGCGACCATCGCGCTCAAGGCGCTCTCGCCGATGCGCGAGGATCGCTACCCCGACGCGCTCGCGCTGCGCTCCGATCTCGAGGCGTACCTGCGCACGTGCCCCGAGCCGTCCGACACCGTGGAGCTCGGACGCTTCGTGCGGCAGATGTGCGCGGAGGAGCTCACCGAGGACGCGCTCGGTCCGCGCGCGGCAGGCACCGTCGCGAGCAAGAAGCAGCAGGCGGGCACGGCGCCGCTCACGGGGTCCGTGGCGGCGGCGCCGGGAGCGGGGCCGCGCGCGGAGCTGCTCGGACGTCTCCAGCGCAAGGACCCGCGCGGCCCGGCGTCGGGGACCGCACCGCTCGAGCCGACGGGCGCGATCGACGCGCCGCGCGCACGTCGCTCGAACCCCGACGCGATCCGCGCGCCCGCCGACGCGCCGCCGTCGATCACGCAGCCGCTGCCGCACGACGGTGGCACCACGGATCCCTCGGGCACGCAGGTCGGTCAGCCTCCCGTCCACGAGCCCGCGCCGGGTGTGTCCGCGCTGGGTGCGTCCGCGTTGGGCGAGCCGAGCACCGACTTCGGACCGGGCGCGGCGAGCGCGGTGTTCACGTCGACGGGCGCGATCGCGAGCGAGCGCGACGCGAGCGCGCTCGTGCCCGCACCTCCGACCAGCGCAGGCCAGCCCCGGTCGACGGCGGCCGGCGTGTCGCTGAGCTTGCCGGCCGCGCTCACGACGCCGATCGTGCGCTCGCGTCGTCCGCGCTGGCCGTGGGCCGCGCTCGCGCTCGGGATCGTGTTCGTCGCGTCGGCGCTGGCGCTGGCGCTCGTGCTCTCGGGTGGCGACGACTCGGAGCTGCGCTCGTCGTTGCCTCGCACGGCGAGCGCGGACATCACCTCGACGCCTCCGGGCGCGCGCGTGTTCGTCGACGGCGTCGAGCATGGCGTGACGCCGATGTCGCTCTCGCAGATCACGCCGGGTCGTGCGGTGCGCTTCGAGGTGCGCGCGCTCACCGGTGAGGTGCTCGACGCGGAGGAGATCTCGCTCGCCGAAGGAGAGCGGCGCGCGGTGAGCCTGCGCGCGACGCCGCCGACGGGCGTGGTGCGCGTGTCGAGCGAGCCTCCCGGCGCGGTCGTGGCGCTCGATGGTGAGGCGATCGGATCGACGCCGATCGAGCGCGAGCTGACCGTGGGCGAGCACCGCGTGGAGGTCTCGCTGGCGGGCTTCGCGACGGAATCGGACGCGGTGCACATCGGGCGCGCGGGGGATCGCGCGTCGCTGTCGTTCCGCCTGCGGGCCGCGCCTCGCCTGACGATCCCGCGCGACACGACGGGCCCGCGTGACACGACGGGCCCGCGCGAGACGACGGGGCCGCGAGAGACGGGGCCGCGAGAGACGGGGCCGCGAGAGACGGGCGGGCGTGACCCTGGCGGCGGCCGACCGCCCGCGACTCACGCCGTGACGGGCACGCTGCGCGTGACGACGACGCCGTGGTCCGAGGTGTTCGAGGGAGGAAGGCGTCTCGGGGAGACGCCGATGCAGCTCGAGCTGCCCGCGGGTCGACACGTGCTGACGCTGCGCGCCGAGGATCGTCCGCCGCGCAGCGAGACCGTGGAGATCCGCGAGGGCGAAGTGACGCGGGTTCGCGTGATCTTGTGAGGCGCGCCTCGCGATCCGAGACGGCACGCACGGGCCGACTTTCGCGGGATGCTGGCTCGCGTCAGGATGCGGACGCCATGAAGAACCTGCTCCTTCCTCTCTCGTTCGCTTCGCTCGCGGGCTCGATGCTCGTGGGCTGCCCCTCGACCCCGGCCGGCAACGACGCGGGCATGTCGCCCGACGCGCCGATGAGCGCGGAAGATGCGCCGCTCGGGACCGATGCGTTCACGGAGGCCTGCGGGCCGATCGATCCGATCTGTCAGGACCAGTCGATCTCGACGCTCGACTTCTTCGACACGGTGAGCCCGGCTGCGGTCACCGAAGAGGGCGAGATGGCGGGCGAGTTCCTCACGCTCATCGACGCGACGGGCGGCGGCATGACGCCTTCGCAGTCGTACGTGTACGCGCGCTTCACGGACACGGGCCTCGAGAAGCTCGAGATCTCGGACGAAGACGCGCTGCTCTCGACCGACTGGGACATCGCGTTCCGTCGCTTCATCATCCGCCTCAACAGCGGGGTGTCGGGCCCGTCGTGCGTGGGCGCTGGCCGCACCGCGCCGGGTACGACGTTCGAGTCGCTCACGGAGGAGCCCGAGGGGCTCACGTACCGCACCGAGCAGTACTTCACCGAGCCGAGCTGCGACATCGTTCCGGACGGCTCGGGCCTCGGCTCGCCCGCGACCGCGCTGTCGAGCTTCTGGACGTATCCGGGCTGCGTGCAGATGACCGACAACGTGTACGTGGTGCGCCCTGCGAGCGGACGGCACGTGAAGCTGCAGGTGGTGTCGTACTACCCGCCTGCGAACCAAGAGACCTGCGACACGACCGACACCGTGCCGATCCCCTCGGGCGGCGGCGCGCTGCGCGTGCGCTGGGCGTTCCTGGATTGATGATGCGCTTCCTGGACTGAAGAGGATGGAGAGGAGACGCATGGGCACCTCATCGCACCACCCGGCTGCAAGCCGGGGGCATGGAGAGCGCTCTCGGCGCTGGGCAAGCCGGACGAGCCGGCTTGGGCTCGTGGCCGCGTCTCTCATGACGCTCGCGGCTTCGTCGCACGCCGAAGCGCAGCTCGTCGCGCGCGAGGGCTCGAGCGTGCAGGTCGCTCCGCGTGAGGTGCGCTACCGCGAGGGCGAGCTCGAGCGTGTGGTCGTGATCGATGCTGATGGATCGATGTGGTTGCTCGCGAACGGGCGGCGGTTTCGTACCGAGCTCGGGACCGATCGGGTGATCGTGATCGGTGATGCAGCGGCGCTCGCTTCGCTCGACGTGCGGGTCGACGAGGTGCTCTCGCTTGCGGCGGGGATCGTCGCGGTGCGATCGACGCGCGAGGGTGAAGGCGCGCTCGCGCTGGCGTCGCGGCTCGCGGCCGCGGTGCAGGCCGGCGTGGTCGAGGGGGCGTCGCCGGATCTCGCGTTCGTGCACGTCCAAAACGACATCACGGTGCCGCCGAACGACACGCGGTACGGCGGGCAGTGGTTCTACGAGACCATCCACATGGAGGACGCGTGGTCACGCGAGGATGGTGATCCGAGCGTGACGATCGCGGTGGTGGACAATGGGTGTGACGTCACCCATCCCGATCTCGCGGCGCACATGCTCGAGGGCTACGACGCGCTCGAGGACGACGACGATCCTTCGTACCTGCCCGGCGCGAGCGGCAACGAGCACGGCACGGCGTGCGCGGGGCTCGTCGCCGCGGTCACTGACAACGACCTCGATGTGGCGGGCACGTGCCCCGAGTGCTCGCTGCGCTGCATTCGGTTGCTCGGTGCGCCGGGCACGCTGATCCCGATCTCCACGGACGTGCGCGCGTTCGAGTTCGCGCGCACGCGCGACGACGTAGCCGTGATCTCGAACAGCTGGGGCTTCGAGGCGGGCGCGCCTGCGCCGCTGGCGCTCGTGCGCGAGATCGAGATGGTGATGACGTCGGGCCGCGGCGGTCGCGGCGCGCTGGTGGTGTTCGCGGCGGGCAACGACGCGTCGGTGATCGGCGACGGCGAGCTCCAGGCGATCCCTGGCGTGCTGACCGTGGGTGCGATCAACACGTTCGACGAGGCCGCGTCGTTCTCGAACTCGGGCGCGAGCGTCGCGATGGTGGCGCCGACGGGGACGCTCACGACCGACGTCGCGGGAAGCGAAGGCGGCGCACCCGGTGACGTGACGACCAGCTTCGGCGGCACCTCGAGCGCGTGCCCGATCGTCGCGGGCGTGGGCGGTCTGCTCGCGTCGGCTGCGCCCGATCTCACCGGCGCCGAGCTGCGTGAGGCGCTCGTCGCTTCGGTGCGCCCGGCTCCGTTCGCGACGCCCGACGAGTCCGGCCACGACCTCCTCTATGGCTACGGCATCGTCGATCCGCGCGCGGCGCTCGATCGCGTGGAGCCGGTAGCGCCGGACGCGGGCGGGAGCGACGCGGGGGCGCTCGGCGACGACGCAGGCACGATGTCGCCGCCGCCCTCGGGCTGCGCGTGTCGTGCGGGGGTGTGTCGCGCGGGAGCGGGCTCCGAGGATCGATCGAACGCTGGGCTGGCGGCGCTCGGGCTCGCGCTCGCGGCGATGGTGCGTCGCGCGCGGCGACGTTAGGCGACCGTGAGCCGCGAGCCCGCGCCGCCTCCGCCGTCGACCGCCGATCCCCCTACGATCGCAGGCTCCACGCTCGCGTTCTCCGCGGCGTCGATGCTCTTCTTCGTGGGCGGTGTGATCTTCTTGCCGTGGGCGGCGGGGCGCTGGTGCAGCGCCATCCGCGCGAAGGACAGACCGCGCTGGGTCGAGGGACGCACGATCGCGAGCGGTGTGGCGTTCCTCGTCGTGGCGCTCACGCCCATGCTCGGCGTGGTCATCGCGACGCAGGCCGCCCGACACGATGAGGGCATCGGGGCCGCGCACGTGATCGGGCCCGTGGGTCTCACGTTGCTGCTCGTCCCGCTGTTCGTGCGCCTTCCGATCGTGCTCGCGGATGCGGAGACGGGTTCGTTTCGCGAGGGCGTGGCGCGCTCGGTCGCGCACGCGATCGCTGCTCCGATCGAGACGCTCCGGTTCACGGTGCTGCTCGTCGGGAGCGTGACGTTGACGGCCGGGGTCGCGCTGCAGATCGCGGAGCACGTGAACGACTTCGCCGTGGTCGTCGGCACGCTCGCCGTGCTGCCCATGGTGTGGACGCTGCTGATGTGGATCGTCTCGAGCCGCACGACGGCGGAGCCGCCGCGGCTCTCGACGTGGATGTTCGGCGTGCTGGCGGTGATGTTCGGGGTGCCGTTCTTCCTCCTCGTGTTGGCGGGGGGCTTGGCGACGTCGGATGCGCTGCCGCTCACCGTCGTGCGTGATGGACGTGGCGTACAGCACACGCGTGGAGTGTTTCCGGAGGAAGGTCCGAGGGGTGTCCTCGAGAGCGACCGGTTTTCGATCACGCACGATCTGGATCGCGTCGTCGTCGCGCCGATCGACGGCGAGCGGTACGAGGTGATCGCCGCGTATCCGCCCGAGGCGGCGCGCTTCGAGGAGAGCGACTGCACGTCGTCGTCGCGTGACCCCGACTGGCATGCTGAGGGCGAGGCGGGCTGTCGACGGATCTCGATGCGCGGCCCGGACTGGGAGATGGAGCTCGTCCTCGACGCGTCGGGCGCTCGTCTCGACGACGGTGCGCTCGATCGGGCGCTCGCGCGTGTCGGTCGTGCGGGGGTGATCGCGGTGTTCGTCGCGATCGTGGTGCTCGTCGTCCTCTTTGCGTCGCTCGTCCGCGTCGTGTCGGTGGCGCGTCGCGTGTCGGGTCGCGACCGCGTGCTGCGTCTCGAAGGGACGCTCGAGCTCGGAGAGCGAGGTGCGATCCGAGACTGGGGGCTCGTGGTGGGGACGGACAATCGCGTCATGCTGCGCGAAGGGGGCGTGGTGCTCCGACTTCCGGAGTCGCTGCGTGCCGTCGGCGTGGCGGAGGGCGCGCGTGGCGGCGCGCGGCGGTTCGAGGTGTTCGTCGCGTGTGATCGCGTGCCCGGCACGGTGACGCACCGCACCGCAGATGAGCCGTGGCCGGCGGAGGCCTCGCTGGTGATCGGTCAGCCTTCGGTGATCGAGAGCGAGTCGCTGGCGAACGCGCAGCGGACGATCAGTCGGTTCGTGCTGCTCGGGACGATCCTCGGGGTGATTGCGCACCTGAGCTTGTCGGCGTCTTGATCGACTCCGCTCGCGGCGACGGACCGAACCGGGTGTCGGCGGATGAAACGTCGAGGAATTCGAGCGAGATCTGGCGGATTGGCGGAGGCCTGGCGGGCGGTTCCGCCAGATCGCCGTCCCGAAGGCGCTGCGCCGCTTGACCCCCCAAGGGCCGTCTCGGACCATCGCGTCGTGATCGTCGATGACGTGTCGGACCATCTCCTGAGGCCGAGCCGCGTGCTCGTCGCGCTCGCCTGCCTCACGAGCCTCGCGGGCTGCGACGAGCACCGTGAGGCGCGGCCGACGGTGTCGGAGCTACGTCCCGACACCCCCGGCTCGATGGAGTTGCCCCCTCGATACGACGCGACCGACGTCGTCGAGAGCGTCGTGTCGCCGGGAGGCTCGTTCCGCGTCCACTTCACGCGCGCAGGCCGACACGCGGTGCCGCTCGCCGATGCCGACATGGACGGCACGCCCGACCACGTCGCGCTCGTCGCCAGCACCTACGACGACGTGCTCGCGCACTACGAAGCGCTCGACTTCCGCGCGCCGCTCACCGACGAAGCCGTCACGGTCGACAACGGCGGAGATGGTCTCTTCGACGTCTACCTCGTCGACTTCGGCGGCGGCTCGGACGGCGCGTTCCGCCGCGAGATCTGCTCGGGCGATGGCTGCGCCGGCTACATGATCCAGGAGAACGACTTCGCCGGCTCGCACTACCCCTCGGTGGGTTACGGCGTGCGCCTGCTCGCGAGCCACGAGCTCTTCCACGCCGTGCAGGCCGCGTACGACGACGCGCTCGGCACACAAGGCAGCGTGCTCAGCGAAGGCACCGCGGTGTGGGCGAGCGAGCGCTTCGACCCGACGCTCTCGGACGTCGAGCAGCTCGCCTACGGCTACACCGATCGCACCGATCGCTCGCTCGGCGTGGATCCCGCCACGGCGGGCGGCGCGTACACCTACGGCACGGGCATCGTCTTCGAGTACCTCGGTGGCCGCTTCGGCCAAGAGATCGTGCGCGAGCTCTGGGAAGATCTCGCCGCCGCGTCCGGTGATCCGCTGTGGCTCGAGGTGCTCGACGCGCGCCTCACGAGCTCTCACGGCTCGAGCTTCGCCGAGGCCTTCGTCGGCTTGGCCGAGTGGATGATGTTCCTCGGCCCGCGATCCGATGCCACGCGCGGCCCGCCCAACGGCTCCGCGTTCCAGCCGGTGGAAGCGATGCTGGTGTCGGAGCCCTACCGAGACGCGACGGTGCGCATGTTCCCGTCGGCGATCCGCTACTTCGCGGTCGAGAGCGGCACCGCGGCGGTCGTCCTCGGCGGCACGGGCGCCGAGGAGATCGACGTCGTCGCCGTCGCCTTCGACGGCGCGGCGTTCAGCGATCGCGCCAGCGGTCGAGGCGCGATCACCCTCGACGCCGCGGGCGCCGATCTGACGCTCCTCGCGCTCGTCGACGGGCGCACGAGCGGCATGAGCCGTGTGGTCTCGCTGTGCATCGCCGACAGCGTGGAGGCCTGCGCGCCCAGCGAGACCGACGCCGGCAGCGTGGGGGACGACGCTGGCGTGAGCGACGGGGGCACGACCACGGGCGAAGACACCGGCACGACCTCGATGCCCGCGCCGAGCTGCGGCTGCCGCGCCACCACACGCGCTTCGGCGCCCTGGTGGATCTCCGCGATGGGTCTCGCGTGGCTCGCGCTCGCGCGCCGGCGGCGTGCGTGACGCGAGATCGGCTGATCGCGCTCGCGATCCTCGGTCTCGCCCTCGCGCTCGGTCGTGTGCCGCTGTCGGCCGTGCAGGCGTCCATCGAGAGCCGTGATCGCTCGGTGGACGCGACGGTCTCCCGCGACGACGGCGCGATCGTGATCGACGATCCCGTGCTCGACGAGCGCGTGGTCCTGCGGTCGGCGCCGCGACGCATCGTGTCCCTCACCCTCGCGAGCGACGTGATGCTCGCGTCGCTCGTGTCGGTCGATCGCGTCATCGGCGTCACCGCGCTCGTCGATGATCCGGGCTACTCGCGCGCAGCGGACCACTATCCGCCGTCGATCCCGCGCGTGACCGCATCGGCCGAGGCGCTGCTCGCGCTCGAGCCCGACCTCGTCGTGATCACGGGCTACTCGCACCCGGGCACCTCGCGCGCGCTCATCGATGCGGGCGTGGCGGTGCTGCGGATTCCTTCGGGCCGCACGCTCGACGAGGTGCGCGCGTCGCTCGTGGTGCTCTCGCGCGCGGTGGACGAAGAGCAGCGAGCCGTCCCCTTGCTCGCGCGCTTCGACGAGGCGCGCTCGCTCCTCCGCGACGCACCGACCGGCACGTCACGTCCGCGCGCGCTCTTCCTCGCCGCGGGCGGCTTCACGCACGGACGCGGCACGCTCACGCACGAGCTGCTCGAGCTCGCGGGCCTCGACAACGTGGCGGACGAGCGCGGCCTCGTGGGCCTGTCGCGCATCGGCGCCGAGACGATCGCGGCCTCGCGCCCCGACGTGATCGTGATCGCCGCAGCCGACGACGAAGAGGCCGCGCGCTCGCTCGCCCTGCTCGCGCCGGGCCTCGAGGGCGTCCTCGCAGGTGCACAGCGCATCGCGATCCCGTCGATCGAGATCGAGTCGACCAGCCCCGACTGCATCGAGGCGGCGACGCACCTCCGCGCCGCGCTGCGCTGACGACGCGATCAGCGCGCGAGATCAGCGCGCGAGGTCGAGCAGCCGATCGACGAGCGCGAGCGCGCCGTCCGGTCGCGCGCCCGGATCGGGAGAGAGCGCCGCGTGGAGCACGCGATCCAGCGGATCCGAGGATCCCTCGAGGCGCGCGCGCGTCGCGATCAGCGCTTCGCGTGTGGGACCGTCGACGTCGTCGAGCGGGCCCTGGCCCGTGCGCGCGTAGAAGAGCACCGCGGCCAGAGCGAACACGTCCATCTGGGCGCTCGCGCGCTCGCCGCGGCGCTGCTCGGGCGCCATGAAGCGTGGTGACCCGACGGGCGTGCCGTCGTTCGTACGTGCGCCCTCGACGCGCTCGGCGACGCCGAAGTCGATGAGCTTCACGAAGTCACCGGGGCAGACCATCACGTTCTCGGGCTTCACGTCGCGGTGCACGATGCCTCGCGCGTGCGCCTCGGCGAGCGCGCGACCGAGCGCGACGCCGACGTCTCTCGCGCGCTCGAGCGAGAGCACGCCGTCGCGCTCGACGAGCGCTGCGAGCGTCTCGCCGCGCACGAGCTCCATCGCGAAGTAGAGGCGACCGTCGGCGCCGCGGCCGCGATCGACGAGCCGCACGGTCGAAGGATGGACGAGCTCCGCGAGCATCGAGGCCTCTTCGGCGAGGTGCGTCTCGGCGTCCGCGCTGGTCGCGAGCTTGAGGGCGACGTCTTGCGCGAGGCCCGGATGACGCGCGCGCCAGACCTCGCCCATCGCGCCGCCGCCGAGCTTCGCGACGAGGCGGTAGCGACCGATGCGCTCGGCCGCGAGCGCGCGACGCCGGAGGCCATGGAGCGCATCGCCCGCGAGCACGACGAACGCGAGCGTGCAGGCCGCGTGGAACAAGCCGTGGAGGAGCGCGTAGCGCTGCGAAGGATCGGCCCACTGGCCGGCGTTGCGGCCGGTGATCGCGTTCACGACGAACAACGTCACGGGGAACGTCACGAGCGTCAGCGCGAGCGTGGGCAGCCCCTCGCGCCAGGGCCTCGGGATCGACGCCCCTTGCGCGAGGAGCGCGCACGAGAGGAACAGCACCGTGGGCCCTGCGATGCCGTGGTTGAGCGCGGCGAGTCCCGCCGCCGTCGCGACGAAGCACAGCACCTCGGCGACGCGCAGCCCGCTCCGCGAGAGCTTCGGGACGAACAGCAGCGACCAGCCCGCGAGCTGCACGAGCGACGACACGACGCGCGCCCACGTGAACTGCTCGTACGAGAGCCCGAAGGTCCGCGTGACCTCGATGTCGTTCGGCACGCCGATCAGGTTCCAGAGGAAGAGGCCGATCCCGAGCACGTAGCGGAGGTGACGGATGGTCCTGCGCAGCTCGCGTCGGTCCGACGCATCGCCGAGCTCGCCCGCAGCCTCGCGCGTGCGCACGCGTGCCAGGCCATCGGGTGCCAGCTCAGCCACGCGTGGCCTCGTCGCTTCCGGAGCGCGTGTCGCGTGCGTCACGCGAGCCGACGCGCGTCGTCGCGTCGGGCGAGATCGCGGAGACGATCGCCTCCACGTCGTCGCGGCTGTCGCGCTGCGGGCGATGGAGGTCGGGGAGGCCCGTCGCGTCGAGCGCGGCGACGAGCGCGGCCGCGTCGTCGAACCGCTCGCTCGGACTGGGACGCAAGCAGCAGAGGACGATCGCGTCGAGCTCGGGCGGCGTGCTCGGGACGATCGTGCTCGGCGCGACGAGTAGGCCTGCGGCGTGCGCGGCGACGACGGCGAACACGGTGGGCTCGGCCACGGGCGGCGTGGCCGTGAGCGCGAAGTGCAGCACGGCGCCGAGGGCGTACACGTCGGCGCGAACGTCGACGCGCTCGCCCATCGCCTGCTCGAGCGCCATGTAGCGCGGCGACCCCACGAGCGTGCCGTCGGCCGTGAGCCCCGCGTTCGCCGCGAGGCTCTTGGCGATGCCGAAGTCGAGCACCTTGAGCACGTCGGTCTGCGTGGCGACGTCTGCGACGAAGAGGTTCTCGGGCTTCACGTCTCGGTGCACGAGGTCGAGCGCGTGAGCCGTCGCGAGCGCGCGCGCCGCCTCGCGCACGAGGTACGTCGCGCGCGCGGGATCGAGCGGTCCACGCGCCGCGACGAGCTGCGCGAGCGTGCGGCCCTCGAGCACCTCCATCGTGTAGAAGAGGCGGCCGTCTTCGGTCACGCCGCAGTCGTGCACGCGCACGATGCCCGGATGCGTGAGCTCGGCCATCGCGCGGACCTCGCGCACGAAGCGCGTCTCGAGCTGCGCGTCGCCGCGCTGCGACAGGATCTTCAGCGCGACGTCGCGCCCGAGGCCCGGGTGGTGCGCGCGAAAGACTTCTCCCATGCCGCCGCGGCCGAGCTTCGCGAGGATGCGGTAGTCGTGGCGGCTCTTCTGCGCGAGCACCTCGCGTCGCGTCGTCCACTGCGCGTGCTGGCTCGCGCACGCGAGCATCGCGGCGACGAGCTGCGCGAGCGCCGTCTCTTGGAAGTCGGCGCGCAGACGCACGTCGTCGAGCTGCGCGGCGAGCGCGGGATCGAAGCGCGTCATCACGAGCACGCCCAACGGCCACGTGAGCGCGATCGAGAACGCCCACGGCGCGGCGCGCCGCCACGGCATCGGCACGCCGACGGCGAACGCAGCGAGCAAGACGAGCGTGCCGTGACCGAACGGGCTGACGATGCCGCGGAAGTACGCGCTCACGATCGCGACCATCGCCGCGGGCACGATCGAGCCGAGCACGAGCGCGAGCGCGAGGCTCGTGTCCGCCGGCGCGCGTGTCCTCACGTGAGAGAGCGCGAGACCGATCGAGGCCAGCCCGATCGCATGCGGCACGAAGAACACGGAGAGCGGGTGCGGCTCGATCGTGAGCGCGATCGGCAGGTACGCGAGCGCGAGCACGGCCCACAGCGCGGCGCCGACGCCGAGGACGAAGCGGAGGCGCTCCTGATCGAGCGCGCGCTCCTCGGACACCACCGCGTCGAGGTCGTCTCCGCCGAGCGCGAGCGCCGGGCTGAGCGTGCCGCGGTCGGCCGTGCTCGAGCCAGCCGAAGGAGAAGACGGTGCCGACGACAAGGTCCGAGACGTATGCACGCTCTCTGCGCTCACGGCCAGCGATCCCGTGGCCCGTGCGTGCGCCGACGCCCCGCGATATCAACGCCGTCGACATGCGCCGAGGCGATCGATCGCGAGTCCGTGACGCGAGCCCGCGAACGCCGCGAGGAGCGCCGCGGTGACTCCGACGGCGACTCAGCCGACGAACGCCACGCGTCGGATCCCGGTCACGGTCGGCGTCGTCGTGGTCGCGCTGGTCTTGGTCGCGATCGCGCTCTGCCTCGGACCCGTGCCGTTCTCGCCCGGGCGCGTGCTCGGCATCCTCTCGGGGGAGGGCGAGGCCTGGGAGCGGGCGGTCATCCTCGATCTGCGCTTGCCGCGCGTGCTCGTGGCCGCGCTCGTCGGCTGGGCGCTCGCGACGAGCGGCGCCGCGCTCCAGTCGCTCTTCAAGAACCCGCTCGCCGATCCCGGCGTGCTCGGCGTCTCTGCGGGCGCGAGCCTCGGCGCCGTGCTGGTGATCGCCACGGGCCTCGCGGCGGTCTCGCCGAGCGTGCTCCCGCTCTCGGCGGCGACGGGCGCCGCGCTCGCCGCGATCCTGCTCGTCGCGCTCGCGTCGAGCTCCGCAGAGCGCACGGTGTCGCTGCTCGTGCTCGGAGTGTCGCTCTCCAGCCTGCTCTCGGCGATCACCGCGCTCGTGGTCGCGCTGAGCCTCGCCGACTACCTCGTCGCGCAGCAGATCGTGTACTGGCTGATGGGCGGCCTCGAGGCGCGCACGTGGGATCACGTGCTCGGTGGTGTGGGTCCGATCGCGATCGCGACGCTCTTTCTCGTGTGGCGCTCGCGCGAGCTCGATGCGCTCCAGCTCGGAGAGATCGAGGCGAGCGTGCTCGGCGTCGACGTGCGCCGCGCGCGGCTCGAGCTCGTGCTGGCGACGGCGATCCTCGTCGGGACCAGCGTGGCGATCGCGGGCTCCATCGCGTTCGTCGGTCTGCTCGTGCCGCACCTCGTGCGGCTCCTCGTGGGCGCGCGACACCGGTCGCTCGTCCCGCTCGCAGGTCTCACGGGCGCCCTGTTCGTCGTCGCGGCCGATCTGGTGGCGCGGACGAGCTTGTCGCCGCGCGAGCTGCCCGTCGGCGTCGTGACCGCGCTGCTCGGCGCGCCCGCGCTGTTCGTGCTCGCGCGCGCGCGGAGCGCAGCGTGAGCGCGACGCTCCTCGACGCGAAGGACGTCCGCGTGATGCGTCGTGAGCGCGCCGTGCTCGATGGGGTCTCGCTCTCGCTCGAGCCTCGCGCGCGCGTCGCGATCGTCGGCGCCAACGGGAGCGGCAAGTCCACGCTGCTGCGCGCGCTGCTCGGCCTCGATGCGATCAGCTCCGGCGAGGTGAGGCTCGGCGGCACGAGCGTGGGCGCGCTCGCGCGCGTGGAGATCGCACGTCGCGCGACGCTCGTGCTCCAGGACACGCACGTGGAGCTCGCGGTCACCGTGCGTGACCTCGTCGAGCTCGGGCGCTTCCCGCACCGAGGCACGGTGCAGTCGCGAGACGACGCTGCGCGCGTCGAGGACGCGATGACGCGCGCCGACGTGTCCCAGCTCGCCGATCGCGACGTGCGCACGCTGTCGGGCGGCGAGCTCCAGCGGGCGCACCTCGCGCGCGCGCTCGCCCAGGACACCCGCGTGCTCTTGCTCGACGAGCCGACCTCGAGCCTCGATCTCGGACACCAGCACGCGGTGCTCGGCGTGCTCCGCGCGCTCGCCGACGACGGCCGCGCGGTGTGCGTGGTGCTGCACGATCTCTCGCTCGCCGCGCGCTGGGCCGAGCGGCTGATCGTGCTCGCGAAGGGGAGGGTGATCGCGAGCGGTGCGCCGCGAGACGTCATCACGTCCGCGACGCTCGACGAAGCCTTCGGCCTCAACGCCCGCGTGATCCACGCCGACGGCGAGCTCGTCGTCGTTCCCGTGTGATCAGGCCTTCTCGGGCGACACCTGGGCTGGCCACGACTCGACGGCCCAGCGCACGGCCTCACGGCGATCGGTCGTCTCGCGCGTGCCGTCCGGCATGTCGACGACGAAGATGTCTCGCGCGAAGTCCTCGCCTGCGCAGCGCAGCGTCGCGATGCGGCCGTTGCCCTCGACCGGCACGTCGAGGCGCACGGGCAAGCACCAGTCGATGCCTTCGCGATCCTGCACGACGTGGCGCGCGTCGAACGTGCGCTCGGGCCAGTTGTGGCGCTCGACGTACCAGTCGTAGTCGGGCCGCGCGGCCCCCGATCGCCCCGCTCGCTTGACCTTCCGCCACACGTAGAGCGTGCGCTCGTCGGGCGTCATGCCGTACGCGACGGCGTCGGGGACCGAGAAACCAGGGCGGTCGTCGTCGCGCGTGAAGAAGCCGTACATGAGCTGGCCCGAGACGGAGAGAGTGCCCTGCGAGGACGGAGGCGCGCGACCGACCTCGAGCACCACGTAGCGCCGCGGGATGCCGGATGGCTCGCGCCACGGAACGACCACGTGCGCCTCGCGCCATGCCGCCACGCGAGCGCGTCGAGCGTCGGCGTCGGCGTCGGGCGCGCCGAAGGTCGTGCGGTGGAGCTCAGCGTCGTCGATCGAGAGCGCACGCTCGAGCGCAGCGCTCGCCCACGCGAGCGCCTCGTCGCGCGCAGCGTCGCCATCGATCGCATGCTCGACGCACCACGCCACCGCGTCACGGCACGACGTCGGATCGAGGATGTCGATCGCGTCTTCGATCGCACGGCCGAGCGCGTCTTCGGTCGCGAGCACGTCGTACGCGGTCTCCCACCTGAGCTCCGCGACGCGGTGGCGTACCTCGCGGTGCAGATCGAACGGCACGTCTTCGCCCAGCGCGTACGACCACGTGAGCTCGACGGCGCGCTCGAGGTCTCCGAGCGAGAGACCACCCGACGCCCGCAGCGAGGCGAGCCCGCGCTCCGCCGCCGCGGCAGCGAGCGCCGCCTGCACGCGACGCGAGAGCTTCGGCGCGGAGTCGTCGAGGCGCTGGAAGAAGGCTCGTTCGTCGGTCATTCCGCGCGCTCCACGTGCCGATGTCGCATCGCCCGAGGCTAGTACTGCTGCCCAGAACTTCGTTGCGGGTTCTTCGTCCCGACTGTCATGGAACGACGATTTGAACAAAATCGGCTTGGCAGCCGCGCCCCGAAATGCGAATCCCGGCGCGCTGTGAACGAAGCCGTACCTGTCTCGCCGCCGCGGGCCATCGACCTCGCTGCATTCGCCCAGGACATCGACGCGCTCCGCGCCGAGCTCACCAGCAAGCTGGGGCCGGAGGATCTCGCGCACTTCGAGAAGATGGTGCGCTGGGGCCGCACGGCGACGGCGCTCGGCTACGCGACCGCGTGGATCGCGCCGAACCCGATCTCGACGACGCTCCTCGCGATCGGCTCGAGCGCGCGCTGGACGATCGTGATGCACCACGTCTCGCACCGCGGGATGGATCAGGTGCCGGGCGTGCCCGAGCGCTGGACGAGCAAGCGCTTCGCGCGCGGCGGTCTCCGTCGTCGTGTGCTCGACTGGCTCGACTGGGTGGAGCCCGAGGCGTGGAACCTCGAGCACAACGTGCTCCACCACTACCGCACGGGTGAGCTCGCCGATCCGGATCTCGTCGAGGTCCACATGGAGATGCTGCGCGACGCGAAGTGGCCCGAGCCGGTGAAGCTCGCGATCGTCGCGTTCTTCATGATGACGTGGCGCTACACGTATTACGCGCCCAACACGTTCCAGGTGCTCGCGGCGACCAAGCGCAAGGGCCACGCGCGCCTCTCGCCGGAGAAGGTCGGCGAGGCCGAGCCGATCGAGACGCGCATGCTCAGCGCGTTCGACGTGCGCACCGAAGAGGGTCGCGCGTTCTTCAAGAGCATCGCGCCGTACATCGCGGCTCGCTTCGTGGCGGGCCCGCTCGCGTTCCTCCCGCTCGGCCCCGGCGCCGTGGCGAGCGTCGCCGCGAACACGGTGATGGCCGAGGCGCTCTCGAACCTCCACACGTTCTGCGTCATCACGCCGAACCACGCGGGCGACGACGTGTTCCGCTTCGAGGATCGTCCCGTCGGTCGCGCGGAGCTCTACGCGCGCCAGGTCATGGGCTCGGTGGACTTCACCGGCGGCTCGGACGTCGCGGACTTCTTCCAGGGCTTCCTCAACTACCAGATCGAGCACCACCTCTTCCCCGATCTGCCGCCCAAGAAGCTCCAAGAGGCGCAGCCGCGCGTCGAGGCGATCTGCAAGAAGCACGGCGTCCCGTACGTGCGCGAGCCGGTCGGCAAGCGCGTGAAGCAGCTCGTCGAGGTGATGATCGGCCGGCGCTCGATGAAGCGCGCCACGACGGGCGCGGATGCCGCGAAGCAGGTCGACGCCGAGCGCACTGCGCACGCTCCCGCAGAGGTCGCGATCGCCGCCGAGGAGTGAAGCCAGCGGAGCCCACTGACTGAAGTCAGGGGCAGTAGGGCATCGCTGTGCGATGCAAGCCCTTCGGACCAAGCGAGTTGGGCGATCGGCCATGGGGTTGGTCGATCTCATGCCCACTGAAGTCAGGGGCAGTAGGGCATCGCTGTGCGATGCAAGCCCTTCGGGCTCGATGATGGATGCGACCGGTGGCCTCGATCCGAGCCCGAAGGGCTTGCGATCGCCCTCACTGCCCCTGGCTTCAGCCAGTGGGCCAAATCGGGGTGCCAGACTCCTGGGCTGGGCGAGCTCAGGCCTTCTTCGTGGCCCCCGCCAGCGCTGCGCGGAGCACGGCGAGCACTCGGTCGGCGTCGGCCTTCGTCGTGTTGAGCGCGGGCGCGAGGCGGACCACGTCGGCGCCTGCGGTCGAGGCGAGCACGCCCTCGTTGCGCATCGCGGCGAGCACCTGCATCGCGTCGTACTCGGCCGCGACGCGGATGCCGCGCAGGAGTCCGCGTCCGCGCATCTCGATGGCGGCGGGCAGCGTCGCGTCGCTCGCCATCTCCGAGAGCTGCGCGCCGAGGTAGTCGCCCAGCGTGCGCGCGTTCTCGACGAGCTTCTCCGCGTCGAAGATCTCGAGCACCGCGAGGCCCGCCGCGCATGCGAGCGGGTTGCCGCCGAAGGTCGAGCCGTGGCTGCCGACCGGCAGACCATCGGCGAGCTTCTCGGTGATCGCGACCGCGCCGAGCGGGAAGCCGCCGCCGATGCCCTTCGCGAGCGAGCACGCATCGGGCATCACGCCGCTCCACTCGCGGCCGAGGAACTTGCCGGTGCGTCCGTAGCCCGTCTGCACCTCGTCGAAGAACAAGAGCGCGCCGCGCTCGTCGCAGAGCTTGCGCACGCCCTCGAGGTAGCCGTCGCTGGGAACGAGGATGCCGCCCTCGGCCTGGATGGGCTCGAGGATCACGGCGGCGGTCTTGTCCGTGATCGCCGCGTCCATCGCCGCGAGGTCGTCGTACGCTACGTGCACGACGCCGCCCATCATCGGGCCCATGCCCGCGTGGTACTTCGGCTGACCCGTGAGCGTGACGGCGCCCATCGTGCGGCCGTGGAAGCTCTGGTGCGTCGCGATCAGCTCGAAGCGGCCCTTGTCACCGTGCTCGTAGTGCCAGCGACGGCCCAGCTTGATCAGCGCCTCGTTCGCCTCGGTGCCCGAGTTCGCGAAGTACACGCGCGTGAAGCCCGTGCGCTTCGTGATCTGCTCCGCGAGGAGGAGCGCCTTGTCCGTGTAGAAGAGGTTCGACGTGTGCATCAACGTCGCGGCCTGCTTGCCGATCGCGGCAGCGAGCGTCGGATGACAGTGACCGACGGAGAGCACCGCGATGCCGCCCGAGTAGTCGAGGTACTCGCGGCCGTCCGCGTCCCAGATGCGCGAGCCCTCGCCGCGCACCATCACGAGCGGCGGCTGGCGGTAGTTGGAGAGCAGGTTCTTCGTGTTCTCGAGGAGCTCGCGGTTGCCCATGGCCGAACGGATACCACGAGGCGTCCCGACCCGAGGAGACCAGGATCCGGGTGACCGGTGGACCAGCGTCGCCTCGCGAGCGCACGGTCGCGGCCTGCGATTCGAGTCAGAGCGCCGGGAGCACGTCGGACACGGCGATCGTCACGTCGGGGAAACGAACGAGCGCGATTCGCTCTGCGCCTCGATGGACGGTGACCTGCTCGTAGCGGCCATCGCGCGGGCTGCGATGCACCTCGATGCAGCGGTCCACGAGGTTGACGATCCAGTACTCGTCGACGCCCGCTGCGGCGTAGATGCCCGTCTTCACCGCACGGTCCTTTCGCAGCGAGGTCTTCGCCACCTCGACGAGGAGGAAGGCGCTCTTCGGGTGCGAACGCTGGTGATCGCCCGCGGGGACGACGGCGATGTCGGGCTCTGGCTCGCTGTCGTCGGTGGCGGCGAGCGAGCTGGCGATGCGAACGACCGCGCGCCCGATCAGCGGCGGGAGAAGGAGGTAGGTGAGCTTCTCGACCGATCCATCGTGCTCGGGACCGTGCGGCGCGATGGTGACGATGAACCCCCTCAAAAGCTCCACCCGCTCCGACTCGAACGCTCCCACCTCGACGAGGCGCTCGTACTCGAGCCGCGTCAGCGGCCGAACTCGCTCGTCGGAAGAGAGGTCGCTGGGGTGCAGCATGCGTCGAGGGTAGCACCCACGGACGCGGCTCAGCGGTCGAGAGCGGGGCTCACTGCGCCACGATCCACTCGAGCAGCGCCTTCTGCGCGTGGAGGCGGTTCTCTGCTTCGTCCCACACGCGGCTCTGCGGGCCGTCGATCACCTCGGCGGACACTTCCTCACCGCGGTGCGCGGGGAGGCAGTGGAGGAAGATCGCGCTCTTCTCGGCGCGGGACATCACGGCGGCGTCGACGAGGTAGCCCTCGAACGCGCGCTGACGATCACGCGCCTCTTCTTCTTGTCCCATGCTCGCCCACACGTCGGTCGTGACCACGTGCGCGCCCTCCGCGGCCTCGGCGGGGTCCTTCACGATGCGCACCTTGGCGCCGAGCCCGACGGCCTTCGCGACGATGGCCTCGTTCGGTCGGTAGCTGTCGGGGCATGCGAGCACCAGCTCCATGCCGGTGAGCGCGGCCGCGTTGATCCACGAGTGCGCCATGTTGTTGCCGTCGCCGATCCACGCCGCGCGCAGGCCCGAGAGATCGTGATCGCGACGACCGAACGCCTCGCCCACGGCCTGCAGATCCGCGAGCAGCTGGCACGGGTGGAACTGATCCGAGAGGCCGTTGATCACCGGCACGCGCGCGTGCTTCGCGAGCGTGTCGACGCGCTCTTGGCCGAACGTTCGGTACACGATCGCGTGCGTGTAGCCGCTCAGCATCTTGGCGGTGTCCTCGATCGGCTCGCCGCGACCGAGCTGCGTGTCCTTCGCGATGAGCGTGATCGGCAGGCCCCCGAGCTCGAACACGCCCACCTCGAACGACACGCGCGTCCGCGTCGAGGCCTTCTCGAGCACGATCGCGACGCTCTTGCCGGCGAGCGGCCGCGGCGCGTCGGCACGTCCGCGGCTCGCCTTGAGCGCGTGAGCGCGCGAGAGGATCGTGCCGAGCTCGGCCGGCGAGAGGTCGAGCAGCGTGCGGAAGTGGCGGAGCGTCATCGCGCGTTTCTACGCGCTCGCCCCACCGAAGCTCAAGCTCCCTTCAGCTCCTTGAGCAGCGCCTTGGTCGCCTCGTCTTTCGGATCGAGGGCCACGGCCTTCTCGATCTCGCGCTTCGCGTTGAGGCCCATGCCAGCGGCCATGAACGCGCGTCCGAGCGTGCGCACCGCGAACACGTTCTCGGGCTCGAGCTCCACCGCGCGCTGCGCCAAGCGCACGGCCTGCTTGGTGTCGCCCGACGACTCGAGCAGCGCCTTGGCGCAGCGCCAGTGGCACGACGCGTCGTCGGGTCGGCCGTCGACCACCTTCTGCCAGGAGAGCGCCGCCGCCGCCCACTTGGTGTGGCGCTCTTCGTACTGCGCTTGCTCTGCGTAGTTGTCCGCGAGCGACGAAGCGAGCTGTCGCGCGAGGCGATCGTGCTCGGCCTTGATCTCGAGGTCGTCGGGCGCCATCGCCACGGCGAGGCGCAGCTTGCGCACCGCCTCCGCGAGCTGACCATCGGCGAGCGAGCGCCGCGCGTCGATGACGTGTCGCCGCGCCGGATCGACGCCGCCTGTCACCGTCGCCACGCCCTTCAGCGTGTTCGCGAGGTCGCGCACCATGTCCGCCTTCGTGCCCTGCCCACGCGCGGGCTCGGGCGGAGGCGTGAAGTCCATCGGCTGCGTGGTGGAGCGCGGACCCGCCAGGCGTCGCGTGAGAAGCTCCTTGGCGCGCTGCCGCGCTTCGTCGCTCATCGGCGTGCTCGTCTCGCCCGGTCCGGTCAGGCGCGCCACGCGCCGGATTGAAGCGACGAGACGAAAGCGTAGCTAGGGCGGCGTTGCGGGCGCCGGCCGCACCGGGGCGAGCGGCACGGGATAGCCCGGAGGCAGCGGCAACTGCACAGCCGGAAGGTCCAGCGCC
>CAZCVE010000042.1:0-81462 GCA_964502175.1 uncultured Sandaracinaceae bacterium
GCGGCGGTGGCCACGGCCACGGCGGCGGCGGCATGGGCGGCATGGACTTCTGATCACACTGCGCGTCTTCCGACGCGCAGAGGGCGGGGGCTCGACCCCCGCCAACCCCCATCGCTCCATCGTCGCTTCGCTCCTCCATCGCTCGCGCCTCAAGGGGGAGCTTCGCTCCCCCGCCGGCCGGCTCCCCTCGAGCAGCGACACTCAACCGCCCGTCTTCTTCGGAAGTCGGGCGTTTCCGTTTCAGCGCTTGTCGCCCAGCACGGCGGTCCCGCGGGGGCTCGAGACGAGGATGCGGAGGCCGGGAAACGTCGGGAGGTACTGGAGGGGCGGTGGGTCCTTGCGGCTTCCCTTCACCATCTCGAGGACGACCTCTCGCTTCGCGAGGTCGTAGCGGGCGCGGTACGTCGCGTCGCCGACCGTCACGGTCGCGGGCATCTCCTTGTCGAGGATCACGCGCGACTCGTAGGGCAGCTCCGGAGCCAGCACGTCGCTCTCGGACAGGAGCGCGAGATCCTCGCCGCTCTCGACGCCGAGCGCTTCGAGGCGCGCGAGGAGCCAGGGCTCGAGGTCGTGGCTCGGCGCGTCGGGCGCGACGCCCGCAGGGTGGCCTTGCGCGTGGAGGCGCGCGGCGAGCGCGAGTCGCTCGAGGCGCTCACGCGTCGTCGCGATCGCGCTCTTGAACAGGCTTCCGCGCGCGAGCAGCGCGACCATGGCCTCACGCGCGACGAGGCCGCGCGGCACGTCCTCGCGCACCGAGAGAACGCGCTGCGCGAAGACACGCTCGAGGCTCGCGACGACACGCCGACCGACGAGCGACACCGCGCCGAGGCGTTCTTCACCGAGCCCCGCGCGATCGAGCACCGACAGCGGCACCGACATGCCGCACGTGACGAGCACGCGCGTTTCTTTTCCGGGACGGTGGCCCCCCGATGAACCCAGCGCGCGCGTGTCGAGCACGACGACCGCGTCGATCGATGGGAGCCGACGCAGCGCGCTGCCTCGCGCGAGCTCGATCTCGGTGCCGCCGTTCGACAGGTACGTCTCTCGGCCGCGCGGCCGCGCGACGTGGGCCACGCGCGGATCGGCGGTGATCGCCGCGCGGATCAGCGCGTCTCGCGCGAACGTCGCGGGCGAAGGCGCGTCGGGCAGGCCCTCGATGCGACGCAGACGCGCGCGTGACTGTCGCGCCTCGCGCACCGCGATCATCGAGACTCCGAGATCCTCTGGTCGCTCGGCGCGGAGCACACGGACGAGCGCCGTGGCGTCGCAGCCGCTCGCGCGCACGTCGTCGGCCTTCGCGACGTCGTCCGCGAGCGCGTCGACGAAGAACGGCCGCGTGACGCTCAGCGCGGCGACGAGATCGATCGCGTCCTCGACGCAGCCCTCGGCGCGCGCGGCCACGATCAAGCGCGCATGGCGCGGCTCGATCGGCATCGAGAACAACGCGCGGCCAGCCACGCTCAGCGTGCCCTGCGCATCGCTCGCGCTCGATGCCGAGAGCGCGCCCCACGCCGCGAGATCGGAGCGCGCGGCTGCGAGCGCGTGAGCCTTGGGCGGATCGAAGAGCCCGAGATCCTCGGGACGCTCGCCCCACGCGGCCGCCGCCATCACGAGCGGCACGAGCGACTCGCGGTGGATCTCGGGCAGCGTCGTCTTCTCGAGCCGCGCCGACGCGCTCCAGAGCCGGTAGCAGACGCCCGGCCCCGTTCGGCCCGCGCGGCCCATGCGCTGCGCGGCGCTGTCTTCTGCGATGGGGACGAGCGTGAGGAAGCCGCGGCCGTCGTGGTAGCGCGTCTGCCTCACGAGGCCCGAGTCGATCACCACGCCGACGCCGGGGATCGTCAGCGACGTCTCGGCGACGTTCGTGGCGAGGATCGCCTTTCGCCGCGAGGTACCCGCGAACACGCGGCGCTGCTCGGAGAGCGCGAGGTCGCCATGGAGAAGCAGGACGTCCATCTCGAGGCCACGCAGCGCCTGCGCGCACGCCTCGATCTCGGCCTTGCCGGGCAGGAACACGAGCACGTCGCCGGCGTCGCGCGACGCGCTGTCGATCACCGCGCGCACGCGCTGCGCGAGATCCTCTCCATCGGGCAGGAGCGGCTGCGCGGCGGGATGACGCGTCTCGACGGGGAACGCGCGGCCGTCTCCACGCACGTGCACGGCGTCGAGGTGCGAGGCGAGCCGCTCGGCCTCGAGCGTCGCGGACATCACGATCAGCGTGGCCTCGCTGTGCCGGGGGAGGAGCGCGAGCAAGAGATCCGTCTCGAGGCTGCGCTCGTGGAACTCGTCGAGGATCACGGTGCGCGCGGAGGCGAGCAGCGCGCGATCACGCAAGACGATGCCGGGCGTCGCGTAGACGATGCGCGTGTCGCTCGAGAGCACGCGCTCGTCGCGCACGACGTAGCCGACCGTGCTGCCCACCTCGCTGCGCTCGAGGTCCGCGACGCGTGACGCGAGGCTTCGGCACGCGATGCGGCGCGGCTCGACGACGAGCACCCGACCGGGGCACCAGCGCGGCACCTCGGTGGACTTGCCCGAGCCGGTCGGTGACGACAGCACGATGCGCGTGCCCGACCGTCCGTCTCCGAGCGCGTCCGCGAAGACGCCTCGGATCCGGTGGATCGGCAGCTCGTCCGACAAGGCGGTCAGAAGCGACGAAGGAGGCGCAGGAGCTCGGCGACGTGATCGCCGACCTCACCTGCGGTGCCTGCGCGCACGCGCGTGTCGCCGAGCACGTGCTCGAGCTCCGCGCGCGCCGACACGAACGTGTCGCGCATGTCCTTGAGGTCACGCTCGGCCGCGAGCGCGCGGCCCTCGAGCGCCATCAGCTGCGCGTCGCGATCCGCGATCGCGCCCTGGAGGCGCCGCAGCTCGGCCTCGCGCTCGCGCGTCGATCCGCTCGCGGTCTCGAGGCGCGCCTGGCTCGCGCGCGCTTCGTCGAGCTCGGCGCGGAGGCGCGCGATCCGCTCTTCGCGCTCGGCGACGGCCGCGCGCAGCGAGTCCGCGTCTCCGCCGCGAGGCGCGTCCTTGCGGAGCGTCGCTTCGAGGCCGCGGATGCGATCGTCCTTGTCCTGCAGCTGTGCCGTGAGGCTGCGCAGGAGCACCTCGCGATCCTCGATGGCGACGCGCATCTCGTCGAGGCGCTCGCGCAAGACCGCGTCGGTCGGCGCGCCCCGCGGCTCGGTCGCCGATCCGGGGATCCGCGCGGCCGCGTCCGAGAGGAGCGTGCGCGTGTCGGCGAGCGCCGTGCGGAACAGCGTGGCGACCTCGCGGGCCGTGATCAGATCGCGCTCGGTGCTCGCGAGCCGCGACTCGCGGTCGTCGGCCGTGCGTCGCTCTTCTTCGAGGCGAACGCTCTGCACGGCCTCGAGCGCGTCGCGCGCGTCGGTGGCCTCGCCGAGACGCGCCTCGAGCGCGCGGAGGCCACGTCGAGATGCGCTGCTGCGCTCGGTCTCCTGCGCGAGCGCAGACTGGAGACGCGCGACGAGCCCGTCGAGCGCGAGAACGCGCTGCGCGAGCTCGAGGGCGCGCGCGGCCTCCGCGTCGGCGCGCGAGGCCGTCATCTGCTGGAGCTCGAGCTGCGCGCGGTGCGCCTCGGACACGCGATCGAGGCGCTCACGCACCGACGACAGCTCGCTGGCGCCGCTCTCGTCGCGCTCGACGCGCGCATCGCGGGCCGCCTCGAGATCGTCGACGAGCAGACGAAGCCCGGTGATCTCGCCCTTCAGCGCGTCGATGCGCGTGGCCTGTTCGCGGGTGATCCCCTCGACGCGCTCGTCGAGCGCGGTGCGCTCGCTCGTGAGCGTCGCCTCGAGGGAGGCGATGCGAGAGGACGAGTCCGATCGCTCGCGGGCCGTCTGCGTCTCGAGCAGATCGAGGCTCGTGCGCAGGCGCGTGACCTCTTCTTCGGCGCGAGCGCGAGCGCCCTCCGCCGCTTGGATCTGCGCCTCGGCCCGAGACAGCGACGCCTCGGCGCGAACCGCGGCCTCCGAGAGCGCGGCGGACACCGCGTCTGCGACCGAGGTCGACGGCGCAGCGACCTCGCCCGACGACGAACGCCGCGCGTCTTCGGCGCGCGCGTGATCCATCGCCCGCATCTGGACCACGGCGAGCTCGTACTGCTCGCGAACGTGCTCGGTCTCGCGCTGGGCTTCACGCAGCCGCGCCTGCCCCTCGCGGACGTCGGCGTGGAGGAGCTCCACGCGCGCCTCGAGCCCGCCGCGCACTTCTTCGATCTCGGCGACGCGCGCCAAGAGGCCTCGCGCGCGGCCTGCATCGCGCGCCTGCTCCGTGACCTCGCGTGCCCGCTCGTCGCGGACGCGCTGCGCGATCATCAGCGCTTCGTCGCGCGCAAAGCTGGCCGTGGTCTTGGCAGCCTCGGCGTCCACGGCGCGGCGCTGCGCGAGCACCAAGGCGTCTCGCAGCGCGACGAGCTCTTCGCTGGCGACCGGAGCGGACGCTGCCGCGATCGGTGCGACCACCGCCGCCGGGACCACCGCCGCCGGGACCACCGCCGCCGGGACCACCGCCGCCGAAGAGACCTGCGGCGTGATCGCGAGCGACGGCGTCGCGTTGGCGTCGCGGCCTTCGAGGATGTCGCGCACGAGCGTGCCGCGGCGATCGATCTCCGTGCGCAGCGCGACGATCTCTCTCGCGCGCTCGTGGAGCGAGCGCTCGAGCTCGGCGACCTCGCTGGCAGCGTCTTCTGTCGACGCCGCGTTCGCGAGCGCGCCTTCGGCGGTGCGCAGCGCGATCTGCGCGGTCTCGAGCTGGGCCGCGAGGGCCTGGGCGCGCTTGGTCTCGCCGCGCTCACGCTCTTCGGCGCCCGTGACGCCGGTCTGGACACGAGCGAGCTCGTGGCGCAGCTCGTCGAGCTTCTGGCCGGTGCGCGCGATCTCGCGCTGCGCCTGCTCGAGCCGTCGCTCGCTGTGCTCGAGGCGTGCACGGGCCGCATCGAGATCACGCCGCGCCTCGCCCGCGGACGCGCTCTCCTCGGCCGGCAGCTGCACGATCGCGTGCGCCTCGAGCGAGACCTGACCGGGTCCGCAGAGGCCGATGAAGCGCGACGGCGGCGCGGTGGCATCACCGACGATCGAGCCATCGAAGCTCAGCGACGGATCGCGCTCGACGCCCGCGAAGTCGACGATCGACTGACCCGCGAACGGCGCCTGTCCGAGCATGCGCACGTGCTCGAACTGCGAGCGGAGATCGCGATACAGCCCCTCGTAGTCGACGTCCGAGTCGACGGCGAGCAGCGCGACGCCGCGCGGCGAGAGCGCCTCGGCGACCTCACGGAGCTGGGCCGGATCGCCCGCGATCGCGGCCGCGTCCGAGATCCACACGAGATCCCACTCGCCGGTCTCCGCGTGGGAGCGAAGCGTTCCTTTGCCCGCGCGCGACGGGCGCTGACGGCCTCCGGTGGGCACGACCTCGATGCGCTGCGCGACCTCTCCGAGACGGTTCGCGGCGGCCGACTGCGGCTCACCGACGAAGAGGACCATCTTCCCCCGCGCCAGCGGATCGACGTACGCGGCGAGCGCGAGATCCATCCAGCCGCGATCCCGATGCGGGCCGCCGGGCTCGTTCCAGCCGCGCTCGGGCCAGCCACCACGCTCGGGCCAGCTGCGGTCCGGCTGGGCGTCTCGGGTCTCTCGCGCGTCATCGCGCTCGGATCGCGTCATGTTCTGGGCTCCAAACGGGCAGACGGCGCTGCACGTGACCTCGGGCTCCGAGGCGGCGCGACTATACCCCGATGCGCGACGTCCGAGCCCGCCGTTTCGCATCGTTCGTGAGGCGCGGAGGGCTCGCGAGGCTCGCGGGGCTCGCGGCCGCACGTTAGATTGCGCCGTGCCCCCGGGCGCGATGCGCGACTACCTCGATCGGATACGGCTTCGTGCCCTCGGGCTGCGCTTCGTACGCGACGTGCTGCTCGCGCTCGCGGGAGGCGCCGCTGCGACCGCGGTGGCGAGCGCGATGCTCGGCGCGACGCCGCCACCGATCGCCGTCGTCATCGCGTGGGCGCTCGTGCTCGTGGCGATCGTCCTGCCCGTGGCGATGCGGCGGATGCGTGATCCGGGCCTCGGTGGCGCCGCCGCCGCGCGCCTCCTCGAAGCGCGCGCGCCCACGCTCGTCAGCGCAGTGCGCACCGCGCGTGAGCTCGAGGTGTCCGTGCCGAGCGGCACCTCGCTCGCCATGGCCGACGCGCATCGCACCGACGTGATCGCGCGCCTCCGGGCTCACCCGCCGCGTGAGGTCGTGCCCGCGCGTGCCCTCTGGGCGCGAGAGAACCTGATCGCTGCGCTCGTCGCGGCCGCCGCGATCGTCACCTCGCTCGTGAGCCCGTCGCTCCGCGCTGGCGCGTTCGCGCTCACGCACCCCGGGCTCCGCGACGAAGGCGGACGTCGCATCGCGGCGGCCGTGCACGTGGAGGCGGTTCGCGTGACGCCGCCCGCCTACCTGAGCGAGCCGCCGCGCGATCTGGGCGCCACCACGCAGATCGCTGCGGCGCGCGGCGCGGTGATCGATCTCGACGTGCGCGCGCTCGTCCTCGGCACGACCTCGATCGAGCTGCGCTTCGCCGACGGACGCACCCTCCCCTTGCCCGACGCGGCGAGCGGACGCGGCAGCCTTCGTTTCCTCGCGACGGCGAGCACCACCGCGCGCTTCGTCGTGAGGCGCGGCGACGATGCGATCGAGGACGCCGCCACGCTGGTCGTCGAGATCACCGAAGACCGCGCGCCGACGGTGCAGCTCACCGAGCCCGAGGCCGACGCCGAGGTCGACGTGGGCGATCTCGTGATCCTCGCGGCGAGCGCCGAGGACGATCACCGGATCGAGCGGCTCGACATCGTGGTGACCACGATGGACGGCCTCGAGACGCGCCATCCGTTCGTGCCGAGCGCGGAGCACCCCACGAGCTCGACGGGCCTCGTGCCGCTGCTCGTGAGCGAGATCGACGCCCAGCCCGGCGACACGATCCGGATTCACGCGGAGGCGCGCGATCTCGACGACGTCTCGGGCCCACACATCACGCGATCGGCTGTGCGCACGCTGCGTCTGCGCTCCGCGGCCGACGTCGCGGACCGCGCGCTCGCCACGCTCGAGGCGCTGCGCGAGACGACCCTCACGCTGCTCGCGGATCGCATCGAGTCGCCCGTGCCCGAGCCGACGGAGCTCGCGAGCCAGCGCTTCGATCTGCTCGCCGCGGCCACCGAGGCGCTGCTCGACGGGCTCTCGGTCGTCGCGAACGGCGGCCTCGGCGAGACCGTGCGCGCGACGGATCGCGGCGTGTACCAAGCGGTGGAGCGCGACCTCGCGCAGAGCCTCGATCGCGAGCGACGCCTTCATCGCCCGCGCGTGGCCGCGATGGACGAGCGCGTCGGCGCCGACACGCGCGCGATCGCGACCCTCGAGCAGACCGTCCTCACGCTCACCTCGCTCCTCCTCCGCGCGCGCGCCGACGACGCCGCGGTGATCGCGCGAGAGCTCGAGAGCCTGCGACGGCAGATGTCGTCCTTGATCGCGGAGCTTCGGCGCGCGCGAACGCCTGAGGCGATGCGTGAGCTCGCGGCCACGATCGCGCGCGCACGTCAGCGCGTGACCGAGCTGCGGGCGCGCATGGCGCGCATGGGTGAGGGCACGCCGCAGGAATTCGAGAACCTCGCCGAAGAGGACGTGCAGGCCACCGAAGAGGCGCTCGCGCGCATGGAAGAGGCGATCGAAGGCGACGACCTCGACGCCGCGGCGCGCGCGCTGACGGGGCTCGAGCAGGAGATCGATCAGCTCGCGCGCGCGCTGGGGCAGAGCCAAGAGGCCGTCGCCGAGGAGCGGTTCGGAGAGCGCGAGCGCGCCCTCGCCGACGTGATCGATCGCCTCATGAGCCTCGAGGCCGAGCAGCGTGAGCTGGCGGCGCGCACGTCGAGCGCAGAGCGAAGCGCCGCCGAGCGCGCGATCGCGTCCGAGGCCGACCGCGCAGAGGCCGCAGCGCACGCGCTCGCGGGCGACGCACGACGCGCGCACGAAGGTCTCGGCGACACGCCGCGGGGCCTCGCGCCGTCCGAGCGCGACGAGTGGGACGCCGCGCGCGAGCGCCTGCGAGACGCCGAAGCGGCCCTCGGAGAAGGCGATCTCGGTGAGGCGCGTCGCATGGCGATCGAGGCCGAGGACATCCTGTCGGGCCTCGGTCGCGGCCTCGACCTCGACGCGATGATGTTCCCCGGACACGACGGGCAGGTCGGTCAGGCCGCACGCGCGGCGCGCGATGCGGAGCGCGCCGCAGCGCGGCTCGAGCGCTCGATCGACGAAGCGATCCCGGACCTCGGTGCGCACCTCGACGCGAGCGAGCGCGCGCAGCTGTCGGGCGACACGTCACGACAAGCGAGCGCGAGAGAGGCGACCAGCGAGCTCGAAGAGCGCCTCGAGCGCCTGCCGATGGGACCGAGCGGTGCGGAGATCGCGGCCGGGCTGCACGAGGTCGCCGGGCGCATGAGGGCCGCCGAAGGCAGCCTCGGCTCGGAAGACGCGAGCCGCGCCGCGCGCGCGCAGGACGAGGCGGCCCAGCGCCTCACCGAGATCCGCAGACAGATCGAGCAAGAGCAACAGAACGGCGGCGGTGGCGGCGGCGATGGCCCGAGCGAGGTGTCGCGCGAGGCAGTGCTGATCCCCGGCGCCGAGGCGTTCCAGACGCCGATGGAGGAGCGCCGCCGGGTGCTCGATGCGATGGGTGATCCCGCGCCGCGCGGCTACGACGACGCCATCCGCCGCTACTACGAGGGCCTCTTGCGATGAGGGCTGCGCTCTTCGTCGTTCTCCTGGTGCTCGCTCAGCTGAGCCACGGGCTCTCGCTCGCGCACGCGCGGGTCGAGGGTGAGGACGCCCGCGCGCTCGCGGAGGCCGCGCTCGCGATCGACGAGCTGCGCCTCGAAGACGCCGCGCCCGCGCTCGATCGGCTGCTCGCCGGACACCCCGACGATCCGAACGTGCTCTTCGAGCATGGCCTCCTCCGCTACCACCAAGGCGACTACGCCCGCGCGCGCGTCGAGCTCTTGGGCTCGGTCGTGCGGGCCACGGGCCTCCGCGACGCCGACGAGCGCTTCATGCTCGCGCGGATCGCCTTCGAGACCGCCGACGCGACGCGCGCGTTCACGACGACGCGCTCGGCGGACGGTCGCTTCGAGGTGCGTCACGCGAGCGGCGACGCGCGCATGGCCGGCTACGCGCTCGACGTGATGCGTCGCGTGGACGAGGGCCTCGAGGCGGAGCTCGGATACCGCCACCCGGGCCCCGTGCGCCTCGACATCCTGCCGACCACCGATCACCTCGCGCGCGTCTCGAGCCTCAGCGTCGAGGAGATCGAGACCACGGGCACCATCGCCCTCTGCAAGTGGGATCGCCTGATCATCACGAGCCCGCGCGCCCTCGTGTACGGCTACCCGTGGGCCGACACGGTGGGCCACGAGTACGTGCACCTCGTGCTCGCGCGCATGACGCACGATCGCGCGCCGGTGTGGGTGCAAGAGGGCTACGCGCGCTTCCTCGAGCGACGCTGGCGAGGCGAGGCCGCGCACGCGGTGCTCGATCCGCGATCGGCGCAGCTCCTCGCCACCGCCGTGAGCACCGATCAGCTGCTGCCGTTCGAGCGCCTTCATCCGTCGATCGCGCGCCTCCCCTCGGCCGAGCTCGCGGCGCTCGCGTTCGCGCAGGTGTCGACGTTCGTCGAGGCGTTCCGTCTGCGTCATGGCGCGCAAGGTCTGCGCGACGTGGCCGCGCGCATCGCAGGAGGCACCGACGCGAGAGATGCGTTCGCCGAGGTGGCCGACGAGCCGTGGGAGGCGCTCGAGCGCGCGTGGCGCGAGGACCTCCGCGCACGACCCGCGCCTGCCGACGCAGCGCCCCTCCCCACGCTCCGATTTCGCCACGGCAGCGGCGAGATCGACGAGACCGCCGAGGTCGCGCTGGCCGAGGCGCGCGACGCGCTCCGCCTCGGCGACATGCTGTTCCTCCGCGGACGACACGGCGCGGCGCAGCACGAGTACGAGCGCGCGTTCGCCGTCGCGCCGGAAGATCCAGTCGTGGCCACGCGGCTCGCGCGCGCGGCCCACGCGGCTGGCGACTCGGCGCGGGCTCTCGCGGTGATCCAGCCGCTCCGTGCCGCACACCCCGATCACGCGCCGCTCCTCGCGCTGCTCGCGGCGAGCGCCGCGGCCACGGGCCAGAGCACGCTGGCGCGCGAGGCCGCGCTCGAGTCGATCTGGCTCAACCCGTTCGATCCCGAGCCGCACTGCGCGCTCGCGTCGGTCGCCGAAGACGCTGAGCTCGCCGCGATCGCCTCGGCGCAGTGCGGCGGCGGGCGCTGATCACGACGCGATCGAGGGCCTCACGCCGGACATCCATCGGCTACAGTGCGCCCCGATGATCGAGCCGTCTTCTCCGGCCCCCGAGGGCGTCGCGTCGAGCGAGCCCAGCCTGGCCCGCACCGAAGAGATCACCCACGAGCCTGGCCCGAACGGACACGCGCCCCTGTCGGATGTCGAGCGCGTCGCGCACCTCGCGGACGCGCGCGCGCGCATCGTCGAGCAGATCCGCCGGCGCATCGTCGGCCAGGACGAGGTCATCGAGCTCATGCTCGTGTCGCTCTTCGCGCGCGGTCACGGCCTCTTCGTCGGCGTGCCCGGTCTCGCGAAGACACTGCTCATCTCCACGGTCGCCGAGGTGCTCTCGCTGCGGTCGAGCCGCATCCAGTTCACGCCCGACCTGATGCCCACCGACATCACCGGCACCGAGATCCTCGAGGAGGATCCGGTGAGCGGGCAGCGCCGCTTCCGCTTCGTGCCCGGTCCCATCTTCACGAACCTCCTCCTCGCCGACGAGATCAACCGCACGCCGCCCAAGACTCAGGCAGCGCTGCTCCAGTCGATGGCCGAAGGCGCCGTCACCGCGGGCGGTCGCACGCACGCGCTCGAGAAGCCGTACGTCGTGTTCGCGACGCAGAACCCGATCGAGCAAGAGGGCACGTATCCGCTGCCCGAGGCGCAGCTCGATCGCTTCCTCTTCCAGATCGACGTCGGCTACCCGAGCCGCGCCGAAGAGCTCGAGATCGTGCGACGCACGACCGCGCCCGCGAGCGGTCAGCCCGAGGCGGTGATCGATCGCGCCGAGATCCTCGCGCTCCAAGAGCTCGTGCCGCGCGTGCCCGTCGCGCCGCACGTCGTCGATCACGCGGTCTCCCTCGTGCGCGCGAGCCGCCCCGACGACCCATCGGCGAGCGAAGACGTGAAGCGCCTCGTGGCGTTCGGCGCGGGCCCGCGCGCGAGCCAGGCCCTCGTGCTCGGGGCCAAGGCGCGCGCCGTGCTGAACGGTCGCTTCGCCGCGGAGATCGAGGACGTGCGCGCGCTCGCCCTGCCCGTGCTCCGTCATCGCATCGTGCCGTCGTACCGCGCGTCGGCCGATGGCGTGCGCGCGACCGATCTCGTCGCGCGGCTCCTCGCCTCGGTCAGTGCCTGATGTCGCGAGAGCCCGTGGCGGCGGAGCGCAGCCTCGACGCGGAGCTCGCCGAGCGCGTCGCGGCGCTGCGCTTGGACACGAGCCACGTCGTCGAGGGCGTGATGTCGGGCATGCACCGCAGCCCGCACCGCGGTGCGAGCGTCGTGTTCGTCGAGCACCGCGACTACCGACCCGGTGACGACCTCCGCCTGCTCGATTGGCGCGCGTTCGCGCGAAACGATCGGCACGTCACCAAGCGCTTCGAGCAAGAGACGGAGCTCTCGCTCCACCTCTGGCTCGACGCCTCCGCGTCGATGCGCTTCGGCGAAGGTGCCAGCGAGAAGGCGCGCTGCGCAGCGACCTTGCTCGCCACGCTCGCGACCTTGGCGCAGGCCCAGGGCGACGCCGTCAGCCTCGTCCGCTTCGACGAGGCCGTGCGCACGGAGCTGCCCGCGCGCACGTCGCCCGCGCACCTCCGCACGGTGCTCGACGCGCTGGCGCTGCCGCCCTCCGAGCGCGCGCGCACGAACCTCGCGGCGCTCGCGAGCATCGCGGAGCGCCTCACTCGCCGCGGGATCGTCGTGCTCGCGAGCGACCTCCTCGACCTGTCCGATCACGCGCTCGATGCGATCGAGCACGTCGCGCGGCGCGGTCACGACGTGCGCGTCTTTCAGCTGCTCCATCGCGACGAGCTCGAGCTCCCGAAGGACGGCCCGGCGGTCTTCGACGGGCTCGAGGGCGAGCCCGCGATCGAGGCCGACCCCGCCGAGATCCGCGCCGCCTACCGCGCCGAGCTCGACGCGCACGTCGAGCACTGTCGCAAGCGACTGCTCGAGGTCGGCGCGCGTCATCGCCTCGTGCCGACCGACGAGCCGCTCGCCGCCGTCGTCTCCGAGTCTCTCCTCGAGCGCTCGCGCTCCGGTCCACGTGCGCCGGGCGCGAGCACGGGAGCGAGAGCGCGATGGGCCTGAGCACACCGCTCGCGCTGATCGCCGCCGCGCTCATCGCGCTGCCGATCGCCGCGCACCTCGTGCGTCGCGCCGACGTCGAGCGTCGTGTGATCCCTACCGTCGCCCTGCTCCGTCGTGTGGTCGTGCGGGACCGTCGTCGCGCGCGGGTCACCGAGCCGTGGCTGCTCGCGGTGCGTATCGCCGCGGTGATCGCCGCGACGCTCGCGATCGCGGGACCCTTCCTCGTCGACCAGCTCGCGTACGGCGATGGCTCCGCGCTCTCGGTGGTCCTCGTGATCGACGACTCCGCGTCGATGGCGCGACGCCTCGGCGAAGAGCCCACCGCGCCCACCGCGCTCGACGCTGCGCGCGATCGCGCGCGAGAGATCCTGCGCTCGGTCGGCGATGGATCCGAGGTCGCGATCGTTCTCGCGGGCAGCCCGCCGCGCCTCCTCGTGCCGCGCTCCCCCGATCGCGAGGCCGCGCTCGCCGCGCTCGATCGCGTTCGCGTCGGCGCGCGTCGCACGGATCTCGAAGGCGCGATCGCGCTGTCCTCACGGCAGCTCGCCTCGGCCCACCTCGCCGCGCGTCGCGTGATCGTGCTGTCGGACTTCGCGGGCAACGAGCTCGCGACCGAGCGCGCGGCGTCTGGCATCGAGCTCGATCTCGTCGCGATCGAGAGCGACGCGTCGACGACGAACGTGGGCGTCGCCGACGTACGCGCCGTGCCCGATCCGCTCGAAGCGGGCGCGTGGTCCACGACGATCGAGCTCAGCGCGTTCGGCGACGATCTGCCCGCGGGCGTCGCGCTGCGTGTGCTCGCGCTCCCGCCCGGCACGGGCATGCCCGATCCGCGCGCGACGGAGGCGATGGAGCTCACGCGGACCACGGTGGCGATCGAAGGCGGACACGGACGCGGGAGCCTCCGCTTCCATCCACCCGACGGCATCGCTGCGGTGGCCTTTCAGCTCGAGGACACACACGACGCCTCGAGCTTCGACGACGTGCGCGTCGTGGCGCTGAGGCCGCCGCGCGCGAGCCGCATCGTGCTCGTCGAGCCGGCGGGCGCTCGCACTGCGCGCTTCGCCTCGCGCGCGCTCGGCGCCGTGCCCGAGGGCTCGGGCGCGTTCCTCGCGACGGCCGTCGACGCCGATCACCTCGCGGCCCACCGCGCGGGCAGCATCGATCCCGACGAGGCGGAGCACGCCGATCCGCTGCGGGACGTCGACGTGCTCGTGCTCGCCGGCGTCGTCCCCACGTCGCCTTCCGCGCTCGAGGCGATCCACACGTTCGTCGAGGGCGGCGGAGGCCTCCTCGTGGCGTCGGGCGATCGGGTCCGCGCGATCGATCTGGAGCCGATCGCGGAGCTCCTGCCTGCGCGCGTGGGCGAGGCGCGCCCGGCTGCGCTCGACACCACGACGGCGGCCGTGGCGCGCGGCGACGGCCCCTCTCTCTTGGTCGCGGGGCCGACCGGCCTCGAGTCGCTCGTCGTGCGGCGTCAGCTCGCGCTCGAGGCACCCGACGCCCTCGTCTCCTTGCGAACGAACGATGGAGCGCCGCTGCTCGTCCTCGACGAAGAGCATCGCCGCGCGGTGCTCGCGGTGGGCCTCGACGACGACATGTCGGATCTCCCGCTGCGCATCGGCTTCGTGCCGCTCATCGCCTCGCTCGCGCGCTCGCTGGCGCGACCGGGCTCGCTGCCCGATCGCCCGTTCGTCGCGGGCGAAGCGCCCGCGCTGCGTGTCGACGCAGACGTCCAGCGCGTCGAGCTCGTCACGCCGACGGGTGAGGTGATCTCGCGTCTCATCGATCGTGGACACGTCGCGCTCGACGACGTCGCGGAGCCGGGTCTCTACACGCTCCGCGTCGAAGCGGGAGGCCGCGTGCGCGAGCTCGACCGCGCCTCGCTCGTGCTCGTGCCGCCGCCCGAGGAGATCGATCTCCGGCCGCACGTGCCCACGCAGCGCAGCACTGATACGTCGCGCACGGCCGACGGCGAGACGCGCGTGCCGATCGAGCGCTTCGCGTTCCTCCTCCTCGGCCTCCTCGCCGTGATCGAGGGCTTCGTGCGGCTCGGTCGCCGCCCCCTCGTCACGCGCGCCTGAACATCGATCGGCGACGACCCTCGACGACGCGATCGCGGTCGCCGAGATCGCGGTGCACGCGCACGTCGCGGTAGCCCGCGCGCTCGAAGAGCTCACGCACCCGCGCGCCCTGCGTGCTGCCCATCTCGACGAGCAAGGTGCCGCCGGGCGCGAGCACGGCGCGCGCACCTTCGACGACGCGGATCAGCGTCTCGTCGCCGAGCGGTCCGGACACGAGCGCGATCGACGGCTCGTGATCCTTCACGTCGGGCTCGCACTCCCCGAGCTCGCGCGCGGCGAGGTACGGCGGGTTGCACACCACGAGGTCGAAGCGCGCGTCGACGGCGAGCGGCGCGAACAGATCGCCCTCGAGCACGGCGACGCGCTCGACCAACGTCGCGTCGGACACGGCGAAGGTCGCGAGGTTCGCGCGCGCGATCTCGAGCGCGGCGGCGCTCACGTCGGTGATCGTGACGCGCGCGCCGCCGAGCTCGCAGGCGAGCGTGAGCCCGATCGCGCCCGAGCCCGTACAGAGATCGAGGATCGCGATCGAGCGCGGAGCCTCAGGCGCGGAAGGCTCGACCGCGGCGGAAGCTGCCGTCTGCGTGGGCTCGCCGCCCTCGCTCTCGACGACCGGCTCGGGCTCCGGCAGCAGCTCTTCGACGTGCGTCTCCACCCCGACCACGGGCTCGCGCTGCACGAGCTCCACGTCCACGCCCACCGCGATCTGCGAGGTGCCCGCGATGGCGAGCGCGCGCTCGACGAGCGTCTCGGTGTCGGGCCTGGGGATGAGCACCGCCGCGCTCACCGCGAAGCGGCGTCCCCAGAATTCCTTGGTGCCCAGGAGGTACGCGATGGGCTCTCGCTTGCGTCGGCGCGTGACGAGCGCGCGGATCGCCACGAGCTCGTCCGCGCTCAGCTCGCGCTCGAGATCCATGTAGAGCCGCACCCGATCCACGCCGAGCGCGTGCGCGACGATCAGCTCCGCGTCGAGCCGCGGCGAGTCGATGCCACGCTTCGCGAAGTCCTCCGCGCTCCAGCGCACGATGCGTCGGATGGTCCAGGGATCGTTGGCCGCCGTGGTCATGCGAGGGTGCTCATGCGAGGGGCGCGACCATAGCGCGGGCCCACGACCGGCCAAGCGACGAGGCCCACGCCCGTGGACACCACGTGCACACGGCACGTACAAGCCATGTCCATGCGCACGCCTCAGCTGTCGGCCGATGATCGCGAGCTCTTCCACCTCGTCTCTCGCGCCGCCTTCGCGAATCCGTTCGGCGACGAGCGTGATCGCGTGGACCGCGAGCTCGCGGGCCGCGGGGGCCGCGAAGAGGACATCCTCGATCGCGCGGTCGCGCGCGTGCGCCGTCGTCTCGAGACGCTCGGCGGCGGCGAGCCCGTGCGCTTCGACGCGTTCCGCGATCGCGACGTGGAGCTCGTGCAGCACGCGATCGTGTTCGACGTGTTCCACCGCTGGTTCGGCGGCATGGACGCGCACATCGCCGCGCAGCGCGCGCATGGCAAGGCGCCCGTGCGGGCGGCGTTTGGCCCGCCGATGCTCGCGATGCTCGAGGCGCACGGGTTCGATCGGCCGCGCGCCCTCCGGCTCGTGGGCGTGCTCTTCCAGATGGCGCGCGCGTACTTCTTCATCGCGCGGAGCCTGCTCGGCGCGAGCAGCTCCATGCGTCTCCTCCGCGAGGCGCTGTGGAACGGGGCCGTCACGCGCGACGTCGGTCGCTACGAGGCGCGGCTCGTCGGCCGCATGGACGACTTCTCGACGATCATCCTGGGCGAGACGGGCACGGGAAAGGGCGCGGCCGCGCAGGCTCTCGGGCGCAGCGGCTTCATCCCGTACGACGACAAGCGCGAGCGCTTCACGCACGCGTTCACGAGCACGTTCCTCGCGATGAACCTCAGCGAGTTCTCGGAGAGCCTCGTCGAGTCCGAGCTCTTCGGGCACGCCAAGGGCGCGTTCACGGGCGCGCTCGCCGAGCACGAGGGCGCGCTCGCGCGATCGGGGCCGCACGGCGTGGTCTTCCTCGACGAGATCGGCGAGGTCTCGATCCCCGTCCAGATCAAGCTGCTCCGCGTGCTGCAGGAGCGCTCGTTCCATCCCGTCGGCAGCCGCGACGAGAAGACGTTCGCAGGGCGCGTGATCGCCGCGACGCACCGCGACGTCGATCGCCTGCGCCGCGACGGACGCCTGCGCGACGACTTCTACTACCGCCTCTCGAGCGACGTCGTCGTCGTGCCGACGCTGCGAGAGCGACTCGACGAGTCGCCGGGGGAGCTCGACGAGCTGGTCTCGCACCTCTGCGAGCGCATCCTCGGCGCGCCCGCACCCGACGTGGCGAGCGACGTCGCGCGCGCGATCGATCGCGATCTCGGGCGCGATCACGCGTGGCTCGGCAACGTGCGCGAGCTCGAGCAGTGCGTGCGACGCATCCTCCTCACCGGCGCATGTCGCCCAGCGGTGAGCGCGGCACCAACGCCCGCGGCGAGCTGGCTCGACGCGATCGGCCGCGGCGACCTCCCTGCCGAGCAGCTGCTCGCGCTCTACTGCGCCGAGCTCTACAAACGGCACGGCACCTACGAGAAGGTCGCGGCGATCACGGGGCTCGATCGACGCACGGTGAAGAAGCACGTGACCGCCGCGCAGGCGTGATCGTCACGTCGCGTCGATCAGCTTCAGGTCGATCAGGCTCCGCGCGCTCGCGAGCAGAGCCTCTTCGTTCGTGCGTGGCGACCACCCGAGCAGGCGCCTGGCCTTGTCACCCGACGCGCGTCGCTTGCGACCGAGCTCGCCCGCCACCTGCGCGAGCTCGGGATCGCGGCGCGCCGAGAGACGCACGAGCCAGTTGGGGAGCTGAAAGCGCGGCACACGACGGCCCTCGGCGCCGAGCCGCGCGCGGAGGAGCTTCGCCATCTCGTGCACCGACATCGTCTCGCCGGAGACCGCGAGGAAGCGCTCTCCCTTCGCGTCCGGGTGCGTCATCGCGCGGAGGTGCAGATCCGCGACGTCACGCACGTCGACGATCGCGAAGTAGAGCTGCGGCGAGCCTGGCATCGCGCCCGCGATCAAGCGCCTCACGAGCACGATCGACGCAGACAAGTCGGCACCGAGCACCGGTCCGAAGATGCCGACGGGGTTCACCACGGCGAGCTCGAGCGCGGGGTTCTCCTTCACGTAGTCCCACGCAGCGCGCTCCGCGATCGTCTTGGACTTCACGTAGGCCCGCACGTCGCCCGTCAGGTCGGTCCAGTCGCGCTCGTCGAACGGCGTCTCGCGCATCGGATGCCCGTAGGCGATCGACGCGAACGACGACGTCAGCACCACGCGCTTCACGCCCGACTCGCGCGCCGCGCGGAGCACACGCAGCGTGCCTTCGCGCGCAGGCACGATGAGCTCGTCCTCGTGCTTCGGAGCCTTCGGCGGAAACGGAGAGGCCACGTGGTGCACGTACTCGCAGCCTGTGACGGCCTCGCGCCACCCCTCGTCTGCCGAGAGATCGGCTGCGTAGAAGCTCAGCTTCGCGCCGGGCTCGAGGCCGTCGCGCTCGAGCATCTCGCGCACCTCGGGCTCGCGCTTCGTGCTCCGCACCGTGGCGCGCACGTCGTGGCCGGCGCGCAAGAGCGCCGCGACGGTGTGAACGCCCACGAACCCCGACCCACCCGTGACCAGCACCGTGCTCATCGATCGCTCCTCGCGTTCGTCCGCGACGCGAGAGTGCGCCTCGCGCGCGCGACCGACAACGCCTCGAAGACCCACGCCACGACGGGCCTCGATCGTGAGCGCGTGTAGACTCGCGCCCATGCTCGCCGCCCGTGTGCTCACGCCTTCGGTCCTCGCGTGTCTCCTCGCCTCGTGCGGCCCTCCGCCTCCGGCTGCCGTCGACGCAGGACGTGACGCCGGCGCGCCGCTGCCGGGCACCTACGCGAACGTCGTGACGATCATGACCAACTCGTGCGCGTTCGTGTCGTGCCACGGCGGCTCGGGCGCGGGCGCGGGCGACCTCAACCTGCAGCGATCGATCGCGATGAACACGCTCGTGGCCGACCTCGTCGACGAGCCCGCCTGCCAGTACGACGCGATGCCCCTCGTCACGGCTGGCAACCCCGACGAGAGCTGGCTCTACCTCAAGGTGTCCGGCCCCCACACCGGCGCCACGCTCGACTTCACGCCCGCCGACGACTGGGATCCGGGCATCACGCCGGACGCGATGGGCAACTACCCCGTCTCGACGTGCCCGCTCACGAGCCGCGGCGACCTCACGTTCGGCATGATGATGCCGCAGGGCTCGATGGGCCTCGATGCGTCGCGCGCCGAGACGGTCCGCCTCTGGATCGAAGCGGGCGCGCCCGGTCCGTAGTCTCCGAGCGAGTCGCGGATCAAGCGCGCGAGCGCGACCGCGCGAGCTCGAGGCCGCCGTCGAGATCAGTCGCTTCGGTCGGCAAGAGCGCGGTGCCCCCGCGCAGTCGCAGCCGATGTCCGTGCGCCTCGCCGCGCATGCGCGCGACGAACTCGTCGGCCGATGCGCGCGGCACGTCCGGGACGGCGACGACGAACTCTCCTCCGCGCGTGCGGGCGCGGAGCGTCTCGGGCGGCAGGCGCTCGGCGAGCAGCGTCCCGATCGTGGCGATCGCCTCGTCTCCGCGCGCGTCACCGCCCGAGGCGTTGAGCTCCGCGAGGCCGTCGAGGGCGAGCACCGCCATCGCGAGCGAGGTCCCGCGACGGCGGCAGTCGACGAGCACCGCGTCGAAGCGCGAGATGAGGCCGCGTCGGTTGAGGAGCCCGGAGATCGCGTCGCGCTCGATGGCCTCGCGGTGCAAGCGCGCGCGATCGAGGCGCACCTTCACGCGCGCGAGGAGCTCGGCATGCACGATGGGCTTGGAGAGGTAGTCGTCGCCGCCCGCCCAGAAGCAGCGCGTGCGCGTCTCCTCGTCGGTGTGCGCCGTCATGAAGAGCACGGGCAGATCCGACCACCGCGCCGACGCTCGAAGGAGACGACAGAGCTCGAGCCCCGTGACACCTGGCATCTCGACGTCGAGGAGGAGGAGCTCGGGCTTCTGCTCTTCGAGGGTCTGCAAGAGCCAGCTCGGGTGGTGCAGGCGCACGACGCGCGCCTCGGCGCGCTCGAGCACGTCGGCGACCGCGCGCGTGAAGTGCTCGTCGTCGTCGAGCACGACGATCGTGGGCATCGCATGCCGGCGACGCATCGCCGCGCGGCGCGCGAGATCGACGAGCTCCGGTCCGGTCGCCGTGCGCGGCACGACGGCGTCGGCGCCCGCGTAGAGGCCCACGAGGACCTCGGACTGCGAGACCTCGGGCACGAGGAACACGGCGGGGATCCTCGGCCCGTCCGCGCGCAGCGCATGGAGCTTCGCGACGCAGTCCGCGACCGTCCCTTCGATCACGACACCATCGAACGACGTACGACGAAGGAGCGTCGCGACGCCGCCCACGTCGACCGCGCCGACCACCGCGATGCCGACGCGTCGGAGCAGATCGCGATACGTCGCAGCGCTCGGCCCGAGGAACGCCACGGTCGCGAGGTGCCCACGCGTCGAGCCCTCGCTCCCGACACGCGGCAGGTCTCCCACCGCTTCGAGCGCAGCGCGCGCGAGCTCGGACGCGTGCACCAGCGCACCCACCGAGGGGAGCGCGCGCGGTCGGCACAGGGCCTCGAGCCAGTCCTCGAGCTCGCGACAGATCGACGACACCGCCGAGTAGCCGTACGTGCCCGCGGTGCCGCAGATCCGATGCGCGAGCATGCGCGCCTCCTGCGCGGCGACCTGGAGATCGCTCGAGCCACGCAGACCCGACACGCGCGCCTCGAGATCGCGCAGCTGCTCGCGCAGCGTCTGCGCGTACGCCGCGCGCATCGCGGCGAGGCTGGGGCTCTCGTGACCCGGCGCCGTCTGCGCAGCGCGCACCTGCGTGATCGGCTCCACCGCGTGCACGAGACCGATCGCTCGATCGGGCTCGTCGCCCACGAGCTCCAGCACCCGGTCGGCCGTCGCGACCTTCACGAGCTCGTCGCACACGACCTCCGTGAGCGCCTCCGGCGGCAAGGGCTTGTGGAGCACTGCGCCCACGCCGAGACCGGAGCGCAGGAGCGTCTGCGCCGCGGCGCCTCGCCAGTACGCGCTCACGAACACCACAGGCTGCCTCGCACCGCTCGCGCGCAGCCTCTCGACGAGCTCGAGGCCGGTGCCATCCGGGAGGAGCCCATCGATCACGAGGAGATCGATCCCGCCGCGCGCGATGCGTGCCTCGGCCGCCGCGCTCGTCCCGACCTCGTCGACCTCGATGCCCACGGCCCGGAGCTGCGGCGCGATGATCGCGCGGAAGTCGGCGTCGTCGTCGACGAGCAGCACGCGCCTCGCACCGCTGCGCGCCCCCTGACGAAGCTCGGGGATGGGCGAGAGCCGCGGCGCCTCGAGGCCCGCGGCCTCGGCGAGCGCTCGCACGAACGCGCCTGCGCTCGCGGGCCGCACCGCGGGATCGCGGGCGAGACAGCGCGCGAGGGCCGCGTCGACCGCGGACGAGAAGGGTCGCG
Organism: uncultured Sandaracinaceae bacterium; assembly: GCA_964502175.1. Taxonomy (GTDB): domain Bacteria; phylum Myxococcota_A; class Polyangia; order Polyangiales; family Sandaracinaceae; genus JAFLCL01. The sequence goes on from CAZCVE010000042.1 coordinate 21,076, forward strand.
CCGCGGTCGAGAGCGGTGGCGCGTCCTCGGAGAGCTTTCGTCCGATGAGCGCGAGCAGATCGCCCTCCTCGAAGGGGCATCGCCCCGAGAGCAGCTCGTACGCAACGACACCCAGGCTATAGACGTCGGCGCGGTGATCGGGGAGCTCCTCGCGCGTCGACTCCGGCGCCATGTAGTGCGGCGTGCCGACCCACATGCCGCGGCGCGTGATGCGTCGCGCGGTCGGCAGGACGAGCGCCGCGAGACCGAAGTCGACGACCTTCACGAGCTCGGTGCCGTCCTCGCGCTGCACGAGGAAGAGGTTGTCGGGCTTGATGTCGCGGTGGAGCACGCCGCGCGCGTGTGCGAGATCGAGCGCGCTCGCGACGCCCGAGAGCAGCCGCACCACGCGGGGCAGCTCGAGCGCGTCGAGCTGCTCGAGCTCGTGCGACAGCGGCTTTCCGCGGAGGAGCTCCATCACGAGGTACGGGCAGCCGTCGGGCAGCGTGCCGAGGTCGAACACGTGCACGATGTTCGGGTGCTGGAGCGAGCTCGCCGTGCGCGCCTCGCGCTCGAAGCGCGCATGGAGCGAGGGCTCGGGCACCGCCGCCGTGAGGATCTTGAGCGCGAAGCGCTGCTCGAGGTTCTTGTGCGCGACCTCGTACACCGCGCCCATCGCCCCGCGCCCCAGCGGTCGAACGATCTCGTAGCGGCCGTCGATCACCTCGCCCACGCGCGCATCGAGCTTCACGCTCGCCTCGGCAGAGACTCCCCGCGAGTCGTTCATCCCACGACGATACCTCAGGGCCGCGAAGCTCGGGGTCTCCCCAGGCTCGCCCTACGTTCGCGCCACGCGTCGCGCGCCCAGACCGCGCCGTAGCTCGCGATCTCGAGCAGGATCACGAAGCCCGTGGCCTCGAGCATCGAGAGCCGGCCGCGGATCGGCAAGGCCAGCGCGCCGTAGCAGAACGGCACGTGGAACACGTAGGCGACGAGCGATCCACGTCCGAGCCGCAGGAGCACCGCGCGCACACGCTCGGGCAGGTGCGGCGTGATCAGCGCGCCCACGGCCAGCACGATCGCGCCGCGCGCGACGAGCTCGATCGCGTTCGCGATCACGGCTGGGTGCGTGCGATCGAGCGCCCTCCCCGACGCCTCGACCCACACGCGCGTGAGCTCGGTGAAGCCCACCGCGACGCCGATCGCGATCACGAGCAGCAGCCACAGCACGCGCGTCGGCGCGCCCGCGACGCTTCGCTCGACGCGGTTCGCGCGGGACAGACCCAGCCCCAACAAGACGCCGGCGCCCGCCCAGCTCGCGAGCGGGATGAACGGCATGCGGGTCACGCCGGGCACGTCGGCGAAGAGGCCGAGGAGGTAGCTCGGTGGGCCTTCGATCGTGCGCGACCACGCCGACACCCACGGGCAGATCACGAGCGGCACGATCGCGAGCACCACCGCCGTGATCACGAGCGCGCGCCGATCGATCGTGCGCGAGGTTCCCGCGCCACGGATGCCTCCCAGCGAGAGGACCACGATGCAGAGGCCGATGAGCGGCAGCACGTCCGCGCGGAAGAAGGTCTCCGGGCCCTCCCAGCCGTCCATCAGCGCCGACACGGCGTTGACGAGGTAGCCGATCACGAGGATCTCGAGGCCGCGCCGCGCGAGCGAGCTGCGCACCGCGCCCGCGTCTTCACCCTTGGCGATGCCCGCTTCGCAGCGCAGCGCGATCGCCGCGCCCGACAGCAAGAGGAACGACGGCAGCGGCAGCGATCCGAGCACGCGCGTGAAGGCGTACGCCGCCGTCGTCTTGCCCTCGGCGTCGACCCAGCCGTCGTACGCGTGGCCCTGAATCATGATCGCCGACGCGAGCCCCCGCGCCACGTCCACTCCGTCCACACGCGCGCTCCCCGCGCGCGAGCCGAGGGCCCCCGGGCCCCCGGACCCCCGCTCGTCCAGTCGTCGCTCCGCTCCTCCCTCCCTCGCTGCTCCAGGGGTCACTTCGTGCCCCCGCCGCAAGGCGCCCCGCGTTCGGACGCGTACGACACCGGCTACGCGACCTCGGGATAGAGCAGGAAGGGCGCGCGAGTCTCTCGGAAGCGCTCGGCGCTCGCGCGATCGCGCTCGAAGTAGGCGTCCAGCGACGCGTCGCGATCGATGAGCTCGCGGATCTCGGGCCCGCCCGCGAGCAGGTCGAACGCGGGGATCGTGTCGATGAACTCGTAGCGCTCCGTGCGCCAACGAAACGCGTCGGGCGCCATCGCGCGACAGCGCGCGATCAGGCGCACGTACGCCTCGTACGGACGAAAGCGCGCCTCGTCGGTGACGTGCACCTGCACACCGCCGCACGTCGTCTTCGCGTGCTTGTGGAACGTCGGGCTGAACGTGAGCGCGCGGAGCGTGGCTCCCTCGATCGGTAGCTCCGCGAGCGCGCGACCATCGACCCACGGCGCGCCGAAGATCTCGAACGGCCTCGTCTGCCCGCGCCCCTCGCTGAGGTTCGTGCCCTCGAGCAGACAGCCGCCCGGGTACACACGCGCCGTGTCGTACGTGGGCATGTTCGGCGACGGCAGCACCCACGGCAGGCCCGTGTCAGGAAACGTCATCGCGCGCGACCAGCCCTCCATCGTCACGACGTCGACGAGGCGCCGATCGACGTCGAGCTGCCCGGCCGAGAAGAGCGCGATCTCGCCGATCGTCATCCCGTGTCGCACGGGCACGTCGAAGAGGCCGACGAACGAGCGGAACCCCGCGCGCTGCGGCGCGCCCTCGATCAGCGATCCACCCAATGGATTGGGGCGATCCAGCACCACCGTGCGGATGCCGAGCTTGCTCGCGGCCTCGATGACGAGCGCGCACGTCCAGACGAACGTGTAGTAGCGACTGCCGACGTCCATGAGGTCGACGACGATCGCGTCGAGGCCCGCGAGGTGCTCGGCGCGCGGGTAGAGGTCCTCGTACTGCTCGCCGTAGAGCGTGTGGATCGGCACGCCGTCTCGATCGCGCGCGTCGGCCACGCCGATCATGTCCTGCGCTTCACCGCCGTAGCCGTGCTCGGGGCCGAAGAGCGCGACCACGTCGATGCCGCGCTCGCGCATCACCTCGCGCGCGTGTCGCAGTCGTCGATCGACGCTCGCAGGATGGGCGACGAGGCCGACACGCCCGCGCAGGAGCGAGAGCACGTCGGCGTCACCGCGCGCGATGCGATCGAGGCCGGTCAGCACCGTCATCGATCAGCTCGCCGCTGCGCCAGACGTGGGCGAGCCAGACGTGGGCGGATGTGCGTCGCCACCTTCGCCCGCGAGCTGGTAGAGGATGGCCATGCGCACGGCGACACCGGCCTCCACCTGATCGAGCACCATGGAGCGCTCGCCATCCGCCACCGACGGATCGATCTCCACGCCGCGGTTCATCGGCCCCGGGTGCATGACGATCGCGTCCCTCTTCGCGTACGCGAGCGTGCGCGGCCCGATGCCGAACGTCTTGCTGTACTCGCGGAGCGAAGGCAGCAGCGCGCCCTCGAGCCGCTCGCGCTGGATGCGCAGCACCATGACCACGTCGGCGCCCTCGAGCGCGGGCTCGAGGCGATCGAAGACCTTCACGTCGTAGCCGCTCACGTCGCGCGGCAAGAGCGTGCGCGGCCCGACGAAGCGCACCTCGCAGCCGAAGAGCGCGAGCAGGAGCGCGTTGCTGCGCGCGACGCGCGAGTGCAGCACGTCGCCGCAGATCGTGACGACGAGCTTGTCGAGCGTGCCCTTGGCGCGGCGGATCGTGAAGGCGTCGAGCAGCGCCTGCGTGGGGTGCTCGTGCGCGCCGTCGCCTGCGTTGACGATGCTGCAGCCGACGCGCTCCGACACGTACTGCGCGGCGCCCGAGCTCGAGTGACGGATCACCATGATGTCGGGCTGCATCGCCTCGAGCGTCTTCACGGTGTCGAGCAGCGTCTCGCCTTTCGTCACGCTCGACGTCGACGCCGAGATGTTCACGACGTCTGCCGACAGGCGCTTGCCCGCCAGCTCGAAGCTCGTGCGCGTGCGCGTCGACGCCTCGAAGAAGAGGTTGATCACGCCCTTGCCGCGCAGCGTCGGCACCTTGCGGACTGGACGACGCGAGATCTCGAAGAAGACCTCGGCTTGATCGAGGAGCGAGGTCACGTCCTCGCGTCGCATGCCGCGGATGCCGAGGAGGTGACGAGGCGCCAGGTGTGAAGAGCTCGACATGTCCCTCATTCGTCGTCGAACGCGCGCACGCTCGCCACGAGCGCGTCGAGCTCGGCGGTCGCGCCGGCGCTGATCTGCTGCGAGAACACGAGCAGCCAACCCGCGCGCAAGAAGCCGCGCACGCGCGTGGTGCGCGACGGAGTGACGAGCTCACAGAGCCGCGTGCTCGAGCTGGCGAGTCGCTCGGCCTCGTCGCGCGCGATCTCGGACGCGCGACCCGTGTCCGAGCGCGCGGCCCACGCGCAGAACGTCGACGGCTCGACGTCGAGCGGGATCTCGACGAGGCTGACGACGACGGGCGCCGGGCCATCGCCTCGGATCTGGAGCACGCGATCACCGAACAAGCGCTCCCCGCGCACGGCCCGCGGCACCGTCGGCCCCTGCAGCACGGTGTGCTGCGACGGCTCGAGGCTCGCGTCGAACACGTAGCTCGCGGGCGTCACGAAGCGGAGGCCCACGCGCGGCACGAAGTAGTCGCGGCTGCCGCGGTAGGACCAGATCGACGGCGTGTCGGTGTCCGAGCGCCACACGAGCTCGGACATGCTGCCGGTCTCGGCGTCCGCCTGATCCTCACGAAGACCTTCGGAGCTGCGGCCCTGAGTGATCGTGCGCACGCGCGTGCGCGGCGTGCCGGAGCACGCCGAGAGCGCGACCACCCACGTCACGATCGCCCACGTCGCGAGACCACGCGAGGGTCGCCTCACGCCTTGCCTCGCACGAGCGCGCGATCGCCTTCGCCGCCGAGCTCGACCATCAGCTTCTCGCCCGCGGCGAGCTCCACCACGCGGCCCACGAAGTCCGCCGCGACCGGGAGCTCACGGCCGCCGCGATCGAAGAGCACCGCGAGCCAGATGCGGCGCGGGCGGCCGTAGTCGAGGAGGCCATCGATCGCCGCGCGCACCGTGCGACCCGTCTGGAGCACGTCGTCGACGAGCACCACGTCCCGGCCGTTCACGTCGAAGTCGATGTGGCTCGGACCGATCTTCGGATCGGGCAGCGCCGTCGCCGCGTCGTCGCGGTAGAGCGCGATCTCGAGCGCACCGACCGGCACGCTCTTGCCTTCGGACTCGGCGATCAGCGCCGCGAGACGCGCCGCGATCGGCACTCCACCGCGACGGATGCCGACGAGCGCCAGGCGCTCGGTGCCGCGCGTCGAGTCGACGATCTCGAGGGCCAGCCGACGCAGCGTGCGCGCGATGGCCTCTTGCTCGAACAGGACGCGCTCGTCGCTCATGCGGGTCGCGATCTAGCGACCGAACGACGTGCGGGTCAAGGGACGCGCGACACGGAGCTCACGTCACGAGCTGCTCGGCATCGCATGCGGCGCGGCTTCGCCGTTCTGCTGACGTTGATCCATCTCGTAGCGTGAGGGGCATCGCGGGATGACCTGCGTCGCGAGGAAGCTGCCGTCCTCTTGGATCTCACCTTCGACGACGACCGAGATCCCCATGCCGTCGCGGAACGTGTCCGGCACGATGCACTGCGGGAAGCGCACGTCGATCTCGCGGGCGTCCTCGCCCTCGCCCTCGGCGAGCACGAAGCGGTACTCGCACGGGTCCTGACGGAACTGGATCGAGCCGTCGCGCAGCGGGCCCTCCATACGCAGCGTGCGGCCGGTGAACGCGCTCGGGTCGCCCACCACGTCGGCCACCATCACCGAGTACACGAACGGCGACTCGCTGCTCGTCAGCGCCCATGCGACCACGATGCCGCCGAGGCCGAAGATCACACCGAGCTTGGCGATCGCCTGCCAGCGAGGGCGCTCCGTGGGCGCGTTGCGACGGACGGGCGCCGCGTCGGCCTTGAGCGCCTCGAACGCCTCGCGGGTCCCCACGTCGGGCGTCGCGCTGCTCTCGGGTGCGTCCGTGCGGATCTCGCCGTCCATGGCGCCGAGTATGGCTCGCCCTCCGGAAGCGCCGCAACGTGGCCGAACGGAGCGACCGAAAAACGAAGAGCCCCGACCCTTTCGGATCGAGGCCCTGTCGTCGTCCCGCGCGAGGTCTGCGCGAGCCGCGGTGGTCAGCTCAGGCCGTCGCCCAGAGGACGATGAGGATCGAGATGACGAACGAGTAGATGACGAGCGACTCGATGAGGGCGAGGCCGAGGATCATCGGGGTGAACATCTTGTCGGCCGCGTTGGGGTTACGCGCGATGCCGTCGAGCGCCGAGCTGGCCGCACGACCCTGACCGAGCGCGCCGCCGAAGGCCGCGATGCCGATGCCGATGGCCGCCGCGAAGCCCATGAGGCCGCGCGCGCTCCACTCATCGGGGCCCACATCCGACGCTTCCTGCGCGAACGCGCTGGCCGCGACGAGGAGCGTGGTGAGGAACGTACCGAGCCCGAGCAGATTCTTCTTCATGAGAGTCTCCTTCCAACCTTCTTCCGCGGCGGGGTCCCAGTAGTCATAGGACTTTCAGCCTTGTGACCAGCTTCCCTGTCTGCTGGCGGGTCCGCGCGGTTCGAACTTGTTTTCGTTGTTTCGCTACCTGATCGACACCCGCAGCATGGGAAGCGGGCAGAACTGTGCGCCGTGGTGGCGCGGCGAGCGGCTCAGTGCGCGTGCGCGCCTTCGCCCCCGTGACCGTGGCCGTGGTCCTTGTCGCCGTGGCCGTGGTCGTCGCCGTGATCCTGATGCGCGACCGCCATGCCGATGTAGACGGTGCTGAGGATGCAGAAGACCGCCGTCTGCACGATGCAGACGATCGTGCCGAGCATGAGGAACGGCACCGGCACGAGGAACGGCACGAGCAGCGTGAAGATGCCGACGACCATGTGGTCACCGAACATGTTCGCCATGAGACGCAGGCTGAGCGACACGAGGCGGGCGATGTGGCCGATGACCTCGATCGCGAACATGAGGATGTTGAGCGGGATGCCGATCGGGCCGAGCCAAGGACCGAAGAGGTGCTTGATGTGGCCGAGCCCGTTCTCCTTGATGCCGTAGACGTGCGTCGTCACGAAGATCACGAGCGCGAGCGCGAACGTGGTCTTGAGCGAGTCCGTCGGCGGCATGAAGCCGGGGATGAGGCCCATGAAGTTGGAGAAGAAGATGAAGACGGCGCAGGTGCCGATGAGCGGCAGGAAGTAGCGCGCGGCCTTCTTGCCCATGATCGGCTCCATCATGCCGAGCACGCCGCCGATGAAGAGCTCGAAGAACGTGCGGACGGTGAGCGTGTCCTCGGGGATCAGCGCGGCCTTCGCGTCCTTCAGGCGACCACCGGCCATCACCGCCATCACGCCGAGCACGACGAGGAGGAACAGCGCCGTGACCACGTGATCGACGCTCGACCCGCCGTGGCCGTAGCCCTCCTGGTTGAGCCAGGTGCCCTCTTGGCCGGTGACGGCCATGTTGATGTCGCGCGTCAGCGCCTCGATCGCGTGCGCCAGGCCGGGGAGATAGAGGCTGAACCAGGACTCGTGCTCAGGCATGGATCACTCGCCCTTCGTCGGAGCCGCGGCGAGGTCGCCCGCGGTGAGGTTGTAGTGCGCGGAGCCCACGACGAGGCCCAGCACGAGCGCGCCGATGCCGATCGCGAAGCCGACCGGGTCGAGGTGCGCGCCGAAGAGGAGGCCGGCCGAGATCGCGAGGATCACGCCCGTCTTCAGCATCAGGGTGAGGCTCGCTCCCGCGCGACGCGCCGGGTCGGCCTTGATCATCGCCGTGACCAGCCAGCGGAGCGCGAACGCGTTCATCAGCGCGACCGCGGCACCGCCCACCGCGCCGATGCCCGTCTCCACGCTCACGGCGAAGCCCACCGCGACGAGGATCGCCGCGAAGGCCGAGACGTAGAGCGGGATGCGGTCGTGGAAGGTCATTCGGTGGAGGAATCCGGGGTGTCGTGCGTCTGCGCTCGTTCTCGCTCGGCCTCTCTGGAGATCCGCGTCTGCTCGCGCCGCGCGACCTGGAAGAGGCTCTTGAAACCTGCCGCGAGTCCGAGGAGGAGACCGACCATGGTCAGCCAGGGTCGGGTGGCGAACCGCTCATCGAGCCAGTGCCCGCCGAAGAGTCCGATGAAGATCGAGACCGAGAGCTCGGTACCGACGAGGGCCAGCCGCTGGCCTCTGCTCATCTCTCGTCGGTGCTTGGGGTCGAAGAGCTTCATCTCCGGCCCTTCGGCGCGCGCCATGTAGCACGCTTCGAGGGGTGGTCAAGAACGCGGGCGGGCCACGAACCCCAACGTTTCACGGGCGTTTGGGCGATCTCCCTCACGAAGCGGGCCTCGCTCAGACAGCCGCGAACGCGCGCTTGGCTGCCTCGATCGTCGCGTCGCAGATCGCCTCGGTGTGGGCCAGCGAGACGAAGCCCGCCTCGAACTGCGCGGGCGGCCAGTGCACGCCCTCGTGGATCAGCGCCGCGTGCCACCTCCCGAACGCCTTGCGATCGGCGCGGTCGGCGTCGGTCCACGTGCGGATCGGGCCGGCCGCGAAGAACGGCGTGATCATCGAGCCGACGCGCTGCACCGTGACGGGCACGCTGCACGCTCGGCTCGCGTCGCGGAGGCCGGCCTCGAGCCGCGCGCTCCGCTCTTCCAGCACCTCGTAAACCCCGGGCGCGCGAAGAGCTTCCAGCGTCGCGCGGCCTGCCGCGACGGCGAGGGGATTTCCGCTCAGGGTGCCCGCTTGGTACACGGGCCCGAGGGGCGCGACCTTCTGCATGATCTCGCGGCGACCGCCATAGACGCCGACCGGCAGGCCGCCGCCCACGATCTTCCCGAAGCAGCTGAGGTCCGGCGTGATGCCGTAGAGCGCCTGCGCGCCACCGAGCGCGACGCGGAAGCCCGTCATCACCTCGTCGAACACCAGGAGCGCGCCGTGCTCCTTCGTGATCGCGCGGAGGCCTTCGAGGAACCCGGGCAGCGGCGGGACCACGCCCATGTTGCCGACGACAGGCTCGAGGATCAGCGCCGCGATCTCGCTCCCGCGCTGGGCGAAGAGCGCGCGCGCGGCGTCGAGATCGTTGAACGGCAGCACGAGCGTGGTGCCGCCGATCGCCGCGGGCACGCCTGCGCTCGTGGGCACGCCGAACGTCGCGAGACCGCTGCCGGCTTGGACGAGCAGGTAGTCGGCGCCGCCGTGGTAGCAGCCCTCGAATTTCACGACGAGATCACGACCCGTGAAGCCGCGCGCGACGCGCAGCGCGCCCATCACGGCCTCGGTGCCGCTCGAGGTCATGCGCAGCATCTCGATCGAGGGCACGAGCTGCGTGATGAGCTCGGCGTACTCGACCTCGCCGCGGGTCGGCGCGCCGTAGCTCGAGCCGCGCTTCATCGCGTCTTCCACCGCGCGCACCACGTCGGGCGCGGCGTGCCCGAGGATCATGGGGCCCCAGCTCCCGACGTAGTCGATGTAGCTGCGCCCATCGACGCCGTAGAGGTACGCGCCCTCTGCCCGCTCCACGAACACCGGCGCGCCACCCACGGCGCGGAACGCGCGCACGGGTGAGTTCACGCCACCGGGCAGCACGCGCTGCGCGCGCTCCATCCACGCTTCGTTCGTCGGGACCGTCGGGTTGCTCATGGCGCGCGAGGGTGCGCGAAGAGGCCCCTGGGTTCAACGCGGCGAGGCGACGTCGGTGGCGCGGGCCGAAGGACGCCCAGGCGATCCGCTGCGCGTGGTCGCTCTCGCGCGCGATGCGGCGCGCGACGTTCGCCGCGCCGAACGTGATCGCGTCGCCCACGTGAAGACACGGCACCTTCAGCGCGGGATGCCCGCCGTAGGCGCTCGCGTCGAGCGAGAAGAGATCGTCGACGTGGACGAGGTCGACGGGGACCTCGAGCTCGTGCGCGACCAGAAGGACGACGCGCGTGAAGTGCGAGGTGCGGCGTCCGTAGAGGCGAAGCGGTACGTCAGGCATGGTCGTCTCCGGGCTGCCCCACACCGATCTGGCCGACTCCCAGCTGTGCAGTGAAGAACGCGACGATCTCGTCGCGCGCGGCGCGTGTCGGCTCTCCGTCGGCGTCGATGAGGTGCGCGGTGACCACGCTGTGCGCGCAGCCGACGACCTCCGCGAAGAACGGGGGCGGCGACGGGTTCGCCGACGCGGTGGGCAGCACGCGCGCGACGAAGCGCTCTCCCAGCGCGGCGCGGTACGCAGCGAAGCGCTCGGCGGTGCAGAAGCGGTCTCCCTCGAACCGGTACGCGCGCACCGTGAGGTCTTCGGCGTCGAGGCGCGCGCGAACGGTGGCGAGGTCGTCGTCCGAGATCTCGAGGCCGGCGGGCACACCGAGCGGGAGCGACGGCTGGCAGAGCACCGGCGCGATCACCGACGGCTCGAGCATCATCGTGAGCACGAAGTTGCCGGTGAAGCACATCCCGATCGCGCCCACGCCTCGGCCGCCGCGCTCGTCGTGCGCGAGGCGCGCCAGCCCGCGCAGCCAGCGCGTGACGGGACTCGAGCCGCCCGCCGCGAACGCACGGAACTCGGCGCTCACGCACGCTCGCTTCATCACCGCGAGGCCTTCGGCCGCGCGCGGATACGCGCCATCGACACCGAAGAGCGACGGCATGTACACCGCGAGGCCGGCGGCGCGGACCCAGCGGGCGAAGCGCGCCACGTGTGGGCTGATGCCGGGCATCTCGGCGAGGACGATCACCGCGGGGCCGCGGCCGGCGACGTACACGGTGCGCGTCTCGTCGTGGATCGTGACGCTGCGGCGCTCGAAGTCGTCGAGCGCGTCGTCTCGATCGTCTCGGCCGTGGTGGGTGTCGCTCATGCCGCGACTCTGGACGAACGGGACGGATCGCGTGAGTGGCACGAACGACGTTGTTCGGTCCATTCTTGCCACGTGCTCGTTCACCTCGTCCTCGACGGGACCGCGGAGGCAGCGCTCGCGATCGGGCTCGACGTGATCGACGCGGCGGGGCGGCTCGCGATCCAGCAGCGCTCCGAACGGCCGTCGAAGCGCACGTTCGAGCAGTGCGTGGTGTCCATCGGCGGCGAGAGCGTGCGCGCGGGCAACGGTCGGCGGATCGCGGTCGACGAGGCGTTCCGAGCGGAGCGACTGCGACGCGGCGACGTGATCCTGATCGCGGGGCTGTCCGCGACGACGGGGCCGGCGATCGAGGCGCTGCTCGCTCGGGGAGAGGTGCGTCGGCTCCTGCCGCTGCTCGTTCGCGCGGCGCGTCGCGGGGTGATCGTGGCGGCCTCGTGCTCGGCGACCTTCGTGCTCGGCGAGGCGGGTCTGCTCGAGGGGCGCGAGGCGACGACCACCTGGTGGCTGGCGAGCGCGTTCCGTGCGCGCTTTCCGAAGGTGCGCGTCACGAGCGATCGCATGGTCGTCGAGGACTCGGGCGTGCTCACGGCGGGCGCGGCGTTCGCGCACGCGGACCTCGCGCTGGCGCTCGTCGCGCGCCTCGGAGGCTCGTCACTCGCGCACCTCGTCGCGCGCTACCTCGTGCTCGACGAACGTCCCTCGCAAGCGCGCTTCATGATCCACGAGCACGTGCGGAGCGACGATCCCGTCGTGCGCGCTCTCGAGGCGCACGTCGCGGCGCACCTCGACGAGCCGCTCGCGCTCGAGGATCTCGCGCGCGCGACCAAGACGTCGCCGCGCACCCTCGCGCGCCGCGTGGCCTCGGCGCTGGGGACGACGCCGCAGAAGCTCGTCCAGCGCCTGCGCGTCGCGCGGGCGAGGCACTTGCTCGAGACCACGCGGCACAGCGTCGAGGAGATCGCGCTGCGCGTGGGCTACGCGGACCCCGCTGCGTTCCGGCGTGTCTTGCGCGCGCACACGGGACAGAGCCCGCGCGAGCTGAGGCGAAGCGGCGCGACCTGATCTCGCGGGGCGACACGACGCGTCCTCAGAACCTGCGACGGACCTCGAAGAGCGATGGATCGAGCGGCGCGGCTCCGAGGTCGGGCGCGTGGCCTTCGACGAAGGCCTCGAGCTCTTGCGCGAAGAGGTCGACCATCACCTCGGCCGAGGGCTGTGGCGCGGGCGGCTCGGCGGCCAGATAGAGGTTCACGATCAGGCCGACGTCCTTCGCGGACACGTGCGGATCGATCTCGGCGAGGAGCGCGTCGATCTCCTGCGCGAAGTGCTCGCAGGTCGGCGGTCGCGCGGCGGGATCCTTCGAGAGGGCACGGAGCAGGAGCTCGTCGACCTTCTTGGGGATGCGGCGCTGGATCTTCGAGGGCGTGGGCACCTCGCACTTCATCACCGCGCGAACGGTGGCGTTGTCGTCTGGGCCCTGGAAGAGCCGACGTCCGCACAACATCTCCCAGAGAACGATGCCGGCGCCGAAGAGATCGATCGACGGGCTCGCGGGCTTCTGCTGGATGATCTCGGGGGCGAGGTAGCCGAGCTTGCCGCCGAGCATGCCGCCGTCCATCGAAGTGGTGTGCACGCTCGCGTCGGCGAGGCCGAAGTCCGCGAGCTTCACGCCACCGTCCTTGCCGAGCAGGAGGTTATGCGGTGACACGTCGCGGTGGATGATGCCGAGGTGCTTGCCGACGTTGTCGACGGCGTCGTGCGCGTACTGGAGCGCGCGGAGGAGCTCTCGGCCGAGGTGCAGCGCCGTGGCGACCGGCATGCCTGCGCCGCGCGCGTGGGCGCGATCGAGGATGGACTTGAGCATCGTCCCGTCGACGAGCTCGAGGATCATGATGAACGTGCCGCCGACCTCGCGCGCGTCGTACACGCGGACGATGTTCTCGTGGCGCAGGAGCATCCCGAGGCGCGCCTCGTCCTGGAACATCGAGCGGTACATCGGATCCTGCGCGAGGTGCGGGAGCACGCGCTTGATGGCGATGGGGTGACGGTCACCGCCGTCGAAGATGGCCTCGCCGCGCCAGACCTCAGCCATGCCGCCGAGGGCGAGGCGGCGGAGAGGCACGTAGCGCGTCGGCCCGCGCCGGAAGCGCGTCGAGATCCGCGATCGCGCGCCGCTCGACATCGAACAGAGGATCTCAGCGACGGCAGACGGGGTCAATGCATGCGCGGGCGAAGTCCTCGCGCCGTCTCGAAACGGTGTCGCGGGCTGCGCGGTCGAACGGCTGCTCGAACGGCTGCTCAGAGGATGTCCCCCGAAGCGACGGAGCCCGGGTGCGACGAGCCCCCCTTGGACTTGCGGGTGACGAGCGACGAGCGCCGCAGCGCGTCGCACGACGGAAGCACCTTTGGCCCGCTCGGCACATCGGCCGGCGGGCACACAAGTCCCGTCGCGCTCTGCGACGGCTCTCCCACGGGATCAGCTCGAAGCCGCTACGTCTCGACCAGCGCGTACATCAGCCGCGGCGGATAGGTCCCCGCCGGGAACGGGCCCAAGATCCCCGTCGCACGGAACGCGGCAGACGCCTCGCGATACACCAGCATCACCTCGCGGTACGCCTCCCAGAACCGCGCCGTCTCCTCATCGTCGGGCCACGGACGCGCGCTCTTCGAAGTGCGCTTGGGACGCTCCGGCCTCGAGCGCGGATTGCGCTTCGAGATCGACGACGCGCGCGGCATCGGCGCTCGCTCGAGCTCGCGCTCCGTCGCAGCGCGACGCTCCTCCTCATCCATCACCGCGACGCATGCCGCGACCGCGGCGCGACGTCCCTCCGCCGACAGCCCGTCCCACGTCGAAGGACGAGAGATCCGCACCGTCGCCGTTCGCACGTACTCCTCGCGCGCCGAGTCGTCCGCGCCCGCAGCACGCCAGGCCTCTTCGTCGAACCATCGCTCCGTCAGGGAGTCCAGATCCTCCGCGTACGCGCGCCAGCTCGAGACACCCGGGTACTCGAGCGCACGCGCCACGAGCCCCGCGCGCACGGGGTTGGCGTGCACGTAGTGAACGCGCGTGTCCACCGACGCGTCGTTCAGGAGCGCCTTCTCGTCGTAGCGGCGCATCCACACGGTGCCTTCTCTGCCCAGCGCCGCGTTCAGCGACTTCGCGAGCGCCGCCTTGAAGTCACGCATGATCGCCGCCAGCCGCGACTTCCGCAGCCGGAACACGATGTGGAAGTGGTTGCCCATGAACACGAAGGCCACGACCTCGACGTCGTGAAGCGTCTGCATGCGCGACAGCCACAGCATGATGAGGAAACGGATGAACGGTGACGGCGTCAGCAGCAGCTGGTCGTCGACGCACTTGGAGCCGATCATCCAGTACTCGACGCCGGGCGGGTGATAGCGAGGCTTGCTCATGATGCGAGCCACGGCTGCACGGACCGGACCGGCCTCCGAGCGTACGAACGTAAGGGAAATCGCACGAGATCTGGCGGATTGGCGGATGCCTGGCGGCGTACTTCCGCCACCTCGTTCCTGCTCAGGGCCGCGGGGGCTCGGCGGTCTCCTGCTTCGGCAGGGTGATGCGGAAGACCGTCTTCCCCACCTCGCTCTCGACCTCGATGGTGCCGCCGTGGTCGTCCACCACCTTCCGGACGATCGCGAGCCCGAGGCCCGTGCCGCCGACCTTCCCGTGCGACGCGAACGACTCGAAGAGGCGCTCGCGCACCTCGTCCGGGATACCCGGGCCGTCGTCCTCGCACTCGATCACGATCGCGTCGTCCGGTCGGCGCGACACGCGCACCGTGAACGTCCCCATCGGCGCGCCTGGCGGCATCGAGCTGCGCGTGTCCTGCGTCGTGATCGCCTCGGCCGCGTTGCGCGCGAGGTTGTGGATCGCGCGCTGGATCTTGTGCTGGTCGAAGTGCGCGATGCCGCGGTCTTCGAGCACGAGGCGCACCGCCACGCCACGCGCATCGAGCTCGTGCGTGAGCTGATCGCAGAGCTCTTCGAAGAACTGCTTCAGGTAGATCTTCCGGATCCACAAGCTGCGGTCGCCGCGCGCGAACGCGAGCGTCTCGCGCGTCATCGCGTTGATGAGCTCGACCTGCTTCAGGATCGAGCTCGCGAACCGCTCTCGCATCGCGCGCTCGGGCTCTTCGACCAGCTCGCGCGTGTAGCCAGCGATGACCGCCATCGGCGTCTTGAGGTCGTGCAGCACGCTCGAGAGGAGCTGGCCGATCGTCGACAGGCGGTCCTCGCGGTTCTGTCGCTCGCGTGCCTCGGCGAGCTGGATGGCCGTCGAGATCTGCGCCGCGATCAGCGTCGCGAAGCGCACGTCGTCTTCGTTGAAGCGCCCACGCCCCCTGCCCTTGTTGAGCAGCTCGAGCGCGCCTTCACCCTGGTGCTCGCCGCTCTGGCTCCACTCGCCGCCGCCCCAGAAGAGCGGCACCGCGAGCACCGAGCGTGGGTGGTACCCGACGCGGTCGGCGATCTCGGTGATGTGGCGCCCGTCGTTGTTCACGTCGTGCACGACCTTGGGCTGCCGGTTGCGCGTGACCCAGCCGCAGATGCCTTGGCCGCGCGCGATCTTCATGCGCTTGACCTTGTCGGCCGCGCCTCCGATCGCCGAGCGGAAGCGCAGATCACCGGTCACGCGATCCGCGATCAGGATCGAGCCAGCCTCGGCATCGATCGCGCGCATCGCGCGCTGGAGCACGCCCTCGAGGAGCTCATCGAGGCGCTGGGCCGACGCGGCGACCTGCGTGATCTCCATGAGCACGTCGAGCTCGCGCACCTTGCGCTCGAGCTGCTGCTTGGTCTCGAGCAGCTCCATGTTCTTCTGCACGGTGGCGAGGAAGAACTTGCCGTTCTCGATGGTGACCGCTGCCTGCGACGCGAGCGCCGCGAGCATCGCCTCGTCTTCCACCGTGAACGCACCGTGCATCTTGTTGAGGCACTGGATGACGCCCATCGGACGGCCGAGGCGGTTCTTCATCGGCACGCACAACATCGAGCGCGTTCGGTAGCCGGTCTTGCGATCCCACTCGGGATCGAAGCGCGCGTCGCGGTACGCGTCCTCGAGGTTGAGCAGCAGGCCGGACTTCGCGACCCAGCCCGCGAGCCCCACGCCGACGGGCAGGCGGATCTCCCGGCTCGACTCGCCCTCCACGACGCGCGACGTCAGCGTCGTCGCTTCGTCGTCGAGCAGGTACGCGGTCGTGCGATCGCACTCCATGACCCGCGTGATGCGGCTCGCCACGAGCGAGAGCAGCTCGTCGACGTTGAGGATCGTGCCCGAGGCCGCGTTGATGTCCTGGAGGGCGAGGAGCTTCTCGTGCTCGTCCTGCAGCTCCGCACGGAGATCGGCGATCTCCTGCGACTGCGTAGCCCAACCGGCACTCTCACGACCTGGACGCACGAGGTGAGGGTCTCACGGACTCGATCGCCGGTTCAACGGCAGAGGAGCTTCTCGAATCGTTGCGACGACGCGGAAGGGCCGCGACGTGTGGCGCGCCCGTCACATGGAGTGGGTGTCACATCGCCGGGCAAGCGACGTGCGACTCGGAGACGATCCACTCGCGACCGGCGCGCACGCCCCACACCACGTGCATCGACTCGCCCTCCCACGACCACGACGTGATCACGCGACCGCGCGCGGGCCCGAGGGAAACCGGCTGGCCGACCGCTGCGCCGCGCAGATCGCTGCGCGTGAGCGCGAGAGCGCCGCGCGAGACCGCGAGCGCCGGGAACACGGGGGATGCCGGGAGCGCGTCGTCCGGCTCGAACGTGGAAGGCGTCCCTCCGACGTAGCTGCCATCCGCGCTGGAGACGCGGAGCCAGCGGACGCGGCCGCGCGGAAGCCCATAGAACAGCTGCAGCTCGTCACCGACCACGCGGGTCCATCGCAGCCGCGCGTTGCCGAGCGCCGCAGCGGCGACCTGCTGGCGACGCTGGCCGAGCTCGAGCACGAAGGGCCGGTACACAGGCATCCCCTCGCCGTCGAGCACCGTACCCCGACCCGCCTGGTGCGACCCGTACGCCATCACCCGCTCCCCCTCCGAGCGAAGCAGATCGATCGGCGACTCGCTCGGACCCTCGGTGCGGATCGGGTGCTCTTCGACCACGATCTGCCCTGCGCCATCGAGTCGGTAGAGCGTGATGTCGGCGCCGCCCCAGCGCGAGACCACCGCGACGGCCACGCCCGTGGGCGACCCGTCTGCCGCGCGCAGTGGCGTCGTGTCCGTGAGCTCCATCATCTGCCCCGATGGGGTAGGCAGGTACGGCGTCCCGATCGCGCTGCCGTCCGGCGCGAGCCCCGTCGCGCGGATGCACCAATTGCCGCGCGTCCGGCCCGAGCAGAGCGCACCGATGGCGATCGCGAGGAAGCGGCCTCCGCTCGCGGGCGACACCACGGACAGGTTGTTGCCCTCGTCGAGCGCGACCTCGCGCGCGGGCCCGAGCTCGGCCCCGATCGCGCGCGTCGTGAACGCGTGCTCGCCGGTCGACCACGCCGCGATCGTGCTGCCGTGGTGCGCGTACGCCGCGCCGCGGCGCGGGCCTGCCGGCTGCGACGCGACATGGAGGCGCAGGTTCCGCACGCTCGATCGTCCGAGCTCCCGCGGCGTGGTCGCCTGGCACGTCTCGGCGCCGAGCCACGTGCGATCGGGCTCGAGCGTCGGCGCAGTGACCGGCGGCTCGACACGCTCGGCGCGGAGCGCGTGCACCGTCGCGTGAGCGCCACAGATCAGGACCACGAGACACGAGGTTTGAATCGCGAGAGCCCGCATTCGCCCGAGACTATCGCGCCATCTGGAAGACGCGGATCACGAATGGGTCACAGCGGCGATCAGAGCGGCGCGAGCAGCTCGTCGGTCACTGCGTCGCCGAGCGTGCGACGCATCCACGCGCGCATCGCCTCGGCGTCGCTGCCCGATCGCCAGCGCTCGAAGTACGCGTCTTGTTCGTCCCATGCGAAGTCCGGCACGACACGGCCTGCGCGGAAGAGGCGCATCGCGCGCCGAGCGTTCCACACGAGGAACGCGAGGAAATTGGGCTCGCGGACGAAGTAGCCGGGCTCGCGCGTCTCGGCCGCCATCCCCACCGCGATCGCGTACACGGTGAACTCGATCGTGCCATCGACGGTGCCGCGCCACCCGGATCGCCAGAGGCCCGCGCTCGCGCGATCCACACCCACCGCGGACCCGTTCGTGTACGCGACCCACTCGTCCCACACGTAGAGCGGCGTGTCGTCCCAGTCGCGCGAGCCCGTGAGGTAGAGATCGAAGCGCGTCCAGCGCAGGCTCGAAGGGATGTAGACGGCGACGTCGCTCTTCCGCATGTCGGGCTCCCTCACGAGGCACGCGCGATCGTCGAGAACGTAGAAGCCGTTCGCGCGCGTGCCCGTGTCGTTCATGGTGTTGCGGATGTGGGCGTGGAGGCCGTGCGAGGTCTCGTGGCCGTAGGTCACGGTGTCGTCGTCGTAGTAGGTGTCGCCGTACGAGCGCGGCAGGTGCTGGACGATGTCGGTGAGCACGCCTCCCCAGCTCGCGTCGCTCGACGCGTGCGAAGCGGACAGCGTGCGGCAGCGGAGCTCACCGAGCGGCGGGGGCGGCGGGCTCCACGCGTCGGGCGCGGGCACGAACGCGTCGGCGCGATCGACTGGACCAAACGCATCGACGTGCGGCAGCGCGTAGGCATCGTCGGCCAGCGACCACGCGTCCTCTTCGAATTCGAACGGCTGCGCAGCGTCGACACCCCTCGGCCACGGCGCGTCCACCGCGACTCCCGCGTCCGCCGGTGGGCGTCGTGGCGGTCGTGCCGTCGGCCCCTCACAGGCCCCGATCGCCAGCGCCGCGATCGCACCGACCGCGACGAAGGCCCCTCCGAGAGGACGAGATGTGAGGGGAATCCGGCCGGGCAGGCGCATCGAACCTCTAGTGGGACGGGCCCGCGAAACCAATCAATCGTCCATCTGGTAGAAGGTCGGCCCCGAGACGAACAGGCCCCCGATGAACGACGCACTCACCGAGCGAGTCACCCCGGGCCCCCGGCCCACCGCCATCAACCCCGAGTCGCTCGGCGCGCCGCGCGGCTACTCGAACGGGATCCTCTTCCCGGCGGGCGGACGCCTGCTGTTCGTCGCGGGCCAGATCGGCTGGGATCGCGAGGGCCACTTCGTCGACGGCCTCGTCGCCCAGTTCGAGCTCGCGCTGAAGAACGTGCTCGAGGTGGTGCGCGCCACGCAGGGCGGCCCGGAGTCGATCGGCCGGCTCACGATCTACGTCGTCGATCGCAACGACTACGGCGCGAACGTGAAGGCGATCGGGCAGGCCTACCGCTCGATCATGGGCAAGCACTTCCCCGCGATGGCGCTCGTCGAGGTGAAGGCCCTGCTCGAGCCGCGCGCGCTCGTCGAGATCGAAGCGACCGCCGTCGTCTGAGCGAACCGAGGAGCACCATGGAGATCCGCGAAGAAGGCTTCCGCTTCCAGGTCGAGAACGGCGTCTGCGCCATCACCCTCGATCGTCCCGATCGCATCAACGCGCTGACGTTCGCGTCGTACGCGGCGCTGCGCGATGCGTTCCGCGCGATCGCCGATCGCCCCGAGGTGCGCGTCGTCGTCCTGCGCGGCGAGGGCCCCAAGGGCTTCTGCTCGGGCGGCGACGTGCGCGACATCATCGGACAGCTCTTCTCACGCGACATGCAGGGTCTGCTGGAGTTCACGCGCCTCACGGGCTCGCTCGTGCACGCGATCCACACCTGCAAGGTGCCCGTGGTCGCCGCCCTGCACGGCGTGGTCTGCGGTGCCGGCGCCGTGATCGCGATCGCAGCCGACGTGCGCATCGCCGCGCCCGACGCGCGCATCGCGTTCCTCTTCCCGAAGGTCGGCCTCTCGGGCGCGGACATGGGCGCGTCGTGGCTCCTGCCGCGCATCGTCGGCTACGGCCGCGCCGCCGAGATGCTCTACACGGGTGACTTCGTCGACGCGACGACCGCCGAGCGCGTCGGGCTCTTCAACCGGATCGTGCCGTCCGAGTCGCTCGTCGGCGAGGCGCACGCGCTCGCGAAGCGCATCGCGGAGGGCCCCGCGTTCGCGCACGCGATGACGAAGAAGATGCTCGACTACGAGCAGCACGTGGACTTCGCCACGGGCATCGAGGCCGAGGCGCAGGCGCAGGCCATCTGCATGCAACACCCCGACTTCCGCGAGGCCTACGACGCGAACGTCGCCAAGCGCGCGCCGCGCTTCAAGTGACCCGCGCTTCGCGAACGAGGATCGAATGCCGCTGATCGCCAACGCCCCTCCTCTGCTCTCGGACGACGTCGTCGAGCGCGCGTTCGTGGGCCCCGAGGAGCTCCGTGACGCGTGGGGCTCCGCCGCGGCGCTCGAGACCGCGGCGCTGCGCGTGGAGCACGACGCGTCCGACGCGCGCGACGGCCTCGTGAAGCTCGTGCGTCTCCTCGGCGAGCGCGGCCTGCTCGGCCTCGCCGTGCCTCAAGCGTTCGGCGGCACGTACCCCGAGGTGCGCTCGGTGCCGCTCTGTCTCGCGCGCGAGCGTCTCGGCTACACGTCCCCGCTCGTCGAGCTCGCGTTCGCGATGCAAGCGCTCGGCAGCTACCCGATCACGGCGCGAGGCTCGGACGCGCTCAAGGCCCAGTACCTCCCGCGCGTCGCGGCCGGCGAGGCCGTCGCGGCGTTCGCGCTCACCGAAGAAGAAGCGGGCTCCGATCTCGCGCGCATGCAGACGAGCGCGACGCTGACGCCGGACGGCTACGTCCTCCACGGCAAGAAGATCTTCATCTCGAACGCCGGCATCGCCGACTTCTACGTCGTCTTCGCCGTCACCACGCCCAAGACGGCCACCTCCAAGCTGCGTCTCTCTGCGTTCGTCGTGGACGCCGATCGCGCGGGTCTCTCGACGCGCCCGCAGCACGTGCTCGGTGGTCACCCGATCGGCGCGCTCCACCTCGAGAACGTGCTCGTGCCGCTCACGGCGCGCATCGGCGAGGAAGGCGCGGGCCTCTCGATCGCGCTCGAGACGCTCCACAAGCTGCGACCGACCGTGGGCGCCGCGGCGCTCGGCATGGCGCAGCGCGCGCTCTCCGAGACGCTCGGTCACGTGCGCACTCGCCAGCAATTCGACGGCCCGCTCTCCGATCTCCAAGCGGTGCAGATGTCGCTCGCGGACATGGCGTGCGATCTCGAGAGCGCGCGCCTGCTCGTCTACCGCGCGGCCGCCGTGGCCGACGTGATCGCGCAGCTGAAGGCGCTGAACGGCGTCGAGGCACCGGGCGATCGCGCGCGCGTCACGCGCACCGGCAGCATGGCCAAGCTGATGGCGACCGAGGCCGCGTTCCGCGTGATCGACCGCGCCGTGCAGCTCCACGGCGGCCGCGGCGTCGAGACCACGAGCATCGTGGCGCGGCTCTACGAAGACATCCGCGCGCTGCGCATCTACGAAGGCGCGTCGGACGTGCAGCGCCTCCTCATCGCGCGCGCGATGCTCGAGCGAGGCGTGTGAGCGCGACCGGCGCACCCGTCTGGCTCGCGAACAAGGACGAGCTCGGCCCGCTCTTGCCGGCCGCGCTCCGGTTCCTCTCGCGCGAAGGCGGCCACACCGTGTCGCTCGAGCGCGGAGCCTCCACGCTCGCGTGGCTCGCGCGACGCATCGACACGTTCGCGCAGCGCGACGTGAGCGCGCGCGAGGAGGCCGAGTTCGTCGAAGGCGCGGGCGCCGTCCTCGCGGCCGTGCTCGTGGATCACGTGGGCCTCGGCGCCCACGTCGAGCGCGACGGCGTCCACCGCATCCGCATCGGCACCCACGGCTTCTTCGATCCGTTCACCGCCATCGAGACGGCGATCGCCTCGAGCTCCGCGCGGGCGGCGCTCGTCGCCGAGGTGGGGCGCGCGGAGGCCGAGGCGGCAGGGAGCGCAGGACATGGCCGCGTGTCGCGCGCCTTCGAGACGGTGCTCGCGGACGTGCGTCCCGATCTCTCGGTCGACGATCGGTTCGAGGGCCGGCTGTGGCTCTCGACGCTCGACAGCGCCTCCGACCCCGAGAGCTCTCCTGTCGAGGTCGACCTCGCCCGCGTGATCCAGCTCGCCGAAGGACAGAGCGATGTGTCGGTCGAGAACGCCGTGAAGAAGCTCGTCTCGATGCTCCCGGGAGGCGCGTCGAAGGGCATCGATCGCGACGACGCGATCGCGCGCTTGCTCCCTCGCGTGGTCGGGCCTTCGTTCGACGTTCGCGACGCGCTCTTCGCGAAGCCGCTGCCGAACGGCGTGCGCCTCTGCCTGACGCTCGCGTACGACGGGCGCTCGCGCTTCGTACGCGCGAACGAGCTCCCGACTTGGGATCTCGACGTCGACGAGGCGATCCGCATCGCCCTCGAGAACCTCGCGAAGCGCTCGACGCGCGCGCGCTTCGGTCGCATCGAGACCTTCGACGGCCCCGTGATCTTCGCGCGCACCGGCGATGGCCTCGACTCCGCGCGCATCGTGCTTCCGGGGCTCGTCGACGTGCTCGAGGCCGATCTCGGGGAGCCCTTCATCGCGTGTGTTCCGCACCGCGACGCGCTCTTCGCGTGCCGTGCGGACGCGCCGCTCTCGATGGAGGCGATGATGGCGCGCGTGACCGACGATCACGCGAAGGCCCCGCATCGCATCACCGACAAGCCCTTCCTCGTCGACCGTGCCGGGCTCCGCCCGCTGTAGTTTCCGAGGGGCCAAGCGGCCCCTCCCCCGCAGACCGGGGCCCCCTCCCGCTCCATTCGCTCACGCGAATGCTGCGCGCGGGGCCCCACCCCCGCTTGCCGGCATCGAGGCTTTGACGTGCGGCGTCGGGTGCCCCATGACCGCGGCAACAAGGAGCAACGCCGTGGCCGCCGAGACCCTCACCGATGCTGACTTCCAGACCGCGCTCGAGAGCAACGAGCTCGTCGTCGTCGACTTCTTCGCCACGTGGTGTGGGCAGTGCATGTTGATCAAGCCCAAGTTCCAGCGGCTGTCGGACGAGCTGCCTCACGTGAAGTTCTTCGTCGTCGACGGCGAGGCCGCGCCCGAGGCGCGCAAGACCGTGGAGATCCCGAACCTGCCGTACTTCGCGTTCTACCGAGGGGGCAAGCAGATCGACGGCCTCTTCACGACGAAGATCGACGGCCTCCGCGAGAAGCTCGAGGAGCTCTTCCCGAAGCCCGCCGCCGAGGCAGGCGCGTGAAGCCCGCGGAGTCCCGTCGACTCGCCCTCGAGAAGACTGCGGCCGAGCTCGCCGCAGCGATCGACGCGCTGTCCGAGGAGACCGATCCGCCGTTCGCGATCGCGGGCGCCGATCACGGCGAGATGCTCACGAACGTGCTGCTCGCGCAGCGGATCCGGGAGCGCATCGACCGCGGCGAGGACGCGAGGGACGCGTTCCGCACCGTGATGGGCGAGGTCCGCGCGGTCGTCTCGAACGACTGAGAGACCGAGAAACTTTCGTTTCTCGGGATCGAACCGTCGTACGGGGTTTGGGGGCAACGCCCCCAACGCGCGGCGCTTGCGCCGCGGACAACTGAGAGCGCTCGCCCGGCCACTCGCGGGGCCCGTTGACCCTCCGCTCGGCCCGATGCGAGGCTGCAGCGACATGTTCAAGCCCACGCTGCCGCAGGACGACGCTGACTCCCCCGCGCGCGCCGAAGCGCTGTCGCTGGCCCGAGACGCTCACCGCTACTCGTACGTGTATCCGCCGGGCGCGGCGTGGGCCGACGCGGTGCCACGGGGCGAGGGCTACTCGATCCCGTACGTCGCGGACTACGTGAAGATCGAGGCGACGCTCTACGCGAACCACCTCGCGGCGCACCTCGGCGGCCTCGAGGACGAAGTGGCCGAAGAGCACGAGCAGGCGCGCGCGGCGCTCAAGCCCGAGCGCCTCGGAGAGCGCCTCTTCGAGGTGGGTCAGGCGATCGCCTCGGGCGTGCGGCGTGAGCGCCTGCAGAGCCTCGACGACTTCGCGCGCTTCTTCGCCGTCATCGAGAAGGTGCGGTCGCTCCGCATGTTCCAGGGCACCGCGCAGCAGCAGGACGAGCTCTTCGCGTGGCAGCGCATCGCCGGCGTGAACCCGATGATGCTCGAGGGCCTCGACGCGCTGCCCGAGCGCATGCCCGTGCGTGAGGAGCACTTCGCGGCGGCGATGAAGGTCGCTGGCCTCTCCGGCGACACGCTCGAGCGCGCGCTCGCCGAGGGGCGCCTCTTCGTCGCGGACTACCACCGCTTCGACGGCGCGCAGAACGGCAAGAACGGCGACACGCCGAAGTGGCTGTACGCGCCCATCGCGCTGTTCGTTCGTCCGCCCATGGGCCCCGCGCTCCTGCCCGTCGCGATCCAGTGCGGACAGACGCCCGGCGCGACCTACCCGATCTGGACGCCCGCCGATGGACCGCGCTGGAAGATGGCGCGCACCACCGTGCAGATCGCGGACGGCAACGATCACGAGACGCGTCAGCACCTCGGCAAGGCCCACGGCGTGATGGAGGCCGTGGTGCTCGCGGGCATGCGCAACCTGCCGCCGCAGCATCCGCTCTACGTCCTGCTCACGCCGCACTTCGAGACGACGCTGCAGATCAACGACTCTGCGAAGAACAGCCTGATCGCGCCGAACGGAGGCGTCGATCACGTGCTCGGCGGCTCGCTCGAGACGTCGGTGCGGCTCACGGCGCTCGGTCTCTCGGAGCTCCGCATCGAGGAAGCCTCGCCGCTGAAGCAGCTCGCGCTGCGCAAGGTCGCCGACACGTCGCGGCTCCCGCTCTATCCGTACCGCGATGACGCGATCGAGATCTGGGGCGCGATCTCGCGCTTCGTCACGAGCTACATCGAGCTCTACTATGCGGACGACGCCACGGTCGTGGGCGACACCGAGCTCGCGGCGTTCCTCGCCGAGCTCGGCGCGCAGGACGGCGGGCGTCTCGTGGGCGTGCCGAAGGTGACCACGCGCGCGGGCCTCTCCGAGCTCCTCGCGAGCCTGATCTTCATCGCGAGCGCGCAGCACTCCGCGCTCAACTACGCGCAGTTCGAGTACATGGGGATGATCCCGAACATGCCCGGCGCGGGGTACTCGGCGGCGCCCACCGCGGACACGCCCGACGCCGAGAGCAGCTACCTCGATCTGCTCCCGCCGCTCGACATCGCGGTCGAGCACTTCACGCTCGCGTACGAGCTCTCGAACATCCGGCGGAACCACCTCGGGCAGTACCCGTTCCTGCACTGGAAGGACCCGGCGGCGCGATCGCTCGCGGACGGCTTCGCGAAGCACCTCTCCGATCTGGAGCTTCTGCTCGGCGCGCGCGACGGCTCACGCCTCCTGCCCTACCCGTTCCTGCGCCCGTCGATGATCGCGGCGTCCATCCACATCTGATTCTCGATCGTCACGGAGCCCGATGCCGCCACCCACACCGCCCACGTCGCTGCCTCAGCACGATCCGGATCCCGTCGCGCGGACCGCCGCGATCGCGAGCGATCGAGAGCAGTACACCTACACGTGGCATCGGCCCGAGGGCGTGGCGAGCGCCGCAGCGGTGCCGCAGGCGGACGGCTTCGGTCTCGGCGTGCTGACGCGCTTCGTGGGCGTGCAGGCGATGCTCGCGGCGCACGATCTGATCGTGACGACGGCGCATCGCGCCGGCGAGCTCGTGCGGCACCACGAGGTGGCCGAGGCCGCGGGGCAGAGCTTCGACGAGCGCTTCGCGGGAGCGATGAAGCTCGTCGTGCGCGGCGGTGAGCACCGCGCGACGCCCCTCGTGGCGCTGAAGTGGTTCGGCGACGAGGTGCCCACGCTGATCGCGACGATGGCGGAGCACCCCGAGCGACACGACGAGCTGTTCGCGTGGCAGCGCCTCGGCGGCGCGAGCCCGTTCGCGCTGCGGCGGCTCGACAGCCTCGACACCGTCGCGCCCTTCGACGAGAGCCACTACGCCGCGGCCTCGAAGGTCCACGGCGGGATCGACGGCACGCTCGGCGATGCGCTGTCGGCGAAGCGCCTCTTCCACGTCGACTTCTCGTACCTCGAGGGCGCGCGCGACGGCGGCCTCGCGCTCGGGATCGCCAAGCGCGTCTACGGCGCGCGCGGCCTCTTCGTGCAGCGCCTCGGTGAGACGCCGCGCCTCCTGCCCGTCGCGATCCAGTGTGTGCCGGGCGGCCCCGTGTTCACGCCCGCCGACGGCGCCGCCTGGTCGATGGCCAAGCTCGTCCTCCAGTGCGCCGACACGCACGAGCAGGCCCTCACGTACCACGTGGCCCAGTGCCACTTCGTGATGGAGGCCTTCACGCTCGCGTGCGTGCGCGCGTTCGCGCCCTCGCACCCGGTACGAAAGCTCCTCTCGCCGCACACGCAGTACACGCTCGCGATCGACACGCAGGTGCGCGACACGCTGATGAAGTCGGGAGGCGACCTCGAGTCTCTGCTCGCGGCGACGCTCGGGCAGAGCATCGAGCTCGTCGAGGCCGCGATGCGCGCGTTCGACTGGGCGAAGGCGATGCCCCACGCGGACCTTCGCGCGCGCGGTCTCGACGACCCGAGCACGGTCCCGCACTGTCCGCTGCGCGACGACGGCTTGCCCGTGTGGGACGCGATCCGCCGCTTCGTGAGCGCGTACTTGTCTCTCTACTACACGAGCGACGCGGACGTCGCGGCCGACCTCGAGGCGCGCGCGTTCGGCGAGGAGCTCCGCGCACGCTGGGGCGGTCGCCTCGTGTCGATCCCCGACGTCACGAGCCGTGATGTGCTCATCGATCTCGTGACCTACGCGATCTGGACCGCCGGACCGCTGCATGCGATCTGCAACGACTCACAGCTCGAGTTCATGGCGTGCTCGGCGAACATGCCGACCGCGCTCTACGGCGCACCGCCCGAGCACGGCGCGAGCGAGGCCGATCTCGTCGCGCTCTACGTGCCCGAAGAGCTCTCGATGGCGCAGTACGCGTTCTTCTGCGGCCAGACGAAGCTCGAGGAGAACAAGCTCGGCGACTACCCGCCCGATGCGTTCGACGACCCGCGCGTCGCGCCGCTGATCGCGGGCTTCGTCGCGGAGCTCTCCACGCTCGACGAGCAGGTCGACGTTCGCAACACGTCGCGCCCCGCACCCTACGTCTGGCTCCGGACGCGCACGATGCGCGCGAGCATTCACTCGTGAGGCACACGTGAGCGGACCCGTTTCTGTCGTCCCCACTTCCTTGGCGCGCGACGACGAGGACGCGACCGGACGCGCCGATCAGCTCGCCGCCGCTCGCAAGGACTACACGTACGACTACTCGTACCAAGACCTCTGCTTCACGGGCGATCTGCCGAAGACCGAGTCGTTCGACGCGCCGTACATGAGCCAGTCGCTCGCCGCGACCGCAGAATTCCAGCTGCAGAAGGCCGGGCAGCAGGCGAGCGCGATGGCGAGCGGCCTCCTCGATCGCCTGCGCGGCGAGGCTGCGCCCGACGACTCGAGCGAGGGCCGCGTCACCGATCCTGCCGAGTACGACGCGATGATCGCGCACCTCAAGCGGCCACTCGCCGCCGATGCGTGGCGCGATCCGGAGCGCACCGATCTCGCGTTCGCCTGGCAGCGTATCGCGGGCGCGGTGCCGACGCTGCTGCGCGGCGTCACGACCGTGCCATCGCATTTTCCGGTGACGCAGGCGCACCTCGATCGTGCGCTCGCGCGCTTCGGCCTCGCGAGCGTTCGCCTCGACGCGCTCGCTGCGGAGGGGCGCCTCTTCCTCGCGGACTACGCACGCTTCGACGGTGTGCCGTGCGGCACGTACCTGCCGCGCGCGAGCGGTCGTGATCCGTCGACGGCGACGAGGAAATTCCTCGCGGCGCCGATGGCGCTCTTCGCGTCGATCGCCGGGCGAGGTCTCTTGCCGATCGCGATCCAGTGCGGTCAGCGCCCCGACGCGAAGACGCCGATCCTCACGCCCGCGGATGGCGCGCGCTGGACGCTCGCGAAGACGATCGTGCAGAGCGCGGACGCGAACCTCGAAGGCATCGTCGTGCACTTCGGGTTCACGCACATGCTCGCGCAGCGCTTCATCCTCGCAGCGCGGCGACAGCTCTCGGCGCGGCACCCGCTGCTCGCGCTCCTCGCGCCGCACTTCCGGTACACGCTCGCGGCCAACGCGTACGCGCGAAAGACGCTCGTGGTCCCCGACGGCACGCAGGATCGCGTGCTCGCGCCGCGCCTCGAGGCGACGCTGGCGATCCTCCGCGAGAGCGTCCGCGAGATCCGCATCGAGGATCTCGATCCACGCATCGCGGCGAAGCGCGCGGGCCTCGACGACGCGTCGGTGCTCACGCACCCGTTCCGAGACGATCAGCTCACGGTGTTCGACGCGACGCGGCGCTGGGTCGAGGGCTACGTGAACCTCGCGTACACGACCGACGCCGACGTCGCCGCCGACGTGGAGCTGCGGGCGATGGTCGACGAGATCGGCTCACCGGACGGCGGACGCCTCCGAGATCTCTGCGCGGGCATGAGCCTCGCCACACGCGCGGACGCGACCGACTTCGTCGCGCGCATCCTCCACCGCGTCAGCACCTACCACGCAGGCATCAACTACGGCTGGTACGACTGGATGGCGTACGTGCCGAACATGCCCGCGGCGACCTCGCTGCCGATGCCCACCGTCGACGAGCCCGTGGACGAGAACAGCTGGCTCGGGCTCATGCCTCCGCGCGGCGTCGGCTGGGAGCAGCTCGCGCAGGTGCACTCGGTCGACTCGATCCACGTCGAGTTCATCGGCCAGTACGAGGGCGGCTTCGCCGACCCGCGGGTCGCGCCGCTGCTCGCGACTCTGCGCGCCGACCTCGCGAACGCCGAGAAGGTGATCGAGTCGCGCAACGCGAGCCGGCTCTTTCCGTACGTCCCCCTCCTTCCCTCGCGCACCACGGCGAGCATCGAGTCGTGAGGCCCGCGCGATGGTGAGCGTGTCGATCGAAGGGTTCACGGGCCTCGAAGAGGTGCACCGCGGCGCGAGCTCGCTCGTGCTCCGCGGCGTGAGGACCGAAGACGGCAGGCGCGTCGTGATCAAGACGACCGCGCACCGGAGGCCGAGCCGCGCGGAGACCGCCGCGCTCGTGCGCGAGATGCGCCTCGCGCGAAAGGCGAGCTCGTCGCGGAGCGTCGAGATGCTCGAGCAGCGCGAGATCGACGGCATCCCGATCCTCGTGATGGCCGACGCAGGCGGGCTTCCGCTCGATCGGGTGCTCCGTGAGGCGACCCTCGATCTCGAGACCAAGCTCGAGATCGCGCTCGCGACGACCCTCGCGATCGAAGCGATCCATGCGCGCGGCATCGTGCACAAGGACGTGAACCCCTCGAACGTGCTGTGGTCGTGGGAGACGCGCACGGCGCGCCTCATCGACTTCGGCATCGCGACGGAGCTCGAGCGCGAGCGACCGAGCGAAATCGACGTGCACCGCCTCGAAGGCACGCTGCACTACCTCGCGCCCGAACAGACGGGCCGCACGAACGGTCGCGTCGATCGACGAAGTGATCTCTACGCGCTCGGTGTGACGCTCTACGAGCTCTTCACGGGGCGTCGCCCGTTCGCATCGGCGGACGCGCTCGAGCTCGTGCACGCGCACCTCGCGCGACGCCCCATTCCACCGCACGACCACGACGAGGCGGTCCCGACGACCGTCTCGGACATCGTGCTCCGGCTCCTCGCGAAGGCCGCGGAGGATCGCTACCAGAGCGCGACGGGACTCGCTGTGGATCTCGAGGAGTGTCTCCGGCTCTGGCGCGCGACGCGGACGGTGCCGACCTTCGCGCTCGCGCGCGCCGATCGCCCACCGCGCCTCGAGATCCCCGAGCGTCTCTATGGCCGCGAGCGAGAGGCGCGCGCGATCGAAGAGGCGCTCGAGCGCGCAGCGAACGGCACGCGGGAGCTCTTGCTCGTCGGGGGCGTCGCAGGCATCGGCAAGACGTCGCTCGTTCACGCCACGCTCGGCGCGGTGACCGCGCACCGCGCGCACTTCCTCGAGGGCAAGTTCGATCCCCTCCGCCTCGGCGTCGCGTACGAGCCGCTCGGCGCCGCGGTCGGCGCCTTCCTCCAGTCGATCCTGGCGCGCCCGCCCGAGGTCCTCCTCGAGATGAAGGAGCGGCTCGCGCGCGCGCTCGCGGACCACGCAGGCGTTCTCTTCGATCTCTTGCCGGAGCTCGCGGCGTTCGTGCCACGACCGAGCCTCGCGCCGCCGGACGTGCCCGTCGCGGAGGCCGAGAACCGCTTCCACCTCGCGTTCCGCGCGCTCGTGGGCGCGCTCGTCGACGCGCCGCGGCCGCTCGTGCTCTTCCTCGACGATCTCCAGTGGGCGGATCTCTCGACGCTGCGCTTGCTCGAAGGCCTCGTCACGGACGAGTCGCTCGCGCACCTCGTGGTGATCGGCGCGTACCGCGCGAACGAGATCGACGCGGCCCACCCGCTCTCGCTCACGCGCGAGCGCGTCGCTCGCGCCGGCACGCAGCTCGTGGGTCTGGAGCTCGGCGCCCCCGACGCGAGCGCGCTTCACCGG
Organism: uncultured Sandaracinaceae bacterium; assembly: GCA_964502175.1. GTDB lineage: Bacteria > Myxococcota_A > Polyangia > Polyangiales > Sandaracinaceae > JAFLCL01. Next base: position 51,518 of record CAZCVE010000042.1, read on the forward strand.
ATGCTCACCGACACGTTCGCCCGCGACGACGACGCGCTCGCGGAGCTGTCGTCGCGCTGCATCCGGCGCACGGGAGGCAATCCGTTCTTCCTCGCGCGTCTGCTCACCGATCTGGTCGATCGCGATCTCGTGTCGTGGGACGCCGAGCTTCGACGCTGGACGTGGGATCGCGCGGCGCTGGCGGAGCTCGAGCCGCGAAGGCTCGACGGGTCGGACAGCGTGGTCGCGCTGCTCGTCGACCGCATCGGCTCGCTGCCCGAAGACACGAGGCTCGCCCTCGCGCGCGCGGCGTGCGTGGGGAGCGCGTTCGATCTCCGCGAGCTCGCGAAACTGTCGTCCGAGACGCCCGCGCGCGTTCAGCTCGCGCTCGAGCCTGCGGTGCTGGGCGGGCTCGTCAGCCCGCGCGGCAAGGGCTGGCGTCTCGAGGAGGGCGACGCGCTCGATCACACGCCCGACGAGGCGTTCCTCTACGCGTTCGAGCACGACCGCATCCAGTCCGCGGCCTACGAGTCGCTCGAGGCGAGCGCGCGTGATCGCGTCCACCTCGCGCTCGGTCGTGCGCTGCTCGACGCAGGCGGCGAGCGCGGGTTCGAGGCGCTGCGGCACCTGAACGTCGCGTGCGATCTCCTCGATCGCGACGCACGACACGATCTCGCGCGGAAGAACCGAGACGCCGGGCTCCGCGCGCGTCGAGGCTCGGCGTTCGCGGCGGCCTCCGCGTTCTTCGAGGCCGGTCTCGCCGCGCTCGATCGCGCGACGCCGTTCGCCGTCGACGACGCGCTCGCGTTCGAGCTCGCGGTCGCCTCGGCGGAGTGCGCGTACCTCCTCGCCGACCTCACGCTCACACGGCGTCGCCTCGACGACGCCTACGCTCACGCGCGCACCACGCTCGATCGCGTCGAGGTGCAGCGCGTCGACATCGCGGCGCACATCGCCGCCCAAGATCTCCACGGCGCGATCCGCATCGCGCGCGAGGCGCTCGCTCCGCTCGGCGTGCTCTTGCCCGCGCAGGCGACGGACGCTGACGTGGGCGCCGCGGTGGGCCGCGCGATGACCGCGCTCGGCACGGACGGCACGACGCGGCTCGAGTCTCTCCCCGACGTGACCGATCCGCAGGTGATCGCGGCGATGGACCTGCTGGTCCAGGCGAGCTCGCCTGCGTACTACGCGATGCCCGCGCTCTTGCCCGTGATCGCAGCGGAGCTCGTGGTCACCTCGCTCGAGCGCGGCCCATGCACCGCGACGCCGTTCGGCCTCAGCGTCTTCGGCATCGTGCTCAACGCGATCGGCATGCTCCCCGCGGCGCACGAGCTCGGTCTCTTGGCGCGTCGGATGCTCGATCGCTGGCCCGATCGACGGCTCGAGGCGCGCACGCGGCTCGTCGTCCACAACAACGTGTGCAGCTGGATCCTCCCGATCCAGCGCGCGCTCGACGACCTGATCGACACCGTGCGCGTCGGTCGACTCAGCGGCGACATGGAGTTCGCCGCGATCGCGGCGCAGTGCTGGGCGACGAACGCGCTCGTCGCGGGCGTGCCGCTCGCAGAGGTCTCGCGCACGGCGAGCGAGCTCGGCGCGTTCATGCGGAGCTACGGACAGCACACCGCGCACGCGCTCCATCGCCCGCTCGAGCAGGTCGTGCGCGCGCTGCTCGGACAGACCCCGTCGCCCGCGTCGCTCGACGGAAACGGCTACGACGAAGAGGCCGCGCTCGCCGAGGCCAAGCGCGTGGGGAGCGCGAGCTACGCGTTCGTCACGCTCAGCGACATGCTGCTCGTGCGCTTTCACTTCGGCACCGCCGAAGACGCGTGGGGAGTCGCGGAGCGCGCTGCGCCGTACCAAGCGGGCGCGGCCTCGACGCATCACCTGTCGACGTTCCACCTCTACGCGCCGCTCGCGGCCGCGCGCCTCTACCCCCGCGCGCCCGAGGCGACGCGCGAGGCGCTCTTGGCGAAGATCGACCTGAGCCTCGCGCAGCTCGACGCGTGGGCCGCCGTGGCGCCGCTCTCGTTCGCGCACCGCGCGCTGCTCGTCCGCGCAGAGCGGGGGAGGATCCTCCACGAGCCCGACGCGGAGGTCACCTACCGCCGAGCGCTCGACGCGGCGCGCGCGACCGAGTTCGTGAACGACGAAGCGCTCACCGCCGAGCTCGCAGGCCGCTTCCACCTGGGCCGCGGCGGCGCCGAGCTCACGATCGCCCGCGCGTTCCTCGAAGACGCGCGCTTCGCGTACCAGCGATGGGGCGCAGAAGGAAAGGTCCACGCGCTCGATACGGAGCTACCCCACCTGCTGTCGCGCGCGCCGACGCACGCGAGCATCGACGTGACGCTGGGCAGCGTCGTCGGGCTCGACCTCGACGCAGCCGCGGTCATCAAGGCCGCGCGCGACCTCTCGGCGACGATGGAGCTCGACGCGCTCCTCCGCTCGCTGTTCCGCACCGCGCTCGAGGCCGCAGGCGCCGAGCGCGCGTTCTTGCTGCTCCCGCGCGAGGATCACTGGGAGGTCGTGCTCGAGGGCGGCGCCGACTCCGAGCCCGACGCCACGAAGCGTCGTCTCGACGAGTGCGACAGCGCGGTCGTGCCGGTGGGCATCCTGCGGCACGTGCTCCGCACGCGGCGAACGCTCTTGCTCGAAGACGCGCTCGAGCGACGCGGGCCGCACGCGAGCGATCCCTACGTCGTCGCGAACGGCGTGCGCTCCGTGCACTGTCTGCCCCTCGTCTCGCGTGGGCAGCCGAGCGCCGTCCTCTACCTCGAGCACCGCGCGATGCAGGGCGTGTTCACGCCGCGCCGCGCGGGGCTGATGGAGCTGCTCACGTCACAAGCGACCGTCTCGCTCGAGAACGCGCGCCTCTACGAGGCCCAGCGCCACCTCGCGCGACAGCAAGAGCGCTTCGTACCGCTCGAGTTCCTCGAGAGCCTCGGCAAGAAGGATCTCGCGGACGTCGCGCTCGGGCAGCACGTCGAGAAGACGATGTCGGTGCTCTTCACTGATCTCCATCGCTTCACGACGCTCGTCGAGAGCCTCGGCGCGCGCGCGATCGTCAGCGTGCTGAACGACTACTTCGCGGCGATGGAGCCCGCGATCGTGTCGCAGCACGGCTTCATCGACTCGTTCAACGGCGACGAGATCATGGCCCTCTTCGACGGCGAGCCCGACCGCGCCGTGCAGGCCGCCGTGGAGCTCCAGCGCGCGCTCACGCGCTTCAACGAGGCCAGCAAAGACGGCGACCGACCGGCGCTCCGCATGGGCGTTGGCGTCAACACCGGCCCGCTGCTCCTCGGCATCGTCGGCGGCCGCGATCGCATCAAGTGCGGCGTGGTCGGCGACGCCGTGAACCTCGCGTCACGCTTGGAGCGGCTCACGCGCCGCTACGGCGTGGCGGCGATCATCGGCGACGCCACGTGGCGCGGCCTCGCGCATCCCGAGCGCTTCAGCGCACGCCCCATCGATCGCGTGATCGTGAAGGGCGCCGAGACGCCCATGACGCTCTACGAGCTCCTCGACGCGGAGACCGACGCGAACCGCGAGCCGAAGGAGCGCACGAGAGCCCTCTGGCAACGCGCGCTCGAGTCGTACTGGTCACGCGACTTCGACTCCGCCCTCGAGCTCTGCGGCGAGTGCCTGGCGCTCGCGCCGCGCGATCGGCTGCCGATGATGCTCGCCAACCGCTGCACGCGGTTCCAGCAAGACCCACCCCCCGAAGGCTGGAACGGCGTCGAGCGTCTCCTCGAGAAGTGAGCGCCTCAGCGCGCACGAACGAGAGCGCGAGGAGCGCAAGCGGGGTTGGGGCCCCGCGCGCAGCACGCGCTTCCGCGCGTGGAGCGGGAGGGGGCCCCGCTCACGGGGGAGGGTCCGCATGGACCCTCAGGAAGATCAGTACCCTTCGCGCATCTCCGCGTGATCGCCGACCTCGACGGTCTCGACCGAGCGCGTGATCCACAGCCCCGCCGTGCGCGGCCTCAGCGAGACGACGCGTCCCTCCGCGATGATCTCTTCCGGCCACTCTTCGGGCTCGGGCGGGTTCGCCTGCGCCTGGCCCATCTCCGTCGCCGTCGTCTCGATGTGCCGGCGCCACTCGTCCGAGCGACGCGTGACGTAGAAGCGGTTGCCGAGGCGCACGCCGTCGTCTTCGCCGACGGGCACGAACACGACCTGCTGCTCGCCGAGCAGCTCGTGCGGCACGAGCGTCGCGACGATCCGCGTGTCCATGTCGCGGTCCGACGAGACCGGCGGCACCACCTCGAAGCGGCGCGGGATCGCGGCGACGCGGTAGCCGCGCTCGATCGGCTCGAGCGCCTCGGTGACCGTGGCCGTCGCGATGCGGCGCTCGTCGTCGTAGCGGTCGATGCGGACGGTACCGAGGATGCGCACGAGCGTGCCCGTCTCGTTCTCTGCGCGCTCGTTGGCCTCGTACACGCGGTAGATCGTGAACTCGCCTTGCGGCCGCTCGCGCTCGGTGCGGTCGCCCTCGAAGCGCACGTAGATCGAGTCGTACGGCGAGAGGAGCATGTGATCGGTGGGCGAGCCGATGATCTCGCCGCTCTGCTCGAGCGCCTCGCGATCGAGGTAGCCGAGCTCTCGCAAGAAGAGCGTCCCCGCGGCGACGCCACGGCGCGACGTGACCGTCTGCGCCTCCGCGATCATCGCGCCGCCCTGCCCGAGCAGGCGCACCTGATCGAGCGGATAGATCCAGTGCGGGTTCGTGATCTCGGGGTTGTAGGACCAGAGGCGCGGCCAATCCCACGGGTTGCCGTAGTAGCGGCCGCTGATGCCCCACAGCGTGTCACCGCGCTGCACCGTGTGCGTGGGCGGGATCACGGAGTCGTGGCGGAGGCCGACGGTGCCGAGGTTGCCCGTGCCCGAGTCCCCCGTGTCCATCCACTCCTGCGCGAGCGAGTGCGCAGGGACTGCGGCGGCCGCGAGGGCCAAGACGATCGAGACTCGGATCTGCTTGCGATTCATGTGTCCTCCCGAGAGGCGAGCCGTGCTGCGACCGTGCCGGGATGCTCGGCCCGCACACGTCGGAAATAGGTGCGCGCGCCCTCGAGATCGCCCTGTCGCTGACGACAGAACCCGAGGCGCAGGAGCGCATCCGGAACCTTGTTGCCGCGTGGGAAGCGGCGGACCATCTCCGCGAGCTCACGCTCTGCGGCTGCGAAGTCGCGGCGCATGTAGAGCACCTCGCCTCGCCAGTACATCGCGTTGTCCGCGTACGGATGCGACGGATGCAACCGAAGGAACGTGCCGAGGCCCGCGAGCGCCTCGTCGAAGTGGCGCGCCGCGACGTGGTTGAGCGCAGCCTGGTACTCGCGCACCGCGGGATCATCGGCAGTGCGCGGCGCGGTCGTCGTCGTCGTGCCGGCCGCGCCCATCATCGCCACGGGCGGCGCGGGCATCACCGCGAGCGGTCGGTCGGGGATCGGCGGCACCATCGAGCGCATGCCCGGAGGAGCGACGACCGGGAGCGGCCCGAGCCCTCCGACCATCGGTGGCGCTGGCAGATACTGCGGCATCGCGGCAGGCATCGCCTGCGGCATGCCCGGCATTCCACCCGGCATTCCACCCTGCATCGGAACCTGCATCGGCATCGCACCAGGCTGCATCTGACCGGGCATCACTGCGACGCCAGGCATCATCGGCGCGTACGCAGACGCGGGGATCTCGGGCGGCCCGTAGAGTCGAAGCACAGGGCGCGGGCCCGTGTCCTCGGCGACCTCTTCGGCGGGCTCTTCGATCACGACCTCTTCGCGCTCACGCTCCGCCGCGCGCGCGCTCGCTCGCTGCGATTCGCCGATGCGGACCACGGGGCGCGCGGCCTCTTCCTCGCGGGCGACGGCCTCGTCGCGGAGCTCCTGCACGCGCGCGTCGGCCATCGCGAGGCGCGACTCGAGCTCACGGATGCGGCGCTCGCGACCGACGGCCTCGGACTCGAGCGTCTCGACGCGCGCGATCGGCAGCGCCTCCGCTTCACCACCGGTCGTCGCGGCGGCGACGGTCTCCGGCACAGGCGCGCTCGCGGTCGCTGCGCAGCCCGTCGCAGGCACGGACGCGAGCGCGAGGACGAGCAGCAGCTGCCGAGTCGAGCGGCTCGGTCGACGCGATTTCGTGGCAGACGCGGGGGGGCTCATGACCGGCCCATCGTAGGGACCGACCCGAACGGGGGTCAAAAAACCAGGCGACCGCCCCACCCTCGCTCTGCGAGCGGATGGCCCAGGGCAGCTCAGCCAGGTCGCTGCCAGAGGCCGCCGATCGGTCGACGGTGCGGCAGGAGCGCGTGATCGCGCGCGGCCGTCCCGAGCGGCTGGATCACGAGGAAGAACACGAGCGCGGCGAACGCGCCGGCCGTCGACACGGCGCCGAAGACGGGCGGCCACAGCGCCACGAAGGTGAAGCCAGCGGCTCCGAGGAGCGCCGTCGCGACCAGCGCGCGCAGCGGCCGACGCGCTCTCGCGACCACGAGCTCGGGGTCTTCACAGGCGACGAGACGGATCGCGCTGCCGCTGCCGTCTCCGTCGAGCTCGATCCACACGTCGTCGCCGACACGAAGGCGCCGCTCGAGCGTGCTCGTGTAGCCGCGGAAGGTAGAGGCAGACGGCCACGCCGCGTCGAACGCCTCGCGGCCTCCGCGCGACGCGACCTTGCCGCACCAGACCTCGGCGCCCTCGGCACCCGGCACGGTGATCTCGCGCTCGCCCGCGCGCACCACGCCGCCGTGGAGCACGGGATGCGCTGCGCGATCGGTGAACGCGATGCGCTGCGGTCCGGCCATCGTGACCGCGCGGCCGAGCTGCTCCACGTCGCTCGTCGCGAACACCCCGCCCGGCCCCTCCCCCTTCACGATGCGCGCTGCGATCAGCGTGCCCTTCGCTCGGCTCTGCCGCAGCCCGCGCATGCGCTCGTTCAGCCGGGCGTGCCGCTTCATCGCGTCGGCCGCGATCAAGAGGATGTTCACCCAGAGCACCAAGAGCGCGAGCGCGCCCATCAGCTCGGCAGACAGCATGGTCAGTCCGCGATGGCGTCGGACGCCGCTCGGGCCTTGCGGTCGTCGCGCGAGGCGAGCTGCGCGGAGGGACGCGTCGTCGACGCCTGGAGGTTCATCGCGTCCGGAGGAGCGACGCGAAAGACGAACGTACGCAGCAGGTAGAGCACCATGCTCGGCTCGTCGAGCCGCGGATCCACACGCCCGACGCAGTCGCGCTCGTGCTGCTCGGCGAGCACCGACCAGTGCAGCCCGGCTCGGTTGTGATGGATCGTGTGGTAGCCGTTGTTGCACATCACCCAGTTGAACCAGCGGCCCACGAAGTTGCGGCTGTGGTTCCAGTCGCTCTCGGTGTCGCAGCCGTCGTGCTGGATCAGGTTGATGCGCAGGATGCCGCGCGCGCCCCAGAGCTGCGGCATGACGATGAAGAACAGCGCGCCCCAGAAGTCGTACGCCAGCAGCGCCGCGGTGCCGCCGAACGCCACGATCTGCTCGAGCAGATACTGGCGCCTGAAGTCCGCCTGCCGCGTGGTGCGCGCCCAGCGCGTGACGCCGCCGAACGTGTTCGGACCGACCACGTTGGGGAAGTGGATCAGGTTGAGCAGGTGCCAGCGGAACGACACGTTGTCGGACGCAGCCCAGTCCGGCTGACCGTCGTCGTCGAAGTGGTGGTGCACCACGTTGTGCGACGCGACGTTCGCCGAAGCGGGGTACATCGCGCCGAAGCTGATCACGAGACGGAAGAAGCGGTTCAGCCCCTTCGACTTGAAGATCCCCTTGTGCAGGTGGTTGTGGATCACCACCGCGTTGAGGAACGAGAGGTAACAGGCCGCGAGGAACATCGGGACGTTCCGACACGCGGGCACGGCGTACATCGCGAACAGGACCGCGATGTAGAGCGCCACGATGCCGATCTGCCGTCGGTCTGCGCGGTGGTGGAGCAGCCAGGTGTCGACTCGCTGTCGCGCCCCCGCGTCTGGCGCGCGCTCTGCTCCGACCGTGCCGTCGATCGTCGCCGTCGACATGACGTCAGTCCTCGTCGGCCGCCGGCGGCGTCGATCCTCGCGCCTCGCTCGGCTTCGCGGCAGCGCGGATGGAGAGCTTCATCGGGTTGAACGCGCGCGCCACCTTGTGGTGGTTGCCGTGGTAGTAGATGCCGAAGAAAATTCGGTTGCCGATCCAGAACCACCCGGTGTCGAGGTTGGTCGGCTCGATCTTCCCGTCCTTCGTGTGGGCGTTGTGTCCCGACCAGTTGAAGTGGATCACGAAGAGCCCCGACAGGATGAACGTCGGCACGTAGATGAACGCGAAGAGACCGGGGCCGAAGAGCGTGAACCACATCACGCCCAAGGCGACGGCGGTCAGGAACGACCACGTCGAGCGCATCTTCTCGTACCGGCGGTTCTCCGGCGTGTCGCCGTGCACGTCGAAGTACTCCTGCTGGAGCTGCTTCTCGACGTTGACGAGGGTGTCGTACGCGTAGCGCCAGAAGTGGCGGTGCGCGGGGTGCGGATCACGGACCGGATCGTCCGAGTAGCGGTGATGCCGGCGGTGCGGGATCTCCCACGACGCGAACTTGCTGAGCACGAGCACCCCGCACAGCTCTCCCATGAGGCGGTTGATCGCCTTGGGAAAGTTGCCGTGCGAGGCGTTGTGGGCGAACGCGTGCGCGCAGATCATCACGTAGAGCGCGGGCACGAAGAACACGAACATCCACGGCGCGAAGACCGGCGCGTGGTAGCCGCTGAGCACGAGCGCCGCGACGACGGCGAGCGCGAGCAGCGCGACCACCGTGTCGTACTTCACGTAGAAGTACGGGTCGCGCTTGAACTGCGCGTACGGCAGCGAGGTCCAGAAGCCCGGAGCGGCAGCTCGCGGGGCAACGGCGGTGGCTTCGGCGGGCGCGGACATCGAATCCCTCTCGGGTTGAGATCGGTGTCCTCGTCACGGTTGCGCGAGACCCACCCGATCGTCGAGGGGGGTAACACGTCGATCCGAAGGCGTCACGCTGCGTGCAGTCGCAAGCGTGTGTTGCCTCGCTCTGAAAATCCTGCAGCCGCCGTGTGAATCCACGGCACGCCACCGCTTCTTCGGACAGAACGCACGAAGCCCGCAACTCGTGCGGGCCCGTGTGAATCTCGTTCACGCGGGTCGTGCCGAGGTGGTGTCGCGCGGGACGGCCGCGAGCGGGTCACCGTCGATCGTAGGCTCTGGGCAGATGAGCCTCGATCCTCGCGAGTCGTTCCTCGAGCGGATGGCGCAGTGGCGCTCGGTGCAGCCGTGGGCGCGCGTGGATCCGCACGCGCTCGCGATCCGCGAGGTCACGATCGTCGGGCCGCTCCAGCTCAGGCTCGAGACGCGCTACGAGGCTCGCGGGATCCGCTACCGCGTCGTGCGCGAGGCGCCGACGCGACCCGACGAGCACACGGAGCAGCCCGACCCGTGGGCGGTCGCGCTCGACATCCCGCTCGATGCAGCCGTCGGTCACGAGATCACGATGTCGCTCGGCGAGACGGAGCGACTGCTCGAGTGCGCCGAGTGCAGCACGCAGGGCGACGTGCTCTGCGCGACGTGCGTCGGCACCGGCGCGCACAGCGACGGCGGGCACTGCACGGTCTGTCGCGGCAAGGGCGTGACGAAGTGCCGACAGTGTCGCGGCTCGGGCGGCGTGTTCGGCGTGCCGAGGGTGTGGGCCCGCATCGACGAGCACGCGGCGCTGCACACGCTCGACACGGACACGCTCCCGCTCGAGGTGGTGCTCGATCTCTCCGAGCGCCCGAGCACTGGAGAGATCGTGCACCGACAAGACGGCACGGAGCCCATCCTCGAGATCCGCGGCGAGCCGGGGTACCGCGATCGACCGCTCTTCGACGACAGGCTCCGCCGCGCGATCGAGAAGCTCCTCGACGAGCCCGGTGTGCCCTTCGGCGTCGCGGTGCATCGGCAGACGCTCGAGGTGCGTCGCACGCCCGTACTCCAAGCGACGCTCACGAGCGGGCGCACCCTCTACGTGTGGGGCGACCCACCTCGCGTCCACCCGCGATCGGAGGCCACGACGCTGGCGGGCAAGCTCTTCTTCTTCCTCGCGCCCTGACGCGTCGCGCGGCTTCCGACGAGAGGTCGTCGACCTTCGTCAGGCCTGAGGCTCACCGCTGGATCGGGTGGATGACGCGACCGCCCTCGCCCGCAGGCGACACCGTCACGCCGACATACGCAGCGCGCACGCATGCCTCTTCGGGCGAGCCGGCGCGCGGGCCCGTCAGCGACACCGAGAGCGCTCCGCTCGTGTCCCACGAAGCATCGAGCGCGATCGCCGCATCGGGTACGCACGCGAGCACGCTCGGGGCACGGCTCGTCAGCACCGAGCGCGCAGCGTCGATCGCGGTGTCCGGCGCTGTCGCCCACGCAGGCACCGGTTGGGCAGCAGGCTGGCTGGCGGGTTGGACCGCTGGTTGGACCGTGGGCTGGGCGACGAGGACGACTGCCGCGCGCGCGTTGGGCGAGCAGACCACCCCGCCGCGGAGGCCACCGTTCGGGACGCGTAGGCACGTGTAGGACGTGGTCTGCCCGCAGCCGTCCACACGGAAGCCGCCGGCACCTAGGTCCAAGACCACGAGCTCCTCGGGGCCGCATGCGAGATCCGCCGACGCGCGCTCGAGCGCCCCACGCTCAACCCAGTTGGGATCACGGCCCGTCGTGGTGCGGCCGACGAACGGCGCGCTGCGACAGCCCATGACCGTCAGCGCGACGAGCAACACCCCAGTCCACTTCATGGCCCTACTCCGAGAAGAGATCGTCGATGTCGGCCTTGGTGAGGCCCTTGAGCGCGGTGCCTTCGGACGAGAGCACGTTCTCCATGAGCTCGCGCTTCTTCGCCGAGAGCTGGAGGATCTTCTCCTCCACCGTGCCGCGCGCGATGAGGCGGTAGACCGTCACGACCTTCGTCTGGCCGATGCGGTGCGCGCGGTCGCTCGCTTGATCTTCGACCGCCGGGTTCCACCACGGGTCGAAGTGCACGACCGTGTCGGCGCCCGTGAGGTTCAAGCCCGTACCGCCCGCCTTGAGCGAGATGAGGAACGCGCTGTAGCTCTCGTCCTTGTTGAAGCGATCGACGCGCTCCTGACGGTCCTTCGTGGAGCCGTCGAGGTACTCGTACTTCACGCCGTCTTGATCGAGCGCCGTCTTGATGAGCTGGAGCATCTCGACGAACTGCGAGAACACGAGCACGCGGTGACCACCGGCCACGGCCTCGCTCAGGATCTCCCGGAGCGCCGAGAGCTTGCCGCTCGTGTCGTCGTTCCACTCGCCGTTGAGCTTGGTGAGGCGCGGATCGCAGGCCGCCTGACGCAGGCGGGTGAGGGCCGCGAGGATCTGGATGTGCGCCTTCTGCACGCCCTGCTTCTCGACCTCGGAGAGCACGCTCGCGCGCAGCTGACCGAGCATCTGCTTGTAGAGCTTGTTCTGCTCGTCCGCGAGCGGGACGACGATCTCCTGCTCGATCTTCGCCGGCAGCTCGGGCGCGACCTCGCTCTTGGTGCGTCGCATCACGAGCGGTCGCACGATGGTGCGCATGCGGCGCATCGTCTCTTCGTCGCCGCGCTCGATCGGTCGCGCGTAGCGCTCCTCGAAGTTCTTGAGCGAGCCGAGGAGGCCCGGCGAGACGAAGTCCATGATCGACCAGATCTCGCTGAGCCGGTTCTCGATCGGAGTGCCCGTGAGCGCGAGGCGGCGCTCGCTCGTCACGCGCTTGGCGGCGCGCGCGGTGGCAGAGAGCGGGTTCTTGATGTGCTGCGCTTCGTCGAGGATGAGGTAGCGGAAGCCGCACTCGCTCAGGACCTCCTCGTCACGACGCAGGAGCGCGTAGCTCGTGATCACGACGTCGACGTCTTCCATCTCGGAGCGCTGCTCGTGGCGATCGCTGCCGTGCCACAAGAGCGTCGAGAGCGACGGCGCGAACTTCTCGATCTCGCGCTCCCAGTTGGGAACCACGGAGGTCGGCGCGACGACGAGCGTCGGTCGGTGCGACTTCGACTTGCTCTTCAGCCAGAGCAGGAGAGCGATGGTCTGCAGCGTCTTACCGAGACCCATGTCGTCGGCGAGGATGCCGCCCGTGCCCACGTTGTGGAGGAAGACGAGCCAGCTGAAGCCGCGCTTCTGGTAGTCGCGGAACTGCGCGACCTTGAGGTTGCGGGGCTTGGCGATCTGCTCGATCTCGCCCACGTCCTCGAGCTTGCTGAAGAGCTCCTTGGCCTGCGGCGACACCGAGTGGTTGCCGACGAGACGAAGGAGCTCCTGCACGCGCCCCGCTTGCGACAGCGGGATCTTCGCGCCGCTCTGACCCGCGACGATCTCGGCCATGCGCTCGAGCACCTCGGCCACCTCTTCGCTGCGCACGGGCGCCCACGATCCGTCCGCGAGCTTCACGAGCTTGCGGCCCTTCTCGAGCGCGCCGCGGAGCTCGTCTTCGTCGACGGCGAGGCCGTCGGCGGAGAACGCCACGTCGAGCGAGAGCCAGTCCACGCCGCTCGCGACGCGCACCGCGGCGGTGACGCTCGAGTCGCGCACCTTCACCGCGCGGAGATCGCTCGGGACGAGCTTCTCCCAGTCGGCGGGGAGCTGCGCGATGCCGGCCGTCCAGAACGCGATCGCGGGATCGCCTTCGACGCGAAGGCCCTCGCGCGTCTCGTCGACGACGAAGCCCTGGCTCATGAGGAGCTGCACCGCGACCATCTCGGCGCCCACGTCGCGACGCACGACGCGCGGTCGGCCCGACGGATCACGCGGCGGCAAGAACGCGAGCGGAGACGGGAACTCGCCCGGCGGCACCGGGAAGACCTGCTCGCCGTAGACGACGTGCAGCTTGGCGCGCGCCAAGAGGATGTCGCCGTCGGTCTGCAGGCGGAGCTTGGGCTGCTCGTCGACGATGTCGGCGACCTGCGCGATGTCGGGCAGCTCCGCGCCGAGCAGCGCGGCCACGCGCGGCACGAGCTCGGTGAGCATGCGCGGCAGATCCGTCATCGGATAAACGAGCGCAGGCGATCGATAGAGACGCGACAGCCACGACGGCGTGATCGCGTCGACGACCGGACGCGCGATACCCTCGGTGGTGTCGAGCTGCCAGCTCGGCGTGCCCTCGAACCACGCGCCTTGTGAGAGCGGGAAGCGACGGATGCCGTTCTTGCTCTCGAAGACGACGCGCACGCGCACCGTCTTGCCGTTCGCCTGATCGAGCTCGAGGCGCGGACGCAGCGCTTCGTCGGCGAAGCGGAGCTCCATCGACGCGGGCTCGAGCAGCACGCGGTGACCCTTGAGGAGACCGAGCAGCTCGGCGGCGTCTTCGCCGCGCACCTCGGCCATCGTCGGCGCGCCGCGCCCTGCGTGTCGCGCGAGGAGACGCATCACGGGACGAAGCGCCGTGGGGATGCCCGCGAACGTGCTGAGCGAGTCGAGGATCGGGATGCCCGTGCGCGTGCCCGCCACGACCGGCGTGATCGTCAGCGCGGCGGGCCGCACCTGCATGCGGAACTCGATGTCGAACGGCTTTCGCGCTTCTTCCGGGGTGGGAAGCCATGCGTCGAAGAGGCGCGTCTCGGACGGCGCGCTCGGGCTCGGCGAGATCGCCGTGGAGCTCGAGGTGGTCGTGCTGGGCGCGAGCGCCTCGCCCTCCCCTCGGCGTCGACGTCGCGAGCGGCGTCGCTTGCCCCCCACCGACACGGTCTGCGGCCCGCCGGTCTGCGGAAGCTCGAGGCCGGTCTTCGCGGCAGGCGTGGTGACGATCGTCTTGCTGTCGTTGGTCTGCGGCTGAGGCGCCGGCGAGCCATCCGGCAGGCGCGGGCGCGGCGGACGCTCGCGATCGCGCAACGCCACCAAGAGCGCCGCGACGTGCTTGCAGTGGCCCGTGGGTCCCCGGAACCCGGGACACGTGCAGCTCGATCGGATCGTGGCGTCGTCCTGGAGGATGATGCGCGGCTCGTAGAGATCCGACTTCACCTGGATGCGACCCCAGGCCTCGGCGTCTTGGGTCGCGATGTCACGCACGTCGCCGCGTCGCGCGTACTGGCGTCCCCGGAGGAACGCGTTTCCGCCTACGACACGCTGGACCGCGCGATCGGAGAAGCGGCCGATGTGCTGCGCGATCCGGCTCGCGTCGGGGACGCGTGGCGGCGAGTCGTCTCCGCCGCCTTCGGCGTCGCCGTCGTCGGTCTCTTCGTCGTCGTCGAGGCCGTCTTCTGCGGCGTCGAATCCGTCTTGCTCGGTGTCCTCGAACGATGTGTCGGGCATGCGATCGCGGTCCCTGTCGGCTGCGCCGTCGGCCCCCGTGTGGGGGCTGCCCGAGTGCGGAGACCGCATGCCCGAGCCGGCGCCACGTGCGTCGGTCTACCGGAGGCCGCGAGCACGACACCCTCGTCGCGCTCCGACGCGGCGGCTGGGGACCTGTCTCGCAGGTCACGCGTCCTCTGGGCCTCGGCCCTCGACGCGTCTCCAGTCTGCCTCCGGCTGCTACGCCCGAACCCGGAAGGTTGGAGCGGAGCTGGGTAGAACGGTTCGGGTATTGCACGGCCCCCGAGAGACCGCAAGCGCGCGACGTGTCGAAGGCCACGAGGATCGGGCCCGCGGCGTCACCTCGCTCGGGTACCATCGCGGCCTCGATGGTCACCTTCCAGGACGTCCTCCGCGCATGGCCGATCGTGCACCGCTGGCTCCCGCGCACGCCCCTCTACCGCTATCCGTTGCTGTCGTCGCGCTGGGGCTTCGATGCCTTCGTGAAGCACGAGAACCACCTGCCGATCGGCGCCTTCAAGGTGCGCGGCGGGGTGAACCTCTTCGCGAACCTCACCGACAGCCAGCGGGCGCGCGGCGTGATCACGGCCACGCGCGGCAACCACGGGCTCTCGCTCGCGTGGGCCGCGCGCACGTTCGGATCACGCGCGGTGATCTACGTGCCCAAGCACAACAACCCCGAGAAGAACGCGATCATGCAGTCGCTCGGGGCCGAGGTGATCGAGCACGGCCGCGACTTCGACGACGCGCGTGAAGAGGCCGAGGCGCGCGCGCGAAACGAGCTGCTCCGGCTCGTGCATCCCGCGAACGAGCCGCTCTTGATCGCCGGCGTGGGCACCTACGCGATGGAGATCGCGGAGGACCTGCCCGACGCCGACGCGATCTTCGTCCCCATCGGCGGCGGCAGCTTGATCAGCGGTACGGTGATCGCGCTCCGCACGATGCGGCCGGGCATGAAGATCTACGGTGTGCAGTCCGAGCGCGCGGATGCGCTCGCGCGATCGATCGAGACGGGTCAGCTCTCGAACATCGATCGCGCCGACACGTTCGCCGACGGCCTCGCGACTCGCTACGCGTTCGAGCTCCCCTTCGAGATCCTGAAGACGCATCCGCTCGACGGGATCGTGCGGGTCACCGAGGACGAGATGCAGGAGGCCGTGAAGTACGCGCTCGAGGGCACGCACAACGTCGCCGAAGGCGCGGCGGCCGCCGCGTACGCAGCAGCGTTCAAGATGCGCAGCGAGCTCCGCGGCAAGAAGGTCGTGATCGCGCACAGCGGCCACAACATCGACCGCAACACGCTCCGCTGGGCGCTGGGCATGTTCGACGCTTGAGTTGCTGGCGCCTTTCGGCGCGCGCGGGGGCTCCGCCCCCAGGTCCCCCGCGTCGCTTCGCTCCTTCATCGACTCCCGCTCCAGGGGTCAGCTGCGCTGACCCCGCCGCGTGGCGCCCCGATCCGGAAGCAGAACGAAGCCTGGACCCATCGCGAGTCTGACAATGTTCCGCCGGGTGAAGCTTCGACCCATCACTTGGGCGGAAGATTTTCGCCGGGCGAAGCTTCGACCCATCACGAGTCGGAACCTTCTCCGCCGAGCGAAGCCTCGACCCATCGCGAGTCGGAACATTTTCCGCCGAGCGAAGCCTCGACCCATCGCGAGTCGGAACACTTTCCGCCGAGCGAAGCGTCGACCCATCGAAGTCCGAGAATGTTCAGCTCGGGGATGGGGCGACCTCAGAAAGGCCGTCGTTCCGCGGGTCTTGCGCGGGCGAGGATCACGACGTCCGCGAGTGAGACCGTGCGCGAGGAGGTGCCGGCATCCAGCACGACGCCGGTCGCGTCGATGCGAAGTCTCGGACGCGATCCAACGGTCGCGTCGGGATCGAGCTGCTCGAGGGTCAAGGTGCGCGCGACCACGCTCGACCCGTCGACCTCGAACACGCGCACCGCGTTCCAGGTGCGACGGCTGGCACGCGGCGCGAGCACGCTGACGAACGCGCCCTCATCGGTGATCGCCGCGCGGTGTGTCTCGCCGCAGCTCACCTCGAAGCTCTGCGTCGCCTCGCCCGCACACGTCGCGCCTCGATGGAGGTCCACGATGAAGAGACACAGCATCCCCGCGCGCGGCGAGACGCGAACGTCGTAGGACCACGTGCCGGAGGCCGACGCATCGCAAGCGAGCGCCCCGCTCGGCGCGAGCGAGAGCCCGAGGACGCAGAGGCCGATCGCGATCGAGAAGCGCATCGCCGTCACGTGGCCGCGAGCCTCGCAGACGTGACGGCGAAAGACGTTCTACGCTCGGCACATGCGATGGATGCCGCTGGTCGTCGTCGCGGTGATGAGCGCGGGGTGCGGCGCGAGCCTGCGCTCGAGCATCGACGCATGGCATCCGAGCGGACGCGTGTCGCAGCTCGACGCGGCCGATCGCGCGCTGCTCGCGCGCATGGTCGTCGACACGCCGACCGACGACGCGATGGACGCGCGCGAGCACATCGACGAGCTCGGCGAGGTCGGCGACGAGGACGTGCGAGCTTTGCTCAGCAGCTCGCTCTCGTGGTTGGAGGTGCTGCGTGACAGCGGAGCCCTCGATCGCCTTCCTCAGGGTGCTTGTTCCCGGCCGAACGCCAGCAAGAGCACGGACGACGTGATCGGTGGCCTTTCGGAACCTCGCGACCTCGACGGTGTGACACCCCTGCCAGTCGCCTCTCACCTCTGGCTGTGGGCAGCTTGGACGCTACCCATTGTCACCGAGACCTGTCGGCGAGACCTGAGAGTGCTCCGCTCGCTCGCCATCACTCGAGCGCATCTCGGGGCGCACGTCGATGATCGGACGGTGCTCGACGTGCTCGACCTCGCGATCGCGAGACTGAGCGGGCGCCCCGCCATCGAGTGCTCCTCTGACGACGCGACGCAGATCCGCGTGGCCGTGACTCGGCACTTCTTCGCGTTCGCGCCACCGTCGTTCGAACGGCCGGATGACGCATGTCGAGTCGCGACGGTGTTCGGGCTCGTCGCGAGCGCACACGTTCTCGAGTTCGAAGAGGCACGCGGCTGTCGCGAACGGGATGTTGCTCCGAGCCCCGAGACGGCCAGCGACAGCACTCGGTACGATTTCGAGGACGCTCTCGAAGGATGCGGGTTGTTGCGAGAGAGCGAGCCGGCCTATCGAGTGACGATCGACCTCGGCGTTCTGCTCGACGTCTTCGTCGCGAGACGCGACGGCGTCTGGCGTGTGGTGGCCGAGGGCGCCCACGCGATCGTTGGGTGACTCGCGAGTGACGGGCCGTCGCGCGTCGTGCATCTCCCCTCGAGGAACCGTGCGTCCGTGGCGAGCCGAGACGTTCTACGCTGAGCGCATGCGATGGATGTTGGTCGTCGTCGCGGTGATGACCACGGGGTGCGGCGTGAGCCTGCGCTCGAGCATCGACGCGTGGCATCCGAGCGGACGCGTGTCGCAGCTCGACGAGGCCGATCGCGCGCTGCTCGCGCGCATGGTCGTCGAGACGCCGACGGACGACGCGATGGACGCACGCGAGCACATCGACGAGCTCGGCGGAGTGGGCGACGACGACGTGAGGGCGTTGCTCTCGAGCTCGTTGAGGTGGCTGGAGCGCGTTGTGTCTTCACGTCTCGACGACCTCCGCGACGATCTCTGCGAGGCGTCGCGAAGCGAACGCGGCGCCTCGGTTCCCCCCATCCACGAACGCGAACACTTGGGACTTCAGCGCCTCTGGCACCGAGCCGACTTTCGTGATGCCGACTGCGCTCGCGCCTACAGAGCGCTTCGCGCGGTCGCCATCACGCGCGGATGGCTGGGCGCTCATGTGGACGACCGGGGCGTGCTCGATGTCTTTCGCTCAGCAGTGGAGAGGATCGTCGGCGTCCGGCTCTCGTGCGAAGCCGACGAGTCCGCGCAGCTCGATGCTGCGATCGCGCGCCACTTCCTCGAGCTCGACCCACACCCGTTCCCGTGGATCACCGCGGTAGACGCATCCTGCGGCATCGCCACCCTCAGCGATTCGGATGTCTCGTCTTTTCACCCGATACGCGGTCCCGCTCGACGATTCGAGGCCCCAGCGAACACTGGGGCGATCGAGACCGATGAGCACGACATCGTCGGCTCGCTCGCCGGCGGCGTCGCCCCGGATTTCGACGAATCCGCGGCATTGCGCGAGGGAGAGCCCTACTCCGGGATGTCGCCAGCGAGCGGATCGCGTGGCGTCTCGGGCACCGTCGGCGTCGGCGGGGTCGCGGGGGCGTTCGACGTGATGACGAGCTCGATCGTCGTCGTGCCGCCCACCTCGACTCGCGCGTTCACGCCGACCTCTTGGAAGAGCGGGTGCCAGGCGGTGATGCGGACGTCTTGTCCCGCGGGGACGTTCGTCATGCGGAAGCGGCCTTCGGCGTCGCTCACCGTGTAGACCGGGTGGTAGAGGGTGACGACCTCGATGCGGCCGCACGCGTTCGAGAAGCCGCAGCCGATCGTGCGCACGCCGCCTTGGTCGAGCACGAGGTCGAGCGGATCGGTCGGGAGCAGCGCGCGCGTGAAGCCCGTGCCGAGGTCCGGGAAGAACGGAAACGTCGACTCGTTCTCGAGGTGGATCGTGTCGCCGCGCTCGGCGACGAGCGTGCTCGGGACGAGGCGACAGCCCTCGATGCGCGCGGTGCGCGTGCGCGGCCCTGCGGTGTCGGGCCAGTGCTCGCGATCACCGGTCGCGACGATCACGAGGTTCGTGAGCCCGCCGCTCGCGCCGATCTGCACGGGCTGACGATCTCGCTCGCTCGGCGGCGCACAGTCCGCGGGCATCGGTGCCGACGCGCCCGTGCTCACCATCGGGTTGTCGGGGTACGACGGCAGCAGCGAGTCGGGCGAGAGGCGCACGATGCCGTCGATGGTCCCCGTCGGGATGCCGCCGATCGGCGCCGTGGGCTCACCCGGCTCCGTGGTCGGCTCGGAGGTGGTCGGCTCGGGATCGCTCGGTCCGTCGCTCGAGCCGCTGCACGCCGCGAGTGAGAGCGAGAGCGTCGCCATCGAGACGAGGGCGATCGAGACGAGAGACGGAACGCGCATGCCCGCGATCATGATGCGTGTGTCGATCGCGGGCACGGCGGTTTCCATGGGTGCGCGGAACTCTCCGCGACGGAAGCAGAGCGACGGTAGGGGGCGTGCTCACTCCGGAGCGGCGGCGACCTCGGTGGGGGCCTCGACGGCCTCTTCGGCCGGAGCCGCGGGCTCCGCGCTGGGATCGGGCAGCCCGGCGAGCTGGTAGCTCGCTCCCTGCGCGACCTCGAGGTACGCGGTGGGCGCGAGGCCCATGCGCATCACGAAGTAGCCCGAGAGGATCAAGGCCGCGACCACGTAGCCAGAGCGCATCGGCTCGGCGACGGGCGCGCCCGCCTCCGGCTGCTTCATGAAGAGGAAGACGAGGACCTTGAGGTAGTAGTAGGCGCCGACCGCGCTCATGAGCACCGCGAGGATCGCGAGCCACGTGAGCGAGCCGCCCGCGCTGACCGCCGCCTCGAGCACCCAGTACTTGCCGAAGAAGCCGGCCGTCGGCGGGAAGCCCATCAAGGACAGGATGCCGAGCGTGAACGGCACGGCGATCCACGGGTGTCGTCGGCCGACGCCCGCGAGATCCTCGTACGTCACAGCTTCCTTGCCGCGGCTGCCCACGGCGATGAGGCTGCCGAACGCGAGCACGTTCGAGACCGTGTACGCGAGCACGTAGAAGAGGACACTCGAGACGGTCTCCGTGGTGAGGCGCCCGTCGTCGAACTGCGCGGCGGCGGCGATGCCGACGAGGAGGAAGCCTGCGTGCGCGATGGAGGAGTACGCGAGCATGCGCTTCACGTTCTTCTGCACGAGCGCGGCGACGTTGCCGACGACGAGCGTGATCGCCGCGAGGCCTGCGATGGCCGTGGGCCAGCCGGACGTGGGGCCCGCGAGCATCTCGGTGCCGAACACGCCGAAGAACAACCGCACGAGCACGATGACCGTCGCGGCCTTCACGACCACGGCCATGAACGTCGTGGCGGGCGTGACCGCGCCTTCGTACGCGTCGGGCGTCCACATGTGGAAGGGCACCGCGCTCACCTTGAACGCGAGGCCGATCAGCATGAGCGCCATGCCGAGGATGCCGAGGCGCAGATCGAGCGGACCATCGCCCGTCTCGCCCGTCCGGAACGCCTCGGCCATGCCGGCGAAGTCGGTGTGCACGGTGGCGCCGTAGAGCAGCGCCATGCCGAACAAGAGGATCGCAGACGCGAAGCTGCCGAGGAGGAAGTACTTCATCGCGCCCTCGGCCGACTTCGGCGAGTGGCGGCGGAACGCGACGAGGCAGTACACGCCGAGCGAGAGCGCCTCGAGCGAGACGAACAGCGCGAGCAGGTCTGTGGCGCGCACGAGCGCCATCGCGCCGATCGTGCTCCACACGACGAGCACGTAGAACTCGCCGCGCTCGAGCTTGTGCTCACGCAGGTAGCCGCCCGCGAGCAGGCACGCGAGACCGGCGCCGCCGCACATCGCCATGTCGGCGAAGAGCGCGAGGCGATCGGACGCGAGGTAGCCGCCGAGGAGCTCGGGCGCGACCATCGTGACGCGCTCGTCCCAGAGGCCACACGACACGAGCGCGGTGCCGCCGAGGATGACCGCGGCGAACAGACCGAGCTGCGCGTTCTCCTTCACGAACGCGTCGACGAAGAGCATCGCCATGCCCGCGGCCGCGAGCACGAAGAGGGGCAGCAACGCTGCCCAGTCACCGAAGAGGCTGGTCATCGTGCACCTCCGCCGACGAGACGCTCAAGCGGGGCTGGGGCCCCACGCGAAGCACGAGCGGAGCGAGTGGAGCGGGAGGGGGCCCCGCGTCTTGCGGGGGAGGGGACGCACGGCCCCTCGGACAGGCAGAGGCTGGTCATCGTGCACCTCCCGCGAGCGCGAGGGCATGGTCGGCGGCGGCTCCCTCGGCGGCCGCAGCGGCGCCCTCGGCGTCACCCTCTCCCTCGACCTCGACCGGCGCTTCGTCGCCGCCCGCGGGTCGGAGACGGAGCGTGTCGGCCGTGTACGACTCACGCCAACCCGCGTCGTACTGCGCGATGAAGTGCGCGACGGTCGGGCGCATCGTGTCGAGGATCGAGGCGGGGAACAGGCCCATCCAGAAGATCAGGAACACGAGCGGCGAGAGCGCGATGGCCTCGCGGTGGTTGATGTCGGGGAGGCCCATGTTCGCCTTCTTGTCGAGCGGGCCCCAGAACATCTTCAGCACGGCGTGCAGCATGTAGACGGCCGCGAGGATCACGCCCGTGGCGGCGAAGAGCGCGAACACGCGCTCCCACACGCTGAGCTCCTCGGACACGAACGTGCCCGTGAGGATCATGAACTCGCCGATGAAGCCGTTGGTGCCGGGCAGGCCCACGGAGCTCATCGTCACGACCACGAAGAGCGTCGCGTAGATGGGCATCGCCTTCGCGAGACCGCCGAAGTCGGCGAGGTCGCGGGTGTGACGACGGTCGTAGATCACGCCGACCAAGATGAAGAGCGCGCCGGTGGACACACCGTGGCTGATCATCTGGAGCACGGCCCCCTCGATGCCGCCGCGCGTCACCGAGAAGATGCCGAGCATCACGAAGCCGAGGTGGCTCACCGACGAGTAAGCGACGAGCTTCTTCACGTCGCGCTGCACCCACGCGCAGGCCGCGCCGTAGATGATGCCGACCACCGCGAACACCGCGAGCGTCGGCCCGAGGTAGTGGCTGGCATACGGGAAGAGCGGCATCGCGAAGCGGAGGAAGCCGTAGCCGCCGAGCTTCAGGAGCACGGCCGCGAGGATCACGGAGCCGCCCGTGGGCGCCTGCACGTGCGCGTCGGGCAGCCACGTGTGGAGGGGGAACATCGGCACCTTGATCGCGAACGCGAGCGCGAACGCGGCGAAGAGCCAGAGCTGCTCGCTCTGCGTGAGCTGGAGGCGGAGGAGATCCGCGAGCGCGAACGAGTACTCACCCGAGAGCGCGTGGTACTGCGACACCGCGTACAGGATGGCGACCAGCATGAGGAGGCTGCCGACCATCGTGTAGAGGAAGAACTTGAGGGCCGCGTAGATGCGGTCCTTACCGCCCCAGACGCCGATGATCAGGTACATCGGCACCAGCATCAGCTCCCAGAACACGTAGAAGAGGAAGAGATCGAGCGAGACGAACGCGCCGATCATGCCCACTTCGAGGAGGAGGAAGCTGAACGCGTACTCTTTGATCTTGGTCGAGATCGAGTTGTACGAGACGTAGAGCGAGATCGGCGTGAGCACGGTCGTGAGGAGCACGAGCCAGTACGAGATGCCGTCGACGCCGACCGAGTAGCGGATGCCGAGCGCCGGGATCCACTCCGCGTCCTGCGCGAACTGGTACGCCGAGCCGCTGTAGTCGCCGTGGAAGAGCAGCGCCGACAGCCACATCTCGATCACCATCACGGCGAGCGAGAAGCGTCGGATGATCGCCGTCCACTGACGCGGGATGAAGAGGACGCCGATCGCACCGAAGAAGGGCACGGCGAGCAGCATCGTCAGCAGGTTCGCGGGCGCTGCCGTCGTGTGGACCGGGACCTCGAGGAAGATGAGGGCGACGAGGATCGCGAGGACGATCTCGAAGCGCGCCTCATTCGGCGTGACGGTCTCCGCGGGCGACGCGGCGTGTGTCGTGTCGGCGCTCATCGCGCACCTCCCGAGGAGCGAGTCGACGCAGTCGCAGACGCGACGTGTTCGAGCGGCGTGGGCAGCGCCACGACGACGTCCTCGCGCACCCGCGTGTGGTTGCTGAAGAGGTTGCGGACCTCGAGGGTGATGCGCGCGCGGGCTGCCACGCGGATCGTGCTGAGACCGATGCGCGCGGTGTCACCCGTGCGGAGATGCACCTCGCCGTCCTCGGTGGGCTCTGCGCCCGGCACGGTGAGCGCCGCGGAGCCGCGGGCGATCACGACCTCGGCGCCGTGCTCCTCGGTGATCTCGAGGCGCGCTGTCGGCGCGACCGCGACACCGGCCTCCTGGATGGTGCTCTGATCGATCCAGTCGATCATGAGCTGATCGACGGGCAGCGCCTGCGTCTCGCTGTCTTCGAGATCGACGACGATGTCTTCGCCGATCGGCATCTCCATGCCGTCGCCCACGTCGGGCTGCTCGATGACGAGCACGAGGCCGAAGAACGCGTCGTCTTCGTACGTGTGGCTCGTCGCGTGCTCGGCCGTCCACTCGGTGTCGGGCTCGCCGTCCGAGTCGAAGTCCCAGCGGTACTCGTAGCCGGGGCCCGTGCTCGCCGACATCTCGAACGTGGTGCCGCTCTCGGGCGACGTGACCTCGAGCGCGACGTGCGGGTACGTGAACCACCACACGAGCACGAACGCGCCGATCGCGAAGCCCGTGGTGTAGACGTAGATCGCGCCGGTCTGCATGCGCGACACGAGCGCGCCGAGGCCCTTGGCGACGAGGCCGGGGACCTTGGTGAGGAGGCCGTCGACCGCGATGCGATCGATGTTCGCCGCGACGACCGCGATCCACTTGAGCGGGCCGACGAAGAGGAACTCGTAGAGCTCGTCGACGCGCCACTTGTCCATGAGGAACGAGTGCACGGCGGGGAACTGCGCGCGCAGGCCTGCGGGGACGCGGCCGTCGCCCTGGTAGTACCAGGTGTAGGCGAGCCCCATGCCGCCGAGGCCCACGAGCGTGCCGACCGTCATCGCGATCGGACCGAAGCCGAGGCCGTGCTCTTCGCCCTCCACCCCCCCCTCGACGACAGCGGGATAGAGATGCGCCCACGTGGCGACGGGACCGATGTGCTCGCCGTGACCGCTCAGCCACTGACCCCACCACGAGTAGTCGCCGACGACGGGGACCCAGTGCGGGAGGCCGAGGAAGCCCACGAGCAGCGCGCCGATCGCGAGCACGATCAGCGGGAGCGTGATCGCGTCTTCGGACTCGTGCGGCTCGGGGTGCGCGTGATCGTCGCCATCAGCGTCGTGCGCACCTTCTGCCGGAGGATGACCGCCCTTGAACTCGCCCCAGAAGGTCCGGAAGTAGAGCCGGAACATGTAGAAGGCCGTCATGAACGCGCTCACGGCGAGCACGGAGAACACCGTCCAGCCGACCCACGCCGGCAGCTGATGCGTGGAGTCGAGCGCGCCGAGGAGGATCTCGTCCTTCGAGAAGAAGCCGCTCGTGAGCGGGAAGCCCGCGATCGCGAGGCACGAGATGAGGAACGTCGCGTGCGTCCTCGGCATGTACTTCCGCATGTTGCCGAGGTAGCGGATGTCCGCGTCGCCGTGCGCGTGCACCGCGTGCATCACCGAGCCAGCGCCGAGGAAGAGACACGCCTTGAAGAACGCGTGCGTGAAGACGTGGAAGAATCCGGCGCCGAACGCGCCCACGCCGACGGCGGCGAACATGAAGCCGAGCTGGCTCACCGTGGAGTAGGCCAGGATCTTCTTCATCTGGTTCTGCACGAGACCGATCGAGGCCGCGACGAATGCAGTGGCCGCGCCGACGAGCGCGATCGTGATCATCGCGCCCTCGCTGTGGATGAACACGGGCGAGAGGCGGCAGCAGAGGTAGATGCCCGAAGTGACCATCGTGGCCGCGTGGATGAGCGCGGAGACCGGCGTCGGGCCGGCCATGGCGTCCGGCAGCCAGACGTAGAGCGGCAGCTGCGCGCTCTTGCCGGTGCAGCCGAGGAAGAGGAACAGCGCCGCGCCGGTGGCCATGCCGATGCCCACAGGTCCGCCGCCGATCATCATCGGCGTCGCCGCGAGCTCCGAGGCCGCAGCGTTGATCTCCGTGAACTCGAAGCTGTGGACCGTCGACACGATGAGGAACGTGCCGATGAGCACGCCGAAGTCACCGATGCGGTTGACGACGAACGCCTTCTTGCCAGCCGCGGCGTACGTCGGGTTCTCCCACCAGAAGCCGATGAGGAGGTAGCTGCAGAGGCCCACGCCCTCCCAGCCCACGAACATCAGCGGGATGTTCGACGCGAGCACCAGGATCAGCATCGAGGCCGTGAACAGGTTCAGGTACGTCATGAACCGGCGGTAGCCCGGGTCCTCGCCCATGTACCCCGTCGAGTACAGGTGGATGAGCGACGCGATGCCCGTGATCATCACGGTCATGATCCCGGACAGGTGATCCATCACGAAGCGCACGCGCACCGGCATCTCGAAGGTGCCGCCGAAGCCGCCGGGCGCGCTCAGTCGGAACCACTCGTAGACGGTGTCGACGTGCTCTTCGGGGCCCTCGGCGCCGAGCAGCTTGCCGAAGCAGAAGAGCGCGAGGAGGAACGAGAGGAAGACCGATCCCACCGAGACGGTGGTGACCAGGCTCTTGCTCGCTCCCTTGCCGAAGACGCCGTTGATCACCGCGCCCAGCAAGGGCAGCAGGATGATCCAAGGCAGCAGCTCGGAGGCTTGGACGCGCTCGTTGAGGGTCTGGAGAAACTCCATCGCTCAGCCTTTCAGGAGATCAGCGCGGTCGTTCTCGACCGACTTCTTGAGGCGGTAGACGCTGATGAGGATCGCGAGGCCCACGGAAGCCTCGGCCGCAGCGACCGCGATGACGAAGAAGGCGAACACCTGACCGGCGTGCGAGCCCGGGTGTGCGCGGTTGATGGCGACCAGCGCGAGGTTCACCGAGTTCAACATGATCTCGATGCTCATCAGCTGGAGCAGCAGGTTGCGTCGGGCGAGAAAGCCCGCGGCGCCGATCCCGAAGAGGACGGCGGAGAGCGTCAGGTAAGTGCCGAGTCCGGTGACCATCGTGTGCTCCGTTCACTCAGCGGGGGTGATGCCCGACGGATCAGGCGAGTTGGGATCGGCCGAGCGCGGCCGGGGATCGAGCTCCGCGGGATCCTTCGCCTTCTTCTCGGAATCGGTGTGGCCACGGGCGACAGCGATGGCGCCGACGATGGCGACGAGCAGCAGCACCGAGACGAGCTCGAAGGGGATCGCGGCGCCGACGTAGATCGCGTTGGCGAGCGCATCGACGCCGCCGAACTGACCACACTCACCCGCGGAGGTGCCGTCCGGGCAGCCCGGCAGGCTCGGGAACACACCGACCGCGTGGCCGACCTGCGCCGCGATCGCGCCAGCGACCATGACGATCGTCGCGCCACCGAGCAGCTTCACCATCAGGCCGCGCTGGTCGGGCTTCACGTCGAGCGCGCCCGGACCGATCAGCATGATGACGAACACGAAGAGCACGACGACCGCGCCGGCGTAGACGAGCAGCTGGATCGCAGCGAGCAGGTGCGCGTGGAGCGTGAGGTAGAGGCCCGCGAGCGACACGACGTGCACGAGCAGCGCGACGGCCGCGCGCAGCGGGCTGCGCTGCGTGACCGTCAGCACCGCAGACATGATCGCGATGAGGCCCGCGACCGCGAAGAGCATCTGACCGCCGAGGCTCATCACGCGGCACCTCCCATCGCATGCGACACGTGCGCAGAGCGGGCGTTGCTCACGAGGGCCGCACGCACGGCCTCGTCGAGGCGGGTCTGCGAGGGCGAGAGGCCCTTCTCCGCGGCCTCGAGGAATTCCTTCCGGTACTTGCGGACGAACGCGAGCATCGGCATCGCGGTTCCGTCGGCGAGCGCGCAGATCGTGTTGCCCATCATGTTGTTCGAGATGTCGACGAGGAGGTCGACGTCGCTCGCCTTGCCGCGTCCCGACGCGAGCTTGCTCAGCGTGTCCTCGAGCCAGCCCGTTCCTTCACGACACGGCGTGCACTGGCCGCACGACTCGTGGTGATAGAACTTCATCAGGTTGCGCGAGGCCTCGACCATGTTGACCGAGGAGTCCATGACGATCGCGCAGCACGTGCCGAGCATCGTGCCGAGGTTGCGCATGGTGTCGACGGCCATCGGCACATCCAGATGGCTCTTGCCGTGCCACTTGTTCATCGGGCTCTTCGGATCGGGCGCGTGCACCTTGTCCTCGGGGCGGAGCACGGGCGTGCTCGAGCCACCGGGGATGACGCCCTTGAGCGGACGATCCGCGTGCAGCATGCCGCCGCCGAAGTCGAAGATGAGCTCGCGCAACGTGATGCCGACGGGCGCCTCGAAGACGCCGGGACGGACCACGTGGCCGCTGATGCCGTAGAGGCGCGTGCCGCCGTCTTTCATCTCGGGCGGGAGGAGCGAGAGGTTCGACCACGCCTCGCCGCCCATCGCCACCACATCGGGCACCGCGGCGATCGTCTCGACGTTGTTGACGATCGTGGGCATGCCGAACGCGCCCTTCACGGCGGGGAACGGCGGCTTGAGGCGCGGCTCACCGCGCTGGCCCTCGAGCGAGTTGAGGAGCGACGTCTCCTCGCCGCAGATGTACGCACCGGCGCCCGGGTGGACGACGATCTCCATCGGATGATCCTTGCCGAACGGACGCGCGCCCAGGTAGCCCTTGGCGTGCGCTTCCTTCACCGCGGCCTCGAGGCGCTGGATGGAGAGGACGAGCTCGCAGCGCACGTAGATGAACGTCTTGTGCGCGCCGATCGCGTACATCGCGATGATGCATCCCTCGACGAGGCGGTGCGGATCCTTCTCCATGATCGTGCGGTCCTTGAAGGTGCCGGGCTCACCTTCGTCCGCGTTGATCACGAGGTAGACGTCTTGTCCGGGCTTGGGGTTGAGGAAGCCCCACTTCATGCCCGCGGGAAAGCCAGCGCCACCGCGTCCGCGGATGTTCGCAGCCTTCACTTCGTCCTTGATCTGCTGCTGCGTCATCGTCCCGAGCGCCTTCTTGGCGGGGCCGTACGCGCCGGCACGCTCCGCGACGGCGAGCGTCCAGCTCTGCGCGAGCGGGTAGCGGTTCGAGAGGATGTTCTTGTAGTCGGGCATGCGTTGGCCTGTTCGGTCCGCGATGTCGGGAGAGGCAGCGAGCGAGCGAGTGAAGGAGCGCGGGCGATCAGCTCGACGCAGTGTTCGGCACCCAGGCGGTCTCTTCCTGCGTGGGCATCTCACCCTTCTCGACGCGATCCATCAGCGCGTCGAGCTTCTCGGGGGTGAGGTTCTCGTAGAAGCGATCGTCGATCTGCACCATGGGCGCGTAGCCACACGCCGCGAGGCACTCGGCCTTCTTGAGCGTCCAGGTGCCGTCTTTCGTCGTCTCGCCCGCGTGGCAGCCGAGGCGCTTCTCCGCGTGCTCCTGGATCGTCTTGCCGCCGCGCAGGTCGCACGAGAGCGTTCGACACACCCAGAGCACGTGCTTCCCGACGGGAGCCTGGTGGTACATCGTGTAGAACGTCACGACGCCCTGGACCTCGCTGGTCGCCATGCCGAGCCGCTGCGCGACGTACGCGATCACGTCGGGCGACACCCAGCCGACGGCCTCTTGGCAGACGTGCAGCGTCGGGATGCAGGCCGCGCGGCGCGTCGGATAGCGGCCGAGGATCTCGTCGATGCGTCGCTCTTGGTCCGGCGTGAGAGTGAGGGGCGCGTGGGACTGAGCCGGGGTCGTCATGGGGCGGTCGTTCTCCACACCGTCGGAGGCGCCGAAGGAGGCGCGCTCGGATGCACCGAGGGACGTCGCCGCGCGCGCGAAATGGAGCGCCCGGCGCGTCGCGATCACGACCGCGAGCGATGCTCGGCGGGCGCGAAAGCGGCCGGACGCTAGGCCGCGCGTGCGAGAGTGTCAAGACACGCCAGGCGTCGCGCGCGGGCCGCTCCGCACGGGCGAGACGCACACGGGAGCGGTCGTGAAGAAGACGAAGACTTCGGATTGAAATCGGCGATCGACACGACTAGCATCCGCGCGTCGCCAGGTCGTCCGTGGTGGCAGCGCGTGACCATTGCGATCACGCGAGGCCACTCCCCCGTCGGGGCGCCCTTCGAGGGGAGCACGCGCGGAACAGCCCTGGCTGGAGGCACACACGTGACCGTCTTCTGTCCGAACTGCGGAAAGCCCAACACCGACACCGCCACCCAGTGCGTCGCGTGCGCGACCGCGCTCAAGCCCAAGGCAGCTGCCTCGAAGTTCAAGGGCACCATGATGATGTCGGGACCGGCGGTCGCGCCGAAGCCCGGTGCACCGCCTGGACCGGGCGGGCCGCCGCCAGGTGGGCCGCCGATGGCCGGTCCGCCGATGGGCGCGCCGGCCGCGCCCGCCGAGCCGCCGAAGAACATGGCGTTCCAGGCCACGATGCTCGGGCCGATGACGCCGCCGCCTGGTGAGGCTGGCGGATTCGGTGGTCCGCCCGCGGCGCCGCAAGGGTTCGGGGGTCCGCCGCCGATGGCGCCTCCGGGTATGGGCAACACGCCGCCTCCAGGTGGTGGATTCGGTGGACCTCCCGCGGGTCCGCCGCCGGGTGGGTTCGGCGGCGCACCGCCGGACGCATCGCCTGGCTTCGGCGGTCCGCCGAGCGCGGCGCCTGGATTCGGCGGTCAACCCGCGCCGGGCGGCTTCGGCGCACCTCCGGGCGGCGCACCTCCGGGCGGCGGCTTCGGCGCGCCTCCGAGCGGTCCTCCCCCGGGCGGAGGCTTCGGCGCTCCGGCGGGTGGCCCGCCTCCGGGTGGCGGCTTCGGTGCTCCCGCGGGCGCTCCCCCCGGCGGTGGCTTCGGCGCTCCTGCGGGTGGCCCGCCTCCGGGTGGTGGCTTCGGCGCGCCCGCTGGCGGTCCTCCCCCGGGCGGAGGCTTCGGCGCTCCGGCGGGTGGCCCGCCTCCGGG
>CAZCVE010000043.1:0-76266 GCA_964502175.1 uncultured Sandaracinaceae bacterium
CTGATCGCGCCTGAGAGTTCATATCGGCGGCGCGGTTTGGCACCTCGATGTCGGCTCATCGCATCCTGGGGCTGGAGCAGGTCCCAAGGGTTTGGCTGTTCGCCAATTAAAGCGGTACGCGAGCTGGGTTTAGAACGTCGTGAGACAGTTCGGTCCCTATCTGCCGTGGGCGTAGGATACTTGAGAGGAGCTGTTCATAGTACGAGAGGACCTGAACGGACGCACCTCCAGTGTTCCGGTTGTCACGCCAGTGGCATAGCCGGGTAGCTGCGTGCGGAACGGATAACCGCTGAAAGCATCTAAGCGGGAAGCCGGCCTCAAGACCAGGTATCCCGGGCCTCAAGGCCCCTGAAGGACCCTCGTAGACCACGAGGTAATAGGCGGGAGGTGGAAGCGCGGCAACGCGCGGAGCTGACCCGTACTAATCGTCCGTGAGGCTTGACCTTTCTCTAAGGCAAACGTCGATGATCGCGCCCACCCTACGAGGTCGAGTGCGCGACCGGTTCGAGCTCAAGGTTGGGAGTAAGAGCGACCCGCGCAACGCGCGCAGGTGTCGCCGCTCTCGACCCCATTGGTCGAGTGACACACTTCCGTTTCTTCCGGTGGCAACGTCGGAGGGGCCATACCCGATCCCATCCCGAACTCGGAAGTCAAGCCCTCCAGAGCCGATGGTACTGCTCGCGTGAGTGAGTGGGAGAGTAGGACGCCGCCGGGTCTATATCCGCCCCGCTTCCCCAAAAGGGAAGCGGGGCTTTCCTTTTGGCCGTTGTGAGTCTTCATGACTCGGGGACGCTGGATCGCCATCGCAGTCATGCTTGTGTTGGCCCTGCTTCTCGCAGCGGCCGCGCCCGTGATGCTTCGCGCGAAGGCGACGTCTCTCATCGCAGCCCGGTCGGGCTGCGAGACGGTCGTGGGGAGCGTCCGCCCTGGCCTCTCCAGCGTGACGGTCGTGGACGTGGAGCTCGAGTGCAGCTTCGGAACGCTTCGCATGGCGCGCGTGGATGCTGGTGTGGACTGGCTCGCGCTCGCGCCGACGTCCATTCATGTGGACGGGGGCCGGGCGGAGCTGCGGAGCAGGCCCATCCTGCCGCGGGCTGCTGGCATCGCCGGACCGACAGCGCCGAGCGGTGAGCGATCGCTGCCGATCTCCGTCGCCGGATTCGGCCTGGTGCTCATGAACGAGAGCGGGTCGTTTGCTGAGGCGACGATATCGGCGCAGCTGTCGGGCGACAGCTGGACTGTCACTGCGACGGATCTCACCACCTCGCCTGATCTCCATCCGGTCATCGCGGCGAGTGAGGTCCGGCTCGTCGCTCACGCGCACGCGCGGGTGGTCGAGGTCCTGGAAGTGCAGTCGCTCGAGGTGGCGGCGCACGGCGGCCGGCCCCTGATCGATGTCGCTCGCGGTTGGAGCGGGACCCACACTTCCACGAACGCAACCACGGCCGTCGACACGGCTGCCAGTGAGGGGCGTCGCCCTTGGGAGTGGTTGCAGGAGGGCGGATCGATCGTTGTGCGCGATGGGACCATCCGTGACGAGGACGGTGAGGCGCTCTCCGAGCTCGAGGTCGAGATCGCCCGGGTCCAGGGCGCAGCATTTCGGGCCACGGGGCGGGGGCATCCTCGCGGGACGGGCGAAGTCTCATGGGACCTCCGTCTGGATGCGGAGGCGGCTCGAATCGACGGGCCGATCACGCTGGAGGACGTTCCGCTCAGCGTGTTCGTGCCATTTCTGCCGCGGCTTCCCCTGCATGATCCGGCACGCGCGCTCATCAGCGCCGACGCCCGGATCAGCACGGACGACGGGGGCGTCGTGGAGTTCGACGGTCGCCTCGGGGTCGAAGGCCTGGCGCTCGAGAGCGGGAGAATCGCGAGCGCTCCCGTGCTCGGCATCGCCTTCGACGTCGAAGGTCAGGGACGCTGGCGACGGAATGACCACGTGGTCGAGGTGGAGCGCGGCACCCTGCTCATGGCCGGGGCGCGTGCGTCGCTCTCGGGCCGCGCCTCGCTGCACGACGACCAGTTCTCGTTCGACGTCCGTGCGGAGCTGCCATCGACGCCGTGCGACGTGGCGGTGCACGCAATTCCTGCGGGATTTCTGCAGGATCTGACGCAGATGCACCTCGAGGGGCGAATCGCGGCGAGCCTGAGCCTCGGCGTCGATTCCGAGCGCCTGGAAGACACGACGTTGCGCTTCTCGGTCGACGATCGCTGCCGATTCACGGCGGTCCCGGCGCTCGCGGACGTCATGCGCTTCGCAGGGCCCTTCGAGCACGAGGTGCTCGAGCCGGACGATCGGGTGTTTCGGATGGAGACGGGTCCCGGAACCTCGGCGTGGACGCCGATCACGGAGATCTCCCCGTTTCTCGTTCACGCCGTGCTCGCCCACGAAGACGCCAGCTTCTTCACGCACTCCGGGTTTGCGCCGTGGGCGATCCGCGATGCGCTCGTGCGCAACCTGCGGGAGCGCCGCTACGTGCTCGGTGCGTCCACGATCACGATGCAGCTCGTGAAGAACGTGTTCTTGCGACGCGAGAAGACGCTCGCGCGCAAGGTTCAGGAGGTTCTCCTCACGTGGTGGATCGAGAACGCCCTCACGAAGGCGCAGATCCTCGAGCTCTATCTGAACGTGATCGAGTACGGACCGTCGGTGTACGGGATCCGGAGCGCCGCGGGCCACTACTTCGGGAGGTCTCCCGGCGAGCTGTCGGTCGCGCAGGCGGCGTACCTCGCGATGATCCTCCCGAATCCGCCCGGCTTCCACGAGCACTACGATTCGAACCAGCTGCCGCCCTCGTTCCGCCGCCGGCTCGCTGGGTTCATCGGCATCCTCGAGCACCGCGGGCGCATCGACGCCGAGTCTGCCGCGCAGGCCCGTGAAGACCTGGAGATCTTCGTCTTCTCGCGAGGCGGCGAGCGCGTTGGCCCCGAGGTCCTCCGCGGGGGCTCGGCGCAGCTGCCGATCGAGGGATTTTCTGGCTTCCCCGCCCTCAGCTACGGGCAGGAACAGGAAGTGTTCGACCCAGAGTCGGAGGGCGAGGTCGACGAAGACACCGAAGGCGATGGCGAGGTCGACGACGACGGCTGGGAAGAGGTGTGGCCGTGACCCGGGCTCTCGGCGTCTTCCTCGTTCGCCATCGCCGAATGGTGCTCGCGGCGCTTGGGATCGCCGCGCTGGTGTCGCTCTGGGCGGGACAGGACCTCGAGGTCCAATTCGATCCGGAAGAGCTCGTCGTCGTCGACGCCGACGTGGCCGTCGACCGCGCAGCGCTCTCGGAAGCGTTCGCGATTCCGCCGCCGCCGATCGTCGTCGTGCTCGACGCGCGACCCGGCGGGAACTTGTTGTCGGACCGAGGGCTGACCGAGATGCACGCGCTCGCTCGGCGGCTCCAGGCGATCCAAGGGGTTTCGCGCGTCGAGAGCCTCACGACGTCACGCTTGCCCCTCGATCTCGCGAGCGAGGCGGCCACCCTCGACGAGCTCGTCGAGCCGGACGAAGAGATCGATCGCCACGTCCGCGCGATCGTGCGCGCGGAGCCAGAGCGATTCCCGTCGGGGCTGCTCTCTCTCGCCGGTCCGGTGACCCTCGCGTCGGTCGGCGGCGAGCATCCGTTGTCGACCGAAGAGGCCGAGACGGCGCGACGGCTCCTCGAGACGTTGCCGCTCGTGCGCGGTCGGCTCGTGTCTGAAGACGGCGATGTGGCTGTGATCGCGGCGTTTCTCGGCGACGACGCCAGCGCAGAGCTCACCGCTCAGGCCCTGGGTGAGGCGCGCGAGGCCTGCGCGGACTTCCGTGTCGAAGGCGTGTCGATCGACGTGACGGGCCTCCCCGCCATGCGCGCCGAGATGGCCAGCGCCCTGCGTGCAGATCAGACCCAGCTCGTCGCGCTGGCGGTGATCGGAACGATCCTGGTGTTGCTCGCCGGAATGCGCACCGCCGCGGGCGTGCTCTTGCCGCTCGGCGCGGTGGGCATCGCGCTCGCGCTGACGATGGGGCTCATGGCGTGGACGGGGACGTCGTTGAACCTCCTGACGAACATGCTGCCGCCGCTCTTGCTCACGATCGGGCTCGCGGAGGCGATGCACATGGTGCTGCGGCACCGCGACGAGCTCGAGGCAGGCAAGGATCCGACGGACGCCGCGGTCGAGGTGCTGCACTCGATGTGGCTGCCGTGCTTCGTGACGACGTTCACGACGGCGATTGGCTTCGCCGCGCTGCTCGTGACCGAGTCGCCCGCGCTGCGAACGTTCGGCGGGATCGCCGCGATCGCCACGATGATCAGCTACGTCGTCACGGTGATCTTCGTTCCGGCCGCGCTGCCGATGATGGGGAGCGCGGCGGCGCCACGCGGCGGCGGGAGTGAGCCGTTCGTCGAGCGCGTTCTCGTCGCGATCGCGGACGGGACCAGCCGACGGCCGCTTCGGACGATCGTCGTGGCGAGCGCGATCGGCGTTGCCGCGAGCGTCATGGCGAGCGAGGTCACCGTGGAGTCGCGGCTCCTCGATCAGTTCGCGCGAGGCTCCGACATCGCGCGGACGTCCGCGACGCTCGAAGCGGAGCTCGATGGCTTTCGTTCGCTCGAGCTCGCGCTGTTCGGGGCGCCCGGAGACTTCGACTCGGTGCGCGGCATGGCGTTGCTCGACGCGATCGCTGCACGCGCGCGGAGCGATGAGAACGTCTTGCGCGCGAGCACCGTGAGCGAGCTGGTCCACGAGGCGCTCGCGCGGCTCGCGGGCGACGATGGTGCGCGCGCGGCCGCGTTCCGGAGCGACGAAGAGGTACGGGCGCTCGTCGGGCTCCTCACGAGCGCCGATCCCACTGCGGTTCGCACGTACCTGACCGCGGATGGTTCTGCAGCGAGGATCGAGCTGCGTGTGCGCGACAGCGGCGCGACCCGCACGCTCGCGCTGGTGGCCGAGCTCCGCGAGATGGCGGAGCGTGAGGCCTTGGAAGGCGGGATCGACGTGAACGTTCGCGTCGGTGGCGAGGCTTACGCTGCGTCGCGTGGGCTCGAGCGCATCGTGAGGGCGCTCGGCGGTCTCGCCGTCGCCGTCGTCACGATCTTCATCGTCATGGCGCTCCTCTTTCGCAGCTTGAGGCTCGGTCTCATCGCGATCCCGCCGAACGCGCTGCCGCTGCTCGTCACGCTCGCGTACATGGTGGCCCGCGGGATCGCGCTTCATGCCGCGACGGTGATCGTGTTCACGGTGACCGTCGGGCTCGCCGTGGATGGGACGACCCACGTCGTCTCGCGATACCGCGAAGAGCTCGATCGCGACCGCGATCTCGATCGCGCCGAGCTCTTGCGACGGACCGTCCGCGGCAGTGGGCGCGCGGTGTGGCTCAGCTCGCTCACGCTGTGCGTCGGGTACGCGGTGTTGCTCACCTCACGCTTCGAGCCCGTGCGTCTCTTCGGCGAGCTGTCGCTCGTGGCGATCGCAGGCGCGACGGTCTCGCAGACCGTTCTCTTGCCCGCCATGCTGTCGCTGTGGGGCGCGCCTCGCCCGACTCAGAGCGAGAGACGGCCGAGCAGCGACGACGTGAACGCTGCGTCGTCGGGGAAGTAGTCGAACGACGCGACGATCCCGACGACCGCGAACACCGCGCCGACCTCGAGGCGAAAGCCTGATGACGTGGCAGGCAAGAGAGAGCCTGCGTTCACGCGCCAGCGCTGCACGAAGCCGACGCCTGCCGAGAGCGACGGAGGCACCACGAAGCTCGGTGTCGCGACCTCGACGACGCCGCCGACGGTGATCGAGTCGCTGAAGTCCGAGTCGAGCGTGGCCGAGACGATCACGAGCTCGTCGATGCCGAGCTCGTAGCCGATGCGGCCGCGAAAGCCGCGGTCGAAGGTGCCACCGAGACCGATGAACGGACCGCCGTGTCGGAGCGGGAAGCCGCCCTGCCGATCGAAACGAACCGGGATGTTCGCGCGCTCGCCGAGCGCCGTCGCGTCGAGCGTGATCGACTCGGCGGTGATCGGCGTGTCGAGCGCGCGCGCCGTGTACTGCGTGTCGCTCGACGCGAACGTCGTCGTCACGGTGAGCTCGGTCGGGCTCGAGGCGAACGTGCGCGGCACGGCGCGCGTGAAGAGGACCGTCGCGTGGGGGCCGATGCGAGGCGTGGCGAGGATCATGTGGCGCGCGTCGATCGCGTCGGTCGTCCCGTTGTCCGGGCGGAGACGAAGTCGTCCCGTGAGCACGACCTCGCGCGTGGTGTCGGCCGTGAACGTCGTGGTGAGCGGTGCGAGCGATGGCGCGTCCGTGGTGTCCTCGCCGCAGCGGAGGAGGGCGTGCTCCACGCCGACGACCGAGGCGTAGAGGCGCGCCTCTTGGTCGCGCGGAGATCGAACGCTCCAGCGCGCCTCGAGGTCGCACTCGACCATCGCGCCTTCGGCGTGCTCGCAGCGAAGCGAGAGACGCTCGTCGAGGACCGCGAGATCGCCGCTCGGAGACGCGCGCAGCGCGCCGAAGCGCGACTGCGCGTCACGCGTCTCGCCCGGCGCGATCGGGCTCATCGGGACCGAGCCGCCTTGGGAGGTCTGCGCGTTCGCCGCGCCTGCAGCGAGCAGCGTGGCGGTGAGGGTCAGCGCGATCGCGAGCCGTCGGAGCACGCGCGCACTCTACACGAGCGCGGGTTTTCGTCGTCTCCGCGATCACCGCCGATTTGTTGACGATTCGAAGCGAAAACCGGTAGCTCGGGGGACTCCATGGCGTCGCTGGTTCACGCCGCGCTCACGATGCGCAAGACGGTCCGAGCTTGGTTCGGGCTGCTCGTCGCGTTCGTGTTCGCCCTCGTCCCGCTGCTCGGTGTGTTCCGCGCGACGTCGCCGAGCCTCGGGTCGATCGGGCTCGAGCATGCGGTCGTCGGTCTCGCGTGGGCAGGGTGGCTCGCGTGGCGAGGCTCGCAGCGCCTTCGTCGCGACGACGCCGCGGTGAGCGGGGTGACGCACCGAGAGCGTCTCGCTCTGGAGCTCGAGCTCGGGGTGCTGCTCATCGCGGGCGTTCACGCGATCGTGCAGTCCACGGGCGGGCTCGAGGGTCCCGTCTACGCGATGGTCTACGTGCTCGTCGCGTTCATCGCCGCGTTCGCAGCTGCTCCAGTCGGCGCGATCCTCGTGCTCGGCGCGATCGCCTACGAGGCGCTCGTCTGGTTCCTGACGGAGCGGTCGGTGTCGGTGGAGCGCCTCGCGATCCACGGCGTGTTCATCGCGTTCTTCGGCGTGCTGAACCTCGTGTTCACCCGCGTGGAGATCGCGCGGGTGCGGGAGCGCTCACGCAAGGAGCGCGACGAGGAGCGTGCACGCGTCGAGGCCGACGTGCGCTTGTTCCGCCTGGTGGGCGCGCCGAGCGTCGAGAGCACGGAGGGCTCGGGCGAAAAGATCGTTCGCTCGTCGGTGGACGAGGTGCGTGACTCGCTCTTCCACGTGCTCGATCTCCTCAAGAAGACGCTCGATCTGCACACGTGCATCCTGCTCTTCGCTGGCGAGGACAAGCGCCTGCGCATCATCGAGATGGCGACCGACTCGGACGACGTCGACGAAGGTCCGTTCGAGGTCGGCGCGGGCGCGGTGGGCGCGGTGGCGACGCGCGGCGTCGTGATGAACCTCGAGAACCTCAAGTCGGGGTATCGAGGGCTCTGCTACTACCGCGAAGGCACGTCGCAGGCGCGCTCGTTCTTGGGCGTTCCGGTCGTCGAGCAAGGCCAGCTCCGCGGCGCGCTCTGCGCGGATCGACTCGACGGTCGGGCGTTCACCGCGCGCGAAGAAGAGATCCTCCGCAGCGCGGTGGGACAAGTGCTCCGCGGCATCCAGAACGAGCGCGTGTTCGTGCAGCTCGAGCGGAGCAAGCGCGAACAAGGTCAGCTCTTCAAGGCATCGCGCGAGCTCGGCGCGGCGCTCACGGAGGACGAGGTGCTCGACGCGGGCCTCTCGGCTGCAGCGGCCTTGGCGCGCTTCGACTTCGCGGCGCTGACGTTCTTCGACGCCGACAAGCGCATGCACTCGGTGCGAACGGCGCGCGGCGTCGGCGCAGAGGCCGTTCGCGGTACGTCGTTCAAGGACAACCATTCGCTCGCGGCGATGGTGGTGAAGAACAAGCACTACCTGCCCTACAAGGGCGAGCTCGACTCGAAGCAGGTCCTCTTCACGGCGAAGACGCCGATGCCGTCGATGCGCTCGGCGCTCGTGCTGCCGCTCGTCGTGCGTGAGGGAGCCATCGGTACGCTCGTCGTGGCAGCGGAGCGTGCGCAGGCCTTCGGTGACAGCGTGCGTCCGGCGCTCCAGGTGCTGGCGAACCAGCTCGCGATCGCGCTCTCGAACGCGCGCGCGGTGAAGCGCCTCGAGGAGCTGGCGACGACCGACGGGCTCACGGGCTGCCTCAACAAGCGCGCATTCCTCGAGGAGCTCGAGTCGAAGATCCGCTCGGCGCAGCGGTTCCAGAAGAAGGTGTCGCTCATCGTCACCGACATCGACTTCTTCAAGAGCGTGAACGACACGTACGGTCACGCGACCGGCGACGTCGTGATCAAGGAGCTCGGGGCGATCCTCATGCGCGTGAAGCGCGAGACCGATCGCGTCGCGCGCTTCGGGGGCGAAGAGTTCTGCGTGCTCTGCGAAGAGACCGACACCGAAGGCGCGACGCTGCTCGCGGAGCGCGTGCGCGAGGAGCTCGGCAAGACCGTGTTCCAGACGGAGCTCGGCAAGCTGCGCGTGGCCGCGTCGCTCGGCGTCGCGACGTTCCCGCAGGATGCGTCGAGCTCGGCGGGCCTCTTCGAGATCACCGACAAGGCGCTCTACGCGGCCAAGCACAGCGGTCGCGATCGCGTGTGCACGGCGCAAGACGTCTGAACGTCAGAGAATCTCGCGGCGCGCACGCGTCGCAGTCGCTCGGCGAGCTCGCTCGTGCTCACCGCGCCGGATCCCAGAGCATGCAGTCGTCGCGATCCGCGGCCGTGCCGGTCGCGACGGTGCGATCGAAGACCATGTGCGTGTCGGTCGCGGCGTCGTACGCGGGCCACGCCAGCGTCGCGTCGGAGGGATCTCCCGTACGAACGAAGCGGAGCCACGCGCCCTGCATCGCGCTCGAGAGAGCGGCCTCTTCCTCCGTGAAGCGAGGGCGCGTGAGGCGCGCCGGTCGCCCGAACACGAACTGGATCTCCGCCGAGTGGAACGCGCCGAGATCGCGCTCGGGACGCTCGACGAGCTGGAACGACGCGTCTGGATACTCGAAGCGGTAGACATGGACGTCGTGACCGTTCTCGGCGAGCAGCGCCGCGGCGCGCCGCGAAGGGCACGCGAGCGCCGCGTGGCCGAGCATGGCGCCGAGCGCCGCGCCCGGATCCGGATAGTCGGCGAGCGGGTACTGCGCCTCGACGACGCTCGGCTCCGCGCCGATGGTCGCGGCGAGCGACATCGCGAGGTCGTGGTACGTGGCCTCGTCGGCGACGACGCCGCTCCGCTCGGCGAGATCGATGAAGAGCGTGCCTTCGTTGCGGTTCCATCCGACGATGAGCGGCACGTCTGCGATCCGATCGTTCTCGACCGCGGCGCGGAATTGCTCGGGCACGACGACGCCATCGGCGTAGGGCCACCACGGGCGCACGCGCGAGGTGAGCGTGCCGAAGACACCGTCGAGGCCGCTCGAGTCGCGGACGGCGTCCATCGTCGCGTCGCGCAGGCACGTCGCCTCGTCGGGCGCCGTGTCGCAGCCGAGCGCCGTCACCAGATCGTTCGAGACCTCGAGGCGCTCCTCGCGCGGCGAGAGCACGGAGTCGCAGAGGCCGCTCTCGCTGATCGCGCGCGCGAAGAGATCTCGCGAGCGCGGCGCGACGAGGTGCAAGCAGACCGAGAGCCCTCCCGCGGACTCGCCGACGATGGTGACGTTCGCCGGATCTCCGCCGAAGTCGGCGATGTGATCGCGCACCCACTCGAGCGCGAGGATCTGATCCTCGAAGCCCGCGTTGCCTGCCGTGTCGAGCGCGTCGTTGACGAAGAAGCCGAACGCGCCGAGGCGGTAGTTCATGCTGACGACCACCGCGCCTTCGACCGCGAGCAGATCGCCGCGCGTGCCTCGATCGGTCTGTACGCCCTCGCCGAAGACGAACGCGCCGCCGTGGATCCACACGACCACGGGCGCGTCGGTCGTCGCAGTGGCGGGCGTGTGCACGTTGAGGAACAAGCAGTCCTCGCTGCCGAGCGCGCCGAACGAGAGCGCAGACTGCGCGCACGCCTCGGGCTTCTCGGATCCATCGAGCGTTCCCGTCCACGGGCCGCTCGCGACGGGTGACTGCCACCGCAGCGCACCGACGGGCGGCTCGGCATACGGGATCGCGTAGTACGAGCGCGCACCGTTCTCGTAGATGCCGCGCACCGTGCCGAGGCCATCGATCGTCACCTCGGGCGGTGGAGGATCGAAGGCGTCGATCGCGACGGCAGCGTCGGGCACGTCCGCGGCGTCGGGGCTCACCGCGGCGTCGGGGCTCGAAGGAGGATCGCCGCAGCCGAGGCTGATGAAGGCGAGCGCGAAGCTGCCGAGGAGGGACGTGCGCATGGCGCGAACGGTAACGCGACGCGCTTCGTGAGGCGATGCCGGTCGCGGCGGACCTCGCGTACCATCACGAGCGGAGGTCTCGATGACCGGTGTGCAGCGTCTGACGGTGCTCGTGGCGTGTGTGGTCTCGCTCTCGCTCGGCGCGTGTGACTCGACCCCGGTGATCTCTCGCGGCGACTCGGCGCGACTCGATGGCGGGATCAGCGTGGGCTTCGACGCTGGCTCGCGCACCGACCCGGGCACCGACACGGACGGCGACACCCTCACCGATCTGCAAGAGGGCGAAGGGTTCGTCGACACCGACACCGATGGCGTGCCCGACTCGATGGACGACGACAGCGACGGCGACGGGATCTCGGATCGCGACGAGGCCGGCGACGACGTACCTGCGACGCTGCCGGTCGACACCGACGGCGATGGCCGCGCCAACTTCCGCGACACCGACAGCGACGGCGATGGCCTGCCTGACGCGGACGAGATCATCGCGGGCTCCGATCCGCTCGACGAGGACTCGGACGACGACGGCGTGAGCGATCTCGTCGAGGTCGCCGCGTCGACCGATCCGCGCGATGCGACGGACAGTCCGCGCGCTCGAGGCGACTTCTTCTTCCTCGTTCCGTTCGACGGCGCGCCGTCGCCCACGCGCGACACGCTGGTGTTCGCGACGAACATCCAGCGCGCCGACGTGCACTTCATCATCGACACGTCGATCTCGATGCAGGGCTACATCGACACGGTGCGCACGTCGCTGATGACGACGGTCATCCCGGGGATCACGTCGGCCATCCCCGACGTTCAGCTCGGTGTCGGTCAGTTCGATGTGTGCCCGCAGAGCAACTACAACCGCACGACGTGCGTCGGCATCGAGCAGACGCAGACGAGCACCGCGGACACGGTGGCCGTGAACGCCGCGCTGAGCTCGCTGACCGCGGAATGTCGGCCGGTCCACGAGCCCTACGCGCAGGCCGCGTGGGTGTGGGCGAGCGGCGACACGAGCCGCTGGCCGCTGATGCGTGCGCCGAGCTGCCCGGCGGGCGCGGTCGGCCTCGGGTGTGTGCGCGAGGGCGCGCTGCCGATCCTCGTCGTGATCGGAGACGAGCGGTACAGCGAGTCGCACACGCTCGGCGGCGTGCCGTGCGCAGGCGGCATGTGCACCAGCTGCGAGACCTTCCCGACGGCGACCGACATCCTCGCGGCGTTCGCAGCGATCCGCGGGCGTCTGCTCGTGCTCGGTCCGACGGGCACCTCCACGGAGTGGGCGCCGCTCGTCCGCGGCACGGGCGCCGTGGACGGAACGGGCGCGCCGCTGATCTTCGCGGACGCGGGCGAAGCGACCGTGGACGCGGCCGTGGTGGATGCGATCTCCACGCTCGCGAGCTCGACGCCGCTCGACATCACGGCGCGCGCGCGCGATGCCGACGACGGCGACGGCGTCGACGCGACGATCTTCATCGAGCGCATCGAGCCGAACACCGCGGGCGGCGTGATGGATCCGCGCGATCCCACGATCGTGTGCGTGGGCGGTCTCCCGACGACGGATGTGGACGGCGATGGCTTTGCCGAGACCTTCCCCGACGTGACGCCGGGCACGCCCGTGTGCTTCGACATCATCCCCCGCATGAACACGACGGTGATGCCCACCGCGGCGCCTCAGCTCTTCCGTGCGCTCGTCGACGTGGTGGGCGATGGCGTGACCGTGCTCGACACGCGCGATGTCTTCTTCGTCGTGCCGCCGGTGGGTGGCGACATCCCGAGCTGAGTTTCCTGAGGGTCCATGCGGACCCTCCCCCGCGCCGCGGGGCCCCCACCCGCTCCACGCGCCGAAGCGCGTGCTGCGCGCGGGGCCCCAACCCCGCTTGCGCGCCTCGCGCTGCGCTCGGCGATTCTTTCTCGCTCTCTAACGGCCGATCAGCTCGGTGGGAACGCTTCGGCGACGGCGCGCGTGGCGGGGGTCGAGCTGCCGAGCTGTCCGGATCGGTTCGCGCCCCAGCAGCGCGCCGTGCCGTCCGACGACGACGCGCACGTGTGATCGCTGCCGCACTCGACTCGAACTGCGTCGGTGATGCCGCTGACCTCGATCGGCGTGGGCTCGTTGGTGCCGCTCGTGCCGGTCCCGAGCTCACCGTCGTCGTTCTCGCCGAAGCAGTGGATGGTTCCGTCGACTCGCACTGCGCACGTGTGGCCGCTGCCGGCGCTCACCTGCACGTAGCCGTCGCCGACGCGCGTGGGCGTTCGGCGCAGCATGGTGTCGCCGAGGCCGAGCTGTCCGTGCGTGCTCGCGCCCCAACACTCGAGCACGCCGCCTTCGCGGATCGCGCACGTGTTGCCGGTGCCCGCGCTCAGCTGGAGGTAGCCCTCGCCGACGCGGAACGCGATCGCGCGCGGCATGTTGCCGTCGTCGCCGAGCTGTCCGAACGTGTCGTTGCCGAAGCAGAGGAGCTCGCCGGTCTCACCGCGGATCGCGCAGGTGTGATCGAGCCCGACGGCGACGTCGCGCCACGTCTCGTCGATGCCGATCGACGTCGGCATGCGGCGCGCGCCGGTGTCTCCGAGCCCGAGCTGACCGTAGAAGTTGTTGCCCCAGCAGTGCAGGCCTCCGTCGCGCGTGATCGCGCAGACGTGCGTCGCGCCAACCGAGACGTGGCCGTAGCGCGTCGTGCCGAGCACTGGCTCTGCGCGTGAGCGATCGGACGTGTCGCCTTGGCCGAGCTGCCCGAAGTTGTTGGCGCCCGCGCAGCCGAGGAGGCCCGTGGTTCCCAAGAAGCACGTGAGCCCGTCGGCCGCGTCACCTGCGACGACAGTCCCGAGATCGAGGACGACGGGCACCGGCGTCGTCACCGGGTCGGTCGTTCCGATCGCGAGCTGCCCGAGTCGGTTCGATCCCGAGCACACGACGCTCGACGCGGTGAGCGCGCACGTGACGTCGCCGCCCGCGAGCGCACCGCGCTCGAGCGTGAGCTCGCATCCGGTCGCGCCACACGTCGAGAACGGATCACACGGCGCGCACTCCGCGCCCGCTGCGCCGCAGAGCAGCGGATCGTCGCCGCTGAGGCACGAGCTTCCGTCCCAGCAACCATCGCAGCACGCACCCTCGTGGCACGTGCCGCCCGTGCAGCGCTCGCCGTCTGCGATGGGCGCGCAGCGCCCGCGCATGCACTGTTCGCACGGCCCGCACGTGCCGTCGCACGTCACGCAGAACGGTGCGCTGGCGCAGGCCGCGAGCCCGCACGAGAGGTCGTCGTCGCACGCGGGCGCGCCGCCGTCGGTGCCGCCGTCGGGCGTCGCGGGAGGCGTGCCGGGGCAGCCGAAGACGAACGCCGCGACGCACGCGAGCGCCGCGAGGAAGATGGCCCGAGAGCTCATGTGCGCGCTCAGCCCTTCGCTCGGATCGCGTCCTCGAGGAGGTCGAGTCGGTCGTTGCCCCAGAAGAGCTCGCCGTCGAAGAACATCGCGGGCGCACCGAACGCACCGCGGCTCACGGCCTCTTCGGTGTTGGTGCGGAGCGTGTCTTTCGTCTCTTGTGCGTCGATGCCGCTCACGATCGCGGTGCCATCCAGGCCCACGCTCGCGGCGATCGCGGCGATCACGGCCTTGTCGGCCACGTCCCGATCATCGCCCCAGTACGCAGTGAAGAGCGCGAGCGCGAGCTTCTTCTGCGCGTCGCCGCCGAACAGGCGATCCGCCGCGACGAGCGAGCGCTGCGTCGTGACAGTCATGATCGGGAAGCGCGACGGCATGCGCATCGGGATGCCGTACTTCTTCGCCCAGCGATCGAGGTCGGAGAGCATCCAGCGCGCCTTGCTCGGCACGCGCGCGGGCATGTCGTTGCCGGTGGACTTGAAGACGCCGCCGAGGAGGAACGGGCGCCAGCGGATCTCCGCGCCGGTGCGCGCTGCGAGCGCGTCCATCTGCGTGCTCGCGAGGTAGGAGTACGAGGACGCGATGTCGTAGAAGATCTCGA
Organism: uncultured Sandaracinaceae bacterium; assembly: GCA_964502175.1. Classification (GTDB taxonomy): domain Bacteria; phylum Myxococcota_A; class Polyangia; order Polyangiales; family Sandaracinaceae; genus JAFLCL01. Next base: position 14,513 of record CAZCVE010000043.1, read on the forward strand.
CGGTCTGGGTCATGCGCCGGAGGGTAACGCGAAGCGACCGCTCGGCACGTCGCGCGTCTCAGAAGCGGAGCACGCCTTCACGCAGCGCCGTCTCGAACGTGTCGAGCTCCGCCGAGCCGTGCTCGTTCAAGACGCCCGCGATGATCAGCGCGAGGCTGAGGCCGAAGAAGACGACACCCAGCGCGACGAGCGCGACGCCGCCTGCGATCTCGGTGTCCTTGGTGCTGGTGAGCGCGACGTAGACTCCGACGGCGCCGAGGCCGAGGCCCGCCGCCATGCCTCCGAACGACTCGAGCCAAGGCACGGGATCGCCCGCCCGCACACGGAAGCGCGCGACCGGGAGCTGGAGCTCGAAGCGCTGCTCGAGCCCCTGCGCGTGCAGCTCGATGCGACCCGACGGCACGTCGAGCGAGCACGGGACGTGACACGCGAACACACCGCCCTCGGAGACGACGGAGACGTCCGTCGGTCCGCGCGCGTCTTCGTCGCGCACGAGCTCGAGCCGTGAGCGTCCGGCCCCGCCCGCTGCGCCGGCACCCACGACGTACTCGCTCGAGGGCGGCGTGACGCTGTTGGTGATCTCGGACCGCTGCGCCTGCGCCTCCGCGGGTGCCACGAAGGTCACGAGCAGGACGACTCCGAACAGGAGCGCGGTCATCGGTCGCGCTGTTCGTGTGAGGGTCGCGTGGGTCATCGCAGCGTTCCGCGACTCTAGCGCGATGCGCGCGCTGTCGATCAACGGCGAGGCTGCGGACCTCGTCCTTCGCCTGCGGGGTCGGTGGGATCGCAGTCGCTGATGCCCGCCGCGCCGCCCTCGCGCCCTCGCCCCGCGCCCGCAGGATCCGACGGATCGGTGTCGGTGAACCCGCCGCCGGGTCCGCGACCGTGGCACGCGGGATCGCTCGGATCCTGATCGGTCACCTGCGCCTCTGCGCGCGCAGCCACCCCCGCGATGCCGAGCGCGGCGAGCGCCCCGCCTGTCGCGCCGAGCAGCGTGATCGCCGATCGACGGGTCATGGTCTCGTTCTGCGTGACGATGTCCGAGGCCTCGAGCGTGAGCTTCTTCTTCGTGTCCATGACGCGCGCTCCTGATGATCCGAGGGTCGACGCGCGCGAGGCACACGCTCGGGATCGAGCGGCGTCACGCGGGCATCGCGAGGTCGGTGGGGCGCTGACTTCGCGCTCACGCACTCACCTCACGAGCTGTCATTCGCTCCGCGCGATCGAAATGTTCCCGCCCACACGCGGCGAGACGCGAGCGCGCATCGCACGCCCGCGTCTCTTCGACCCGACTCGGTCGCTCAGCCCTCGACGGGCGTGGTCGAGACCGTCGAGCGCACCTTGAGCTCCGCGAGCTGCTCGGGGAGCACCGTGTTCGGCGCGCCCGTCATGAGGTCCGAGCCCTTGCCCGTCTTCGGGAACGCGATGACGTCGCGCAGGCTCTCGCTCTCGGTGAGGAGCATGCAGAGGCGATCGAGACCCAGCGCGATGCCGCCGTGCGGAGGCGCGCCGTGCTTGAGGCCGTTCAGGAGGAACCCGAACTTCTCCTGCGCCGTCGCGTCGTCGATGCCGAGCACCGCGAACACGCGCTTCTGCACGTCCGGATCGTGGAGGCGCACCGAGCCACCGCCGAGCTCGACGCCGTTGAGCACGAGGTCGTAGCGGTAGCAGAGCACCTTGCCCGGATCCTTCTCGAGGTCCTCGACCGACGCGTCGTGCGGGCGCGTGAACGGGTGATGCGCGGCCGCCCAGCTCTTGCCGTCGTCGCCACGCTCGAAGAGCGGCGGCTCGACCACCCACAAGAAATTCCAGTCGCCCGTCTCGTGCGTCTTCGACTTCGCCCCGACCTCGGGGATGAGGCCGAGCTTCTTGCCCAGATGCAGGCGCAGGTTCGCCATCACCGTGTGCACGGCGGTCTCGGGGCCGAACTGGAAGAGCAGGAGATCACCCTCCTTCGCGCCGAGCGCCTCGTTCACGGCCTTCACGAAGTCGGGCGTCGCGGTCTTCGCGAACGGCGACTGCAGCCACTCACCGCTCGGGCCGATCTTCGCGCGCGCGAGGCCCTTGGCGCCCATCTGCTTCACGAAGCCTTCGAGCTTGTCGAGCTCCGCGCGCGAGAGGCCTCCGGCCTGCTCCGCGGGAACGCGCATGCCCTTGAAGATCTCCTCCGGCAGATCGCGACGGTACGCGCCGCTCGCGAACTTCTCCGCGATCGGCGTGAGCATCGGGACGCCGCCGCCCGCGTGCGTGATCAGCTGCTCGGTGAGATCGACGTGCTCGAGCGAGAAGCGCATGTCGGGCTTGTCGTTGCCGAAGCGGCGCATCGACTCGTCGAACTTCATCCGGGGAAAATGACGCGTGACGCCGTCGGCGCCGACGGTCGCCGGGTAGCGCTGCGTGAGATCGACGCCGTGGATCTCCTTCCACAGGCGGATCACGAGCTTCTCGATGATCCCGAAGATGTCGTCCTGGTTCACGAACGACATCTCGACGTCGATCTGCGTGAACTCGGGCTGGCGATCGCCGCGCAGGTCCTCGTCGCGGAAGCACTTCACGATCTGGATGTAGCGATCGAAGCCCGCGACCATCAGCAGCTGCTTGAAGAGCTGGGGGCTCTCCGCGAGCGCGTAGAACATGCCGGGGTTGAGGCGCGCGGGGACGAGGAAATTGCGCGCGCCGCCGGGCGTGTACTTCACGAAGATCGGCGTCTCGACCTCGACGAAGCCGTGGTCCGCGAAGTGGTTGCGCGTGTGGTGGTAGATGCGCGAGCGCGTCATCACGTTGTGCTGCAGGCGCGGACGACGAAGGTCGAGGTAGCGGTGCTCGAGGCGCTTCTCCTCGTTCGTGTCGATGTCGTCTTCGATCGGGAAGACGGGCGTCTCGGCCTTGTTGAAGACCACCGCCTCGAGCGCGACGATCTCCACGGCGCCCGTGGGCATCTTCGGGTTCCGCATCGCGCCGCGATCGCGGACCTTGCCGCGCACGCCGAGCACCCACTCGCCGCGCGCCTGATCGCTCACCGCGAACGCCTCGGCCGCGATCTTCGGATCGAACATCACCTGCGCGAGGCCTTCGCGATCGCGGAGGTCGATGAAGATGCAGCCGCCGTGATCACGGCGCGCGTGCACCCAGCCGAAGAGCACGACCTCGCGGTCGATGTCGCCCTCGCGGAGAAGGCCGCAGTAGTGAGTCCTCTTGAGCTCGTCGATGAAGCGCGCCACGACCAAAACCTCCGGAGATCCGACGACGACGCAGTGCGTCGCGGGGGCGCGGAAGCTAGCACGGTCGTGCGGCACGTCCCCGACGTCGCGCTCAACGCGCGATCGCGCCCCATTCGTTCAGATCGCGAAGCAGATCGGGCCACCCGCTCACGGCCACCACGATCCCGCATGCGCACACGACGGCGACGCGGTGTTCGCGGAGCCCGGAGCTCACGTCTGCCCGCGCCGCTCGACGATCATCACCGGTCCCTCCTCGCGGATCTTTCGGAAGCCGAGCATGTGAAAGACCTCGAGCGGGTAGAGGCGCGCGATGCGCGTGTCGACGCGCAGCCGATCGCGATCGCCGTCCACGCGCGAGACGCCCGGCAGCAGTCGGAACACTCGGTCGAGGCGAAGACGTCGGGCGAGGCGCGACGCGCGGAGACGACGCTCCGAGACCGCGCGGCCCCAGAAGAAGCCGTCGTCGCCTTGGCCTTGGTAGAGCGGCAGCATCACCCAGCCGTCGTGGGGCGCGCGCACGGTCTCCGTCACGCTGCTGCGTGTGTGTGTCGCGAGCGCGCGGCCCTTCGGCACCGGCGCGAGGTTCGCGAAGCCGGGCTCCATGCGGAACGAGTCGCCTCTACCGATCACGTGACGCGAGAGCACCTCGAGCACGCGAGGGATCGAGCCACGCGCGTGCTCGAGGCGCGCGAGCGAAGGCTCGAGGCGAGGGTTGTCGGCGCGAGAGACGAGGCCTGCGCTCGAGAGCGCGATCCACACGACCGCCGCGAGGTGATCGATCGACTCCGGATCGTCGTGCTGTCCGCCCTCGACGGCGAGCGTGACGAGACCGCGGCGCGTCATGTGCTCGGAGAGCACGCCGTCGACCTGTTCTTCGAGGCCCAACAAGATCGGCAGCGGCAGCGCGATCGCGAAGTCGCGCTGCGGGATCGTGTCGCCGAAGAGCACGAACGGGTGCCCCGCCGCGCTCGTCGTGTGGAGATCGACGAGGAACGCAGGGCCGCGCTTGCGATCGAGCGCGGCGTCGATCGCGGAGAGGAGCTCGCGCTGCTCGCGATCTTCGGCGTCGTCACGCGACGGATCCTGCGCACGGAGCGCGGCCACGGCCTCCTCGCGCCACACGCGGTTGAGATCCTTCACGCGGTAGCGGCGCCCTTCGCGCAGCGCCGCGACGTTGCCCGCGAGCATCACGAGCTCGCCCGCGATCGGCAGCGGCTGCTCGCGGAGGCTCGCGAAGACGCGCTCGCATGCGCGCACGCCGCCGGCCTCGTTGCCGTGGAGGCTGCCCACCACGATCAAGGTCGGACCGGGAGACGCGCCGCGGACGCGACCGATCTCGCGCTGCGCGATCTCGATCCCCCGCGGGCTGGGCGCGCTCGCGGTCACTCGTCGTTGGGTGGAGGAGGCTGGCTCGCCTTGTGGGTGAGCGACTGCTCGAGCAGCTCGCTCGCGATGCCCATGAAGTCCTCTTCCGTGAGGATCGCGACGAGGTGACCGTCCTGCACGACGGGCAAGCAGCCGATGCGGTAGCGGCGCATGAGGCGGATCGCGTCGAGCGTCTCGGTGTCGGGCGTGACCGTGAGCACGTCGCGACGCATGACGTCCGACACCGGCGTGAGCGACGCGTCCTTGCCTTCGACGCGCTTGCCGCCGGTCTGGAGTCCGTTGAGGAAGCGCAGGATCGATCGGTAGCTCACGAGCCCGACGAGACGACCGTCGCGATCTTCCACGGGCACGTGCCGCACGCGCTCCCAGCCCATGAGATCGGCGACGAGCTGCACGGCGTCGTCTGGCTGCACGGTGAAGATGTCGGTGGTCATGTACTGACCGACCTTGAGGTAGCTCGAGCGTGCGCTCGGCACCTCGTCGAGGCGCGCGCGCTCCCACTCCGCGACGGGGCGGCCCGTCTTCTGTCGCTTCACCGTGGCGGCGACGAGCGCGGTGAGCTTCTCACCCGAGGAGCCGCGCTCCTTCATGCCGGCGAGCGACTTGAGCATCCAACGCGAGCCCGTGCGCATCGTGCGCACGCGCTTGTCGACGACGGAGAGGTAACGAGCGATGTCGTCGTCATCCACCTTCGCGCGCCGGAGGCCCGCTTCGGCCTTCGGCAGGAGATCGTCGAGCAGCAGCTTCTGCGCAGGCTTCTCGACGCCATCGAGCCACTGGATGTGACCGCCGATGCCGTCGCGCGCGGCCGCGTACAGGTTGTTGCGCGCCTGCTCGAATTCCATGTGGTGGCGCACGTCTTCGACCGTGGCGCCGAGCTCGCTCATGAGGCCGAGCCAGAGCGCGGTGTTCGCGATCTCGTCCGCGATCGTCGGGCCCGAGGGCATCACGCGCATCTCGATGCGGAGGTGCGGCTTCTCCGCGTGGTAGCCGTAACACGCGCGGTTCCAGCGATAGACGGTGCCGTTGTGGAGGCGCAGCGCCTTGAGCTGCGGGATCTCGCCGCGGTCGAGCACCTCGATCGCGTCCTCGTCGAGATCGGTGCCGACGAGCGAGCGGAAGCGGGCGACGTCTTCTTTGTAGATCTCGAGGATGCCGCTCTGGCACCAGCGGCTGCCGAACGACACGCGCGCGCTCGCGTCGCGGAGGTGCGTGCCCGTCTTGCGGGTGTCGACGGCCTGCTCGAAGAGCGCGATGCGCGTCTCGGCCCAGAGGCGCTTGCCGAAGAGCAGCGGCGAGTTGCACGCGGTCGCGAGCACGGGGCCCACGAGCGCCTGCGAGAGGTTGTACATGCGCGCGAAGTCGCTCGGCGCGACCTGCAAGTGAGCTTGGAAGCTCGAGTTGCACGCCTCGACCATCACGGAGTCGTGCTTGACCTGGAGCTCGTCGATGCCCTTGATCGAGAAGTCGTAGTGCTCGCCGCGCATCGCGGTCGTCGCGTGGTTGAGCGCGAGGTAGCGAGGCGAGGGCACCATGTTGTCGAGGCCGAGATCCGACTTGCGGATCGTGGGCAGGATGCCGACGAGCACGGGCACGATGCCGAGCGGATCACCGAGCTCGTGACAGCGCTCGAAGAGGCCCTGCATCTGCGCTTCGAGCGTCGAGAGACCCTTGCCGTGGAAGTACTGCGGGTCTGCGTTGAGCTCGAGCTGGAACAACCCGAGCTCGGTCGTGAAGTGCGTGTCTTGCAGCGCCTCGAGCATCTTCAGCGAGCCCTTGGTGGGCTCGAACGTGGCCTTGTCGATCAGGAACATCTCCTGCTCGGCGCCGATGCGCGGCGGCCCTTCGTCGAAGACGCCTTCGTCGAGCATGCGCTCGAGCGCCCGGAGGTCCGTGAGGATCGCGCGCGTGAAGCGACGCCGCTCCTCGCCCGCGAGCATGCCTTCGACCTTCTTGTGATCGCGCGTGTCTTCCATCAGGCCGTCTCCGTCCACTCACCGAGGTACTTCGGGAGCATGTGTCGCCAGGTCGGCCAGTCGTGGTGCCAGTCCGGGCCCCACGGATCGACGCGGTTCGGGATGCCCGCGCGGCCGAGCACGTTCGCCATCGCCCACGTCTCGCCCATGTTCTCGGCGCGACCGTCGCCCGAGGCGAGCAGGATGAAGGTCTTCCTCACGGCATCGAGGTGCGGGCCCGAGAGCGTCGGCACGAACTGCAGCGGCGAGCTCACGAAGTACTCCTCCGTGTAGCGGTCCGTCTCGATGAAGCGCATGAGGTTGTAGGTGCCGCTCATGCCGATCGCGCGGGAGAAGAGGTCGGGGAAGCGGCACGTGACGGCGACGGCGTGCCACGCGCCGATGGAGGCGCCCGTCGTCCACACCTTCACGGACTCGTCTTCGCAGTCTCTTCGGATCGCGGGCACGACCTCGTGCTTCACGTACTGGTGGAACTGGTGCTGCATCCACATGCGGTACTGCGGCGTGCCTTCCTTGCCGAACCACACCTGACCGCCCACCGAGTCGCACGAGTAGACCTTGATGCGACCGGCGTCGATCAGCGGCTTGAGCACGTGGATCACCTTCCACCGCTCGATCTCTTCGGCGTCACCGCCGGCGGTCGGGAAGACGAGCACGGGCTGTCCGAAGTGGCCCCACCGCACGAGGGTGGAGTTCTTCTTCATGCGATCCGAGTACCACTGAGTTTTCACGAACATGCGGGCTGCGATGCTCGCACGGAGGGCGGCCCGGCGGACAGACGGAACGATCTGCTTCTTCGCGCGTCGGACAGCGCACCGAGCTGGTCTGCTCTTTCGTTCAGAAGATCCGGCACGCTCGGGGAACGGAGGTTCGTGCGAGGACGATCCCCAGCGTTCGTGGCGCGTCCGACGACCTCGGAGGTCGCGGTCCCGGCGCTCCGTCTGGCGCACGTGTTCGACGCACACGCCAGCTATGTCGGGCGCACGCTGCGCTGCCTCGGCGTGCGGGAGCACGAGCTGGGAGACGTCGTTCAAGAGGTCTTCCTCGTGGTGCACGACCGGCTCGCCGAGCTCTCGGATCCAGGGCGCGTCCGCGCGTGGCTCTACGCGATCTGCGTTCGCAAGGCGCTCTCGGCGCGTCGCGACGCCGCGCGGCGATCGCAGCGCGAGGTGAAGGACGAGCAGCGGATCGCCGCCGCGAGCCACCCGACGAGCCCCCACGACGAGCTCGAGAACACGCGGAGGCTGGCGCGCGCGCTCGCCATCCTCGAGGAGCTCGACGAGGACAAGCGCGTGGTGTTCGTGCTGCACGAGGTGGAGCAGCTCGCCATGAGCGACGTCGCCGACATCGTCGGCTGCCCGCTCCAGACGGCCTACTCGCGGCTCTACGCCGCGAAGAAGGAGATCGCCGCGACGCTCCGTCGTCTGCGCGCGCGAGGGACCATCGAATGAACGGCCACCACGACGATCTCGATGAGGCGGACGAGGCGCTGCTCGCGGACTTCGTCGACGCGCTGCGGGCAGCGACGCCATCGCACGACGTGCTCGCGCCCGTGCGCCGCACGCTCGTGGGATCATCACGCCGCGGGACTCCATGGCTGAAGCTCATGATCGCGATCGCCGCCCTCGGCCTGGGCACCACGAGTCCGACGCCGCCGGCCCCAGCCATCGATCCCGGTGACCACAGCGGTGACCGGTGCGACGTCGGTGATCGACGAGCGGTCGGCGATCGACGCGTGACTGATGATCGAGTCCCATCGACGGGCTATTCGGCATCGGTGATCGATTCGGTGTCAGTGATCGATTCGCCTTCGGTGATCGATTCGCCTTCGGTGATCGACTCGCCTTCGGTGATCGATTCGGCGCCAGCGATCGATTCTGCTCCAGTGATCGACTCGGCCTCCGTGATCGACTCGGCCTCCGTGATCGATGCGCTCCCCGTGATCACTTCGGCGACCGCCACCGACCCTACGTCCGTGTTCGATCCTGCGCCGGAGCTCGACTCGGCGCCTGCGTTCGAGTCCGTGTCTTCCAAGTCCGTCGAGGGGCCGTCGCCGCTCTTCGCCGAGGCCGCGCGGCTCGTCGCGAGCGACCGTTGTCTCGATGCCGCGCCCATCCTGTCGCGCATCGTGGAGGGCGAGACGACTGACGAACCCGAGGCCGTGGAGCAGGCGGAGCTCGCGCTCGCGCGATGTCTCTTCACGCTCGGCTACGTCGAGAGCTCGGCCGCGATCGCCGACGGCATCGCCCAGCGCCCCGATCACCGCGCGCGCCTCGCGACCCTCGAGCTCCTCGCGCGTCTCGGTGAACGGCTGCCCGATCCGCGCGGTGTCGTCAGCTCGCTCGCGCACTACGACGCGCGCGATCTCGCGACCGTCGAGGCGCATCACCAGGGCACGCTTCGTCATCTGCTCGGTCGCGCGCGCTACGACGTGGGCGAGCTCGACGAAGCCGCGGTGCTCTTCGCGTCCGTGCCGACGGGACATCGCGCCTACGTGAACGCGCGCTACCTCGAGGGCGTCACGCACGTGCGCCGCCGTCGCGCCACGCCTGCAGTCGAGGCGTTCGAGGCCGTGATCGCCGCGGTCGGGACGTCGGCCGATGGCGGCAGCGGCGAGCGGGGCCGGTTCCGCGATCTCGCGCGGCTCGCGATCGCGCGCGTGCGGTACACGGCGGCGCGTCCGGGCGGCGCGGGAGACGAGGCGCGTCGCGAGGCGCTGCTGAGCGGCGCGCTCGAGGCCTGGCAGGACGTTCCGTTCGGCAGCGAGGTCGGTCTCGACGCGTTCTTCGAGGAGTCGTGGGCGCTCCACCTGCTCGGCCAGAGCTCACGGGCGCTCGGCCACGTACACGGACTCCTGGCGCCGCAGCTGCGCGGTCGACCTCACCCCGAGGCGCTCGTCCTCCGCGCGACGATCTACTACGAGCACTGCCGCTTCGAGGCCGCGCACGCGACGGTCGACGACTTCCACGCGCGCTTCGATCCCTTGCTCGCGGGGCTCGAGCGCATCGAGGGCGAGGTCGAGTCCTCCGACGCTGCGTTCCACCTGCTCGACGAGGTGCGCTCCGATCGCGGGCCGCGCGGCGTCGTCGGCGAGGTGGTGCAAGCGGCGCTCGAGGATCGCGAGATCGCGCGCCTCTTGGTCGCCGTCCGTGCGCTCGATGCCGAGAGCGATCGGCTCGCGCACGCGCCTGCCGAGTGGCGCTCGGCCTCGATCGGGCTGCGCATCGCGCAGGAGCTCGCCCTCGCGCGCTCCTTCGACGTCGAGCTCGCCGCGCGGCTCGTGCGCGAGCGCATCGCCCGCGTGACGTCCGAGCTCCGCGATCGCACGAACGAGATCGACACCGTGGCCCTCGAGATCGACACGACGACGCGGCTCGCGCTCGAGCGAGGCGAGCGCCTCACCACCGAGGACGAGCGGCCGAGCCCGATCGTCGTGGTGCAGGGCGATCAGCTCTGGCCCTTCGACGGTGAGTACTGGGACGACGAGATCCCCTACTACCGCGAGCTCGTCACGAACCTCTGCGCACGGTGAGCGAAGGCTCGGCGCGGCTCGTTTAGGCGGCGACTCGGCGCGTCGTCCTGGTACCGTGCGGCCGCGAGGTGGGCTCATGGCGCGACGGTTCGAGTTCGAAGAAGGTGGCTCCAGCAAGTTCTGGGAGGTCTCGGTCGACGGGAGCGACATGACTGTCACGTACGGTCGCATCGGCACGAGCGGCCAGACCAAGACCAAGTCGTTCGCGACGAGCGACGCGGCGCAGAAGGAAGCCGACAAGCTCGTCCTCGAGAAGACGAAGAAGGGCTACGCCGAGGTCGGTGGTGCTGCGCCGGTCGCGAAGGCTTCGGCGCCCGCTGCGAAGGCTTCTGCACCGGCCGCGAACGCATCGGCTGCAGCGTCGGACGCGTTACCGAGCGAGCGATCGCCCGCGTCGTCGAGTGCTGTGCCGAGCGGTGAGCGCAGCGGTCCCTCGACGATCGTGGACGGGGAGACCGTCTGGTTCATCCTGCCGTCGTTCGCGGCCGAGGAGGCCGAGGCGCCGCTCGATCGTCCGCTCGCGAAGAAGCGCGCGCAGAGCTTCGAGAAGGTCTGGGAGGATCTCTTCAAGCAGCACGGCCAGTGGTCGTCGGCCAAGCCGCACAGCTACCGATGGGACGTCGATCACGCGAGCGCCACGCCCGAGATGAAGGCGCTCGGCGCGCGCGCGAAGGGGCGCCTCGACGCGAAGAAGCAAGGCGACGGCTTCGACGTCGACCTCGAGGCAGCGACGCTCGCGTTGCTCGGGTTCACCTCGTACCAAGCCGAAGATCGACCGAGCCGCGTGCTGTGGCACTGGACCGATCGCGTCGGGCCCGCGCAGGCGATCCGCACGTACCTCCGCGGCAAGCAGGTGCAGCCCTTTGCCGCCGGCGGGAACACGTGGCCCAAGCCGCTCTACTTCGTCGACAAGCCGACCGAGCGCTATCCGCTCCAACACCACGAGCTCTCTGCGCTGCGTGAGCTCGCGCGCGCGTTCGGTCCCGACGTCGTGCGCGAGGGCCTCGCCTCGCAGGGCAAGCCGCAGACGCCCTACGAGCGCTCGTCGATGGCGTGGCTGTTCGACGATGGCTCCGAGGCTGCCGACATCATCGCGATGCCGGACGCGCAGTCGCACCAGTACCGCGTCGTCACGCTGCTCCTGCCGCTGCTCGACGACGTCGATCTCGTCGCGAAGATCCTCCCCGGCCTCCACCAGGACGGGCCCGATGGTGGCGCGCTGGTGCGCGCGGCGATGCGCCTCGGCCTTCCGTTCGCGCCGCTCGCGTTCGCGCGCGCAGCGACGGACACGTACTCGCCTCGCCGATGGGTGCCGGTGCTCGCTTGCTACCCGTCGGTCCACGCGGCGCGCCTGCTCGTGCCGATGCTCGAGAACAAGACGAACCGGAAGATCGTGAGCGACGCGCTCGCGACGATGCCGGCGGAGGCGACGCGCGCGCTCACCGAAGCGCTGAAGAAGAAGCCGAAGTACCGCGACGCGATCGAGTCGCTGCTCGCGGCGTTCGCCCAAGGCGCGAAGGCGGCCGAGGGCGACGCGGCGGAAGACGCAGGAGAGGAGGCTCCGGTCGACGCGCTCCCGCCCGTGCTGCGCGCGCCGCCGTGGCGCGCGAAGAAGAAGGCCGACAAGCCGGCCGTGTTCGACGGTCTCGTCGCGCGGGAGCTGCCGCGCGAGCTCGACATGACGGGCGTCGACCGGCGCGCCCTCGCTGCATACCGCTCGCGCCTCCCGTACTACCAGCGCTACACGGCGGACTCGATCGCGAAGCTCGTCGAGACGCGCGGGCACGTCGACGCGAGCTTCGTCATCGGGCTCGAGCTCGCCGACTTCCAGAAGCTCCTCGACGGCGGGGTGCTCGCGCAGCTGAAGAGCCCGTGGTGGCAGTCGGACAGCTACACGCCCGGCCTCACCTCGATCCTCGATCGCCTCGGCGCTCCGGTGATCGACGCGCTCGTCACGATGGCGCCGAACCTCAAGGCCAACCTCGCGAGCGAGCTCGAGCGCGCGGGGGCGAGCAGCATCGCGCCGCTGGCCGTGGACTGGCTCGGCGCGAAGGCCGCGCGCCCAGCCGCGTATGCGTGGGTGCGCCGCTTTCCTCGACACGCGGCCGCGGGCCTCATCCCGATCGTGCTCGGTCCGGTCGGCACCGATCGCGATCGCGCGTCGCTGCTGTTGGTCGCGCTCGCGCACGCGGGCCATCGCGACGTCGCGCTCGAAGAGGCCGCGCACCACGGGCCCGAGGTGCGCGCGGCGTTCCAGGCGCTGCTCGATCGAGACCCGCTCGCGCTCGTGCCGATGAAGCTCCCGAAGCTGCCCGACGGCCTCGAGAACGTGGTGCGACCGAAGCTGAAGGACGGCCGCGTCCTCTCGCGCGACGCGACCACCGCGGTGCTCGAGATGCTCGCGTTCTCTCCGATCGATCCGCCGTACGCGGGCGTCGAGCAGCTCGCCGAGGCGTGTGATCCGCGCTCGCTCGACGCGTTCGTCGAGGCGCTCGTCCGCACCTGGGTCGCGAACGGCATGATCCCCGCGCACGAGTGGATGGTGCGCGCCGTGGCGCTCATCGGCAGCGACAAGTCCGCGCGGTTCCTCTTCGATCGAGGCCGCGCGTGGGCGCTCGACAACGCGAAGCAGCGCGCGCTCTTGTCGCTCGACGTGCTCGGCGCGATGGGCTCGGACCTCGCGCTCTCGCTCGTGGGCCGCGTGTCGCGGAGCGGCGCGCGCCAGTACATGAAGGATCGTGCGGTCGAGGTGCTCGCCGAGATCGCGGAGTCGCGAGGTCTGTCGCCCGACGAGCTCGAGGATCGCACCGCGCCCGATCTCGGCCTCGACGAGAACGGCTCGATGCTCTTCGACTTCGGGCCGCGCGCGTTCCGCGCTGGCTTCGACGAGCACCTGCGTCCGTTCGTGCAGACGGCCGAGGGCGGCGAGCGGCTCGACAGCTTCCCGCGCGCGCAGAAGACCGACGACGCGGCGAAGGCCAAGGCGGCGAGCGAGGCGTGGAAGGAGCTGAAGAACGAGGCCGACAAGGTCAGCAAGGATCAGATCGCGCGCCTCGAGCGCTTGATGGGCGACGAGCGCCGCGTCGCGAGCGATGTGTTCCTCGACTCGTTCGTGAAGCACCCGCTCGTGGGTCACCTCGCGCGTCGTCTCGTGTGGGGCGCGTTCGACGCGAAGGGCGCGCTGCTCGGGACGTTCCGCGTCGCGGAGGATCGAACCCTCGCGACGGTGGACGACGATCTCTACGCGCTGCCCGAAGATGCGCGTGTCGGTCTCATCCACCCGCACACGGTCCGCGGCACGCCGGCGCTCGTGGCGCGCTGGGGCCAGCAGCTGTCGGACTACACGATCGCGCAGCCGTTCGGCCAGCTCACCCGCGAGGTGCTCGAGATCGAGCCGCGTGATCTCGCGGTCCGCTACACGAACAAGAAGTCGATGACGGGCCTGCTCTTCGGTCTGCGCGCGTTCGGCTGGCGCGCAAACGTTCAGGAGTACGGCGACATCGAGGGCTTCGAGCGCACGCTCGGCAACTCGCGAGTCGTGCTCGGCATCAACCCGTGGCTCCACCAAGGCGAGAGCAAGGAGCACACGCTCACGCTCACCGTGATGACGACCGAAGGCCAAGCGCCGCCCACGCCGGTGCAGCTCTCCGAGCTGGCCTTCCAGCTCGACGGCGTGGTCATGCGCTGAGAGCCTCGCCGCTGATCTGTAGGGGCGAGGCATGCCTCGCCCGTACCGAGTTCAGAGCTTCGACGTCACGCTCTCGGGCAGCCGCACGAGCTTCTTGTCGGCGCCGACGCACACCATCTGCACGACGCCCTGGACGAGGAGCTCGTCCCTCTGCGTCGCGACGCTCTGTCGGTAGACGTCCTGCTGGAACACCACGCGGTACTCGCTCTCGAGCTTCGGCGTCGATCGGATCTCGATCGTGTCGCCGAACACCGCGCCCTGCTTGAACGTCATCTCGCACTTGTAGACGACGAAGCCCTTGCCCTCTTCGGAGAGGAGCCGCACGAGCTCGTGCGTGCCGAGCAGGTGCTCGCGCGCGCGCTCGAAGTACTTGAGGTAGTTCGCGTGGTAGACGAGGCCCGAGTGGTCGGTGTCCTCGTAGTAGATCTGCACGCGATGCGAGTGGGTCGTCACGGCGCGGACCTTAGCGCGGGGGTCGCGACGCGAGCAGCATCTTCACCACGCCGCGCTCGTCGGCGAGCTCCTCGAACCCGAAGCCCGGGAGCTCCTCGCGCGCGAAGCTCTTCGGCAGCTTGAGGCGCACGGCGCCTCGATGAACGTCGATCACGCGGGGCACGTCGAGGCCCAGCGCGTCGAGCCCGACGCGGGCCCTGTCGTAGTCGCGGCCACCCCACGGAGGATCGATCACGATCGCATCGAAGCGCTCCCGCGCGATCACGTCGATCGCGTTGGCCACCGCGAAGCGGATGCGATCGCCCACGCCGTACACGCGTGCGTTGTGCTTCGCCATCTCGACACGCTCCGCCGACACGTCGACCGCGGTCACGCCACGGACGGTCTCCGTGCGCGCGAGCGCGATCGCGATCGACCCGATGCCGCACGTCGCGTCGAGCACGTGGCCCGAGAGACCGTGCGCGATGCGGAGCGCGAGCGCCTCGGGCGTGGCTGAGAAGAGGCCCTCGTCGTCGTAGCGGATGCCCTCGAAGAAGCGGCTGAAGAGGCGCTGGCGTCGCACGCGCTGCGGCTCGTGATCACGAAAAGGCTCGCGCCGCTCGCGGGGCGGCTGACGAAGCAAGCGCGCCAGCACCCGATCGGTCGCCATCGCGGACGCTCGATCACGCGTCGCGCCGGGTCGAGCGCGCACGAGCTCCCGCACCGCGACGTGGACGCGCGCGAGATCGCGAGCGAGCTCCACCGCTTCGTCGTCCGCGGCCGCGCGCTCGGTCTCGGTGAAGAGCTCTTCAGCGGCGCGATCGAGCTCGGGGAAGCCGTCGACCCGCGCACGACGGAGAGACAAACAGACTTCTCGACCGGTCGCTCGTTCGATCGCACGGAACGCAGGGTCGATCCCGCCGAGATCGGGACCGCGGACGAAGGCCGCCGACGCGGTGGAAGCGAGCCATCGATCGAGCGGACCGCGTGGGAGCTCGAGGTGTCTGAGCGCCCGCACGACGTCGACGTTGCCGCCGCGATCGGGCATCGCCGCCGCGCGCGTGAACAACGTCTCGATCGAGCCTTCGGTCGTCTCGTGCGCGTGATCGACGTGATCGATCCTCGAGGGAGCTCCCGAGCGCACGCGTGGGACGATCCACCATCCGCCGATCGCCCGCGTGTCACGCGGTGCGTGCGGATGATCGCGCAGACGCGAGGAAGCGTCGGCCTCGTCCGTGGCCCTCGGTGCGCCCAGGGCGATCGCCGTGATCTCCACGCCGTCGAGCACGCCGTGTACGAGGCGCTTGGATCCTTCGTTCGTGACGAGCGTCGACTCCTCGTCCACCTCGATCGCGGGATCGAGCGTCGAGTCGAGCGGGGGTCGCGTCACGAGCCGAAGAAGAATCGCGCGAGCTCGTCTTCGCGGCGACGCGCGTCGTGCTCGCCGAGATCCATGAGCTGCCGCGCGAAGTCTCCGTCGAAGAGGAGGTAGCTCACGAGGTCGGCGTCGACGCCCTCGCCGATGTCGAGCAGGCGGAGCAGCTGCTTGCCGAGCGCGCGTCCGAAGCGCGCCTTGTTCGACTGCATGTGGTGCGCGGCGATGAGGCCGATGTCGTCGCTCGGTGCGATCGCCAGCGCGTGGAGGCGCTCGCGCGCCGGTCGGCCCTCGGACTCGGCCTGCGCGTTGAGCCGCTCGACGAAGTCGGGGCCGTACACGGCGCAGCCGTCGTCGAGCATGCGGTTCACGCGCTCGATCTCGTAGAAGTCCGCGTTCACGTGATCGAGGAGGAAGGCGTTCATCATCTTGCCGATGAGGAAGGCCACGCCGGGAAACACGCCCGACTCGAACGCGGGCTTGGGCGTGCCGACGGCCGAGGTGAGGGCCACGACGAGCACGCGACGCGCGCCGAGGTGGATCGCCGGCGACATCGGGGTGTTGAGGCGCAGGCCTCCGTCCACGAAGAGATCGCCGTGCACGGGCACGGGCGGAAAGAGGATCGGGATCGCGGCGGACGCGAGCACGTGCTGAGGCCCGATGCGATCGGCGCGCACCATCATCGACGGCGGCAGCCTCGAAGGCAGCGCCACGTCGGGAGCGCGATCGACGAAGACCCAAGGGCGTCCCGTCGCGACGTGTGTCGCGCTGATCGTGAGCGCGCGGAGGCGTGATCGGCGCAGGTTCCGGACGAGGTCCGACCAGCGCATGTTCGTCGACACGAGCTTGATGAGCGGCGACACGTCGAGGATGCCGGCGCCCTGCTTTCCACCGAAGAGCACGCGCGGGAGCTTCGCGGCTTGGCTCACGCCGAAGCCGATCACGCGATCGAGCTCGAGCTCGGCCCACAGCTTCACGAGGCGCTCGATGCCCGCGATCGGATCGTGCACGACCGACGCGAGGTAGGAGCCGTTGATCGCACCCACGCTGGTGCCCGACACGATGTCGATGGTCGGAACGCCGTGCCTGCGCGCGAACTCTCCGTAGATGTAGCGGAGCACCCCGGCCTCGTAAGCGCCGCGCGCGCCTCCGCCCGAGAAGACCATCGCGGAGTGACCCGCGTGCACGGAGGGAGGCGGGATCGAGGCGTTCATCATGAGTTTCGCTCGCGTGCGCTCACGTCGGGGAGGTCTCGAGCTCTCGCACGAGCCGGGCGACGGGTGTGTCGAGGTAGCGGGTCTTGAGCGACTCGTCGCGCACCCGGACGAGGCGCGCGTCGAGCACGCCGCGCGCCTTGTTGGCCGCGTCGCGCGCCTTGTCGTGCTCGCCCGCGTCGAAGAGGGCCTGCGCGCTGTGGGCGAGGATGCGCTCCGCGCGCTCGATCGAGCCGCGCGTGGTCACGTCCGCGATCACACCGGTGGCGAGGCGGATCGCCTCTTCTTTTCGATCGAGGCGCGCGAGGCAGCGCGACTGCACCGCTGCGGCGAGCAGCTCGTACGCGAGCGTCGCGGCGGCGCGCGCGTGCGTCACGCCCTCCTTGGCCGTGCTCTCTGCGCGCGCCACGTCGCCCCGCGCGAAGTGCCACTCGGCGCGCACGATGCGCTCGTGCGCGAGGTCGTAGGCGTCGTCGAGACGCTCGGCCACGCGGCGCGCCTCGTCGAGGAGCACCGCCGCGCGATCGAGGTCACCGACCTGCTCGATCATCAGCTCCGCGAGCGCCGAGAGCGTGTCGGCGCGGCCGCCCGCGTCGTCGGCGCGATCGAACGCGTAGAGCGCGCGCTCCATGAATTCGCGGGCTCGCCCGGTGTCGCCCAGCTCGGCGTAGATCTGCCCGACGTTCGAGACCTTGCGGCCCACGTGGATGCGATCGCCCGCCTCGCGATCGAGCACCACCGACGCGCGGATGCAGGCGATCGCGTCTTCGAACGCGCCGCTCGACATGAGCGCGACGCCCAGCGAGTTGAGCGCGTGGGCCTGGTAGCCCTTGAGGCCGAGGCGACGGAAGATCGCGATGCTCTCTGCCGCCGACTCCGTCGCTTCGCTCACGTTGCCTGCGCGCCACTGGAGCGTTCCGCGGTTCGCGAGCGTGAGGCCACGCGCGGCGAGGTGCTCGGGGTCGTTGCCCGCGCGGATGAGCGCACGATCGAGCGCCTCGACCGCGCCCACGGTGTCGCCCTGATCGCGGCGCAGGTGCCCGAGGAGGCGCAGCGCTTCGATCTCGGAGGCGCGATCACCTGCGGAGATCGCCGCGTCGAGCGCCTTGCGCAAGATCGCGTCGACGCCGAGCCCACGGCCCGCGTCGAGGTCGTGCCGCGCGACGCGGTCGTAGGCGATCGCGAGCAGCTTCGGGTCGCGACTGCGCTCGGCGATCGCGCGCATCTGCTCGAGCTCCACGCGCTGCTCGGTGCGGAGCGAGAGCACGCGCAGGATCTGCTCGCGCACCTCGTGGATCTCGAAGCGCTCGGTCGACCCGTCCGGCAAGAGCGCCAGCGCCCGCGCGAAGAAGCGGAGCGCGTCGCGGTTCGAGTAGAGCGAGCGCGCGAGGAAGCCGGCCTCGCGGTACGCGCGCGCCGCGAGCACGCCTTCGCCCGCGAGCTCGAAGTGTCTCGCGATGCGTGAGGGTGGCGGCTTGTTCGCGAGGCCCGAGAGGTACTGCGCGACGCGCTTGTGCAGGCGTCCACGATCTTCGGCGTCGATGCTCTCGTACGCGACCTGCCGCACGATCACCGACGGGAACGCGAGGCTGCCGCCCGGCCGCCTCACGACGAGGCCGCGCTCCTCGAGCACGCGCAGCGACTCGGTGCCGTCGATGCCCATCAGCTGACCGACCTCGACGGGCGAGACGCCCGCGCCGACCACGGCCAACCAACGCAGCGTCGTGCGCTCGCGATCGGCGAGCTCGCCGATGCGCGCCGCGATCACGTCTTCGAGCGTGGAAGGGAGCGCGAAGGCCGCGCCGGATCGACGCACGATGCGGCGCTCCGGCCCTTCTTCGAATCGCAGCACGCCGCGCTCGAGCAGCGCGTCGAGCAGCTCCTTCAAGAAGAACGGGTTTCCTCCCGCGCGGTGGATGATCGCCGTGTGCACGTCGGGCGGGACGTGGGCACCACCGAGGTGCGCCTCGACGAGCGAGCGACGATCGTCGTCGGTGAGCTCTTCGAGATCGATGCGGAGGAGGCCCCGCAGCACGGGATCGATGCGCGTGTCGGGACGCGCGCAGACGATGACGAGCAGCGGCGCTTGGATCGGCTGGAGGAACAGGCGCGCGAGGAGCTCGGACGTCGGTCCGTCGGCGAACTGCACCGAGTCGATCCAGAGGACGGTGGGCGCCTTCTGCGCGATGCCCGTGAGGAAGTCGCGCACCGCCTGCAAGAGGCGCTGGCTGCGATCGCCCATGTCCGGCGCGCGCTTGTCGGGCGCGATGATCGCCTCGAAGGCCTCGATGGCGGCCTCGCGTCGCTCGGGCGACTTGATCACGCGACGCACCTGCTCGCGCACACGCTGCTTGGCCTGATCGGGAGGGACGTCCTCGTCGATGCCCCACGCCTCGCGCAGGAGATCGTTCAGCGCCGCGTACGGCACCTCCTGCGTGCCGAACGGACAGTCGACCTGGATGAGCACCGGGTCGGGCCGGAAGCGGCTCATCGCCGCGGCGACGAGCGCCGTCTTGCCGACGCCGATCTCGCCGGCGATCGCGAGGAAGATGCTCTTTCCCTGCGTGACGACCTCGGCGTAGCTCTCGACGAGCGCCTGGATCTCGCTCGCGCGACCGACGAGACCGACCTGGCTCGCGAGCTGCGCGCTCTCCTTGGCGCGCTCTTCACGCGTGCGCGCGCCCTTGAGGCGGTAGGCGCGGAGCGTTCGCGCGCCCTCCGCGCCGGGCACGCTGACCGAGCGCGTGCCGTCGTCTTCGAACGAGAAGATGCGGCGCGCGAGTCGGTAGACCTCTCCGCTCGCGAGGACCTCGGACGCGCCGGCTGCTGCGCCGAGCTCCTTGGCCACGTCGAACACGTTGCCGATCGGCTCGAAGCGCGCGCGCGCGTTGCCCTGACGGATCGTCGCGACGAGGCCGCGCGAGACTCCGATCGCCGCGGTGAGCGGGGCGATCGCGTCCGCGCTCAGGCCCTCGAGCGCGTCGAGCACGTCGAGCGAGAGGCGCGAGGCGTGGAGCGGATCGTCGGCCGACGCCCGACCGATGCCGAGCACGAAGCGGAACGCGAGCTTCTCGGGCCCCTCGGGCCACTCCATCACCGCGTCGTACTTGAACGCGATGTCCTCGAGCACGCGCATCGCCTGGCTCGCGGCCGCCACGCCCGTGCGCTCGCCCGCGCCCTCGGTGCCCACGCCGAGATCACGCAGCTTGCCCATGACGACGACGACGTTGCGTCGCTCTCGCAGCTCGCGACCACCCGGCGGCGGAAGGCCGCTCGCGTGCGAGAGCATCGTGGCCTGCGCGCCCCAATCACGACCAGCCAGCTCGCCGGCCGGACGCGCTGCGGCCTCGGCCTGCGTGACCTCGCGCGGCGCGACATCTGCGAGGAAGGCCTCGATCTGCGCGGCGTCGTGCAGCTCTTCTTGCGAGTGGAGCCAGCGCGAGAGCGCGCCGGAGAGCGAGCGACACGTCTGGTAACGCTCCTCGCGATCGTTGGCCATCGCCTTCATCGCGATCGCGTCGAGCTCTTCGGGCACGTACGGATCGAGGGCGCGCGGCTGCGTGGTGCGTCCGTCCCTGACCTGCTCGAGGATCTCCATCCCCTGGAGGCCCGGGTACATTGTGCGGTTCATCAAGAGCTCGGCGAACAGCACGCCGAGCGAGTACACGTCGCTGCGCCGATCCACGCGCTGACCGCGCGCTTGCTCGGGCGACATGTAGCTGAACTTGCCTTTGATGACGCCCGTCTCCTCCGAGATCATGCGGGCGCGCGCGATGCCGAAGTCCGCGACCTTCACGGCGCCGTCGTACGAGACGAGCACGTTCTGCGGAGAGACGTCGCGGTGCACGATCTCCATCGCGATGCCGGTCTCGTCCTTGCGGTTGTGCGCGTAGTCGAGGCCCTTGGCGATCTCCATCACGAGCAGCGCGGCGACCGCGTACGGCATGCGTCGACCGCGTCGTCGTGCGGCCGAGAGCACGCGACCGAGATCGAGGCCGTCGACGAACTCCATCGCGAGGAGGAACTCCTCCTTCACCTGCTCGAACGCGTACACCTGAACGATGTTCGGGTGGTTGAGGCGCATCGCGAGCTTGGCCTCGTCGACGAACATCGAGACGAACTTCGGGCTGCGCGCGAAGGTCGGCAGGATGCGCTTCACGACGAGCAGCTTCTCGATCGACTCGGCGCCCGTGTACTTGGCGAGGAAGACCTCGGCCATGCCGCCCGCGCCGAGGCGGCGGACGACGCGGTAGCGTCCGAGCGTGGACGGCGGCGGGGTGTTCGAGACGCTCACGAGAGGGCCGCGATGCTACCCGAGCGTGTGACGTCCGCGCGACACCGTTCGCGCCCGAACACCCTCGAACGACACCGGATCGCAACGATCGCCCTCGTGCGGTAGGGTCGCTCGCTCTCAGGGAGGACCTCATGAATCGAGCGAAGATCTCGACCGTCGTCGCGCGTCAGGGGATCGCCTCAGGGGATCAGGCGACGAAGTTCTTCCACTTCCGCAGGTAGCCCACGAAGCTCTCGGACACGCCCTGCGTCATCAGGTGCTCGGGCGTGAGCGGCGAGCGGGCGAGCTCGCGTCCCTCGGCGACGCGCATCGGCCAGTCGTGGTTCGCGATGGCCGCGCGCCCGAGCGCGACGACGTCGGCGCCGTGCGCGAGCTGTTGGTCCGCGTCCTCGCGCGACCAGATCCCGCCGGCGGCGACGATCGCCACGTCGCCTCCGACGGCCTCGCGGAAGAGAGGTGTCGCGTGCGTGTCGGGTCGCTTCTTCGTCACCTGGCTCGAGCGCCAGAGCGAGAGGTGCAGCACCTCCATGCCGTCGTCCTTCAGCCAGCGCGCGAGCTCGATCGTCTCGTCGAGATCGATGCCCTTGGCCTGACCGAAGTCCTCGGGCGAGAGGCGGATCGCGAGCACGAGCGAGGGCGCCGCGGCCTTCACCGCGCGCGTCACCTCGCGGATCAAGCGGCAGCGGTTCGGAAGCGATCCGCCCCAGTCGTCCGTGCGCTGGTTGTAGACGGTGCTCTGGAACTGCGACAGCAGGTAGCCGTGCGCGCCGTGGAGCTCGATCGCGTCGAAGCCCGCGTCGGCACAGCGGCGCGCGGCGCTCGCGAAGTCGGCGATCACGCGCGCGATGTCGTCCTCGCTCATCGCGCGAGGCGTCGCGTTGCCCGGCTCGTCGTGCGCGCTCGCGCTGATCGTCCGGAGGCCACTCACGCTCTCGTCGGCGCGCAGGCCTCCGTGGAAGAGCTGCACGCTCGCGAGCGCCCCGCTTCGCTCGATGCGGGCGGCGAGCTTCGTGAGGCCGGGGATCATCGCGTCGTCGTGCACGCCGAGCTCGCCGGGCCACGCCTTTCCGTCTTGCGAGACGTGCGCCGCGCAGCTCTCGACGAGGCCGAAGCCGCCGTCGCCACGCAGGCCGAGGAACGTCTCCTCGATCTCCGAGCACGTGCCGTCCGCGTGGCTCTGCATGTTGGTGAGCGGCGCGAGCCACACGCGGTTTCGAGAGACGACGCCGGGGCGGAGCGTGAGCGGAGTGAGCAGCGGGGTGAGGAGCGTCATGGGGCGCGGAGCATAGAGGCGTCTGCGCTTCGTCGGCGCCGTCCGTTCGGAGGGGCCAATCGACGTGGCCGCTCGGAGCGTCCGTTCGCAGGGGGCTTGATCGTTTGTGACCAATGTGAGAAGTCCAACTTCTCACTTTGGCTGGCCGCCTTCCCCCTCGACCTTCCTCGACACCGCTCCGGCAGAAACGAGACCTCGCCATGCACGCGATCCGACACGCGCTCCCCCGCATCACCGCCTCGTGCGTCCTCCTCGGTCTCGCCGCGTGTGGCGATGGATCGATGGACGTGCCCGACGCGCGATCGATCACCGTCGACGCGTACGCGCCGCCCGGCACCGACGCGTTCGTCACGCCGGGCACCGACGCGTTCGTGCCCGAGGGTGTCGACGCGTTCGTTCCCGAGGGCGTCGATGGAGGCGTTCCCGCGACTGACGCGTTCGTGGTGGGCGCGGACGCTCCGGGGGCGATGACGGGCGATCCGTCGGCGATGGGCCCGTACACCGTCACCGAGTCGATGGCGATGGTGATGGGCGATCGACGCACGCCCGTCACCGCTTACGTGCCGACGCTCCCCGCGGGCACGACCGCGCCGCTCGTGCTGTTCCTGCCGGGCTTCCAGCTCAACACGAGCCAGTACGCGGGCACGCTGCGTCACCTCGCGTCGCACGGCTTCATCGTCGTCGGCGCGAACCCCGCGGGCAGCTTGTTCAGCGTGAACCACGTGAACATGGCGGCCGATGGCCGCGCGGTGATCGGCTGGGCGACCTCGATGGCGCCGTTCGCCGCGAGCGTGGACGCGACACGCATCGGCGTCGCGGGCCACAGCCTGGGCGGCAAGCTCTCGACGCTGATCACGATGGACGACGATCGCATCGACGCCCTCTACGCGATCGATCCCGTCGACGGTGATCCGAGCCCGCTCGGTGGCGGCGGCTCGCCCGATCGTCCCGACCTCGTGCCCGCGCGCGGCAGCGAGATCACGGTCCCTGCGGGCTTCATCGGCGAGACGACGAACGGCATGTCGGGCGGCGGCTTCGGCTCGATGGCGTGCGCGCCGTCGGAGCAGAACTTCACGCAGTTCTACTCAGCGGCGACCGCGGCACCGTGGGCGGCGCAGTGGGACGTCACGGGCGCCGATCACATGGACTTCCTCGACGATCCGGCCGCGTGCGGCTTCACCTGCAGCGTCTGCCCCGACGGCCCGGCGGACGACGGCAGCGTGCTCGGCACGAACCGCACGTTGATCACCGCATTCTTCCGCCGTCACCTCGCCAGCGATGCGAGCATGGACGCGACGCTCACGGGCGCCTCGGTGCCGATGGGCGTGACCGCGATGCGCCGGCCGTGAGCCTTCGAACGAACCCGCACGAACCGAGATGACGCGACCTCGTCAGAGAAAGCCCGATCCCCACGACGACGCCGACGGCGGCGGCGACGGCCGCATCGTGAAGATGTCGGTGCTCGCGCGCCTCAGCGGCGTCCCCGCTGCGACCATCAAGCACTACCTGAACGAGGGCTTGCTGCCCGAGCCGACGCGCACGAGCCGCAACATGGCGTACTACGACGTCGCGCTCGTGCCGCGCATCCAGCAGATCAAGGAGATCCAGCGCACGCGCTTCCTTCCGCTCAAGGTCATCAAGGAGGTGCTCGACGAGGCCGCGCTGCCGAGCGCCGAAGAGACGGTGAGCGCGGCGATCGCCCGCACGATGGCGAGCGTCACGCCGCGCGAGCGACGCACGAAGGACGAGCTGCTCGCGGCGGGCATGCCCAAGCAGCAGCTCGCGTGGCTCAAGGGCGCGGGCCTCGTCACGCCGATCGCGGGCGTGAGCCCCGAGAGCTACGCGGGGGACGACGTCGAGCTGCTCCGCGTGCTCGGCGCGTCACGCAAGGCCGGCATCACGCCCGAGATGCTGCCGGTCACGATCCTCGGCGAGTACGTGCAGGCGCTCTCGAGCCTCGTCCGCGTGGAGCTCCGCATGTTCCGCGAGGGCGTGATCCCGCGCGCAGAAGGAAACCTCGGCGAGCTCACCGAGGCAGCCACGCTCTTGAGCGAGAAGCTGATCGTGCTCCTTCGCCGAAGGATGCTGCTGCCCATGCTGGCCGACGTGGTCAACAGCGAGGACGCTGAGAGCGGTTCGTCGCCGCGCGTGTCGAAGACGCCGAGGGTCGCCAAGAGCCGCGCCAAGCGTCCACGAAGTGGAAAGTAAGATTGCCAGTTTCAGGCTGAGTGGTCAGAATAGTGGCCATGTCTGCCCGGACCACGGCTTCCTTCCCGTCCGTCGACCGACGCCTCTCGGCCCTCGGTGAGCGCATCCGTCTCGCGCGCCTGCGGCGCCGCCTCACCGCCTCGTTGCTCGCCGAACGCGCTGGCATGTCGCGGCCGACGCTGCGTGCGATCGAGCGTGGCGAGCCGGGCGTGACGTTCGGCGCGATCGCCAACGTGCTCCACAGCTTGGGCCTCGAGGCTGATCTCGACGTGCTGGCGGCAGACGACGAGCTCGGCCGCAAGCTGCAGGACCTCGCGCTGACGCCGCGTCCTCGCGCGCCACGTGCTGCGAAACCATCGAAGGACGCGCGATGAGCTCGCGCGCGGTCGACGTGTGGGCCGACGCGCGTGCTCTCGCGGGACCACGTCTCATGGGCACGTTGAGCGCAGCGTCCATTCGTCAGAAGGAAGTCTTCTCGTTCGGGTACGACGACGCGTGGCTGGAGCGCCCGCCCTCCGCGCCGATCGACCCCGCGCTCCGTCTGCACGGAGGGCCGCAGTACCTCGCTGGCGACCGATCCAACTTCGGAGTGTTCCTCGATTCGTCCCCCGACCGTTGGGGTCGCGTCCTCATGCAACGTCGCGAAGCGCTCCGCGCGCGACGTGAGGGCCGGCGACCGCGCACGTTGACGGAGCTCGACTACTTGCTCGGCGTGCACGACGCACATCGGATGGGTGCGCTGCGCTTTCGCGTCGACGAAGGTCCATTCCTCGAAGACGACACCGAGCTCGCGGCGCCCCCGTGGACGTCGTTGCGCGAGCTCGAAGCAGCGAGCCTCCACCTCGAGCGTGAGGGCGCCGAGTCGCATCGTGACTACGAGAAGTGGCTTCGGATGTTGGTCGCACCCGGGCGGTCGCTGGGCGGCGCGAGGCCCAAGGCGAGCGTGGTGCACCCGTCGGGCGAGCTGTGGATCGCCAAGTTCCCGAGCGCGAACGACGACGTCGACGTCGGCGCATGGGAGGCCGTCACGTACGCGCTCGCCGAGCGTGCCGGCCTGACGGTGACGGCAGCGACGTTCCAGCGGTTCGGTCGCGCCGTGCACCACACGTTCCTCTCGAAGCGCTTCGACCGTGTTGGTGACGAACGTGTGCACTTCGTCTCCGCGATGACGCTGCTCGAGCGCTCGGACGGCGAGCCCGGCGCGAGCTACCTCGAGCTCGCTGAGCTGATCGCGCGCGTGGGTGCGCAGCCCGCGTCTGACCTCGAGCAGCTGTGGCGGCGCGTCGTGTTCTCGATGGCCGTCTCCAACGTGGACGATCACCTACGCAATCACGGATTCCTGCTCACGCCGAAGGGATGGGTGCTGTCACCCGCGTACGACCTGAACCCGGTGCCTCACGGTGACGGGCTCTCGCTGAACGTCTCGGTGACCGACAACGCGCAGGATCTGGAGCTCGCCCGGGAGGTCGCGTCGTACTTCCGCCTGACCGCGGCGCGAGCACGCGTCGTCGAGGAGGAAGTGCTCACGGCCGTGCGTCGTTGGCCCGAGGCCGCGAAGAAACTCGGCCTCTCGCGTACGGCGCAGCTGGCGATGGCGCCTGCGTTCCGTCTCGCGGAGCGCTGAGAGCGACTCATGCTCCGGCCTCGTCGGGCGAGCATCCTGGTGGCCGCCGAGCTGGCCGCTGTATGCTCGCGCGGTGCGTGCATCGGACCGCCACGCCAGGGAGAGAGCGCGCTCGTCCACGCTCGGCGTGAACGCTCTCTTCGCGCTGCTCACGCTCTTCGTCGGGTGCGCTCCAGCGCCCACGCTCCTCGTCATCGATCTCCGCACCGACCTCGTGCCCTCGGTCGAGTTCGTCGAGGTGGAGACGATCGTGATCGAGCAGGGCGCGAGCATCGGCATGACGATCTCGCGCGAGGCGCGCGCCACCGAGGACTACGTGAGCACCGTGCGGATCGCCGAGCTGGTCGATCTCGCGCCAGGGACCCACACCGTGCGCGTGCGTCTCCGAGACGAAGCGGGCGCACTGGTGATCGAGCGCGAGCTGCTCGTGTTGCTCGAACAGAGCCGCGTCGTGACCGTGGTCGTCACGCGCGATTGTCTCGGTGTGGTCTGCCCGATGGCCGGTGACGACGCGGGCGCGTCCGTGTGTCTCGGTGCCCGCTGCGTGCCGCCCGAGTGTCTGGTGGAGGAGAGCGAGACGTGCACGACGTCGGCGTGTGAGCGCGACGCGGACTGCGCGCAGACGAGCGAGTGCGCGCGCTTCGAGTGCGCGGGTCGCGTGTGCCTCGCGCGCGCGATGGCGGGTTCCTGCGACGCAGCGGAGTACTGCAGCGTCGAGCGGGGATGTCTGCCGCGCGTGAGCGACTGCGTGGCGGACGAGCCGTGCGAGACGGGCCGTGCGTGCGAGCGCGGTCGGGTCGACTGCGCGACGGGGCGTGCGGTGTGCGTCGGGGACGGCGCGCTCGCGCGCGGCGAGCCTTGTCGGTCGACGCGCGACGCGTGCGATGCGCCGGAGTCGTGCGATGGCGAGAGCGTCCTCTGTCCCCCGGACATGCTCGCGCCGGCCGGCACGCCTTGCTCGGAGGGCTACTGCAACGGCCTCGGCAGCTGCGGCGCCTGCACCGTCGGCGCGGCCTGCAGCTTGGGGGGTGACCCGTGCCAGCTCGGCCAGACCGACTGCGCCACGGGCGCGCCCGTGTGTGTCGCGGCGGGTCCGGCCCTCGCGGGCACGCCTTGTCGCGCGAGCGCGGGCGAGTGTGACATCGCGGAGTCGTGTGACGGCACCTCGAGCGCATGCCCGGCGGATGCGTTCGCGCCGAGCTCGCGCGTCTGCCGCGCTGCCAGTGGTGTGTGCGACGTCGCCGAGGTCTGCACGGGCACGAGCGCGCTCTGTCCCGACGACCTCGTTGCGACGAGCGGCACCGAGTGTCGGCCGACGACCATGCCCTGCGACGAAGCCGAGTCGTGTGATGGCGTGGAGCGCGCGTGTCCTCTGGACGAAGCCCCCGCGCTCGGATGCTCGAGCGCGCTTCGCTCGCCGGGCGTGACGCTCCATGTGGTGCCCGTCGCTTGCACGAGCCTGCGCGTGCGCGCGTGGGGCGCAGGAGGCGGCTCGGGCGGTGGCAACACGCTGGGCGGCGCGGGCGGCTACGCGACAGCCGTGATCGCGGTCAGCCCGGGTGAGACGCTCCGCGTGATCGTGGGCGCGGCCGGCGTCGATGGATCGGGCGGTGTTCCGGGCGCGGGCGGTTCGCCGGGTGGAGCACGCGGAGGCACGGGAGGCAGCCAGAGCGGTGGCGGTGGTGGCGGCTACTCAGGCGTGTTCCGCGGCGCGGCTTCGCAGGCCAACGCGCTCGTCATCGCAGGCGGCGGCGCGGGAAGTGGAGGTGATCGCACCGCCGAGAGCGGCGCCGGTGGTGGCACCACGGGCGAGGCGGGCTGGCTCTGCACCGGAGGAACGCAGACCGCGGGAGGCACGCCCGGCACCGACGCTTCGTCGGGCACGGCCCTGACGGGTGGCGTGGGCGGCACGCGCGGCGGCGGTGACGGCGGCGGCGGTGGCGGGGGCGGCTACTTCGGCGGCGGCGGTGGCGGCAGCGCCAGCAGCGATGCGGGCGGTGGGGGCGGCGGTAGCGGCTTCGTCGTCGGCTCCGCGACGTCGATCACGCTCACCCGGGGCACGGCCGGCACGCCCGGCAACGGCAGCGACCCTCTCCGCGTGGGCGCTGGCAGCGTCCGCGCCGCGGGTGCGGTGCTGCTCGATTGCCTCTGATCAGAGAGAGCGCGAGAGAAGTGCTCAGACGACCTTCGCGCGCTCGAGCATCGCGTGGAGGAGCACGTTGCAGCCGGCGGTGATGTGCTCGGGCTTCGCGTCTTCGATCTCGTTGTGCGAGATGCCGTCCTTGCACGGGATGAAGATCATTCCGCTCGGCGCGAGGCGCGCCATGTAGACGGCGTCGTGACCTGCGCCCGACACCGCGGGCATGTTCGAGTAGCCGAGCGCGGCGGCGGCCTTGCCCACGGCGTCCACGCACTCCGCGTGGAACGGCTGCGCGGGGTAGTTCGAGACCTGCTCGATCGTGATCGGCAGGCCGCTCTCTTCGCTGGTCTTCGCGATGAAAGCGCGGATCTCGGCGTCCATCTGATCGCAGAGCGCGTCGCTCGCGTTGCGGAGATCGATCGAGAACTTCACGCGACCGGGGATCACGTTCCGGCTGTTCGGGTGGACGTTCACCATGCCGACGGTGCCGCGTCCGTGCGGCGCGTGACGCAGGGCGATCGCGACGACCTCCTGCATGATGCGCGACGCGACCTGGAGGGCGTCCTTGCGGAGCGCCATCGGCGTCGGCCCCGCATGCGCCTCCATGCCGGTGACCGTGCAGTCGTACCAGCGGATGCCGAGCACACCGGTGACGACGCCGATCGTCACGCCGTGGTCTTCGAGCACGGGGCCCTGCTCGATGTGCGTCTCGAAGTAGGCGCCGATCGGGTGTGCGCCCGGCTCCTCGGGGCCGACGTAGCCGATGCGCTCGAGCTCGCTCTTCACGCTCGCGCCGCTCTGATCCTTGGCCGCGTACGCGTGCTCGAGCGTGAACGCCTTCGCGAAGACGCCCGAGCCCATCATCACGGGCACGAAGCGCGAGCCCTCTTCGTTCGTCCAGAACGCGACCTCGATCGGCGCTTCCGTCTGGATGCCGCGATCGTTCAGCGTGCGGACGACCTCGATGCCCGCGAGCACGCCGTAGTTGCCGTCGAACTTTCCGCCGGTCGGCTGCGTGTCGATGTGGCTGCCCGTGACGATCGGCGGCAGCGACGGGTTCTTGCCTTCGCGTCGCATGAAGCCGTTGCCGATCTTGTCGATCGTCACCGTCATGCCGGCCTCGCGCGCCCAGCCCGTGACGAGGTCACGGCCGCGCTTGTCGAGATCGGTGAGCGCGAGACGGCACACGCCGCCCTTGTCCGTCGCGCCGATCTGCGCGAGCTCCATGAGCGAGGCCCAAAGACGCTCGCCGTTCACCCGAAGCTCACCGATGCCGCTGTCTGCCATGACGACTCCTCGTAGGGCTGGCGAGCGTAGCCGGATCGACGCTGGCGCGGAACGGCCGGGCGTCCTTTCAGCGCTGGCGTCTCAGCGCTGGCGTTTCAGCGCTGGCGTTTCAGCGCTGGCGTTCCGCGCTGCGCAGCCACTGCGCGGGCGCGCGCCCCGACCAACGACGGAACGCGCGCGTCCACGCGGTCTGGTCCGAGAAGCCCACCGCGAGCGCCGTGTCCTCGAGGCTCTTGCCTGCCGCGAGCAGGCGCCGCGACTCGTCGAACCGGAACCCGTCGAGCACCGCGCGATAGCTCGTGCCCGACTCGGCGAGGCGTCGCTGGAGCGTGCTCCGTCGATGTTCGGACTCGAAGGTCTCCGTAGCGTCGCGCGCTGGAGGACACGAATGACCGACACTCGATCTCGACTCACGCGACGCACTGGCACGATGTTCGGCCTGCTCACGCTGGCGGCGAGCCCGAGTGTCGCGACGGTCAGGTCCTCTGCCGCGGGGCGTGCCGCTCGGAGCGTGAGTGCGAGAGCACGTCGACACCGGACGCGTGGGCGCCGGATGCGGGGCCGGAGAGACCGTGACGACGGGGCTCGCTGGCTACGCGCCAGTGATCGCGTCGGCGGCGATCGACGCCAGCGTCATGATCGGGAGCTGCGGGTTCACGCCGAGGTTGCCGGGAAAGACGCTCGAGTCGGCGACGTAGAGGCCCGCCAGCGCGTGGTGCTGGAAGTCGAGACCGACGACCGATCGCTTCGGATCGCTGCCCATGCGCGTGGTGCCGAAGAGGTGCGTCATCGACATCGCGTACGCGCGCGGTGAGAGCGGACCTTCGCGGTCGAAGCGCAGCATCGTCTCGCGATCGCGCACCACCGCCGCGAAGCCGGGCACGCCCGGGTACACCTCGTCGGCGCCTGCGGCGAAGAAGAGCTCGCCCATGCGTGCGAGAGCGGCGCGTGCCTTCTTCACGTCGCCCTGCGACAGCGAATAGAAGACCTGCGCGCGATCGCCCACGAGACGCACGCTGCCTTCGCTGCTCGCGCGCAGCGCGGTGCCCCACACCGCGAAGCGATCGATCGCGGCGAGGCGCTCCGCGAACGCAGTGCCGTAGCCAGGCACGCGGCTCGCGAGGATCGAGACGTCGAAGCCGAGCGCCTCCACCTTCAAGCCTTCCTTCCGGAGGCCGATCACCTCGTGGCCCTGCGTCGCGCCACGGTGGTTCGACACGCTCTCGCGGAAGCGCGCGGTGACCGACACGCCGGGATGCGCCGTGAGGTGTCGACCGACGGGCCCCTGCGTGATGCCGCTCTTCATCAGCAGCGTGGGAGTGCCGATCGCGCTCGCCGCGAGCACGACCTTCTTCGCGATCACGTCGAAGCGCCCACCGCCCGCGCTCGTGCCTGCGACGCCGATCGCGCGCGCGCCGTCGTGGAGCACGCGGTCGACGCGCATGCCCGCGAGGATGCGCGCGCCGTCGGCCTTCGCGTCCGCGAGGAGGTTCCGATCGACCGACAGCTTGGCGCCGTGCGGGCAGCCCTGGAGACATCGCCCGCTGCCTCGACAGCCCGCCACGTTGCGCTCGATCGGACGGCTCGCGATCGACAGCGCCTTCGCGCCCTTGGCCAGCAAGAGGTTCTTCGCGCCCGCGATCGCGTCGTCGGTGGGCACGACGCCGAGGCGCGCGAAGAGCGCGTCTTCGTGCGCGCGCAGTCGACCGATCTCGAACACGGGCGCGAGGCTTCGATCGCTCGCGATCCACGTCGCGAGCGTCTCTTCGCTGAAGCGCCAGCTGATCGCGCCGTTCACCACGCTCGTGCCGCCGACGGCCATGCCTTGGAGGAACGGCATCGGGCTCGTGCCGAGCGCCATCGAGGTGCCCATCTCGCGGTAGAGGCGCGCCATCGACTGGAGGCCCGACGCGACGAAGCTCTCGGGCCGCGCCTCGTGCCCCTCTTCGAGCACGATCACGTCGAGCCCACGCTTCGCGAGCGATCGCGCGACGGTCGCGCCCGCGGGACCGCTGCCGACGATCACGACGTCGCAGTCGAACGAGCGCGGCCGATCGACCGTGCGCCCATCGAGATGAACCAGTGCATCTCGAGGGTGACGGGGCGCGCTCGCTTCTTCGCGGGCTCCGTGCTCACCCGCGGCGTGCGGATCGTCGACGTCCGCGCCCACGCGTCGACGCACCTCCGGATCTTCGAAGTACGCGAAGGTCGCGAGGATCTTCAGCGTCGAGAGGATCTGCCGCGCGAGGTAGCGCGGGTCCTCGCTCATCGTGTCGATCGCGCGCACGCGCGCCTCGCGGTCGAGCGCGACGAACGGCCGCCCATGCGTCGGTACCGTGGCGAGCGTCGCGGCCGTCACCATGCCGCGCAGCCCCGGCGCGAACTGCGGCCCCGGCGCGTGATCGATCGCTCGGTAGAAGCTCGCGTGATCGATCGACGCGAAGGGCGGAAGGCCGTGCGCCTCGACGGGCCCGAGGATCGCCTCGAAGAGCGCCTCGGCCCACGCGCGCTCGCGCGGCGGCAGCGCGCTCACCTCACCACCTCGGGCCGAACGACGTCTGGAACGTGATCGATGCGGTGATCGCGCTCGAGCGTGAAGTACGTGGGCGTCTCCACGCAGCGCCCGCGGATCACGACGTAGCTCACGCCGAGCAGCGCGTCGTGATCGCCCTCGGTGAGCGCGACGAGCGGATCCTTCACGAGCCGCTGCTGAGGCGCGTTCCGCGCGAGCGAGTAGTCGATGACGAGCCCGCGATCGAAGCCGGGCGGCAGCGGCACGCCCGCGGTGTCGATCACGCCGTAGGGCCACTCGATCACGGGCACGCCGTGCTTTCGCTTCGGTCGGCTCGGCGCGTCGATCCCATCCTGTTCGAGGCGCACGTTCCACCCGAGGAGGCGCCCGTCCGGGTGTCGCCAGAAGGTCTTCTGGAACGTCTTCCACGTCGCGAGCTCGACGACGCGCGGAAGGCCGAGGCTCGTGCCGCGGTACGCGTAGCCCTCGATCTTCATGGGATCGACCGCGTGACCCTCCACGATGTGACGTCGAAGCTCGGCGTGGCTCGCGGTGCGAAGAGCTCGTGCGATCGCGATCGACATCGAGCGTCAGGTCCCCGACACCGCTCGACGCAGCAATCGCTCGACCAGGTGGTAGACGTGGGTACCAATCGACTGCGGCCAACGCTGGCCGGGCGACGGGTCGAGCTGTCGGGCTCGTTCGCACGCGCGCTCGACGGCGGCCCGGTCGATCGCCTTGGGCATCTGCCCTCCTGGTTCGAAGCCGCCACTGGCGGCGCGGAACGCATGGTCGAAATCGTCGCAGGACTGGTGTCCGCCGAAGTCGTTGGCGACGTGGAGCAGCAGCCACGCCTCGAAGCACGGTGCGCTCATCGCCATCGTTCCGTTGAGCGCGATGACGCGCGATGCAGCGTCGGAGAGTTCTTTTGCGCGCCGCGCGTCATGGTCGAGGACCACCCAGCGTTCGTCGAAGTCACGCAGTTCGTATCGCGCGATCGCGTTCGCCAGACGATCGACGACGTGCCCTGGCGCGGAGAGTCCGTCTTCGGTCGGCAGTACTTCGAGCTTCACGCGGTGGGGATCGATGATCTCGCGTTCCTTCAGCGCTTCGAAGTAGCGTGGTTCGGTACGCGCACCCTCGACCGCCACCACGAACAATCGCGCGTCGCGAAAACGCGTTTCGCGTGACTTCCGGTCCGTTCGGTTCACGACTGTCTCGCGCGTAGACGAGGAATCGCGCCAAACCGTCCGTCCAGATACGCCCGTTCGAGTGTCGGGCGCAGTTGAGCCATTTGTTCCGGATTGAAATCGGACAATGGAGTCAGCGTCGTCGCCCCCACCGCACTCTTCTCGCACATCCAAGCCACGTCCTGTCCCGTGACGTCCTCCTCGAGCAGGTGTGTGGCGTGCGTCGTGAAGAGCAGCTGTGAGCCAGTGGCGATGCACTCCTTCCGCAGCTCGCGAACGAGCGCGCGGCTCAGCAGCGGATGCAGGCTGCGCTCGAGTTCGTCGACGATGAGGAGGGACGGCCGCTCGCGTGGTCGTAGCGTGAGGGGCAAAAGATCCATGAGGCGGCGCGTGCCGTCGGACTCCGTGTCGAGCGCGAGCGTGTGATCGCCGTCCACACCCGCGTGCGTCATCGCGAATCTGCGGAGCATCTTCTCTTTGCGATCGACCCACGCGCCGAGCTGAACGCTGACCGTCTCGAACGTCGTCGTGTCGACGTCGTCCGGCACTGGCTCAGCGTGCAGCGTGACACCCGTGATCCCAGTGTCCGCGCGCCGCAGCAGGTCGACCAGCGCTTCGCGGAAACTCCCTTCTTCCGTCACTCGCCGAACCAGGGGTCGGTAGCGGGACCAGGGAACCACCACGACGACGTCTTCGCGAAACCATCTCGCGATCCGACTCAGCAGCGGCAGCTGGTAGTTCTCACCCTCGCGAACGAAGAGTTGCTCGCTGCGCGTCGATTCGAGGACGAGCTGCCAGCGTGGTCTCTCGTCAGCCGGAACGACTGGGCCCAGCTCCGCGTCTCTCCCTCGCTCACGACGGAAGACGAGCGCCTCGCCTTCCAGCAGCCACTCTTCATCGACGCCTCGTCCATCGACGGCCAGTCCGTACACGTAGGTGCGATCATCCAAGGCGAGATCGAACTGGAAGCGCGAGGGTGCACCGGCGGCGAGTGCCGGATCCAGATTGAACCCGGGCACCGCGAGTTCTTCATCGATGCCAACACCTCGCACCACGAGCCGCACTGCCGTCGAGATGGAACGGACCAGGTTCGACTTGCCTGACGCGTTGGGCCCGTAGACGACCGCGCCGAGCACGACTGGCGGGCAGGAAGCGGAGCCTTCGCGCACCCAGTTGCTCGTCGCGCCAGGCGGTGACGCGAAGCTCAGCACGGTTGGCTCTCGGAACGAGAGGTGGTTTTCGACGGAGAACTGTAGGAGCACACGAGCCGGTTAGGGGGCCACGTCTCGCGTGTCAAGGTCAGGGAGCGGGCGCACGCTGTACACTGCGGGCCCGAGGAGGAGCGCATGGTCGAACGTCACGTCGCCACTTGCACGCTCTGCGAGGCCGCGTGCGGCATCGTCGTCGAGACCGAGAAGGATCGCGTCGTCTCGATCCGTGGTGACGACGACGACCCCGCGTCGCGCGGCTACATCTGCCCCAAGGCGCACGCGATGGGCGAGCTCCACCACGACGCCGATCGGCTTCGCACGCCGCTGATCCGCGAGGGCGACACGTGGCGCGAGGCCAGCTGGGACGAGGCGCTGCGCGTCGCGATCGAGGGCTTCGTGCGCGTCCGTCGCGACCACGGACGCGACGCGATGGCCGTGTATTACGGCAATCCGACGGCCCACAACCTCGGCCTCATCACGCACGGCCTTCCGCTGACGCGCCTGCTCGGCACGAAGAACGTGTGCTCGGCCAGCTCCACGGATCAGGCCCCGCAGATGCTCGCAGCCGAGAAGATGTTCGGTCACGTCGGCATGGTCCCGATCCCCGACGTCGATCGCACCGACTTCTTCCTCATCGTCGGCGCGAACCCGCTCGTGTCGAACGGCTCACTCATGAACGCGCCCGACATGAAGCGGCGCATCCGCGCGATCCGAGACCGCGGCGGCAAGGTCGTCGTGATCGACCCGCGTCGCACCGAGACCGCGGAGGTCGCCGACGAGCACGTCTTCGTGCGGCCCGGGACCGACGCGTTCCTCGTGCTCGCGATGCTCCACGTGATCTTCGAGGAGCGGCTCGATCGTGTGGGTCGCTTGCGGGCTCACGTCGTGGGCATCGAGACGCTCCGCGCGCTCGCGCGCTCCTTCTCTCCGTCGCGCGTCTCGTCGCGCACGGGCGTCGGTACCGAGACGATCACGCGCCTCGCGCGCGCCTTCGCGAGCGCGCCCACGTCCGTCGCGTACGGCCGCATCGGCACGTGCACGCAGGAGCACGGCACGCTCGCGTCGTGGCTGCTCGTCGCGCTGAACGTCGTGTGCGGCCGGCTCGACGAGGTCGGCGGCGCGATGTTCGCCACGCCCGCCGTCGATCCGATGGACGTGCTGACGTACGTCGGGATGTCCAAGGGCTACGACCGCTGGCGCAGCCGCGTGCGCGGTCTGCCCGAGCTGATGGGCGAGATCCCCGTGGCTACGCTGGCCGACGAGATCGAGACGCGTGGTCCTGGGCAGGTGCGCGCGCTGCTCACGTTCGCGGGCAACCCTGCGCTCTCGGCGCCCAACGGTCCGCGCCTCGAGCGCGCGCTCGGCACACTCGAGCACGTGGTGTGCGTCGATGCGTTCCTCAACGAGACCACGCGCCACGCGCACGTGATCCTGCCGCCGGTCTCGCCGCTCCAGCGCTCGCACTACGACCTCGCGCTCCACGTGTTCTCCGTGCGCAACGCCGCGAAGTACGTGCCGCCCGTGTTCCCGCGCGGCGAGAACGAGCGTCACGACTGGGAGATCATGGCCCACCTCACCGCGGGGATCGTGATGCCGCGCGGGCTGCGTCGCGCGAGCCTCGTGGCGCTCCTCCGTGGGCCCGAGGCGATCCTCGATCCCGCGCTTCGTGCGGGTCCGTACGGCCTCGTGCGACGCGGCGGTCCGCGCTTGTCGCTGAAGGTGCTGCGCGAACATCCGCACGGGATCGATCTCGGCCCGCTCGAGCCACGACTGCCTGCGCGTCTCTACACGCGCGATCGCAAGGTCCACCTCGCGCCCGAGCTCTTCGTGAGGGAGGCGCGCGCGCTCGAGGCGCGCCTCGACGAAGCCGCGCCGTCGCTCGTGCTCATCGGACGTCGACACCTGCGCAGCAACAACAGCTGGCTGCACAACGCCGCGAAGATGGTGAAGGGACCCAAGCGCTGCACGCTGCTCGTCCATCCCGACGACGCGAAGGCGCACGGTCTGCGCGACGGCGGCGAGGCCGAGCTGCGTACGCGCGTGGGGCGCGTCGTCGTGCCGGTGGAGATCTCGGACGAGGTGATGCGAGGCGTCGTGAGCCTGCCGCACGGCTGGGGCCACACGCGCGAAGGCACGCGCATGAAGGTCGCGCGCGAGCACGCGGGCGTCTCGGTGAACGACGTGACCGACGAGACGTTCCTCGATCGCCTGAGCGGCAACGCGGGCTTCAGCGGCGTTGCCGTGGAGGTGGTGCCCGTCGATCATCTCGGCGAGCGCGACGCACGGCAGGCCCAGCCGGCGACGAGCGCGTGATCGAAGATGTGGGAGGCGACGAAGATTGTCGGCCTGTGCGTGCTGGCGGCGGTGTCCTTCGGAGTCGTCCACGATCAGGTCACCGCGCGCGTCTGCCTCGAGTACTTCACGATCGGACACGTCGACGTCGCGGGTCGTGAGCCGACCTTCGTCGCGCTCTACTGGGGTGTGGTAGCGACCTGGTGGGTCGGCCTGCCGCTCGGCGTGGTCCTCGCGATCGCCGCGCGTGTGGGGGAAGCACGTCGTGCCACCAGCGCGCGGGAGCTCGTGCCTCACGTCACGATCCTCATGGGATCGTTGTTCGTGTTCGCGATGACTGCGGGCCTCTTCGGCTACGCCCGAGCCGCGATGGGTGGTGCGCCCACGAGCTGGGTTCCGCAGGTAGTGCCCGGGGATGCACGACTCGGCTTCGTGTTCGATGCTTGGGCGCACGGCGCCTCGTACCTCGGCGGGTTGGTGGGCGGTCTGGGGCTCTCGATCGCGACGTTCGTCCGACGTCCACGCATGGCGATCGCGCGAGGTGCCGAGCCTGCTTCACGAGATCGCCTCGTCGCGGTGGGCTGTCTCCTCGGCGTCTCGGCGCCCGTGCTCGTCGTCGAGGCGCTCCTCGTCGGCAACCGCGTCTACTACGGCGACGGTCGCGACTCGTTCGATGCGCTGGGGATCGTCGGCTACGTCGTGTGGAACACCTGGCCCTGGCTCGAGCTCGCCGCGACCCTCGCGGGTGTCGTCGCCGTCGCGCATCTCGCGGCCCGGCGCACGGGCGGGTGACACGGGCCGAGCCCACGCGTGTGCGCAGAGATGGACAGCGACGCGCGCGCTGTTTCATCCTCGGCGTCATGAACGACTTCGATTCACTTCGTGCCCGTCGTGCCCGCGCGCTCCGTGCCGCGCAGGTCGTGACGCTCTCCACCTCTCTGACCAGCCTCGCTGCCTGCGGCGGCGGCACCGACACGCCCGATGCGTTTTCGGCTGCGACGCCGGATGCGTTCGCGGAGGTCGACGCGTTCGAGTTCACCGAAGCGGGAACCGCCGACGTGCTGATGGCGATGGACGCGCCCGCCATCGGAGAGGACGCGCCCGCCACGGGCGAGGACGCCCCGAGCGTGGGCTCCGACGCGCCCGTCATCGCCGACGACGCGTACACGTTCATGGGCGACGGCGGCTGCGGTCCCGACTTCCCGCCGACGAACCAGGAGTGCTGCGTGCTCGCGGGCGGCTTCTGGGATGGCCCGTCGAGCTCCTGCGCGATCGCGGTCCCCGGTCCGTTCGTGCCGCCGACGATGGACGCGTGATGCGCTCGGCGCGCGCGCGATCGATCGCGCTGCGCGCCGCGCAGGTCGCGTGTGGGCTCGCGGTGACCGGATGCGGCGCCGCGACGGCGACGCCGATCGATGCGGGCCCGTCGATCGACGCGAGCAGCGACGCGCCGCTCGTCTTCTACGACGACGACGCGTTCGTCGACGCGCGCTTCCCGGGGGACGCCGACTGTCGGCGGCTCATCCCGCGCGACCGCATCTGCTGTCTGCTCGGTGGAGGCGAGTGGTACGTGTACGACGGCGGCTTCGCCGAGTGCTTCGTCGGTGCGCCCGGACCGTTCGTGCCGCCGTCGATCGACGCGCTCGGATGCAGGGAGCAGGTCTGATGGGCACGCTGCGGCTCGCGCTCGGCACCTCACCGCTGCGCACCGAGCACGAGCGCCTCGTCCGCACGGCGCTGCGTCGCGGCGACGAGGCGCCCGAGATCCCCGAGGGCGTTCGCTACGAAGGCGACGCCTCGCCGCGCGCGAAGGAGATCGCGCGCGAGGCCTGGCGCGCGCGCGCGCTCCACGAGCACCAGAGCTCGTGCGTGTTCTCGCGTCTCTTGCCGCAGCTGATCGAGGCCGAGGCGAGCGTCGAGTACAAGACCGTGATCCTCCGCAGCGCGATGGACGAGATCCGTCATGCCTCGCTGTGCCTCGACGTGGTGCGCTACCTCGGCGGAACGCCCGAGATCGAGAGCGAT
This sequence comes from uncultured Sandaracinaceae bacterium, assembly GCA_964502175.1. Lineage (GTDB taxonomy): Bacteria > Myxococcota_A > Polyangia > Polyangiales > Sandaracinaceae > JAFLCL01. The sequence continues at coordinate 53,393 of CAZCVE010000043.1, forward strand.
CTCGCGACGGTGCCGCTCCCCGAGCACGCGGGGCGCACGCCGCGCGAGCGCGCCCTCCGCAACGTGATCTTCGCCTCCTGCCTCAGCGAGACGATCAGCACGTCGCTCCTCGCCGAGGAGCGCGAGGTCACCACCGAGCCGCGCATCCATCGCGTCGTCGAGCAGCTCTCGGCGGACGAGATCCTGCACGCGAAGCTCGGCTGGTCGCTGCTCGCCGACTGGCTGCCGATCCTCACCAGCGACGAGCGCGAGGGCCTGTCGCGGTATCTGCCCGTCGCGCTCGGCACCATCGAGGCGAAGATGCTCGCCGCGATGCCGCTGCCGCCGCCCATGTCCGAGGAGCTCCGCGCGGAGCTCGCGTCGCTCGGCGCGATCGACGGCAAGGACGGCCGCGAGATCCTCTACGCCGTGATCGAAGACGTCGTGGTGCCGCGCTTCGAAGAGCTCGGCCTCCCCGGCAAGAAGGCGTGGGCCGACAAGCGCGCCGCATGAGCCGGACGACTCTCCCTGTGATCGGCGCGCGGATCAGCGGGTGAGCGACGAACCGGGTTCGGCGATGCTTCCCAAGAGAGACATCGGCGGGACCGATGGCTCGTCGGCGAACGCTCGGTCGATCGAGACGGCGGTGTCGACCGCGAGCGGCGTCACGTCGACGTGCGCGTCGACCGGGCTCGTGACGAACGGATAGCGGAGCACGGTGACCCAGTCGCTCGACCCTTCGGAGGCGGGGATCACGAGGTGGTCGAGCGTCGCGAGGAGACACGCACGCAGCTCCGGGTCGCTCGTCTCGACGTGGGCCGCGGCGAGCTCGTCTCCCTGCATCGTCAGCACGAAGGTCGCCCGCGCCTCGAAGCTCGGATCACCGTCGCGCGCTTCGGCGAAGCACGCGCTCACCGGCGCGCGGAGGCGCGCCATCATCCTCGCGTAGGCCTCGCGGCTCACGCCGCCGTAGGTGTAGGTCACGCCGCAGCCGCAGCCGATCCGCCGAAACCCGTGCGTCGGCGCCTCGAGCCCGCCGCCGCCGATGAAGATCCCCAACAGGCCACGCGCCGTCTTGTTCGCCGCGTGTCGATCGCGTGGATCGAGCGTGAGCAGCGTCCGCGGCGTGACCCATCCGAGTGAGGCGCGGATCACGGGACCGCTCGCGATCAACGGCACCCGCGTCGCGATCGCCGTGGAGGGAACGTCGTCGATCGAGCGCAGCGACACCAGCACCGACTCGCCCGCGACCACCCGCACGACGCGATCCCCGATCGTCTCCTCGACCGTCTCTGCGAAGCTCGACGCGAGCCGGGCGCGCGCGGCCCACGGATCACCGACCAGATCGACGTTGCCGATGCGCTGTGCGTTCGTCGGAGCCACGACGTGCTCGCGGACACCGAGCCGCGCGAGCTCGGCGCGGGCATCCGCCTCGCCGCCGCTGGGGCCCGTCGCGCCGTCGCTCAGCCACACGAGCGTCGCACCGTCGGGTACGGGACCGAGCGTCGTGAGCGCGGCGCGCAGTGAGGTGGAGGGACCGAGATCACCAGGGACGTGCACGCCGTCTCGACGCAGCGTCGCGACGTCACCCTCGGCGATCGTGCGCGCGCGACGCGCGAAGGCGATCACCCGCACGCTCGATCCATCGGGTGTCTCCTCGAGCAGCATCGCGAGCGCGGCGTCCATCGCCTCGACGTCGTGGCGCGCGCTCGGCGACGCATCCAACAGGATGACGACGGGCCGCGCGCCCGGCGGCACGTGAGGCGCGGAGACACGCACGAACCCACGGCCATAGTCGGTGATGCTGCCCACCTCGAGCGTCGGCGCACCGTCCGGGACGGTGCCGAGGAGATCGAACGCTCGCCCGCGCGGCGCGTTGGTGAGCGTGGGATCGCCGTCGATCGCGAGGTGCTCGAGCGAGGGGCTGGCCAACACGAGCTCGGGCGCGTCGTCGCGCGCGGGCATGCGAACGCGCTCGCGCCCACCGATGCGCTCGGTCGTCGTGCTCCAGACCACACGGATGGTCGCCGTCCCCACCTCGAGCCCCGCGACGCGCACGAGGAGCCGCTCACCCTCGCGCTCGGCGAGCACGAGCGGGGCGTTGCCCGCGGTGCGAAAGCCGTACTGCGCCGAGTCGAAGACCTCGTCCGCGAGGGTCACTGCGGTGCCTGCGCGGCACGCGCCCGCCTGACAGGCCTCGAGCGCGACGAGCTCCGCCGAGGCAGGCACCGCGAGCTCCGTGACGTGAGCGAAGCGCTGCTGGCTCGAGACCCCGAGCGTCAGCTCCTCGGCGACCACGGCGAAACCTCCCTCCATCGTCACGTGCATGCGGTGCCGCGCGAGCTCGACGGCGGGGACTGCGGGTTCCGGCGCGGGCGTGGACGAAGGCAGCGCGAAGGGCGTGGGCGCCGGCGCGGTCGCGAGCGGCGCAGGGGGAAGCGGGTGCGCCCCGAGCTGTGCGGAGGCGAGGTGCGGTGCGCTGCTCAGCGCGATCACCGAGAGGATCGTCCTCGTGCGCATCCACCATCGACAGCGGGATCTCTCGCGGGTTCCTCAGCGCGTGAGAACGAGCGCCGCGACCGCACCGAAGAACGCGCAGCTGAGGATCAAGAGCACGTCGCGCCAGAGGAACCAGAGATAGAAGTCGGCGAGGTAGCTCGAGGTGGGGAGACGAGCGCAGGCACGAGCACGAACCAGCGAGAGCGTCGGCCCGTCATCGGGCGCGATGATGGCACGCCGCCCGTTGACCCGATCGCAGCCCGCGATCGACAGTCTGCGGATGTCGTCCTCGACCCGTACACGCGCGCTCCGCGCAGCGATGGTGGCCGCCGGTCTCTCGAGCGCCGCGCTGTCGTCGGGCTGCGATCGCGTGCTCGCGCGCATGCTCGACGGCACCGGCATGGACGGCCAGACGTGCGCGGGATGGTCGATCCGACACGGCTCGACCGAGTCCTGCTGCAGCGATCAGGGCGCGATGTACGACGCGGCGAGCGGACAGTGCAACTGGCCCGCGGTGCCCGGCCCGTTCGTGCCGCCCGCCTTCGATCCGCCTTGCTGAGCGCAGCTCAGGTCCCGAAGCGGATGCCGATGCCGGCCTCGGCCCAGATGCCGGGCATGCGCGCGTAGTCGTCGAGGCGCACGTGGAAGGCGAGCACGCCCGTGAGCGCCCACTCGCGCGTGAACCACCAGTCCGCCGACATGCCTGCCGAGACCTGCGCGCCGAAGCGCCACTCCTCGGAGAAGCGCTCGAGCACGGGGATCGTGTCGCCGTTGTCGTTCACGTACGTGCGGGCGACGTCGGTCGCGCCGTGCATCGCGAGGTACATGCCCGCGCCGACGAGCGCCTGCAGGCGATAGCCGCAGCTGCCGCAGTGGTGCTCGTCGAGGAGGAAGCGGGCGCGCAGCACGTCGAGCGTCGCGAGGAGATCCTGTCGCTGTGCGCCGCCGTCTCCTCCGCCGAACGCGACCGATGCGGACGGCCCGAGGTTGAAGCCGCAGGGCGTGCCGAGCTCGATCTCGAGGTCGTAGCCGACGAGCCACGCAGCGCCCGGATCGAAGCGGCCTCCGAAGTACACGGCCTCGGTGGTGTCGTGCCGATCCTGAGCGGAGGCGCGCGAGACGAGGGTCGTGCTCGCGAGCGTGGCGAGCGTGAGGAGGAGCGGGAGGGAGTGACGCATGGATGTCTCGGCGTGGGGTGCGAGCGTCGGACGACTGGTGCCGAGAGAAGTTCTCGCGACGACCCAAGATTTCCGATCTCGTCGTGTACGCGCGGCCCGGTCGGCTGTGACCGAATCCGACGCTTGCGTTCGAAAGCACCCGAGGTGACCCTCGTTCCATGGTGATCGCGGCCGCTCGCTTCGATCTCGAGGAGACGCTCCGCGGCATCCGCGCCCGCACCCTCGACCCTCGGGACGGCGTCTACGGTCCGGGCTCGGTGAGCTGGCAGGTGAACCGCGAGGTGGTGATCCTCCTCGGCGGCGGTCGCGCCGCGTTGCTCCAGCTCGCGCATCCCTACATCGCGCACGCCGTCGATCAGCACTCGGACACGCCGACGGATCCCGTGGGCCGCTTTCGAAGGACGTTCGAGCACGTCTTCGCGATGGTCTTCGGCGACCTCGACATGGCCGAGCGATCCGCGCGCCGCGTCCACTCGATCCACAAGCGCGTGAAGGGCCCGATCGACGAAGACGTCGGCCCGTTCAGCGCGGGTCACCGCTACAGCGCGCTCGATCAAGGCGCGCTCTTCTGGGTGCACGCGACGCTCGTCGACTCTGCGCTGCGCGTCTATGAGCAGTCGGTCGGCCCGCTCTCGCGCTTCGATCGCGAGCGCTACTACGAGGAGTCGCGCGTCTTCGCGTCGCTCTTCGGCGTACCGCCCGAGACGACGCCCGAGAGCTTCGATCGCTTCGAGCAGTACTTCGCCGACATGCTCGCGAGCTCCGTGATCACGGCCTCGCGGCCAGGTCGCGAGCTCTCGCGCTTCCTCCTCCAGCCGCCCCGTCGTCTCTACGGCCCGCTCACGCGGTGGTACCGCAGCGTGACCGCGGGGATGCTCACGCCGCGCCTCCGCAGCGAGCTCGGTCTCGCGTGGGGACCGCTCGAACGCGCGAGCTACGCGGCCAGCTGGCCTGCGATCCGTGGTGTCGTGCGCACGCTCCCGCCTCGGCTCCGTTACTTCCCCGACTACGTCGAGGCGATGCAGCGCATCCGCGAGCCCGCAGGCACGGGCCGCGATCGGGTGGGCCGCTTCCTCGAGACCGCGGCGCTGACGGCGATCCAGCCGAGCCGCGACGTGCTCGCCCGCGAAGCGGCACGTCGCTCGGGCTGACGCAGCTCCGCGCTACAGCAACGACAGCAGGCGCTTCGCGCGCGCGTCGGCGTCCGCGAGGATCGTCTTGGCCTCGTCCTCGGGGACGCGGAGCTTGGAGACGAGGTGGTTGAGGACCTCCTTCTCCTTCTCGCTCTGCGTGCCGTCGATGTACGTGAGGATCACGGCGTGCTGGAGCAGCACGCGGCGATCGCTCGCCGAGAGATCGCTCAGCGGCACGTCGTCGATCTTCTTCGGGGTCTTCGCGAAGTCGCGGATCGCGTCCGCATCCTCGTTGCCGACCTCGAAGGCCGAGATCAGCGCCTCGATGACCTCGTGCTCTTCGGCATCGACGCGACCGTCCGCCCACGCGACCGCGACGAGCGACTTGAGCATGGCTTCTTGGTAGTCCTGCATCGGCTCCCTCTGGCCGCGACGGTAACACGACGCCCCCCGCGCACGGACGTTGGAATTCGTGGGTCGACGGAACGACCTACGTCGTGGACCTCGAGAGGCATCGTTCGACCGTCGTCGCGCTCGCGGCGTTCCTCGGCGCCGCCGCGTGCTCGCAGACGGCGCATGCCCAGACCGTCGCCGATCCCCAGCCGCCCGAGTCCGAGCACTTCGTCGCGGTGTCCATCCGTGGTGGCGCCATGGCCACCGACGATCAGCGCCAAGTCCTCGCGTTCGATCGTGAAGGCGTCGGCGCCGAGGTCACGGGCGGCCTGCGTCCCTTTCCGTGGCTGTCCGGGGAGCTCTCCGTGGGCGGTCTCGTCGTCGGCGGACGCCTCGGCGCGGGCGCGGTGCTCGACGCGACGCTCGCGCTGCGCGTCATGCCGCGCCTCGATCGCTTCACGCCCTACGCGCGGGTCGGGATCGGCGTCGGAGTCACGGGAACGATCGTCGCGCCCGTGCTCACGGGCACCGCGGGGTTCCTGATCGACGTCGCCGGTGAGTGGTCGGCCGGTCCCGAGGTGAGCGTCGTCCACATCGTCTGGGAAGACGGCCCACAGCGCACGAGCGATGCGGTCTTCGTGAGCGCCGGCATCACGCTCGCGTTCCGTCCGCGGCCTTCGTCCGCGCCCACGCCGGAGGTCCGCACCGAGATCCGCACCGAGGTCCGCACCGAGATCGTCGAGCGCGAGGTCTACTTTCCGCCGCTCCCCCCGAGCGACCCCGAAGCGCTGCTGCGCCTCGTCGATCGCGCCGTGCCCGCGACCGTGCACCGCAGCGTCGCGTCGCTCGTCCCGCCGCTCCTCTTCGAGCACGACCGCACCGACCTCTCGAGCTGTGGGGAGGCCTCGCTCTACGATCTGCTCCGATCGATCGACGAGGCGCCGACCGACACGCGCGTCATCGTCGAGGGCCACGCCGACGGCACCGGCGACGACGACTACAACCGCGCGCTCTCGACGCGTCGCGCGCACGCCGTGCGCGAGTTCCTCATCGCACACGGCATCGCGGCCGATCGCATCGAGCTCCGCGCGCACGGCGAAGGCGCCCCGCTCGTCGAGGAGAGCGACGACCGCGCGCTCTCGCTCAACCGCCGCGTGGTCGTTCACCTCGAGCGGACGATGTCTGCGCCCGAAGAAGTGACGCCTGCGGAGGCACCGGTCACCGACACACCGGTCACCGACACCGACGCACCGCTCACCGCGCCGGCGGCCCCGGCGGTGCCATGAGATCGACGCTCCAGCTCGCGCTCGCGAACCTCGTCTGTCTCACCGCATGCGACGGAATCGGTCTCGCCGTGGTCGGCGAGCGACCGATGACGCCGCCGATGCCCTCGAACGAGTGCTGGGAGGTTCGCTGCGACGAGATCCTCGATCCGCCGACGCCGCGCTGGGAGGCCCCCGCCGATCTCGGCGCCACGCGCGCCGCGTGCCTCGAGCGGACCTCGCGCTCGTTCGCCGTCGAGGACATGCCGCTCGATCCCGACGCGTCGTTCGATCTGCGCTGCGCCGACGTCCGCTTCGACGCGGACGCACCGTTCGATCTCGATCTGCGCAACGTCCCTCTCACGGGCGCTCGGATCTCCATCGCGTCGCAGTTCGCGGGACACGTGACCCTCGGAGGCAACCTCTCCCAGCTGGACCTCGAGATCACGGGACCGATCGACGTCGACATCGTGGGAGGTGCGCTCTCGGAGAGCGTGGTCTCCTTGGGCGGTGAGCTCCCCGATCGCCTCGCGACGCTGACCACGGACTGGGTCGTCGTGACCGACGTCGTGGTCGCCGCCCCCTACGGTCTCGTCCGCGCACACGAGTCGGCGCTCGCGCGCGTCGACGTGCGCGCCGTCGAGCTGTCGCTCGAGGTCTCGTCGATGAACGACGGTCGCCTCGAGGCCGATCACGTGTCCTTGCTCGACGCCACCGTGAGCCGCACCGACCTCGCGGTGGGCCGGCTCGTCGCCGCCGCTGGAGAGCTCGACGCCATCGACGTCGTGCGCTGCGACGAGATCACGCTCGCTGCGATCGATCTCTCGAGCTCGCACGTCGCCCGCTGCACGGGCGCGTTGTTCCTCGACGACGCAGACGTCGACGGCTCGTGGATCGAGGCCGACGTCCTCGGCAGCGTCCGCATGCGCCGCACGGGTCTCGCCGGCGCGCGCGTCCAGGTCGAGAGCTCACGCCTCACGCTCGTCGCGCTCTGCGGCGTCGAGTCGCTCGACGTGTCTGCGACCTCGATCGAGTGCCCGAGCTGCCAGCCCGCGGCGCCGGCCGAGATCTGCGGCGCGCCCGCGAACGTCGAGCCGTTCTGCCCCGGCTTCGAGAGCTCGCCGTGCGATGGCATGCCTCGGCCGGCTGCGACGCCGCTCCTCACGACCACGCCTTGAGCGAGAAGCCGCGTGGTATGCCGGCCCGATGGAGCTCGAGCTCGTCCTCCTCGACGCGGGGAACACGGTCATCTTCCTCGACCACGAGGCGGTCGCCGACATCGTCACGAGCCACGGTCACGACGTCGACGCGCGCGCGATCGCACGATCCGAGGGTGCCGCGAAGCGACGCTACGAGGGCTTGCTGCGCACCGGCGTCTCGCACGAGGAAGGGTGGGGTCTCTACCTGCGCACGCTGCTCGAGGAGGCAGGCCTCGCAGGCGAGGCGGCGCGCGAGATGATCGTCCCGCTGCGTCGTGCGCACGACGCGTTCAACCTCTGGCGGCGCGTGCCGAGCGATCTGCACGACGCGCTGGAACGCTTGCGCGGCAAGGGAATCCGCGTCGCGATCGTGTCGAACTCCGAGGGTCGCTTGCTCGACGTCTTCGATCGTGTCGGCCTCGGTGACGCGTTCGAGCTGATCGTCGACTCGCACCACGAGGGTGTGCGCAAGCCCGACCCCGAGATCTTTCGTCGCGCCCTCTCGCGCCTCGGCGTCGACGCGTCGCGCGCGGTCTACCTCGGCGACATCCCGGGCATCGACGTCGAGGGCGCGCACGCTGCGGGCATGAAGGCCGTGCTCGTCGACGCGCTCGACTTCTATCCCGATCACACCGGCTCACCGCGCGTCGCGAGCGTCGCGGAGTTCGTCGACCAGTTCGTGATCGGGGAGCGTGCCGTGCGCGTTTTTTGACGACCCGATCCGCGTCATCGACAACCGAGCCTCCTCGTGACGAACCGGGAGCTCGAGATGACCGACGCCGATCGCAGCAGCAACGCCCCGACCTCGACGCAGCGCGCGCGTCTCCACATCGATGGCGTGCGCTCGCCCGTGCTCGCGCGGGTCGCGCGACGTCGTGAGTCGGGCATGACCTGCGTGCAGGAGCTGCCGTTCCTTCGCCTCGAGAGCGCGGTGACCGACGACCGTGGACGCCGCGCCCGCATCGCGCGTGTCGCCCTCTCGGTCGAAGGGAGCGTGCCGAAGCTCGTGATCGAGCTCGCGTACGACGATCACGACGACGACTTCCCCTCCGGTCCGCCGGCCGTTCCGTATGGCGCGATCGTCGCCGCACCGGCCGAAGCACGCGACACGATCCCCGGTGATCCGGCGCCCGAGCTCCATCGCCTCGTGTTCCGCGCCGATCCGATCGAGTCGCTGCGCGAGCCGCCTGTCACCTTCACCGCGCTCGCGCGAGCGTGGTGGAGCGAGGTCGTCGGGGGCGCAAGCGCTCTCGAGACGACCCTCACGACCGCGCTGCTCCGCGCGCTCGCCCGCGCGCCGCGTCTCGCCTGAGCTGCGTCAGCCGTTCGTCGTCGCGCCCGCGGCGGTCGACGACGTGTCGAAGTGTGTGCGCGCGCCGCCCATGGCGCTCACACCGCCCGAGACGATGAACGCCATGAACTGCGCGGGATCCGCGTCGACGTGCTCGACCGATGCCTTCGGGACGATGAGCACGTTGCCCGCGAAGTTGTAGGCCTGCGGCAGGTAGATCGCGCACATGTCCTTCAAGCGGACGTCGTCGAAACGATCACACGTCACGAAGCCGAACACGCGCACGCGGCCTTCGGTGTCGAGCGTCACCATCGCGGGTCGATCGAAGCTCTTCTTGTCGCCCACGAAGGCGCCGAGCAGATCCTTCAAGCTCGTGTAGAGCAGGCTCACGATCGGCAGCGACTTGATCGCGTTCTCGAACATCTGGAGGGCCGCCTGCCCGATCACGTTCGAGAGCAAGAAGCCGATCAGCAGGATCAGCGCGAGCGTGAGCACGAGGCCCAGGCCCGGGATCGGAAAGCCGATCACTCCGTCGAGGTACGAGAGCACGAGCCACAGCGTGTAGAGCGTGCCGACCGTGGGGACGAAGACGAGGAGGCCGCGACCGAAGTAGCCCGCGATGCGAGCGGCCGGGCTGTCCTTCTGACGACGTGTTCGCATGCCCCGCGATTATCGCGGGACCTCTGCGGTGCCAAGCACCTCGGCCGGACGCGGTGACGTGTGCGAGGCGGCGTCTCCCAGGAGCACGAACGCGATCCACAAGAGATCGGCGAGGACGAGGTGGAGGAGCTGCATCCACACGGGCGCGAGCAGCGCGAGGTTCAGCAAGCCTGCGAGCAGCTGCACGAGCACGAGGCTCGCGACCGCGATCGAGAGCGTGCGTGTCTCCTGGCCGTGCCGACCGCTCCGCCTCGTGATCGCGAGGAAGGCTGCCAAGACGAGCAGGTACACGCCGCCCAGCGCGGCGACGATCGGGTGGATCACGCGCAGACGCACGAGGAAGTGCGCCGTCGGGGAGAGGTCGTCGGCGACGCCCGACGCGAGCGACTCGGCCGGGAACAACGTGTCTCCGAGCGCGGTGATGGCGCCGGCCACGCCGATCACGAGGAGCGCGACGGCGCCGAACGCGAGCGCGCCGGAGAGGCCGCCGCGTCCCGCAGGCGGACGCGCGGCGTGCGTGACGGACCACGGCGTGAGCGTCAGCGAGGCGACGAGGAGGAACGTGTTCACGAGGTGCATCGCGATCCAGCCGGCGCGCGCGGTGGATCGATCGTCGGCGACGAGCTCGAGCAGCACGATGCCCGCGCCGATCAACGCCTCGAGGCACATGAGCACCATCGTGGTGATCGCGAGCGAGCGCGTGCGATGCCCCTTCGGGAACAGAGTGAGCGCCCACCCCAGCTGTGCCACGACGAGGAGGAGCGCGATGCCCGACGTCCCGCGGTGCGTGAGCTCGATCAGCGTCTCGACGCTGGGCTCGCGCGGCACGACCTCGCCGTTGCACATCGGCCAGTGCGCGCCGCAGCCCGCGCCCGAGCCCGTCGCGCGCACGAACGCGCCCCACACGATCACCGCGAGGTTGTACGCGAGCACCCCCCACGAGAACCGCGCGAACGTTCGCTCCATCCCCGCCCCATACCTCAGCGGTCGTGTCGGCGCCGCCTGCTCAGGCGGATCGCTTGCGCCGCCAGGCCGAGGAGCACGAGGGCCGCGAGGCCGCGCGGAGCTCCGGTGGGCCGCGCCACCGCGCAGCCGCAGCCTTCGGCGTTGCGACGCATGGTCGTGACCGGTGCGGCGTCGCCGCGCGACATGCCCGCGTCGCGGGCAGGCGTGCCGAAGCCCGCGTCCGCGCGGAAGGCCGCGTCGGCGCACGGAGCGTCGCTCCCGTCACAGTCTTGATCGATGCCGTCCCCGCACGTGTCCGTGGCGCCGGGGTGCCGCGCGGCGTCGGCGTCGTCGCAGTCCACGTCGCTCGCGCTGCCGTCCGAGTCTGCGTCGACCGGCGTGACCACGCGCGGACGCACGCGCACGGAGATGCTGGTCTCAGGGCCGAACCAGGTCACGCCTTCCTGAACGAGCCGGAACGTGTCCGTGACCGTCGTGTCCGCGCTGACCTCGGGCGCGTGCAGCATGAACGTGAAGCGTCCCGTCGCGCCCGTGCCGTAGCCCGAGTGATCGGCGCCGCTCGCGCGGTGATCGTTGACCCAGTTCTCGGCGTCGAAGAACGGGCTCGCGTGATCTTGCGGCGCGCTCGTGCCCACGCGCGTGCCGTCGATGTCCCAGGTCGTGCCGCCCGTGTTGGTGAACTCCAACCAGGCGACGATGCGGTCGCCGCTCGTCATCTCGGCAGGGATGCTGCGCGCGCCCACGGTCGCGTCGTAGCGAGGTCGCGGCGGCTCGCCGCGCACGAGCCCCATGTACCGATCCCAGTCCCAGCCGCCGCCCGGATCGGTGTGCGACGCGCCCGGCACCTCGACGTGGCCGATGATGTGCGCGCGGTCGATCGGGATCCCGTACGTGTCGCAGAGGTGCCGCGTGAGCGCTGCGCTCGCGCGGTACATCGCGTCCGTGTACCAGCGGCCGGGGTCGTCCACGAAGCCCTCGTGCTCGATGCCGATCGACTCCTGGTTGTAGGTGCGGTTGCCGGCGTGCCACGCGGTGTCGCCGTGGTGGACCATCTGCGTGACCTCGCCGTCGCTCGACCGGATCACGTAGTGCGCGGACACGCTGGCGGCCGGGTTGCGGAACCACGAGACCGCGCCCGAGTAGCCGCCCTGCGTCGTGTGGATGACGACGTAGCGGATCGAGCGACCGCTCCGCCCGGAGGAGTAGTTGGCCGTCGATGCGGCGCTCCAGATCGCAGGCCCGTAGTCCGCGTCGCCGAGCGCTGCGGTGCTGACGGACAGGTCCGGCAGAGCGATCTCGCGCGAGTGGATCACGATGCGCTCGCCCGTCGCCGCGCTGCCGGCCATGCCCGTGCGCAAGACCGAGAGCACGTACTCGGCGTGTCGCTCGCCCGCGCGTCCGTCGAGGCCGACGTAGTCCGCGATCACCTCGCGCCACGCCTCGAGCCCTGCGTCCGACTCCACACCTCGCAGCGCCGCGAGCTCACCGAGGACGGCGGACGCGGCGAGCGTCGCGAACACCGGGTCGCTCGCGATGCGCGAGGACGCGGTCTCGCGCGACACGCGTAGGCGCGCTGCGACGAGCGCGATCGGATCGAAACCCAGATCGAGACGCAGGCCCGTCACGCCGAGGGTCGGCGCGCCGTGCATGCCGTGCGCGTCGGTCTCCGTGGGCTGAGTCCATCGGGTCTCGCTCCACGAGATCGCGAGGACGAGGTCCGCCGGCACGCCGAACGCGAGCTCACCGCGGTCAGCCGCGCCCCGCATCGTGGTGAGGCCCTCGACGCTCGTGCCGGGCGGTGAGGCGCATCCGAGGACGCCGAGGAGGACGCAGGCGAGGAGGATCGAAGCGCGCATGACCCGCGCGACCGCAACCCGTGTGCCCGCCGCTCGGGGGGCACATGCGATCTCGAGACCGCACGTCTCCCGCGCCTCGACCCGACCCGCCCTCGGCATCCAACCCCACGAGATCGCTAGGAATCTGCCGACCGAAGCAGGTCCCCAACCCGCGGTGCGTCTTGGTGGCACCGCCCTACGCGCGCTATGGCTCGCCGATGTTGATCGTTCAGGTCTTCGTCCATGTCGTGCCCGAGCACGTCGACGCGTTCGTCGTCGCCTCCGAGGCCAACGCCGTCGCGAGCCGGCTCGAGCCGGGCGTCGTGCGCTTCGATCTGCTGCGCGAAGAAGGCACGACCGATCGCTTCGTGCTGCTCGAGATCTACCGGACCGACGACGACCCCGCGCGACACAAGGAGACCGCCCACTACGCCGCGTGGAAGACCGCGGTCGAGCCGTGGATGGCCTCGCCGCGCAAGAGCACGAAGTACCGCGCGCTCTCGCCTGCCGATCCGTCCGCGTGGACGAGCGCGTGATCGGATCGTTCGAGGTCCTCGCCCCACGCCGCATCGTGTTCGGCGTGGGCACGAGCGCGAGCCTCGCGACGCACCTCACGACGATCGGGCTCGATCCAGGCGCGACGATCCTCGTGGTCACCGGTCGCGATCCGTCGCGTCACGACGCGCTGCTCGCGCCGCTGCGGGCCACGCGTGCGCTCGTGATCACGACGATCTCTCACGAGCCCAGCGTCGAGGACGCGATCGCCGCCGTCTCGCTCGCGCGGACGCACGCAGCCCGCGCGGTGATCGGCCTCGGCGGCGGCAGCGCGATCGATCTCGGCAAGGCCGTCGCCGCGCTCGCGACCAACCCGGGCGAGCCGCTCGATCACCTCGAGGTCGTCGGTCGAGGCCTGCCGCTCGTGCACGATCCATTGCCCTTCGTCGCGATCCCGACGACGGCCGGCACGGGCGCGGAGGCCACCAAGAACGCCGTGCTCACGGCGCGCACGATCGATGGATCGCCCGTCAAAGTGAGCCTCCGCAGCGATCGGATGCTCCCGACGCTCGCGCTGATCGATCCGTCGCTCGCGACGAGCGCGCCCCCTGACGTGACCGCGGCCACGGGCCTCGACGCGCTCGTCCAGGTGATCGAGCCCTACGTCTCGCACGCCGCGACGCCGTTCACCGACGCGCTCTGTCGCGACGCGATCCCGCGCGGCGCGCGCGCTCTCCCTCGCGCTCACGCGAGCGGCGGCGATCTCGACGCGCGCAGCGACATGGCGCTCGTGAGCCTCTACGGCGGCCTCGCGCTCGCGAACGCCAAGCTCGGCGCGGTGCACGGCTTCGCGGGCCCGCTCGGAGGTCTCGTGGGCGCGCCGCACGGCGCGATCTGCGCGCGTCTCTTGCCGTACGTGACCGAGACGAACCTCGCCGCGCTGCGCTCGCGCGCGCCCGAGTCGGCTGCGCTCGCGCGCTATGGCGAGGTCGCGCGCTGGGTCACCGGGCGCAGCGAGGCCGTCGCCGACGACGCCGCGCGCTGGGCCCACGATCTCGTCGCGTCGCTCGCGATCCCGACGCTCTCGCGCATGGGCCTCGAGGCCGCGCGGATCCCCGAGATCGTCGGACAGTCCGCGCGTTCGAGCAGCATGAAAGGGAACCCGATCACGCTGACCGACGCGGAGCTCCACGTGATCCTCGAGCGCGCCCTCTGATCGAAGGCGCGCTCGAGATCGTTCGTCGCTGGTGTGATCAGGGCGCCGTGCGGAGCGCCTCCGGCACCGGGTCGGTGCTCAGCGCGCGGAGGAACGCGAGCAGATCACTCCGTTCTTCGTCCGAGAGCGTGAGCGGCGCGATGTCCGCGTCGAGCGTGCCGCTCACGGGTGTCGCGCCTCCGTCGACGTAGAAGTCGACGACCTCTTCGAGCGTCGCCATCTGTCCCGCGTGCATGTACGGCCCCGAGTGCTCGAGGTCGCGCAGCGTCGGCGTGCGGAACTGGCCGCGCGTGGACTCGGGCGGCGGGTTGGTGAGGCCGGCGATCAGCGCCGCGCCTGCGGGTCGGTCGTCGCTGAACACACCCGCGGCGTTGAGCCCGCTCGTCAAGAGCGGCGGGATCGACGTGAAGCGGCCGTCGTCCGACATCGGCACGTGCTCGCCGATCTGTGGGACGCCGAGGTTGTGGAACTCGCCGTCCGACATGTGCGGCCCCGAGTGACAGGTGACGCAGTTGCCGCTCCCGAGGAACACGCGGAGGCCCCACTGCGCGTCCACGGAGAGCGCGGTCGCGTCGCCCGCGACGAAGCGATCGAAGTCCGACTCGCGGCTGATGACCTGGCGCATGTACGCCTGGATCGCCTTGCCGAAGTTGACGAAGATGCGGTTCACGATCGTCTGATCCGCCGCCGTCATCGACTCCCACGGACCGGGCGTCGTCGAGGGCTTGCCCGCCGCAGGGAAGCGCACGAGGTCGCTCCCGATCGCCGGCTCCATCGCGCCGAACACCGCCTCGTACTCCGCGCGGTAGTTCGTGAAGAGGTGATGCGCGATCTCGAGGCGCGTGCTGTTCATCGTGAGCCCGCTCTCCGCGACCGCCGGCGGAAGCTCCCACGGACGCGAGAAGCGCCCACCCCAGTTCGTCCACTCGTAGAACGCACTGTTCACGATCGCGGGCGCGTTGCGCGTGTGGAAGTTCGTGCCCAGCGACACGTTGTCCGGCACCGAGCGATCGTCCGACATCACCGGCGACGAGTGACAGCTCGCGCACGAGACGCGGCCGCGATCGCCCACCGCGCCGAGGTCGCTCGCGGCCACGAGCGGCCCCGAGTAGCGGGCGTCGAAGAAGAGCGCGTGCCCGAGCGCCGCCGCATCCGGATCGTCGGCGAACGCGTTCGTCGTGTCGGCCGGCAGCGCCGCCAGCGGGCTCAGCGTGCCGATCGCCGCGAGCTCGTCGGCGACGAAGGTCGGTGCCGGGCGCGTCCACGCGTCGGGCCCTCCGTCGAACGTCGCGTCGGGAGGAACGAACGCGTCGTCCATCGCTGCGTCGGGCACCGTCGCCGCGTCGATCGCCATCGCCGCGTCGGGCGCGCGCGCGGCATCTGGGCTGGTCGATGCATCCACGGTCACGGCCGCGTCGGGCAGCATCGCTGCGTCGGGGGGGGTCGCGGGCGCGGGGCATCCCACGATCGCGAGCATCGGCGCGACGAGAGGCAAGAGCCCTCTCACGCGCCACGGGTTTGGTCGGCCGCGCACGGCCTCTTGGTTCGTCATCTCGGTCCCTCCGTCTGCGCACCGTGCGCATCGAGGGCGCTGCTCTTCAGCTTCCGTACCGCCGCGCGGAATCGTGGAAAACCCCACGAAACGAGGCGGTCCACCGATCGCCCCCACCCATCGCGTTGCGCAGCGGCTCGCGCAACGCGCGCGAGCCCGCGCAAGTCGCGCATCGGTGCGACTGCGCGATCTGCGCAGCGTCACGCTCGAGCGAGAGCGAGGCGCGCGCGGATCGTCGCGACCAGCGTGGCGCACGCGAACGGCTTCGTGAGGTACGCGTCGGCGCCCGAGCGCATCGCGTGTTGCACGGCGCCCGCGTCCGCGCGTCCGGTCACGAAGATGAAAGGCACGTCGCGCGAGGCGCGTACCGCGCGCATCACGCTGCAGCCATCCATGTCCGGCAGGACGAAGTCGCAGACCACGACGTCGGGTGGCTCCTCGAGGGCAGCGCAGATCCCTTGGCGTCCGGTCGCGGCGAACCTCGCCTCGAAGCCTTCGGCCTCGAGCAGCTCGCCGAGGTTGTCGGCCAGCTCGTCGTCGTCCTCGATGCAGAGCACCCGCGCCGTCACGGATCCCGTGTACGACGAGCGCCCCGACCGCACTCGCACCGACCGGTGCGATCGGGTGCCATTCGTGATCGATTCCGCGTCGGAGCCGTGCGAGGGTCGCGTCGCACACCGCCGCGCGTCCGCGGTAGTGTTGGCGTCCGCTTCGTGATCCGCACGCTCGAGAAATACGAGCTCCTCGAGGAGATCGGCCATGGCGGCATGGCGACGGTCTTCCGCGCGCGCGACACGAACCTCGATCGCCTGGTCGCGCTGAAGCTGATGCATCCGCACCTCCGCGGTGCGAAGGAGGCGAGGGCGCGCTTTCGACGCGAGGCGCAGAGCGTCGCGCGCCTGCGCCACCCGCGGATCCTCGAGATCTACGACTACTCCGGCGAGGGCTCGGACGAGAGCTACATCTCCGCAGAGCTGCTCACGGGCCCCACGCTCAAGGTCTACGTCGAGCAAGCCCCCGAGATGCCGTCCGAGATCGCGGCGTGCTTCGGCATCGAGATCGCGCGCGCGCTCTCGGCCGCGCACGAGAAGGGGATCATCCACCGCGACGTGAAGCCGGAGAACATCCTGCTCCATGAGGCGCGCTGCCTGAAGCTGACCGACTTCGGCATCGCCGACATGGTCGACGCGCAGTCGATGACGGCGACGGGCCAGATCCTCGGCTCACCGGGCCACATGGCTCCCGAGCAGATCGAGGGCCAGAACACCGACGCGCGCACCGACGTGTTCGCGCTCGGCACCGTGCTCTTCTTCCTCGCCGTCGGACGCCTGCCGTTCACGGGCAAGAACCCGCACCAGATCCTCAAGCGCATCCTCGACGGCGAGATCCCGGATCCGCTGCGCTTTCGCGCGGCGATCGGCGGACGTTTCAAGGCGATCCTCGTGAAGGCGATGCAGAAATCGCCCGCGGATCGCTACCAGAGCGCAGCCGAGCTCGAGCAGGCGCTCCTCGCGTACGTCGCCTCGATCGGCATCGACGAGCCGGAGCGCGAGGTCACGCGCTTCCTCGCGGATCCGAAGGCCACGCAGGCTGACACGAACGCCAAGATCGTGACCGCCGAGACCGCGCTCGGGAAGCGCGCGAAGGCCGAGAACCGAAAGGAAGACGCGAACGACGCGTTCGGTCGTGTGCTCGCGATCGACGAGAAGAACGAAGAGGTCCTCGCGCTCGTCTCGGACATGGGCCGCGTCGCCGATCGCACGCGCACGCTGCAGCGCGTCGGCGCGATCGTCGGATCGCTCGCGCTCGCGACCTTCGTCGTCTGGGGCGGTGTGTCGCTCCTCGGCCCTGGCGGTGATCCCGCGGCGTCCACGCCGGACGCAGCGATCGTCCTGGACCGCGATGCAAACGACGACGACGCAGGCGGCCGAGACGCGGCGATGGTGAGTGACGACGCGTGGTCGGAGGACGCGTTCACCGAGCCCGACGCCTCGCTCGGCCTCGACATCGCCGTCCGCCCCATCCACCGCGACGACCCGGTGATCACGGTGCCGCGTCACGTCAACCTCGACCCCGATCCCGAGGGCGTGCAGATCGCCGTCGACGATCAGCCGCTGCGTCCCTACGGGCCCTCGTTCGAGTCGATCGATCTCCTCCCCGGAAGGCATCGTTTCCGCTTCGTCTCGACCGTCGAGTGCTGTGCGGACGCGACGATCGAGCGCGACATCCCCGCAGGGCAGGGCACCTACACGATCTCGCACGTCTTGCCGTCGCGTCCCGCGATCCTCATCGTGCGCACCAACGTGCCCGCGGACGTCGTGATCACGAGCGGCCCGCACGGCCGTGCGCGCACCTCGATCGACGTGCCGATGCCTCCCGGCGAGCGCGTCGCGCGCCGCACGATCACGGTGACAGCCCCCGGCCACCGCGCGTATACAGGCGAGGTGCAGCTCTCGGCCGGCGCGGTGACGACACAGCAGGTCACGCTCGATCCCGATCCGTCCGCGCCGACTCCCACCGAGCGGCCTCCGGGCGGAGCGGGCGAGTGAGCTCGCGCGCCGTCGCGTCTCTGCGTGCGCTGTTCGCGATCGGCCTCTCGATCGCCGCGTTTTTCGCCGCCCCGCTCCGCGCTCGCGCAGGCGACATCGAGGACTTCCAGGCCGCACGCGCGCTCTACGAAGCCCATGACTGGCCCCGAGCCATCGCCGCGTTCGAGGCGCTCGTCGGCGGTGAAACGCCAGCGTTGGAGAGCCAGCCGCTCGTGCTCGAGTCCCGCAAGTACCTCGCAGCCGCGTACGTCTTCGAGGGCCGCGAGCGCGCTGCGGCCGATCAGTTCGAGCAGCTGCTGGTCGAAGAACCGACGTACGAGCTCGATGCCACGCAGTTCCCGCGTGAGGTCGTTCAGCTCTTCGAGCGTGTCCGTACGCGCCTCGCGGAGAGACGCGAAGCGGAGGTCGCGCGGGCCGAGCTCGAGGCCGAGGTCGGCCGGCTCCGCATCGAGAACGAAGCCATGCGCACCGAGCTCGCGGGGGAGCGCGTCGTCGAGGTCCCGCGCGAACAGTGGCTGATGTTCATCCCGTTCGGGGTCGGGCAATTCGAGAACGGCGAAGAGGGGCTCGGCTGGTTCTTCGCGGGCACCGAGCTCTTGGCAGCGATCGCCTTCGGCGTCTCGATGAGCGTCTACCAGAGCTACGCGGCGGAGCTGAGCAACCTCGATCTCTACGCTCACGACATGGGCCGCATCGATACGGTGAACGCCGCGCTCCGGATTCTCAACGTCGTGAACTGGTCCAGCGGAGCGCTGCTCGCGGCCTTCGGGCTCGGCGGCATCATCCAGGCGAACGTGGCATTCACGCCGACCCGCCGCGTGCGAGTCCCCGCTCGCGAGTCCGTCCTCGACCCCACCGTCTCGTTGCGGTTGTCCCCTGCGTTCGTCGGCCTTGCCGGCACCTTCTGATCGGGCCCGATCCGCGGCCTGGATCACGTTCGAGCCGGAGTTCCTTGACAGCAAGGGACCCACCAGTAATGTTCCGGCCCCTTCGCTGGGCCTAGCCCTCATTTTCCCTGGTTTTCAGCCATTTCCAGGGTTCTGGCGAAATCCGAGTCGTCGTCTCCTTCCGAAAGACCTGCCGCGCAATGCCGACAATCAACCAGCTCGTTCGCAAGGGCCGCCACCAGATCGTCAACAAGACCGCGTCGCCCGCGCTCGAGTCCTGCCCGCAGAAGCGTGGCGTCTGCACGCGCGTGTACACGACGACGCCGAAGAAGCCGAACTCGGCGCTTCGCAAGGTCGCCCGCGTCCGCCTCTCGAACGGCACCGAGGTCACGTCGTACATCCCCGGCGAAGGTCACAACCTCCAGGAGCACTCGGTCGTCCTCATCCGCGGCGGCCGCGTGAAGGACCTCCCGGGCGTTCGCTACCACGTCGTCCGTGGCGCGCTCGACGCGTCGGGCGCCGCGGGCCCGTCGAACACGAACAAGGCCACCCGCACGCAGGGCCGCTCCAAGTACGGCGTCAAGCGCCCGAAGAAGTGACTGTTTTCACCTGGGGCTCCGCCCCAGACCCGGCGGCCGCGCACTGCGCGGCGCTGCGCGCGGGGCCCCAACCCCGCTTGCCGCTTCGAGCCTAGGTTGAGTTTTAGGAGTCAGAGATGCCGCGTCGTCGTGAAGTCCCCAAGCGCAAGATCCTTCCCGATCCGAAGTACCACGATCGGATGATCGCCAAGTTCTGCAACGTCGTCATGAAGCAGGGCAAGAAGAGCACGGCGGAGGGCATCGTCTACGGCGCGCTCGACGTGATCGCGAGCCGCTACAAGGAGGACGCGATCGAGGTGTTCCGCAAGGCGCTCGACACCGTGAAGCCCAAGGTCGAGGTCAAGAGCCGCCGTGTCGGTGGCGCGACCTACCAGGTTCCCGTCGAGGTTCGCCCGGACCGCCGCGTGGCGCTCGCGATGCGCTGGCTCGTCGACTACTCCCGCGATCGCGGCGAGAAGACGATGGTCGAGCGTCTCGCGGCGGAGCTCAAGGAAGCCGCCGAGGGTCGAGGCAACGCCGTCAAGAAGCGCGAAGACGTGCACAAGATGGCCGAGGCGAACAAGGCGTTCGCTCATTACCGCTGGTGATGGACCGCGCGCTGTAGAGAAATCTCTGGCGCCGTTGCCGTTCCTGATCCATAGCTCGGCCCCTTCATGAGCCCGGCAGGTCCAGTCCGTCTGGATACCACCGAGCACCGAGGATTCCGCATCTCCCGATGACGACGACGACATAGACGAGTGCTTCCGACAGCGCCCTCATCCTCACGGAGAACTCTCTCCAACGAGAGAACGGCGCAACAGAGAAACCACTCGAACCCTCTCAGGAAGGGCCAGTCCAAGGGTGACTGGCAAAGGCCTGGGGGGGTTTTCGTCTGTCCAGGGTTCGTTTCCAACTGCTCGCTGACTGCCCCCCACTCCAGCACCACGGAGAGCACTGTGCCCCGCGAATTTCCGCTCGAGAAGACCCGCAACATCGGCATCATGGCCCACATCGATGCGGGCAAGACGACGACGACCGAGCGCGTCCTCTACTACACGGGCGTGAACTACAAGATCGGCGAAGTCCACGACGGCGCGGCCACGACCGACTGGATGGAGCAGGAGCAAGAGCGCGGCATCACGATCACGTCGGCCGCGATCACCTGCAGCTGGAAGCCGGCGACTGGCCTCTTCAAGGAGCAGCGCTTCCGCATCAACGTCATCGACACCCCCGGCCACGTCGACTTCACCATCGAGGTCGAGCGTTCGCTGCGCGTGCTCGACGGCACGGTGTGCGTGTTCGACGGCGTCGCGGGCGTCGAGCCGCAGTCCGAGACGGTGTGGCGTCAGGCCGACCGCTACGGCGTTCCCCGCATGTGCTTCGTCAACAAGATGGACCGTGCCGGCGCGAACTTCGAGCGCGCGATGCTCTCCATCAAGGACCGCCTCACGAAGAACGCGGTCGCGGTGCAGCTTCCCCTCGGCGTCGAGGAGAACCACAAGGGCATCATCGACATCGTGCGCATGAAGGCGTACCTCTTCGACGACACGTCGAAGGGCCAGAAGTTCGACACGATCGAGATCCCTGCCGAGTTCAAGGACGAGGCGGATCAGGCGCGCGAGCTCCTCATCGAGATGGTCGCCGAGGTGGACGACACGCTCGCCGAGCGCTTCCTCGAGGGCGACACGAACTTCAGCACCGAAGAGATCCTGCTCGCGCTCCGCCGCGGCACGCTCAGCCACAAGTGCGTCCCCGTGCTCTGCGGCTCGGCCTTCAAGAACAAGGGCGTCCAGCAGCTGCTCGACGCCGTCATCGACTTCCTCCCGTCGCCGGTCGACATCCCGGACGTCAAGGGCCAGGACCCGGACGACGCCGAGATCAAGATGACCCGCAAGGCGGCCGACGACGCGCCGTTCTCGGGCCTGGCGTTCAAGATCATGACGGATCCGCACGTGGGCACGCTCACGTTCGTCCGCGTCTACTCGGGCCAGATCCGCACCGGCGATCAGGTGCTGAACTCGACGAAGGGCAAGCGCGAGCGCATCGGCCGCCTCGTCCAGATGCACGCCAACAAGCGTGAGGCCATCGAGGACGTGCAGGCCGGCAACATCTGCGCGGTCGCGGGCCTCAAGGACGTCCGCACCGGAGACACGCTCTGCGACGAGAAGCACCCGATCGTGCTCGAGCGCATGACGTTCCCGCAGCCCGTCATCAGCCAGGCCATCGAGCCCAAGACCAAGGCCGACCAGGCCAAGCTCGGCGAGGGCCTCTCGAAGCTCGCCGCCGAAGACCCGTCGTTCCGCGTCCGGACGGACGAAGAGACCGGCCAGACGATCATCGCCGGCATGGGCGAGCTCCACCTGGAGATCATCGTCGACCGCCTCCGCCGCGAGCACAAGGTCGAGGCCAACGTCGGCGCTCCCGAGGTCGCCTACCGTGAGTCGATCACGAAGGACGTCCGCGTCGAAGGCAAGTGGATCAAGCAGTCCGGCGGCCGTGGTCAGTACGGCCACGTCTGGATCGAGATGGGTCCTGGCGAGAAGGGCACCGGCCTGGTCTTCGAGAACAAGGTCGTCGGCGGCACCGTCCCGAAGGAGTTCATTCCCTCGGTCGAGAAGGGCATCCGCGAGGCCATGGAGCGCGGCGTTCTGGCCGGCTACCCGGTGATCGACGTCAAGGCGCGCCTCGTCGACGGCAGCTACCACGACGTCGACTCGCAGGCGCAGCACTTCGAGCTCGCAGCCTCGGTGGCCTTCCAGGAAGGCGCCAAGAAGTCGGGCATCCAGCTCCTCGAGCCGATGATGGCCGTCGAGGTCGTCTGCCCCGAGGACTTCATGGGCGACGTCATCGGCGACCTCAACAGCCGCCGTGGTCAGGTGAAGAACATGGACCAGCGCGGCAACGCGAAGGTCGTCACGGCGGACGTCCCGCTCGCGAACATGTTCGGCTACTCGACCGACCTCCGCAGCAAGACGCAGGGTCGCGCGACGTACTCGATGGAGTTCGCCAACTACTCGGTCGTTCCGAACAACGTGTCGGAGCAGATCGTCGCCAAGGTCAAGGGTAAGGGCTGAGCGACGGCGGCCGACGCCGGCCTCGTCTCCGCTCTGCTTCGTTTTTCGAGTGAGCCCCAAGAAGGGAATCGAGCATGTCGAAAGAAAAGTTCGTCCGTAACAAGCCCCACGTGAACGTCGGAACGATC
>CAZCVE010000044.1:0-73315 GCA_964502175.1 uncultured Sandaracinaceae bacterium
CCGCACGTCCGGATCTGTGGGAGCGGCGGGGGGTAACCCCCGCCGCGACCCGACCCGGACGGGTACACGAAGATCTCGAGCGAGCGCTGCGACGGGTCGCCGCCGCACGCGGGATCGACGGACGCGTAGAGCCCGACGTGCAGCGCGGGGCCGTCGGTCGGCCCGCAGTCGTCGCGCACGAGCTGGAACGGCAGTCCGGTCGGCGCGTCGGCCGTGGGGCCCGCGTCCCTCGGGGTCGAGGTGTCGGTCGAGAACGCGTCGGGCGTCGATGCGCTGGCGTCCGTCTCGACGGATGCATCACGCGCCGCGACATGGACATGCGGTCCGGTCGAGCACGGAGCATGCCTCGCGCTGGTGGCACAACTGGGACCGTCGCGGCCTCGCGCGCCGAGGTGTGTGCCGGCCAGATCGAGGCCGCCGGCCACGTCCTCGCCTCGGCGCGCGGCCCGCACTATCGTCCCGCGCCCCGATGCTCCTCGATCCCGTGAGCCCCGAACGACGCGCGCTCCTGCGCGGCCTCGCGATCTTCGCGATGGCGCTCGTCGCGGGCGGCGTGATGTGGGCGCCCGCGTTCTACGAGAGCGAGCACTCGGGCTGGGGCGACTGGCAGCAGATGCACCACTGGGCCGAGGTCGGCGTGGTGGCGGCGCGGCGCTGGGGAGAGATCGCGTACTGGAACCCGCACCACTGCGGGGGCGTGCCGCAGTGGGGACAGCCGCAGGCGCAGAGCTACTCGCCGATCTGGATGCTGATCCACCTGCCGTTCGGCACGCACCTCGGACACAAGCTGTGGATCCTCTTCCACCACGTGATCGGGTGGGCCGGCTTCTACCTGCTCGCGCGCAAGCTCGAGAAGCTCTCGCGCACGGGCGCGTTCCTCGCGGCCACCATCTGGACGACGTGCGGCTTCAGCGCGTGGCACTACGCGGGCGGTCACGCGACGTTCCTCGCGTTCGAGTGGTACCCGTTCCTCCTCCTCGCGTGGCGCAAGGCCGACGAGGACGTGCGCTTCACCGTCGCGGTCGCCGCGATCATGGCGGAGATGCTGCTCGAGGGCGCGCACTACGCGTTCCCGTACGCGGCCGTGTTCCTCGGCTTCGACACGGTCGCGCGCACGCTGCGCGGCAAGAGGCGCGAGATCCTCCGCATGATCCGCACGGGCGCGATCAGCGTCGTGCTCACGCTGATGATGGGCGCGGTGCGGTGGGTGCCGATCATGCTCGCGATGTCGCGCTATCCGCGGCCGATCGAGGACACCGACACGCTGACGTTCGACGAGCTGATCGTCATGTGGACGGCGCGCGAGCACGACTGGATGTGGCGGCCGCATCCGTGGGTGTGGCCCGAGTACGGCACCTACGTCGGCTACGCGGTGCTCGCGCTCGTCGTGATCGGGATCGTGCTGTCGCTCGAGGAGCGTCGCGTGCTGATCGTCGCGGGCGCGCTCTTCTTCATGGCGTTCACGATGGGCTACCACGGCGACCTCTGGCCGAGCACCATCCTGCACTCGCTGCCGTTCTTCTCGAACCTCCACCTGCCCTCGCGGTGGCAGGTGCTCTGTACGTTCTACATGAGCCTCCTCGCGGGCCTCGCGATGTCGCGCTTCGAGGTCTTCGTCTCGACGCGACGCATGCACAAGGACGCGGCGTGGGTGCGGCCGATCCTGCCGTGGATCGTGGCGCTCGCGATCGTCGCGGACATCTACGTCGTGGCGATCACGATCACGAACCGCTGGGACGGCGCGCCCGTCGGCTTCATGGCGGCCGAGACGCCGCACCTCACCGCGAGCCGCCGCTACCACGAGGAGTACGCGAACTATCCGGCGCGCAACATCGGCACGACCGAGTGTTACGACGCGGTGCCGTGGCCCAAGAGCCAGACCCTGTGGACCGGACAGGTGCCGCAGGTGCGCTTCAGCGAGCTGCCTGCGCCTGCCGAGGGTGAGGGCGCCGGAGAGGACGCGCGCGCGAACATCCGCACCGGCGACACGCTCCACGGCTACGACCGCACGAACCACACGGTCACGATCGACGTGGAGATGGCCTCGCCGGGCATCGCGATCGTGAACCAGAACTACGAGAGCCAGTGGCACGCGTCGGGCGGTGAGATGGCGCCGAGCGAGGGTCGCCTCGCGGTGAGGCTGCCCGCGGGACGGCACCGTGTCGTGTTCCGCTTCGAGCCCGACGACATGCCGTACTCGGGCCTCACCTCGCTCGCGGGCCTCTTCGCGGGCATCCTCATCCTCGTGCTCTTCCGGCCTCGAACACTCGATCGCTCTCCCTCGCCGGCCCCGAAGTCGTCATGAGCTTCCGCGACGACCAGGAGGCGAAGCGGACGCGCATCGAGGAGCTCGAGCGAGAGCTCGCCCGCGTGACCGAGCGCTCCGAGAAGGTCGAGGCCGAGCGCGACGCGCAGCGCGAGAAGCTCGCGAGGGTCGAGGGCGAGCTCGCGGTGCTGAAGGAGGATCCCAAGGTCGCCGCGCGCATGAAGGAGAACGCGCGCAGGACCAAGGAGCGCGAAGAGAAAGAGCGGCGCGAGCGCGAGCAGGCGGAGTCGAAGAAGCGCGACAGTGATCGCGAGGCCGAGGCCGCGAAGCGTCGCGCGAGCGGAGCCTTCTCCCGGTGGCTGAAGGTCCTCGGCGCCGTGCTCGGCGTCGGCGTCCTGGGCTTCGGCGGCTACTCGATGTGCGCGCCGCCGACGTGGACGGCGAGCCATGCGCCGCCGAGCCTCGGCATGGTCGACCTCTCCACGACGCCGTCACCGTCGCCGGTCCAGGGCACGGCCACGGGCGAGCGACCCACGCCGCCGGGCTGCATCGGATCGATCCCCGCCGCGCCGCAGCTCGTCGTGCGCACGCAGGCGGCGAGCCTCGTGTCGTTCAACGTGGCCGGGCAGGGCGACACCGTGCTCGTCGTGCTCGGCTCGGACGGCACGAGCTACTGCGACGACGACTCGGCCGGCGCGACCAATCCTGCGATCAGCACGGTGCTCCCGCCGGGCGAGCACCGTGTGTGGGTCGGCACCTACCACGACGACGCGACGCCCATCCCGTTCGCGATCACCATCGCGTCGAGCACGGCGCCCAACGGGCCGGTCGACGCGCGCGGCCTCGCGCCCACGGCGGACCCGACGCACGGCGAGCAGCGTCCCACCGAGATGCCGATGCCGTTCGCGGGCACCGTGCTGCCGAGCGTGTCCGCGAGCGACGTCGATGGCCGCTGCGTCGGTCACATCGCGGTCGGTCCTTCGCTCGTGGTGGCGGTGGACACGCCGACGTTCGTGCGGCTCGACGCCGCGGGCAACGACGACCTCGTGCTCCTCGTGGAGGGCCCCGGCGGATCGATCCGCTGCGACGACGACGGCGGCCCGAGCAACACGCCGCTCATCGCCGAGCTCTTCGAGCCGGGTCGCTACCGCGTGTGGGTGGGTACCTACGCGTCGCGCACCACGCCCGCGCCGTACTCGCTCGTGCTGCGCGGCACGCCGCAAGGGAGCGTCGCGGAGCCGCCGCCGCAGCCGCTCACGATCGGCGGCGAGATCGTGCTCGCCGCCGACACGGCCGCGGCGCGCGACGCGCGCTGCAACGTGCTCGTGTCGGCGTCGCCGAGCGCGGTGATCGATCTCGCCAGCGCGCTGGATGTGACGGTGCGCAGCGCGCAGCCCGGCACCGTGCTCCGCATCGAAGGGCCCGACGGCGTGCGCTGTCTGCCCTCCGGCGTGAGCACGTGGATGCCCGGACGCCATCGCGTGAACGTCGCCGTCGACGCGGAGTCGGGCGGCGGTGCGTCGGCCGTGACGCTCACCGCGGGCGCGGCGTCGCTCGTGCCCTACGCGCCGTGAGCGGACCATGACGACGCGCGCGGTCCTCTTCGATCTCGACGGCACGCTGCTCGACAGCATCGAGGACATCGGCGATGCGATGAACGCCGTGCTGAGCGAGCGAGGCCACCCGGTGCACACGATGCGCGCGTACCGAACGCTCGTCGGCGAAGGCGCGCGCGAGCTCGCGCGGCGCGCGCTGCCCGCGCACGCGCGACACGACGTGGACGACACGCTCGGCCGCTACAAGGCGCACTACCGCGCGAACCTCGTCGTGAAGTCGAAGCCGTACGACGGCGTGCCCGAGATGCTCGAGGCGCTCGCCCGCGCGTCGATCGTGATGGCCATCGTCACCAACAAGCCGCACGACGTCGCGGTCGAGATCGTCGCCCGTGTGTTCGCGCCGCGCACGTTCGCGATCGTGCTCGGGCAGCGCGATGGCGAGCCGCACAAGCCCGATCCACACGTCGCGCTCTCGGTCGCGCGCGAGCTCGGCGCGGACCCGTCCGAGACCTGGTTCGTCGGCGACACGGACACCGACATGCGCACCGCGAGCAACGCGGGGATGCGCGCGATGGGCGTGACGTGGGGCTTTCGCGATCGCGACGAGCTCGAGGCGAACGGAGCGCGCGTGATCGTCGATCGCGCGGGCGAGATCGTGCGTCACGTCCTCGCGTGAGCGATCGCGGGCGGAGCGTGTAGAGTCGCGCGATGTTCTCGCGCTCGTTGGGTTCTGGGTTGGGGTCGCCCTCGTCGAGGTCGTGCTCGCTCTTGGCAGGGCTCGCCTTCGGCCTCGCAGGCTGCGCGCCTGCGGTCACGCACGTGCACACGACGATCACGTTCGCCTCCCCGCAGGCGCCGGACCTCACCACGCGAGGCGGCGCAGCCGTGCGCCTGCGCGTGCAGGACGCGAGCGTGTCGCTGACGCGCTCGGGCGTGATGATCGACGCGCGCGGCTACCTCCTCACGACGTTCTCCGCCGTGGGCGTGGGCAGTGCGCGCTCGCGCGGCGGCCGCCCGGGCACGCTCTTCGGCGGTGGCGACGAGGTGCGCGTGGAGGTGTTCGAGGGACCGTTCTCGTCGACGCCCACGGAGTACGTGGGTCGCGTCGTGCGTGGTGACCTGCGGCTCAACCTCGCGCTCGTGCGCATCACGGGCACGCCCGACGGTCCGCTCGCGGACGACGTGCGCTTCGCCGCCGTGGAGCCGCCGACGGAAGCGAGCCTCGCGTGGGGCGGCTTCGGCTGGGCGATCGGCGCGTCCCCGACGATCCCGACGCTCACGGCGTTCCACGCGAACACGACGGCCGGCATCCAGAACTCGCAGGGCCAGATGGCGGGCTTCCTCGTGAACGTGGTCGAGCCCACGCTCGATGGCGCGGGCTACTACGACGCGAGCGGCGCGCTCGTCGGCGTCTACATGAACGGCTTCGTGCGACCGACGAGCCGCATCCCCACGGCCTGGCGCGAGGCTCTCGCGGCAGGCGCGATCGAGGATCGCGTCATCGACGGCATCACGACGCTCGAGCCCGGACGCTGGGCCGAGGCGAGCCCGATCGGCGATGCCGTGTTCATCCCCGGCGAAGACGAGACGCGCGCCGACGTCATCGAGGAGTACTTGTTCGCGCTGCCGACCACGGCCGCGGGGACGATCCAAGTGGAGCCGCCCGTGTCGGTCACCGCGTACCAGCGTGGGCGCATCCTCCAGAGCGGAAACGGCGAGATCTACGTGCCCGCCGAGCCCGACGTGTACGTCGCTGTGCGAATGCCCCGACCCACCGATCCGCGAGGCCTCCGCCTGCGCGTGCGCTTCACCGCGGAGCAGTGAGTTGAGCCGCGAATCTTTCACCGCGCGGAACGTCTCCACGCGTTCGATGTCGATGTCGAACGTGAAGCCTCTCTTCGTGCTGATCGCCGCGCTGCTGTGGGCCTCGCCGCTTTGGGCGGCCGAGAGCGCGTCCGCGCAGGAGCTCACGCGCCAGGTGCGAGAGCGCTGCATCACGAGCGTCGCGCGCATCGAGGTGGACACGCCCCGCGGCACGCTCTCGGGCACCGGCACGGTCGTCGATCCGCGCGGCTACGTGCTGACGAACTTTCACGTCGCGGGCCACACCGATCAGCGCACCGGCATGCCGGGCACGCACCACGCGCGCCGCTACCGCGTGGCGATCACGCGCACCGAGCGCGACGAGGTCGAGGATCGCTACATCGCCGAGGTCGTGCGCGGCAGCCTCCCGCTCGATCTCGCGCTCCTCAAGCTCGTCGAGCACGCCGACGGCACGCCGCTCACCGCGGCCGACACGTTCGTCGCGATGCCGCTCCGCGACACCTCGCCCGAGCTCGGCACGCAGGTGTGGGCGCTCGGCTTTCCGGCGGGCGTGCGCACCGTGAACATCACGGCGGGTCAGGTCGCCGGCTTCGAGCGCAACGCCGACGGCGAGACCGCGTGGCTCCGCACCGACACCGAGTTCAACCCCGGCAACTCGGGCGGCGCGCTCATCGATCGCGAGTGCCGCATGGTCGGCATCCCGACCGCGGTGTCCGACAACGTCGAGCCGATCGAGCTCGCGCGTCCGTCGACGCGCATCCCGGCCACGTGGCTCGCGTCGCTCCGCAGCGGCACGCCGCTCACGCTCGAGCCGACCGAAGGCATCCTCCCGCTCAGCACGCTGACCGAGCTCGTCGACACGCACCTCGGCGACGCCGCGGGTCGCGCGGGCGAGCTGCGCTTCTATGCGCTGCCGCGTGGTGAGCGACCCGGCGTCGTGTCGCTCTCGCCGCGCCTCGACATGGGCATCATCGGCTCGGGAGGTCGCATCCTCCGCGAGGGCGAGGGACAAGCGCTCGTCACGGCCTCCGATCCGCAGAACGCGCTCGTGATCGTGTTCGTCCCCCGCGGGCAGAGCGGCGCGTTCCCGCGCGTTCGCGTTCGGTACACGCCGATGTCCACGCCCGCCTCGCCCGCAGGCAGTGGCGGTCTCGTGCGCGGACGCGTCGCGCTGCCCGAGGGCGGCTCGTGCCGCACGTTCGCGGTGCTCGCGAGCCGTGACGTCGACCTCGCCGCGCTCGCCACGCAGCTCTCGCGCGGCACGGTGAGCGAGGCCGAGTTCCGCCGCCGCATGCAGACGGTCGCGGCGATCGACGACGAAGGCGCGTTCTCGTTCCCCGCGCCCGCCGGCTCG
Organism: uncultured Sandaracinaceae bacterium; assembly: GCA_964502175.1. Classification (GTDB taxonomy): domain Bacteria; phylum Myxococcota_A; class Polyangia; order Polyangiales; family Sandaracinaceae; genus JAFLCL01. Next base: position 7,001 of record CAZCVE010000044.1, read on the forward strand.
TTCGTGCTCGGCTTCCTCACGCCGTCGCTCGGCACCGCGGGCGCCGAGCCGCGCAACGTGGACGTCGCCGAGGCCGGCCTCGACGTCGGCACGGTGACGCTCTCGAGCGCCTGTCCTTAGAGACCAGTCCGCCCGGGGGCCATCGACTCGCGAGCGCGAGTGAGGTCTCATCGTGCGATGCGCACGTTCGTCGCCCTCACGCTTGCCTCGCTCGTCGTGATCACAGGCCTCACGAGCAGCGCATCGGCGCAGTTCCACATGGAGGACTCGCTGCGCGACGGCACGATGGGCAACGCGAGCGGCGGCACGTTCGGCCCGGACGGCTGGACGGTCACGGGCGTCTCCGATCGCATCTGGTACGCGCTGCCCACGCTCCCGAGCGGCTCGATCGAAGTGACCGTCACGAACGTCTCGAACGCGAACCTGCCGCTCGCCGATCACGAGATCCTCGCGATGTACGAGGCGGGCTACGGCATCAGCGAGCCGATCCGCTACGCGCCCGAGTTCCGCGCGAACCACTACAAGACGCTCGTGCGCATCTACGGCACCGCCGAGCCCGAGCGCACGGGCGCGATGAAGCTGATGTGGGGCATCTGCCCGAGCGGCGATCCGGGCTACGACGGATGCGGCTGTGCGTCGTTCTTCGAGGAGCCGTTCGCGCCGACGAGCGGCTGGGCCGGCGAGGCGCATCGCTTGCGCATCGAGTGGGGCGAGGGCCGCTCGCGCCTGCTCCGCGACGACGTCGAGATCGTGAGCGTCGGCTACGACGGCTTCGTCTTCGCGCCGAGCGCGCTCCACTTCATGCTCGGCAGCCCGCGCAACGACGGAGGCCTCTCTGCGATGCCGATCGGCGCGACGTTCTCCGATCTCGTGATCGACGGAACGATGGGCGAGGTCGCGATGTGCCCGAGCGTGGAGCTGCCCGACGCGGGGCCCGTGCCCGACGCAGGGATGTGCAGCGGCCTCGTCGTCGCGACCGCCGACGGCACCGCCGCGAGCTTCGAGCCCGGCGTGTTCCCCGACGCGAGCGACCTCAACGTCGAAGGCGACGGCACCGCACCGCAGGCGATCGTCTACGTGCGCTTTCCTCCCGTGACCGGTGAGGTCGCGCGCGCGACGCTCACGATGACGACGAGCACGGTGCCGAGCGCAGGCGGCGGCTCGGGCATCGTGTGCGAGGTGACGGGCGGAACGTGGAGCGAGTCGAGCCTCACGTGGGCGACGCGTCCCACGGTCGGCGCGCGCTGCAGCGGCGAGCCGCGCGCCGTGGGCCCCGACACGATCGTGCGCTGGGACGTGACCCCGCTCGTCGCGCCCGGCGGCGACGTGGAGCTCGCGATCGTGTCGAACGACGTCGACGGCGCGCACTACCTCTCGCGCGAGAGCGGCGCCTGCACGGACGCACCGCACCTCGAGGTGGAGCTCGCGCCTCCGAGCGACGCAGGCACGTCGCTCGACGACGCGTCGGGCCCCGACCTCGACGCCGCGATCTCACCGATCGACGCGCGCGCGGGCGTCGACGCAGGCGACCGCGGCATCGCGTCCGGCTGTGGATGTCGCGCAACGAGCCGCGGTCGACCGTGGATCGCGTGGCTCGCGTCGGTCGTCGCGCTGCTCGTCGTCGCGCACCGATCGCGTCGCCGGTAGGCGGCTCAGCGCACGCAGAGCACGGGCACCGTCGCGGCGCGGATCACGCTCGCCGCCACGCTGCCGAGGAACGCGCGCGCGATGCCCGTCCGGCCGTGCGAGCCGATGACGATCAAGCTCGCGTTCGTCGCCGTCGCCTCGTTCGCGATCGCCGCATCGGGCACGTCTTCCACGACGTGCACGGCGTCGGCGAGCGCGCGAGCACGCGGTGAAGCATGCCGCGAGAGGAACTCGCGCATCAGCTGCGGCGCCTTCACGTCCGAGCTCGCGTGCACCGCCGCGAGGCGGGCTTGCATCGGCTCGGCCCATGCCGCCGCCACCGCGAGCGCGCGCGCCGACGGCTCCGAGCCATCGACCGCGACGAGCCACGTGCCGTCACGCAGTGATCGCGTGACGCCGCCTCCGTGGGATGCGTCGTGCATCGCGTGCGGGATCACGAGCACCGGACAGTCGGTCTCTCGCAGGAGCTCGTCCGTGGTCGATCCGAGGATCCGCTCGAGCAACGTCCCCTGCATGCGCCCCGACCCCACGACGACCACCGGCGCGTCGCCCGCCGCCGCGATCGCCTTGGACATCTTCGCGAGCGAGTCGTGCGGCCGACCCTCGACGATGCCCACCTCGAGCGGCACGCCGAGCGTCGCGTAGCGCGCGCGGATCGCGTCGAGCTCGGCCTGCGCGTGCGCGACGCGCTCGTCCATCTTCTGCACCATCGCGCGTGCCGCCTCGGACTGCGCGAGCGCCTCCGCGTCAGGACGCGCGCCGAGATCCATCGCGTGGATCGCGCGCACCGACACGCCGAGATCCTTCGCGAAGAGGAGCGCGTTGCCGAGCACGTGCGTGTCGGCGTGCTCGAACGCGAGGCCACAGAGGACGACGAGACTTCCGGTCATCTCAGGACTCCAATCAGAGGCCCATGATCTTCGCGATCATGTACTTCATGACCTCGTCCGTTCCGCCGCCGATGCGGAAGAGGCGCTGGTCTCGGTAGTAGCGCGCGACCCAGAGCTCCTCGAGGTAGCCCATGCCGCCGTGGAACTGCACCGCGAAGTCCGCGATGTCGTGCGTCACGCCGGCGACGAAGAGCTTGCTCATCGCGATGAGCTTCACCGTGTCGTAGCCGATCGGTCCCTTGTTCACGTAGCGGTCCGTGTTGAACGCGTCGGTCGCGCGGTAGACGAGCGAGCGCGCGGCCTCGGCCCTCGTGTAGAGCTCGGCGATCTTGTGCTGCCACACCTGGTGCTTGATGAGCGGCTTGTTGAACACGCTGCGCTCGCGGCCCCAGTCGAGGCTGCGCTCGAGGCCGTGGAAGCCTCCCGCGAGCGCGGAGCTCGAGCCGACCAGGCGCTCGCTCTGGAAGTTCTGCATCAGGTACATGAAGCCCTGACCCTCTTCGCCGAGCAGGTTGCGCTTGGGCACGCGGCAGTCGTCGAAGAAGAGCTCGGCCGTGTCGCTCGACCAGTTGCCCATCTTCGAGAGCTTCTTCGAGACGCTGAATCCCTTGGTGTCCGTGGGCAGCAAGATGATCGAGAAGCCCATGTGGCCTGCTTCGGGGTTCGTCTTCACGAGGAGCGTGACGAAGTCCGCGCGCGTGCCGTTCGTGATGTACGTCTTGCTGCCGTTGATGACGTACTCGTCGCCGACGAGGCGCGCGACGGTCTTGATGTTCGCCACGTCCGAGCCCGCGCCGGGCTCCGACACGCCGAGCGCCGCGACGCGATCACCGCGCAGCGCAGGCTCGAGGAACTCCTTCTTCTGCGCCGCGGTGCCGAGCTCGCCGATGCATGGCGTGGCCATGTCGCTCTGCACGAGGAGGCCCATCACCACGCCCGCGAGGCCGCTCTTCACGAGCTCTTCGCTCTTGGCGACCGAGAACCAGTAGTCGCCGCCGGCGCCGCCGCAGTCCTCCGGGTAGTGCGCGCCGAGGATGCCGAGCTTGCCGGCGCGCTCGAACACCCACTTCGGGAACATCTCGTCGCGCTCCCACTCGTCCGCGTGCGGCGCGAGCTCCTTGATGGCGAAGTCGCGACAGGTCTTGCGGAAGAGCTCGTGCTCCTCGGTGAACGGCGTGAACATGGCGTCCCTCTCCTCTCGCGACGTCCGACCCGACGGCGCACGAAAATGAATGGCCATTCATGTAGAGGAACGCGCGCGCGAACACAAGCGTGTTCAGTCCGTGAAGGTCGTTCCCCAGTAGGCCGTGCCGCGCGGCCACTCGATGGCCGACGTCCCCGCGCGGCGCACCGTCTGGAAGAGGCGGTAGTCGGCGAGCGTGTCGCCGCTGCCGACCACGCACTCGGTCCCGAGCGGGGTGCCCGTGGCGTCGAGGGGGACCGAGCGGAGGAGCGGCGTCGCGAGATCGTCGACCCACGTCACGCGGAAGCCGCGCACGGTCGAGGCGACGAAGAGCGGCTGCGTCGCGGACTGCGTCGCGTCGAGGACGGCCGCGCCGACGAGCGACGTGAGCGCGTCGTCGGTCACGGCCACGTGCACGGCGCCGTCGGCCGACGTCCACGCGACGCCCACACCGCCGGCATCGAGCGCGGCCATGTCGAGCTGCGTGCAGTCGGGCACGTCGAGGCCGGCCGCGGCTGCGGTGAAGCCGGTCCAGTGCTCGAGCCGACACGCGCCGCCGCTCGACCACGAGATCAGCGCGCCCACGCTCGCGGGCCTCACGCCGCCGGCGGTGGTGCCCATCGCGATCGGCGCGCTCGCCGTGACGGTGCCTTCTGCGCCGCGTCCGCGCGGGGCGACCGTGATCTCGCTCAGCGTGAGGTTCGTGGGCCCTTGCAGCACCGCGAACTCGGAGCCCATCCCGATCACGCAGCGCGTGGAGGGGCAGCGACCGCCTAGGCGGGCGTCCATCGAGAAGCCGTAGAGCGCGTACGCGACGAGGCCGCCCAGGTTGAACATCATCATGCCCGCCGTGCCATCGCGCGTGAACGTCACGCTCGTGGGGCCGGTGATGCTAGGGGGCGGGCCCGTGTAGTCGGAGCCGTTGGGCGCGGCGCCGATCGCCTCGGCTGCGGCCTGATCCGCGCCGCCCCCCATCGTGAGGATGGCACGCAGGCCCACGCTCGGATCGGTGGGCGAGGTCGCGAGCGCGAAGCCGCTCAGCGTGCCGCCGGTGGTGCGCATGCCGACCATCGTCGCGGTCGTGGCGCACACCGCGCCCGCGTCGGGGAGCGGTGCGTCGGGACGCGGGCCGGTGTCGGTCGCACCGGGCGCATCCGGGACGGGCGCATCGAGGCCGGGCGCATCGGGGAGCGGCGCATCGGCCACGGCGGCGTCGAGCTCCGAGGCCGTGCCGGTGTCGAGCTCACCGGCGAGCAACGACGGATCGAGGAAAGGCACGGGCTCACAGAGCCCCGTGTCGGGCGCGCACGTCTCGTCCGGATCGCAGACCACGCCAGCGCAGCGCTCGGCGAGGAAGATGGGCACGCGGATCCCGCGATCGGGCAGGAAGCCCGTGCGCACGACGCGCCGCACGTAGGGCGCGGCCTCGCTCGCCTCGCGCGGCTCGCAGTCGTCGGTGCGCGTCTCGGCCACGATCTGCACGCGCGCGGTCGCGTCGCCGTCGGGCGGCACGACGCCGAGCGAGAAGGGCACGGGCGTGAGCGCGCGCGGGTACGCGCTGCTCGCGGCCTCCGCGAGATCGGCGGGCACGCGCTCCACTTCCACGCGCACGCAGCGGTAGCTCGGACTGACGATGTCCGACTCGACCTCGACCACGAGCTGGGTCGCGGAGCGGCTGCAGGAGGCGAGCGGGACGACGAGCAAGCAAGCGAGCGCGGCGACGAAGCGAGGCGACATCGGCCGATCGTCGAGCCAGGGCGGCCGAGGGGTCAAGCGAGCGGCCTCGTGGAAGAGCGGCGTGGGTTTGCTCGTTCGGGGGGCATGACCTACACGCACGTCACGGCGCAGCGAGGTCCCGTGGCGCCGGCGAGAGGGAGCTCGATGCTGGCCCGGCTGTTCCTCCTCTTCACGATCATCCCGTTCATCGAGCTCTTCCTGCTCATGCAGGTCGGCGACGTGGTCGGCTTCTGGCCGACGGTGGCGATGATCGTGCTGACGGGCATCGTGGGCGCGTGGCTCGCGAAGCGCGAGGGCCTGCGCGTGCTCCGCGAGTACCAGAAGGCGATCAACGAGCTGCGCATGCCCGAAGAGGGCCTCACGAGCGCGCTCCTCGTGGTGGTCGGCGGCGCGCTGATGATCGCGCCCGGCGTGATGACCGACGTCATCGGCATCCTCCTCATGATCCCGCCGATCCGCCGCGTCGTCGCAGGCTGGGTCGAGGCCTACGTGAAGAAGCACTTTCTGGGTCCTGCAGGCGCAGGTCGAGGCGGCGCGACGTTCCGCCAAGTGCGCGTCGGCCCCGACGGCGTGGTGCGCGAGACGGTGCGCAGCACGGTGGTCGAGACGACCGGCGAGGTCACGAGCGAGACGAAGCAGGACGAAGACGCCGTGCTCGAGCCCGACCTCGTCGTCGACCGCCGCGGCCGCGTGGTCGCTCGCCTCGAAGAGTGATCGCGCTCGCTCCGCGCGGGCAACGTCGGGGTCAGCGGTGCTCGAACACGTCGCGCAGGCACCCCTCCCGCACGCGGGAGGTGCGGGGGTGGGTCAGCGGTGCTCTGCCAGGTCGCGCAGGCACGACGAAGAAGCGGCGCAAGGGTTCGCGGGCCCGGATCGCCCGCATCCTCGCGAACGGCACCGCTCCGGGCTGCTGCATCGATGTCGACGTCGAAACCCCAACCTTCGGTTCTCCGAATCGACGTCGATGCGGAAACCTCAACCCTTCGGGTTTCCGAGTCGACGTCGGTTCCGAAACCTGAAGGGTTGGCGTTCCGGAGGCTCGGTCGACTCCGAATCGCGAACCCTTCGCATCTCGGAATCTCCGTCGACACGAGATCGCCAGGGGTTGGCGTTTCGCGTCCGACATCAATGCCGAAACCCCGAGCGTTGGCGTTTCGAGGTCGGCGTCGATCCAGACGGCCCGCGGTGCTCGACATCTGCCCGCGACAGGCGCGACAGTCAGGAGGTCGTGGACGGCGCGCGCACCGAGGGACCGAGGGAAGTCGGTGTGCATGCGGATGCAACTTGTTCGGCGCTCAAACCCATCGGACGCGGGCTGAGGCGGTGTGGCAGATTTTCGACGACAGACGCAGATCCGCTACGGCCCGGATGATGTTCGTCTGGTGCAGTCGCAGGGGCGACTACTCGGCCGCCCACCACCGCGAGCACCGCCGTCGCCAATTGTCCCTAAAGGAGCGGATCATATGCGTAGAGTCGAGGGCGTCCTGGTGGCGACGTCGTTTCAACGAGGTCGTCGCTTCCAGAACGTATACGTACTGGCACCCTGGCGTGAGGGCGGGCGTGTCGAATGGTCGGACTTGCGTGTCGTGGGTCCAGATGTGGACGAGGCCACCGCTACGGCTGAGATGATGCGCATCGGTCGTACGGGAGCTGTGTTGGCCTTAGAAGTGGAGACTGTCGGAGGGCGATTCCCGGCGATGGTGACCCGCGGCCCGGCGGTTCTCCTGTCGCTGTCGCCACTGGAGGCGGGATTCCCCGACGCGCCCCCCGGCTTCGAGTTTCCAGCCAACTTCGCGATGTTCAGTTCGACGGACAGATGTTGATTGGGACGGTCTCTGTCGGTGGAGAGAGTGCCGAGGTGATGCTCAGCGTGGGTTCCGGTCGGCCACCGGTTTTGCGCGCCCGCGTCGCAAAGTACGTAGCGCGGATGGAACACGTGCTCGACAACTGGACCGATATCAAGGACGTCATCCTCGCGAAAGCAACGTCGGTTGCATCGGAGGGCGCAAGACCCGCTATCTGGCAGATCGTGACCATGCTCATGGAGGCTCGAACGACGACTCTCACGTTTACCGATCTGGGGAACGAGGATGCGGAGCACGGGCTTCAGGCTGTTCTCAACGCGAAGGGTCAAGTCGGGGTGGTGGAGCCTGCATGACGTCGAGAGGCCGAGGAGGACGTCGGGACTCGCGCTCGCGGTGGCCGGCAGCGCCGCGCTGGGGTCACTCTCGGCCTTGCAATCACTCGTGATCGTTGAGCCCCTGGGGTCGAGGACAGATGACCAGCGTTCGCAAGATTGAAGGCGTTCTCGCGGTACCTGCGACACACCGCGTCGGCACGCGGCGTCGGAACGTCTATGTGCTCGCTCCATGGCGCGAGGGCGACAAGATCGAGTGGGTCGATTTTCATGTGTATGGTGCCGAGGTAGACGCGGAGGCCGCAGCGAGGGAGATGCAGCGCGCTCGGCCGGGGATGGTGCTCGCGGTGGAAATCATGGAGGCCAACATAGGCGGCAGTCTGCCTGCCGTCGTGGCCTTGGCACCTCCGGTGATTCTGTCGTCCTCACGCCAGGAAGCGGGCTTCCCTGATTCTTCACCGGGATTCGACCCGCCTGCCATCCTGAGGACGCCGCACTTCGACGGCACGATTCTAACGGGAACCGATGTGATTCGCAGTGTGGGCTCGACGGGTGGGCAGCGAGGCATGGCTAGAAGAGCCGCGCAGTTCGGGGCTCGACTGGAGCACATCCTCTCCGAGTGGCCGTCCATCGAACCGGTGGTTCTCGCCAAGGCAGTTGGGCTGCACGCCGAGGGCAGACAGGCGCCGCGATGGTCGATCGAAGGCGTACACCTTGAGAGTAGACGAACGACGCTCGCGTTCGTCGATGCGGCGAACGTAGACGCCGAACACGGGCTCACGGCCAAAAGTCGATCTGAAAGGACGAGTCGTGTCCGTGGAGATCGAATAGGGCGTTCGACTCTCCCGCGGGCGGGAGAGGGAGATTTCGGCGGCCATCGGATCGGCGGTGTGCGGGGCGTCGATGGTGCTTGTTCGACTTGGGTGCTCTCCAGTCGGAGTGACCTGTTGGAGCACCGCTGACCCACCCCCGCCCCTCCCGCGGGCGGGAGGGGTGCCTGTTCGACGTGACGGCTCTCGTGTCGGCGTGACCTGGTCGGCGACGCTGACCCGAGGCCTCAAGAGGTCGTCAGCACCTGGAATCCCTCGCGCTCGGCTGCGTCGGCCAGTCTTCGATCGAGCACCACGAAGGTCCACGAGGCCGGGTCGCCGGCCGCCACGACCAGCGCCGCCGCGAGCTGGAGCGCGTCGGCTGCGCGCAGCGGATGGCGAGCGAGGAGGCTCGTGGCGAGCGTCCGGACCGAGGCGATGTCTGCCACCTCGGTCGCGTCTGCCGCGAGCCGTCGGACGTGGACCAGGAGACTGGAGCGATCGCTCCGATCGATGACGCCCTCGCGTACCCGGCGCTCGATGGCGGACGTCACTTCGACTCCGGTGAGCGCCCAGAACACCTGGTGGGGATCGGCCTTCAACCACGCGCGGACGGTGGCGCTCGACGCCTCGTCGATCACGAGCGGCACGACCGCAGATGAGTCCCAGAACTTCACGACGCTCCGATCAGAACCGGTCTTCCCGGTCCTCCTCCAGAGCCAGCGAGACGCTCGGCCCGCGTAGGGTCACGGGCTTGACCTTCAGGAGCCACGAGGCGTCTCCATTGCCGCGTCTCACCACGCCCGCGCGCACCAAGGCCTCGAGCCGATCCTCCGCATCCTCTGGTTCGCTGGCGGCCACCAGCCGTGCGACGGGCACACCGCGCTCGAGTACCTGCACCTCGCCGCCTCGCCGAACGACGCGGATGTACTTGGACAGGTTGGCCTTCAGCTCGGTGATGGAGACGGACGCCATCTGACCAGTCTGGTCCGATCGATCGGACCTGTCCAACCCGGTCGCCCGTCGCGGTGGCCGCTGCCGGAGGTCACCACACCATCGAGCCGGGGAGGCGCACGATCGAGCGACTCGGAGTGACGATCACGCTGTCGCCCAAGACGAGCGTGTTGCCGCGCCAGCGGATGCTCGTCTCTCCGATCACGCCGTATGCCGCGTCGATCAGGCGCTGAGGATTCGCGAGCTCGCGCGCCGGGATCGGCGTGGGCCAGCGACGTACGGCGGGAGTGGGCGTGTCGTCGTCGTCGTCGTCGTCGCCGAGGCCGAAGACTCGGCCCGACGTGAGGTCGAGCATCCAGAGGCTGCGGTAGATGTAGTCGCCTTCGTCGCGGTTGCCGCCGATCACGCCCCAGCGGCCGTCGGGGGAGATCGTCTCGATGCGCGGCTCGCGGATCGCCAAGCGGCGGGCGCGGCCCGTGGGCGGGACGAGCAGACCCATCGGTGGATCGCCGCGCGTCTCGCGCACCGTGTACCGACCGGGGCGCGCGCGACCGCCTGTGTTCGCCTCGCCCGAGCGGCGACGGAGCAGCTGCGTGCACGGCAGCGCGGCCTCCTCGGCTTCGGTGAGCGCGTGGCACGTGGTCGGCTCGTCCTCGAGCATCCACGTCACCCACGAGCGGATGGCGGACGTGGCGAGGTCGACCTCGATCTGCGCGACCACGCTCGCCATGTTGAGGTTGCGATCCATCACCTCGAAGCACGCGTGGTCGGCGTCCACGGCCATCGACGTCGAGAACATCAGCGCATCGCTCACCACGTAGGGCGCGCGCCGTGTGTCGCGCGGGTCGGACGATCCCCACTCGCCGCCGCAACCGAGGCCCACGTCGCCCGGCAGCGTGGCGATCGTGCGCTCGACGCCGCTCGCGACGTCCACCTCGCGCAGCTCGTTCGTGCCCTCGACGAGGAAGACCACGTGGCTCGCGTCGCGTCGTCGCGCGATCGAGGCGTGCGTCGCGGTCACGACGCGCGTCGCCATGGCCGTGGCTGGATCGACCTCGATCAGGCCGTGCTCGCGCGACGCGACGAGCACGGTCGACGTCGGCGCCACCGCCGTCCGCGGCTGTGCCTCTACGCTCGCGCTCGAGGCTGCGAGACAGGAGATCAGCGCGAGGGTGATCCACCTCATGCGCCGAGAGACGCGTGGCGCGTGCCGTCGACTTCCCACCGTGAGATCCCGCTGACGTCAGTGCTTGCGGCGCCGCTCGAGCGCCTGGATGCGCTGCTCGTGGTCATCGACGCGGTCGCGATCGTCGAGCCGCTTGGCGAGGACGTCCTTCACTTCGCGCACCACGCCCGCCAACGCGACGATCTCGGTCGCGAGCCGGACCTCGGTCTCAGTCTGCCGCCGCGCGAGCAGGTCGACCTTGTCGTCCAGATGATCGAGGCGCGTGTTCGTGTCGTCGATGCGCGCCGAGAGCTCAGTCCGCAGCTGGTCGACGCGTTGGTTCGTGCCGCGAATCTCGTCGCGGATCTGCTCGAGGATCTTCACTGTCATGTCGGCGACGTCAGCCATCGTTCCCTCCCAGGGTAACCGAGCCCCTGCTCGGCAGCGAGGGACGGCGCGCGAGCGGACCGACTGACGCGGTCGCGTTCGAACCAACCACTGCGAGCGCCATGGTCCCCTTGGGAGGGAGCCTCGTCAGAGGCGGCCGACGAACTGCAGGAGGAAGCCCTCGAAGGGAGGCACCTCGCGGCAGACGCCGCCCGAGCAGATCGTGCCGCCCGGGGTCGTGCCGACGAAGCCGCGCAGGAACGTGCCGGGGTCGAAGTTCCAGCGCACCTCGAGCGAGGGATAGAGCTCGCCGCCGAGGAAGTTGTAGTCGCGCGCGTCGCGCAGCACGTTCTCGCCGCGCTTGTAGGTCGACCACCTGAGCACGAGCGAGACGGTGAGCTTGATGTCCCACGTGTACGTGACGGAGGCACCGCCGACGTGGAACTCGCGCACGCTGTCGAAGGGCGTCTCCTGCTCGTAGCGGTGGTCGATCTCGAAGTCGATGCTGTGCTCGCCCTCGCCGATCGCGAGGTCGACCATCGCGTGGATCATGCGTCGATCCATGTCGCCCGCGCGCCGCACGGTCGCCGTCACGTCGTGCAGCAGCGTCTCCTGGCGGAACCCAGCGGTCGCGCTGAGCGCCCAGTTCGGGTGCTCTCCATACTCTTGCCTCCGCTGGAGCGATGCCCAGCCGTGCGTCACGAGGATGCCGTCGAACGGGTCGCGCAGCGTGTTCTCGTTCAACGCGAAGAACGAGCCGTTCAACGAGAACTGCCACGGACCGGGCGAGAACCCGTAGTCGATGCGCACCGAGCCGCCGCGCTGGTTGCCGATCACACGCAGACGCTGCGGGCCGTCGAACTCGAGGCCGGGCGCCGCGCTGTAGATGCGGTACGGGTTGCCCTCGAGCGTGGTCGGGGCGACGAGGAAGTTCGTGTAGTCCTTCCACTCGAAGAGGATCGTCAGATCGTCGGCGAGGATCTGCGCAGACGCGTAGATGCCGCGACCGAACTCGTGATCTTCGGGGCCGAGGCCGCCCGTCGCGGTCTCGCGCTGGGTGGTGCGGCGCAGGCCGTTGGCCTCGGCGTAGAGGGCGAGGTGACCGTCGGCGAGCGCGGGCGCCTCGAACGTCCAGCCGAGCACGTCGACGGCGCGGTCGTAGGTGAGCTCGCTCGTCTGGAGGAAGAAGTCGCGGCCCGCTTGCTCGAACCACACGCGCACCGCGTGGGCGTTGAGCTGGAACATGTCGCTCGGGCCGAACGTGACGCCCATCGTCGCGGCGGCGACGAGATCTGCGGGGTCCTGGAAGATCCGCAGCGTGATGGGATCTTGGTTCTGCGGGTTCGCGATGCCCGTGTGCAGGCGGAAGCGGAAGTGCCCGTCGTCGAAGCGCACGTGCGCGCCGCGGAGCGCGTTGTCGACGCCGAGGAGATCGACCTTGCGGAACGAGAGCGCGACGCCGCGGCCGATCACGAGCTGCGTGTCGCCGAGCTCCACCGACCAGCTCTCGTGATCCCAGCGCAAGACGAAGCGCTCGGGGCGCACGTCCCAGCTGAGGTAGCAGCTCTCTTCGCGCGCGGGCACGCAGCCGTTCTCTGCTTGGTTGCCGAACCACGACGCGAGGCTGGTCGGCGCCGTCATCCCGGCCTGGGTGACCGAGCGCTCGAAGCCGAACGGCAGGAACGTGTCGAGGCGCACCTCGAAGCGCAGCTCGTCACCCTGGAGCGCGAGATCGAAGCGCTGCTGGAGCGAGGCGAAGTCGTCGTCGAAGAGGTTCGCGTCGTAGTTCGAGCCGCGGTAGCGCGCGGTCGTCGTGCTCGTCATCGAGAACGTCGTGCGGCCGAACACGGGCAGATCGAACGAGAGATCGTCGGCGCGCGCGGACGAGGCCCACGCGAGCAAGAGCGTGCTCGTGATCAGAAACGAACGAGCGCCCCTCACGAGGAGGGACGCTCGAACGGAGGATCGCGTGGAGATGGAGACGTTGCCGAGCACGTGACACCAAGCGGGTTGGGGCCCGCGCGGAGCGGCCGCTTCGGCGGCCGGAGCGGGAGGGGACCCGCTCGCGGGGGAGGGTCCGCACGGACCCTCGGGAAGTCAGCGGTCAGCGTCCGCGTTCTTCGAGCGCTGCGTCGAGCTCGGCGCGTAGCGTCACGAGGCCCGGCGCGGCACCGTCCTCGCGGTGGATGATCGTGCCTGTCTCGTCGAGGATGACGGTCGACGGCAGCAGGCCGGAGGGGAACGCGCCTGCGGTGACGCCCGCCGGATCGATGACCTCGATGTTCTCGGTGAGGTTGAAGCGGGCCACCCAGCGGTTGCAGAGGTCGAGATCGGGCGGCCCGTAGTCGGCGTTCTGGATGATGATCTGGATCACGCGGACGCCCCGCGGCGCGTACGGACGCACCACGAGATCGGTGAGCTGACGGCTCTCCTCGATGCAGGGGGCGCACCACTCGGCCGCGATGTTGATCACGGTGAGGGTGTGGTCCGGATCGCAGAAGTCCTCGTTGTAGAGCGAGTAGTCCACGTTGTTGCACTGCGGCAGCGTGAAGTTCTCGAGGGCGCGACCCTCGCGCGAGCCGAAGTTCTCGGTGGGGACGTTCTCGCAGAGCGTCGTGGGGCCGGCGTCCGGCTGGGGCGTGAACGCGTCGTCCATGGTCGTGGCGGGCGGGGTTCCGCCGCAGCCAGCGATCGCGAACAGAACGACACCCGTGAGTGCGACGCTTCTCATCACCGACCTCCTTGAGCACCTTCGCGCTTCGCGCTGCAGCCAGCAGCGTTCGCGCTTCGAGCCATTCGTGGCGTGACGCCGTCGACCGAACGGCTCATGCCGACGGCCAGCATACTCCGTTCTCGAACGTGAACACGTCACCGCCCTCTTGGAGCTGGAAGCTCGTGCGGCACGTGTAGCCCTCGCGGCAGCCATCGTCGCTCGTGCACGCGTCCAGGCAGAGGCCCAGGTCACCGGCGGCGAAGCTGCCGTTGGGGTAGCAGATGTCGCCGTCGGGGCAGCTACCACTCGGCAGCACGGTGCCGTCGTAGAACGTGTTCATGTTCCAGCTCATCGGCAGGACGCAGTTCGATGCGCATGCGCCGCCAGGCCACCCGTTGGTTGCCTCGCTGATGCACCACCCGCGGCAGTCCTCGCTCGCGACGCACGGCTGACCCACCGTGGCCGCGGTGGACTCGCCGCCGGGCGCCACGCACTCCGTGGTGTACTCATCGCACACCACGCCAGCGCCGCACTGCATGTCGTTCGTGCAGAGGGCCGTGCAGAATCCCCCCGCGGGGTTCACGTCCTGGACGCACGCGTAGCCCGCGCGACAGTCGCGCGAGTTGAGACAGCCAGGCTCACAGAACGAGCCGGCGGGGCCTCCGATGCACTGGTTGTTCGCCGTCCCGAGGCCAGCGCAGGGTGTGCGGTCGGTGCAGGGGACCGTACACGACCCGAGTGGGAAACCCTCCAGCGGGCCGCGGCAGACTGCACCTTCACCCGGGCACTGCGCATCGATCTCGCATGGCCCGTAGAGCTCGGAGGCGGGATGGATCCGCGCGTCGGGCAGCGCCGCGTCCGGGGCCGGGAGCGGGTCCGGCGTACACGCTCCGATGGACACTGCCAGAGCGAGACCTGGCGTGAGTCGAGCAACGATCGAGAGCGCGCGGTTCCGCATGCGCGGGCAACCATTGCGCGCCGAGCCCCGAGCGTCAAAGCGGAGCGGTCGAGCCGCCGCGTTCCCCGACGTTCGCGATCGTGCTACCGACCGCACCCATGTCACTCGCTCGCGTGGCCCACCTCTCCGCGGTCGCCGCTGTCCTCGCCGCTGGTTGTGGCGAGCCGGCGCCCCTCCCGCCGATCGACGCGACGTTCCCCGACGCGGCGATCGTGCACCCCGACGCTGGGCCCGTCAGCGATCCGTGCGATGACGCCATGCGCGTCACGGGATCGCTCACCGAGGTCACCGAGGTGATGCTCGACACGTCGATGATCGAGACGCGCCCGCGCGACCTCGGCCTCACCTGCGGCAACGTGACGGCGCAGTACTGGGCGCGTCAGCAGGTCATCGAGCTCACGGTGCCGGGCACCGGCCCGCTCGCGCTCTACGTCTCGACGCAGAACATGAACACCGCGATGGACTTCCACACGGTCGTCCAGCTCCGCACCGAGTGCTCCACGCCTCCGACCGGGATGGAGACGCGTCCGACGTGCTTCGACGGCGGCATCACGGCGGAGGACTTCCGCACCGACGGCGGCCTCATGGTGCGCGGCGGCGAGACGCTCTTCGTGTACGTCACGGGCTGGAGCGATCCGCCCGCGATCGACATGACGGAAGAGGAAGGGCCGGTCCGCGTGACGTTCGAGTTCGCGCCGAACACGGCGCCCGCGCTCACGGGCGGCATCGGCGTGCTGACCGCGGCGAACGTGATCCAGATGCACGTCGAGGGCACCGACGCGGAGCGTGCGCCCGAGTTCCTCGGCTTCGGCCTCGTGACGGCGCGCGGCGGCCTCGACTTCAACGGCGACGGCGCGCTCGATTACTTCGGCGCGAACATCTCGCGCACCGTGGGCACGACCCCGAATTTCTCTGGGGAGGCCGTGGTGCCCGCGGCGTCGCGCTTGGGCGAGGTCTGCCGCATGAACGCGTGCAACCAGCTCTCGGTGTTCGTCGTCGATCAGGCCTCGCTGCAGTCGGCCACGCGCAGCATCCCGCTCGTGCTGGGGCAGTTCGTCGCCTCGGGCGTGGCGTGCGACGCGACGCACCTCTGTGATCTCGGCCTCACCTGCGACGTGGCCTCGAGCGTGTGCGGCGTGGTCGTCGCGAGCGGCGAGACGTGCGACGCGACGCACTTCTGCGGCGCCGGTCAGGCGTGCAGTGCGACGAGCATGACGTGCGTCGACGCGGCCGCGATCGGCGAGAGCTGCGCGACCGCGCCGTGCGACACGGGCCTCGACTGCGACGGCACGTCGATGACGTGCGTGATGACCGTCGCGGTGGGCGTGGCGTGCGACGCGACGCACGTCTGCGACACGGGCCTCACCTGCAGCGCGACGACGATGCTCTGCGAGACCACGCCCTGACGGGGAGCCACCTGGGCGGCCTCGCGGACCCTCACCTCGCGGGTCCCAAGCCCGCGTTCCTCTCCCGCCAGCGGGAGAGGTGCTCTTCGGTGCTGGGACTGCGCTCGCGGTTCTCTCTCGCTTCGCGAGAGAGTCGTCTGCTCAGGCGGCCGGGCGACAGACGCCGTTCTCGAAGGTGAACATCGGGCCGTCCATCTGGAGCTGAAAGCTCTTGCGGCAGAAGTAGCCGGTGCGGCAGTCCGTGTCTTCCGCGCAGCCGCGCAAGCAGACGCCGAGGTCGCGCGCCGCGAAGCTGCCGTTGGGGAGACAGATGCCGTCGTCTGCACAGCCACCCGACGGGAGCACCGTTCCGTCGAAGTAGTTGTTCGTGTTGAAGCCCATCGGCAGCACGCAGTTCGCGATGCAGTAGCCGCCGGGGAAGCCGTTGGCCGCGGGCACGCACGCGCCGCTCGCGCACGCGGACGGTGAGGTGCACGGCTCGCCGGTGAGCGCGCCCGTCGCCTCGCCGCCTTCGGCGACGCAGCGACCCGTGTGCCCGTCGCACACCGCGCCCGCGCCGCACTGTGCGTCGTCGTTGCAGACGGGGATGCAGAGGCCGCCCGTGGACAGCTGATCCGCGAGGCACGAGTAGCCCTCGCCGCGGCAGTCACGGCCGTTGACGCAGTTCACCTCGCAGTACGCGCGGTCTTCGCCGTCGAGCTGGACGCAGTGGTTGTTCTGCGTGCCCAGGCCTTCGCACGGCGTGCGGTCGTCGCACGGCACGGTGCAGTAGCCGTTGGGGTAGCCGTCCACGTTGCGGCGGCAGACCGCGTCTTCGCCGGGGCACTGCGCGTCGAGCACGCACGGGCCGTAGAGCTCGCTCGCCGTGTAGATCATCGCGTCCGCGTAGGGCGCGTCGGGGAGCGCCGCGTCGGTCGGCGCCGGATCCGAGGGACAGCCCGCGATCGCGACGCCGAGCAGCGCCGCAGCGATCGCGATCCACGAAGAAGAACAGGCGCGCATGGAGGCGCGAGGATTGTCGAGCGTTCGGGCGGTGTCAAAGCCCTGGGGCGGTGTTTTGCTCGCACATCGTTCGTGCTAGCTCTGCTGCCCGGAACTTCGTTCCGGGTTCTTCTAGTGCATCGGTCCGGGAGTTCGCTCCGGGCAGAACGACAAGCCCGGATCGAACTTCCGAGCCGACGCACTAGACGCGCCGTCACTCGAGGTCTCGCGATGCGACAGCATGTTCTTGGTTGTGCGGGGATCGCGGCGCTCACCGCGTCCGTGAGCGCGTGTGGTCCTGCGCCGGTGGCGCCGATCGACGCGCAGTTCCCGGACGCCGCGGTGCCGGACGCGCTCATCGTGCATCCAGTCGACGATCGTCCCGATCCGTGTGCCACGCCGACGCGCGTCATGGGCGCCGCGGGCGCTGCGAGCCGCGTGATGCTCGACACGACGATGACCGCCACACGGCCTCGCGACCTCGGCCTCGCGTGCGGCAACGTCGGCGCGCGGCAGTGGGCCCAGCAAGAGGTCATCGAGTACATCGTCCCGGGCACCGGCCCGGTCGGCGTGCGCGTCTCGACGGTGAACAGCGGCACCGCGATGGCGTTCAACACCGTGCTGCAGATCCGTCGCGACTGCGACACGGTGCCGACGGAGCTCTTCACGTGCTTCGACGACGTGTCGGGCACGGACCCGCGGACCGAAGGCGGCTTCCAGGCCGTGGGCGGCGACCGCGTGTTCATCTACGTCACCGGCTACAGCGAGCCTGACGCGATCGCGATGCAGGACGACGAGGGCACGGTCGAGGTGACGATCGAGGCGGGCGCCAACGTGCCGCCGATGCTCACCGCCGCGCGCTACCTCGAGGCGGACACCGACGTCGTCCTCACGGCCTCGGGCACCGACGCCGACAGCAACGTGAGCGGGCTGAGCCTGTTCTTCTACAACGCCGCGGGGCGCATCAACCTCGCCGATGCGCCGAACGGCATCGAGATCTCGGCGGCGGACGCGGCGGGCATGATGGACTTCAGCACGCGCGCGGTGCTGCCCGGAGACGACCTCCCGCTCGTCGCGTTCTGCGCCCGCGAGGACATCGCGTGCACGGGCGTGGGCCTCGTGGCGTTCGACGAGTACTTCGCGACCAGCCCCGAGCTGCGCGTGATGATCGACGAGGCCGCGCTCGTCGGCCTCGGTGACACGTGCGACACCGAGAACGTCTGCGGTCGCGGTCTCGTGTGCAACATGGCGATGGCCTGCGAGCCCTCGCCCGCAGCGCTCGCGGCGTGCATGGGCGCGACCGCGATCACCATCCCGGCGGTCATGGGCACCGCGCAGAGCGGCTCGGCGATGGCCACGGTGGCGATGGGCGCGACCGGTACGTTCAGCGCGCCCTCCGGCTGCGCGATGGCCGCGACGGATCCCACGGTGGGCCCCGAGCGACTCTTCCGCGTCGCCGTTCCCGCGGGCACGTTCGATCTCACCTTCCGCACCGACCGTCCGGGCACGGGCGGCACCGACACCGTGCTCTACGTGCGCCGCGAGTGTGGCGACCCGACCAACGACCTCGGGTGCCAGGACGACATCGACACGGCAGGCATGGAGTACGGCAGCCGCGTCACGGTGATGAACGCGACCGAGGGCGACTACTTCGCGTTCGTCGACACGTACGGCGGCGGCGGCGGGCCGGTGGAGATCCAGGCCACCCTGCGTCCCGTGCTCGCCAGCGGCGACGCGTGCGACCCCGCGGGCGTGGCGAACCGCTGCATGACGGGCAGCTGCGCTGCGGCCACGATGACGTGCCCCTGATCGCGTGACGCGATGCGAGCCGAGCGACACGTCCGTCTGATCGCGAGCCTCACGCTGCTCGCGATCCTCTGCGCGTGCGACGTCGCGCGCTTCATGCCGGGTCACGAGGCGCCGCCGCCTCCGGTCGTGGCGCCTCCGGTCGTGGCGCCTCCCGTCGTGCCGCCCGCACCGCCGCCGACGATCGCCACGGCACCGCCCGTGATCCCCGCGATCGGTCAGCTCCCGATCCCCACCGCGCTGCCGCCGATGCCGGGACAGCCGCTGCTCTCGACGCGCGCGCCCGACTACACGGCGATCCCCGCGCCGCCCGCAGGCGCGATCGACGCGAGCGGCGCCCTCGCGAGCGGCTGGGCCGAGAACCGCACGGCCGAGATCCATCGTGAGCTCGTGGAGTCGCTCTTCGAGGCGCAGCGAGCCCGCGTCGCGAGCATCCCGTTCCACGTCGTGAGCGACCGCAGCGAGCCCAACGCGGCCGCGGGCTGCAGCGATCGACGCGCGCCGATGCTGATGGTCACGAGCGCGATGATCGTGGTGTGCGCGTCGTCCGCCGAGGCGCTCGCGTACGACGAGCTCGCGGGCACGCACACGCTCGACGCGTACGCGGCCGCGCTCGTCGACGATCTGCGATCGGGTCGTCCGGTGCGTCCGCTCGATCGCTCGCTGATCACGGGCGCGATGGCCAACGATCCGCGCAAGCTCGCGCGCGAGGTCCTGCTCTTCGACGAGCAGGTCGCGTTCATCCTCGGCCACGAGCTCGCCCACCACTACCGCGGTCACACGGGCTGCGCGGGCGAGGGCAGCACCACCGCGTCTGCGCGCGAGGCCGAGGATCTCCAGCGCGGCCTCGCGAACGCAGCGTCACCGCTCGAGCAGCCGTTCGAGGTCGAGGCCGACGTGTGGGGCGTGACGAACGTGCTCGAGCGCGGCCGCGCGCGCACCGCTGCGTCGCCGGGCAGCGGCGCGTGGAACGAAGAAGGCGCGCTGCTGTCGCTCGAGGTCTTCCGACACTTCGGACCTCTCGCCGCGGGCGGCGTGGATCCGGGCGTCTTCATGAGCACGCACCCGCCGAGCGAGCTGCGCGCGCCCGTGGTGTCGCAGGCCGCGCTCATGTACCGACCGGGCCAGCCGCCGCTCCCGATCCCGACGATCGATGGTCAGGGCATCTCGATCGACCTCGGCGGAGGAGGCGCGCCGATCCGCCTGCCGATCCCGTTCCCCCTGCCCACGCGCTGACCGGACGCACCGCGACCACGCGCCTCGACCGTGCGGCCCGCGCCCACAGTTCGACGCACGGACCGGCGAGAGGCCGCGTGGGTGCGGGTCGGATCGGGAGAACCTCGCACCTCGCGGCCTCGTTTCGTGTCGCGTCGATCCGCGCGGGCCCTTGCCCCGTAAGGGCATCGCGTGTCGAGCGGAGTGAAGCTGATCGCGATCGAGGCCGAGCGTCCGCGGACGGCGACCGAGCACGGCCATGCGTTGGGACTCGGCTGTACGTTGGGACAGCAGTCATGACGTCGCACCTCGACGACGAGACCCTCGCGTGTCTCGCGATGACCGAGGCGAGCGCCGCAGAGCGTGACGCTGCAGAGGCGCACCTCGCGACGTGCGCGGAGTGCGCCGCGCGGCTTCGTCGCGACCGAGACCTGCTCGGTCTCGTCGCGTCGGTCAGCGACGTGCCGCCGCCGTCCGAGCAGACGCTCCGCCGCATGCGCGCTCGTCTGATGGCGGAGGTCACCCCGCGTCACGACGTCTGGACGGGCCTCGCCGTCTCCGCCGCGGGCCTCGCGGTGTTGGCGACGCGGCTCGAGGACATGCGGATCGAGCGCATCCTGCCGGCGCTCGCGTGCATCGCGTTCGCGGGCATCGTCGCTGCGTTCGCCGCGAGGCCCGAGCACCCGAGCTCGCGCGCGGCCACGTCGGGCGTGGGGCGGTGGCCGGTGTGGCTCGGGCTCGTGCTCGTCTCCGTCGTGGTGGGCGGCCTCGACCTCGTCACGCTCAGCGCGTCCGTCGGTCAGGCGGTGGGCTGCGAGCGCTTCATCGTGATCGCCGCGATCGTGCCCTGCGTGACGGCGCTGTACGCGCAACACCGCGCGGCGAGCACCACGCAAGGCCCGCCCGCGTCGGTGAGCGCGCGCGCATCGTCGGGCGCCATCGGCGCCGCGGCGGGCGCGCTCGCGGCGCAGGCCGCGATGCTCACGTGGTGCAGCAGCGAGGCGGGGTGGCCGCACGTGGTGGTGTTCCACGTCGCGACCGTGCTCGGCGTGAGCTTGGTCGGCGCGATCGCAGGCAGCCTCGCGCCCGCGCCCGACTTGGCCTGAGGCTGCGAACGGCTTCAGTCGGCGACGAGGCCGAGCTTGTTCTTCGCGATCTTCGCGAGCTTCGTGCGTCCGCCTTCTTTCGCGACGTGCTCGAGGAGCTCCTTGCCGAGCGGGTGATCCTCTTCGACGAAGTGGAAGCCCACGTAGAAGAGGTGAGAGAGCTCGAGGGCCTTGTCCTTCTTGAGCGAGAGGCCCACGTCGAAGCCACGGCGCGTCAGGTCTTCGACGAGCGTGAGCGCTTCGTCCCTTCCGCGCGCCGCCGGCAGCGTGTCGAGCGGTGAGCTGCGGAGGACGAGGCTCGCGTAGCGGTAGCGATCTTCTTGCGTCGCGCCTTCCGTGCGCGAGAGGAGCCCGAGCACCGACTTGAGCTGCGCCTCCTTCTTGCCCTTCGCGAGCTTGGCGACGTGCTCTCGCAGGCCATCGGCGAAGCCCTTGGGATCGAGCTCGCGCGCCACGTCGGCGTGCGCCTGCCAGCCCTCGCCCTCGGCCACGCGCTCGAGCGCGACGGCGACGAGCTTCTTCTTCATCGCAGGCGAGAGCGCCTTGAGGTGCGGACGCACCGCCTGACGCAGCACGTTCGCGCGATCCGCGTCCGTCGCGCCCGCGAGCGCGTTGGCGAGCACTGGGCCTGCGTCGTCGCGTCCCTCGAGCGCCTTGGTCGCGAGCTCACCGCGTCGTCGATCGGCGCCCGCGGCCACCGAGCCCGCGAGCAGCTCGACGAGCGCCTTGGTCACCTCGGCGCCGGGCTGACGCGCGAGCTTCTCGAGCGCGATGCGCGCGCGCTCGAAGTCGGGATGCGTCGCGAGGCGCGAGATGCGCGCGGCGAGCTTCGCGGGCAGCTCCACCGCCGCGAGGCCCATCAGCGCGGCCTGGGCGACCATGCGATCGGGGCCCTCGGCCGCCTCGACGAGCACGTCGATGACCTGGCCTGCCACGGCCTCGTCGTCGAGCGCGCCTTCGACTGACGCCCAGCGCAGGCCGATGATCGCCTCTTGCCGCACGGCGAACGGCGTGCGCGGCTCTTTCGCGAACGCCACGAGCGTGGGCAGCGCCTTCTCGTCCTCGAGGTAGCCGAGGATCTTCACCGCGGTCGCGAGCGGGATCGGCGACGGCGGCGGTGTCTTCTTCATGCGCTCGATGATCCGGTCGAGCTCACCGAGCCAGAGGCGCCGCGTCTTGGCGTCGGCCTCCTTCACGCGAGGTCGCAGCTCGAAGGCCACGGCGCGCGCGACGTCGGGATCGCTCGACTCGAGCCCCGAGAGCAGCGTGTGCACCGCCTCCTTCTTGTCGCCGAAGCGCGCGAGCACGGCGTCGAGCGCCTTGCGCTCGTCCTTGCGATCGTCGCCGACGACGAGCTTCGTGCGCTCCTTCACGACCGCGACCACGTCCTCGCCGCACGCCACGATCGCGTCGATCGCGAGCTTGCGGACCTCGACGTCCTTGTTGCCGAGCAGCGGGAGGATCGCGGGCACGCCCTTGGGCGACGCGATCTTCACGAGCGCCGCGAGCGCGGGGCGCTGGAGCGGCGCCGAGTCGCTCGCGAGCATCGTCACGAGGCCCTTCACGACCTCGGGCGCCTTCGAGCCCAGCTCTCCGAGGACGATCGCCCCCGCGATGCGGTGCTCGGGGGATCGGTCCTCACCGAGCATGGTTGCGATCACCTCGATCGGAGTCTTCGCCATCGAAACTGCCTCCCGTTGCGGGTCGCGAGCATAACCGAAGCAGAGTCGCGTCCGACCAACGACTCGCACCGTTGACCGTGGTCATGACCCTGGTCATCCTCCGTGGATGCCGCGCGTGTCCAAGAGCTCTCTCAAGGCCCGAATGCTCGAGTACTTCCGCGAGGTCGAGCGCACGGGTGAAGAGCTGATCGTCACCGACAAGGACCGGCCTGTGCTGAAGGTCGTGCCCATCGCGGGCAAGCGTCCTGCGAGCGAGGTGTTCGCCGACGTTCGTGGCCGCGTGGTGTACCGCGCTGATCTCCTCGAGCCGACCGAAGCGGAGTGGAGCGAGACGTGATCTGTCTCGACACGCACGCGCTCCTCTGGTGGGCGCTCGATCCCAAGCGACTGTCGCGGCGCGCCAAGGATCTCTGCGCGAAGATGGAACGCGAGGGTGGCTGCGCGAGCGCGATCTCCGTCTGGGAGCTCGAGGTGAAGGTCCTGCGCAAGAAGCTCGAGCTCCCGCTGTCCATCGAGGAGCTCGTGAAGCGGATCCGCGAGACGAACGCCGTCGACCTCGTCCCAGTGACGACGGAGATCTGGATCCAGAGCGCACGGCTGCCGTGGGCGCATCGCGATCCCGCCGACCGTGTGATCTACGCCACAGCCGTGTCGCGCGGAACGCCGCTGCTCACCGCCGACGAAGTGCTCCGCGAGATCGATCCCGTGCGCTGCGTGTGGTGAGGCGCGCGTCGCGCTCGAAGGCGCGATGGTCGTGCGCGCCGCGCCCGAGGTAGAGTTCGCCGCGATGCCCTCGCTCAAGTGGATCCGTCCCGAAGGACGTCCGAAGGTCTTCTCGATCTACAAGAAGATCACGTCGATCGGGCGCGCGGGCGGCAACGACGTCGGCATCGACGACCGCGCCGTGGCCGATCACCACGTGCAGATCGTGTTCGACGGCAAGGCGTTCAACCTGAACGAGGTCGACCTCGAGGCCGACATCCAGGTGAACCAGAAGAAAAAGCGTCGCGTGCGCCTCGAGCACGGCGATCGCATCGATCTCGGGCGATCCGCGAGCGCTGGCGTCGAGCTCCACTTCTCGCTCTTCGACGAGGGCGCGGTGGATCGCGAGGAGCAGAGCGACGACGACGACGACGATCCGCGCCGCACGCGCGCCGAGATCGTGGGCCTGCGTCGCCTCCACGAGCTCTCCGTGCGCCTCATGCACGCGACGACGATGGAGAAGCAGCTCGAGGCGCTGATGGACGCGGTCATCGACGCGACCAGCGCGGGCAAGGGCTTCCTCGTGCTCCTCGAGGGCGCGGCGACGAAGCCGACCGACGACGAGGGCGGCACGACGTCCTCGAGCGAGGGCCCCGCGCCCGTGCTCGGACCGGGCGCGATGGAGCCGCGCATCGCCGTCGCGCGCAACCTCGCGGGCAAGAGCCTCGAGAGCGCCGTGTCACAGCTGTCGGACTCGATCCTCCGTCGCGTGATCGAGACCCGTCAGCCGCTCATCGTGTCGGACGCGCTGTCGGACACCATCTTCGGCCGCAGCGCGAGCGTGATGAACCTCCAGCTCGCGAGCGTGATGTGCGCCCCGCTCCTCGCGCGCGGTGAGCTCCTCGGCGTCATCTACCTCGGCAACGACGACGTGCGCGGCCTCTTCAGCGAGGCGACGCTCGACGTGCTCACGGTGTTCGCGGCGCAGGCCTCGCTGCTCCTCCAGAACGCGATGCTGCTCGATCAGCTGCGCACCGATCGCGATCACCTCGAGGAGCAGCTCCACGAGAAGACGTTCGGTGACCTCATCGGCACGAACCCCTCGCTCGTCGAGGTGTTCACGAAGGTGAAGAAGGTCGCGACCACCGACATCTCCGTCCTCATCACGGGCGAGACGGGCACCGGCAAGGAGCTCATCGCGCGCGAGGTGCACCGACGCAGCCAGCGCAAGGACGGGCCCTTCATCGTCGTGAACTGCGGCGCGATCCCCGAGAACCTGATGGAGAGCGAGCTCTTCGGTCACGTGCGCGGCGCGTTCACCGGCGCGATCGCGACGCGCAGCGGCAAGTTCCAGCAGGCGAGCGGCGGCACGCTGTTCCTCGACGAGATCGGCGAGATGCCCGTGGCGCTGCAGGTGAAGCTCTTGCGCGCGCTCCAAGAGCGCGTGGTGAACAAGGTCGGCGACGCGAAGGCCGAGCGCGTGGACATCCGCGTGATCGCGGCGACGAACCGCAACCTCGAAGATGAGATCAAGAAGGTCACGTTCCGCGAGGACCTCTACTACCGCCTCAACGTCGTGAACCTGCACCTGCCGCCGCTGCGCGAGCGTGGCGACGACGTGGTGCTGCTCGCGAAGTTCCTCCTCTCGAAGCTCGCGGACGAGCTCAACCCGAAGGTGAAGGGCTTCACGCCCAACGCGCTCATCGCGATCCGCAAGTACGACTGGCCGGGCAACGTCCGTCAGCTCGAAAACCGCATCAAGAAGGCGATCGTCCTCTGCGACAAGACGCTCGTCGGCCCCGAGGATCTCGATCTCTTCCCCGAGACGCTGACGTCGATCATGACGCTCGCGACCGCGCGCGAAGAGTTCCAGCGCCGCTACATCCTCGAGGTGCTCGAGCGGAACAACGGCAACCGCACGAAGACCGCGCGCGACCTCGGCGTCGATCCGCGCACGATCTTCCGCTACCTCGAGCGAGAGCCCGACGCCCCCGCGCCCGGCTCGGACGAAGACACCTGACGCTTGGCGCTCATCCCGCTGCGGGCTCCATGGCCCCACGGAACTTGATCCAGCCATCGACGATGGAGCCCGACCGCTGCCGGAGCACCCACTCGTCGCGGAACTGTCGCGCTCGGTCTGCGAGCGCACGATCCCTCAACCCCGAGCGCTCGATCTTCACGATCCGTCCCACACAGTCGCCGCCAGCTCTCGTTCTTGCTCGCCGATCGATGCCGCCAAGTCCAGCACACTCGCCAGACCGCGCGACGAGGCGGTGGGTCGGACGAGTTCCAGCAAGTCCACGAGAGCGTGGCTCTCGAGAGCCAGAACGTCTTCAGCGTTCAGCGCCGACCGGAGCCAGCTGTCGGCTGTGCACACGAGCCGAGTTGGTTTCAGCCTCGACCAGGTGCGGAGCGCCGTCACGACGGCGCGATCGTGCCGGAGCAAGATCGCGTCGCGGTCGGGTTCGTTCGGCAGCGGGCGAGACGTCTCGAACTCCTCGAAGCTCTCCACCTCGATCGCGTATCGGTCGAGGATCTTTCGTATCCGCGCTTCTGCGCGAGTGCGAAGGACATCGTAGGAGGACATGTCGCTGAGGTCCGGTGCCCCGAAAGCGCGCAGGTACTGGACGAACTCGTCGCCAGTGCGCCGCGCGCCATCGGCCTCGGCCATCGAACAAAAGTGCGCGACGAAGAAGTTCTTCGAACGAGTCAGGTCGGAGTGAGCCTCCATCGCGTCCGCGTAGTCGCGTGCGCGAAGTAGATGGGCCGCGATTTCCTCGACGTAGACAGACGGAACGATCGTACGAATGCCGCGAGCGGTGAGTGAGCGATGTAGCTCAGCGGCCGCTACTGACGTGGGCCAGCTCTCGACCGGGCGATCGAACAGACTGCACATCATCGGCAGAGCGATCGTCGTGTCGAGCAACACCTGTTGGTCGGACGCGGCCAGGGCCTGACCCAGTTCGTGCCCGTCGTGCTCGGTCAGGTCGATGAAGAGTTCTGCTGCCGCGAGACTGCGTGCAAAGGGGGCCTCGGCGATGCGGGTGACCACTGACCTGAGCGCCTCGCGTGCATCTACACCGGCGCCTAGTTCCTGCTCGAACCGATTCGCCACGGTGCGCCAGCGCGCGAACGCCGCTCGCTCGTAGCGGCCACTCGGTTGCTTCGAGGGATCGAGCACGAACGCGACCTGTTCTTCGATGGGCTGTCTCACGAGGACGCCGAGATCGTCGAACACAGCCGCGACTGCGCGAGCGGCCACGTCGTTTCGGTGATGACGGCCCTTGGGCACGAATGGTTCGACCAACTCGACACACCGAGCCCGAAGGGTGCGTGACTCATGGTCAGCGAGGGCCAAAGCGGCTCGGGTCGTTTCGAGTAGTTGCGCCCTTGCCGTCACGGCATCGCCGTCTTGATCCACGAGGCCTTCGCTCACGAGATCGCGAATCGCTCTGGCGACGAGGTTGGAGGGTTCCGAGACTCGGAGTAGCCGGGACGCATCGGAGCGCAGAGTGTCCGGGGCGACCTTGCCTCCGCCCCGATGGAGGACGGTCGCCACCGCGCTCTTGGCCATCGCTTGCCGATATTTGGCCGGATTCTCGAGGAGAAACGCGAATGCGAGGAGCGCTTCGTCACGAAGACTGTGTCGCGGAGTCGACGCTGTGGTCGCGGCTCCCGGCAGCTGACGCACCAGTTCGTGCCAGAGCGTCGTGCCAGGCTGCTGCACGGCGAGTGACGCGATCGCCCGAGCGTCGAATACGCGGACTCGGACACCTCTGCCATCGAGGATCTCTTGCGTGACGTTCTCGACGTCCGCGGCTCCCGGGGTCTGAGCGCAGACGAAGAAGAGTCGATCAAAGTCTCGCCGACGTGGATCTTCCGCGGGCACTTGATCACGCTGCTGGCAGAACGTGGCGATATCGTCCCGCAGCTTCTGGTCCCAGCGGACGGATCGGCCGGCATGGAACTGTGCCGCGACACGCACCGGCGGCTCGCTCTCGAGAACCACCCACGCGTCGACCCCACCGTCGCTCGTGCCGTCGGTGTACAGGACCGAACGCGCGAAGTGCTCGCGCAAGAAGGCCACCGCGAGTCCCTTGAAGGCGGGCGCGCCAAGAGCGTTCTTGATGTAGTCGACCCATTCGTCGAGCGTCATGGCACGGGCTCAGTAGCGGATGACGTAGTAGATCGCGATCAGGATCGCGAGCAGCGTGCCGCCCACCGCGAGGGTCGCGAGGAACGCGGCGACGGGCGAGAGCTCGAAGAAGCGATCGACGAGCGAAGGCTCACGACGGCTCGTGCGCGTGCCGGTCTGTCCGTCATCGCCATGCTGGAAGCTCTGCGCCCACTCGGCGGGGTCGACGTCGACCTCGGGCTCGTTGGGCTTGGCGCCCGTGAGCGCGGCGAACGTGCCGGTGAACTGCGCCGCGTGCGTGGGCAGCGGCTGCTTCTCGGTCGCGTTGAAGTAGCCACCGATCGTCAGCGCGAGGCGCACGTCCGGGATCGGGCCGCCGTTGCGCACGAGCCAGTCCTCGAGCGCGCGGTGCATCTCGCCCGCGGTCTGGAAGCGATCCTTGGGCTTCTTCGCGAGCGCGCGCGCGACGATGCGCTCGAGCGCGTCCGGGATGTCCTTGCGGACGCTGCGCACCGAGGGGACCGGCTCTTCGACGATCGCGGTCATCGTCTGCGGCACGCCGTCGCGCGCATAGAGCGACGTGCCCGTGAGCACCTCGTAGAGACACACGCCGAGCGCGAACACGTCCGAGCGGGGATCGATGCGCTCGCTCCGCACCTGCTCGGGCGACATGTACTCGTACTTGCCCTGCGGCGCGCCTTGCCCCTCGCTCACCGAGGTCTTCGCGATGCCGAAGTCGAGGAGCTTCACCTGCCCCTTCCAGCTCATCATCACGTTATGCGGCGTGACGTCCTGGTGGATGATCGACAGCGGCTTCCCGTCGAGGCCGCGCGCGCCGTGCACGTAGTCGAGCGCGCTCGCGACCTTGCTGATCACGTGCACGCCGAGCTGGAGCGGTAGCGTGGCCTTCTGCGCCTTCACGCGGCGCACGAGCTCGCGGAGCGAGGTGCCGTGCACCCACTCGAGCACCATGTACGTGAGGCCGTTCGACTCGCTCACCTCGTAGACGTGGCAGACGTGCGGATGGAAGAGGCGCAGCGCGACGCGGCCCTCCTCGAGGAACATCGAGAGCATCTGCGGGTCGTGCTGCATCTCCATCAGCACGCGCTTGAGGACGACGTGACGCACGGTGCCGTCTTCGTCCTCCGACCGCGCGAGGTAGACCTCGGCCATGCCTCCGCGCGCGAGGCGGCCGAGGATGTCGTAGCGACCGAGGCGCGCGACGGCCGGGTAGACCGGCACTTCTTCGTTGCGGAAGAGGTCGACCCCGAGGGTCGTCGACTCCATCTCGCCATCGTCGTAGTCGAGATCGGAGTCGCCCGGGCTCGAATCTCGGATCGGGTCGACCATGGAAGGCCCGACAGTACGCCCGCGCCTCGCAGCGTGCGAGGCCCTTCTAGAGGGCCGCGAAACGTTCGCGATCATCGGGCGGGATCGAGCTTGTCGACGCGCCTCAGGTCGGGGAACGCGAAGGCGCAGAACGCGGTGACGAGGATCGTCCCGATGCCTCCGACGACCACCGCGGGCACGGTGCCCAGCCACGCCGCGGTCATGCCGCTCTCGAGCTCGCCGAGCTCGTTCGAGGCACCGATGAAGACCATGTTCACCGCCGCGACGCGGCCGCGCATGTCGTCGGGCGTCTGGCCCTGCACGATCACGTGCCGCACCACCACCGACACCATGTCCGCGCCGCCCATGACCATCAGCGCGAGGATCGAGAGCGGGAAGCTCTCGCTCACGCCGAACACGATGGTGCACGCGCCGAAGATCGCGACGCACACGAGCATGATGACGCCCGCGCGCGCCTCGAGCGGCCTCGCGCCGAGGTACAGGGCCACGATCAGGGCGCCAGCCGCGGGCGCCGCGCGCAGGACACCGAGGCCCCACTCGTCGACGTGCAGGATGTCGCGCGCGAAGATCGGCATGAGCGCCGTCGCGCCGCCGAGGATCACCGCGAAGAGATCGAGCGTGATCGCGCCGAGCAGCGCCGGTCGCTCGCGCACGAAGCGGATGCCCGAGAGCAGCTGCACCCAGCGAGACTCGTCGCGGCGCGCGCGCACGCCGGGGCGCAGCGCGATGAACGGCAAGAGCACGATCGCGAGCAGCTCGAAGCAGCCGGAGACCACGTACACGCCCGAGGTGCCGATGGGCGCGACGAGCGCACCACCGACCGCGGGCCCGAGGACCACGGCGATCTGGAACGTCGTGCCGCTGATCGCGATCGCGCGCGCGAAGAGCTCGCCCGGCACGAGCGACGGCGTGATCGCCTGCGACGCGGGCCCTGCGAACGCGCGCGCCGAGCCGAACACGAAGAGCAAGCCGTAGAAGGGCGCCGTGCCGAGCTCCGGGTGCGCCGCGAGGTACGAGAAGCCGAGCGCGCACGTCGCGATCACGAGGTGCGAGAGGCCGAGCACGACGCGTCGGTCGTAGCGATCCGCGGCCACTCCGGTGAACGGCAAGAACACGATCTGCGGGGCGAACGTCGCGAGGCCGACGTAGCCGAGCGACTCGGCGGTCTCGGTGCGCGCGTAGATCTCCCATGCCGTCGCGACCGAGAGCATCTGGATCGCCACGACGGACACGAAGCGGACGAGCTGGTAGCGGAGGAACGCCGGCTCGCGCGCGAGACGCAGCGCGTCGATGGGCTCGCTCACGGCTTCTCGGCGTGCTTGGTGCCCATCGCGCGCACGAGGCTCTGGCGCTGCACGCCGTCACGACGATCGATCAGGCGCTCGACCACGCGCATGAGCCACGGCACGCAGAGCAGCGTGACGAGCGAGAGCCACGCGACTCGATCGATGCCGACGAGCGATCCATCGGGCTCGCTCGTGAGCAGCACCGGCCCCGTGAGGCCGCCGGCGGCGAGGCCGACGTGCTGCACCATCGACGAGAGCGACTGGTAGCGCGCGCGCAGCGCAGGCGGCGGCACGCGCGAGCTCAGCGTGCCGAACGCGACGTTGCGCGCGTTGCTCGTGAGCATGAACAGCACGAACAACACGGTGACGACGACCCAGCCCCACGAGAACGGCACGCCGGCGATCGTCTCCTCCACCGCGCAGAGCGCGCGGATCCACGGCGGCAGCGCGATGAAGCAGAGCCAGCACACGATCGCGTAGCCGATCGCGCCGCCGAGCGAGATCGGGAAGCTCCCGATGCGATCGACGAGCTTCCCGAGCGGCCTCAAGACGAGGAGGCTCGCGATGCCGCCCGTGCCGTAGAGGATCGACAGCAGCGCCTCGGGGTAGCCGAAGTTGTTCTGCACGAACACGGCGATGTTCGGGATCAGCATGAACGCGCCGAACGCGGAGACGACCGCCATGCCGTACGAGAGGCGCACGGCGGGATCCGTGAGCAGCGTGCGGAACGACGCGAGCATCTCGCGCCACGCGTGATCGGTGGGCACGTCCTCGATGTGACCGCGCAGCGACGGCAGCTGCGTGCGCGCCGCGATCGAGGCCACGAGACCGAGCGCTCCGGTGACGACGAACGGCGTGTGCCAGCTGCCCCAGCCCGCGAGCACGAGGCCCATCGGCACGCCGAAGACCGATGCGACGGAGAAGGCCATCATCATCGAGCCGAGCGCGCGACCCCGCCGCGCCACGGGCACGAGGTCGGCCACGATCGCCATCGCGATGGACGTCGCCGGTCCACCGAACGCGCCCGCGATCACGCGCGCGAGGACGAGCGTCTCGAGGTTCGTGGCGAACACCGCGCCCGCGGTGCCGACCGCGAGTCCAGCGAGGCAGACGGAGAGCGCGCTTCGTCGATCGAAGCGATCGAGGAAGAACGCCCCGAGCAGACCCGCGGCGCCTGCGGCCAGCGTGTAGCTCGCGACGACGAGGCCGAGGCTCGAGGTCTCGATGTCGAGCTCCGCCGCGAAACGCGGGCCGAGCGGCGACGGCATCATGAAGTCGAGGATGTTGACGAACTGCACCGCGGCGAGGAGCAGGATCACGCGTCGCTCGGAGGCCGGCGCGGCCTCGTCGACGCGCGCCTTCGGCTCTTCTGGCTCGGCCATCGGGGCCAAGAGTGGGTTGGAATTTCCGAGCGCGCCACGCTCCACCCGCAACTTCGGGTTGCGACCACTCGAACGTACGGCCGAGTGCGGTGCGACGCGATCAGGTCGGATCGCAGGGGCCGTCGCAGGCCGCCGCGACGACGCCCTCGCGGATGAACTGCTCGAGCGTCGCGGCGACCCACGGCGGATCGGCGATCATCGTGTGCGGATCATCGCCATCGGTCGCAGGTCGGTTGACGGAGGGCACGTCGGGCGCGCCGAAGTCGACCTCGATCATCGCCGATCCGGTGTGAGGCCCGGTGACGGTCTCGAGACCGAAGAGCTCGCGCACGGGAGGACCGAGCAGCGGCACGCCGAGGGTGCGCGCCATCTGATGACCCGAGAGGTGAGAGACCTGATGATCGTTGCGCGCGACCATGAGGAGCACGTCGTGCGCGCGGGATCCGGCGAGGCGATCGGTGATCACGTGAGGCGTGAAGCCGCTCGGCTCGGCGCGATCCCAGAGGAGCTGCATGAGCGCGAGACAGCGCTGCACGTCGCGCGCGCCGTAGTGGCTCTCGAA
This sequence comes from uncultured Sandaracinaceae bacterium, assembly GCA_964502175.1. Classification (GTDB taxonomy): domain Bacteria; phylum Myxococcota_A; class Polyangia; order Polyangiales; family Sandaracinaceae; genus JAFLCL01. The sequence continues at coordinate 39,194 of CAZCVE010000044.1, forward strand.
GAGAGGGCTGAACATCTCCCAGCCGCCGCGGTTTCGCTGGAGGAGGAACGAGTAGCCCTGCCCGGGCACGAGCAAGATGCCTCGCGGGACGTCGGTCGTGAGCGCCATGTAGGTGCCCCCGAGGATCCCGCCTTGGCTCTGACCGACGAACACGGGATCGGCGACGCGATCGATCGGCGAGTGTCCGCCGATCGCGATCCTCGCGTCGTCGGCGAGCGCGCCTCGCACCAAGCGCACCGCGAGCAGCGCCTCGATCATTCCCTGCGCGAGCCGCTCGGTGACGGTCGCGAAGCGACCCATGTCTCCCGACGTCGCGACGCCCGCGAGGTGGCCGATGTCGTCGGCCGCCATGCCCGTCCAGTCCACTGCGAACAGCGCATAGCCGTACGCGTTCGCGAGCTGGTGGATCGCCTCGAAGTCGAAGATCTCTTCGCCCGATCCGAGGAGACCATGGCCCCACTGCACGGGGCGCGCGGGCGTGGTCTCGGCGCTGCGCGGGATGAGCAGCCAGAAGCGCGCGGTGCGCGTGCCGCGAGCCTCGGGCCTGCCCGACGCGTCGCGCGCGAGGTTGCCGCCGGGATCGGGACGCGTGAGGAAGCTCGGCACCGTCATCTCGCCGGTGACGCGGAACGCGATCGACGGGTCCTCCTCGGGATCGCGCACCTCGATGTCGAGGATCGTGTACGCGGGCCCGTCCTCGCCGACCTCCGCGAGCGCGAGGTCGCGCATCGCGAGCAGATCACCGGTGTGGCTCTCCTGGCTGCCGACGGTGAAGTCCCACGCGATCTGGAGCTCACTGCGCGCGACGCCCTCGGACTCGAGCGCAGCGAACAGCGCGTCGTAGCCCGCGCGTCGCTCGAGCACGGCCGGCAGGTCGGACTCGAGCCCGTCGCGCAGCGCGCGGAACACGGGCGAGGGCGCGATCACCGCGCCGGCCTCGTCGACCACGCCGCGGATCGCGACGGCGTAGCGATGTCCCGCGCTGAGGCTCACGGCGGGGCGCAGCAAGAGCAGTCGCTCGGGGTCGTCCTCGTACGCCTGGTCGATCTCCGCGAAGTGAGCGACGCGCTCGCCGCTCGTGAGATCGATCCAGATCGTCTTCGAGTCGGAGGCGAGCGAGCGCTCCATCTCGTCTTGCCCCACGAGCCCCGCTGCCGTCGCGCCCGCGAGCCACGTCATCGGTGACGAGACGGGCGAGAAGCCATCGAGCGCGAGGAACGGCTCGAGCGTTCGGGTGCGCGAGGGCACGGCGCGTCCGGAGAGCGCGAGCCGAAGGCCCGTCTCGGACTCGGCATCGGCGGTCGTGTACACGTCGCTCGGGAACGGAAGCCCGCACGCACCGATGACGATCGGATCGCACGCGCGCCAGTCCTCGCTCGCTCCGCCGTCGAGCGTGAGGCCGCCGTCCTCGACACCGACGTCGGCGCTCGCGTCGATCGCCACGGCGGCGTCGGGCTGAGGCGAGCCCTCGCACGCCATGGTCGCGAGCGCCGCGAGTGCGACACATCCGATCGCGCGCGCCGCCGGGTTTGCGCGTGCCGTTCGGTCCTCGGGCTTCCATGCGGCGTCCTGGGCTGTCATCGGGGCCTCCGCGCGCATCGTGAACGCGAGAGGGGACGTCAGGCGGTGTGGAGGATCACCCTCCGCGAGCGCGAGAACCGCTCTGCAAACTCACGCGACGACGGCCCACGCCCCCATCTGGCGAACGACCCACGCGTGATCGAGCACGTCGCGCTCGAGGCGCTGCGCGAGCGCGGGCGTGGCCCCTTCGATCTCGATGCGCATCGAGGCCGCCTCGCGATCGATCGTCACCTCGAGCACGTCGCACGCGATGGCAGCGCGGAGCGCGTGGTCGAGCGCGTCGCGGTAGGCGAGGGCGCTCGCCTCGAGGTCGAGGCCCGCGTGGTTCGTCTTCAGGCTCGCGGGCGAGAAGCGAACGTGCACGCGCACGCCGCTCAACTCGTTCGCTCCGCGGGCGTCGTCACCTCGGTCTCGACGGGAGGGCTGGGCGCGCTGGGTGTCGGTCGTGGGCGCGTCACGATCGTCACGACGGCGCCCACGATCAGCACCATGCCCGCGGCGGTGTGCCAGCCGACGGCCTCTCCGCCGAGCCACGCGCCGAGCATCACGGCGAGCACCGGGTTCACGTACGCGTAGCTCATGGCCACCGCAGGGCGCGCGTTCACGAGGAGGTGGTGGTACGCGGCGAAGCCCGCGAGGGAGCCGAACACCACGAGGTAGGCCATCGCGCCCAGCGCCTCCGCGGGGACCTCCGTGGGCACTCGCTCACCGCGCGCGAACGCCACCATCACGAGCATCGCGCCGCCCGTGATCGTCTGCGTCGCGGCGCCCATGATGCCCTTGCCCACGTCCCACCGGCGCACGAGCAGCGAGCCCACGGCCCAGCCGATCGGCGCGAGCAGCAAGAGCATCGTCGCGCCGGGCGCGGCGCGAAGCTCGCCGCCGAGCGCGAGCACCGCGACGCCCGAGAAGCCGAGCACGAGGCCTGCCCACTCGCGCTTCGACGCGGGCACGCCGAACGCGGGACCGAGCACCGCGCCCCAGAGCGGCATCATCGCGCACACGATCGCGATGATCCCCGAGCCGAGCTCCGTCGCCGCGATCGACACGAACCCGTTGCCCACCACGAACAAGAGCACGCCCACCACGAGCGCGCGGCCCCACGCCTTGCGATCGGGCACCACGAGCCCCTGCATGCGCGCGATCGCGAGCATCGCGACGCCCGCGATCAGGTACCGCACGCCGCTCGAGAGCAGCGGTGGCACGTGCGCGACGACGACGCGGATCGCGTAGTAGGTCGAGCTCCAGATCAGATAGACGGTCGCGAGCGCGACGAGCGTCGAGCTGGACAGGCGCGGCGACGCAGCATCCGGAGGTGGCGCGCTCACGTGCGCTCTCGCGAGAGCTCGACGAGCATGGCCCCGGTGCCGCCCATCGCGGCCGGTGCGCTCGCGAACGCGAGCACGAGCGGCGTGGCGATGCTGGCCTCGAGCACGCGCAGCACGGCGTCGCGCAGCACCGCGACACCGTCCACGCTGTGCAGGCCCTTGCCGTGGATCACGAGCACGCGCCGCGCGCCCTTCTTGTGCGCCTCGCGGATCCACCGCGCGAGTCGGTCGTCGACGACGGCCTCGCGCAGTCCGTGGAGGTCGAGCGTCGCGTCGACGCGCGGCTGATCGCGTCGCAGCGCGCCGAGCGACTCCACCGCGGCGTCGCGACGCAGCCCCTCGACGAAGCCGTCGTCTTCGATCGCGACGTCGAAGCGGTGCGCGCCGCCGACGAGCTCGCCGAGCTTCTTGCGCGCCGAGACGTCCAGCTCCTCCCGGGCAGGCGCGGCCCTTGCGCCGGAGGTCTTCACGGGTACGGCGCGGCGAGGCTTGGGCCGCCCCGCGTCGAGCGAGCGCACGCCCGCGATGGCGTCATAGAAGGCGGTGCGGTCGTGGCCCTTGAGGCTGTCCGACGGTCGCGCGACGACGGTGGTGCCGCTCGGCGCCGCCTCGGTCTCGGACGACGGCACGGACTTCGTGGGTGTCGACGAGGGCTTCGCGGACGCGTGCGCCGCCGAAGGCTTGCCGTGTTGCTGCGAAGGCTTGCCGTGTTGCTGCGAAGGCTTGCCGTGTTGCTGCGAAGGCTTGCCGTGTTGCTGCGAAGGCACGTTCGACGGCTTGGGGGCCATCGCTGCGCTCTTGGCGGCCGCGGCCTTCGCGGCTTCGTCGAGGGTCTGGAGGGACACGCCCTTCAAGAGGCCCTCGAGCGAGGTGGCGACGTTGGGCGGCGGCGCGGGCGCGCGCTCGGTCTCGTCGTCGTGCTGCTTCTTTTTGCGGGCCACGATGGGCGGCCATCTTGGAGCGGAAGCTCGGCGCGGTCGATCGTCCAAGCCCACCGAGACGCGGAGGCCGGGGCCGCTTGACCGAGGTCGCGCGCGCTCGGAGCATCGCGTGGTGAGCTTTCGCGACGAGACCCATGCGCTGCGCGAGCGCGTCGAGCAGCTCGAGCGCGACGCCGCCGCCGCGCGACGCGAGCGCGACGCGGCCGTCGAGGAGCGCGATGCCGCGCGCCGCGAGGCGGACGAGTCCGAGGCCGAGCGCGAGGCGCGCCTCGTGAGGACCACGACGTTCCCCGTGGGCACGCCCGTGTTCGTCGAGTGGCGGGGCACGTGGTGGGACGCGACCGTGCTCGAGGTGCGCTCCTCGCAGAGCTGGCGAATCCGCTACGACGGCTGGGGCTCGCGCTGGGACGAGGACGTCAACGCCACGCGCATCGTGGCGCGCTCGCCCGCTCCCCCCGGTCCTCGCCCCAGCGGCGGGGCGGGCGGGGTGATCGTGGGTGCGCTGTTGCTGCTCGCGATGGCCGCGCTGGCGTTCTACTGGCTCGTCGACTGATCAGTTCGCGGTCGTCGCTTCGCTCGACGTGCCCTCGACCTGCACACCTTCGGCGAGCTGGCGGTGGCGCTCGGAGCGGGCGATGCGCGTGCGCGCGCGGTCGGCGATCTCGCCTTCGAGCGCGGCGCGCGCGAGGCGCTCACCGAGCGCGGGCTCGATCGTGTCCAAGCGGTTCAGCACGAGGAGGGCGAAGCCGAGCGTGCTTTCGTGCGTGACCCACGCCGTGAGCGTCGGCTCGATCTCGAGCGCGTGTCCCTCGATCAGGCACTCGGCCGCGCGCATGCCGGCGCTCGGCGGCGAGGCCACGCGCTCGGTGATCTCGATCAGCGCCGGCATGGGCTCCGTCACGCCGGCCGTGAGCACGTCGCACGGAGGGCTCGCGTCGCGCACGAGCGCGCGCTCGTAGATCGTCTGCGCGTCCGCGCTGAGCACGATCGGCTCGCCGCGCTGGGCCTCGATCGCGTGGGCCTCGCGGGCCTCGGTCGCGGGCGCGTCGTTCGTGGGACCGGCGCAGCCGATCGCGCTCGGCAGGAGGAGCAGCGCGAGGGCCGAGGACATCGTGGTTCGCATGGTGTTCGTCGTCTTCATGGCGATCCCCTTCAACGCGTGCCGGTGTAGCGGTGCATCACGCCGCGCTGATCGTTCGTGAGGATGGTCGTGCTGACGCAGCCGTCGGCGTCGCAGATCGAGTACGGGAACATGAGGTTCGTGCCGAGCATCGCCTCGCAGTTGGAGGCGTTTCGGCACTCGGGCGTGTCGCGCAGCGAGTCCCACCGGTCGAACGCGTTCTCGACGGGATGGAAGAGGCCCACGAAGTGACCGACCTCGTGCGCGAGCACTTCGCCATAGAGCTGGATGTCGTTGTCGCTGAACGTTCCGTCGCCGCCCGCGTTCGCGAGCCAGCCGACGACGATCGCCGAGATCGGCGAGCGGATGACCGGACCAGGGATGCGGCCTGCGACGCCGTACTGGCTCGTGTCGTCGTTGATCGTCTCGCCGACGATGACCGCGATCTCGCCGGGCTCGACGAACGAGCTCGCCATGTCGAGCAGGTCACCCGTCATCGCCGACGGATACGGCAGGTCCGGATCGATCGTGCTCTCGACGTAGCGCACCTCGACGCTGAGGCCGGCCATCGACCACACGTCGTTCCAGTGATCGACCGCGGCCTCCGTGGCGGTCACGAGCGCGGCGTCGTCGGCCATGCCCGCGGCCCACACCACGACGACGTGCAGCGCGCCCGTCGCGAGGTCCGCGTCGCGGTTGGTGATCGTCGTGACGTCGACGTTCACGTCGGGGCGCGACGTGATGCCGTCGACCCGGTAGCTACCGAGGCGCACCACGTAGGTCCCGGGCACGAGCGCGGGATCCTCGGCGTGGATGGGCCAGTTGATCGTCGTGGCCGTGCGCTCCGCGAAGATCGCGCTCGTGTAGCTGTTGTCGCCGCTGTACCAGTCTTCCCAGCGCAGCACGACGTCGCCGCTCGGGTCGGTCACCGAGAGCACCGAGAGGCGCGACGCGTTCTCCGACGTGGCCACCACCATGAACGAGCGCTGATCGGTGATCGTGACCGGCACGTCGATCTCACCCGAGGTGCCGGTGTTCTGGGTCGTCGTCGGCGAGATCGCGAAGTCCTCTCCCGGCGCGAACGCGTCGGGCGCCCACGCGTCGGTGCCAGGCGGCGCGTACGCGTCGACGGGCGTGGCCTCGAACGCGTCGGGCGGTGTGCCCGGAGCGTCGATCGGCGGGACCGACGCGTCGTCCATCACCGTCGGTGAGCCGCAGCCCATCGCGCCGGTGGCCACCGCGCACGAGGCGCCGAACACGTAGAGGGCGGAGGCCGATGCCGACGCCAGAGGTCCCCGGTCTTGTCGCATGGGGCCGACGCTAGCAGCGCGGGCCGCCGAGAGGGCGCTCCCGGGCGGCGGTTTCAGGGAATGTCAGACGAGAGTCGCGACACGCGCTCAGAACGTTCCGCGGAGCGACAGCGAAGAGCCGTCGGCGCTCGGGCCGACACCGAAGAGCAGCGTGCGGCGCGCGGCGTGATCGCGGCGACGGTTGCCAGAGTCGACGTCGAGACCGACGCCGACGAAGATGCCCACCGCGCCGAGCGCCGCGGCGATGCCGCCGATCAAGAGGCCGGTGCTCGCGAGGCTGCGCTCGCTCTCGCAGCTCGAGCTGAAGCTGATGCAGATGCCCGCGATGCCGGTGCCGACCATCGTCGCGATGCCGCCGACGTGGAGCACGAGGCCCGAGACGTAGAGCGCGGTCGCGGCCTGCGACTCGGCGTCGATCGACGCGAGCTCGCGGTCGAGCTCGGCGTCGAGGATCAGCGCGGCGCGCGCCTCGAGGCGCGGCGCGTCGTCGGACTGCGCGGACACGGGCTCCGCGGCGGCGAGGACGAGCACGGCGGCGAGGGTCGAGATCACGAGGACGAGGGCGCGCATGGGGGTCTCCTTCGGGCGTCGCGTCGTCGCGACGAGCCCCATGGAGCAGCGCGTGTGCCGGGCCGCAATTCGCGCCATTTCCTGCGATGCGCCGCCGATCCGTGCAGCGCGCTGCACGCACGCTCGCGGGTGTGTGCAGGCCCCGCCGCGCTCGCCGTCCGATGGTCGCGCCCAGGGAGCGATCCCCGCTCTCGTGGCGTCTGTGTCGAGGATCAATCGGGCAGTGGCACGACACTCAGGTTGGCGAGGTGGTTGCACCGATACTGCCAGCAGCCACGCACGTTCGGGTTGTCGTAGCCCGCGCCGTCGACGCGATCGCCGAGCGGCGTCGGCAGGGCCGCTGTGGCCCGCACGAGCGCGCCGCTCGAGTCGTACGACGAAGGCATCGATGGCGCGAGCATCGATGCCCCCATCGGACACGGGCACGGGCCCGCCGCAGGAACAACCTGCGACGAGCACGCACGTCGCGAGCGCCGACTCGAACGGCCCGTTCGAGCGCTGTGTACGCGTCAGGAGCAGTTGCACGGCATCCTGACGGTGTCGGTTCACTCCAAACGGATCAGCCGACGAGGGAGGCGACGACCGACATCGCAGCGGCACCTGCACACGCCGCGAGCGGGATCGAGAGGTTGTCGTCGACGCGTCGGCTGACGAGCTCGGCGATCGCGCCCGTGAGCGCGCCGCCGAACGACGCGAGGATCGCGACGGGCATCGTCGTGGTCGGGTGGAACGCGAGCACGTAGCCGAGCGCGGCGAGGCCGCCTGCGACGATGAACGCGAGCGTGCCCTCGAGCGTGCGGCCGTGGACGATCGGCGTGCGGCCGAAGCGGCGGCCGATGATCGCGGCCGCGGGATCGCCGACGCCGAGCACACACAGCGCGACGAGGCACGGCACGAGCGACTGCGTGAGCGAGAGGATCACGAGCGCCGTCGAGTACCAGGTCGCCGAGTTCACGCGGTGCGCCTCGTGCGGGTGCGCGGTGCGACCGAAGAGCTGCATGCAGAAGCGGTTCACGGCGTCGCTCTTCGTGCGCGTGATCTCGAGCGTCCAGCCGGTGAGCGCGACCGCGAGCGCGACGCCCGTGGCCCACGACCACGAAGGCAGGAGCTCGAGCGCGAGGATGCCGGTGCCCGCGGACGCGAGGTGCAGCACGTTGCGCGCGTAGTTGGTCGGCCGGAGCGACGGCACCGACACGCGCTCTTCCGCGAGCGAGCGAACGATCGCCTCGTAGCTCGGCTGCACGCGCGTGCGGAGGGCGACGAGGCTCGGCCGATCGGTCGCGGCGTCCGACATCGACTCGAGCTCGCCGCGCACCTCGCGCCACTCGGTGCGCTCGCTCGCGGAGGGCGGCGTCGCGTCGAGCCACGCGCCGAGGCGGGCGCGAACGCTCGCGAGCCGCGCCGTGACGCTCGCGGCGGTGCGTCGGTTCGGACCGAACGGCAGCCCACGATCGAGCTCGGCGAACGCGCCGTGCAGCTCCTTCATCAGATGAAGCTCGACGGCGAGATCACGACCGTCGTTCACCGCGGCGTTCATGGTGGGCGAGCTCACGGGGGCGGACGATGAAGCACACCCGTTCGTCGCTCAAGCCACCATTTCGTCACGCGCCGCCGCCGCACCGACCGGTTGACCCATCGCCGTCGTACTGATGAAGTACATACATGCGACGCAAGCTCGTTCAAGCCGGTGGGTCGCTCGCCGTGACCCTACCGGCCGAGGTGGTGCAGGCCTTCAAGCTCACGAAGGGCATGGAGGTGGATGTGTCCGTTCACCCTCGCACGGGCGCCGTGATCGTCCGCCTCGGGGCCGACGAGGTGGACGGCGGTCGCGTCACCAAGCGGTTCGAGCGGGGCGCAAAGTCTCTCGCGGAGCGATACGCGGAGGCGTTCGAAGAGCTCGCGAAGTGACCACGCGGGTGCGCTACTTGTCGGTCGTTCAGGTCCGCGCGCTCCACGAGCTGCAGATCGAGCGCTTCGGCGGCGGTGCGGGCCTTCGCGATCCAGGCGCGCTCGAGGCGGCCGTGATGCGCCCCCGCGCGTCGTTCGGGGGCGAGGACCTCTATCCGGATGTGGCCGCGAAGGCCGCCGCCCTCATGCACTCGCTCGTCCAGAACCATCCCTTCGTCGACGGGAACAAGCGGGTGGGCCTGCACGCGATGCTGGTGTTCCTCGCCGAGAACGGGGTCGACCTCACCACGAGCGCGAGGGAGCTGATCGAGCTGACGCTGGCCGTGGCGACCTCGCGCCTCGGCGTCGAGGCGCTCGCGATCTGGATCCGTCAGCGCACCACCGAGCGCGACGGCTGAACGTCGAGCGCTCGGAGGAAGCGACGGTGCATCCGCATGGCGGGGCGCGATCGAGTTCGGCGACGCCGCTCAGGCGACCGACACTACGGCTCCCCCCGACTTCCACGGCACCGCTGGGACTGCTGCCGCGAGCGGGGTCGCGTGCGAGGTGGGGGAAGCGTGGGCGGTCGGCGTCAGGTGAAGCACGTAGCGGTTGCTTCCGCGGTTCAACACGAGTGTTCGGTCGTCGCGCCATTCGCGCGCTTGGCCGAAGCACCCTGCACACGCGACGAATGCCAACACGCAGAGGATTCGCAGAGGCATGACGCGATCAGCGGAGGAACGTCAGGTTGCGGATGCGCCAGGCGTAGGCGCCGCCGTCGGCGGCCACGCGGACCGTGGGGCAGCCGAGGGAGTCGGTGCCGGCGTAGCCCGTGACGGTGGTCTGCTGGCCGACCCAGCGGTTCATCTCGCTCGCCCAGTTCGCATCGCCGACGTCGGCAGAGTGCATGCCGAGCACGACCCAGCTGCCCATCTGGAGCGGGCCGTACTGCGGAGCGCTCGCGTCCATGCCGCACCACGTGGGGATCGTGGCGACCATCGGCGCCGGCGCGACGCGCGCGCCCACGAGCTGCATGTCGCGGATGCGCCAGTAGTACTGGCCGCCGTCTGCCGTGACGCGGACGACCGCGCAGCCGAAGCCGTCGACCTGATCGAGGCTCGTGATGACCGCCTGCGTGCCGACGAAGCGGTTCATCTCCGCGTTCCAGTTCAGGTCGTCGCCCGCGCCCGCGAACGTGTGCGCGCCGAGCACGACCGTGGTGCCGGGACGGATCGCGCCGAATTGCGCGCCCGCCGCGCTCATGCCGCAGTAGCGCGGGATGGGATCGCCCGCGGGGATCGCGGGCCGCGCGGGCATCGTCGGCGTGGCCGCCGCGATGAGGCGCATGTCGCGGATGCGCCAGTAGCTCTGTCCACCGTCGACGTTCACGCGCACCGTGGGGCAGCCCACGCCGTCGACGCCGCCGAGCTGCGTGACGACCGCCACCATGCCGACGAAGCGGCCCATCTGGGGGTTCCAGTTCGCGTCGCCGCGCCACGGCGTGTGCATCGCGAGCTGCACGCTCGCGCCGACCGTGATCGAGCCGTACTGCGCGTTCGCGTCGCTCATGTCGCACGTGGTCGGCACGAAGAGCTGCCCGCCGTACTGCGCGTGCGCCGACGAGGTGGCGACCGAGGCGCCGAGGAGCGAGACGAGCACGAGCGCGGCGCGGAGGCCGGGAACGAAGTGGAAGGTCTTCATGAGAGCTCCTGACGGCGCGTCGATCGATGCGGTCGGGCGAGCAGCCCGCTCCACCTGCCCCGAGAGATTCCGGCGACGGGGTCGAGCTTTGGCCGAGCCCGCCGCGGCGATCAACCCCCCACCCAGGAACGACGCGAAGGGTGCGGAACGACGCGCTGCGTCGTGCACGATCGCTTCGGATGTTGCACGCATGGCGCCGCTTCGTTCCGAAGCGATGGGCCCTCGCGTTCGCGTGTTAGGGTCCGACCCCTTCGACGGAGGTCGCGTTTGTCCGAAGAGCTCCTCGCGCAATACCGCCAGATGCAGCTGATCCGCCGCGTAGAAGAGGAGGCCGCGCGCGCCTACCTCGCGGGAAAGATCGGCGGGTTCCTGCACCTCTACATCGGCCAAGAGGCCGTCGCCGTGGGCAGCGAAGCGGCCATCCGCAAGACCGACTGGATGATCCAGACCTACCGTGACCACGGGCACGCGCTGGTGCGCGGCACGAGCGCGCGCGGGATCATGGCGGAGCTCTACGGCAAGGACACCGGCGTCTCGCGCGGCATGGGCGGCTCGATGCACATGTTCGACGCCGAGCACCGCTTCCTCGGCGGGCACGGCATCGTCGGCGGTCACATCGCGCTCGGCGCGGGCGCGGCGTTCCGCTGCAAGTACCTCAAGACCGAGGACGTGGTGCTCTGCTTCTTCGGCGAGGGCGCGACGCCGATCGGAGGCTTCCACGAGGGCCTCACGCTCGCGGCGATCTGGAAGCTGCCGATCGTCTTCGTCTGCGAGAACAACCAGTACTCGATGGGCACGCCGATGGAGCGAACGAACCCGACGAGCGACGTCACGCTCAAGGGCGCGGGCTACGGCATGCCGACCGATCGCTTCGAAGGTCACGACGTCGAGGTGGTGGTCGAGCGCATGAAGGCGGCCGTCGCGCGCGCACGGCGCGGCGAAGGTCCGACGCTCGTCGAGATCCTCACGTACCGCTTCCGCGGCCACTCGATGTCGGATCCGGGCAAGTACCGGACGTCCGACGAGGTCGACGAGATGAAGCGCACGCGCGACCCGGTGAAGATCGCGCGCGAGCGCTTGTCGGCGCGCGGCGTGACCGAAGAGACGCTCGCGAAGATCGACGCGGAGATCGAGACCGAGGTCGCCGACGCGGTCGCGTTCGCCGAGAGCTCAGCGCCCGCCACGCGCGAGACGATGCACGCGACGGTGCTCGCGCCTTCGGTCGCCTACCCACCGCGCTTCGACGGCGCGCACGCTCCTTTCACCGTCGAGACGACGAACGACGCAGGAGGTCGCTGATGCGCGAGCTCACCTACCGCGACGCCCTCAACGAGGCGATCGCCGAAGAGATGGTCCGAGACCCCAACGTCTTCTTGATGGGCGAAGAGGTCGGCTACTACCAGGGCGCGTACAAGGTCACGCGCGGCCTCATCGAGAAGTTCGGCCCCGAGCGCGTGATCGACACGCCGATCGCGGAGAGCGGCTTCGCGGGCGTCGGCGTGGGCGCGGCGATGACGGGCCTGCGTCCGGTCATCGAGTTCATGACGTGGAACTTCTCGTTCGTGGCGATCGACCAGATCATCAACAGCGCCGCGAAGATGCTCCAGATGAGCGCGGGGCAGTTCAAGATCCCGATCGTGTTCCGCGGGCCGAACGCGACGGCGCGTCAGGTCGGCAGCCAGCACAGCCACTCGGTCGACGCGGTGTACGCGAACTTCCCGGGGCTCTACGTCGTGTATCCGTCCACGGCGCGCGACGCGAAGGGCCTCTTGAAGATGGCGATCCGCGACGACAACCCCGTCGTCTTCCTCGAGGGCGAGACGCTCTACGGCCAGAAGGGCGAGGTGCCCGACGCGGACGCCGACGAGGTGATCGAGTTCGGCAAGGCGCGCATCGCGCGCGAGGGCAAGGACGTGACGGTCGTGACGTGGGGCCGTCCGTACGTGACGGTGCTCGAGGTCGCGAAGGAGCTCGAGGCCGACGGCATCTCGTGTGAGGTCATCGACCCGCGCACGCTTCGTCCGCTCGATCACGCGAGCATCATCGAGAGCGTGAAGAAGACGAACCGCTGCGTGGTCGTGCACGAGCACTGGCCCTACGGCGGACCGGGCGCGGAGATCGTGGATCGCGTGCAGCGCGAGGCCTTCGATCACCTCGACTCGCCGGTCCTGCGCGCGACGAACCTCGACGTGCCGATGCCCTACGCCGTGGGCCTCGAGAACGAGGTCATCGTGAGCAAGGACCGCATCAAGAAGACGATCCTTCAGAGCCTCTACAAGAGCTGAGGAACACGATGGCGAAGATCGTAGGACTGCCGAAGCTCTCTCCGACGATGGAGGAGGGCACGCTCGCGAAGTGGGTCAAGAAGGAGGGCGACGCGCTCGGCGTCGACGACCTCGTGGCCGAGGTGGAGACCGACAAGGCCACGATGGAGTGGCGCGCGCTCGACAAGGGCGTGCTGCTCAAGATCCTCGTGCCGGAAGGCACGACGCTGAAGCCCGATCAGCCGGTGGCCATCGTGGGCAATGCAGGTGAGGACATCAGCGCGCTCCTCGCGCAGGCGAGCGGCGGCGCAGCGGCACCGTCGCCGACGCCAGCCCCAGCACCGTCGGCGTCCCCATCCCCAGCACCGGAGTCACCCCTCCCGTCAGCGGGAGGGGCCGGGGGTGGGTCAGCGGGGCCGTCGCCAGCACCGTCCGGATCCCCAGCAATCTCAGAAGGCGGTCGCGTCGCCGCCTCGCCTCTCGTCCGCAAGCTCGCGCGCGAGCACGACATCGATCTCCGCACGGTCACCGGCACCGGTCCGCACGGCCGGATCATCAAGCGCGATCTCGACGGCGCCGAGCACGGCAGCGCATCCAAGGCGGCCGCGCCTGCCGCCGCATCGAAGTCGACGGCAACCTTCGCGTTCTCGGGCGGCACGAGTGGATCGTTCGAGCGTCGCGAGCCGGTGAAGCAGGCCGTCTCGCAGATGCGCAAGGTCATCGCGCGTCGCCTCACCGAGTCGAAGCAGACCGTTCCCCACTTCTACCTGACCATCGACATCGACGCGCAGCCGCTGCTCGACGCGCGCGCGGCGATCAACACGCAGCTCGAAGACCCTGCTTCTGGCGGTGGGGGCGTCAAGATCTCGGTCAACGATCTGATCGTGAAGGCCTGCGCGATCGCGCTGCGTCGCGTGCCCGAGTGCAACGCGTCGTTCATGGGCACCGAGCTCTTGTTCCACCAGGTCGTCGACATCTCCGTCGCCGTCGCCGTGCCCGATGGCTTGCTCACGCCGGTGGTGCGCGACGCCGACAAGAAGGGCGTCGTCGCGATCTCCAGCGAGATCAAGGAGCTCGCGGGCCGCGCGAAGAACAAGAAGCTGAAGCCCGAGGAGATGCAGAACGGCACGTTCTCGATCTCGAACCTCGGCATGTTCGGCATCGAGGACTTCAGCGCCGTCATCAACCCGCCCGAGGGCGCGATCCTCGCGGTCGGCACGGTGCGCGAGGAGCCCGTCGTGAAGGACGGGGCGATCGTGGCCGGCAAGCGCATGCGCATGACGCTCTCGTGCGATCACCGCGTCGTCGATGGCGCCGTCGGCGCGAAGTACCTCGCGGCGCTCAAGAAGCTCCTCGAGGCGCCGGTCACGATGATCGTGTGATGGGATGAGCTTCGACCTCTTTCTCTGGCATCCGAGCAGATCACTCGTGTCGGATGACGACGTACGCGCATCCATGCGGCGGCTACTCGACGTTGCGTTCGACCCCGAAGCTCAGCCGCCTGAAGAGAAGATCGAGAGCGAAGACATCGCGGCATTCGTCGCCGCACTGAGTGACGCATACCCGCCGCTCGACGAGCTATCCGAGGGCGATATCGAGCGCTCGCCTTGGTCGTGCGCGCTGGAGCGTGGCGACCGCCACATCTATCTGTGCATGGTCTGGTCGGTCGGCGACGAGGTGCTCGCGAAGATCGCCGCCCTCGCCGAGACGCATGGGTTGATCCTGTACGACCCGCAGGGCGACCAGGTTCACTACCCCCGCTGATGGCCCTTCCGCTCAGCGCTGCCCAAGAAGGGGACGGACCTCGATAGTTCGACATCGACGCGCAGGCCTATCCCGCAAAGGGTTTCACCCGTGCGCCGGGGTTCACGCGAGGCGAACGCGCGAGTCGTCGTCGAGTCGGCGCCCGTCCGTCGCGAAATCGCCTGTCTTTGGATGGTGTTTGGGAGTTGTCGAACTATCGAGGACCGTCCCCATTCGATCGGATCGAGGACCGTCCCCATTCGATCGGATCGGACCGCCGGACGCGGAATCGCCTGTCGCCGCAAGGCGCGCGGAGGCTATCGACATATCGAGGACCGTCCCCATCTGCCAGAAGGTCACCGTGCCCGCGGTCGTGCTCGCGCAGGCGTGGCGCGGAGGCCCGCAGGCTCGCTGTCTCGCTTGCTTCAGGGGTGCCACCTCGAGCCGGTGTCGATCGAGGACGCGCGCCTCGCGGGCACCGCGTGCGGGCGGGCTGCGACTCACGATGCCGTCGACGCCCTCGTGGTGGTCGGTGCGCTTCGGCGCGGGGACCTCGTCGTGACGAGCGACCCAGACGACCTCACGCGTCTCGCGCGGGCCCTCCGCGCCGCGCTGGCGCTCGAGCGGATCTGATCGTGGACGTTCGACGCCATCGTGGTCCGGGAGTGCTCGGTTCAGCGCTTCGTCGGGGCGAAGGCGGCGATCGCCTCGGTGCCGGTCGCGATGACGAGGTCGCCCAGCGGCACGAGCGAACTCACGTCGAGCGCGCCGAGCTTCTTTCCGTCTGCGCAGGCGAACATCACGCCCTCGCCGAGGCGCGGAACGCCCGCGTACGCGCCTGCCAAGACCACGCTCGGCTCACCGTCGCGGCCGGAGGGAGCGCGCCACTGCTCCTCGCCGGTCGCGAGTGATCGCGCGACGACCTTCCCCCCTTCGGTGTGCAGCACGCGCTCTGCGTCCGCCGCGAGGCCTCGGCCTTCGCACTTCGCCGACCACCGCAGCGCGAGCGTCGCGAGCTCGCGCACTTCGACGACACCCGTCTTCTTCCCCAGCGGTGCCACGAGCGTGATCAGCGCGTCGCCGATGACCTGGAGGTGCCACGCGCCCGGGATCGCGAGCGGCTCCGTCCACGGCTTCTTCGGCACACGGAGCTTGCCTTCGTCGTGGGCGGCGGCGCCCACGAGCCCGAGCGGGGTCGTCGTGATCAGCCTGAGACCCGCGGCGATCTTCTTCGGCTTGGTCGCTGCACCCGTGGCGACGTCGATCTCGATCACGCTCCACACGCGCGCCTTCAGCACCTGCACACGGAGCGTCCCGCCGTGGAGCGTGATCATCCCTTCGAGCACCTGGCCGACGACGTCGACCTTCCACGTGACCTTCCCGTCCGCGACGTGGTGAGCGGTGATCGTGTACGCGTGCTTCTGCGAATGCGCGGGGCCGCCTGGCTGCTTGCTCTCCGTGATCGCGAGATCGCCGACGAGCAGGAGCGTGTCGGCGCTCAGCCCCGAGCGCTTCGGGAACTCGTGACGCCAGACGACGCGGCCATCGCGTGGCCTGATGCGGAGGAGGCTCCCGCCGTGACGGAGGAAGATGGCTCCGTGGGCGATCACCGGGGCGAGCGTGCCGAAGCAGGGCTCGCCGAGGGGCCGTCGCCACTTCTCGGGCAGCGGCACGAAGAGCGTGTCGTCGTCGTTCATGCCGCGCGAGCATGCCGCAGCGGCGACCGATCCGAAAACCCGACGCCGCGCTCGATCAGCCTTCGAGACCGTCGTCGTCCGTCGCGAGGAACACGACGGTCGAGACGCCCGACAAGAGGGCGGTGACGAACGCGAGCGCGGCGAGGGTGAGCATGGCCTCCCCTAGAGCAAGGCTGCTGCCAGCCGGCCGCGCGGCCGACGATCTGCGGATCTCCAGTGGATCCGCGGATCGCGCGCAGTGCCAACCTGAGCGCGCGCGCGCGGCTGCGACTTCGATGTCGCACGTGTCGCGCGACGCGACCCTCACCGGCTCGGGTCGACGAGCACCTTCGAGCCGGTGCTCTTCTTCGTGTAAGCGGCGATCTTCTGCGGGTCGAGCACGTCGCGGAGCGAGATCGTGTCGGTGTAGTGGCTCGCGAACGTCGTCGTGAGCTCGTCCACGATGCGCATGCGCATGCGCATCACGTCCTCGGGCGCCAGCGTCTGGAGGAAGTACGTCACGAGGAAGCCGCTCACGCCCCACGCGAGGCCGATCGCGCGCGGGATCTCCGTCGCGGTGAGATCGAGCGCGCCATAGACGTAGAGCTGCTTGTGCTTGGGCGAGCCGTAGCGGCTGTAGGTCGTCATCTGCGAGACGGCCGCGCTCTCCATCGCAAAGAGGATCTGGCCCGCGAGCTTGCCGCCGCCGATGGCGTCGAACGCGAGCGTCGCGCCGGTCTTCTTCATCGCCTCGATCAGATCGACCTGGAACGTGGGCGTGGTCGAGTCGAGCACGTGCTCGGCGCCCAGCTCGCGGAGGAGCGCCACCTGCGCCGCGCTGCGCACGACGTTCACGAGCGGGACCTTCTCGCTCGCGCAGATCTTCACGAGCATCTGGCCGAGGTTCGACGCGGCCGCCGTGTGCACGAGCGCCGCGTGCTTCTCGCGGCGCAGCACCTCCACCATCGAGAGCGCGGTGAGCGGGTTCACGAAGCACGACGCGCCGTCGCGCGCGGGCGTTCCGTCCGGGAGGACGAGCGCGTCTCTCGCGCGCGCGATGCGGTGTGTCGCGTACATGCCGCCGCCGAGCAGCGCGACCGTCTTGCCCACGAGCGCGCGCGCGTCCGTGCCTGCGTCGATCACGACGCCAGCGCCTTCGTTGCCCACCGTGAGCGACTGACCCACGCGACCCGCGAGCGACGGCATCAGCGTCTTGGGCACGCTCGCGCGCAGCGTCGGACCGTGCGCGTTCGCGCCCGTGGTCACGTTTCGCGGATCCACGGGGCCGAAGAGCAGGCCGAGGTCGGACGGATTGATCGGGGTCGCCTCGACGCGGACGAGGATCTGGTCGGGCGCGAGCGCGGGCAGCGTGACCGCTTCGAGGAACACGTCGATCTCACCGCCTTGGTCTGAGCGGTGGAGCAAGGATCGCAGTTCGAGGCTCGTGGTCATGGTCGGTCTCCGTGTCGTCGGGGGCCGTGCACATGGGACGCGCGAGGTCCCACGACAAGGGCTCGTCCGTACGAAGGTCTCGTGAACCGCGTGATGTTGCGGGCGTGATTTTGCGGGCGCCGCGTCTTGGACACGCGCGAGGCGTGTGCGATCGTCGGCCGCATGCGCTGGGTCGTGATGGTGTCGCTGTCGCTGAGCGTGCTCGTGGTCTCCTTCGCGTCGGGCGCCTCCGCGCAGGACGCGGGCGACGCGGTGCGAGCGCGCGCGCTCTTCGAGCGAGGCCTCGAGCAGGCGAACGCCGAGTCCTGGTCCGAAGCGCTCGAGTCGTTCCGCAGCTCGCTCACCCAGCTCGACCGGGCGGCGACTCGCCTCAACATCGGCGCGGCGCTGCTGCGCCTCGGCCGCTACATCGAGGCGCGCGACGAGATGGACGTGCTCCTCGCGTCGAGCGTCGCGGAGGCCGACGAGCGGGCGCGCGCCACCGAGCTGCGGGCTCGGGCGATGGACGGCATCCGCGTGATCGAGCTCCACGTCGAGCCCGCGAGCGCGAGCGTGACCGTGGACGGCGCGGCGCGCGGAGGCGCGATCGCGGCGGGGCGGCTCGAGCTGGACTCGGGGCGTCATCGTCTCGAGGTGCGCGCCGAAGGGCACACGACCGAGGTGCGCGAGCTCGAGCCGGGCATGGCCGCGATCGTCGTGCGTCTCGCTCCGCTCCCTGCGCGACTGCACGTGCGGAGCAGTGTCCCCGGTGCAGCGATCACGATCGACGGCGAAGATCACGGCGTCACGAGCGCCGACGTCGAGCTCGCGCCGGGTCGACACCAGCTCGTCGTCACGGCGCGGGAGCTCCAGCCGTACGAGCGCTGGCTCAGCCTCACGAGCGGGCAGGACCTCGAGATCACCGCGACGTTCGAGCGCGCGAGCGGCGGCGATCTGCTCTCCGATCCTTGGTTCTGGGGCGTCGGTGGTCTCACGATCGCCGTGCTCGCGGGCGTGGGCATCGGACTCGGCGTGGCCCTCTCGAGCCCTGGCTACGACGGCGGCACGCTCGGAGACGTGCTGAGGCCGCGGTGAGACCGATCGTGCGCGCCGCGGTCGTGCTGCTCGCGCTCGTCGCGCTCGCGTCGGTCGTGGGCTGCGCGCCTGCGCCTTCACAGCTCGTCGTGTCGATCGACTCGGATCTGCCCGTGGATCGCGAGCCACCGACGGCCGGCGACGGAGTGCTCCGCGCGGTGCGCGTGCTCGTCTGCGAGTCGCGCTGCGACGCGGATGCCGCGCGAGACGAGCGCCTCTGGACGATCGGCGCGCGCAGCGACCTCGGACAGATCGCGCTGCCGCTGTCGTTCGGCGTCGCACCGCGCGATCCGGCGAACCCAGGCAGCGTGGAGATCGTCGTCGAGGCGCTTCGGTCGACCTCGGGCGGCATCGCGTCGGACGTGCTCTTCACGACGAGCCGCCGCATCACGTTCTCCCCAGGTCGCGTCGCCGTGCCCATCTTCCTCTCGGCCGGATGCCGCGGACGCGCCTGCCCCGAGGGCACCACCTGCGGTGACGACGGCCAGTGCACGGGGACGGCGATCGACGCAGGGGCGCCCGACGCCGACGTCGCGGACGCGTCGATCGTCGCGGACACAGGCGTCGACGCGTCGCCGATCGACGCCGCGACACCCGAGGACGCAGCGATGCTCGATGCGCCCGCGATCGATGCGCCGCTCGATGCGTTCGCGTCGCGCGACGCGGGGCCGGCCGACGCCCCGGGGCCGGACGCTGCGACGTGCGCATCGCCCGTCGGCGTGGGCCCAGGCGAGCCGACGTACGTGAGCGGCGAGAGCGTCGCGATCGGCACGGTGACCGCCGTCTCGTTCGCGCCCGACGGCAGCGAGCTCGTCGCCGGCCGCGGGTCGGGCGTGTTCGAGTTCGACGGCGCGCGCTCCGACGTGTCTGCGTACTTCGTCAGCCGACGCGGAGCCGGCGGCTCGCCCTCGTGGACGACGTTCATCACCTACGACACCGCGCGCCGCGCGCCGTGGAGCTCGATCGTGCGCGTGCTCGAGCGCGACGGCGTCGTCTATGTCGCGGGTCAGGCCGCCGAGGGATGGACGAGCGGCACCGTGTCGGTCGCGGAGCTCGCCCCCGGGACCAGCTCGGACTCACGCCGCGTGGGCACGATCCTCCTCGGCATGAGCGCGACCACGGGGACGGCGCTGTGGGGTCACAGCCTCAAGTCGATCGGGCCGACCGAGTTCATCGGAGGCTTCACGGTCGACGCGACGGGCGGCTGGCTCGTCACGCGCTGGTTCGGCTCGAGCCCCACGGACTTCCTCCTCGACGGCGTCTCGCGGGGCTTCGATCGCGGCGTCGCCAACGGGCGTGTGCACCTCGTCCACGTCAGGCCCACGGGCAGCGTCGACGTCGTGCACGGCATCGACGGTCCGTCGTTCTCCGACGTCGACGTGGTGAGCGTCGAGCACGGCGACGTGATCGTCGCGCTCGCGGGCAACTTCAGCACGGCGAGCTCCGTGCGCGGCCTCGGGAGGACGGTCACCGACGGCGAGCTCGTGATCGCGCGGCTCGCCGCGGACGGAAGCTTCCAGTGGGCGAGCACGCTCGACTGCGCGGTCGGCACGTGGTCACCGCTCAGCGCGAAGCTCGCGGCGCACGGAGGCCACGCGTTCCTCGCGTGGAGCGCGAGCCGCACGTCGACGGGCTCGACCGTGTGCAGCAGCCTCCGCGTCTACGACGTGGGCGGAGTGACCACGCACCCGCTCGCGCTCGAGAGCACGGGCTGGCTCGGCGCGATCGCAATCGAGCCATGCTCGGGCGCGCACGACGCGGCCTCGCTCTGGCGCGCGAGCGTGAATTCGTCGCCGCTCTCCGCGTTCACGAGCCTCGACGCCGACGAGCGCGGCGTCGCGGGCACGGGCTACTTCGGCGTGGGCGGCGCGTCGCTCGGTCTCGGCGTGCTGGCGGGGCACGACACGGGCATGGGCACCGATGGCTTCCTCGTCGTGTTCGATCACGGCCTCGCGCCCGTCCACACGAGCCTCTTCGGCGCGCGCGCCTCTGCGATCTACACCGTGGACGACGGCGGTGAGCACGTCGCGATCGGTCACGGCTCGCTCTTGCTCGCGCTCGCGCTCACCGGCGCCGACAGCTTCGGCAGCGTCGATCTCGCCTCCGGCGGAAGCGCGCTCAGCGCCACGCTACCCTGAGCGCTCATGCTGCGAGCCCACGTCCTCGACGCCCTTCGTCGCGTCATGCTGCTCGCGAACCTCGCGCTCTCGATCGCAGCGTGCGCGAGCGTGCCGACGCAGCTCGTCGTGCGCATCGACTCCGATCTGCCGACGGGCGTGGAGCCCCCGGTCGCGGGGGATCGCGTGCTCCGCGCGGTGCGGGTGGAGATCTGTGAGCCGAGCTGTGATCGCGTGGACGCGCCGCGGGTCGAGCGCCGCTGGGCGATCGGCGGATCGGCATCGAGCGGTCGTGTGGCGCTGCCGTTCTCGTTCGGCGTCGCGCCGCACGATCCCGAGGCGCCCGCGCGCGTGGAGATCCGCGTCGAGGCCCTGCGCGTGGCGACCGATGTGGTCACCGAGGCCGACGTGCTCTTCGCGACGCGACGGGTGACCGCGTTCTCGCCTGGGCGTCGCCTCGACGTGTCGATCTTCCTCTCCGCGGGCTGCCTCGGCGATGCGTGCCCCGCCGGCACGGCGTGCGACGACGAGGGCCAGTGCGCTCCGGTCGAAGGGCTCGACGCGGGGCCGCTCGCGATCGACGGCGGTCTCGACGCGCACGCCGCGATCGAGGTCGATGCTGCGCAGTGGGATGCGGATCCCGAGGACGCGGGTGTCGACGCGGTTGCGCACGACGTGGGTCTCGACGCTGGCGTCGACGCGGCGATCAGCGACGTCGGCGTGGACGCGTCACCCGATGCCCCACCGTGCATGCTGCCGACCAGCGAGCCCGCACCGACGAGCCTCGTCGGTGAGCGCGAGCAGGGCTTCAACGGCGGCTGGGTCATGGGCGTGGCCACCACGCCGGGCGGGGGGCGACTCGCGTCGGGGACCTACACGAACCCCACTCCGTTCACGTGGGAGGGCGACAGCGTGAGGGGGCCCACGCTCTTCGTGAGCCGCGTCGAGGGCCTCGATCGCTGGACCGTGTTCCCGCGCATCGTCGGCACCTTCGAGCGCGCCAGCTTCCTCTCGCAGCTCGCCGAGCGTGACGGGGTGGTGTACGCGGCGGGAAGGCGCGTGGAGGGTTGGACGATCACGGCCGACGGGGTGACCGCGACGCTGCCTGCGCTCACGGACGCCGCGGACAGCTCGCTGCGCTCGGGCGTCGTGCTGCTCGCGCTCGACGCTGCGACGGGGCGACCGCTCTGGCACCGCACGCTCGAGACGGCGGGCGCGGGCGACTACCTCGAGGGCATGGTCGTCGACGAAGACGGCATCCTCCTCGCGTGGCGATCGCTGCCGAGCGCGACGAGCACGCACGGCGCGCTGACGGTGGACGGTGTCGAGCGCGCGATCGATCGCGGGCCCGTCGACGGCCGTGTGCGCCTCGCGCGCTTCGACACGAGCGGCACGGTCCGCTGGGTCCACACGATCGGCGGAGCGAGCTTCGCGGGCGCCGATCTCGCGTCGACCGAAGACGGAGCGATCCTCTCGCTCCTCGTCACGCGTCTGCTCGATGGGTCGACGGGCCTCGTCGGTCTCGATCCCGCGCCACCCGAAGGGCCGGTCGTGATCATGCGGCTCGACCGTGACGGCGCGCCTCGCTGGTCGCGCTCGGTTCGGTGCGCGAGCGGCACGTTCGTTCCGACCAGCGGCGCGATCTCCCAGGCCAACGGGCGCGTGTACGCATCGTTCCTCGCCCGCACGCCCTCGCTCGACACCGAGTGCTCCGCGCTCGCGATCGGTCCCGGCGCGGTCGACGATCCCGTGCTGCTCCGCGGCGAGGCCGGCCCCAACTGGTTCACGACGCTCGCGCTCGACACGTGCGGCGGCGAGCTGGCGGTGTCGCAGCTCTTCGGCGCCGCCGTGAGGGACGCACCGGGCGCGGCGATCAAGACGGTCACGGCGGACGCGCGCGGCGTCGTCGTCACGGGCTACGCCGGCTCGGGCGGCTTCACGACGTCGAGCGGCACGATCGCGGGTCGAGATCCAGGCGGCGGCACGGATGGCTTCATCGCCGTGCTCACGCCGTCGCTCGATCGACGGTTCTTCCTCGTGTTCGGTCCGACCGCGTTCGCGTTGGACGGAGTCGATGACTACACCGAGTCCGCCGTGCTGCTCGGCGACACGCTGCACCTCGCGCTGGCCTTGTCGGGCGCGCAGACGCTCGCGGGTCTGAGCGTCGAGTCGGGGGCGCGCCTCGTTCGCTTCGGCCTGCGCTGAGAGCGCGCCGGCGCGCGAGTCGAGACAGCTACTCGAGGCAGCGCTACTCGAGACAGCCGAGCTCGCGGATCCACACCGTGTTCGGCAGGCCCGAACGCTCGATGCCGTGCCACGCGATGAACGTGCGTCCGTCGCGCACGGCGAGGTCGGGCGTGATCGTGTACGCGTTGCCTTCGTCGGCGCCGGGCGCGAGGCGTCCGGTCCAGCGCGCGGTCGGCCGGCCACGCGCGTCGAGGCGCACGAGCGTGTTGCCCGCGGCGACCAGGAGCCCGCCCGCGATCCGCATCACGTCGAAGCCGAGGTCGCTGCCGTCGACGACGTCGAGGTCGATCGGCGGCTCGATCGACGCGAGCGACGCGTCGACGAAGCGCGCGCTCGTCGGCGCGCCGTTGCCCGGATCGAACACGACACACCGTCGCGCATCGCGATGGTCGCCTGCGCGTGCGCACGACGACCCGCGCCGAGGCTCACCACGCGGACGCTCGCGTCGGGATCGACGATCACGTAGCCCGCGAGATCGTCGGTGCCGATGCGCAGGGTGCTCTCGATCCAAGTCGCGCCCGTGCTCCACGCGCCGGGCACGTGCCGCAGGTAGAGCGGCACCGAGTCGCCGATGATCGCGACCTCGCCGAGCGGACGACCGTCGCCATCGGTCGATCGCGCCGCGAGCGACGGCATCTCGCGGCCGCCGTAGATGCCGAGGTGAAAGGGCACGAAGAAGCCGTCTCGCGTGGGGATCAGCGAGGGACGCCACGCCCACTGGCACGTGTCGCAGATCGATCGTGGCTGCGTCTCGAGCTCCGTCGTGCGCAGCGCGAACGCATCCGCGATCGGACCGATCGCGAGGCCCTCGTCGACGCGACCGTCACAGTCGTCGTCGATCGGCCCGCACTGCTCGGCGTCGCGCGGGATGCACGGCGCCGCGTCCGTGCCTGCATCGCTCGGGCCCGCGTCGGGGGTCCATGCGGCTCGTCATGTCGCGGGCCGCTCGACGCGCGGCGGTGCACGTCGTCGCTCGAGCCGCCAGAGCGCGCCGGGTCCTCGGGCTCGGGTACTGAGGCCGACCGCGCGGAGATCGGACAGGGCCGCTTGCCGGCTGACGGAGTGATCGATTCGCTCGAGGTAGTCCGCCACCGTGACGCCCTCCTGGTTGCTCTGCACGAGGGCCGTGAGGATGTCGCGGCGCGTCCGTGCATCGTAGGTGCCCACGCGCCCCTTGCGATGGGGCTCTACGGTGGGCCGCTCGATCCCGTAGAAGCCCCAGTCCGAGAACTCGCGCAGCGAGCGACCGATGCGTCGGGAAGCGCTGCGCTCGCCAGGTCGCACGTCGTCGACGAAGAAGTGCTCCGAGGGTCGCACGGCGGCCCAGTCCGCGCAGACGTGCCGGACCCAGTGACCGAGCTCGCGGTCTCCGTCGACCTCGCGCGCGAACGTCACGACCACGCACATCGCCTGCGGTGTCCGCATGGTGCGCATCGCGTCCCGCACGAGCATGGGAGTCAGCGTGCGCCACCGCTTCACGACGACCTCGATGAGCACGCCGAGCAGCCGCGCGTCGTGGCGCGACATCTCGGCGAGGAGGCAGACCAAGGTCTCGTCGCTCGCTGGTGCGTAGGGCCACTCGCGCATCCTGCCCATCGCGGAGCCGCCCCGTAGCGCGATCTCTTCGAACGCGCGGGCCAGGTCGTCGTCGGTCGGCACACGCACGAGGCGTGCGTCCGCGGACTTCGTCTTCGCGCGGGGCGTCACACGCCCAGCCGCTCGCGCATGTCGTCGAAGAGATCCGCGGCTGCGGGCGCGCCCTTGATGCGCTTCTCCGCGAGCAGGGCGAGCTGCCGATCCACGATGTCGAGGTCCTTCGCCTGGCGCAGGAGTCGCACGGTGTGGGGACGATCCTTGTCGCGCGCGGCGAAGAGCTTCATCACGAGGAGATCCTCCGCGCCGAGGGCATCCACCGTGAGGTTGTTCCCCGCGTAGACGCGCACGAGACGTGACCCGTAGTCGCTGGGAAGCACGTGCGTGAAGGTCGTGAACCAGGGGTTGAGCCAGTCGGGCTCGAGGTTGAGCTCCTTCGCGACCTTCTCGGCGTAGGGAGCGATCTCCTGCAGCGTCCCGCCGACCGGGAAGACGTCTGCGTCCGTCGTGGAGGTGGTGTGCCCGTGCGCCAGGATCATCGCGGTGCCGCCGCCGAGGATCAGGCGGACCTGCCGCGGGAGCTCGTGATCGAGGGAAGCGAACGCGCGCTCCGCGAGCGTCCGGTCGAGAGCCAGATGACGATTCTCAGCCATGTCGGGGCTTTTGACATGCAGTAGACACGTTGTCTATTGCTTGTCCTCTGGCCCGTGCGCAGCTCCGCGCCAACGTTGCCCCGCCGCGCGCCCTTCCGATACCGTGCGATCGTGCTGCGCTCAGCGCTCGGACTCGTGGTCGTCGCGGTGCTCGCGTGGGCGAGCGCGGGCGCGCGAGCGCAAGACGAGCCGAGCCCCGCCGCTCCCAGCCCCGCCGCTCCCAGCCCTGGCGCGCCCACGGATCAGGTCGTGGTGATCGCGGGATCGCCCTCGTTTCCGGGGCGCGCGGAGCTCTGGGCCCGTCGTGTCACGCGCGCGCTGCGCCGTGACGGCGCGAGCGTCGTGACGCCCGAGGGCATCGACTGGGATCGCGAGGGCATCGACGAGCGACGCCTCGTCCAGCTCGAAGAGATCGAGGCGGCGCTCGGCGTCGCGCGTCGCGCGCAGGTCGCGCTCGAAGAGGCCGAGGCGATGCGCGCGCTGTCGGCCGCGTCGCGTCGTGCGCGCGATCTGCTCGACGTCCCCGGCGCCGCGGAGTGGCTCGCCGAGGTCGAGGTCGTGACGGCGATCGTCGCCGCACAGCGAGGTGACGCGGCGCTCGCCGAGGCGTCGCTGCGTCGCGCGCTCGCGCTCGCGCCCGATCGCGCGCTCCAAGAAGGCGAGGCCCCTCCCGAGCTCGTCGCGCGCTCGGTCGCGCTGATGCGCGAGGGCGTGCGCCGCGCGCGCATCGAGGTTCGCGTCGAAGGCGCGGCCGCGAGCGAGCGCGCCGCGGCGCAGGTCTTCGTCGACGATCGCCCGATCGGTGGGCTGCCTCGCGAGCTCGAGGTCGCCGCGGGGCTCCACGTGATCCGCATCGAAGCGCGCGGCCATCGCCCGTACGCGCGCCTCGTCGATCTCGCGCCCGGCTCGCGCGCGCCGATGGTCGTGGCCCTCGCCCCGAGCGGCGCGACCGTGCACGCGCTCGCGCTGGCCGAAGCGATCGGGAGCGGCTCGCTCGACGACGTCGCCAGCTCGCTCGCGAGCATCGTCGGTGAAGGCGGCGTCGCGCGCAGCGTGTGGCTCGTGCACGTGGGCACGGGCCCGCTCGATCGCGCCGTCGTCGTGCGCTGCGGTCCGGGTCTCTGCGAGTCGCCGCGGCGCATCGACGACACGGCCGTGCTGTCACTCCATGCCGACGGCCCCATCGAGGCGCACGACGGAACGGGCGACGTCGCGAGCGCCCTGCGATGGATCGATGAGGTCCCGATCGAGCCGCCGCCGCCGCCGCCGTCGATCGTCGAGGAGTGGTGGCTCTGGGCGGGCATCGGCGCGGTGGTGGTCGGCGCAGGTGTGGGCATCGGTCTCGCGGTCACGCCGAGCGGAGACGCGCCGCTCGTGCTCCGCGTCGATCCCTGCACCGGCTGCGCGCGCTGAGCAGCCACGCGTGTCACCCTCGGTGCGTGCGCTCTCCCTCGACACGCATCCTGTGGCTCGCGACGGGCTGGTTGCTCGCGTGTGATCCGACATCGATCGGCGCACACCTCGACGCCCACGCGGTCGAGCGCGACGCCGAGGTCGCTGACGACGTGTCCTCGATCGATGCGCCGCCGAGCGTCGACGACGCGCGAGGGGACGAGGACGACGCGTTCGCGGTGCCGGCGCGTGCGTGCAGCTACCGATCGAGCAGCTTCGAGGGCGCGCCGCTCGAGCTCGACGTGGGACCCGGCTCGGACGAGCGCCTGCGGTTCACCGTGCGGAGCCTGCCGGACCCCGCGGTCGTGGTGAGCGCGACGCTGCGCTTCTCCATCTTCGATGCCGATCACCCCGACGAAGAAGGCACGATCCGGGTGAACGGAAGCGCGCCGCTCTCCATCCCTGCGATGACGGCGTGGGACAACGTCGAGCAGATCGTGACGCTCGACGTCACGGGCGCGCTCGCCCTGGGCGACAACGAGATCGTGTTCGGCCCGGGCCCGCTCGATCGCAGCTTCTTCCGCGTGTCACAGCTCTCGCTGGAGCTCGAGGCGCGCGTGGTCGAGTGCACGCCGAGCGATCCGCCGCCCGATCCCACGGCGGTGCGTCGCGAGCTCCACTTCCACGAGGCGACGTACACGAACCGCAGCACGTGGGTCGTGCCGTGTCCGCCGGGTCATCCGCGCTTCGCGGCCATCCGCGACTACGCGTTCACGGCCAACGGCGCAGATCAGGTGGGGACCGACTGCGAGGATCTCTACGTGCCCGGCGGCACGCGCCGCGGCACCGCGACGTTCACCTTCGACGACGTGATCCCCTCGACCTACGGCGTCTACGTGCGCTTCCGATCGAGCGCGAACCGCAACCCACGCGGCGCGCTCTTCGTGGTGAACGGCGAGGAGATGCGGATCGATCAGGTCGACACGAGCGGCGACTACTTCGAGGTGCTCTTCGGTGATCGACGCCTCGGAGGCACCGTGAGCGTGGTGCTCGACTCGAGCCGCGAGTCCGAGAGCGACAGCGTGACGTGGATTCGCCTGGAACCGCGCTGAACGTGGCCGATCCGCTCGTCACCGCCCCGCCCGGCCCGCTCGCGCTGCTCTTCCACGACGAGGCCATGGCCATCGTGAACAAGCCCTCCGGCATCGCGGTGCACAAGGGCATGGATCGCTCGAGCGACAACGTGCTCTCGCGCCTCCACCGTCAGCTCGATCGGTGGGTGTGGCCCTCGCATCGCCTCGATCGCGCGACGAGCGGCGCGCTGGTGTTCGCGCTGGACGAGGCGGCGGCGAGCGTGCTCGCGCGCGCGTTCCAAGACGGCCTCGCCGAGAAGACCTACCTCGCGTGGACACGCGGCGCGCCCGAGCCGCGCGAGGGCGAGATCGATCATCCCGTGCCGCGCGCCGAATACAGCGAAGAGCGCGTCGACGCGCTCACGCAGTACCGCACGGTCGCGATCGCGAACGACGTGCGCACGGGCGCGCCGCGCTACGGCCTCGTGCTGTGTCACCCGAAGACCGGCCGCTACCACCAGATCCGGCGACACCTCCGGCACGTGCACTGCCCGATCCTCGGAGACACGACCTACGGCGACAATAAGGAGAACAAGGCCCTCCGCGCGCACGGCGGCCTCACGCGCCTCGCGCTCCACGCGATCGCGCTCTCGATCCCGCACGGGTCGGACACGTCGCGCCGCGTCCAGGTCGTGGCCCCGATCCCCGAAGACCTGCGCGCGCCGATGCGCACGTACGGCGTGACCGACGAGACGCTCGACGCGATCGAGCGCGAGGCGGAGCCACGCTCGCCGTGAGTCATGCTCACGCTCAGGCGAGCTCGGCGCGCCACACGCCGATGCCGCCGTGCAGGTGGATGATCAGCTCGCGCAGGCGGAGCAGCTCGCCTCGCGAGATCATGCTGCCGGTCGAGACGAGCGGGTCGTAGTCCATCACGAGAGGGCGCATCGGCGCGGCGATCGCGAACCCGTGCGCGTGCAGCGACATCAGCTGTCGCGCGATCACGACGAGGTGCTGATCGAGCGCCCAGAGCACGTCTTCGAGGCGACCGTAGTTGCGGCCAGGCTCGGGCGCGAGCACGGACCCCATGACGCCTGCCCCGAGGACGCCACCCGTGAGGCCGCCGACGAGCATGCCCGCGACCTGCATGGCCTCCGCGGACTTCTGATCCGTGCGGACTCGCGCGCCGAGGTTCAGCGCGTGGTCGATCGTGTGCACGCCTTGCGCGAGGAGCTTGAGCGCGCGGTCGAGCTCGGCGCGACGGTCGGCGGGCTGCGGAGGTGGGAGCAGGGCAACGCAGGCCGCCTTGCACACGGGTCGCTCGAACGACCACGCGTAGACGGTCGTCGTCGTACAGGGTTGCCCGCAGCCCTGGCAGGTGAAGCACATCATCCGTGACGAGCATCGCCCGCGTCGTCGTCGACGCCAAGACGCGGGGCGCTTCACGCTTGCGCGCGCGGCTCTCGACCGCGACGCTACGCGCCTCGCTCGCACCCTCGTCTTCTCGGAGGTCGTCCGTGACTGCTCGTCCTGCGCGCTCTCTCGCCGTGCTCGCGCTCGTGTCGCTCTCGGGCTGTCCGGGTCCACTCACCTTGGCGGACTCGGGAGCCGATGCCGCGGGCGAGGCGCGTGACGCGGCGCGCGACACCGCGGTGCCGACCGACGCGGGCGATCCGTGCGACGCGCCCGTCACGCCGCGCTCGTGTCGGCCTTCGTTCGAGGGTCTGTCCGCGGCCGTCGAGGTGGTGCGCGACGCCGATGGTGTGCCTCACCTCTACGGCGCGAACGCGTCCGACACGTTCTTCGCGTCTGGCTACATGCAGGCGCACGACCGACTGCTCCAGATGGAGCTCATGCGCGCGCGCTCGCTCGGTCGTCGCGCGGAGGTCCTCGGCGAAGGCGCGGTCGGTGACGACACGCTGATGCGCATCCTCGACATCGGGCGCTGGGGCGCGGTGAACGCGTCGACGCTCGCGCGCGAAGATCCCGAGCAGTACGCGCTCCTCGAGGCGTGGGCGGCGGGCGTGAACCGACGCCTCGCCGAGATCCGCGACGGCACCGTGCCGCGACCGGCGGGCTTCACGGTGGACGGGCTCGACCTCGTGCCCGAGGACTGGACGGTCGATCACGCGCTCGCGGTCGCGAAGCTCCTGCTCTTCGGGAACGCGAGCCAGATCGAGTACGACATCCTCTCGTCGATCCTCGCGCGCTACTTCCCCGAGCTCTACGCGTCGCTGCCGATCTACCGGCCGATCCGCAACGCGCACACGGTGCCGCCGGACGAGCGACCGATGTCGCTCACGCACCGAGAGCCGAGCGGTGTGATCCCGCTCGTGCCCGCCACGCGAGAGGCCACACCGCCGCTGCCGAGCGACGCGGCGGAGCGCATGCGCGCGTTCTTCGCGCGCTTCGCCGAGGTGCCGGGCCTGCCCGCGATCAGCGGCGGTCACAGCAACAACTGGGCGGTGGACGGTCGCCACACGATCGATGGATCGCCCATGATCGCGGGCGATCCGCACCAAGGCTTCTCGAGCCCGAACATCTTCTGGCTGCACCACATGCACAGCGCTCGCGCCGAGGATGGCCTCGACGTGATCGGCTGGAGCTTCCTCGGCGCGCCCGCGATCCAGCTCGGCCACAACCGCGACATCGCGTGGACGGCCACGACGACGTACCCGGACTTCATGGACATCTGGTCCGTGCGCGGCGACGAAGACTCGATCCAGATCGGAGGCGTCGAGGCCGCGATCGTGCGCCGCACCGAGACGATCCTCGTGCGCGGCGGACCCGCCGTGGAGGTGGAGATCGAGACGGTGCCCGGCTACGGCGTGATCCTGCCGCGCGACCTCGCGCCGCTGCCGATCGCGGGCGTCGGTGAGCGCGTGCTCCTCAACTGGATCGGCTTCGCGCCCACGCACGAGGCGCAGGGCTTCGCGGGCTACGACCTCGCGACGAGCACCGAAGACTTCGAGGTCGCCGCGCGGCAGATGGAGATCGGCGCGTTCAACTTCGTCGCCGCCGACGCGGACGGCATCACGTACACGTCGCCTCCGTCGGTGCCCGTGCGTCGCGGTCCCATCACGCCCGAGCGCACGCCGTGGACGATCCTCGACGGCGACGACGAGGGCTCGCTCTGGTCCGACGTGCTGCTCACGCCCGCGCAGCTGCCGCACAGCCGCGGCGGCATGCGTGGCTTCCTCGCGACCGCGAACAACGAGCCCTACGGCTTCAACGACGACGGCGACTGGTACGACGGTCCGTTCTACTTCGGCATGTACTTCGACCCGGGCACGCGCGCGCAGCGCATCGAGGACGAGCTCACGCGGCTCACGGCGCGCGGCAACGTGACGATCGAGGACATGCAGGCGCTGCAGGACGACACGCACTCGATCCTCGCGGACGACATCGTGCCCGCGCTGCTCGCCGCGTGGGACGCGCGCGCGACCGACGCGACGATCACCGAGTTCCGTGACCGCGCGGATCTCGGCACGCTCGTCGAGGCGCTGCGCGGCTGGGATCGCCGCATGGAGCGCGTGGCCGCGCCTCCGGTGATCTTCCAGGCGTACTCGTACGTGCTCACGCGACGCATGGCCGCGGACGAGTTCTCCGCGCTCTACGATCCGATCCTCGAGGCGGAGCCGAACTACCTGCTCAAGATGACGTCGCTGCTGCTGCGCGACGAGATCCCCGGCGCCGACGACTTCTTCGACGACGGCCGCACGCGCACGATGATGCTGGCGCTCGCCGACGTCGCCGCGTGGCTGACCACGCGCTTCGGGGGCGTCGAGACCAATCGCTACACGTGGGGCGCGCTCCACGGCTCGGTCTTCGGCTCGGTGTACGGGGCCGCGTTCGAGACGCCGTGGATCCCGACCGACGGCGCCGACGGAACCATCAACGTGTCGAGCGCGCGCATCATGGACGGCGACACGCTCCGGGATCGCATCGACACGGGCGGAGGCAGCGTCTACCGCGTGGTGGCGCGCTTCCGCGCGGACGGCACGCCCGAGGCGTTCTTCCAGATGCCGCGCGGCGTCTCGGGTGAGCCGACGGATCCCTTCTACGACAACCTCCACGACGACTGGGTCGAGGGTCGCTACCGCCCGCTCCGGTTCGAGCGCGTCGACGTCGAGCGCGACGCGGCCGAGACCTTCACGATCGATCCGTGAGCGCGACCACGAACGACACGACCTTCGCGCTCGACGCCGAAGAGAAGCGCATCTTCCTCCGCATCGCGGAGGTGATGTTCGCGCCCATGCCGGGCGGCGACTCGCTCGCTGCGCTCGGACCTCGCGAGCTCGAGATGGGCGCGCGCCTCGAGGGCTTGGTCGCGAGCCTGTCGAGCGACGCCGATCGCCTCGCGCTCAAGGCGATGCTGCGCGCCTGTGGATCGCGCGCGGGCGGGCTCGCGTTCCTCGGTCGCCCCGTCGCGCTCGCGGCGCTCGGCGACCTCGAGCTCGAGCGCGCGCTGCTCGAGATGCTCGGCTCCGATCGCACGCTCGCGAGGCAGTGCGCGCGCTTGCTCCGCACGCTCGTGGGCGTGCTCGCGGGGCACCCGCTGCGCGCGTCGGACGGTACGCCCAAGGCGCAGCCCGTGTGGGAGTCGATGGGCTACCCGGGCCCGCTCGGTCCTCCGCCCCACACGCCGCGGCGCCTTCATCCGCTGCGCGTGAACAAGGCGAGCACGTGGACGTGCGACGTGGTGATCGTGGGCTCGGGCGCAGGCGGCGGCGTCGCGGCGAGCGTGCTCTCGAAGGCCGGCCTCGACGTGGTGGTGCTCGAGCGCGGTCCCTACAAGAGCGAGCGCGACTTCACGCACTACCAAGACGACGCCGATCGCGATCTCTACGACGTGCGCGCCACGAGCGACCTCGGCGTGAGCGTGCTGAGCGGCCGCTGCGTGGGCGGCGGCACGGTGGTGAACTACTCGACGGCGCTGCGACTGCCCGATCACGTGCGCGACGAGTGGGATCGCGAGGCGGGCTTCAAGAACGTGTTCGTCGGCCGCGACTTCAGCGCGTCGCTCGACGCGGTGAGCGAGCGCATCGGCGTGACCTCGCGCGCGTCGCGCCCCGCCAAGCGTGACCGCGTGATCGAGGCCGCAGGCGCGGAGATCGGCGGGCTCGGCTGGGACGTGGACGTGCTCTCGCGCAACGTGCGCGACTGCGCCGAGGACGAGCGCTGCGGCTTCTGCAACCTCGGCTGTCGGCAGGGCGCCAAGCAGTCGAGCATGCGCACGTGGCTCGAGGACGCGACGCAGTCGGGCGCGCGCCTCGTGGCGGAGTGCGACGTCGATCGCGTGATCCTCGAGAACGGTCGCGCGGTGGCCGTGCGCGGCGTCGTGACCACGGACGGCAAGCCCGTGCCGCTCACGGTCTTCGCGAAGTCGGTGATCGTCGCGTGCGGCGCGCCGTACACGCCCGTCTTGCTCGCGCGCAGCGGCATTCGTTCGCCGGCGCTCGGCGAGAACCTGCGCCTCCACCCCGTGACGGGCGTGTGGGGCCTCTTCCCCGATGAAGACTGCGTGCCCTGGGGCGGCGTGATGCAGGCGCGCATCGGCAAGGACCTCGCCGATCTCGATGGTCGCGGCTACGGCGTGCGCATCGAGTCTGCCGCCGTGCACCCCGCGGACATGGCGGTGCTGCACGGCTGGGGCGGCGCGTACGACTACAAGCACGTCCTGCGCAACGCGCGCCACTGGGTGCCGCTCGCGGTGCTCTTGCGCGATCGATCACGCGGCCGCGTGCGCGTCCCGCGCTGGGGTCCGGTCAGCTACGCGTACGACCTGTCGGCGGTCGATCTGCGTCACGTGCGGCGCGGCGTGGAGCACGCAGCGCGCGCGCTCGCGCACTCGGGCGCCACGGAGATCCGCACCGCCACGTCGCGCCCGATCGTCTGGCGACCCGCGGGCGGCGAGTCGATCGCGTCGTTCCTCTCGCGCGTGGACGCGCACGGCTACGGCGCGAACCAGACGACGTACGGCAGCTTTCACCCGAGCGGCACCGCGGCGATGGGCAGCGATCCCAAGCGCGCGGTGTGCGACGAGACGAACCAAGTCCACGGCGTCCCCGGCCTCTACGTCATGGACGCGAGCAGCTTCCCGACGCCGAGCGGCGTGAACCCGATGGTGACGATCGAAGCGATCGCCCACCGCGCCGCGAGAGCGCTCGCCGCGAGCTTCGGCCGAGGCTGAAGATCGCATGATCGATTCGTCGCGTCGGCGCATGTCGGGCATGTGCCCGCTGAACGAGACGCGAAGCTGCACGTGAGGCTCAGCCAGACGGCGCGTCTGTCGATCGAGCGCGGCCCGTCATGCCGACGATCACGCCGAGCAGCGTGATCGCAGAGCCTGCGATCACGAGCCACGTCGGGATCTCGCCGAGCCACACGAAGGTCACGA
>CAZCVE010000045.1:0-52582 GCA_964502175.1 uncultured Sandaracinaceae bacterium
CGCGAACGTGACCGAGCCGCGCCCCGCGATCATCCCGGCTTCGCTGAGCGGTCACAGCGCGCATCGGTCGCCGACCTCACCCTGACCGCCTCGACGTTCTGGCCTCGGACGTCGGTCTTCGAGCTTGCCGCCTCAGGTTTCGAGCTTGCCGTGCTCGCCGGCGAGCTTGCCGACGCGGCTTTGGAGCTTGCCGACCTGGCTTTCGAGCTTGCCGACCTGGCTTTCGACCTAGCCGAGCTGGTCGGCGAGCTTGCCGAGGTGCGTGTGCGGCTTGCCGCCCTGCCCCGGACGCTTCTCGGTGTGGCTCGTGAGCTCGCCGATGCGGATCGCGAAGCTGCGGGCTCGGCAGTCGGAGCTCTCGACGCCGATCTGGAGGCTGCCGAGCTCGATCACGGAGCTGACGTCCGCTTCCTCGCGGTGGCCGGCCCTCACCCGTGCCCTCTGCCGCGCGCGGAGAGGGGGCGCCTGCCTGCTGCGCGTGGGGCGGCGTTCTCGCCCGATGAGGCGAGGCCTTGCTGACCCTTCCCAACCCCTCCCTGCGGGAGGGGCTCACTGTGCTCGGTCCGGCGTCGCGGGCGCGCTCGGTGTGGAGGAGCAGCTGGCTGGTGTTCGAAGGGTCGTCGCACCGTTCCGGAGCAGCTGGCTGCCCTGCTTCGCGGTCGCGCGACCGCTTCGGGAGCAGCTGGCTGCTCGTTGGTGTGACCGACCGACACGGCGAAGGGCAGCTGGTTGCTCCTCTGTGTGACGGCATGACGCGATCGCGGGCAGCTGGCTGCTCGTTCCAGGGTCGTGACCACACGTCGACGGGCAGCTGGCTGCGTTTTCCGCGCGAAACGGGCCGTTCTGCGGGCTGGCGGCTGCTCGCGAGAAAAAGTTCGCGACCCACGCAACAGCCGACACCTGCGTGCCGATGAAGGGGGCGTCGGGACGAGAGGCGCTCGCGAGGTGCGAGAGGCCGGGCCCGACGGTTCGCAAGAGAGAAGGTCCCCATGAGTGTGAAGAACCGCGCCTCCGGCGCGCAGCAAGTGAAGAGCGAGATGGAGATGAAGGGCATCAACAACCAGATGGAGAAGAAGGACATCAACAAGCAGATCGAGAACGAGAAGGTCGAGAACAAGCAGATGGAGAAGAAGGACGGCGACGCGATCGGGATGGATGCGTCGTTCCACGCGGCGCTCGTCGCGGTGGGCGCGGAGCTGGCGGCGGTCCCGGCCGGCGAGCTCCTGCCCGTGAACCTCGAGGTCCATGCGGCCGTCGTCACCGCGCTCGGCGTGCAGGCCGAGCTCCAGACGCATCGCGAGAGCGTGCGTGAGTGGTTCGGGGACGAGTGGGTCGCGATGATCGATTCGCTGCCGACGTACGCGAAGGCCGCGGCGCAGGCGCATGGCGAGTACCTCGCGACCCAGAACAACTCGACCGAGGTCAACGCCGTGTCGAAGGAGCTCGTCGAGGTGCGCGAGATCCTCTTCACCGACGCGACCTCGCTCGTGAACCGCAAGCGTCTCGATCCCAGCGCGCTCTCGGGGCTGCGCGGAAACGTGGGCTTCCGCAACCAGGTCACCGACGTCGTCCAGCTCACTGCTGTGTTCCGACGTCAGTGGGAGAGCCTGCGCGGCACCACGCCCGTCACGATGGGCGACATCGAGCGCGGCGAGGGCCTCGCGACCAAGCTCACGCAGCTCCTCGGCATGCGCGAGCAGGGCAGCCTCGAGACGACCGGCGTCGGCGACACACGGCAGCGCGCGTTCACGAAGTTCGTGGGCACCTACGATCAGCTGCGTCGCGCGATGACCTTCCTCCGCTGGGACGAGGACGACGTCGACACGATCATTCCTTCGCTGTGGGCGGGACGCGGCGGGCGCGGCAAGCGCAGCGACGTGATCGTGCCGAAGGACGAGCCCACGAAGAGCGAGCCGAAGAAGGACCCGAACATCCCCGACCTCAAGGACCTTCCGCCGCCGTTCGTCGAGGAGCCGGACGCGGAGTGAGAGTCGCCTGGACAAGTCGAGGAGCCCGACAGATCGATGCCGACTCCTCGACGTCACCCGCGACCTCGCCTCGAGGAGGCGCCGTCACTCAGCGGCGCGGTGCGTGAGGTCGTCGGCGATGCGGTCGGCGAGTTTCGGAGCGTCGTGCTCCGTCGTCACTTCGGCCAAGCCCTCGTCGGCGAGGAGCTCACGCAACAGACCGAGACCGTCCTCGCCCGCCCGCCTCGTGGTCGCGCTGGCCGCCGGACCCGGGAGACCGATCACCAGGACGACCGTGGTGTCCTGCGAAGCCGGTTCGAGGGCACGCACGCGGCCTCCCCACTCGGCCGCCTTGCGGAGGATGTCGTTGGGCTCGAGCAGGTCGAGCGACACTGGACGCGCGACGTTCCACTGCCCGTTTCTCCACGCGTGATCGAACGTCTCCTCGTATCGGTGACGACCGCGGAGTACGTGCGTCCGCAGTCGGTCGAGGACGCCTCGTGCCGCCAGCGCCGGTGTGATGTCGCGCCACACGTCGGCGTCAGCGCGGGAGACCCTGCGTTCCGAGGCCTCTCCTCCGACGACGTAGCGCTCGAACAGCTCGCGCAACGTTCGCTCAGGGTCGGCGGTGATGCCAGAGAGCGGCTGCGACACCACCAGCCCGGAGTCGTCCTCGGGGATCCACGTGCGCACCAGCCGCACGATGTCCTCGAGCGGGGCGTCCAGCGCTAGCTGGGTGCGGTACGCCTCGCTCGAGGCGCGCTCGATCGCGTTGGCGATGCGCCGCAGGTGCACACGATCTGCGTCGGGGAACGCATCGGTCACTCGCTTCCACGTGTTCGGGAAACGCACGCCGAGGAAGCGATGGCCAGGCGAGTGCAGCACGACGCCCACGTTGAGCAGCTCACCGCTCGACGGATCGGGCGCGACGCGGAGGATCACCGCGCGGCAGGGCAGGTTCACTTCGCCAGGCATGCTTCGACTCGGGGAATCCAGAGGTGGGCAGCGTCACGACGACGGTGGAGCACGTCGAGTACGCGCTCGATCTTGCCAACGGCATCGCCCTGCGTCCACGCGGCAGGCGTGCGGTCGCGCAGGGCCTGGAAGAAGGGGTCGTCCAGCGCTTGGATTCGAGGCGTCGCGCCGGCCAGGCTCACACCGGCAGCCACGAGGCGCGAACGGAGGACGTGCCGATCCACGATCCCTGCGCAGTGATCCGAGACAGGGTCGGGTGCCAGGATCGCGAGCAGGAAGCTGAAGGCCTGTTCGTGGTCGAAGACGAGGAAGCGATCGCGGGAGACGTGCAGGTTCGGGTTCTCTCGCCGACGATCGGCGTTGTGGATGAACACGTCGAACGCGAGAACGCGCGCGGCCTCCTCACGCAGCGCCGAGGACAGTGCGTAGTCCGCGGCGATCTGTGTGTATCCCTTCTCGAAGGTGGAGCCGTAGGCCAGCCCAGTCGACCGCTGCACCAACGCGCGGAGCGCTGAGTCGTCGATGGCGTCAGCGAAGTCTTTCGTGACCTCGACTGCGATGGGTTCGGGAACGTTCAGCCCAATCGCCCGGCCCGTGGCAGCAGCCAGCCACTCGAATAGGTACGTGTCTGCGGAAGGTCGAGGCGCCCGGACAACTTGGTGACGCAGCGCCCCGAGCTACCGTCCTCGAAGCGCACACCGAGGAGCAACGGCCCCGTGCGGCCTGCGCTCATCGGGCGCTCGAGGAGCTCGGCCATCGCGCGACGGGGAGCGCGCACGTCGGTCTGACCCTCGGAATCCGCCACGCGCCGAATCTAGTCGATGCCGGGGGCTTGCGCCTATCTCGCACGGGCGCTTCGTCTCATCCGCTCTGGTGAGCGTGCTCTCGCGATGAGGCGAGGTCTTGCTGACCCTGCCAACCCCTCCCCCGGGAGCGGCTGGTGCTGAGGCGTCCACTCAGAGGACCGTCAACGACATCACTCCTCGCTGAGGAGCAGCGGCTCCATCGCGCGGAGGGTGAACAGCTCGGAGGTCGTGTGCTCTCCGACGAGACCGTCCGGCGGGACCGCGTCGAGGGTGCGCACGGCGGTCACGGCGATCGCATCGCCGCGCACCTCCACCGTGAGCTCGAAGCCCTCTTCGTAGTCGGGCGTGCTCTCGCGCTCGCAGCTCGCGTCGTCCTCCGCGAGTCGGCGCACGAGGCAGGCGTCGTCGCAGTCGCGCCGCGCGGCGTAGGTCGTCGGTACGTCCGCGCACTCGGGACCTTCCTGCGTGGCACGGCACAGGATCGTTCGCAGCCTGCTCGACTCGGTCACGCTGCAGCCATGCCCCGAGGTCTCGGTGCGTCGAGTCGCGAGCTCCAAGGCGAGCACGTCACCCGTGACGCGCGACGTGCGGGTGCTCGCCACCGACTCGACCGTCGCCTCCTCGTCCGTCGCCTCCTCGTCCATCGCTTGCACCAGCTCGTCGAGGAAGAACGCTCGGGTCCGTCCGCTCGCGCGCACCACGAGCACGCGCACCGCGACGTTGGGGATCGAGAGGTGCACGAGCCGTGCGTCGAGCGACGCGCTCGCCCCCGGGACCTCGTCGAGCACCATCGCGACGTCGTCGCACGATCGCGGCAGGCTCGCTGCGATCTCTCCCTCGGCGGTGGAGCAGTAGTAGTCGCGGATCTGTGTGGCGATGCCGTCGAAGGACTCGGAGCCCGAGGTCGTCGTCGCCGCCGGCGTGCTCGTCCCCGCGCAGCCCATCAGGGCGATCGCGAGCAGTGCGACGACGACGTCTCGGGGAACGGGTCGAGCGTTCATGCCCCGAGCCTACAGCCTCTCGGCAGAGGCGAATCGCGTGCGAGGGCTTCTCGAACGACGACGTCGGCCTCAGAACCCGGGCATGACGCGCGACGCGATCCTCGAGCGAGAGCAGATCATCGGCAGGCCCCGATCGGAGGTCTTCGCGTTCTTCGCCGACGCGGGGAACCTCGAGCGCATCACGCCTTCGTTCCTCGGCTTCGAGATCCTCACGCCGCTGCCGATCGCCATGAAGACTGGCGCGATCATCGAGTACCGCATTCGGTTGTTCGGCGTGCCGATGCGCTGGCGCACGCGGATCGACTCGTGGACGCCGGAGTCGAGCTTCGTCGACGTGCAGGAGCGCGGGCCGTACGCGCTGTGGCAGCACACGCACGCGTTCGACGACCTCGGAGACGGCCGCACGCGCATGACCGATCGCGTCGTCTACCGCGCGCCGCTCGGTGTGCTCGGGCGCATCGCGCGGCGCCTGTTCGTCACGCGCATGCTCGATCGGATCTTCGATCACCGCCGGAAGGTCATCGAAGAGATCTTCGGCGCGGAGGGCTGACCTCCGATCGTCACGCG
The DNA here is from genome assembly GCA_964502175.1 of uncultured Sandaracinaceae bacterium. Classification (GTDB taxonomy): domain Bacteria; phylum Myxococcota_A; class Polyangia; order Polyangiales; family Sandaracinaceae; genus JAFLCL01. Next base: position 5,317 of record CAZCVE010000045.1, read on the forward strand.
GATCGCGCGGCGCTCGATCTAGAGTCGCGCATGCGCCTCGGGCTCGTCGTCTCCCTCGCGCTCGGGCTCGTCTCGGGCTGCACCACCGACTCGAACGCGGAAGGTCGAACGGCGAGCGCGGCCGAGATCTCGTGCGCCACCCGTCTCGCGTGCAACCGCGACATCATCGGCGCGCTCGAGTACTGCGCGACGGAGGCCATCGAAGACCCGGCCCTCCGCGCGTGCATCGTCGCCGCGCGCGGCAGCTGCGATGCGATCGATGCGTGCGCGGGCGTGACGTGGGAGACGACGCCGTGCAGTCCACGCAGCACGGGCTGCGAGGGGAACGTCATCTGGTGGTGCGACGAGCGGGGCGAGCGTCGCGCGAGCCGCGCCTGCCCGGCCGATGCCGAGTGCATCGAGAGCAGCACCGCGTTCTGTCACCGTCGTCGGTGTACGCAGGACGTGTGCTCGGGCGACACGATCGTGCGCTGCGACAGCGGCCTCGATCCGCTCGAGTATCCATCCGAGATCCGCTGTCCCGAGGGCACGACCTGCGACGAAGGCGCCCCGATCCGCTGCGTCCCCGACCCGCCGCTTCCGTCGTGCGTCGGCGAGACGCGGTGCGAGGACGAGGTCGCCGTGCAGTGCGCGGGCGGGCTCGAGACGTCGCGCACCGACTGCGCAGCGACGGGGCTCCACTGCGTGCTCGGCGCGGAGCGCGCGCGCTGCCTCGGGCCGGTGACGGAGTGCGAGTACGCAGACTCGCGCTGTGAAGGAGACACGCTCTTCTACTGCGGCACCGATCAGGCGTGGCATCCGTTCCACTGCCCGACCTATGGATTCCTCGGCTGCGAGGAACGCGCGTATGAATATGCCGCGTGCATTCCGCGACCTTGATGGGCGATCAGCGTCGAGCGTCGATCGGCAGGCAGCTCGGCGGGAGCGCGCCGAGCCAGTCCCTCTCGGTGCACGCGTAGCCAGGGATGCAGGCCTCGTCGTCGCCTTCGCTGGCGCAGGCCTGGAAGCACATGCGCGTCGGGGAGCTGGCGGTCTCGAGGCAGTGGCCGGTGGTCCCGCTCGCGTCCGCCGGGCACTCGCCGTCACCCGCGCAGGACACGGTGCAGATGCGCGCACGGTTGGAGTCGAAGCCGACACACGTGAGCTCGCCACCGCACTCGCTCGTGCCCATGCACGCGTCGTAGGCCGCGAGCGGCTCGGGCTCGACCTCGCTCTCGTGGGCGCCCCAGCACGCCGTGAGCGCGAGCCCGAGCGGAACACACCACGTCGCGAGTCGCGTCACACCGGCATCGTAGCGAATGTCGACCGACCTCGATCGCGTACCTGCACCCCGGTGATTCGCGCGCGCAGTCTCCGGTGTTCGGTCTACCCTCGCCGCCCTCATGGGCTTTCGTGATCGTGTTCGTCAGCTCGCGTCCGGTCCTCGCTACGACGGCGCCGTGGTCGCCACGCTCGGCGGCATCGTCGATCGCCTGCGTGATCGCTCGCCGCCGCTGAGCCTCTCGCCGCTCGATCGGCTGGATGGTCGCACCGCGCTCGTCACGGGCGCGAACCGCGGCCTCGGCTTGGCGATCACGGTGCAGCTCGTCGCGCGCGGGGCGCACGTGATCATGGCGTGCCGGAGCGGCATCCCGGAGATCATGGACGTGGTGCGGCGCGACGCGACCGCGCTCGCGGCCGCCATGCGCTGCGGACCTGCAGGCACGGTGGACGCGGTGCGCCTCGATCTGTCGGATCTCGCGCAGGTGCGCGCGGTGGCCGACGAGCTCGCGGAGGACCTCGTGCGCCTCGACGTGCTCGTGCTGAACGCGGGCCTGGTCGGCATGTCGTCGCGAAAGACGAAGGACGACTTCGACGAGATGACGCAGGTGAACTACCTCGCGAACGTCGTCTTCGTGATGCGCCTGCTCGAGCACGGTGTGGTGCCCAACACGGTGTTCTCGAAGCACCCGGGTGAGGACGACGACGCGAGCGATGCCGCGCCGTTCGTGCCGCGCATCGTGTTCGTGTCGAGCGAGTCGCACCGCTCGGCGCGCCCCGTCGAGGTCGATCGCGTGGGCGTCTACAGCGCGTACGGCATGGCCGACACGGTGACGGAGTACGGCTACCAGAAGCTGCTCGTGGAGATCTTCGCGTCGGAGCTGTCGCGCCGCCTCTCGCCCGGCGGCGCGCTCGACGTGGCGGTGCACACGACGTGTCCCGGGGCAGTCGCGACCGACATCGCGCGCGAGGCGCCCGCGTGGGTGAAGCCGGTGCTCGATCCGACGATCAAGTACTTCTTCAAGAAGCCCGAAGAGGGCGCGGTGCCGATCGTGTGGCTCGCCGCTGCGCGACCCGTCGAGGGACGCACGAACCTCTACGTCCACGTGAAGAACGAGAAGAAGCGCGCCGCGCAGGCCGACGATCCGAAGAACGGTGAGGCCCTGTGGGCGCGCTCCGAGGAGATCCTCGCGCGCTGGCGCTGAGCCTGGAGGGGATTCGATGACGAACGAGACGGAGCAGCGCACCAAGCGCGTGATCGACGGACAGAGCTGGGCCGCGTTCTGCGATCAGCTCAAGAGCGCGGGGCAGGTCGTGCTCAGCGGGCCCGACGACGAGCTCACGCGCGCCGAGGGCTTTCGTTATCTCTCGCGCATCACGCGCGCGGCGCTCCAGACCTTCGTCGAGCACGGCGATCCGCGCGTGCCCGTGCTGCAGCGCGTGGTGCACGAGACGGCGAAGATGGGCGCCGACAACCCCGACAACGTCTACCTGAACGCGACGATCCACGGCGATCACCGCTACGTCGTGCGAGGCACGCGGGGCACCGTGCACTTCCTCTCGTTCGCGACGCAGCTCGGTCACTACGGCCGCGGCAACGGCATGCCGCCCGCGGGACAGCTCGACTCCGCGCAGCTCACGACGCGCGCCGACGGAACGTTCGAGCTCCTGCTCTCCACCACCGAGCCCGAGGACGTCGGCGAGGGACAGCAGTGGCTCCCGATCGCCGAGGGCCTCGGCACGCTGATCGTGCGTCAGTCGCGCTTGCTGCCCACCGAGGTGATCGCCGAGCTGCGCATCGAGCGCGTCGGCGGCGATGGCACACCCGCGGTGCTCACGGCCGCGCACCTCGACGATGCGCTCGAGCAGAGCGCCTCGCTGCTCACGTTCGCGCCGCAGATGTTCGCGGTGTGGGCGGGCATGTTCCAGGGCCACACGAACCTGCTGCCGCGCTTCGATCAGGAGATGTCGAACCGCTTCGGTGGGCTCAAGGACATCGCCTACTACCACTCGTACTGGCGCCTCGCGGACGACGAGGCGCTCGTGATCGAGACCACGCCGCCGCCCTGCGATCACTGGAATTTCCAGCTGAACAACCACTGGATGGAGTCGCTCGACTACCGCTTCCACCGCATCCACACGAACTCGTCGCTCGCGACGCGGCGGCCCGATGGATCGATCCGCGTGATCGTCGCGCACCGCGATCCGGGGCGACCGAATTGGATCGAGACCGTCGGTCATCGCTTCGGCACGATGTGCTTCCGCTGGGTGCGTCCCGTGTTGCCCGAAGGCGTCGAGCCGCCGATCCCCGGCGCGCGCGTGATGAAGCTCGACGCGCTCGCGTCGCTCGAGCCCTGACGGCGTACTCGAACGACCCGGAACGAACATCCAACGTCAGAGCAGCTCCTCCACGCGGAAGCTGACGCGCACGACGACCTGCGCGCTGTCGCGAGGCGACGGGAACTGGATCGTGCGGAGGCGCGCCGACACGCAGCTCGCGAAGGCTGCAGGGTCCGTGCTCTGCGGTGTGGGCGCGGCGTCGACGACGTGGCCGTCCCCCGCGATCGTGATCGAGAAGTCTCGGCCCATGTTCTCGTACGGCGGAGGCACCTCGCGTGGCCAGCATTGGGCCCAGCCTCCGGCCTGGTTGATGGGGTCGCTCAAGTCCGACGAGCGCACCATGCCGAGGAAGTGCGAGCCGCTGTACGAGACGCGAGCCCTGTAGCCACGTCGTGCGCGCGCGTGGGCCTGCGCGATCTCGGGATCGATCCGCGGCCGCGTGCGCGTCGTCGGCGGCTCGATCTCTGTCGCGGTCGTCGGCGGGACGGGCTCGGTCGTCGGCTCGATCGTGGGCGGGGCGCTCGGCGTGGTCTCCGTGGACGGCGGCGCCATGGGCTGCATGACGAGTGTCGTCGCTTCGGGCGCGCCCGTCGTACCCGCGGCAGTCGTACCCGCGGCAGTCGCGCCCGCGCCCGTCGTACCCGCGGCAGTCGTACCCGCGGCAGTCGTGCCCGCGCCAGTGGTGCCGACGCTCGACCCGACGCTCGCGCCGACGCCGGTCGGGCCGGCTGCGGTCGCGGTGGAGCTCGGGGGCGGCGGTTCCGTCGTCGGCGTGACGCTCGTCTCGTCCGCGCCGGGCAGGAAGCGAGAGCCGACGCCGACGATCGCGAGCATGAGCAGCGCGCCGCCGATCGCGGCGACGGCCGTGCGCGATCCGCCGCCTGTGTCCTCGGCCGCGCTGCGCGCCTCTCCGCGTGCAGCAGCGCTCGGAGGGCTCGATGGCGATGGCGTCGAAGGAGAGGCGGGTGAGGACGGCGACGACGGCGACGACGGCGACGAAGGTCGTGGTGCGGGCGCCGGCGCGAGGGACGCGCTCGAGGGGGACAGCGAGACCGCGGGGGAGGTCTCCGCCATCGCGAACGGCTCGGGTGTGCCGAGCGTCGGGGCCGTCGCGATCGCGAGGTCGCGCGCGCCGTGCAGCGTGGGGATGGACTCGCTCGGCGCGAGCGCGCGAAGCGCGGCCGACATCTCGGACGCGCTCGCGTAGCGATCGTCGACACGCTTGGCCATCGCGCGAAGCACGATCGCCGAGAGCGCCGGCGTGATCTCGGGCCGCAGCTCGGTGATCGGTCGTGGGGTGTCGGTCATCAGCGCGAGCAGGAGCGCGGAGTACGTGCTGCCCGTGAACGGAGGGCGGAGCGTGAGGGCTTCGTAGAGCAGCGCGCCGAGCGAATAGAGGTCGGATCGACCGTCGACGTCTGCGCCGCGCGCTTGCTCGGGCGACATGTAGAGCGGCGTGCCCACGAGCGTGCCCGTCGCGGTGAGGCGGTTCGCATGATCGCCGTCGAGGAGCTTCGCGATGCCGAAGTCGAGGACCTTCACCGTCGCGCCGATGCCGGGCACCGTCGCGAGGAACACGTTGTCGGGCTTGAGATCACGGTGAACGAGGTTGGCGCCGTGCGCGGCCTCGAGCGCGGAGAGCGTCTCGAGCGCGACCTTCACGACCTCGGCCTCGGACAGCGGGCCGCGCGCGATGCGATCCGAGAGCGCCTGGCCGCCGAGCAGCTCCATCGCGATCCACGCCGAGCCATCGGGCTCGCGACCGAAGTCGAGGATCTGCACGATGTGTGGGTGGGCGAGCCGTCCCGCGCGCTCGGCCTCGGCGCGGAACCGCGCGACCGCGTCGATGTGCTCCGAGAGGGCGGGCTGGAGGACCTTGATCGCGACCGGCCGATCGAGGCTCACCTGCGTCGCGGTGTACACCACGCCCATTCCGCCGCGCCCGAGGATGGGGCCCAGCCGATAGCGCTCACCCAGCACCTGATCGGTGAGCGGTCCTCGCTCGCGCTCCCTCTCGTTCGACATCGCGCGAGCGTGACACGAACCTTCGATCTCGCGCAGCGAGAGCCCTCCGGCGCGCGCAGGGCGACACCGCTATCCTGCGCCGATGGCCGTGGACCTTCGTCGTGCTCGCGTCGTGTCGTTCGTGGGACTGACGCTCGCGTCGCTGGCCTCGTGCGGAGGTGAAGACGAGCCGCCCGTGATGGCCGCGCCGATGCCTGCACCGACCGCTCTTCCGTCGACGCCCGTGATCCCCGAGCCGCCGCCGACACCTCCGCCGGCGCCCGTGCCGATCGTGCCGGGCTGCGAGATCAGCGAGCCCGCGAGCGCGCTCCGCACCGACAGCCTCGTCGGCATCCTCCACCTCTTGTCCGAGCAGATCGTGACGGACGAGGACACGCCGACGGCCGAGACGGCGTTCGACGCGCGCACCGCGCTCTGTCCGGAGGCGTGCGACTCGACGCAGCCGTTCCTCACGCGCTTCACCTCCGAAGGCGACGCGCGCCTGCACGCGGTGGTGCCCCACCGAGGCGGCGGGTTCTTCGTGCTCCCTGCGCTCGCGCAGGGCGCCGGCACGGCGGCGCGCTGCTCCGACGCGCTGCGCGGCGAGCTCCACACCGACGGTGATCTCGTGCGCCTGCACGTCACGGCGCTCGTGAACGAATTCGTCGAGTGCGATCGCGACGGCGATGGCACGGCCGATCCGAACGAGGACGAGTCGCCGTGTCCTTCGGGCTGTGTGTTCCGCGATCGCACCGATCGCGAGCTCTTGATCTCGCCGCGCTCGGGCCGCTACGTGATCGTCGCGCGGCAGCTCGCGGTGGGAGCCGGCGAGGTGGAGGGCGTCGATCGCCTGGCGGGCGTGGCGATCCGCGTCGAGGGCTCGATCGTGTCGATCGATGGCTGTGGTGAGCCTCGGCGCCACGATCTCGCGGAGCCCGCGCCTGCCGTGCCTCTCGTCGCGCCGGCCGTGCCCGTGGAGTGATCGTGCGCGCGAGTCGCGGGCCGTGTGCGAAGCTCCGCGCCCCATGCCGCCGCGTCGCACCTCGACCCGCTACCAGCGCCCGCATCGACCTCTCGTCCTCCGCGCGCTGAACGCGGGGCTCTCGATCGGCGAGCGATGGCTCGGCTCGCGCGGTCGGCTCGAGGTCACGCTCGAAGAGTCCTCGCTCCTCGAGGCGGCAGAGCAGCGCACGGGCCTGCTCGACTTCGGTGAGCCGTCGTTCCGCGCGCCGCTCGCCAAGCTGCTCAAGTCGATCGAGAGCGAAGCGCGCCTCCATCCGATCGGTCGCTTCATCACGCGCGAGCGTCTCGTCGCGACGCTCGCGAACCGCATGCGCGTGGCCGAGGCGCTGCGACGCGAGCCCGAGATCGCGACGAGAGACGTCTCGCGTCCGATCGTGATCGTCGGCTTGCCGCGCACGGGCACGACGCTGCTCCATCGCTTGCTGGCTGCCGACCGGCGGCTGCGCTCGCTCACCTCGTGGGAGGCGCTGAGCCCCGCGCGGCTCCCCGGCGACGACGACGACGTTCAGCGCATGCGCATGGCCGAGACGAGCGAGCGCGCGCTCGCGTTCATGGCGCCCGACTTCTTCGCGGTGCACCCGATCGACGCGCACGCGCCCGAAGAAGACGTGCTCTTGCTCGATCTCTCGCTGCGCTCGACGGTCGCGGAGTCGACGCTGCGCGTGCCGACGTTCTCGCGCTGGCTCGAGGGCGAAGATCAGCGGCCTGCGTACCGCGGCCTCGCAGACGTGCTCAGGATCCTCGCGCACCAGCGAGGGCGCTCGTCGCGCTGGGTGCTCAAGACGCCGCACCACCTCGAGTGGCTCGACGTGCTGCTCGAGGTCTTCCCCGACGCGACCCTCGTGTGGACGCACCGTGATCTCGGCGAGGTGGTGCCGTCGTTCTGCTCGATGCTCGCGCACGCGCGCGGCGTGTTCTCGGACCACGTCGACCCGCGCGAGATCGGCCGACAGTGGGGCCTCGGCAAGGGCGTGCGCATGGTCGAGAACGCGCTCGCGACGCGCGCGAAGCACCCCGATCGCTTCGTCGACGTCCGCTACGAGGACATGGTGCGCGACCCGATGAAGGTGCTCGCGCGCATCGGCGAGCACGCGGGCTTGCCGTTCACGCAAGAGGCCGAGCAGTCCGCGCGCGATCGCCTCCGCAGGGAGAAGAAAGACCGCCACGGCGCGCACGTCTACCGGATGGCGGACTTCGGGCTCGAAGCGGCGGATCTCGATCGCGCGTACGCGCGCTACCGAGACGCGGTGCGCTGACTTTCCCGCGCCTCCGGCGCTCGAGGCGGGGGCTCGACCCCCGCGCCCCCATCGCTCCTTCGTCGCTGCGCTCCTCCATCGCTCGCGCCTCAAGGGGGCTACGCCCGCTACGCCCCCGCCGGCTGGCTCCCCGCGCAGACCAGACCGGCGCCCGAGCGCGACGCGCGCCTCGAGACGAGCCCGAGGCGCGCGTGCGCGATCACGATCGTGCGGTGCTCACTTCTTCTTCGCGGCCTTCTTCGCGGCGGCCTTGGGGGCGGCCTTCGCAGCCGCCGGCTTGGCAGCTGCCTTCTTCGCGGGTGCCTTCTTCGCGGCCTTCTTGGCGGTCTTCTTGTTGGAGGGCGGCGCTGCGGGTGCCGTCTTCGAGGCTTCCCAGAGGCCCAGCGACGCTCCGAACGGGTCGACGAAGATGCCGATCGCGCCCATCTCACCGATGGGCATGTAGTCGACGATGATCGTCGCGCCGGCCTTCTTCGCCTTGGCGATCGTGTCCTTCACGGACGCGACGCCCACGTACGAGAGCCACTGCGTCGGCGCCTCGGGCATCGACTTCTTGCTCATGCCGCCGCCGGTGTCGCCGGCCTTCAGCATCGTGTAGCCGCCGAACTCCGGCGTGTCGGTGAGCTGCCAGTCGAAGAGCTTCTTGTAGAAGGTCTTGGCGGCGCCGACGTCGTCGGTGTGGAGCTCGAAGTGAACGAACGGGTTGCTCATGGGGTCCTCCTCCTGTCGAGGCGCGGACGCTAACACCGTTCACCAGGCCGCTCGGATCCCGCCGCCGCTGGCTGCGTCGACACGAGGCACGGCTCGCCTCTACGCTCGACTCCCAGTCATGGGCCTCGAGTCGTGAGCGCGTCGTTCGGAGAAGAGCCAGATCCGGCGCTCGATCCCCAGAGCGAGGACGATCGCAACGCGAGGCTCGCGCTCCTCGCGATCGCCAGCGGCTTCGCGTTCCTCTGCGACGTGTGGGCGTTCACGGCGAGCCCGGGCGGCGATGGGCTCGGAGGGTTCTGGCCGGGCGTCTGCGCGCTGCTCGGTGCTCCGTTCCAGATCACGCTGGCGATCGTCGCGTTCATCCGTCGCGCCGACCGCCGCGAGCGCGAGTGGGCCACGCCGCCCCCGATGCCAGCGCCCGGCGCGACCACGCTCGCGGCCGCGATGCTCGCGACACCGGCGGTCGCGATGCTGGTCGCGCTCGTGCTCGTCGCCCTTGCGCGCGACTCGGGGCTCGGGTCGAGGCTCGCGGAAGAAGGCATCGTGCTGTGGGCGCCCTGCTGGGCGTTCGGCGCGTCGCTCGCGGGCTATGGCTTCGGTCGATCCGCGCCGGCCTGGCCGCTCTGGCTCGCACCTCTCTATCCGGCGGCAGGCGCGCTCTACGCGATGACCTGAACGTCTGCGCGGTCGCGATCTGCCACGACCTTGATTCCGAGGGCGATTCGCGGGATGTCACGCACTCCGCCGTCTCGGCGGGCTCCCTCGGAGGGGATCGCATGCGTCTCGTACTCTCGCTGATCGCGGTGATCGCGCTCTCGTGTCTCGGTGCCGTCGGCTCGCCGTCGCGCGCAGCCGCGCAAGAGATCTCGCTCGAGCAAGCCACGGCCATGCTCGACTCGTCGAGCGCCGACGAGGTGCGCATGGGCATCGAGTCGATGGGTCTGCTCGGCAGGCCCGAGGCGGTGGAGCCGCTCTCTGCGCGCATCCGACGCGGGCTGCCCGCCGAGCTGCTCGTGACGGCGATCGACACGCTCGGCATCCTCGGACGCAACGAGGCGGGGCCGATCCTGTTCGAGCTCGTGTCGCACCGTCGTGCCGACGTGCGCCTCCGCGCGGTGCAGGCGATCGCGACGTGTCGCCCGCGCGGCGCCGACGTCGCGCTCGTGAGCGCGCTCTCGGACTCGAGCTCCCCCGTACGCAACGCCGCCGCGCAGACGCTCGGTGAGCTCCGCGCGTCGTCTGCGCTCGAGGCGCTCTTCCTCGCGTTCGATCACGAGGTGATGGAGGCGGGGCCTGCGATCGCCGAGGTCGCGCGCGCCGAGGACATCCCGCGCGTGCTCGCGTACCTCGGCCACCACCCGTTCACGACGCTCCGACCGATGCTCATCACGCTGATGACGCGCACGGAGCTCCCGCCCGCGCGTCGCCTGGAAGCAGTGGCGCGCGTGAGCGAGCTCGCGACGGCCGAGGCGCGCGCGCTCCTCGAAGAGGTCATCGGACAGCTCGCCGCGAACGATCCGATCCGTCGCGGCGCGACCGACGCGATGAACCGCATCTCTCTGTGATCCGCGCCTTTCGGCACTCAGCATCGGACGCCCCCATGTCGAAGACCCTCTCGTCTCGCTCTGCCTCGCCGAATCGGCTCGTCGTGTGTCTCGGGCTCGCGCTCGCCCTGATCGGCTGCGGCGGAGGCGGCTCGGCGTTCGGCGACACGTTCCCCGACAACCACGGCGAGCACCTCACGCTCGTGCTGAACCGCCTCGAGGCGCAGCGCGCGCGCGCGACCTCGGTGCGTCGCGAGTCTGCGATCGCCATCACCGTGAGCGCTGCGCCGTCGCGCCTCTCGGCGTTCGATCTCACCGCGGGCACGAGCCTGTGGGAGAGCGGCGTCGAGCTGCGCTCGGTGCCGCAGCTCGCGGGTCGGTCGGTGATCACGCACGAGGGCAGCGAGATCGTGGTGCGTGATCTGCGCACCGGTCGCGTGACGTCGCGCATCGCCGATCGTTCGCTCAACCTCGTGGGCGGCTCGGGCGAGGGGGCAGACGCAGCCTTCACGCTCTCGACCGGCGGCGGCGTCGGCGCGTTCTCGGTCGTGCAGGGCCTGCACGACGGAGCGCCCACGATCAGCGCGCAGATGAGCCAGGCGTTCGGCGCGCCGGCCGTCACGGCGGGCATGGTGTTCGTGCCGTGGGGTCACCAGAACATGTCGGTGCTCGATCTCTCGACCGGCGCCGAGATCGCGCGTCTCCGCTCGGCCGACGGCGTGATCGCGAGCGCGCTCGCGCACGACGGCAACGTGTTCTTCGGGCAGTCCGGCGTGGCGCTGCTCTCGCAAGAGATCGCGACCGGCACGAGCCCGACGTTCGCCTCGCTCACGCAGCCGATGCCCGCGAACCCGCAGCTCTTGCGCGACGCCTACCAGCCGCCGCAGGGCCCCAACAGCGCGCAGAACCGGGTGCGTCTCGCGTACCGCCCCGTCGTCGAGGCGGGTCAAGCGGGCTTCGAGGGCGAGACGGTCTACCTCGTCTTCTATCGGCTGATCTTCGCGCTCACGGAAGACGGCGCGCTCGCGAGCTGGGTGGCTTCGATCCCGCGCGACGCGGTCGGTGCGCAGGTCGTCGACGGCGGCCTGGTCGTGATCGACGAGGCGGGCGGCGCGCACCTCCTCTCGAGCGACGACGGTCGCGAGGTGTGGAGCGCACAGCTCGGCTCGGGGATCGTCTACGCATCGGTCGCGGCCGAGGGGCTCACGGGCGGCGAGCCGCGCGGCGACGCGATGCCGCTTCGTGACCAGTTGCTGACGGCCGCGCAGAACACCGACGGACGCCTCGTGCCTCTCCGCGAGCTCGCGGTGCGCCTGCTCGCCGCGATGCCCGAGCCCGACGTGACCGCGAACGTGATCGCGGTGTGTGACGATCGCGCAGTGACCGCGTCCGTGCGCGCTGCGGCGTGCGAGGCGCTCGGCACGCGCACGCTCGGCAACGATCACGTGATCGCCGCGCTCGAGCGACACGCGGCCTTCCTCCGCGACGTGCGCTCACCGCCCGTGGGCGCGCTCGCTCGCGCCTCGGTCGCGATGGGCGAGCGACGCGCGATCCCGCTGCTGGTCGGCCACCTGCGCGATCCCGAGACGGCCGCGGCCGACATCGCGCCGCTGGCCGAGTCGCTGGCGAGCTTCGGTGACGAGAGCGCGGCGGCACCGCTCGCCGACTTCATCCGCTTCTATCACGCAGAGTCCGCCGACTCGGGCCTCGAGCCCGGCCTGACGGCGGCCCTGTTGGCCTACAGGACGCTCGCGGGGCCGACGTCGCGCGAGCTGCTCGAGGAGATCGCGGCCGACGCCATCGCGCTCGAGTCGGTGCGCAACGCCGCGCGCGCGCAGCTGACGGCGCTCGAGGCTCCCGCGGCGACGGAGGGCACGACGGGCACGGACCCGACGACCGACCCCGGCGAGATGACGATCACGGAGGCCGACGACACGCGCCCCGCCGCGGTGACCAACGCGATGCTCCTCGAGCTCTACGACGCGCACGTCCCCGCGCTCGAGCGCTGCCTCGTCACCCCCGAGCGCGTCTTCCAGCACGCGCGCGTGGTGCTCGTGGTGGACCCGCAGGGGCAGGTCCTCATGGTCACCACGAACCCGCCGTCGCTGAACGCGTGCATCGAGCCCATCGTGCGCGGCGTGACCTACCCAGCGTCGCGCGCGCGCGGACGTCAGCACCTGACGTACGAGATCCACCGCTGACCGGTCCGGTGGGGCGCCTTGCGGCGGGGGAGCGCAGCTCCCCCTGGAGCAGGAGCGGTGCGGAGGCGCGAAGCGCCGGAGTGAGCGACGGGGAGCTCGAGGGCCAGAGGCCTCTCGACTGGAAAGCTCAGTTGTCCGCGGCGCAGGCGCCGCGAGATGGGGGCGCTGCCCCCAAACCCCGTACGACGATTCGATCCCGAGAAACGAAAGTTTCTCGGTCTCTCAGTCGTAGCGCTCGGTGTGGACGGAGCGTCGATCCACGCCGAGCGTCTCTTTCAGCACGCGTCGGACGTCGTCGATCATCTTGGTGAGCCCGCAGACGTAGAGGTGCGCGGGGCCGAGCGCGCCGAGGATCGCAGGGAGGTGCTGCTGCACGTACCCGCGTCCGTGCGTCCACGCGTCGCTGCCGCGCGAGAGCGTCGGCACGTAGCGAAAGCGTGGGTGCTTCGCCGCGAGGGCCTCGAGCTCTTCACGGTAGAGGAGGTCCGCCTCGGTGCGGCAGCCGAACACGAGCACCTGCGCGGTCGTCTCGTCGCGCCTCAGCTCTTCGTGGAGCATCGCGCGGATCGGGGCGAGGCCCGTGCCGGTCGCGACGTACACGGCGGGCACGTCGCGGTGTCGGTCCTCGCGCACGAAGAGACCGTTGGGCCCGAGCGCGTCGAGCGTGGCGCCGGGCGCGAGCGCGAACAGCGCGGCCGATCCCGCGCCGCCCTCCACGCGCGTGATCGCGAGCTCGAAGCGATCGGAGCCCGGCTCACCGAGCGTCACGGGCGCGGACGCGATCGAGTAGTCGCGCTCGAGCGCGCCCGGCAGGTAGAGCTTCATCCACTGCCCCGCGAGGTAGTCGATCGGCGCCCCGTCTGCGCTCTTCAGCACGAAGCTCCGCACGGACGGCGAGAGCTCGGCGATCGCGTCGAGCACGAGCGTCCGTCGCACGCTGGGGATCCGTCGAATCACGAGCGCGTGCGTAGGGGCTCTCTCGCCCGACGGCAAGGGCTCACGCGGGCTTGCTCGCGCGGATGCCGAACATGAGCGGGAGGCGCGGCGTGCCCTCGGGGAAGCGGTAGCGGCGGTCGTCGCCGAGGACCATGCACGCCGCGGGGCGCGAGCCGTTCGAGTGCGGCCACTCGTCGAGGCGATCGAGCACGAGGCCGGCCTGCGCGATCGCCGTCACGATCTGCCCGAGGCCGTGCTGCCACGAGGTCGCGGGGATCTCGTTCGGCACGCTCTCCTTCGCGTCGATCACGCCGAGCGCCTCGCCTGACTCGAGCACGTAGTCGCCGACCGGATCGGTGAACGCGCGCGTCTCGAAGTAGTCGTCCTTCGTGAGGCCGAGCGTGTCGTCGAAGGACCAGCGGAGCGGGTGGAACTCGACGTACACGAGCGTGCCGCCCGGCTCGAGCACGCGCGCGATCCCGCGCGCCCAGCGATCGAGATCCGGCAGCCAGCCCGTCGTGCCGTAGCTCGTGAACGCGATCTCGAAGCGCTCGTCCGTGCTCTCGAGCCAGCCGCACACCTCGGCTTGGGCGAAGCGTGCGTCGATGCCGCTGTCGATCGAGAGCTGCCTCGCGAAGGTGATCGCTTCATCCGAGAGGTCGACGCCCGTGACGATCGCGCCGCGCCGCGCGAGGCAGAGCGTGTCTTGTCCCGCGTTGCACTGGAGGTGCACCACGCGCTTGCCCGTGAGGTCACCGAGCAGCGCGAGCTCTTCGTCGAACAGCAGCTCCTGCCCATCGCGGAGGAGCTTCGCTTGATCGCCCTTGTGCGCGTTGTGGTTGCGCGTGGCGTGGTTCCAGCTGCGCCGCAGCGAGTCGATCGCGTCGTTCATCGACGCGAGACTACGCTCCCCCGACTTCCTGACTTCATGAAGCACTTCACGACGTGGCGGCTTTGTTGACGTGAGCGCGCGGGTCCCGGACACGTCGGGGCATGAGCCCGATTCGTCTCTTCGTCGCCCTCGTGCTCGCGATGCTCCTCGTCTCCGGCGATTCGCGCGTGAGCGCCGATCCGTCGCCGATCGACGAGCACCCTGCGCCGCCGGCCGACGCGCCGGCAGCGAGCGAGGATGCGATCGTGCGCGGCGGCGCGGCGCGTGATCCCCTCCACTCGGAAGGCGTGCACTCGGAGGACGAGGGCGATCTCGTCGCGGCGCACGAAGACGAGGGCGACGACGCAGCGGTCGGCGCGACCGAGCGACGTCCGCGACGGACGTTTCGTTGGAGCGACGGACCGCGTCGTGTTCCTGCGCCGCGCGGCATGTCGATGGAGCGCGCCGAAGCGCTCGGCCTCGGCACGCGCGAGTGCGGCTCGCGCTTGCTGCACGGGCGCCCCGACGAGACGTGGACCCGCGCCGCGCGAGGCCGCACGCCCGAGCGGTTGCTCTGGCCGATCGACGCGGGCCGCTGGGTGCGTGGCTTCGGCTACGTGCGAACGACGCGTCCTGATCTGATCCACCGCGGCGTCGACATCTCCGCGCCCGTCGGCACGGTCGTGCGCGCCGCGGCCGACGGCATCGTCGCGTACAGCGACAACGGGATCCGCGGCTACGGCAACCTCGTGATGATCGTGCACAGGAACGGATGGATGACGCTCTACGCGCACAACGCGCGAACGACGGTGCAGCCCGGCTACCGCGTGCGTCGCGGCGAGCGCATCGCGTTGGTCGGCACGACCGGCATCACGCACGGACCGCACGTGCACTTCGAGCTCTGGCAGAACGGCCACGCGGTCGACCCGAGCACGCTCTTCGACGGCGGCCCCGCGTACGTCGAGCGCCTCGGCCAGCGCGCCGCGCGCCGCGGAGACGTCGCAGCCCCGCGCGCGGTCACCGCGGCCGATCGCCCCGACGAAGCCCCGCTCGCGCCGCATCCCGATGAGCGCGCCACGGCGCGTTCGTCGTCGCGCGAGCGATCGAGGCGACGAACGCGAAGCCATTGAGCAGCGACCAAGCCCGCTCGTCGGGCTTGCCACGAAGAACCGAGCCCTCTCACTGCCCCGGGATTGCACCCCGGGGTGGCGTGTTCGCGCCGTTGTGCCCACTGGCTGAAGCCAGGGGCAGTAGAGCGTCGCTCCGCGGCGCAAGCCCTTCGGGCTCCTCGACTCGGGCCTCGACCGGACTGGGTTCGCGACGCTCACGCCCTGACGAGGATGCTGATCTCGATCCTCACCTCTCTGCGCGGCGGGGGACGAGCCCCCGCCCTACCGACGATGAGCATGACGATCGCGGACCATCGGGCTACGAACCTCGGGTGACGCGACCTTTCGATCTCGATCGCATCGGTGGACGCAACGCGCTCGATCGCTTGATCGAGGAGGTGCTCGCCGCCGGTGACGAGGCGCGGCGCATGTTCGAGGAGGGTCGCGCGACCGTCGCGATCAAGCCCGATCGATCGCCCGTCACCGCCGCCGATCGGCGCGTGGAGGAGCGCCTCTCTGAGCACCTGAGGCGCGCGTTTCCGACGTGCGGGTTCCTGGGTGAAGAGACCGGCTCGCGCGCGGGGAGCGATGCGCACCTCTCGTTCGTGCTCGATCCGATCGACGGCACGCGCGCGTTCATGCGTGGGCTCTCGACCTGGTCGGTGCTGCTCGCGCTGCTCGAGGACGACGTGCCCGTGATCGGCATCGCGTACCTGCCTGCGGAGCAAGACCTCTACGTCGCCGTCGCGGGGCAGGGCGCGCACGCGAACGGGCGGCCGCTGCGCGTGTCGCAGGTGGGCGCGCTCGACGATGCGTCGATCTCGCACGGCGCGATCGCGCAGTTCCACACCGATCGATCGACCGACGCGTTCCTCGCGCTCGGCACGCGCACGCACTCGCAGCGCGGCCTCACCGACTTCGATGGCTACCGGCGCTTGCTCCAAGGCCGCGTCGACGCGGTGATCGATCCCGCGATCACGATCTGGGACGTCGCGCCCGCGGCGATCCTCGTGCGCGAGGCAGGCGGCAGGTTCACCGACATGGACGGAGCGGAGACGCTGCGAGGGCGCGGCGCGATCGCGAGCAACGGGCTCGTGCACGCGCCGCTCGTCGAGCTCTTCGCGCGACGCGCGCCGACGTGAGCACGCCCACCAGCCCGACGCCGACGCAGCGTCCGCCCGCGTGGTGGATCTCCCTCGCGATCCTCGCGAGCTTCACGCTCCCGATCGGCGTCGTGGCGCTGGGATACGGCTACCTCCATCGCGAAGAAGCACGCGAGCGCTGGTCCGAGGTCTCCGCGCACGTGGGTGAGCCGGGCTACGACGCGGCCGAGAGCGATCGCCGCTACCTCGAGGTCGAGGCGTGGCACGACTGGATGGGCGTGGGCTGGCGCGCCATCGGCACGGGCCTGGTGGGTCTCGCCACCGTCGCGATCACGCGTCGTCGGCGGCGCTGATCGCGCTCACGCGACCCCCGAGAGAGGGTCCGCGGCGGCGCGCCGATGGGCCGCGAGGCGCGTCGGATGGCGCCGTTCTCCGAACGAGCTAGTGAACGGCATGAACTCGCCCGTCACGCACGCCCTCGGCGTCAGCTCGTCCTTGCTCTGCGTGGGTCTGGCCGGATGCGCCGAGCCGACGATGATGATGCCGCCTGTCGAACCCCCGAGGATGCTCCGCGACGGAGCGCCCGTCACGTTCGTCCCCGTCTACGACGCCGTGTCCTTCGCCGAGCGCGGCGTGACGCGCGAGTGGTTGCCGGTCGACGTCACCGCACATCCCGACGGCGAGATCTGGGTGGTCCAGCGCATGGAGCGCGACCCCAACTTCGACGACGAGTCGGAGTGCGACACGCGAGGCCTCGAGGCCGGTGGGCCCAACGACTGCGTGAGCCTCCAGGGAAGCACCGTCGCGGTGCTCGACCCCACCTTCATGGAGCCGGCGACCGAAGAGAACGCTCGCGCGTGGCTCGTGGTGGACGCCAACTCGTGGCACTTCATGCGGCGCCCGAGCTCGATCGCCTTCGGCAACCCACGCCTGCCTTTCGAGCCGACGGACCCCGGTGGGTCGGAGGCGGGGGTCACCGAGACGCTGTACTACACGAACACGTTCGCGACCTGCCACGAGCACGCGACGGGCAACAACACCGACGGTGGCGCGTTCATCGGTCCCTCGCTCTGGACCGCGGACTCGACGATCTACAACGGCGCCAACGGCGACTTCGCGTGGTCGAACGGCTCACACCTCGACATGCTGCACGCGACTCAGTACTGCATGGGCATCGCGTACGAGCGCGACAACGTCTACTGGACCTTCAACGGCGACGAGGGAACGCTCGATCGCTACGACTTCGCGGCGCCGCACCACGTGGGGCACTACGACCACACCGACGGCATCGTGACCCGCTACGTCCTCGGTGACGGCGACGGCCTCCGTCGCCTCCCGTACGTCCCGTCGAACATGGTGATCCGCGGCTCGAACCTCTTCATCGCCGACACGGGCAACGGCCGCGTGCTGCGCGTCGACATCGCCTCGCCGGTCACCGAGGGTGGGCGATTCTCCACCTACGAAGGCATTCCCTCCGCGATCATGGAGAACGCCGCCTACGAGGTCGTCGCGGACGCGACAGAGCTCGGCGCCGCGTGGGGCGGCGGGACGCCCCAGCCGAGCGGGCTCGCGCTCCTCGATGACGAGACGCTGGTCGTCGCCGACCACGCGACCGGCAACGTGACGCTGCTCGGGCTCGACGGCGTGCCGATCCGGACCATCGACACGGGCACCGGCCCGGGCCTGGGTGGCCTGACCGTGCTCGATGGCCGCGTCTACTTCGTCCAGATGACGGAGCGCCGCCTGTATCGCATCGACGTCACCGCTCCGGCGCCCTGACGGTTCGATCGCGACCTCCGTTCCTCGGGAGGCAGACGAAGAGCGATCACGCGCGCACGAACGATGTGCGGCGACGCTATCATCGCGCCTCCCATGCAGACGCCCTCCCGCGCCCTGAAGCGCCTCCTCACCAAGCCCATGCGCTTGCCGCGCCTGCGGCCCTTCGTCCCGCGTCCCGAAGATCCGCCGATCTTCGCGTTCAACGGTGAGCGCGACGACATCGTGCGCGAGGTCGTGAGGCGCATGGAGGAGCGCTGCGTCGAGGAGAAGCTCGCGCTCGACTACGTGCTCAACGAGGTCGCGTACGAGGAGATCCGCCGCCTCGAGGCGCAGCGCGACGACGAGGCGCGCGAGTCGCTCGGCTTCTGGAAGGGCTCGATCCGCAAGATCAGCAAGATGAGCGAGCACGAGCGGCGCGATCTGTTCCGCACGATCTCGGAGCGCATGGCCAAAGACATCGCGGGCAACTTCGACCCGCGCATCTACTCGTTCGCGACCCGCGCCGTGCCGCACATGCTCACGGGCGTGATGAAGCCGGGCGCGCTGCCCGACGATCTCCTGCACCTCGGCTCGGGGCACGCGCCCGTCGACGATCTGCTCGCCGTGGAGGGCTCGACCGATCAGCTCCGCGAGCTCGGCAAGCGCGGCACGCTCGTGTTCGTCCCGACGCACAGCTCGAACCTCGACTCGGTCGCGCTCGGCTACGCGCTCATGCGCGAGAACCTGCCGCCGGTCGTGTACGGCGCGGGGAAGAACCTCTTCACGAACCCGATCGTCAGCTTCTTCATGCACAACCTCGGCGCGTACCGCGTCGATCGGCGCATCCGCGCGGTGCTCTACAAGGACGCGCTCAAGACGTACTCGTCGGTGATGATCGAGCGCGGCTACCACTCGCTCTTCTTCCCCGGTGGCACGCGCAGCCGCTCGGGCATGGTGGAGAAGAAGCTCAAGCTCGGCCTCGCGGGCACGGCGGTCGAGGCCTTCGCGCGCAACCGCACGCGCGGCCTCCACCGCCCCGTGTTCTTCGTGCCCACGACGATCAACTACGGCCTCGTGCTCGAGGCCGAGACGCTGGTCGAGGACTGGCTCAAGGAGTCGGGCCGCGCCCGCTACATCATCGACGACGACGAGTTCTCGCAGATCGATCGCTGGGTCGCGTTCTTCCGCAAGCTCGCGGGGGTCGAGAGCGCGTGCGTGATCCGCTTCGGAAAGCCCATCGATCCGTTCGGCAACGTCGTCGACGGCGACGGCCGCAGCCAGTCGGTGGACGGCCGCACGATCGATGCGGGCAGCTACGTGATGAAGCGCGGCGCGGCGTGCCTCGATCCGCGGCGCGACGCTGCCTACACGCGCGAGCTCGGTCAGGTGATCGCGCGCGCGTACGAGACCGACACGGTGCTGATGGCGACGCAGATCGTGTCGCACGTGCTCTTCCGTCGGCTGGTGAAGGAGACGCCGGGCGTCGATCTCTTCGGACGCCTGCGCCACCGCGGCGAGATCGGCATGCGCCGCGAGGAGCTCCACCGCGAGCTCGGCGTCGTGCTCGATCGCCTGCGCGCGATGGCCGATCGCGGCGAGGTGCACCTCTCCGAGCGCGCGCGCACGTGGGAGCCGAGCGCGCTCGTCGACCGCGTGATGAAGGCCTTCGTCGGCTACCACCGAAAGACGATCCTCACCGAGCAGGACGGCATGATCGTCATCGAGGATCCGACGCTCTGCCTCTACTACCAGAACCGACTCAACGCGTACGCCGAGCGCATCGCGGACGCAGAGCACCTGCCCATGGCGCGCGAGATCGCGAGGCTCGGATGACCTCGATGAGAGTCGGTGTGTACGGCGGCGGTGGGTTCGGTGTGGCGCTCGCGCGGGCGAGCGTGCGCGCGGGGCACGTCGTGAAGCTCCACTCGCGGCGCGATCCCTTCGCCGAAGGGACGAGGCCCGAGCGGCTCGAGGTGGTGTCCGATCCTTCGCAGCTCGCGGACTCGGAGATCATCTTCGTCGCGTCTCCGTCGGTGCACGTCGAAGAGGTCGCCACCTCGCTCGGTCGACACCTCGATGGCCGGCACTACGTGGTGCACGTGAGCCGCGGCCTCGTCGGTGAGGGGCTCGAGCCGGTGAGCCACGTGTTCCGGCGCCTGACCCCGGTGCGGCGCATCGGCTGTCTCGCCGGGCCGCTCTCGGCCGCGTGTCTCGCCGAAGGACAGCCGGGCGGCGGCATCATCGGCAGCGAGTTCCCCGAGGTGGCCGACGCCGTGCGCGCGGCGATCGCGAGCCCCGCGCTGCGTCTCTACCAGACCGAAGATCTCGTCGGCTGCGAGACGAGCAGCGCGATGGTCGGCCTGCTCGCGCTCGCGCTCGGCTACGCGGTGGAGATGGGCTTCGGCCCGAGCACGCAGGCCGTGCTGATGACGCGCGGCATGGCGGAGGCAGGTCGTGTCGGTGTCTCGCTCGGCGGCGAAGAGCGCACGTACGCGGGCATGGCGGGCTTTGGTGATCTGCTCTCGGCGGTGGCGGGCGACGAGCGCCCCGAGGTGCGCCTCGGCCGTGCGGTCGCGCGCGGGCTCTCGCTCGACGCTGCGGCGAAGGAGGCCAACGCGTACGTCGAGGGCGTGGTGATCGCGCGGCGCATCCAGCAGCACGCGTCGCGCAAGGGCATCGACGTGCCGATCGCGGAGACGATGGCCGATCTGCTCGAGGCCAAGACGAGCCCGCACGAGGCGCTCGCGAAGCTCATGAGCCGCAAGGTGCGGAGAGAATGAGCGACGAGCCGCGCGAGCGACGGGATCTTCCGAACTGGAACGACCCCACGGTGTGGCGTGATCGTCGCGCGGCGCCCGCGAACATCGCGGCCGTGCACCGGCGCACCAACTCGAAGAAGGGGCGCCGTGGACGCGGCCTCGCGGCGGTCGGTGATCTCGTCGCGCGCGTGCTGAAGAACGAGCCCGACGACGCGATCCTCTTTCGCGTGATGGTGATCTGGGAGCGCGCGCTCCCGCACCGCATGGTGAAGAACGCGCGCCCCACGTCGCTCCACAAGGGCGTGCTGCAGGTGGCCGCGACGACATCGGCGTGGGCGCAGGAGGTCTCGCTGAGGTCGACGGAGATCCTCGAGAAGCTCCGCCGTGGCGCGCCGCGCGCGAACCTCACGTCGATGCGCGTGCGCGCGGGGCGCCTCCCCGAGCGCATCGTCCCGCCGCCGCGCGTGGAGCGGATCGTGGTTCCGCTCGAGAAGCTCCCCGACGTGCTCGCGGTGCCGCTCGAGAACATGACCGACGACAAGCTGCGCGAGGCGTTCGACGCCGCGATCCGCACCTCGCTCGGCAAAGTGATCGATCGGCCTCGCGAGCCAGGCTGACGCTCACCGCACGTCGAGATCGATGGCGCTGACGATCGCTGCTGTGACGTCCGGCGTGAAGACGGCGCCGGCGCACAGCGCTTCGGGGCGGGAGACGTGCGAGGTGACGTAGACCACGTCGCGGTCGGGCGCGACCCCCAGACCGACGACGCCGTTGCCGACCGTGCGACGTGTCCGCTCGACGATGGCGCCGCCCTCGAAGCCGAATCGGGCGACGAAGCCCTCGAGGTCGCGCATGCCGCCGACGACGCGCGCGCGTCCGCCTCCCACCGCGACATCTCCGCCGCTCAGCGGCGCGAGGTGCGTGATGGTGTCCGCCTCGCTGCCCAGCGGCGCGTCCTCGATCGTCAGCTCCGCCACCGTGTCGGTCGAGAGGTCGGCGACCGTCACGACGTAGTGATCGTCGAACAGGAAGAGGCTCCACACGCGATCGCCCGCGGCGACCGACACACGCTCCCGCGCGCCGGACGGATCGGTCGGCAGCCCGATGGCTCGCTCACACCAATCCATCATCTCGGCGTAGCGAACCTCGACGCGCAGCGGACCCGTGGTCGCGTGGTCCGCCGCGTTGCTACATGGGAAGCCCGGCGCGGCGGCGCTCGGACCCACCACGAAGAATCGATCCTCGCCGAGCCAGCCGATCGAGGTGTCGCGCGGGACGTGTGTGCTCCCCACCGACCCGCCAGCGATCAGGGCGATCGGATCGCTGCCGAGCATGCCGACGTTCATGCCGAGCAGCTGGGGCGCGATCGCTGGGTTCGCCCAGTAGTGCACGAGCAGATCGTCGCTCGGGCCGGGCCGGGGCAGGACGTCGCCGACGTTGAACGACGCGCTGTCGTTCAGAGTCATGTTCGCGACCACGTTCGTGCCGACGAGCTCGACGATCTCCGTCTGGGCGAAGAGCCACACACCGCGACGCCCGGGCTGCGGAAACGCGAACGGTGAGGGCGGCGCCGCGCTGCCGACGACGCGCTCCAGGACGGACATGCACGCCCCGGTCGTCGCGTCCAAGCCGAGCGTGTAGCTCGGCCCCTCCGGCCCGCTGGCGCGGAAGGGCCCGCGTCCGCACAGCGTCGCGTCCATGCCGAGCGTGTCCATCCAACCGTTGACGTAGACGCGCCCGTCTCCGCCACGGGCAGCGCCGCGAAGGGCCTGCCTGCCGATCGAGTCGATGGGCGTCTGCCAGAGCACCTCGGACGTACACCCCTCGTCGACCGTGCCGTCGGAGTCATCGTCCGCGCAGTCGCAGGCGAGCTCGGGCGCGAACGCATCCGAAGGCTCGACACCAGCGTCGCGCGAGGCGTCGGGGACATCGCCCGCAGCGAACGCGTCGTGGCTCGTGGCGTCGGTGCCCGCGTCGACCGCGCCCGTGACGCAGAGGCCGTCGTCGCACGCCTCGCCCGCGACGCAGCGGACGTCGCTCGTGACCGCCGTGACCTCGATCCGCAGAGACGCGACGTCGCGGCTCGCGTCCACACACCCCGCGCCGATCACGCCGCAGCCATCGCCTCGCGCGATCACCGCGACGCCGAAGCGCTCGGGCAGCACCTCGGGAAGGGCGCTCGGTGTCTCGTCGCGCCGGAACGCGAGGCTCGCGCGAGGGCTGGCGGGCAGCTCGCCGCGCGTGACGTCGCTGCATCGATCCACGACGAAGAGCTCGAGCGCCGTCGCGTCGTCTGCGAGCGCGTCGGGCGTGAAGTCGATCTCGATCGGGATCGCGCGCGACCCGCACGCCGCGAGCGAGAGCGCCGCGAGCGCGAGCGGAAGGGCGCGCGTGGATCTCGTCATCGCGACCACTCCGGGACCGTCGGTGTACCGAGGGTGCTCTGGCTGGGCGCGCCGAGCACGATGCCGAGCGTGATCGCGCCGCCGACGACGAGCACCGCGCCGACGACGCCGAGCACGATCCACGGCGTGTCGTCGGAGCCCTGCGTCGTCGGTCCGCCCTGCGTGACGACGAGCAGCTCACGCGTCGCGCGATCGAGCACGCGCCCTCTCGCGTCGACGATCTCGGCCTGACAGGTGCCCTCGATGCGATCGAGGCTCACCTCGAGCCCGCCGGCCGCCGAGCGCGCGCCGACGCCGCCGCACGTGAGGCCCACGTGATGAACCAGTCGCGCGGGAATGCCCGTCACCGAAGCGCGCGCGCCTCCCGAGGCCTCGCGCTCGATGCGCAGGTGCGTGGGCGTCTCGGCGGCGCGCGCGCGCGCCGCGGTCAGTCGGTCTGCGAACGCGCGGGGTGATCCTTCGGGCGCCTCGACGGTCGCGTCGAGGGCGACGGCGTCCTCGATCTGCGACTCGATCACCGTGCGATCCGCCTGCTCGACGTGCGCGAGCAGCGCGAGCAGGAGGTGGGCGCGCGAGAGATCCGCGACGCTCGTCGTCGGATCTTCGAGCGCCTCTTCGGCGCCTCCGCGCGAGAGCTCGAAGTCCGCCTCGAGGTAGGCCGCGATCGCGCGCTCGTACGCCGACGGGGCCTGCGCCTCGGCCACGCCCGCGCCCATCCCCACGAGCGCCAGCGAGAGACCCAATGAGAGCGCCAGCGCGCGCCGACGCGGCGAGCTCACGGTGTCACGCGACGACCCGACCCGAGACCAGCGAGGCGAACGAAGAGCAAGCAACACATCGAGGATAGGAGAGCCGTTCCGAGCCGATCAACCCAGAAGCGCTCTCATGCGCCGCGACGTCAGACGAGGATCTCGTCGATCGTGCGGGTGCACGTGTCGCGGGTGCCGAAGTACGGGAGCTGCTCGCTGCCGACGCCCATCGCGCGCGCCATCGTGAGGAAGAGCTCCCCGTGTGAGTACTTGCCGAGGCCCTCTTGGTACGGGCTCGAGCCCGAGAAGTCGTGGTAGCCGCCGGTGCGCAGCGCGCCGCCGCAGCCGCCGACGAAGAAGTACGGCATGCCCTTGGGACGCGCGGGCGGCATGGACTCGAGGTTCGCGTAGCCCCACGGCTGGAGCGGCATGCCCTCGTGGAGGCCCGTCATGATCTCGCTCACGTGCACCACGACGGTGTTGTCGAGCACGGTGCGGCCATCGACGTCGCGCACGGAGTCGAGGGTGCGGAGGAAGTCGCGCAGCATCGTGTTGCGCCACGTCTGGAGCTCCTTCCAGACCTCGATGTTCTGCGTCTCGGCCCAGTGCGCGTGCGAGAAGCTGTGCGCGTCGCCGATGTTGTTCGGCGGGTTGATCTCCGCGTAGCGCGACACGACCGACGGCACCTGCGCGCGCGTGCCCGCGAATCGCACCGTCATCACGCGCGTGAGATCACAGAGCAGCGCGCGCGCGGCGAGATCGAACAGCGGAACGTACGGGCCCTGAGCGTCGGGGTAGACGACGTTCGCGCCGTCCCAGCTCGTGCGCAGGGGATCCGAGGGCGCCACGCACGCGGCCGGCGTGTCGAGGCGGCGCTTCAGCTCGTCGAGCGAGGTGAGGTGCTGATCGAGCGTCGCGCGATCTTCCGCGTTCAGACGCGACGAGAGGTGCCGGTAGCTCGGCATCACCGCGTCGAGCACCGAGCGTCGGCTGCGCAGCGTGCGCTCGCGCGCCGTCTCGTCGCCGCGGAAGTCGGCGAAGCAGCGATCGTAGACGTCGCCGGGCCACGTCATGAGCGGCACGTCCTGGCCGTCCTCGGTGCGGAGGAACTGGTCGTAGTGATCGGAGCCGTCGCCGATCGAGAGCGTGCGGAAGCGCGTGGGCGGCGCGAGGCGGTTCGCGATCACCTGGTCGATGCTCGGTCCCATCGGCGCCGAGACCGGCGTGTCGGGGCCCCACGGGAACACGTGCTGTCGGCCCGCCGCGGTCATCGCGTTCGAGCTGCCGATCTCGTGGTTGCCCTGGCGTCCTTCCTGCTCGTAGACGCTCCACATGTTGACGCCGCTGAGCACCGTCATGCGGTCGCGGAACTCGTCGAGCGGACGCATCACGCGGTTGAGCTCGTAGGCGCCGCCATCGCCGCGACCGATCGGCTCGTACGCGTCGGGCGTCGCGCCCCACGGCGCGAACCAGAACACGATGCGCTTGGGCGCCGCGTCGTCTGCGCGCGCCCTTCCGCCCGCGAGCTCGGACATGACGCCGTGGCCCGAGTCGCCACCGAACGAAGGGAGGAAGGGCAGGGCGAGCGTCGCGCCGCCGAGGCCGGTGAGGAACAGGCGTCGTGATCGACGGGTCATCGGTCGTCTCCCATGGTCTCGGTCGTGGCGGTGGTGGTGTCGGTGCTGTCGGGCGCGCGGGTGCGGCGGAAGGTCTCGGAGGTGACGAGCTGGATGACCGCCTCGTGCACGTCGGTCTCGAGCGCGGTCGCGACGTCGTGCAGCAAGCGGCGATCGGCGTTCGAGACGGGGCGGCCGACGGCGGACTGCACCCACGCTCGCGTGAAGCAGTCGCGCGCGACGAGGCTCGTGCCCACCGCCTCGGAGAAGTCTTCCGGCCCGTCGTACGGACCATCGAGGTCGGTGTCGCTGGTGAGCGTCGTGTGCGTCTGCACGCGCTCGCCGCGATCCAAGGTGCGCGCGCGGCCCACCTGATCGAAGCCCTCGAACGCGAAGCCCGGCGGCTCGAGGCGGCGGTGACAGGTATTGCAGCCCTCGGTGCTCCAGATCGCCTCGTGCCACTCGCGCGTCGTCATGTCCGCGGTGAACGGCGGCGCGTCACGGAGCGCGGTGACCGGCGGTCCGTCGATCGACTGACACATCACGCGCTCGATGAACCAGCGCCCGCGCAGCGTGGGCGAGCTCCCGCCCGCGATCGCGTGCGACGCGAGGAAGCTGCCCTGCGTGAGGATGCCGCGTCGGGTCGTGCCGCGGGTGCTGACGTGCGCGAAGCCATCGGTCGTCTCGGTGCCCTCGGGGATCGAGAGGCCGTAGAAGTCCGCGAGGCGCGGCGTGACGTACGTGTGATCCGTGTCGAAGAGCTCCGAGAGCGCGCGCGCGTCGCCCTGGAACCAGCCGACGACGAAGTGCTCGGTCTCACCGACCATGTCGGTGACGAGCTCGCCGCCCCACGCGTCGTCGGTGCGCGGGAGCACGCCGAGGTCGTAGCCGCCGAGCCAGCCGGTGACGAAGCGCGACATCGCGCGGCCTGCGCGCGGATCACGCAGCATGCGTCGCGCCTGTCGCTCGATGCCTTCGGGCTCCGCGAGCTCGCCGCGCGCCACGGCCGACATCAGCGCGTCGTCGGGCACGGTGGCCCAGAGGAAGAACGAGAGGCGCGCCGCGAGCTCGGCGTCGTCGAGCACGCCATCGGTCGTGCCGATCGACGTCAGGTAGAGGAGCTCGGGGTGGAGGAGGATCGCCTGCGTCGCGCGCACGAGGCCCTCGCGTCGATCGAAGTCCATCGCCACCGCGTTCGCGACGGCCTCGAAGCGATCGAGCTCGTCGCTCGTCGGCGTGCGGCGCCACGCGCGCGTCGCGAGGCCACCGAGCTCGCTGCGCACGCAGCTCGCTTCACCCGCGTCGACGCACGCGCGCATCGAGTCCGAGCGCTCCACCGCGCCGGAGGCGATCGTGTACATCGTGTCGACGAGCAGATCGGAGCGCGCGCCCGTCCACGCGAACTCGTCCGACGGCAGCGTCTCGATGCCCGACCGCACGCGCGAGGGCTGGAGGCGCAGCACCGCGTGCGTGTCGTCGCCGACGAGATCCTCGAGCGCATGATCGAGCTCGGCCGGCGTGAGCGGGCGCAGCGGCACGCGATCGGGCGTCGTGCGCTGCGCGAGCGGACGCGACGGCGTCTCGTCGAGCCGACCCGTGCAGCCGAGCGACCCGAGCAGCGTGACGCCGAGCGCGGGCAGGGCGAGCAGCGAGCCGGCGAGGACGAGGAGCGAAGGAGAGGACCGCATGGCCCGAACCTTCAGCAGCCCCCGTGCCGCGCGAATTCGCCGTGTTTTCTAGGGATCCAGCCCCGGCTGGCGGGGTGAACCCAGCCACCGGCCGATCCTCGATCCAGCCACGCGGTGGCCGCGATCAGGGCTTGTTCGGCAGGAGCTGGTGGCGGCGCAGGAGCTCGGTGAGGTGGTTGCGCTCGAGGCGCGCCTCGCGGGAGGCCGCGCGCACGTTGCCTTGCACGCGGGCGAGCAGTTGTTCGAGGTAGCGACGCTCGAAGCGCTCGACGATCTCGCGCTTGGCGGCCTTGTAGTCGAGGGCGAGGAGCGCGCTGTCGTCGAGGCCTGCGTCACCGCCGCTCGCGCCTTGTCCCGTGCTGGCGCTCGGGGCCACGAGCGTCTCGAGGGGGGAGGCACGGCCGAGCGCGATCGCGGCGCCGACGACGTTGCGCAGCTCGCGCACGTTGCCGGGCCACGGGTGCCGCTCCATCGCGACGAGATCCTCGTGCTCGAAGAGATCCTCGAGCGCGGTGGGCTGACCGCCGCGCGGGGCCTGCTCGTTCAAGAAGTGGCGGATGAGCGGCTGGAGATCGTCGAGGCGCTCGCGCAGCGGCGGCAGGGCCACGCGCACCGACGCGAGGCGGTAGTAGAGGTCGAGGCGGAACGCCCCCGAGTTCACGGCCGCGCGCAGATCGCGGTGCGTCGCGGACACCACGC
The DNA here is from genome assembly GCA_964502175.1 of uncultured Sandaracinaceae bacterium. Lineage (GTDB taxonomy): Bacteria > Myxococcota_A > Polyangia > Polyangiales > Sandaracinaceae > JAFLCL01. Next base: position 33,349 of record CAZCVE010000045.1, read on the forward strand.
GCACGTCGACCGACACCGTCTCGTGGCCGCCCACGCGGTTGAAGCGGCGACGCTCGAGCACGCCGAGCAACATCGCCTGGAGATCGGGGCCGAGCTCGCCCACCTCGTCGAGGAAGACGGTGCCGCGCTGCGCTTGCTCGAACGCGCCGATGCGTCGTCGATCGGCGCCGGTGAACGCGCCGCGCTCGTGGCCGAAGAGCTGGCTCGCGACGAGCTGAGGTGCGATCGCGCCGCAGTCCACGGTCACGAACGGACGCTCCGCGCGCGCGCTGCGATCGTGGAGCGCGCGCGCCGCGAGCTCCTTGCCCGTGCCCGACTCGCCGTGGATGAGCACCGGCACGTCCGTGCGCGCGACGCGCGCGAGATCCGCGAGCGGCTGCTTCATCGAGGCCGACGTGCTCCACAGATCGCCGAACGGCGCGACGAAGTCATCGTCCTCGTCGCTCGCAGACAGACCCATCGGTCCGCGTCGCGGGTTCTCGGCGTCGAGGACGTCGATGCGCACGCGCGTGTCGCCGAGCACGAGCACGCCGCCCGAGTCGAGCTCGGCGGATCCGCCGCGCAGCACCACGGGCCCGATGCGCGTGCCGTTCGTCGATCCCGGATCGGTCACGACGATGCGACCGCGCCGCATCGCGACCTCGGCGTGGAACCGCGAGACGGTCGGATCGGTCAGCACGATCGCGTTCGTCGCGGCGGTGCCGAGGGAGACCGCGCCGTCCGAGAGCTGCTCCACGCGGCCCACGTCGGGGCCATCGATGACCTCGAGGTAGAGCGCGTGCACGGCAGCGCGCGCGCGGGTCATCGAAACGGTGCGGACGTCTTCGTCGGTCATGCGAGGCGGGCGCGCCGAACACGAACCGGGCGCGGCCTCATCGTACCGACTCGCGTGTGACCTCGCCCGAACGAATCGTGACAACCACGCGCCGCGTGGCCGCTTGATCGGATCGCAGCTCGAGCGTGTGACGGCCGGCGGGGAGCTCGACGCCGACGAGCGGCGTCTCGCCCAGCGAGCGACCGCGCAGGAACACCTCGGCCGACGGAACGGCCAGCAAGTTGAGGCGACCCGGAGGTGCCGGCGTGCGCACGCGCGTGCGATCACGCGTCGGGGCCACGTCGTCGTCTTCGGTGCTCGTCGGTGTGGTCGTGGTGCCGGGGGGAGTCGCGGTGGTCGTCGTGGTCGTCGTGATCGGGGGCGTGGTGACTGCAGTCGTCGTCGTGTCCGGCGGCTCCACGATCGGCGGATCCGCGGTGCCTGTCGTCGCGACGGTCGTGGACGCATCGTCGAGCGGCTGCTCGCCATCGCGGCCTCGCGTGCCGAGCCAGAAGCCGATCGCGAGCGTGAGCGCGAAGCCGAGCGCGATCAGCGGCCACATCGGGCGTGACCGCGAGCCTTCGGCGCGCTTCTCGATGCTCGACTCGATGCGCTCGGCGGACGGATGCTCCGCGGTGGTCGCCGACTCGAGCTCGAGCTCGGGCACGATGCCGGCTGGCGCCTGTGCGCGGAGCATCGCCTCCCGCATCGCCTTTCGGTCGCCGAAGATCTCGCGCATCCACTCCGAGATCTCGCGCGTGCCTGCGCGCGCGGGGCCGGTCGAGCGCGAGCGGCCATCGAGAGGCGGGTCGGAGCTGCCGCGGCTCGCGTGCTCGTGGAGCAGGTCGTCGAGGGCGTCGGCGAGCTCGGCCATGCTCGCGACGCGCTCGGTCGCCTCGCGCGCGAGGCAGCGCATCACGAGCGCGTCGAGCGCGCGCGGGATCTTGACGCTCGTGCCGCGCGCAGACGGGCGATCAATCGCAGCGTGCAGCACGCGCTGCACGGTCTCGCCGTCGTTCGCGCCGCGGAACAAGCGTCGACCGGTGAGCGCTTCGTGCAGCACCACGCCGAGCGCCCACACGTCCGTGCGTCGATCGACCGTGCGGCCGAGCAGCTGCTCGGGCGACATGTACGCGAGCTTGCCCTTCACCTCGCCGCTGCCGGTCTTCTCGAGCTTGTCGCGCGCCGCGGCGACGCCGAAGTCGAGCACCTTCGAGACGCCGTCGTAGAGGACGAAGAGGTTCTGCGGAGACACGTCGCGGTGCACGATCCCGAGGCCGCGACCGTCTGCGCCGCGCAGCTCGTGCGCCGCGTGGAGACCTCGCGCGACGTCGAGCGCGATGCGACACGCGAACGGCCAAGGAAGGCCGCTCGCGTCCTTGGCCCGCTTGAGCACGGACGCGAGCGACTCGCCGTGCATGTACTCCATGACCAAGAAGGGCGTGTCGCCCTCCTTGCCGAAGTCGAGCACGGCGCAGACGTGCGGGTGCTGGATGCGCGCGGTGATGCGCGCCTCGTCGAGCAGCATCCGGGCGAAGCGAGGCTCGCGGCCGAGGTGCGGGTGCACGACCTTCACGGCGACCCAGCGCTCGAAGCCGCCGTCGCTCTGGTTCTGCGCGAGGTAGACGGACGCCATGCCGCCTTGGGCGACCAGGTACCGGAGCCGGTAGCGCCCGAGCACGCGGTTCTCCGGCATGATCGACTCGGCGGTCGGGTCCGGGATCGCGCGGGCGGCGTCGTCTTCGTCGGCCGTCGCGTCGTCGCTCGTCCTGTCCTCGCTCGTCGGGTCGTGTGCCGGCTGCACCTTGAGGACGACGCTATCGCACTGGGCAGCCGAACGGAACGTGACCGCTCTCGGGCGCGAACGGCGCGGAACGGCCCTTGCGATGGACGCCGACATGACCGACTCGACGACGCGGCGTACGGCCTCTGGACCTCGGGGGATCCTCGTGGGGCTCGCGCTCCTCACGTCGATCTCGGCCTGGATCTCCGCATGCGACGCCGCGCCGAGCTCGCGCACGTGCTCGACGGCCAGCGACTGCCCCCGGGGTCAGCAGTGCCTCGATCGGGTCTGCCGACCCTCCACGGTGGGTCGCGACGCGAGCACGAGCGACGCGCCCTCGACCGATCCGACGCGCGTCGTGAGCATCCGCGTCGATCCGATGGCGAGCACGCTGCCCGCCACCGGGAGCGAGGTCACGCAGCGGCTGACCGTGATGGCCACGCAGGCCGACGGTGTCGAGCGCGTGATGCCGGGCGCGCTCTTCGTGCTCGGCGCGGGTCCGCTCGGTCGCATGGACGCCGACACGTTCCGATCGCCCGGCACCGTCGGCGGCACGGCGGTCGTCAGCGTCACGCTCGCCGTCGGCGGTGAGGTGCACCACGCGAACGCGACCATCACGGTGGAGGTCTCGCGCACCGAGATCGGGATGGGCGTGCCCGCCGACATCGCGGCGCGCTTCGACGCCGCGACGCCCGACGCCGACCCCGCGCTCGTACCGAGCGTGCTCTATCCGCTCGCGGGCGCGGTGATGCCGCTCAACGTGGCGCCGCCGAGCGTGCAGTGGGCGCCGTTCGCGGCAGCAGCGGGCGAGATCGTGCGCGTGCGCATGACGCGTCCTCACGCGAGCGTGACGTCGTACGTCGCGGCGACCGAGCCGTTCGATCACTCGCTCCTCCTCGGGCGCGACGGCTGGCACTCGGTCGCGGAGTCGGACGCGGGCGAGCCGATCGTCGTCGAGGTCGACCGTCTCGTTCCGCGCGAGGGCGGTGGTGACGCGCTCTCGGGCAGCACGCCGCTCACGTTCCGCACGGCGCGCGGAAGCCTGTTCGGCAAGATCTACTTCTGGGATCTGAGCCAGGGCCGCACCGAGACGATCGATCCGATCGGCGGCACGCGCGAGGTCACCGTGCCCGCGCCCGCGCCGAGCCCGAGCGGCAGCCGCTGCGTGGCGTGCCACACGGTCTCGCGTGACGGTCGCTGGCTCTTCGGTCGTCGCGAAGACGGCGCGGCGATGCAGTTCGATCTCACGACCTCGCTCGCGGGCGATCCGTCGCCCACGCGGCACGCGCCCGTGGCCACGCGCCTGCTCACCGGCACCTTCGATCCCACCGGCAACCTGCTCGTGGGCATGGCCGACGGCTGGGCGGGCGCGATGATGATCGCCGATGCGAACACAGGCGCCGACTCGGGCATCGGCGGTCTGCCGTCGAGCGGCGTGTCGTTCCCGTCGTGGTCACCGAACGGCGCGAGCATCGCGTACGCAGGCAACGCGGCCGTGGCCCCCGGCGATGGTCAGCCCGTCGACGGCGACATCCTCGTGCTCCCGCGCGCGACCGAGACTCCGCTCACGTTCGGCGCGCCCGTGATGTTGCACGACGGCGCCTCGCTCGCAGGCGCGCCGGAGGGCGGCACCTGCGACACGCACCCGGTGTGGTCGCCCGACGATGCGTTGCTCGTGTTCCAGCATGGCCAGCGCGCGTTCAGCTTCGTGCCGGGTACGGGCGAGGTCCCGCCCGGCGCGCTCTACGCGATGCGCCCCGACGGCTCGAGCCTCGTGCGCCTCGACAACTTCGCGGGCGGACCCACGTCGGCGAGCGCGTACTTCCCCAACTTCGCGCCGTACGTCACGAACGAAGACGACGGCCACCGCTACTACTGGGTCGCGTTCTATTCGCGCCGCGACTACGGCAACGAGCGCGCAGGCGCGCGCAACCTGAGGCAGCTGTGGGTGGGCGCGATCGACGTCGACGCGACGGGCGGCGATCCGTCGTTCGTCCCGTACTGGATCCCCGGCCAAGACCGCACCGTGCACAACATCGCGGCCTACTGGGCGCCCGAGCCGTGCCGTCCCACGGGCGTGGGCTGCAGCACGTCGAGCGAGTGCTGCTCGGACATCTGCGATCCCGACGCCGACGTGTGCGCGCCGCCCCCCGAAGAGATGTGCCGCCGCGACGGCGAGACGTGCGGCGGCACCGACGACTGCTGCGGCGAAGCCGAGTGCGTCGCCAACGTCTGCATCGGCCCACCGAGCTGACCACGAGAAAGAGAAGCCCCTCCCTGCGGGAGGGGTTGGGGAGGGTCAGCAAGGCCGCGCCCAACACGAGGAAGCGGAACGCAGAAGCGAAGGCGGAGGAGGAAGCGAGACGCGGAAGCGAACGTGACCGCGGAAGCGGAAGAACGCGGAAGCGGAAGAGAACGCGGAAGTGCCAACGCCCGAGCAAGCAATCCCCGCCCGCCAGCGGGAGGGGCCGTGGGAGGGGACGCGAGAGCCACCCAAGCACGCTCGCGATTGACCTCGAGCTCGTTACCGCCTCTCCGCGACCTGCAGCGTGAGACTCACTGGTCACGCGCGCCTGCGCATGGCGAGGCTGGGATCTGCGTTGCTCTTCGCACTGGCACGACGCGATGGTGAACCAGCGTGTCTGCGTTGCGGCGTTCAAGCGCTCCGAAGATTCTCGTTTTGACCGCGAGGTGTCATCGCTTTCTCGGTCGCTTTTTCTTCGGACTCCTCGAGACTGAGCCCGGTCCGCGCGATCACCTTCTCGTGTCCGCGTTCTCTTCTTCGTGACGCGGCTTTGCGGACCCTCCCCAACCCCTCCCATGCGGGAGGGGCTTTGCTCCTCAGCGGCCGAGCGCGAGGAGCGCTGACGCGAGGTCGTCGCTCGGGTGCACGCGCTCCTTCGCGAGCACGTCGCGCGCGACGCGTGAGAGCTCGCGTCGGCTGTCGACCACGCGGAGGCCGTCGAGCTCGCCGCTGAGCCACGAGATCGCGGTGAGCGCGCCGCGGATCACGGGCGACCGGACGGCGAGCAAGAGGCCCATGTCGAGCGGCTCGGCCTTGCCGCGGTGACGCGCGCGGTGCTGGCCCGCGGCCTGACGCGCGGCCGCGCTGATGCCGGAGGCGTCGAGCACGTCGACCACCACGAGGAAGCGCTCGCGCCGCGCGATGAACGCGTCGATCGCGTCCGTCAGTTGCTGCATCTCCGCGCGATCGACGGGGCCCGTGGCCTCGGCGAGGACCACGGGTGCCAGCGTTCGGATCGTGACCGTCACGCCCCGTCCTTACGAGATCGGTTCGGGCCGGTCACTGCGAGCGAATCAGCCGTTGCGGATGCAGTAGACGGGCTGGGGCGTGTTGCAGAAGGCGGCGCTCGCGCCCGACCAGTCGCGGTTGCCGGTCGTGTCGCCGTAGGCGCCGCGCTGTGAGCTGCTCGCGCTCGACCAGTCGGTGCACGTCATCGACGGATTGAGCTCGTCGAGCGTCACGCCGGTGCCGGTCCACGTGCGGAGGTCCGTCGTCGCGGGTCGCGTGCCGTCGGCGCGGAGCACCACGGGTGAGGTCGTGTCGATCTCCGCCAGCGTGCGCACCGCGACGTGACCGTCGACGCGCAGCCACGGGAACGCGCGCGTGCTCACGCGCGAGTACGCGCTCGATGCTGCGAGGCCCACGAGCGCGACGTAGCTCCCCGGCAGGCCAGCCGCGACCGCGTCGGCGCCGCAGCGCGTGTCCATCGCAGCGCGGCCTGCGTTGCCGGCGAACGACTCGGTCGAGAGGAAGAGCAACGTCGCGTTGCGCGCGGGTCGCGGGCCCGGGATCACGGGGCCGTCCGTGCCCGTCGTGTCGAGCTGGAAGCAGCCGAGCTGGGCCGGCCCTGCGCAGTTCATCGCGTTGCCGGTGTGCGCCGTCCAGCGGTCACCGCCCGCGCTCGCCGTGCTGCCGGCGATCCCGAGCGCGCTGAACCCGCTCGTGCTCGTGAAGCCCGCGCACGTCTCGGACGCGAGCGTCGAGAACACCGATCCATCGAGGCGCGTGTTGCTCCACCGCCACGGCACCAGGGTGCCCGACGTGTCCGCGTAGCGCGTGCCCGTCTCGTCGACCGAGAGGGGGTTGAGGAGCCGCGCCGCGAGCAAGTCCGCGAGCGTCGCAGCGAGCGGCGTTCCGTCGGGACGCACCCAAGGTCCGCGAGCGCCCGCGAAGCGCGTCGCGAAGCTCTCGGCCGGCGTGAGGCCGCTGAAGAACGCGACGTAAGCGCCCGGCAGACCCGCCGTGGACGCGATGTCCGAGCAGAGCATGTCGGCCTCGGCGGCCGCGGGCATGGGACTGCCGCTCAGCGCGCCGCCGAACACACGGCTCGTGAGGAACGCGACACGACCGAGCGCGCCCGTCGTGAAGCGGACCGTCGTGTCCGCCGTGACGACGACGTCGCACGTCGGGCCCGCACAGCCTGCCACGCTCCACGACGTCACGCCCTGCCAGCGCGCCGCCCGCGTGATCACGATGCGAACGGCGGTGCCGGGATCGAGGTCGAACGTGCAGTCGCCCGCGGCCGTGCAGGGCGTGGTGTCGGGCAGTCGCGTGTTGGTCTCCGCCGTCCACAGCTCGACCGTGTTGCCCGTCGGTGAGCCGCTCGTCAGCGTGACCGTGAGGCGGCGCGTGACGTGCGCGTCGGGAGGCACGTACGCGTCGGGCGGCGTGAACGCGTCAGGGCTCGTGTACGCATCGGGCGCCGTGTACGCGTCCGGGACGTACGCATCGGGCGGCGAGACATACGCGTCCGGATCGACGGCCGCGTCGGCCGCCCACGCATCGTCTGTGACGACGACGCGCGCGTCGTCGGTCGCGGTGTCCATCGGCATCGCGGCATCGACCACGACCATGGCGTCGGGCGTGCCGACGTCATGACTCGTGCGTGCGTCTGGCGTGCCCGCGTCGACGAGACCGCCGTCGCGGCCTCCCGCGTCCGTTGTGCCCGCGTCCGACGAGCCTGCGTCGATGATGCTCGCGTCTGTGCCGACTGCGGCGTCGGGCTCCTCGATCACGAATGTGCCGAAGGGCGTGACGAGCGAGCAGCCTGCGAGGCCGCCCGCGAGCACGAGAGAGGTCGCGAGGCGAGACAGGCTCGGTGCGTGAGCGAGAGGCAGGGTGGGGAGCGAAGGAATGGCGCGCATCGAGGCCTCCGGAGTCAGAAGGAGAGGGTCAGCGCGGCGCCGCAGCCGCGGGTGTCACAGGCGACCTCGAGCGGCGGTGGGCGCGACGGCTGCTCGTCCGTCAGCACCAGCAAGAGGACGACACCGACGGCGGCCGTCACGGCGCCACCGATGAGGAGCCCGTCCGTGGCGAGCGCGAGCGCCGTGCCTTCGTCGCGGCGCGCCGCAGCGCTCGGCGGACACGTGAGATCCACGCCGCACTCGGCCTCGAGCGAGCCGTACCGATCGAGCGCGAGGCCGCCGGTGATGGCGCCCGCGATCAGCGCTGCCGCGCCGACTCCCAGCACCGCATAGCCGACGGGCGACGGCGTCGTGTCGGGCGATGGGCCGTCAGCGCCGGCGGCATCCGAGGGAAGGGTGCCAGTCTGATGGGTGCCAGTCTGATGGGTGCCAGTCTGATCGGGGCCAGTCTGATCGGGGCCAGTCTGATCGGTGCCGGGGCGGAGGGTGCCAGTCTCTGGCTGGGTGCCAGTCTCTGGCTGGGTGCCAGTCTGGTCTGCGCTCGTTCCTTCGGGGCCGGGTCGCGCGGAGCCCTCGCCTTGTCCCGCGAGCTGCGCCTCGAGCGCCGCGAGGCGGTGTCGCAGGAGCGCCACGTTCTCGATGTCGCGTCCGAGCGTCAGGTACTGGCGGAGCGCGGTGGCCGCGGCCTCGAGCTGTCCGGCGTCGCGGCGCGCGATGTAGAGGTTGTAGAGGAGGTCTGCGTTCTCGGAGAGCTCGTAGGCGCGCTCGAGCTCGGTCGCGGCCTCCGCGAAGTGGCCGAGATCGTAGTGCGACTGCCCCAGGCGAAAGTGTGCGCGGGCCTCCTCTACGCGCTCCGCCTCCGTCGCGGGCGTCGTGGGCGTCGTGGGCGTCGTGGGCGTCGTGGCCGACGGGCTCCCTTGCGCGTACGCGCGCGACGCGGGGGCGAGCGACACGAGCACGCCGACGAGGAGGAGCGCGAGCGAGGTGCGTGGGCTCGAGGGGGACATGGGCCTCCGGGTGTTTCGCGTGGGCACCCCGAGACCATGACGAGCGCGACGCGCGGCGTGCAGCGTCACGAGTTCGAATCGCGCCTCGAACTAGTTCGGATTCGCGCGGATCGGCCCGAAACGCTGCGTGAGGCACGCGCTCGTCGCCTTCGACGTGGCAGTCTGATCCCGTGCTCCGCGCCCTCCGACGCTACCTGAGGCTCGCCGCGCTCCGCGCGCCGGACGCCGCCGAGCGCGCGCGCGATGGCGCGCAGTTCGATCGCTGGGCGCAGCCGTGGTTCGTGCTGTACGCCGTGGCCACGGCGGTGGTGTACGGAGGCGCGATCCTCCTCGCGAGCTGGCCGCTCGACGCGGTGCTGATGCCCGATGCCTCGCAGCGCGAGGCCTTCGCGCTGCTCCGCACGACGAACGTGCTCGTCGCGATCGCCTCGCTCGGCGGCCTCTTCGTGCGCGCGGTCCGGCGTCACGCGCTCGCGTGGTGCGGGCTCTCGTTCGTCGCGTACGCGGTCGGCGGCTCGTTCCACGCGAGCGCGCTGCCCCACGATCCGTTCTTCTGGCCCGCGGTGTTCGCGCCGATCGGCGCGAGCGCGTTCCTCGTGCCGTTCGGCGCGCGCGTCGCATGGACGCTCGCGATCGGCGGTGCGCACCTCGTCACCTGGTACTCGCGCAGGCCCGAGGCCTGGAGCGATCCGGAGACGCTGCCTTCGATCGGCCTCTACGCGAACTCGATCGTCTTCTCGATCGGCCTCGGGCACGTCGTCTACCTGATCGCGTGGCAGATCTTCCGCGACCGCAAGAAGCAGCGCGCGATGGCGGTGGAGCTCGCCGCGTGGAACGACCGCCTGCGCCGCGAGGTCGACGCGCGCACCGCGGACCTGCGTCGGCTCGCGCGTCGGCTCGAGGACGTTCACGAGGACGAGCGTCGTCGGCTCGCCCACGAGCTCCACGACGAGCTCGGTCAGTCGCTCACCGCGCTGCGCCTCGAGGTGGCGGTGCTCGGCCGACACGGCCTCTCGCGGGAGCAGCGCCGCGCGCTCGACGTGCGCCTCGACGAGCTCCTCGAGTCCGTGCAGTGGACCGTGAGCTCGCTTCGACCCAAGCCGCTCGAGGAGAAGGGTCTCGTGCCTGCGTGCGAGTGGCTGCTCTCGCGCTTCTCGGGGCAGACGGGCCTCGACGTGGACTCCTCGCTCGACGACGCGGTCGCGCCCTCGGCGGTGACGAGCCTCGCCGTCTTCCGCGTGCTGCAGGAGGCGCTCACGAACGTGGGCAAGCACGCGGAGGCGAGCGGCGTCGCGGTGTCTCTCCGCACCGAGGGCGAGCAGATCGTGCTCGAGATCGCGGACGACGGCGTGGGCTTCGAAGGCGACGGCGCGATCGGCGGGGTGGCTGCGGAGAACGGCGGTCACGGCCTCCTCGGCATGCGCGAGCGGGCGCTCGCGATCGGCGGGACGGTCGAGGTGATCGGCCGTCACGTCGGTGCGGACGGACAAGCCGCGGGCGCGCGCGTGGTGTTGCGCGTGCCGATCCACGCACCGAACGACGTGGTGCACGCGACGGAGGCGACGTGACGAAGCGAGTGCTCTTGGCCGACGATCACGGGATCGTCCTTCACGGCGTGCGCCGACTGCTCGAGCAGGCCGGCGGCTTCGTCGTGGAGGCCGAGGTGCAGAGCGCGCGCGAGGTGCTCCGGCTCGTCGCGGAGAGGCCTGTCGATCTCCTCGTGCTCGATCTGTCGCTGCCTGGCGGCGGCGGCCTCGAGGTGCTGGGTCGGCTGCGACAGCTCGCGCCGAAGGTGCGCGTCGTCGTCTACTCGATGTACCCCGAGACGCAGTACGCGAAGGTCGCGCTCGACGCGGGCGCGCGCGCCTACGTGTGCAAGGCGCGCGATCCCGAGACGCTCCTCGACGCGCTCGCCGTCGTGGCGCGCGGAGGCGTCTACGTCTCGGGGGATCCCGAGGCCGACGAGGTCGAGCCCGTGGGCCCGAACGCGTCGACGGAGCTCACGTCGCGCGAGGAGCAGATCCTCCAGCTCCTCGCCGAGGCCCGCTCCCCCTCGCAGATCGCCGCCGAGCTCGCGGTCTCGCGCAGCACGGTGAGCAGCCACATCGGGCAGCTCAAGCGCAAGCTCAACGTCGGCTCGATCGGCGGGCTCGTGCGCCGCGCGATCGAGCGAACGTGACGGCCGACGTCACGGCGTGCAGGTCGCGCCGATGTCCTCGAAGTGGCTGCAGTTGTGGACCGCCCACCCGAGGTTCATGCACATCGGGAGCGAGGTCTCCGCGCCGCTGCAGCTCAGGTCGTCGAGCCAGATCGGGTCGATGCCGTCCGGCACGGCGTCGAAGAGCAGCGCGCTGCCGGCGGCCGTGAATCCCGCCTGTCGGCACGTCACGGCGAGGAAGTTCGTCTGTCGCGCGTCGGGCGCCGTGAGGTAGTCGTCGCAGACGGTGCCCCAGACGCTGTTGTGGAGGACCTCGATTCGACCGCTGTTGCGCGTCGTGCCGCCGACGAACCGCACCGACGACTCGGCGTACGGCGCGCAGCGGAGACCCGAGCCCTCCGACGCGAAGCAGTTGTGCATGCCATAGGCGCGATGGCTGCAGTTCTCGAGGCGACGCTCGGTGCCGCCGCAGACCACGTCGTCGAGCGCGAACACCGCCGAAGGTGCGTCGTAGGTCCCGAGGAACGTGCCCGTGCCATAGCCCATCTGCTGGCAGGCCGTCGTCGCGCCGTAGCGGCTCGTGTCGAAGAGGTCGTCGCACACCTCGCCCCACGCGCCGGCGTTGAAGACCTGGAGGCGGCCTTCCATGCCGCTCGGGCCCGCCGTGAGTCGGACGTCCCCCTGCGCAGGCATGCAGCGGATGCCGACGGCCTCGATGGCGCTGCAGTTGTCGACGTTCCAGCCGCGGAACGCGCACTGAGAGAGGTCGCCTTCGGTGCCGGTGCAGACGACGTCGTCCATCACGGGCGTGTCGGTGCCGCCGCCGAACGCCTCGATCCACTGGTGGCCCGTGCCCGTGAAGCCGAGCTGTCGGCACACCACGTTCGCCATCGCCTGCTGCGCGGCCGCGTCGTACGTGTCGTCGCAGACGTCGCGCCACGCGCCCGCGTACTGCACCTCGAGCATGCCGTGGTTGGTGCCGTCGCCGTTGCGGAGGCGGACCGGGAGGTAGAAGCCCGGCTCGACGAGACAGCTCGAGCTGCAGCCGTCGTTCGCGACGGTGTTCGAGTCGTCGCACTCTTCACCGGTCTGGATCGAGCCGTTGCCGCACGTCGTCGCCACGCAGGCCGTCGTGACGTAGCGGCAGGTCGTCGCGCTGCAGCTCAGCGCGCCGCCGCCGGGGAAGCCCTGCGTGAGGCACGTCTGACCCGCGAGGTTCGCTCCGTCGCACTGCTCGGCGCCGATGATCATTCCGTCGCCGCAGCGCGGCGAGCAGGTGGAGGGCATGCCGGTGCACGCGTAGCCCGTGTCGGGCATGCAGCCCGTGCAGCCGTCGGCGTTCGTGCCGTTGCCGTCGTCGCACGTCTCGCCCGACTCGATCATGCCGTTGCCGCAGCGCGCGGTCGCGCAGGCGCTGGTGTCGAAGCCGCACGTCGAGGAGCAGGTCAGCGTGCCCATCGTGAAGCCGCGGCTCACGCACGTGGCGCCGCCGAGGTTCGCTCCGTCGCACTGCTCGATGCCCTCGATCATCGCGTTGCCGCAGTTGTTGCAGAGCGCGAGGTTCGGCGTGCACGAGACGGCGTTGCAGCTGAGCGTGCCGCCGAAGAAGCCGTACGACATGCAGGTGCGACCGCCGAGATCGGCCGCGTCGCAGTCTTCGGTGGGCTCGCGCGTGCCGTTGCCGCAGCTGGCGTCGAAGCAGCCCGCCTCGACGACCGCGCACGCGCTCGAGCACGTCAGCGAGCCGCCCGTGAAGCCGCGGGTCACGCAGGTGGCGCCGTCGAAGTCCATGCCGTCGCACTCTTCGGTGCCGTCGGTGCGGCCGTTGCCGCAGCTCGAGCAGCCGGCCGTGTCGTACGTGCAGGTGGCGTTGCAGCGGAGGTCGCCCGAGACGAAGCCCTCGCTCACGCACGTGCCGCTGCCCGCGGCCATGCCGTCGCAGTCCTCGCCGGCGTCGATGCGGCCGTTGCCGCAGAGGTCGTCCGTGCACGCGCTCTTGTCGAAGGAGCAGTCGTCGTTACAGCCGAGCGATCCCGAGAGGTAGCCCTGCGTGACGCAGGTCTCGCCGTCGAGGTTCGCGCCTTCGCACTCCTCGGTGCCTTCGATCGTGCCGTTTCCGCAGACCGTCGACGCGTCGATCATGATCGTCATCGGCGCGTCGCGTCCGGCGTCGGGCGTCGCCACGAAGGCGTCCTCGTCCTCCGTCGGCTCGAACGCGTCGATCTCGGTCGTGCGACCCGTGTCGCGCATGCCGGTGTCGTTGCCGACGTTGGTGCGACCGTCGGCGCACGCGGACAAGCCGAGCGCTCCGAGCGACGACAGGAACAGGATCCGGGAAGACAAGCGCACGAGGACCTCCGAAGGCGCAGACGCGCGACATCCCGCCGCGCGAAGCGCCGGAGGTGTCCACGAACCCTCCGTCAGGTCAAGCTGCGGCGAGCCAGGCGAAGCCGGCAAGCGGGGCTGGGGCCCCGCGCGCAGCCCGAGCGTCAGCGAGGGGAGCGGGAGGGGGCCCCGCTCGCGGCGGAGGGGCCGCACGGCCCCTCAAGGAAGCTTCAGCAGCTCCTTGACCTTCTGGATCACCTGCGGCGCCTGGATCGGCTTGGTGATGTACGCGTTGGCCCCGAGCGCCATCGCGCGCTGACGATCCTCGGTCGAGCCTTCGGTCGTGATCACGACGATCGGCGTGTTCGCGTGCTGGGCGTCGGCGCGGATGCGCTTCACGAGCTTGAGGCCGTCCATCACCGGCATGTTGATGTCGGTCAGGATGAGATCGAACTTCTGCGCCGCGAGCTTGCGGAGGGCGTCGACGCCATCCTCGGCCTCGGTGACCTGGATGCGCTTGACCCGCGCGAGGGCAAAGACGAGGAGCTGCCGCATCATCGGCGAGTCCTCCACGACGAGGCACGAGAAGTCGGTCATCGGTCCGTGGCTCCGGGGGGATCGGAGCTCGCGTCGGCGAGGTCTCTCTGCCGAGCGAGCTGTTCATGGATGTGGCCGAGGGCCTGTCGCGGATCGGGCGCAGCGTCGCCGAAGCGCTCCGCGTAGAGCGTCGCCGCGATCAGTGCCGCGCCGCCGTGAGAGCCGAGGAGGCCCAAGAACTCGTGATCCACGGCCGCCCAGCGCTCCTTCTGCGGGAACACCGAGCACACGGCGATGGCGCCGACGCACACGTCGCGCACGAGCATGGGCACGGTCGCCACAGGAGTCTCGAGCGTGCCGGCGGGGTGCGGCTGATCTTCGATCCGGGGCACGCGCATCGCCATGACGAGGCCGATGCTGCCGTCGCCCACCTCGATGGGCCCGAGCTCGCCCAGGCCCTCGGAGTGGATGGGGCGCGCGCGCTTTCCATCGGCGTCGGTGACGTAGATCGCGAAGCGCTCCGCGCCGACCAGCTGCTGGAGCAGCTCGGCGAGGTGACGCACCACGCGCCGGAGCGCGAGGGTGGAGTGGAGGTGGCTCGACGCGATGTAGAGGTTCGCGAGGTCGTGGAGCTCCGCCTCGATCTCGGTGCTCTTGCGCTCGTTCTCGCGCGAGCTCTCGGCCAGCTCGTCCGACCGCGCGAGCAGCTCGCGCCGCTCCACCTCGAGGCTGTCGATGCGGCGGATCAGGTCCCGGATGGCGTCGTCCGACGCGACCTGAGCGCGCAGGCGCGCGTTCTCGTCACGCAGCCGCTCGATCTGATCACGGAGCGTCTGGTTCTCCGTGAGCATGGACTCCGTGATCTCGAAGCCCCGGCGCAGGAACTGGCGAACGAGGACTTCGCGCTCCCGCCCGAGATCCGCGGGCGCATCACTGGGACGGTCGTTGCGGTCGTCGGACATCGACGGGCCCACCGTACCAGAAGAGAACGCCTCGATGCATGGCTCTCTGCGACGGAAAGCAGCGCGTGTGCGGGGGCGCCTTGCGGCGGGGGCTGCGAAGCAGACCCCTGGAGCAGGAGCGAGAGAGGAGTCTTCGACGATCGAGCGACGGGGAGCGCGAGGGGGCGGAGCTCCCTCGCCCGACCAACAGAGCCGTTTTTTTGCCCTCCTCGGTGAGCCCCCGGACAATCGGAGTCGAGCGTGGTCCAGAGAGTCGTCTCCGCCCCCGCTTCAAAGGAGAACGCAATGCAGAGGTCGCTGGTCATCCTGCTGGCGAGCAGCCTGGTGGTCGGGTCCGTGGCAGCCCTCGGAGGCCGTGCCGCAGCCCAGACGGAGCCCGAAACCACGGGAGCGACGCCTTCGGGCGCGCGAGTGGAGGGCATGACCCTCCGTGGGACTGACGATCGCGCGGAGATCACCATCCGCGGCTCGCTCGGAACCCCCGCTTACGCCGTGCGCAGCCGCGACGAAGGGCGCGTGGTCGTGATCGAGCTCGAAGGGGCGACGATGCCATCGAGCGGGATCACGCTCACGGGCGAGTCGTCGCTCGTGGCTCGCTCGACGACGGCCGAGATCGCGCACGGCGTGCGCCTCGAGCTCATGACCCGCCATCCCGTCGCGTACCACGCGAGCATGGTCGGCGGTCGGCTCGTCGTGCGCCTCGACCGTCTCGCGGAGGGCGAAGACGTGCCGGTCGCCGGCTCGGCCCTCGCGACCCCGGACCGCGAGGACGCCTCGGCGCCGCTCTCGGTGCGCGGTCTCGCGATCGAGCGTCGCGACGGACGCGAGCGCGTGATCGTGGAGCTCTCGCGCGGCGCAGAGTTCCGCGTCCTCCCCGGCACGACCGGTCCGGCGCGCCTCGAGATCACGGGAGCGAGCATCGCCCCGAGCGCCGAGCGCGAGATCGAGTCGCTCCGCGGTGAGCTCGTGCGCGGCGCAGCGCTGCGCCAGAGCGCGGGTCGCACGATCGTCGAGGTCGAGCGGGCCGAGGGCGCGCAAGGCACGGCGATCCGCGAGGGCAACCGCATCGTGTGGCTCTTCGCGCCGAGCGCGCTCGCTGCCGAAGACGGCCGCCCGCGTGGTCGCACGATCGCCCGCGAGACCGACTACCGCGCCGTGATGGCCGGCAGCGACGGCATCGACCCGGAGGCGCTCGAGGGCATGGACTCCGAAGAGGCCGCCGCGTTCCTCACGGACGTGCCGCTGCAGGTCGACGCCGCGCGCGGTCGCCGCAGCTACCGCGGTCGCCGCATCGATCTCGACTTCAACAACGCCGACATCCACAACATCCTCCGCCTGCTCGCCGAGGTCGGTGGTGTGAACATCGTCACGAGCGACGACGTGACGGGCAACGTCACGATCCGCATGCGCAACGTGCCGTGGGATCAGGCGCTGGAGGTCATCCTCCAGGCCAAGGGCCTCGGCATGGTCCGCCGCGGCAACCTCATCCGCGTCGCGCCGCTCGAGACGCTCGAGAAGGAGCGTGAGCTCGCGATCTCGCGTCGCAAGCAGCTCGAGGATCTCGCGCCGCTCGAGACGCGCCTCGTGCCGGTCAGCTACGCGACGGCCGGAGAGCTCGAGGAGCGCGTGCAGGAGCTGCTCTCTTCGCGCGGCAACGTGTCGGTCGACGAGCGCACGAACGTCCTCATCGTCCGCGACATCGGCGACAACCTCGACGACATCGAGGAGCTCATCCGCACGCTCGACACGCAGACCCCGCAGGTCCTCGTGGAGGCGCGCATCGTCGAGGCCACCAGCACGTACGTCCGTGACGTCGGCATCCAGTGGGGCGGCGACGTGACGATGAACACGATCACCGGCAACCCGACGGGCCTCATCTTCCCGGCGAACGTCGGCGTGGCCGGCGGTAACTACGACCAGAACTCGCCCACCGCAGGTCTGTCGCCGTTCACCCGCAACGTCGCCACGCCGAACTACGCGGTGAACCTCCCGGCCGCGACCGGCACCGGCCAAGGCGGCGCGCTCGGTCTCACGCTCGGCGCCCTCGGCGGCAACGTGAACCTCAACGTGCGCCTCTCGGCGGCTGAAGCGAACGGCGTCGTCCGCATCATCTCGAGCCCGCGCATCCTCACGCTCGACAACCACGAGGCCTCGATCGCGCAGGGCACCTTGATCCCCTACTCGCAGATCAGCGCGCAGGGCGTCCAGACGGCCTTCCAGGAAGCGATCCTCCAGCTGCGCGTGCGCCCGCACGTCACGGCAGACGGCTCGGTCTCGATGCACGTGGCCGTCACCCGCGACGAGCCGGACTTCAACCGCACCTCGACGCGAGGTGACCCGACGATCCTCAAGCGCAACGCGGAGACCGACCTCCTCATCGAGGACGGACACACCGCGGTCATCGGCGGCATCTACACGCGCAACACCGGTCGCCAGGTCGATCAGATCCCGTTCTTCGGCGACATCCCGATCCTCGGCGTGCTCTTCCAGCGCCGCCGCGTTCGTGACGAGCGCAACGAGCTCTTGATCTTCCTCACGCCCCGCATCGTCAACCGCGCCGAAGCTCTCCGGCACTGAGTTTCTGGGTCGAGAGGCCTCTGGCCCCTCGAGCTCCCCGTCGCTCAGTCGTCGCTCCGCTCCTCCATCGACTCCTGCTCCAGGGGGAGCTCCGCTCCCCCGCCGCAAGGCGCCCCGCGCCAGGAATCTCTCGAACGGCCTGCCTCCACGGCGGGCCTTTCGTTTTGGTAGAGTCGGCGCCGCTCAGGAGAACGAACGTCATGATGATGAGCTTGGTCGCGGACTCGGTCGCTCGGTGGATGGGCATCCTCTCCACCGGTCTCTTGGTCGGATCGGACGCGGAAGCGGCCGCGATCCGCGCGCAGAAGGTGCTCGGGAGCCAGCAGCTGTCCGAGCTGCGTCGATGGTTCGGCGCGCTCCCGCCCGAGAGCCTCCGCGACGCCAAGTGCGCGGTGATCGAGGCCTGCATCGCGATCGTCCACGCCGATGGCGTCGTGGCGGACCAAGAGCGCGAGCTCGTCGAGCGCACCGTGCAGCTCGCGGATCTCGACGACGCGGCCGTCGATCACCTCGTGGCGAAGATCGACACCAAGCCCGACCTCGACGCCATCGTCGCGCGGCTCACCCACCCGGCGCTGCGTGAGCTCGTGCTCGTCATGACGTGGCAGATCGTCACGGCCGATGGGAGCGTCGAGCAGACCGAGCACCAGGCCCACACCGACCTCGCGACGAAGCTCGAGATCGACGCCGCGCGAGCGAGCGTGCTCCGCACGATCCTCCGCGACGAAGCGCGCATGTCCCGCACCGACTGAAGCGCGTGGGGCGACTCGCGATCCTCGTGTGTGCCGCGGCCTTCGCGTCGTCGTCGCTCGTCGCGCTCCCCGCGCACGCGCAGCGCGCGGACGCGCAGGCGCGCGCTCTCCTCGACGCGGGCCGCACGCAGTACGCCGAGCTCGAGTACGGCGAGGCCGTCGAGTCGCTCACGAGCGCGCTGCGGCTGGTCGATCGGGGTGGGGGCTCGCGCGACGAGGGCTTCCGCGCCGAGGTGCTCGAGACGCTCGCGTTCACGTACTTCGTGATGGAGCGCGAAGAGGCCGCGCGCGAGACGCTCGGGCAGCTCTTTCAGCTCGACCCGTACTACGTCGTGCGCGAGCCGAGCGGCTCGCCGCGCGTGTCGCGCTTCGTCGAGAGCGTGCGCAACGGCACCGTGCGCGACGCGGCGATCGACCCCGAGATCGCCGTGCGCACCGAGCTTCCTCGCGCCGCGCGCGCCGACGTCAGCGTGGAGGTCGCGATCACCGTCGCCTCGCCCGTCACGCGAGTGGCGCTGCTCTACCGAACGGACACGTCCGCGTCGTGGCAGCGCGTCGAGGCCGCGCCCACCGCCGAGCGCGCGCGCTACGTCGCCGTGCTGCCCGCGCTCGGAGAGGCGTCCGAGGTGGACCTCTACGTCGAGGGTCGCGACGCGCGCGGTCGCGTCGTCGCGCGAGACGCAGGCCCGCTCGCGCCGCGCAGGCTCGAGGTCACCGCGCCGGATCGCCGCGGTCGTGACCGAGGAGGCGGCGACGTCACGTCCGAGCCGTGGTTCTGGATCGTGATCGGCGCGGTCGTGATCGGCGCGGGCGTGGGCATCGGCGTCGGCGTCGCGGTGAGCGATCCGGGCATCCCGACGGGCACGCTCACGCCAGGCGTCGTTCAGCTGCCGTGATCGTCTGCGCGCGAGACTCGAGCGGAGAAACTTGTTGACATGGCGCGCGCCACGCCGCGACCTTTCCACCTGACGTGAGTCCACGTCGGGCCTGCCACTCGGGGGGGCCGAACGATCGCAAGAGCGAGGTCGTGTGCCCGGAGCGCAGGGAGCGGTGAGCGTGCGGCGTGTGTTCGCGAAAGCGGCACAGGGTGTGTTCGTTCGTTCGTTCGTTCGTTCGTTCGTTCGTTCGTTCGTTCGTTCGTTCGTTCGTT
>CAZCVE010000045.1:52682-72719 GCA_964502175.1 uncultured Sandaracinaceae bacterium
CGTGCACTTCGTCTGCCCTGACGCGCCATCCACTCACTTCTGCGACGTGGCGATGAGGTCGCTCCTCGCCGTCGGCGTCCTCGTCGGTGCAGTGAGCGTCGCGCCGAGTACGGCGCACGCGTACCGCACCCTCGCCACGGACGCCGAGCTCAGCGTTCCCATCCAGCGGCCATCGACGCGCGTGCAGCTCACGATCGAGCGCCCCGCGGACGACTCGACGTCGCCGACCGTCCGAGAGATCGAAGCGGCGGTCGTCTCCGCCGCGGACGCTTGGGATCTGCCCTGCGCGGAGTTCGAGACGATCCTCCTCGGCGCTTCCGATCATCGCGCCAGCTCGGGCGATGGCGTGACGACGATCGCCGTCGTGCGCAGCGGCTGGACGGAGCGTGGCTACGCGCGCGATCAAGCTGCCAATACGGAGATCACGTACGACGAACGGGCGGACGCGATCGTCGTTCTCGACGCGGACGTCTTCCTCAACGCCGACACGGTGGACTGGGCCGGTGGCGAGCTCGATCTGCGCGCGATCCTGCTTCACGAGCTCGGCCATGCGCTGTTCGGCCTGACGCACTCGGCAGACGACCCTTCGGTGTCCGTGATGCACCCCCTCTACCAGTCTGGCGCGTGGGAGCCTCGCGCCGACGATGTCGCGGGGGCGTGCGCGCTCACGTTCGAGCGGCCCTGCGAAGGCCTCGTCTGCGCCGCGGACGAGTACTGTGATGGCCGGGCCTGCGTATCCGCTCCTTCCTGCGTCGACGGCGAGCGCTGCGAAGGCATCTGTGCGATCGCGGGCGTCACAGAGGGCATGTGTGTCGATGGCGGCGCGCTCGGATCGCCTTGCTCGCGAGGCAACGACTGCGCGGGTCTCTTGTGCCTCACCGCTCAGGCCCGCTCGTACTGCACCCGCGCTTGCACGGCTCCGGACGAGTGCGCGACCGACGAGGTGTGCCGCGCAGTCGAAGGCGTCTTGGTCTGCGCGCCCCCGTTCCCACGTGCTCGGTCGCGCCGGGTTCTTCACATGACGGGTCTCTTCCGTCTCGGACCTGGCCGCTCTTCGCGGCGGCGCTCGCCCTCCGCGTGTCCCTCCGAAGAAACGCTCTCCGAAGAAAAGGACGAATCCGATGATCGCTCCGAGCTCGCGCTGGCTGTCTTCCTCTCTCCTCTCGGTCTTCGCGCTCGTCGCCGCGGGATGCGGCCAACCGGTGGTGATGGACGACGCCTTCGTTCCCGCGGAGGACGCGTATGTCCCCGGCCCCGACGCTCCGTCCGACGTGGACGGTGACGGAGTGCTGTCGTCGATCGACTGCAACGACGGTGACGCGGCCGTCGGCACGTCCGGGACGCGGGCCTGCACGTCGCGCTGCGGGATTGGCAACGAGACGTGCTCGAACGGCGCGTGGAGCGCGTGCTCGGCGCCGACCGACTGCGACTGCACGATGCCCGGCGCCACGCGCCTCGCGCCGTGCGGCAACTGCGGCATGCAAAATCAGACGTGTACCTCCGGCACGTGGACGGCGGGCAGCGCGTGCCTGAACGAAGGCGACTGCGCGGTGGGCGCCGTGGAGACGATGGCGACGCTGAGCTGCGGTGAACAACAGCGCTTGTGCGGCGCGACCTGCGCGTGGGGCGAGTGGCAACAAACGGTCCCCAACGGCGAGTGCCGCCCGGGCTTCACCATGACCTGCGATCGGCCCGAGGGAACCAACCGACGATGCAACGACGACTGTACGTGGTCGGAGTGCATGTTCTTGTAGGAGGGGATGGCGATGAGAACTCTACTGAAGTGTATCGGCCTGTTCTGTCTGCTCGCGTCGGCCTCCTGTCTTGCCGGCGATGACTCGGCGCTGGACATCGGGTCAGTGAACCATCCTCGGTACGACGAGCTGCGCGCGAGACTCTCGATCACTCTCCAAGCCCCGCCGAACGGCGGACTGAGCCCCGCGTGTTCCGCGGATATCGACCTCGACGGCGCGTGTTGCAGTGAGTCGTTCTGCTCGGCTCGCGGACTCGCCAGCTTCCTGGAGTTCGGTTGTCAAGCCGCAGCAGTGCCGGTCGTGCGCTCGTCGTCCGGCGACTGCGCAGCCAGTATTCGCCTGATCGAACGCGAGGTCTGCGTTGCGCAGCGACTTCTCGAGATTGTCGAGAGCCCGGGCAACGATCCGATAGCGGCGCAGCCATCGCTCGACCTTCCGCAATTCACGGAGCTGGTCGTCGGGCCTCAGGACGCCGAGTCCAATTCCGAGCTGTCGCTCGAAGCGCTTCGCAGGCTGAGCATTGCCCAGGGCACTGCGGGAAATGCGCTCGCGTGGACCACGAGCACCTCTCCGCCTCCTGTCTGTTCGCAGGCGGACCTCAATGCGCTCGCGTTCACTGGCCCCTACGCGACCGGCGCATTTTCCACGGTCACGCAGGTCGAGGAGCTCGCGCGGTTCTATCGGGAGATCGTGATCCTCACCGAGGATGCCACCGAGCACGTCATCGCCTCGGGTGCGACCGTCTCCGACTCGCACTTCTCGACGCAGGCGGATCGTGCGGAGGTCGCCGCGCTGCGCAACGCGCCGTTCGCGAGCCGTGTCGCGTCGGCGCACGCGTTGGTCGGCGGCGACCACGAGCTTCCCGCGCTCGGAGCCACCGCCGACAGCGGCGGTCTCTTCTCTCGGCCACCTCTCAGCCGCAACGGACAGCAGGCGCTCGACATGGTGCGCGCGGCCGCGATGCACCCGGCGTTCATCGACCCCACCACGTCCATCGACGCGTTCCTCATCGGCGGTGGCTTCCTGATGGCTCCGGACGACAGCAGCTGTCTCGGCTACCGCCTCGGCCGCATCTACGACAACCCCGCCTTGATCGAGGCTGCGGCCGACGATGATGGCGACGAGCTGCTGCGCGTGCTCGGTCTCGACCGCGCAGCCGTCGCCGAGGCGCGCGCGTGGGTCGATGAAGAGATCCGCGCGTTCGATCGCCCGAGGGGCAGTCTGATCATGTCGCCGGGAGGCTGGAATCGCCCCGCACGCACGCTGCCTCCCGAGGCGCTACGCGATGGAACCACGTCCGACTTCCCGCTCTATTCCGCGGTTCGTCTGCCCCCGCAGCCGCGACTGCCCGCCTACTGGTCGTCAGTCGTCCGATACGACACCACGCTCGCGCCGAGCGGGACCACCAGTCTCGCGCCCACGTGGTTGAGCGCCACGCCGACCTCGGGTGGACTGCCGCAAGGAGCCACGTGGGGAGTGACGGACGCTGGAACTGTGGGTCGAGTCGTGTTGACTCGAAACTCCGGACGAACTGTCGCGTCGCTCCGCGAAGATGCCGTCTTGCGAGCGCGGTCGCTCATCCGGAACGTCACGAACGCAGGCTCGAGCTTGGCGCTTCGCAACGCGCGCGACGTGCTCGCGCAGATCGTGCCCGAGGGCCTCGGCGGCGATGGAACCGGGGCGACCGACGGCTCTGGAGACTCGGACGGATCGCTGCTCGGTCGTGCACGTCTGTGTACGCGCGCGGCCCAGTACCGAATCGAGATCGACCTCGCAGCTTCTGGGATCACGTCGGCCGATGGGATCGAGGTCGTGCTCGGCTCGGAAGGCCTTGATTGTTCAGTGCTCGGCACGATCGACGGCGTCGAGTGCAGCGCCACCGACCTGTCGACGCTGATGCCCACGCAGACGACGCCGTTCTCACCCTCGGGAGGCGTTCCGTTCCCCTCGCGGTTCGGCGTGACGCTCCCCATGCCGCTCGCGCAGAACGGTCCCATCGCGGGCACCTACCTCGCGTACGTCGTCCGCCGTGCTCCGCTTTTGGATGCGGATCGCGCGCCAGGACAATACGAGCCGCTGATCGGATTCACGTTCCAGTCCGTGCCCACCGGCAACTCACGCTGCATGGGAGCGCCCATCAGCCCCGACCTCGAGGCCCGCGTGGCCGAGTTGGTCGGAGCGACCCCCAGCGACCCGGCGCGCTCGGAGATCAACTGCACGGGTCTGCCGGAGGACCTCCAGCTTCCGCTCGAGAACGAGCTGCTTGGTGACTCGTTCCCCGAGGAGAGCAGCTGGCGCACGTTCCTGGCCACGGCCGAGAGCTCCGCGGCCGAGGCGGATGCCCTCGGCGAGGAGGTCATCCGCGTCGGTCTCGAGATGGATCTCCGCGCCGAGCGCGAAGCCGACGAGCTCGAACGGTTGTGTGGCGTGCGCCTCAACCTGAGCAGCCTGTTCGACTCCTTCCCTGCCGCGACCGTCAATGCCACCGGCGGCACGTGCAGCCAGCCCTACTACACGTACATCCCCGAGGGAAACCTGTGTGCGCTCGACCCGATCCGATTCGTCGAGGTCCGTGAACTGGCAAGTGCCGAGGATCTCGCGCGCCTGCGTGAGTGCATCGGCAGTCAGGCCACGGTCCCGTATGCGGCGCTGGGCGATCAGCCCGTGTGTCTCTGGCAGTACGGCGACGACCCGAGCACGGTCTGTCGCGACGCGACGTCGGAGCTGCCTTGTCCGACCATTCGTCGCGGCGCGGTCTCCGCCAGCGAGTGCGACGTGCCGGCCGGCGCCACGGCCCGCCTCGTCACGGACAGCGAACTGCTCCGACTCTTCGTGCAGCCGTATCCGGGAGATCAGGGCGGCGGCTCCGACACGGAGTCGTTCCCTTGCGAGACCCTCGCGGCGATCCGCGCCCATCTCTACCAAAGCCTCTCTGAGGCCGAACGAGAAGCCGCGATCGAGGAAGTCGCCACGTCTGGCTTGTTCGACGCAACCACGTTCCGGCCGCTGGCGCAGCGCCTCGGATGGGTGCCGATGGCGGGCAACTACAGCCGGGTCACGTTCTCTCGTTCCACGATCGCATCGACGGGCTGGCCGGGCGCAACTTCGCCCGAGCTGTGGCCGAGCACGCAAGTCTTGAGCAGTGTGGGCATCGCCTCTCTTTGCCCGGCGGACTTGGAGGGTGGGCTGGGCACGCCTGGTGGCGACCCCCTCGGGGAGTCCCGGGGCCTGTTCTGCACGGCGAACGTGCCAGTGACGGGCTCCACGCTGCCGCGTGCCCGCGCGAACGACATGCTGGCGAGGGCGGTCATTGCCGCACGGGTGATGGCAGGTGTGACGCTGGCGGACGAGATCTCGATGCCCTACTTCCCGCGAGGTGGAACGGCGCGGGTCCGCGTCACCTCGGGCACCGCAGTCAATCCGGTCTACCTGCGCGCCAACGAGGCGGAGTTGTTCCTCGACCAGTCCGACGACGAGCCGAGCGGTTCGTGGACGGACACTGCGAGCTTCGGCGGCTCGGCCGAGTGGACGCTCTTCGGAAGCACCGATGTTCTCTGGACGAACGCCCCCTACGACCAGTCGACGTTCGTCGACACGATCGTGCGGGGCGAGGGCAATGCCGGTCTCATCGTTCGTCGGATCGGATCGGAGGTAGACGTCGGGACCGAGGCGCTGAGCAACTCTTCGATCTTCTTCAGCTCGTTCGGCCTGCGCAACGGCTACATCGAACAAGCGCTGCGCCGCGACATCGTGGCCCAGACCGAGGCGGCGCCTCACGCGACATTCTCGCGCTACGGCTCGTCCGTGTCGATCGGGGACCTGACCGACTACTTCGTCTCGGGCGTTCGGGTGGGCTACGACCCGGGGCACGGTTGTTTCGGAGGATGCACCTGCCAAGAGCGACCCGTGGCCTGCATCGGCGCGAACCCCACTCTCGACGTGCGATCGAGCGTGAGCGGGAACCTCGCCTTCGTCGGTGCCCTCGGAGGGCTGACAGACGACGACATCCTCAACGGGCTCGAGCTCGTGTGCGCTGCCGGCCGCATCGATGCGCCAGACCCCGACTTGGGGTGCGACGAGCCGCCCGAGGACGTTCGGTCCGTCAGGCAGATGCTGCAGGCGGAGGCGTTCCTCAGGTGCAAGGCGAGCCGGGTGGAGGAAGCAGCCGCGGCCTCGGTCGTCCGCGACCTGCCGGCGGAGGCGGTGGAGGCCTTGCGACGAACGGGCCCGAGCGCGATCGGCGGGGACAGCGGCGATATTGCCAGCGCGACCAGCGACCTCGGCACGGCGCTGATTGCTCTCTCGAACGCTCGATACGAGATGGCGTCGTCGATCAACGCAGTCGCCGACCAAGTTGATCAGGTCCGCAGCCTGATCGCTACCTCGGCGATCGCCGCGGAGATCGAGGACTTGCAGCTCGTCTCCAGCGTTCTCAACCAAGTCTCGCAGTGCGCGTCGGCACTTGGTGGAACGAACATAGCGACCCCACAATCCTTCGCCGGGGCCGCCGTGGTGTGCGCAAACAGCGCCGCTCAGGTCGGGCTCTCCGTCGCGATCTCGCAGCTGTCCGACACCGCGGAGCGCATGCGCCTCGAAGGTCAGCTCGCCGGCTTCGATCAGCAGGTCGCTGCGAACATGGATCGCATGCGAGAGGCCGCGACCAGCGTCCGTACGCAGCTCGGGGCGATCGATGGGGCCCTGGCTCGGCTTCGGACCGCGCGATCGAGCGCGAGGCGTGCGCTGGCTCGCGCGCTGTTCCTCGAGTCCGACGGGACCGACACGCACTTCGCTGCCAGCTCCGTCTACCGTGCCCGCTACAACACCGCGCTCGCTCGATACACCGACGCGCGGCAGCGCGCGCTCCGGTCGGCGTTCATCGCGCGCCGGGCGGTGGAGCAGCGGCTCGCCATGCAGCTCGAGACCATCACGGACGATCTGCCCACCGTGGAGGCGCCGTACCGCTGGGCAGACGAGCTGTGCGCCATCCCTGCGATCGACTACCGCGTCGTCCGTAGCCCCGGAGACGCCAGCTCGATGCTCACGGGACCGGAAGGCTACGCGTCGGCCTACATCGGCGACTACGTCTCGCGGCTGCGCCGGACGGTCGAGTCCTACAACTTCGCGTTCCCGTTCCGAGATGGGACCGACACCGTCGTGATCTCGCTGCGTGACGATGTGTTCGGTTCACGTGCCGAGTGCGAGGTGGATGCGCCGAACCTCGTGCCTCAGTCCGACTTCCTCGATGCGCTTCCGAGCGATGACGCGCCGGGCTGGGAGCCGCGCGGCTGCCAACCCGTGCTCTCGGAGCCGGGCACCGACGTGGATGCGCACTGCGCCTCGGCACGGCCGCTCACCGAGACCGAGAACCCGCCTGGCGCAGAGCCGAGGGGCGGGGGAAGCGACTACGGTCGGCCGGCCGGGTACGAGTTGGTGTTCGGCGGCTCACCCGCCGCGACACCGGCCAGCCGACTCGGACAATCTCTCGCGCTGGACGAGGGTGTGTACCGGGTGAGCTGGTACGGGCGAGATCCCGAGAGCACCATGGAGGTGACCTACGGAGAGGCGAAGGGCGCAGTGGCGATCTTCGACGAAACAGGGGCGCCACTCCTCGACGAGGATGTTCGCGTCGCGGTGCTCGTGAGCGAAGAGGCGCCGGACGGTTGGACCCGGTATCACAACTTCTTCCGCGTCTCCGGAGACCAAGTCATCGAGGTCGCGCTCATCGCCGGTACGAGCAGCCTGCCGGAGGACGGCATCCGCCTCCAGGTTGCCGGCGTGATGATCGAGAACGTCACGGGAACGGTGAGCGGGGACTTGGACCGCCTCGTTCCCAATCCGTTCGGGTCTGGCACGATCGCGTTCAACGTGCTCCGGGCGCCCGGTCCGTACTTCGGTACGGGTCGCACTGCGACACGCGTGATGGCGGCGTGTCCGGACAGTGATGGAACGGTGTTCCGATCGCAGTCGTGGTCTCAGGGTTGTACCCGGGTGTGCCCCGACGGGTACGACGGCGAGTGCGACGACTCCATCGCGACCGCCCGCTGCTACCACCAGGTCTCGATCCCGTTCGACGCGGATGTGATTGAAGGTCTTCTGACGGGAACCCCCACCGGCTTCGCAGCTGGCAACTACAACTACCGTGTCGAACAGCTTGCAGTGAATGTGGTTGGAACGGGGGTGCGTGAGTGCGACGGCGGCGCCACGTGCTTCGGATCAGGCAACCTCTCCTACTCGTTGCTCCACACGGGCGAGTTCCCTGTGCGCAACGCGCGCGGCGAGACCTACTACGCGCCGCTCTTCCCAGGGCGGATCGAGAGCGCACGAGCGCTCATGGCCGAGCGGTACCTGACCAACCCGCTCTCGAGCGCCGACACGTCGCTCATCGCGTCGTACCGCCGACCGGACTTCTCGGGACGCCCCATCGCAGGCGGCCTGACGCTCCGCATCTGGGACGAGCCGGGCTTGAGGTTCGACGCCATCGAGGATGTCCAGATCGTCCTCGACTACCGCTACTGGACGCACCAGCGCTGAGCGAGGGCCGTCCATGAACTCCCGAGGACCGATCGTGTCAATCCGGCCCTGGGCTCGTGCCGCGAAGTTCGCGGCGTGGGCTCACGTGATCGGTTGGACCGCGTGCGTACCCGGCGACCCGGGCGTCGATGCAGGCGACGTCGGCACCGCGACCGCGGTCGACGCGAGCCTCGACACGCCGCCGATGGCGCCGCCCGACTCGCCGATCAACGACAATCCGCCGGACGCATTCGCCGAGGACGCAAGCGAGTCGACGGACGCGGGGGCAATGTGTGAGAGCTGCAGTCCGCCCGGACTCTGCCAGTTGCTCACGTGCGATGGAGAGTGCGTGTATACGCCTGTCGCCGATGGCGCGGACTGCATGGGCGACGTGTGCGTCGAGGGTTCCTGCGTGCCGCGTACGTGTGGCGACGGGTGGCGCGAAGACTCGACCTTCTCCCTTGTGCGCGAGGCGTGCGACGACGGCAACGTCGAGGACGGGGATGCCTGTTCGCCGAGCTGCGTTCCGACCGTATTCGTGGTCGAGGAGACCGAGGACGGCATCGACTTCCCTCCGGGCCCACGCGCGGCCGCTGCGATCGACGCGAGTGGCGCGCCGCTCTACGTGTGGACCGCGGCCATCACCACCGATTCCGGCGCCGCAGTTCGAGCCCGTCGATTCGAAGCGCGCGGAGGTCGCGCCGATGTCGAGGCGTCACTCGCGATCGCCGAGGGCTTGGGCGTCGGCGTCGACCCGCACCCCGTCGTGACCGGCCTGCTCGCGGGTGGATGGGTCGTGGCCTGGGAAGACCGAAACATCGATGGCTCGGACTTGGGCATTGCTTACCGTTTCGTGTCTTCAGCTGGGATCGCTGGTCCCGCGCAACGCGCGAACCTGACGACGCGCCTTCGCCAACACCAACCCTCCATCACGCCAACGCTCACCGGCTTCGCGATCGCATGGAGCGACGAGAGTGGCCTCGGCCGAGGTGATGGCAGCCGCGTGGTCATGCGGACCTTCACCACCTCGGGCCCGACGTCGGACGAGATCGTGGTGTCCGCTCCGATGGCTGGCGACTCCGCCAGCGAACCGATGCTCGGTGTCAACGCAGTCGGGCGTGCATTGGTGGTGTGGACACTGGCCACCTCGTCTGGCCGCGAGGTTCGAGCCGAAGCGTTCGATGGCGTCGTGCCCGTCGGCTCGAGCACTGCGGTCGACGACCCATCCTCAGAGGCCCATTCCCCGAACGTCATCGCGCTCTCGACGGGCGACTTCGCCGTCGCGTGGGCGCGGCGTGCGCGCGATGGGGGTGGCGACATTCGCGCTCGAGTGTTCGCTGCGGCGACAGGCACGCTGGGTCCCATCGACATCGACACGGGCGCAGACATGGCACCCCTCCTCGCCGAGACCGAGCCATCGCTCGCCGCGCTGCCACTCGGGGGCTACCTCGTCTCGTACACGACCGGGCGCGAAGACACAGGGGCCGCACTCGCCGTGGTCGGTGACGACCCGCCCGAACTCGCGCTCCTTCTGACTGCGCTCGAGGAAGGTTCGGTGGGCGACGTCTCGCTCGCTCCTGGCGCGAGCGGCATCTGGGTCAGCTTCGGCCGGCGCGGCGGGTCGCCCGTGATGGGCCCGCTCCGAGGCGTCTATGGCTTCTACCTTCCACGCGATTGAGGCACACATGACGTCCCAATCGAGAACGAGCGCGCTGCGTCGAGAGGCCGTCAGAGGTCGACTCGGAGTCCGAAGGACTTCGTCCTCCGCCGAGGGTGCCCCTGACTTCAGTCAGCGGGTCACCAGCCTCGCCGCCTTTGTCGCGCTCATTGTCCTGTGGCCTTCGAACACTCGCGCCCAAGACCGTGTCGTCGAAGCCGAGCTCGACGACATCGCCGCCGCGGCCATCGAAGACGAGCGCCCCACGAGCGGCGCGATCGCCGACGAGGTCGAGCAGCTCGAGACCCTCGACCCCGCTGCTCTCGACGACCCGGAGGTGGACCCCGAGACCGCCGAGCCCGTGTCGCTGCCTGGCGATCAACAAGCCTCCGCCGTGACGCCGCAGGCGATCTCTCTTCCCAACGCCGAAGGCTCGATCGAAGGCATGGGCGAGTCGTTCTCACCGGTGCTGTCGTCGGGGACTGCCACCTACAACGTCCCCATCGCGCTGCCCGCCGGCCGCGCTGGCGTCCAGCCCACGCTCGCGCTCGCGTACTCGTCCACAGGCGGCAACTCCGTGGTCGGCTTCGGCTGGGGCATGGAGGCGCCCTACATCTCGCGACAGACCGACCGCGGCCTGCCGCGCTACGTCGATGGTGCCAGTTGGACCGCAGAGGAAGACCGCTTCTTCTACAATGGGGGTCAAGAGCTCGTGCCTGTGTCGGCCACCGACGTGCTCGCCCTCGATGGGACCGTGGCTCCGCCGGACTATGGCTCTTGGCAGCAGTACCGCGCGCGCGTCGAAGGCGCGTTCATGCGCTTCTATCGCGCTCCGGATGGTCGACGCTGGGCGGTGCAAGGCCCCGACGGCTCGCTGCTCGAGTTCGGCGAGGTCGCCAGCTCGCAGCTGCCGACCGACTTCGGCACCACGGACGGAGCGCTCGAGACCGAGCAGGGCAATGGCCGCGGGCGGATCTTCCGGTGGTTTCTGACCCGCATGAGCGACGTGCATGGCTCGACCGTCTACTACCGCTACTCGGAGACCCTGGGAACAGGCTCGGGAACGGTCGGTGTACCGGGGGATGGCAGTCGATACCTCATCGACATCCACTACGGATCTCCCGCGGCGTGCGGCTTCGGTGGCAACACGGCCTCCGATGCACGCTCGCGACGCCATTGCACCCAGGCCCTCGCGGCGTACGGCCGACGCGTGCGCTTCTTCTACGAGAACCGTGCCGACGTGTTCACGTCCTACGTCGCCGGCTGGCGTGTCGCGCTCTCGCAGCGACTGACGCGCATCGCCATCACGAGCGCCGAGGCGGGCCCCGGTGCGACAGGGCGCTTCATGGTGCGCCGCTACCACCTCGGCTATGCGTCGAGCAGTGAGTCGTTCCACTCGCTGCTCTCTCGGGTCGAGGTCGAGGGCCGTCCCGACGGTGCGGACTCCAGTTCCCCCGCGCGCGTCGCGAGCCCGCTCGCCGTGCCCGAGAGCATGCTCGATGGGACCTTCGGCATCCTCGGTCCCACGCTCCCCGCACTCCGCTTCGGCTACAGCGAAGGGCTCGCCACGAGCTCTACCATCGATGGTTTCGGAGGCATCTCCGGCCTGACCATCCGCGCGCCCTCCTCACCACCTCATTCGGTCGATGAGGGGTTCGCCGATCTCTTCGACGTCAACAGCGATGGATTGCCCGACCTGTTGGTGACCGACCCCGCGCGCTACCGCACGCGCTCGGGTGGCCCGGCGTCCGGCGTGTTCTTCAATGGATTCTCTGGCACCGACACGCGGCCCGCGACGCGCGGCGCGTTCTCGGGCGCAGTGAGCATGCCCGTGCCGAGCAGCCTCGCGGCTACCCTCGATCTCTCGAACCTGAATGTCGTCCCGATGGACATCGACGGCGATGGCAGGAGCGACCTGCTCCACATGCCGCGCGTCGCGGAGTACGGCTACTTCCTCGTGTCACGCGACGCGGACACGGCGACGCCGTCGGTCTCGCCTGCGCAGCAAGGATGGCAGTTCAGCTACGTGCCAGTGGCTCTCGAGCGTGGCGTGACCGATCCGCGTCTCGATCTCGGTCGCGACGGCGCACACCTGCGCGCGTTCGACGTCAACAACGATCACCTCGTCGATGTCGTGCGCACCACTGGCACCGTGATGCAGACGTGGCTCAACCTCGGCTGGCTGCCGAATGGCGATGGGCGCTTCGGCTCGGCACGCTGGACCGGCTCGGCGTGGGTGTTGTCGACCGATCCCATCGAGTCGTGTCGGCTCGAGTCGGGAACGCCGCTCGACTTCGAAGATCCGGAGGCACGCCTCGCCGACATGAACGGCGATGGCGTTCAAGACCTCGTCCGCATCCGACGCGGCCGCGTCGTCTATTGGCCCGGTCGCGGCGAAGGCAGCTGGGGCGATGGTCCGCGCGCGTGCGCGCGAGGCGAGGGTGCTGATCGCTACCTGGAGATGACGAGCCCACCGGCCGAGATCAACGTCGAGCTCGACGGCGTCTACCTCGAAGACGTGAACGAGGATGGCGCCGCGGACGTGGTGCAGGTTCGGTTCGACGCGATCGACGTGTGGTTCAACCGCGCTGGCCAGGGATTCACGTCGCGCGTGATCGCGACTGGCACGCCGGCCCGTCCGGCATTCCTCGCCGGCCGCCTGCGGTTCGCGGACATGGACGGCTCTGGCACGACCGATGTGCTCTACGGCAACGCCAACGACTACCAGTGGGTCGACCTCATGGGCGGCAGAAAACCGCGCCTGTTGACATC
Organism: uncultured Sandaracinaceae bacterium; assembly: GCA_964502175.1. Classification (GTDB taxonomy): domain Bacteria; phylum Myxococcota_A; class Polyangia; order Polyangiales; family Sandaracinaceae; genus JAFLCL01. The sequence goes on from CAZCVE010000045.1 coordinate 65,376, forward strand.
GGTCGACAACGGCCTCGGCGCGCTGACCACCCTCGAGTACGGCTCGAGCGCGGAGGAGTACTTGCGCGATCTCCGGGATGGCGCCTCGTGCGGCTCGGGCAGTGCGAGTTCCCTCGCTTGCCGCGACAGGTTCACGTGGAGCCGTGTGGAGGCCGCTTGCGACACACGCATCGAGCGGCTCACCGGCGCATGCGTCCACCGCAGCGGTGGATCGCCTGTCGTCGCGCAGGTGGTCAAAGCTGTCTCCACCACGGACCGCCTGAACGTGCTCGGTCGAGAGGAGACGATCACTCGCTCGGAGTACGCGTTTCACGATGGTCACTACGAAGGCTTCGAGCAGGAGTTCCGCGGCTTCGGCGCGGCGGACGCGATCGCCGTCGCGACGGGCGAGTTCGACACGCACCCGACTGGAGTGACACGAAGCTACTTCGAGCAGGGCAGACGCCCGAGCACGATCTCCACCGACCGCCTCGCCGACAATCCCTACGAGTCGCTCAAGGCTCGCGTGTCGCGCACCGAGGCGTTCGATCCTCTGAGCGGTCGCACGCTCTCGACAGGTCACACGACGCACACGGTCCGGCGTCTCGTGCGTGGCCTCGACGGTCGCAACATCTGGTTCGCGTACGCGAGCCGCACTGACGAGCTCCGCTACGACACCTCTCTCTTGGGCGGTGGCGGCGCCACACGCGAGTTCGAGGGCATTCGTTTCGAAGAGGTGAGCGGCGGCGCCATCCCCACCACGAGCACGCTCGCGCGCACGGACACCGTCACGGAGCGCTGGGCGGGGGTGGTCCATCTCGCGAGCCGCGTGGTCCGCATGGACAACTTCGGCCATCCGCTCGAGAGCGAGGCCCTGGGACGCGTGGGTGCCGACGAAGTCATCACCTCTCACGCCACTCCCGTTCTCTTGACCGGCAGCGATGGCCGCTGGCTCTGGCGCGACAGTGCCAGTCACGTGACCGGCAGTCTCTCGGGCCTCGTGCGCTTCGCCGAGACCGAGCGCGAGCACGACGAACTCGGCCGTCTCGTCCTCACGCGCACCTTCGCCCGATTGCCAGCCTCGCACCCCATGGGCTTCGAGTTTCTGAACGACTTCGGGTCAGGCCCCGGTCTCTCGCAGACCGACCAGAGCATCCTCGCGTCGAGCACGTTCGACGTGTGGGGCAACGCGACGCGCAGCTGCGGCGGCGCCGACTTGCGGAGCGCGCCGGACTCGTCGTGTCTTCGCTACGGCGAGGTGACCTACGACGCGGCCTTCACGCAGTTCCCCGTGAGCGAGCGCGTCGCCGTCGCCGCGAGCGGAGACCCCGAGGAGCGGTTGCTCACCACCGCCGGAAACTGGGACCAGGGTCTCGGTGTCTTGCTCCAAGTGTCGGACCCCAATGATTTCGAGACTGACGTCACCTACGACGGCTTTGGCCGCATCTCGACGGTGCGCCCGCCCGCGAGCGGCACCTGCGCTCGCGACGTGCCGGTGCAGTGGTTCGAGTACGCCCTCACCACCGCGCCCGGCGCGCAGCCCATCTCCGTCGTCACGGCGCACCAAGAGAACGCGTGCTCCGCCGTCGGCGCCGACGCCATCGTCACGCGCACCTACGTCGATGGCCTCGGTCGCGCGCGGGCCTCGCTCGCCTCCTCCGAGAACACGGGCGAGTGGATCCAGAGCGGCATCACGATCCTCAACACCCGAGGCTCGGTGCGTCGCGCCTACCAGCCGGCGCGCGTGCCGAGCGGGACGCCTTCGATCGGACGGGCGCTCCAGATCCCCGCGGTCCCCTTCGAGGAGGCGGGGTTCGATGCGTTCGATCGTCAGGTCGCGCGGTTCCCCGCCGTCGGTGGCCTCTACTTCACGACGTACCATGCGCTCTCCACCGACGAGTGCGATCCTCTCGATCACGACCCGAGCTCGCCGCACTACCGCACTTGCACCACGAGCCGCACCGACGGCCACGGGCGCGTCATCGATCAGGTGCTGAGGAATCGTCAGCCTGGGATCGCGAGCACGGAGTACTATCGCCTCTTCACGACGTACCGAGCGGACAACGCCGTGCTCACCATCGAGCGAGCCCAGACGAGCAACGACACCACGCGCGAGAGCGCGACGGTGGTGGGCGATCGCACGGTTGGCCGCACGTTCACGTACGACACGGCGGGCCGCCGCATCGGGACGACGGACCCGGACTCGGACTCACCGCTGCCGAGCCGCAACGCGCGGAACCGGACGTGGCGCTACCTGTTCAACCGCGTGGGGGATCTGGTCGCCGTGCGCGACCCTCGCGGGTGCGGGCAAGACTTCGTCTACGACCACGCCGCGCGCCTGGTCGCCGAGGACTACATCGCGTGCGGCGAGTCGAGCCGCGTCAACGAGAACAGCAGTCTCACACTCCCGACCGACGGCATCGGCCTGGATACGATCCCCGCGGGCGCCGACATCGATGTGCTCTATTCGTTCGACGCGCTGCCGACATGGACGACCGCTGTGCCCGGCCGACCCTCGAGCGTGTACCGAGGCCGCCTCGCCGCGACGTCGGACCGCGGCCAGCGCTCGGCGATGGCCTACGACGACCGCGGGCAGGTGACTTGGTCTGCGCGGCAGATGGCGATTCTGCCGCTGGCGATCCCTCCCTTCGTGTCGAGCGTGAATGGCCTTCCTCAGGTCACGGAGCTGAGCCCATCGTTCTGGACGCGCACGTACGACACGGCCGTGGGGCACACGTACACGCGCACTGCCAGCTACGATCACGGAGGCCGTCCGACAGCGATGACTCTCCCTCTCGACCCCGACTACGACGACGGCTCTGCTCCGCCGATTGGCGGCTCACTCGAGTACAACGCACGCGGCTTGCCGTCTCGCGTGAACCTCACGATCGGCAGTGCGAGCCGTCCGATCGTGGACGAGCTTGTCTACACACGGGATGGTCTCGTGGAGCGTGTGACCTACGGCGACGACCTGACGGGCAGCAGCGCATCGCGCACACCGACGGTGTCTTTCACCACGTACGACGACCGTCGTCGTCCGGTCCGCCTGCGCACGGAGCGCACCCCGAACGCTCATGGGGAGTTCGAGGAAGAGCGCCCGCTCGAGGATGTGAGTTCGCCACACGACCAGATGCTCGTCTGGGACTTGGCGGACAACCTGATTGCCATCGAGGACCTTCGCGACCCGACGGAGTGGCCCGATGGCTTCCGGCCTCAGTCGGTCGCGGTCACGCACGACTCGCTCTACCGCGTGGCCGGCGCCGAGTACGAGTACACGGACGACAGCGGCGGTCGCACGCCGAGCGACGCGAGCAGCGACTGGCGTGCAGAGATGGAAGCGGGCCGCGCGAACGACCCGATGCGCACCGCGCCCGCACCCTCGGTGAGCGACACGCCCGAGACACGCGTGGCGAGCATGCAGTGGGAGCACGACTGGCTCGGCAACATGCAGAGCTGGGACGACGACGCGGCGGTGTTCTACGAGCGTTCGATCGGCGACATCGTGAACGGAGCCGACATCGCCTCCACTTCAACGTTGCCAGTCCGCACGGGCGCCCTCTACGTCGCCTCGAACCTGCCTGAGACCCCATCGACCGCCGACGACGGTGGCTGGGTGGAGGTCCGCTACGGCGAAGACGGCAATGCTCTCTCGGTGACGGTCCACGGCCAGTGCGGCGACCCCGTCGTCAACGGCCTCCCGGCCGACTGCCGCTCTTCGGGCTCGAGCGATCCGGCGCGAGCGATCGCGCTCAGTTGCGCGTACTCGTGCCGAGTGGAGCAGCAGTACACGTACGCGTGGGACGAGGTGAACCGCATCCACCACGCCCGCCGTCTCGACCGAGATCGCAGCGCGGGCCCTGCGAACTGGGAGCTGGCGGTGGAGCAGCGCTACCTCTACGACGCGAGCAACCAACGCACGGCGAAGACGACGACGTTCCGCGGCGCTGAGTCGGGCACCGAGCGCACAGCGCTCTACGTCTACCCCGGAGACTTCGAGCGCCGCGGCCTCATCACGAACACGAGCGGCAGCAGCTACGAGGCGGTCTCGGGAGACACCGAGACGCAGTACGGAGTAGGCGGCGCCCGCATCGTGTGGAGGACTGGCGCCCGCGACGATGGCCTCGACCGCGACCAGCGCATCACGATCTCGCTGACGGACCTCATCCAGTCGACGACGGCCGTCATCGACCTGGCGACGGGCGAACTCGTCGAGGCCGGCAGCTACTACGCGAACGGCGCGAGAGAGACGTACCGGAGCAACGAGAGCGAAACGGTGACGCCGGAGCCGATGGGGTTCACGGGGAAGGAGGCCGACGAGGAGGTCGGACTGACCTACTTCGGGCATCGGTATCTGATGGCGCATCTGGGGAGGTGGGCGAGTCCGGACCCGCTGCAGACGCATGCGGTGGGGGGCGGGGAGGCAGTGAACGGTTTTCACTACGTGAGCGGGAGTTTGCTTGCAACCCGAGATCCGACCGGACTGTCAGCGGGAATAACAGGGTCGACGGCTGACCAGACGCGCAGGACGGACGGAACACCAGGTCGAGCGACAGTTCAGACTTCAAATCGCGAGGCGATCCAGATAGGAACACAGGATTTCATGGATCAGTTCTCTCGAGGCGAGGCCGCCTTGTTTCGCGTCGACAGTCGGTCCGGCGAAATCACGCTCGCGGCCGATTTTGACTCTCGTTACGCTGCGCTTGGCGGGCGCTCGGGCGCGCGCGAAGTCGTGAACACATGGGTGGACGCCATTCGTTCGGCGGACCGTTTCGAGTTTGTTCCTGTTCCAATGGCGGAGAGGCCGGTAGCAGACAGTTCCGGGTTCTGGCAGGTTCGGACAACAACGGGAACGTCGGTCCTCGGTCGCCTGGGAGAACAGCAGACGGGCTCCTTCGTGGGGGGGTTCACAGCGACCAGCGAAGAGGCACACCGCGCCGCCTGCAACCTGCGGGGCTGCGGCGCGAGTCCGGATGGGCATCGGTTGCCGCGCGCAGTTTTCGACATTGCAATTCCCAGCAGTGGTCGCTCGCGGGTGCATGTGATCGTGTATATGACTGGCCGCACGCATGGCACTAGCGCCGGCGCCGTGCGTAGCCGCGCGCAAGTCGCCAGCAACATTCACCACGAGTTGGTTGAACACGCTCTGCCGGCGTCCCGTGGTCAACTCTGGATGCACAACGCAGCGCCTGCTTCAGGCGCGCCGATGGTTGGCGGAGGAAGTTCTACACAGCGCCTACCCGCGGAGACGCGGACCGATCGCGATGTGCGAGTGCAGGCCGAGGCGCAGGAGCGGATTCTCGCAAGGACAAGGAGGCGACGTTGAAATGCAGCCACTACTGTCTGGCGATAATGGCGTTCGGCTGTGGGTGCCCTGAACAAGCGCCCTTGGCGGAGCGCGGGATCGCGGCAGAGTGCGCTCCGCTGTCTCTCGCGCTGATCGAGCCCGGAGTCAACGATGTGTTGACGTTCGCGGGCGCGCGGGATATCGCGGCTGCCGGCTGGACGTGGTGTGCTGTGTCCGCCAATGGCGATCTAGAGTGTCAGGAGCCGCAATCTCCTGTGAACCCGGCGCGTTTTTTTCGCACGACTGGCGGAGCCGTTCGATCCGTGTCCATGAGTGGTCGAACCGTTTGCGCGACGCATGCCGACGGTTGTGCGCGATGTTGGCAGCTCGACGAACGACGCCATGGCGTCGAGTTGCTGCGCGTGTCGGCCGGGTTCGTGCAAGCTACTCCCGACTTGGCGTTCTGCTTCGCGAATGCGTCGAACGTCATTTGTCAGTGTGAGGTGGAGGAAGGCTGTCCGGCATTCTCTGGGGACCATGGTCGTGTGGTTGCACTGGAGTCCGCTGGAGAGAGGGTGTGCGTGCTGTGGGACCGCGGGCACCTGGAGTGTGCAGGCGGCGACGACATCTGGGGGCCACCCCTCGTTGCTGCTGGTGTCGACCGTCTGTGGTCGGGGCCTGCCGCCATCTGCGTACGAGAGGAATCGAGGACCAGTTGTTGGGGTCGGGCATTCTGGGAAGCCGGAGATGAGATTCGCCTAGACCCGGTTCATGTTCCTCAGCTTGACGGACTGTCCGAACTATGGGTGGGTGACGGTCGCGTGTGTGCATTGCGCGAACGAAGACTCGCCTGCTTCGAGTACCTTAGCGAGGAACGGACATGGCGCGAGGTTTCAACACCCGTGGTTCCCCTACCTGACGGCCCGGTTGTTGGCGCTTCCGGCAGCGAGAACACGATCGTGACGCTGCCTCGCTTTGCCATGTGTATGGGAGGGTGTGGGTACGGTGTGCGCGTCCCGTGAACGCGCAGCGCCAATTTGCTCGAAGGCGCAGCGCCAATTTGCTCAGGAAGGCGCAGCGGGAAGGCGCAGCGCCAATTTGCTCGAAGGCGCAGCGCGAAGGCGCAGCGCCAAATTGCTCAGAGAACAATTTGCAGGGGAAAGGGCGGTGCTTGTTTCTGCAAGCGGTTCCGGATGGCTGGCATGTCCACGGGCCCTGCGACGGCGTTGGAGGACCGGAAATCCGGGTCCGTCGTCACAAGCACGTCTATCCCGCTCGACCTCACGGTCGGCGGGCACACGTTCGCCGTCGGAGTCCCGACTGCGAGGTTCACGGGATCGTGTCGAGTCGCTACGACTCGACGAAGGCGTACATGATGCGCGGCGGATAGGTGCCTGAAGGCGCAGCGCCAATGTGCTCATGCCTGAAGGCGCAGCGCCAATGTGCTTGAAGGCGCAGCGCCAATGTGCTCAGAGACCAATTTGCGGGGGAAAGAATGGTCCTTGTTTCTGCAAGTTGTTGCGGGCGACGGGCACGTCCAAGGGGCCCATGAAGACGAAGGCGATCAGCTCCACGTCGTAGAGCTCCTGCATCTTCGCGAGGAAGAGCATCACGAGCGTGTAGACCTCCTCCGTAGGCGCGAGCAGGAACTGGTCGTCGACGCACTTGGAGCCGAGCTTCCACAGGCGAACGCCGCGTGGGTGGTATCGAGGGTTGCTCATGGTGAGCACCCCCATGCACGAACCGTCCGGGTTCCAAGCGTGCGAAACGTGGAGAATTCGAGCGAGATCTGGCGGACTGGCGGACGCCTGGCGGCGGAGTCCGCCAGTCACTCGCCCAGGCCAGGTCGTCGCGGTGGCCTGGCCCTCACCCAGCCCTCTCCCGCACGCGGGAGAGGGGAGATCTTCCGCCGACGGCCGCGGCGTCTCGATCGGGAACGCCATCTTTCCGCGCTTGGGGGCGACCTGGGCGATCACCGCCCCACCTAGTTCCACCATCGAAACGCGCGCGTGCAGGTCCTTTACGTCGTGACCGATCGGCAAAGCCGGGATGACGCCGCAGTCGGGCCGAGTCATCGGCGG
>CAZCVE010000046.1:0-72325 GCA_964502175.1 uncultured Sandaracinaceae bacterium
CCCGCCGATGACTCGGCCCGACTGCGGCGTCATCCCGGCTTTGCCGATCGGTCACAGCGCAAAGCTGCCTGACTTCGTCAGCCGCCTTCGGGCGTTCGTCGATGTTCAAGGACCAAACGACGAGTACCGGACGGCCTCGGACGGTTCGTTCAGTTCGTCGGCGTGACGATTGCGGTCACCTACGTCCTCTTTCGAACGTTCACCGGCGCGTTCAACGTGGACTTATCGCTCGAGGCGGTCTGTCATCGGACGGCTGAGCACCGCGTACTCGTTGCGCTGACCATGAAGAAGGGAATGGCCAGCGGGCTCTTGATCCATTCCATCCATGCACGCTTCCGGCCGATCGGGTCCACCACGCCCGGCTGGGTCGCGGTCGACCCCGAGGCTCATCGGGAAGCGACTCTCACGGCACTACACACTCCGGCACCGGCCAACGCCGAAACGTCATTCGCCCTCCCCGCTCCGCCCTCGATCACGATCTCCCCCGGTGAGACCTACAACCTTGCGTTCGAAGTTGACGTACCGGCCGCGGAGGCAGTCGGGGTCCTCGACATCCTCGTCATCGCCCAGCGCGCGCCAGTTCGCATGGGCACACCATCACAGTGGCGCGTCTCCATCCCTCTGCCTCCGCGTCTGAAGCCTGCCGTCTGACCCGAACAACCATCGGGCGTGTGTTCATGGCCGTCGTTCCGCTCGAGAACCGGCAAGGGCCCCGACCGGAAGACAAGATGTGTCGCTCTTGAGGCCGGTATTCTCTAGGCCCGCAAGGCAGCAACGGCTTCGACGTCCGTCGCCTTCGTGATGGCGTGCTGTGATAGCATCGCGGGCATGGGCAGGAGCGACATCATCGGGGAGCAGCGACCGCTGCAGCGCGTGTTCTGTGACGATTTCGTGCTGCGGATTCCGCACTACCAGCGGCCTTACCGCTGGAAGCTGGAGAACGCGGACGAGCTGTTCAGCGACTTGCTCGCGTTCTTGGGTGATGACGCGACCAAGATCGACGAGCTCGCGCCGTACTTCCTCGGGAGCATCGTCCTCGTGAAGGATCCAGATCGGCCGGAGGCGGACATCATCGATGGGCAGCAGCGTCTGACCACGCTGACCATGCTGCTCGCCGCTCTGCGCGAGTCGACCGGCGAGGAGTTCGGTCGCGAGCTCACGGGCTTTCTCTACGAGCCCGGCAAGGTGCTGCTCGGCACGCCTGACCGCTATCGGCTCCGCCTCCGCGACCAGGACGCCGACTTCTTCTGCGACTACGTGCAGAAGCCCGAGGGGCCCACGAAGCTGGCCGCGTTGGGTCGCAAGCTCTCCGATGTGGAGGTGAGGCTACGAGAGAACTTCCTCCGCTTCCGCACGCTGCTCGAGGCGCTCCCGATGGCGCGGCGTCAGCGGCTCGCCAGCTACCTGATCCGCCGCTGCTACCTCGTCGTGGTGTCCACGCCGGACACGGACTCCGCGTATCGGATCTTCTCGGTACTGAACAACCGTGGTCTCGATCTCTCGCACGCCGACATCTTGAAGGCGGAGATCATCGGCAAGATCGACGGCGAGGAACAGCAGAAGCGATACGCGCGCAGGTGGGAGGAGTGTGAAGACGACATCGGTGCTGAGCCGTTCAAGGACCTGTTCAACCACCTCCGCATGATCCATCGACGCGCCAAGCTCGAAGGAACCGTCCTCGCGGAGTTCCGGAAGCACGTCGTCGAGAAGGTGCCCGACCCCAAGAAGCTCGTGGACGATGTGATCGTTCCCGGGGCGTGGGCGTTCGATCAGATCCGGCGCCGCCAGTGGGATCAAGAGGGTGCCTCGGACGCGGCGGCTGCGGCGATCTCCCAGTTGCTCGGGTGGCTGGGCCGCTTGGACAACGAGGACTGGGTCCCGCCGGCGATCCGCATCATGCAATCGGCTGGCGATCCAGACCTGGTGCTGGCGCATCTGCGGGCGCTCGAGCGACTCGCTGCGTTCCTCCTCGTCACCCGCGGCAACGTGAACGATCGCGTACGCCGCTACGCCTCGGCCCTCGCGGGCATCGAGGACGGAACCGCGCTCGCGTCACCCGGCGGGTCGCTGCTCCTGACCGCAGACGAGAAGTCCCGCTTCGTCGCGGCGCTCGGGGGTGACATCTACCTGGAGTCCAAGGTCCGCGTGTACGTCCTGCTCCGGCTCGACCGTGCCCTCTCGGACAAGGCGGCGACCTACGACCACGACACGATCACGGTCGAGCACGTCTTGCCGCAGAACCCGAGCGCCCAAAGCCAATGGCTCGTCGACTTCCCGACCCCCGAGGATCGAGCGTGGACCCACCGCCTCGGCAACCTCTTGCTCCTCTCGCGCAGGAAGAACTCGGAGGCGAGCAACTGGGACTTCGCCGAGAAGAAGAAGCGCTACTTCAGCGGCAAGAACGGAGTCAGCTCCTTCGCCCTCACGACCGCCGTCCTGAACGCGCAAACGTGGACGCCGTCCGTGGTCGCGCAGCGACAGAGTGACGCTCTGACTACGCTGCGCTGCGTGTGGGGGCTGGACGCGCCCGCACCCGCCTCCGCATCCGTCCCGGAGTGAGGCCGCACCAGGAGACGCGCCTCACTCCTCGGCGAAGCGGTCGCCGTCGATCTCGGGGATCGCGACCTTCTTTCGGTGGGTGACACCCACCTGGTGGTCGATCATGAGCTGGGCGAGGCGCTGGCCGTCGATGAGGACGAGCGTGTCGGCGACCGATGCGGCGAACAGCTCCGCTTCGCGGGTGTAGGCGGCGGTGGTGACGAGCAGGCCCTTCCGGGCGCGCTTGCCGTGGAGGGCGCCGCAGAAATCGCGGACCACTGAGGCGCCGACGTTGCCCTGCCAGCGCTTGGCCTGGACGTAGATCTTGTCGAAGCCGAGCTTGTCGAGGGCCACGATGCCGTCGATGCCGCCGTCGTTGGTGCGGCCGACGTGCTTGAACGAGTCGTCATCCTGGCCGTAGTCGAGCGCTCGGAGGACGTCGAGGACGAGGTCCTCGAAGAAGCGAGGGCTCGCAGCGCCGATCCGCGCGAGCAGCTCCTTCCGCATCTCACGGTGGAGCTCCTCGATGGCCTCCTCGATGCGCTCCTCGGCCGACACGACCGTCCTCGGGGCCGGAACGTCCTCCTCGTCAGGCTCGTCCTCACGGCTCTCCGCGATGACCTGCCTGATGACCGCTGCGGAGAAGCCGTTCGGGTGGGCCTGCAGTAGCTCGCGCCCTCGGGCATGAATGGTCCACTCCCCGCGCGTCTCCGTGTGCACGACGTAGCCCGCCGCCTTGAGCATGTTCAGCCCCCACCCCGCACGGTGGATGAACCTGGGCGTCGGCGCGGCTGGGATCGTCTCCTGCCGCTGCGCGTCGCTCAGGCCGAGCTCGTCCGCCGTGGCCCACAAGAGGTCTCGACGGCGGCGAGGTCATTGCAAAATTCCCGCATAGCTTCGATGAGGACCTGAGGATGCTCGTCAAGGATGGAGTGCTTGCTCTCCGTCTCGATGAGCTTCGCGCCGGGGATCACGGCGGCCAGGTGCTTGACGGAATTGTACATGTCGAGGGCGTGATCGTGCTTGCCGACGAGGAGGAGCGTGGGCACGCGGATCGAGGGAGCGTCGGCCTTGAGCGACCGCGAGACCTGGTCGTTCGCGATGTTCTTGTACGCGTTGATGAAGCCCGCGCCGAGGACCTCGCGGCGGTATGCGAACGCTTCCTGGAGGAGCTCCTCGCGCTTGGGGTTGTCCGCGGAGTACCACTTCTCAGCCTGTCGCCCGAGGACGAACCAGAACATCCCCTCGTTCACGAAGTTCGCGAGTGCGAGCAGTGGGTCGGTGGGCCCCCAACCGGCGGGCGCCCAGGAGACGACCTTGCTCACGCGGGAGGCGTGACGGAGGCCGAGGCGCAAGGATAGGTTGCCGCCCAGGCTGCCTCCGGCGGGGACGACCTTCTGTACGTCGAGGGCGTCGAGGAATCCGATCAGAGTTCGCTCGTACAGGTCGACCGAGTACTTGATGAGCGGGTGGTCCGAGTACCCGCAGCCCGGAAGGTCGAGCGCTAGCACGCGGTACTGACCCGAGAGCGCCGCAGTCAGGAGGTCGACTTCCTCCAGCCTCGACGAGTGGCCGTGAATCAGCAGCACCGTCGTCGCCGCGTCTATCGGGCCAGCATCGACGTACCGTAGGCGAATGCCACCCACCCCGACGTCCTGTGCGACGAAGGGGCTCGCAGGAACGGCGAGCGGTCGAATCGGCGGGCGCAGCTCCGCCGACATCGCGACGCGGCCGACAGAGTCGAAGCGGCTCCTGCCCTTCTCGCCAGGGGCATGCAGCGCTCGCGAGAGCCTGGCCGCCGCGCCCGCAGCGCGGCGCGCGCACGCGGTCGCCACAGGCCCCGAGACGCCATAGGCCGCCATCTGCCGCTCGATGCGACTAGCGAGCAGCGCCTCGTCGATGGCGCCGTCGTACGCGATCAATCGATCGATCATCATCGCGCCGTGGATCGCCCCCGGCGCGACGTAGCCCCGCACCTCCCCCTCGAGGTCGGTCTGCGGCCCGTTGAACATTTCCCGATGGGAAACATCAACAATCTTGTGGATGAAACTCATGTTGGTCGCTTCCGGCTGACGATTGCGGGCGACCAGCCGGGCGATCCTCCCGCGACCGGCAAGGTTCACATGTGGGCTCACTCTCGGGTGCGCTGCCTGCCGGATGGGACAGTGCCGGAACGCGTCGCGGGCTCGGAGTCCACGGGGTCCGTTACGACCGAGGAAGACATCACGAACGTGACGCAGCGTTCTAGGTCCCAGCCGCGCGGCCACGTCGTTTCCGACCGCTCGGCGACCTCGCCTGCGGCGCGACGACCCACAACCGAGCACAACAGGAGGGCTCGCTCCCGCCTCAGTTGTTCCTCTTCTGGGCACGGCGTGATGGCCCCCGTTGATCCTCGATTTGGTTCGCGCGTTCGGGTCGAAACGGATGGGCAGGTCGGAAGCGGTCGAGCCTCTGCCGACTGCAGGGCGGACGCGAACGAGAGAGTCTCGGACGCCTGAATCCGACGAAGGGCGATTTCGCGTTCGCTCCTGTCAGAATTCTCCAAGTAGGACCTCAAGCCCCGGAGAGGCTCCGAGAGGTTCCAGCCGACGGCCGCCAAGGCCACGACGATGAGTGCGTAGAATGCCATCCAGGCATACTCCCCTGTGCGGAGCAGGCGGAGATCGTGCCCGTAACGAACCTCCCCGAACTTCGCGTCTTCTTCGGCAGTACGCTGTTCGGGTTGGCTCGAGGAAGAAGGCGTCTGCCCCGCGGACGAGCGGTCGCCCGCGATGGCGACGACGGCGCCCGCCGCTGCGGCGGTCGCCCGCGCCGACGCATCGACGGCGCCGGTCGCCGTTCCGTGAAGTCGAGTCGCCTGCTCGAGGATCGACGCGATTTCCGTCGCTCGTAGCAACGTCTCGCTCGTCGCCGTAGCCGCGCGCTGAGCCGCCGCCGCGCTCGCGACGGCAGCTTGCTCAGCGGCAGCCGCTCTCGCCTCGATGTCCTCGAGGTTTTTCTCGACACGCTCGTCCAAAACCTCGAGAGCCTCGTCCGCCTCTGACTTCCGGGCGGCGGCGCTGGAGGTTTGGGTCGGGCTCGCCGGAGGCTTGGGCTCTTTCTCCGTCATCGTCCCACCAAGGACTTGATCACATCGCTGAGCCCGCCGCCCGCGTCAGGCATCGGCGGCAACTTGAGAACCTCCGAGCACGGGGGCACCGGACCAGGGGTGATGGCGGCGAGATAGGCGTTCTCGTAGTGCTCCCGCATCTGCCTGTGTCGGCGCGCGGACGCGGCCAGCCAACTCGCAACGAGACTCGTCAGGATGAGTAGCGAGACTCTCAATGAGATCGGGTCAGTGTTCGAAGCGGCGCCTCCACCGACTTGACGCAGCATGTCGCGGGCGGCGTCGAGCAGGACGTCATCACTTGGTCCTCGCGCGGTGGGCGCCGACGCTGCGTCAGGGGTCGTAGGCACAGCGGGCACGGCATTCTTCTCGGAGAGTCGGGTCTGCGAGACCACCGGCGACTTCTGAATTCCGTCGGAGATGACGGACTCCAGCGACGGCGCGCCGTGAACGGAGATGTCGATGCTACTCGGAAGAGCGCCCGGAGTTGTCGGCACGGTCACAGGCGGTGTTTGGACCTGAATCGTGCTCGGTAAGGTTAGCCGATCGAGTCCCTCGATCCTCACCACGCTGTCACCACGGGGCTCACCCGTCGTTCTGTCACCCGAGATGGCCACCGCGCGAGGCTCCTGGCGCTCACCGGAGTCCCCTCGCTGGGGGCGAGTTGGCGGATTGACGGCATCGTCGAGGTTGGGTGCCTGGATGACCGCGAGGATTCCGATGAGAAGCGTGGCGGCGGCCCCGGCGGTCGTGTGGCGCTGACTCGCGCGGGCTCGTTGCGCGGCCAAGAGGAGGTGCGTGTAGCTCTTCACTGGGGCACCATGAGGCAGGAGTCTCGAAAGCTGCCGGTGGAGGGGTCGACCGAGCAACAAGGGCTGATGTCGCGATACGATCGGCTCTCACGCATCGCGGTTCTGAGCGTGGTGCACTCGGTGGCCGTCTCAGCGCATGCGAAGTCCCGATTGGCGGCGCCGGGTCTGCGGAAGCGTATGCACATGACAGATCTCGCTGGTCCGGCGGAATGCACTGGATTCCGGAGCGGTCTGCAGCGCCGATGGCCTCTCAAGGCCCGGTCGCGTGCTTCGCAGAGTGCAAGTGTTGGCTCGCAGAACGAGATCGGGGCGGACTGGGTTTCTTGGCGAAAGCAATGCCACTTCGAGGCATTAGGAACCGGGATGCGCTCCGCCGAGCCTGGAATGGCGTAGCGGGCACACCCGCCGCACGGGATGAGGGCCGCCAGAAGCATACAGAGCGCCGACCGAGTCACGCGTGGAGGATTAGGGACTCGCCGCTCAGGGAGCATCACCCCGAGGGGTGGACTTTCAGCCGCGCGCCTCCGCTTCGTGGCCGCTCAGCGACACAGGCGTGACGGCGCCCGCGGGTGCGCTCAGGGTCGCGCGCGATGCGACTCAGGATCGAGAGCGAGGGCCACGTCGGTGCTTGAAAGGCGGCCAAGGCTGCAGGGCTCACGGCCGGAGCGTGGGCGCGTGAGCACGGGATCGACGACCGGTCGCTGAACGCCTGGCGGGTCAATCTCGCCCGGTCGGAGGCGGGCATGCGGGCTCGGGCGCTGCGCCTGATCGAGCTCGTCGCCGCGCCGATGGCACGGACCGCTGCGAGCGTCATCCCGGCATCGCCGATCCATCACTCCGCTTTGATATAGCCTTGGAAGCAGCCGCCGAGCCTCAGGCCGCCGAGTTCCTCGCTGGGCTCGCTTGTGCCACTGCTTCAACCACGGCAGGAGGTCGCGGAGGCCATCGAGCATCGACCGCAGACGCTCTTTGGTCCTGCCTGCGTGCGCGCTTCCGGTCCTCGTCCAGAGCCGCGAGGGCTGGGCTCGCCGGTGGTCGTTCCATCCGGCCCGCCGTGAGGGCGCCGCCGTGCCGGGTGGCCGTCACCCGAAGTCCGGCCGCTCACGCGACACCGGTGCGGCTCGCGACACCAAACGTCGGGCCAGTCGACCGCGGGGGCCATTTGGGGCGCTCGATGTGGATCGTCAGCGGGATCGGGATGTCGGCACCCACGAGGACCGCCTCCCCGGGGGCGAGGGTCGGGAGGAAGGCGGCGACGCGGCGGTCGAGGTCGCCGGAGGCTCGCTCGACAACGTCCCGGTCGTGTGCGTTCGTCAAGCGGTGCACGATCATCGTGCCCATCTGGCTGAGGACGCCCTCGGTGAGGTCTCGTGGACGCTGAGTCGCGAGGCAGAGCACCAGCTGGTACTTGCGGCCTTCGCGGGCGATGAGCTCGAATGCGTCGAGGCGATGCGGTGCGGACTCGTCGCCGATCGCGCGGCCCATGAAGTTGTGGGCCTCGTCAACGAACACGACCACGGGCCGCTGCCTGAAAGCCCGCTCCCGCGCCATGCGGAGCAACCGGCGCGCGACGGCGTTCGCGATCAGCTCGCGCGCGCGGTGCTCGTAGGAGACGCCCCCCATGCAGTGGCGAAGAACGCGCTCCGACCCGTTGAGGAACTCCAGAAGAACATCCCCGATCGCGGGCGTGAGCTGCCCACCCCCGAAGACCGGTCTGAACGCGAGAGATGTCGTCACTGCGGTGATTCGCGTGCGAAGAGGAGCGACGTGGCTGAGGGTTCCCTCGTCGTGGTCGCCCCAACTCTGCGAGTTATTCTTCGCGTCGAGATAGACGCACTCTGCACTGATCTGCCTCACCAAGAGGTGGGTGTCGAACGTCGCGGCCGGGTCCTCAACCTCTCGGGCGAACTCGGCGTGCAGAGCAAGCAGCTCCTTCTTGGGAAGGTTGCGCCTCTTCACGAGCCCGTCGCGGAAGTAGCTCGCGTAGGGCTCCTGGCTGAGGTCAACGCTTGTCCTCTCGCGAACGAGACGTTCCAGACGAAGGCTGCGGATGGCTTCCTGGAGCTTGGGGGCCTGTGTCTTCCCTGACGGCTGAAAGAGTGCCATGAAATCCGACTCGACGAAGTCGGACGGCGGCAGGCATACCTGAACAGAGCCGCCGGCCGGCTCGATCGGGTCGCCGAGGTGGACGTGCCGGACGCGGGGATCGTCGATCGAGGCGTACTCACCCGTGGCGTCGATGAGGACCGCCTTGCAGTCGAGCTTCAGCATCTCCTCGACCAGGCGCGCTGTCGTGTAGCTCTTGCCGCCGCCGGTTGCTCCGACGATCGCGCAGTGACGACCAAAGAGCCGGGTTGGCGTCACCGCGAGGGGTGGGCCCTGGTCGCCGATACGCGCGAACGGAAGGACGGGCTCCGAGCTGGCGCCCGCCTTGGACGCGAGAGCCGGTAGGCGGGAGATCAGTTCGCGCGGAGCGGCGAAGCAACGGTCGCCCAACCTCGGGTAACCTGGCATGCCGACCTCTACGCGGAGGTCGTCCATGCGGAGGGCGCCCAAGAAGAGAACCTCGCCGATCGCGTCCAGGTCGCGCGCCGCGGCGGCAGTGGTGCCCAGGGTCGTTCGGTCACGCTCGGCGAGACGAACCGCGACGATCCGCCCGAGGAAGAGCCGGTCTTGGGACTCGACGAGGATCATCTCGCCGACTTCGCCACGGCCATAGCGCTCCGCCTCGAAGTGCCAGCCGGATGACGCCCCCGCGTCGCTCAGATTGACGAGGCAGCGCTGGGCCTCGACGGAGGAGACGATGCCGAGGAAGAGCTCCTCGCGGAGAACGCCTCGTGGGAAAGGTGCGTTCTGCGATTCGTGCTTGGTCACTTCGTGACCCGCTTGAACACGTCGACGAACTCCTCTGCCGGGCTCAGCGCAGAGAACTCCGGTAGCAGATCCACGAAGCTGTCCAACGTTGCCTTGACCAGGGCTACGTCACGGCCGGCCTTCGCGTAGTCGCGAAAGCGAACCCACGCGTTCGGAGCCGTGTCGGCGTCGGGGGCGACAGGGATCAGCCGAAAGTGCGGGTTCGTCCTGACTGCTTGCTCGATCGGGTGAGTGAAGTGGTCGTCGTTGAAACCAAAGCCGATGGTGATGAGGCAAGTGTTCGGCTGACGGAGCGCCGCGAGGAACCGACTCATCAGATCGAAGTAGGGCGTCGTGTACGACATCTGGTACTTCGTTCGTGCGGGATAGACGATGCAGGCCTTGCCTGCGTTCGGGGCGTCCGTGATGGTGGTTTGATTGTCTTCGTCGTGCGACCAGTTCACGGACCCGTGGAGCTTCATGTAGAGGGCTGCTCCGGGAACGAAGGGGCCCGGTTCCGACTGATCCGGCTGGCGCTCCACGATGTCCATCTCGAGGAAGCGAGGGTCGAAGCGCCGCGGGGAGCTGAAGGAGAAGCCATCCAGCAGCGTGATGCCGAGGTTCGACGCTGCACGTTCGAAGCAGAGGTCGTAGTTCGTGGTGAAGAGACGCAGGCGGTGGTCGCGGCTTCGGCGGCGGCAGAGCTTCCGAAGGAGGTCTTCGTGCGCGGCGAGATGTGCCGCGTTCTCGCCAGGCGGCGTGCAGAGCTCCAGGATCCTCTTGATTGCGTCCAGGCGAAACGAATCGACAGCGCCCCGGTCTGGGTGCTTCTCGCTGATCTGGAGCCACGCATCGCACCGCGAGAGGAGCTCCTCGATGTTCGGGTTGGCGGCACCGACATAGCCGACGAGCCCCAGCACCTTCGCGGCGGCGGCGTGCTCCGGGGCGCCCACGATTTCTGTCCAGAGCTTCCCCATGGACGGACCGCCGGCGCTCAGGGATGCGCGGAGCCCACGAGCACGAGGACGTGCTGCATGCGCTGCGCCTGAAGTAGGTAGTCCTTCAGCCTCGAGTCTTTCCCTGTATCCTCGAAAGCACCGGAGCGAGGCATCTGGTACTGAACCGAGGGCGGCGGTGCAGCGGGTCCGGGCTTCGGCATCGGCATCTTGGTCATCCGCGCTCTTCGGCTTCGATGTCGCCTTGGAAGCAGTCGCGGAGCCGCAGGCCGCCGAACTCTTCGCTGGGGTCGGTGTGCCACTGCTTGAGCCACGGCAGGAGCTCGCGGAGGCCTTCGAGCATCGGGGCGAGGCGCTCCTTGGTCCAGCCTTCGCGCTTGCGGTCTTCGTAGAGGGCGGCCAGCGCTTGGGCTTGCTGGAGGTGGTTCCAGCCGGCCCAGCCGTAGAGCGGCTGCTTGTCGTCGCCGCTCTTGCAGCCGGGGTAGCTGATGAAGCGCGCCTTGGGGACGTCGAGCTTGCAGCGGAGGCCGTCGCAGGCCCGGGCCCTGAAGTCCTTGGGGTCGTACTTCGCGCCGGATGTAGAGCTGGAGTGACCCGCGGTCACGCTGGCTTCTCCGGCGCCAGAACTTCCTGCAGATCGGCGAGATCTCGACGGATTTCCGAGAGCCGCGTTGGATCGATCAACGGGCCGAACTGCGTGGTGATGATGTCGAGTTCCACCTTTCGTGACCGCGCCATCAAGCGCATGAGCTTCTCGAGGTGCTCGCCCGCGGAGCGGACTGTCGCTGTGGCGGCCGTCATGTCAGCAGCCCTCCGCTCCTCCCGCAGCCCGAGTCGCGTGGCCGCGCGGCCGATCTGCGTACAGCAGGCCCCGAGCGCAGCGTCCAGGTTGCCGGAGCGGTGAGGCTCGAAGGTCGCGCAGGTCACGCCTGCGAGGTCGGTTGGAAGGTCTGGGGGAGTCGTCCGGTCGTAGACCATGAACGTCCGCTCGCGACCGAGAGCGCCCATGAATAGCCCGAGCTCGAAGAGCACGTTGTCGCGGGCAACACGCTTCTCTCGACCTCGAACCACAGAAGTGTCATCCGGAGTGACAACGAGGACAGCAAAGTCGAAGCGGGGCAGCGAGCTGGCAAGGGCCTCCAAAGTACCCGTCCCGAGGCCGAATGTCCCCTGACTCCATATCTCGGCCTCGCATTCTCGCTCCAGGAGAATCTGGATCGCCTTGGCTGTGGGGAGCCCTTCGACAGACGAGCCAATGAACAGAGCGGGTCGAGAAGCGGTGGACACGATGCCTCCGAATGCAGTGTGCTGCGGCTAGATGTCTCGCGGACTGCCGCTCAGTCACCCGACTCAATAAGTGATTGTTGTCGGGGAAAGAGCGCAACGTGCCAGGCTGCGAGGGTCTGGGCTCGTCGATGGCGGGTGGTGGGCGACAGCGATGGGGCATGCTCGGTGAGGAACGCCTGCGCGGTCGAGGCCGAGACGCCCTCCAAGGCCGTCGCCTGCGCCCACCGGGTCCACGTCCACCCGCACTCGGTTCGTTCGAACTGGGCTGCCGTCAGAGCGTGGCGAGCTTCTAGAGTTGACAGCGACATGAGTCGCTCGCCGAGGCGCGTCACGTCGCCATGTGTGGAGATATAGCGAAGCAACTTGGCTGCGTGACGGTAGTAGGCGAGTTGCCTCGGTGTGACCCCCAACGAGCTCGCGTCGACGACCGCCCCGGAGCTCGCCAGCTCGACCAGGCGGTAGAGGCGCTTCAGGTCGTCAGCCTGCGGAACGCGGTGACTGCCGAGGATGGTGCGCGTGAGGTTGAGGGAGGCGACAATCTGCTCTGCGTCGACGGGTCCAATCTCGAGCGCCGCAGTCTCGGTGGCGCCTTCGTGGAAGAGCACCCGCAGGACCAATGAATCACGTTGGAGAGCCCGGAGTAGTGCTGCCAGGTCGTGTGTGTCGAGGTCATTCGGGAGCGGATCCCGCCCCGGAAGGAGACTCCGGAACGTCTCGGCCACCTTCGTGATGGACCTCGGGTAGTGGGCGTTGGCCTGCAACGGTATCTCGACCGAGAACGATGCGATTGCGCTCGCCGCAGGCGCAAACTCGGGGCGGCCACCACGGAAGCCGCATGCACTCAGAGCATCCGCGAGTACGTCGAGCCAGCGGTGCCACACTTCTGAGATGGACGATAGGGGCGGGGCGCCCTTCGCTCCCACTCTCTCGATCGTGACTGTCTTCCGCGCGCCGAGAATCCTGGGGACGCTTGGCGCCGGCATCCGCGGCGGAACGTCGTGAGGATCGAGGCAGTCTTCTTCAGGGGGGAGGAGATGCGTCTCGAGCCGGTCCGCCGGGACGGCCTGAACGCTTGGCGGTCCCTGGTGCGTGACTGTCACGTCCATCACGAAACCGTTCTCAGCCGCGAGGAAGGCGTCTCGTAGCGGAAGGTCGCCCGCGCGGACGGCAGCAAGACGATCCTCTGAGATGGGCAGGTAGTACCAACCGTCCGACTCCACGGATTCGCGAATCCAGAGCGCGAGATACGCGAAGCCGATCGCGTCGCGCGCGACGAAAAGCACTGGCTTGTCGACGTAGTCCAGGACCTCGACGATGCGGAGCACCCCGAGCGTTGACCCTACGGGGAGCAAGGCACCTCCGCGTCAGTAGCGAACGCCGAGTGGACATTGGAGTTCTTGATCAACCATACGCTCAGATGGTGACGGCTGAGGGTCGGAAGCTCCCGGCCCATCTCGGCACGAAGCTGCCCCGCGGCGATGCGTTTCGACTTCAGCGGACCGTAACGTTCCCTACGTTGCCGAATCGCGGCGAGGTCGACGAAGAATGACGTGGCGAAGACGAGATGCGCTGGGGTGCTGGTACGGTCAGGCTGCTCTTCTCGGGTGGAGAGGAAGTCCGCGGGAGCGGCGGGTATGCATGACACGAGGCGGAAGGCGTAGCTCCGCGCTCCGTAGGCCTCGGCGGGCGGGACGCCTTCGGGGAAGAAGTCGGGCCAGACGGACTTCTGCACACTCATGACGACTCCTTTCGACCGCCACGGGGTTGGAGCTGGGGTACCCCCGCCTCGGCAGCGGCCGGGGAGCGTGGACCGCACGCGATGGTGGCGCGTCACCCCGAGAGGTGGACTTTCGCGCACGCTCATCCGCGCTCCTCGCCTTCGACGTAGCCTTCGAAGTAGTCGCCCCACTGCTTGAGCCACGGCAATAGCTCGCGGAGGCCTTCGAGCATCGGGGCGAGGCGCTCCTTGGTCCAGCCTTCGCGCTTGAGGTCTTCGTAGAGGGCGGCGACGGCTTGGGCTTGCTGGAGGTGGTTCCAGCCGGCCCAGCGGTAGAGGGGCTGCTTGTCGTCGTCGCTCTCGCAGCCGGGGTAGCTGATGAAGCGCTCCTTCGGGACGTCGAGCTTGCCGCGGGGGCTTGCGCGAGTCGGTGTAGCTAGGTCCATGTAGGTTTCCTGGGCGTGAGATGACCTCGTTCGGCAAGCCGGGTCAGACCCTCGGTGACGAGAGTCGCAATCTTGGCGGCGTCCTTGTTCTCGAAGAGCGCTCGGTTCTCGTCGATGCTCAGGCCGTTGTCGATCCATCGTTTGCCACCGATCGCCCGCTCACGGAGGAACTGGAGCTGAGCCGTGTGGGTCCACGGAAAGGGGTCGAGGTCAGGCGGCTGGAGGCGAGCCTTGGTCGCTTCATCAGGCACCACTTCGTCGCCGAGGAACGCATCGGGTACCACCCCGCTTCGGCTGCGGGCTAGGCCGATGACTTCGCCGATCGCCTGCGCAGCGCCACCAGCTTTGCTCGAGAGGAAGATGGGTTGCCCGAGGAGGAGCGACTGAATCACCTCGTCGATGACACCCGCCCGACCGTCGGGTGTCTTGGAGAGCGGCACTGCGCCGCCCATGGCGAAGCGCGCAACCGAGAGCTCCGCGATGTGCAGACGACGACGTGCGCGAGTGGCCAGTTGATCGAGGCCGCCTGTGTCGACAGGCGCGTACTCGACGCCGCGCAGACCCGGTCCTTCCCAGTCTTTGTCGTTGAGCACCAGCCGAGTCGGGAACGGTGTCCCCAACTGTTTCGGCCGCTCTCCGGCCGCCTTCACGAGCTCCTTGGCAAAGTCGTTCGTGCCGCCGCCGGCGTACGCGAGCCTCGCGCCCGCCCGCAGAAGCAACTCGCCGACGGCTGTCCAAGGCGCGACGTCTTTGTCGTCCTTACTGAATCCGCTGAACGCGATCGCGCCCCCAATGCGATCAGGGTCTAGCGGACCTCGGTCGACGTGCATGTCGAGCAGGTGGCGGTGGCTGAAGAGGTTGCCCGGCAAGAGCTTCCTATCCTTGTCGAGCGTCGCCATCGCGAGCACGGACGTGATCGAGCGGGCGCCGTGTCTGAAACGATCCGCGTTCAGAAGCGCATCGAGCAGCTCCGAGTCGATGCTCTTGGGACACCGCTGCGGGTCCCTCTTGTCGCATTGCTTGAGCCACCCGCGGACCACCAACGCGCGTCGGAGCTGCCGCCAACCGTCGGATCGTTGGTGCCGAGCCCCTGAAAGGTCCAAGCGACCAGCGCATGGAGCCCGAGGATGGCCAGGGCCGTCGTCATCGAGGCGGCAACGCCGGCTGCGACCCAGAGTGCGATGTGCTTCTTCCGCATTCGAAGATCGCGAGCCACCCACGGTCGGTAGACGTCACCCCTGAGGGTGGGGTTGGAGCTGGCTGCGGCGTTCGGCGTGGGAGGCACGTCCTGAACGCGGAGTAGCCTCGGTCGCTGCGGGCCACGTAGGTGTACAGCTGACACGGACGAGGGTGACGGATGGCGACACTGACGATCGAGGAACTACGTGAGATCGAGGCGGCATTCGAGGGCGCGCGGCGTGACGTGCACGCCGCGCAGGCCGAGTTCGGTACCGACATCGTGTTCGTCCCCGCCTCCGAGGACGATGTCGTTCGCGCCCTGCAGCTCGCGCGTGCGGCCGACCGGCGCGTGTACGTCCGTAGCGGCGCGTCGGTGGCGGAGAGCGACGTCGTTCTCGCTCCACTGCCCCCGGTTCCCGCGCTGGCCGCAGTGGCCGGCATCGCCGCCGCGCCGCCAATCCCGCCGAAGCTGGCGGTCGCGCTCAGCATGGAGAGCTTCCGCGGGGTGGACCTACGCGGCGACGAACTCGTCGTCCAAGCGGGCGCGACGACGGCGGACGTGGCGCGAGAGCTCGTGGGGGCGGGGTTTTTCCTGGGGCTCGCAGACGAGCCGACGCCCACGGTGCTCGCCTCTGTGCTCGCAAATCGCGTGGCGTTCCCGCGCAGCAACAGCAGGACCCTCCGCGGCGCCGTGTCGCGGGCGCGTGTGATCGACGTGGAAGGGCCGCAGGCAGGAGTGCCCCGTGACGTGGCCGGGCAGGATCTCGCCGCGCTGTGGACAGGCGCCAAGCCTGCAGTGATCACGGAACTCCGGCTCGCGGGTGCATCGGCGGCCACCGAGAAGGAACGTTGGTTCCGCGGATGGGTCCTCGACTACGAGAGAGAGAGCTTCGCCGCGCTGTGCGACGGGCTCTTCTTAGACTCCGGACTCCCGGACGCCGTGGACCTCAACGTCCGCGTGACGTCCGCCGCGTACGGGATGCGCTTCGTCTTCGTCCGCTGCACTGGGCGGACGCGCCTCGACCGCGATCTCGGCGCCGGCGTCGTCGAGAGCGCGATCGGAGCGGCTGGAGGTCGCGTGATCGCGCGCCCCGACGCGGACGGGCCCGGCGACTCCCTCCATGCATGGGTGTCGTCGGGGCCGGGGGCTTCGGCGGACCACGAGGTCCACGTGCTGTTCGCCGCGCGCGCGCGCAACTTCGTGAGCTTTCGCGACGCGATCCTTGCTGCCACCGATTTCACCATCGGTGCCGGTGAAGACGGCAAGGACCACGCGCCGCGTGTTCGGGCGTCGGTCGAGCTCGAGCTGCAGACGTCGGGGCAGGTCGTGTCGCGGGCTCAGCTCGATCTCTCCGACGCGACCCCGGCGGTGGCGACTGATGCGAGAGCCCGAATGCTCGCCGCGTTCCCGCCGGGCACGAGACTCCAGCCATCGCGGGCGCGCGCGATGGCGCACGGGATCGACGTGCTCCCCGATCTCACGCCAGTGACGGCCTTCTCCCTCTCGACGAGCAGCACGGGTGGACAGAAGATCCCCGGATTCCTGGGGACGGTGGCCTCCAAAGCGACGGGAGATTCGGCGTATCGGCAAGCCATCCAGCAGTACGCCTCGACGTCCTACGACGCTGCGACTGTGAGGGCGCGCATGGAACCGAGCTTTGTCGCCCAGCCCGTCGATGCCAAGGATGTCGTGACCGCGGTTGAGTTCGCGGCCGCGAGGGGTTGGAGCGTCGTCGCGCGTTCGGGTGGGCACCAGTACTGCGGCCTCTCGTCGGGGGGAACTGGGACCTTGCTCCTCGACATGGCGCGGTTCACTCGCTGCGATGTCGACGCAACGAACGCGATCGCGACGGTGGGTCCAGGCATCCGGCTGAGGGATCTGTCCGCGATGCTCCGGAAGAACGCAGTCACGATCCCTCACGGGGAGTGCCCGCTGGTGAACATCGGCGGACACGTCCAGACTGGTGGTGTCGGTCACCAGCTGCGCAGCCTGGGGCTCACCCTCGACTGGGTGAGCTCGTTCAAGATGGTTTGCCGGACCGCAACGGGAGCCTACGCCGAACAGACCTTCATGCGTCCGACCACTCCCCCCGCGACACCACCGAGCACAGGGGACGTGTTTCGTGCGGTCTTGGGTGGAGGGCCCGGCAGCTGGGGCGTGCTGACGGAGATCACGTTCGCCGTCGCGCGGGACGAAGCGGACGCGGAGACGGGCGGATACTCGCGAACCTACCTGTACGCGAAGGAGCCCTTCCGCGTCGCGATGGAGCAGATGCGAAAGTGGATGGTGCGAGCGGCTGACGGGAAGCTACCAGCCGACCGGGACCTGTTCGTGACGGTCGTCTCGGGTGACGCCAGCCCGGCGATCCTCTTCCGTCCACCCGCGTTGCTCGTCGAGACGGCGCGCACGTCAGCGGCCGCCGAGGTCGACCTCCAGGCAGTCAACCAAGCGGTCGACACCCAGGTCTCGTTCGGCGGCGCCATCGCCTCCGGCCTCGCCAGGCTCCTCGGGAGCGAGGTGAGCGGCCCAACACCACTATCGGAGATCGCTGACGCTGGAGTCCGGAAGATCGGATTCTTCGGGCTGCCGAAGAGCGGCCACGAGTTCGACCTCCCCTACAAAAAATCGCTCTACATCACGCGCACCCCGTTCACCATCGCCTTCCGCGACCGCTTCGTGGAGCTTGTCGACCGCGCGCACGGAACCGATGGTCTCAAGGTGGTGATGCAGGCGGTCGTCGGCGGCGGCGCGCTCGCCGCGAACGCCGCCGAGGCGACTACCCACATGCAACGCCGCGACGCGCTCATGATGTTGGTCTTCGACGTCTTCCACGAGCCCAGCAAGCAAGCGCACGCAGTGGCCTTCCAAGAGGAAATGCGCGGGCTCCTCGGCGAGTACAGCGGTGGGGAGGACATCCGCATGTTCTGGGGCACCTTCGAGGCCGCGAACACGAGCGGTGCCGAGTTGGACATGTCGAAGCCGGCCACCCAGTCTCTCTACTACGACCCTGGCGCGTACCCGCGTCTCCAGGAGATCAAGACGCACATCGACCCGACCGACGTCTTTCATACGACTTTCACGGTGAAACCGTAGTCCGATCCAACGGTGTGGCACGCAGCGACAGGACTTCGGCTAGCGTCGAGGGCCGAAGACATCACGCTGAGCGAGTGAGACTCGACCGAGTCCGCGACGGTCCGAGAGGAAAGGTTGAAGGGGCACCGTGAGCAAACTTCTTTCTGAGGCTTGGTGGAGGTCGTTTGTGCCGGGCGTCCTCGCGTTGATCTGTGTCTGCGTCGGAGTCTGGGCGGGCAACGCCATCTGGGTCCTGCTCGCGGTCGCAGTCTCGGGCCTCATTGCCGCATTTGTGGTCCACGACCATCTGGACGCACGCAAATCACCGCCGCACGAGACGACGAACGCTATGATGGCCGTGTTGGGCGGAACGGCGGCGCTGGTCGCCTGGCTCTGGACGGGATTGCCCAAAGATTTGTTGCTGATTGAGCGCGCACGCCATGAGCTCGACGTCCGTCTCGTCAGCGGCAACGATGGGAACATGTTCAGTGCGAATCTGAGCGAATACCCGCGCGAATCCGATGACGACGTTCGGCAGTTTTCCGTGAGTCTCGACCTCCGTGTCAGCAACGATGGTTACAGACGCCATACACCGCGCTTTCGAGGCTATGAAGTCACGCTCCAGCAGCGAGACGGTCAGCCGGTGACGGGCGGGTTGGTTCGGGTCAGTCTGTCCGATCCACTCGACACTCGCCCGGACGTGCCGCAATGTGGGGCTGACGTTTCCTCGCGCCTTCATGTCCTCTGGGTGAACCCGAACTCTGGGCCCAGGCACGCGGAACTGGGGGGGCAGCCGTGCGTCAACTCCGCCGCAGCAGACGCGGACCTTCCCGTACTCCGCCTGCACCGAACGAGCGCGGCAGACCCACTGCCCCTCCCGGACGAGAACGCCGAGTGGTACGGTCATGGCGAACTGTTCACAGAGTCCGTTGCCTTTCGGTTGACCATCCCGCGAACGTCCCGACTGGAACTGCACGCGCGCGTCGTACTCGACTACTGCGAGGAGGGTGGCGACGGTGACGCGGTCTCTTGTCCGAGCGGCGCGCATCGTTGGAGAATGTCGACGACAAGATGGCTCTTTCCGGCGGACCATTCGCCGAACGGCTTCCTCGCAGATGATTGGAAGCAGTCTGACGATGCCCCCCCCCGCGCCGCGGAACCAAACGCCCCAGGCCCTCTGCCCGCGTCAGCTCCCCACTAAGTGCTGGCGAGAAGAGTCCGCTGCCGGCCACACCGACGCGCGCCTCGGTCCACTCAGCCTGGCTGCAACACGAGCCAAGACCACCCTTCGGGGTGACGTCACGGCAACTGCGGCCTGGGACTCTGAGCTGGCGTCGCCGCGCCAAAGGAAAGACGTGGGCAAACTCGAACTGAGGTCGGGAGCGGGAGCCTGGTCCGGGACGCTGGATCTCGGACGCCTCGGCGTCGAGGCAGCGCGGTGGGTGTACGTGTTGCGGCAGCGACGTCGGTGGGCTGCTAGGGGCAAGTTACCGGACGACATGATCCGCGACGTTCGTGCCAGTCTCGAGTCGGTAGGCATTGGAGCCGCCCAGTTCGCCCAGATCGGAAAAGGCGACCTGGTCGAGGTGTCGATTCCGTTCACCCGCGAGGACGAAGGCTACCAGTTGCGGCTGATGCCCTGGGAGTTCCTGCTGACCGAGGCGATGCGGGACGTTCATCAGATCGAGCCCACAGTCGTCCGGCACCTCTCAGGGCTTGACGACTTCGTGAGTCCGAAGTCTCTGGAGCGCTGGACGCTCGTCGAGTCATCGCCCGGCGCGATCGAGGACTTCTACGCGTTCGACTTCGAGCGTCGTCTCATCAGCGCATCGCTCGGGGGAGATCCGAGCTCGGCCGACAACTGGGTTTATGATCGCCCCCTCGCCGATGTCGAGCGGCGGCTTCGCGACGAACAGCCCAGCATCGTGCACGTCACGGGCGTAGACAGCCGCGAGGCGGTCGAGCTCCTCGAGCGCGCCGGCGACACCGAGGCGGCGAATCGGCTCCTTCCGGGACGGATCGACCCGCTCAGCCCACCCGCAGATGGGATGTTGTTTGCGGACCCTCAAGCTGGATACAAGCACGAGTCCTATGCGGCAGTGGGCCGGGCCTTTGGCGCATCGTGTCCACGATTGGTGGCGTACAACTTCTATCGATCCGGTCTTCGTACGGCGGCGCTGACAGTCGCCCATGGTGCGAGGGCAGCCGTAGGCTTCGTTGAGTCCTTTGACGACGCGCTCGCGGAGATTTTTTTCGCATCTCTCTACTCGACGTATCGGACAACCGGTCACATCCATCGCTCGTTTCGCGCTGCCTGGAGGAGCATTGCAGACCGTCCACAACGAAGCGTGCTGAAGGGTACCGGAATCGTCTTGTGGAGCGCTGTCAGCGCCTTCGACGCGATCAGCAGGCCTGCCAGCGTGCGGCCCGAGGTGACGACCGCACCCCCGGCCGAGATCGCCCAGGCCGCGGCGTCTCTGGCGAATGGCTTGCTCGCCGAGATCAAGCCTGTCGCGGCGATCAACTACGCGCTGCTGCACAACCAACGCTCGGTGTTCGAGCGCTTCCGTCTCTCGCTGCCTGTGGGCACGCAAGCTCTTCGAGGAACTCTCATCGAGGTGGAGCTTCATGTCGGAAGCGAGCACATCCGCTACCGACGCCACGTCGAGCTCAGCTCTAGGCCCGCCGACCTGGCTGCGGACGTCCATCTCCCGCTCACGGCGCTCTTCGCCAGGGTCTCCGATGAGCGGGTGCTCGCTAGCCTACTCGTCACCGTGAGCCACCCCACGTCAGGAGTTTGGAGCGACTCCTTTCGAGTGGCGATCTTGCCTCTCGATGAGTGGCGAGACGACGACCGCGACAGGCAATGGCTTCCGAGCTTCGTGGTGCCGCGCGACCCGGCTATCGCTCGGCTGGTCGGACAAGCAACTCGCTACCTGCGAGCCATGTCCGCAGACGGCCGCGCTGCGTTCGACGGGTACCAACGACAGGACCATGCCGGTGTCGACCAGCAGGTTGCGGCGCTCTGGAGCACGATCGTCCACGATGTCGGAGTGGACTACACCAACCCACCTCCGACCTACACCGCCTACTCGCAGCGTCTCCGGTGGCCGTCAGATGTCTGTGGGCAGCGGCTCGCCACCTGCATCGATCTCGCTCTGCTACTGGCCGCCGCCATCGAGTTCATCAACGTTCATCCCGTGGTCTTTCTCATGCGTGGCCATGCGTTCGTTGGCTACTGGCGCGACGAAGTGAGCCATGCAGACTTCTTTCGACGTGCACAGTTTCCCGACACCGTAGACGCAAGTCGAGTCCTCGTCGGCGATGACAGGGCGGCTCCATGGGTCTGCGGCCGAGGCGCCTACCTCGAGATCCGAGAGGCGATCCGTGACGCGACCCTCGTGCCCGTGGAGGCGACGTTTCTGGCGACCCAGCGATCGTTCGTCGATGCAGTCCAGGCGGGGGAAGAGAACATCGAAGCGCAGCGCGAGTTCGACGCGATGATCGACATCTCGCGAGCTCGCGTGGCGCAGGTGACGCCCCTCCCACACCGTAGGCGGGAACGACATGAGTCGGACTGAACGAAGCCCCATCGATTTCGCCATGCGGCACCTGGAGTCCTTGCGATCGTTCGGACTGCTGGATGCGTCACAGGAGGTGCCCGGCGAGGCGCGACTTGTCGAGCGCCGCCGCGCGGGCGCGGCGTTGGAGGGCGTGGGCGTCGACCGAATCACGCTGCTCGAGCGAGATGGTGTCTTTCGTTGGGAGTTGGGTCCGACCACCCGCATCGCGGACGGACTCAGGCGCCCTGCGCCCCAGGCGGCCTCCGTGCATCGCCTTCCCCGCGTGATTCTCTCGTTGCGCACGCGTCGACTTGAACCCTCCCGCGTCTCGGCTGCGCTCGAAGGAGTGGATCGGGGCCTCAGCGGAGACGTAGGTTGGTGGCGGTTGGACGCCAACGCCGGACGATGGGTTCCCTGGACTGGGCTCGAAGGGCAGGAGAGGAGGGTGCTCCTTCTGCTCCACGGCGCGTTCGTAGGACATCGTAGTCTCGTCGCCGGGATTGACACCAGCCCTTCGGCTTCTGCCTTCTGGGCCTGGGCACACGAGACGTATGACGACGTAGTCGCCTTCACTCACCACACCCTTCGGCCGACGCCGTTCTTGAATGCCCTCGAGGTGGAGCGACTGCTGGGCGGGTGTCGCACCGTCGACATCGTCGCGCACAGCCGAGGTGCGCTGGTCGCGCGGTGGTGGCTCGAGGTGGTCAGCAGGGGGCGAGCGTCCCGCGCGGTGCTTGTTGGGGGGCCTCTTGGGGGCACGTCTCTCGCAGCCCCAGACCGGCTGCGTCTCGCTCTGGGAGCGCTCACAAGTATCATCCATGCGGCAGAGGCGGGCGGGAGCGTCACCCCGGTCGTGCCCGCGTTCGGCGCCCTGGCGGGGATCCTCCCGCTCATTGCCGTGGTGACCGGTGGCGCTTCCGCGTCACCGGTCCTGGAAGCTGGGGTGGCACTCGTTCCGGGCCTGGCATCGATGTCGCGCGTGCCCAATAGTCTCGAGCTTCAGCACCTTCGCGATAGTGACACGAAGCGGGGAGCGCGGTACTTCGTCGTGCGCTCGAACTTCGAGCCGCGAGCAGGAACGTGGAGCTTCTGGCAGGCGCTTCGGCGCCCTGCGAATGTGCTCGGCGACGACCGCGCCGCAGATTGGCTATTCGAGGGATGCAACGACCTGGTCGTCGACACGGATTCGATGAGCGACTTCGGGTCTGCGTCGCGAACGCCTGATAAAGTCCTAGACTTTGGGACGAACGAGCGCGTGCACCACTTCAATTACTTCGCTCAGCCCGAGACGCTCGACTGGATTGTCGAGCGCCTCAAGGCGTGAGCAAGGCCACTACTGCGGCGCGCGGGGCATGCCTTCACCCACGAACTCGTCGGTCGCCGTGGGACCGTGTAGGCCAACGCGTGTGGAGGCTGCGAGCAGCCGGGCGCGAACGCGGTCAGCCTTCGCGGCCCCCGGGGCGCTCTGCCAGAGCAGCGCGGCAAGGCCAGCGACGTGTGGTGTCGCCATGCTCGTTCCGCTCATGCTTGTGAGCCCCTTACTGTTGGCCTTCGCTGACACGATGTCCACGCCGGGGGCCGCGAGCTGAGGAAACGTGTTCGAGAAGTCGGCGACCTGAAGGTTCTGATCGAGCGCGCCAACGGCGACGATATCGCGCCCAACTGCCGGAACCGAGACAGAGATACGCAACTTCTTCCCGTGCTCGCTCTCGTTGCCCGAGGCGGCCACGACGACCGTGCCCGTTCCGAAGGCCTCACGCGCGTCGAAGACGTCCATAAGACGATCGAACATCCGCAGGTTGGCTCGATAGGCTTCGAGCGCTGCTGAGGTTGCGAGAGCGGTCGGGTAGCCGCGCCCCACCCACTCGGCGACCATCCCCGGAAAGTCGAAGCCCAGGGACATTGAGAGAACTTGAGCGCCGTTCTGGAGCGCCCACGTCATCCCATCGAAGAGCCAGGTGGACTCGCCCCCGCCGTCATTGGCGAGGACCTTGCCGATGAGCGCCTTGGATACGCCGCGCGCGACACCGATCCGGCGTCCGGCCACATCGCGACCGAAGATCGTGCCGGCACAGTGGGTTCCGTGCCCGTCGACATCGCCGTTGCCCGAGCCCGAGAAGTCCTGCTGGACGATCTGTACCCCCTGGAAGGCGGGGTGTTGCGCGTCGATACCGGTGTCGAGCACCGCCACGATCACACCGCTCCCATCGAACCTCGACGTGTGCGCTTCAATCGCCTCGATGCCCCACGGCTGCGCGACAGCCGCCGCCGCTGGTACATCCATCCGGGTCTTCGGAGCGATGAGCTTGGTGGGCATGGACGGCGCGACGACGGCGTTCGGGTCCCGGGCCTCTGCCCGCGCCTCGGACGGCGTGAGGTCGGCGACGTCGACCTTGAGCTCGACCGCATCAGGCTCGACGGCACGTCCTCGCCTCCGCAGGCCGAAGGGAGACAGCCCCGCCCCGGCCCAGTCGTCCGTCGTGTCACGCGTCAAACCTCGAAGAATCGTGTAGCGCATTGCCCCTCCATGTCGCCGCGGCGGCCGCGCCAGCATCGGAATCCTGTGTGCTCCGCGCGTCACCCCAACGGGTGGCGTTCGGTTCTCCACCCATCGGGGTGACGCCTCCGCGCGAGCCGAAGTGCGAAAGTGGCCAGGCAAGGTTGGCCAAGAGGAGAAGACGATGAACTTCAAGCTCGAGAGAAACTTCGTTCTCAGACCGGCAGAGGCGATCCGCGGCGCGTCGGCGCCTCACATGACACCTGAGCGCTTCGAGATCTTCTCGAAGAGCCTGAAGAGCCTGGGTCCCAGCGGGCAGCTCGCGGGGTTGTCGGGTGTCACGGTTCGAATCAACGATGTGTACATTCGGAACAATCACGCGGATGTCATCGGAATCGACATCTCGACCGACGTATACCTCGTCGCAATGGTCGTGAGTCAGAAGGGCACATCGGTCGAGGCAATTCGCCCTTTCGGGGTCTTCAATGGTATCTATGACGACATGCAGCTCCCGATCACCCATGCGTGGGCCATCGACCGGCAGCTCGACGGCGTGCCCGAGTTCCTCGACGTGCACGTCGTCGTGATGCGGAGCATGCAGGGCCAACGCGAGCTAGCAACTGAGATCCTCGCGGCCATGAAGACGGACGAGTACGCGGCGGCACAGACAGCTCTCACGACGGCGGTGACTTCCGCGAACCCAGTGGCCGGAACCGTGTTGTCGGTTGCTGAGGGACTCTTCCAAGTTGTGATGGGCATCGTCGCGAAGCAGAAGGACCGACAGATCTTCTACGGAGTCGCATCCTTCGAGGACAGTCCGGACGATCTCGGGATCGGTCGGCGCTGGCACCTGGGCCGTCGCGCTGGTCCTTCGGTGTCCCGGCCGGATGACGCCGTTGTGACGTTCGAGGTGGTTGGCAGAAAACATTGACAGCTCGGTCTCGGGCCGGGCGAGCTCGGCCGCCTCGAACGCCGGGATGCGACTCGCAACGCTCCTCGCGCGCGGAAACCTCTTCGGGCTCGAGATCACCTGAGCAAGAAGCGGACGAACCTGGCGGTGTCGAACGGCGGGAAACAGACCAAGTGCTCATGGTCGGCGGGTCGGGTCTCCTGGCGCATTGGGTGATCGAGGCGCGTGATGGTCACCCCAGGGGTAGTCCGCGGCTGCATGCGCGGGGCGCATGCGCACGTAGCGGTTTGCTCGCGCGGTCGGTTACGCTGCGGGCGTGTCGTCGACGCGTGTGAAGGACCTGTTCGACCTCCCGACCTCCGTGTTGAAGACGCGGTTCGTGGAGAAGCTCGCCGAGGCTGTGAACGAGCCGGAGCGGGTGGCGGAGAGCTACGTCGTGACGCCCGCGCTCGTGGGGGCGTTCGACAAGGGGCTCGCGATGGTTGGGAGGTCGGTCGCGGAGCGGAAGAGCGTCGCGGCGTTCGTCCACGGCAGCTTCGGCAGCGGTAAGTCGCACTTCATGGCGATGCTCCACTTCCTCGTCACGGGGGACGAGCACGCGTGGCGGCATGCGCTCCTTCATCCTCTGCGGGCCAAGCACGCGTTCGCGGGGAAGCGGAAGGTGCTGCCTCTCGTGTTCCACATGGTGGGGCACGCGAGCCTCGCGGAGGCCGTGGCCAAGCGCTACCTCGCGATGCTGCGCGAGAGGCACCCGAGCGCCTCCGTGCCGCCGGTGTTCGCGGACGAGGCCCTCTTCGAGGATGCGCAGCGCCTGCTCGCGACGCTCGGCGACGAGAAGTTCTTCGCGCCGCTGAACGCCCTGATCGAAGGGGGTGCGGACGGCGGTGGCGGCGCGTTGGGAGACTGGGGAGCCATCGGCACGGAGGCGCGATGGGATCGTGCGCGCTTCGAGCGTGCGGCGAGCTCACCCGTGCCGTCGGAGCGGGCCGAGCTCTTTTCGGCGCTCACCAAGACCCTCTTCTCGGCGTTCGCGCGCGAGGGGCAGCGCTTCCTCCCGCTCGATGGCGTGCTCGCGGCGGTGTCGCGGCACGCGGCCGAGCTCGGTTACGAGGCCATCGTCCTCTATCTCGACGAGCTCGTGCTGTGGCTCGCTTCGCGCGCGTCGGACGTGGCGTGGTTCCACAACGAGGTGCAGGAGATGGTGAAGCTGGTCGAGGCGGAGGAGGCACGGCCCATCCCCTTCGTCAGCTTCATCGCGCGGCAGCGCGACCTCTCGAAGATGGTCGGTCGCGACTTCGAAGGATCCACGAACGCGCTCGTGCGCGATTCCTTCCAGTGGAGCGAGGGCCGCTACGAGACCATCACGCTCGAGGACCGCAACCTCGTGGAGATCGCAGAGAAGCGCGTGCTCCGCGTGAAGGACGACGCAGGGAGGAAGACCCTCGACGACTCGTTCGACCGCATGCGCAAGGGCGCGAGCGAGCCCGCGTGGCGCGCGATGCTCGGGAGCTACGAACCGGGCGAGTTCCGCAAGCTCTACCCCTTCAGCCCGGCGCTCGTGCATGCGCTCGTCGGTCTCTCGAACGCTCTTCAGCGCGAGCGAACCGCGATCCGCCTCCTCACGGAGATCCTCGTCGAGCACGCGGAGGATCTCGTCATCGGCGACATCGTCGGGGTGGGGGATCTCTTCGATGTGCTCGCGGGTGGCGAGGACACGGCCGATGGTCCGATGAAGGCCCGCTTCGATGCGGCGCGACAGCTGTATCGACATCGCCTCTTGCCCGTGATCCAGGCCAAGCACGGCACGAGCACGCAGGAGAGGTGTCAGCGCATGCGGCCCTCGCATCCTGTCCACATCGGTTGCTCAGGCTGCCGCGAGAAGGGCTGCCGCACGGACAATCGCCTCCTCAAGACACTCGTGATCGCGGCGCTCGTGCCCGAGGTCGAGCCGCTCAAGGGCCTCACCGCGTCGCGCGTGGTGGCGCTGAACCACGGCTCGTTGCGCACGCCCATCCCCGGCACCGAAGGCGCGGCGGCGGCGCAGCGCCTGCGCGACTACGCGAGCACGCTCGAGTGCCTGCACGTCGGTGATCAGAGCGACCCTCTCGTCCACGTCGAGCTCGAGAGTGTCGACGTTCGGCCCATCCTGCTCGCGCATCAGGCGCACGACTCGCTCGGGCAGCGGCAGCGTGTGCTGCGCGCGCTGCTCTTCTCCCGCCTCGGCCTCTCGGAAGAGGAGAGCGCGCGTGGTGAGCCCGAGGCGGAGCACAAGGTCGAGTGGCGCGGGACGATGCGCCACGGAACGGTGCGATTCGCGAACGTCCGCAAGCTCGCGCCCGAGCAGCTCGTCTGCCCCGAGGGCGACGACTACCGCATCGTCGTCGACTTCCCGTTCGACGAGCCGGACTTCTATCCGCAGCACGACGAAGAAGCCGTGCGGAAGTTCCGCGACGAGACCAGCGGGAGCTGGACGCTCGTGTGGCTGCCCACGTTCTTCAGTCAGACGACGAAGGACCTGCTCGGCGACTACGTGATCCTCGAGCACATTCTCGGCGGCAACGACCGGAAGAAGCAGGCAGTGGCCCACCTCGCGACCGACCAGCAGGTGCGCGCGCTCCAGGATCTCGAGAACCTCCGCACCCAGAAGCAGAGCCGCCTTCGGCAAGCGCTCGAGCAGGCGTACGGCCTGGCGAGCCCGGATGAGACGACGCTCGACCTCGAGCACGCGGCTGATCGCAGCCTCCACCTCCTCAGGCCGGGCATCGACTCGCTCGAGACGCGCCTGGCCCCGAGCCTGACGCAGGCACTCGACGCGTACGCGCGCGCCGTGCTCGACAAGCGACACCCGCGTCATCCGAGCTTCGGCCGAAAGGTCACGTCGCACGTCGTTCGAGAGGCCCTCGCGATCTTCAGCGAGGTCGTGGACACAGACGATCGCCGCATCGTGACGAGCAAGCAGCGCGTCGAGGTGGCCGAGGACGTGCTCGCGCACCTCGGCCTCGCCCGCGTGGTTGAGGGTGGAGCGGTGCATCTCGTGGACGACCGAGTGCTGCGGCATCTCGAGAACGAGCGTCATCGCCGCGCCCTCGATCGGCCCACGGTGCGGGAGATGCGCGAGATCTTCGACGAGACCAGGCAGATGGGTCTGCC
This sequence comes from uncultured Sandaracinaceae bacterium, assembly GCA_964502175.1. Taxonomy (GTDB): domain Bacteria; phylum Myxococcota_A; class Polyangia; order Polyangiales; family Sandaracinaceae; genus JAFLCL01. The sequence continues at coordinate 28,088 of CAZCVE010000046.1, forward strand.
GCCGATCGTCGAGGACCTCGTGGTGCGCTGCTACGCGCGACAGACGGGGCGCGAGCTCGTCTCGTACGACCGCCCGTTCGAAGGCGACGCAGGCAAGACGCTGCCGGCAGACGTCGTGCTCGAGCGCCCGGACCTTCCTTCGCAGGAGGCCTGGTCACTGGCGCGCGCGCGGGCGGCAGAGGTCTTTGGGTACACCTCCGCGAAGACCCTCCTCGGTGCCGAGAACCTGCGTGCCCTCGAGCGCGAGGTGTCGCGGCTCGTGGACGAGGTGCTGCCGCATGCGCGCGCGTTGCCCGAGAAGATCGAGGCCGCGATGAGCGCGATGGCTTCGCCGCAGACGGGGAGGGTCGACCGAGGAGTCACCGCGCTCTCTGCGGCCGGGCTCGTGGAAGCACTGCGTGGCCGTCGCGGCCGGGCCCTCGTGGAGGCCCTCGCCGCTGCGAAGCTCGAGACCAGCCCGACCGCCGTGCGCGAGTCGCTGCGGACCTCGAAGGAGGTCACAGCCGTGCTGAGCGACTCCCTCGTCACGCGCCCACTCGAGCGCGCCAAGCAGCGTCAGAACGACTCACTCCGGCTGTCAGCGATCCTCGAGACGGTGACCAAGGTCCTCGTCCGCGACGAGCTCCACGGACCGCTCGCCGCCGAGCTGCGCAAGCTCGCACGCGAAGCCTTCGACGAGCTCGAGCCCAAGCCTGCGACCCAGACGCCGGGCCTGACGTCGGTCGTCTCCACGACCGCCTCGATCTCGAGCGAGAAGCCGACGGGCGAAAAGCCCACCGTCGAGAACACCTCGACGAGCGCCACTCGCAGTGCCGTCGCCGCGCGGACGGTCGGGCCCCACGCCTCGATCGCTGCGCTGCGTCGGCCGATGTCGAGTCTGGATTCGGCCGCGGTCCTCGAGGAGTTGAGACATCACATCGAAGGGCTCGATCGCCAGGCTCTCGCAGGCCGCGTGCTGCGCATCGAGCTGTCGATCGAGGACGAGAGTGATGGCGACTGACTCCCTCTTCGAGATCCCGAGCCTCACCCGCGAGGAGATCACTCGGGCGGTCGAGACGCTGCTGAGCGTGAAGCGCAATCGCTATCTCTTCGCGTTTCTCGGGCGCGCTGCGGCCGACGTTGCGTCGAAGCCTCTCACCGTAGGCCATCGCACCTTCGAGGTGGTTCCGGTCGAGAGTGAGCTGGACCTCCGGATGAAACTGCCCGAGCTCGATGAGACCGACCCCCACCGGGTGTTCCTCGTCCCGTTCGTGGAGCTACCGCGGGACGTGCAGGGATTGTTCGCGCTCAAGCGTGTGGAGCGCGTAGGGAAGGACGAGCGTCTGGCCGCTATCCTCGGCTGCGGGGCAGTGGAAGCAGGCCTTGCTCGTAGCCCGCTCGGAGAGCTGCTGCTCGCCGGCAAGACCACGATTCGTCCACTCGGTACGGAGCGAGTGGCCACGGCGCGCATCCTGGTAGCGACGTGGATGAACGAGCACTGGGAGCTCCCGAGCGCCGAGGATCTCGGCCGCGACGCGCTCCTCGCGTGGGCCGCGTCGAGCCGCGAGGGCAAGGGGTTCGGCGATCGGTACGGTCGATCGAGCGAGCTCGTGAAGCAGATCGAGCGAGAGCTGGGCGCGGCTGCCGGCCGGCTCGGACGGGCTGCCTTCCACGCGTGGCGTCTCGGTCAGGGCGAAGGCCTCTTCGAGCTGGCCGTGATCGCTGAGGCGGGTCGCAGCGTTCGGGACGAGCCTGCTCTCAAGTACTGGATGGAGTACCAGCTCAAGGCGCTCGACATCCACGAGCTGCTCGCGACCGAGGTGGCGCAAGAGCTCGGCGATGTCGTCTCCACGTCGATCCCCATCCTCGAAGCGCAGACTTCGGTGGCGTTCGTGCGGGCGCGAATCGATGCAGCCGATGCGCGCCTGAAGGATCCCGCGGTGCGCGCCCTCCTCTCGGGCGTTCGCGGCGTGCGCCTCGCGCTTCAGCACGAGGCCCAGACGATCGCGCTCGCGACGGCGCTCGAGCGCATCGCAGACATGGCTTCGACTCCCACGGGTTCCCCCGAGACCCAGAGAGCGCGGCTCCGCGAAGCCGAAGCGGCGTACTCGGTCTGGACTCGGCACGATCTCGCCCGTCGCTCGAACGAGCGCCTCGAGCGGGCGGAGGATGCGCTCCGCCTCGCGATCTTTCTCGAGTCGGCGCCGCGCGACGAGCGCTTGCGCGAAGATCCCATGGGCTCTGCGGTCGCCGACCTCGCGCGCCTCGCACGGTGGTACGGCGATCACGGCGGCTACGTGGATCGCGCGAGGCACGCGGCGCGCGGACCCACGACAGACCCTCTCGGCGCGGCGATCGAGCGCATCGTGGCGCGCACCGACACGTTCCGCGTGTCGCTCGATCGGCGCTTCGCGCGTGCTCTCGTGGAGTGGACCGAAGCGGGCAGACGTCGCGGCGACGCATTCGGCATCGAGGACGCGCTGGCCCACATCGCCAAGCCGTTCCTCGAAGCGGGCGACGACCGGCGCCTCTTGGTCATCCTCTTCGACGGCATGTCATGGTGCGAGGCGAGCGAGATACTGGACGATCTCGCCGAGTACGACGACGGCTGGGGCCCGCTGGCGTTCAACCGCAAGTGCGCGCGCGAAGGCGAGCTGCCCGTGGTGCTCGCCGCGTTGCCTACGGTCACCGATGTCAGTCGCTCGGCGTTCTTCCTCGGCAAGCGCGTCGAGAGCGGGGACAAGCACGACACCGGCAGGGATCCGGATCGCTTCGTCGCCAACAAGGCCATCTCCTCTTTCTTCTCGGGCGCGCGCGCACCGCGCTTGTTCCTCCGTGCCGATGCACAGACCAAGGCAGGCACGCTCACCAACGAGGTCGTCACAGCGGTCGGCGATCCCGACGCACGCGTGGTCGGGGTCGTGCTCAACACCATCGACGACTCCCTCAAGAGCAATCCCTCGCAGAGGCAGCGATGGAGCCTCGCTTCCATCGCGCCCCTGCGCGACCTCCTCTCGCAGGCACGGCGGGCAGGGCGACATGTTCTCTTCGCCAGCGATCACGGGCATGTGAAGAGCGCGGCGCTCCGCTCGCTCGAGGGGCTGACCGAAGGTGAGGGCCGCCGCTGGCGCCGCTACGTGAACGGCAAGACCATCGTCGCGGATCACGAGGCGAAAGTGACGGGCAGCGCGGTCTGGACGCCGAAGGGCGCTGACGGTGTCGTCCTCCTGGTCGACGACACCGGCCGATATGGTTCCTCGGGAGCCAGCGGTGAGCACGGAGGGGCGTCGTTGGCAGAGGTGGTCACTCCCTGTCTCCTCGTCGGCTGGGACGAGCCCCTGCATGCCACGAGCGAGGGCCGCAATCGCGACGACTTGGCGCTCATGCCGCGCTACACACCGCCCTTCTGGCGTCTACGCATCGATGACGATGCGGTGCCCGTGCGCCCAGAGAGAGGCCGCAAGAAGGACCCTCGCCAGCTGGAGCTCGCGGCCGCGCTCTCGGCCCAACGTCCTCTCGAAGAACAGCCAATCGAACAGCGGCACCCAGTCGACCAGGGACAGGTCCAGAGCGCCCCTCCGCCTCCGCGCGCGCGGCCCAAGACGATTCCACCAACCGCGACGCCTTCGACGCCACCTCTGACCAGCCAAGCGGGCGCGACGGCCATCACGCCGTCCGCCGCACCCGGTTCAGACTCGGCGTTGGCGCGCTCAGCCCTCTTCAAGCAGCAGGTGCCGGACCCGAAGCAGCGCATCGATGTTCTCCGAGCCATCGTGGTGCTGGAGAGTCGTGGCGGCCGGGTTCCGGCCGACGTGTTCGCGCAGGAGATGGGCTATCTGCCCCATCGTATCGCAGGCCATGTCGCGATTCTGAGCGAGAAGCTCGCGCTCGACGGCATGCAGCCGCTCCGCTTCGATCGTGTCAGCGGCCAAGTCGTGCTCGACCTTGGTCTGTTCCGGACACTCTACAATGACTGAGGGGCAGTGAGACCATGAGCGACACCACCCTCAGCCTCTTCCGGCGCCGCCAAGTCATCGATGCCCTGCGCTTTGGCGCGGTGCCGGCCCGGGGCCTGGAGCACATCGCCACCGGGATCGACCGCTTCGCGGAGGCCATCGACGGTGACCTCGACATGGTCTCTGCCGGCGAAGGGCGGCTCAAGGCCATCCGAGGCGAGTACGGCACGGGCAAGACGTTCTTCGCCCGCTGGCTCGAGCACCGGGCGCAACAGCGGGGGTTCGCGACCTCCCTCGTGCAGATCTCCCCCGCCGAGGCACCTCTTCATCGTTTCGAGCTGGTCTACCGCGCAGCCATCGCGGCGATGACGACGAAGGAGTTCCAAGACGGTGCCTTTCGCTCCGTGCTGGACGCCTGGTTCTTCCACCTCGAGAACGAAGCCACCGAGCGCGGCCTCGCGCGCGCAGACGATGCCGCCGGCCTCGCACGCGCCGTCGGCACGCTGCTCGATCAGCGCCTGCGCACGGTGAGCCTCCTCCAGCCGCTCTTCGCGAACGCGCTGCGCGCGGCGTACGAGCACCGCGTTCGCGGCGACTCTGCGACCGAGGAGGGGCTCATCGCGTGGGTTATGGGCCAGCCCAACGTGGGCGTCGCCGTGAAGAACGCAGCCGACGTGCGCGGCGAGATCGATGCGACCACTGCATCCGGGTTCTTGCGCGGTGTGCTCGAGGTGCTGCGGCAGACGCAGCGACACGGGCTCGTGCTGGTGCTCGACGAGGTCGAGACGATCCAGCGCATCCGTACGGACCAGCGGGAGCGCGCGCTCGGCGAGCTGAGGAGGCTCGTCGACGATCTCTTCGCGGGGCGGTTCCCCGGCCTCTACCTGATCATCACCGGCACGACGAAGTTCTTCGACGGCCCTCAAGGCATCAAGATGGCGCCCGCGCTCGAGCAGCGGTTGGCGACCCAGTTCGGGCCGGATCCGAAGTTCGACAGCACGCGTGCCCCCCAAGTGCGCCTCACGCCTTTCGACTTCGATCGGCTGGTCGAAGTCGGCCGCAAAGTCCACGCGCTCTATCCCGCTCGCAACGCGGCGCGTATCGCGAAGGTGGACGACGCGATGCTCCGCGCACTTGCTGAGAACGTGCGGGGGGCTCTCGGCGGCAAGCTCGGTATCGCTCCACGCGTCTATCTCCGGAAGCTCGTCCAGCTCCTCGACACGCTCGACGAGCACGCCGAGTTCGATCCAGTGAAGCACGGTGGTCTCACCGTGAACGCCGATGAGGCCGCGCTCGAGCTCGCGAGCGGCGCTCGAGACGACGCCTCTCCTCCCGCGACGGGTGTCACCGCCGCGGATGTCGCGCTGGAGCTCGACGGTTCGTGGGACGCCCGGGCGGACGCGACGGATGGAGCCGACGAGTGATGCGCACTCCCGACGCGGCGAGACAGTCCCGATGAACGCGTTCGATCGACTGACGCCAGCGCTGCAGTACCAGATCGTCGAGACGCTCGGCTTTCGATCCCTCCGGCCAGTGCAAGAGCAGACGATCGACGCGGTGCTCGCCGGCGACAACTGTGTGGTGCTTGCGCCCACCGCAGGAGGAAAGACCGAGGCCGCGTTCTTCCCAGTGATCTCGGAGATCGACCGGGTCAACGCCGCGCCCGTGTCCACGCTCTACATCTCGCCCATCCGGGCCCTGCTCAACAATCAAGAGTCGCGGGCCGAGCGCTATGCAGGCCTGGTCGGACGGACGGCCACGAAGTGGCATGGAGACATCACCGAGGGACAGCGCCGTGCCTTCCTCGCGCGGCCGACTGACATCCTCCTCACGACGCCCGAGTCGCTCGAAGCCATGATGATCAGCGAGCGCGTGGCCACCGGAGAGATCTTCCGGAGCCTGCGCTTCGTGATCATCGACGAGGTCCACGCGTTCGCCGGCGACGATCGAGGAGCCCACCTCGCGGCCGTCATCGAGCGCCTCGCGGGCGTGACGGGCCGCGACGTCCAGCGCATCGGTCTGTCGGCGACGGTGGGCAACCCCGAACGGATCCTCGATTGGATGCAGGGCGGCTCGACACGACCCAAGCGCCTCGTGAACCCCGGAGGCGCGCGCAAGGTTCCTGAGATCCAGGTCGACTTCGTGGGCTCGGTGCCCAACGCGGCCAAGGTCGTAGGCGCGCTCCACCGTGGTGAGAAGCGCCTCCTCTTCACCGACTCACGCAAGACGGCGGAGGAGTGCGGCAAGGCGCTCGTCGCCGAGGGGATCCAGGCCTTCGTCACGCACGGCTCGCTCTCGCTCGCGGAGCGCAAAGAAGCCGAGCGCATGTTCGAGACGGGCGAGGACTGCGTGATCGTCGCGACCAGCGTCCTGGAGCTCGGCATCGACGTCGGGGACCTCGATCGCGTCCTCCAGCTCGACGCGCCTGCGGCGGTCGCGAGCTTCCTCCAGCGGATGGGCCGTACGGGCCGCCGAGAGGGGGCGCGTCCCAACTGCTTGTTTCTCTGCACACGCGACCCGATGGTCGTGCAGGCGATGGCGATCGTGTCGCTCTCGCAGCGAGGTTGGGTCGAGTCCATCCACGCCTCGACGAATGCAGCGCACGTCTACGCGCAGCAGGTGATGTCGATCGCCGTGATGCACAAGGGCACCTCCGCGGAGCAGATCGACAGCGACCTCGGGCACACCGGTGCGTTCTCGGACCTCGATGCGTCGGCGCGCGGGGCGATCCGCGAGCACATGCTCACGCGCGAGATCCTCGCCGATCACGACGGCAAGCTGTGGCTCGGCCCCGAGGGTGAGCGCCTCTACGCGCGCGCGGGCTTCCGCGACCTCTATGCAGTGTTCTCGGCGCCTCGGCTCATCCGCGTGCTCCACCACACGAACGAGGTGGGCACCGTGGACGCGCAGTTCCTCGCGACCCTGCTCGAGAAGCGAGACGAGCGCGCGGTCTTCGGTGGCTTCGTGCTCGCGGGCCGTGCGTGGGAGGTGAGCCACGTCGACTGGCAGCGGGGAAAGGCCACGGTGGTCCCAGCCTCGGATGCGTTCGCACCGCGCTGGACGGGCAATGCGCGCTTTCTCTCGTACGAGCTCTGCCAGGAGATCCGCGGTCACCTCGCGTCGCAGGAGGAGCCCGGCTGGCTCACGCCGCGCGCGAAGAACGCGCTTCGCATGGAGCGTGCGTCGCACGGCTTCCTCCGAGACGAAGACAGCGCGCTCATCGAGTCCACGGGCGAGATCTCTTGGTGGACGTTCGCCGGTGGCGCGGCGAACCTCGTGCTCGCCCGTCTCCTCGAGCGCTCGGTCGGCGAGAAGATCAGCTCGAGCAACTTCCGCCTCACGTTCCGCGGGCACGCCGCCGAGAGTCTCGCGAGAGTCCGCGCCGCACTCGACGAGCTCCACGCCGCCGGGCGCCCGACCGTCCAGGACGCCCACGAGCTCGCATCGCTCGCCGCCAAGCAGCGCCTGAGCAAGTTCGAGCCGTGTCTCCCCGAGCCCGCCCTGCGCGCGCTCCAAGCCGAGAAGCTCTTCGATCTCGAGGGCGCCAAGCGCGCACTGGCGGAGCGCCGTCCTCGGCCGCCCGAGTCCCTGTAACATTCCGCTCACGGCGCATTCGGGACGGCGGCGCGGATTTCTTGCGACGCGGCTGAGCCGTTCTCGGGCGCTCGTCGGACAATCGGGGAGCGGAGGCGCGGCCGCACGACGATCGGGTCGCACGGCGCGCGCAGCATCCGCAGGAGGGATCCGTGCCAGAGACCGACGAACGGCCGCGCTGCGAGACGCGCTTGGCCGTCCTCATCGCCACCAAGAATCGAACGAGCGAGCTCGCGAGCCGGGCGCTTCCTTCGGTCATCGCCCAGACCCGGAGGCCCGACTTCCTCGTCGTCGTGGACGACTCCGACCGACGCTTCCGCGACGACAACCGCCGTGTGGTGACGGATGCGGGCACCGGGCGCATGCGGGTCAAGTACCTCGAGAACGATCGGACTCCCGGCGCGAGCGGTGCGTGGAACGTCGGTCTCGACTGGCTCCAGCGCGAGGTCGAGGACCCGCGCGACATCTACGTCGCGATCCTCGACGACGATGATCGCTGGGAGCCCAGCTACCTCGCGCGGTGCGCGACGACCGCAGCATCGGACGACCTCGACGTGGTCGCTGCCGATCTCGTGCGACACGAGTCGCTCACTGGAGGCGGGGCGGTGTTGACCGCGCCCGAGGCGCTGCTCGCGCGACAGTTCCTCACGACGAACCCACACATCCAGGGGTCCAACCTCTTCGTGCGCCTCTCGACGCTCCTCGCCGCGGGCCTCTTCGACGAGGCGCTGCCGAGCACGACTGACCGTGATCTGTGCATCCGTCTCGCAGACCTCGGTGGCGTTCGGTACTCGCGGATCCCCGAACCGCTCGTGCACCACTACGCGGAGCCCGGACGCCCCCGGCTCTCGAACGCAGCGTCCGAGACCAAGCTGCAGGGGCTCACTGCCTTCTTCCGCAAGTACAGCAGCCGCATGACCACCGACGAGGTGGCTGCGTTCACCGAGCGGGCGCGTCGTCTCTTCGGCTGGGAGGAGCCGACCGCGATCAGCACAGCACGCCCGCAGGCAACGCGTGAGCCCGTGGTCGACGGCTCCTTGTCCCTGATCGTCGGTGTCATCGTGACGTCCTCCCGCGCAGCAGAGTGCCGACCGCTCATCGACGCCGTGAGTCGCCTTCGCGCTGATCCGCGCCTCGGGCACATCGAGGTGCTGCTCCTCGAGAACGGCTCGAGCGAGCACGTCGGTGCGCTGATGAGGGTCGTGACCAGCGCGCGCGAGACGGGGCTCGGCTGCTTCGTCATCCCCCCCGAGCAGCAGCGAGCCGACGCGTTCGCGGGCTGCTTCGGTGCGCCGTTCGAGCGGGGCTGCGATCGCGTGAGCATCGCGACGGCTCGCACGATGCTCCAGGTCTACCTCTACGAGCTCGCGCTTCGGCGTCCCGGTGCCGTCGTGTGGATCCTCGACGAAGACGTGCAGCTCGAGACATTGACGTGGCGTCCCGACACGGGTGTGGTCGCGGCGCCGCTCCCCCTCGTCGACACGCTCCTGCGCCTGCGCGCGCTCGACGTGGATGTCGCGATCGGCGCGGTGACCGACGCGCCGCCGCTGCCCTTCGCCTCGTGCATGCGCACGCAGCTCGTGGACGCACACCACAACCTCGCGTGGCTCGGAGCCCTCGCGCCCGACACTCGCTTTCCCGACAGAAGCCCGGAGAACATGGATCTCCGCGCGCGCTGCGAGGACTACTACTACGACCTCTCGCGCCGCGAGACGGATCATCTCGAGACGCCCTTCTGGTTCGTCGCTTCGATGCCGGAGGCGAGCGTGCGCGCAGCGTTTCTCGAGATGGTGGGGCGGCTCCCGCGCATCCTGGCCGGCGAGCAGGTGTTTCGTCCGCTGGTCCTCGACGCGGCCGTCGATCCCGTCGACGCGCGACGGCCCTCCGTTCACCGCGGCGGGAACACCTTCGTGTTCGATACCGAGGCGCTGCGCGACTTCTCGAACGCCGTTCCGCAGATCGAGGGTCAAAGCACGCGAAGGTCGGACATGGTGTGGAGCCTCCTCAATCGCTACGTCGGCGGGCGGACGGTGGTGAAGGTCCCACTCGCGGTGCGGCAGGACCGAAGTCGCGAGGTGCGCGGAACGCTCGATCTCGACAAGCTCTGTCGGGACATCCAGGGCTTTGCGCTCTATTCGGCGCTCGAGACGCTGTTCCTGCAGAAGCTCGAGGATCACCGTGGCGAGGGCCATCCTGGCGTCCCCGAGCTCACAGCGCTCTCGGACCAGGACGTGTCGTACGCTGTACGCAAGTTCCGGAAGTACCTGCGAGAGCGAACCGCCGCGTTCGTGCTCGCCTTTCACCGCGCTGCCGGTCTCACGCGCGCACTCGCTCGCTACGTCGATCCCCACGAGGGCTGGTGGTGGCTACGCGACGCGACGTGCGCGCGCGCCGTCGAAGGCCTGAAGAGCCTGCTCGAGGTGCTTCGGCAGGAGTATGACCTCTCTCGTCTCGCTGCGTTCCGCTCGCAAGTCGAGGACGTGAGCGACCAGGTGGTGCGCGAGTACCTCACAGGTCTCGCAGCGGAGGTCACCCGCCGCCGCGATCAAGCGCCTCGGAGCACGGTTCCCTGGGTGAACCACCAGCGCATCGACAACGCGAGAGCGTGGGTCGCGCGCGAGTGCGGCATCGATTCGACGCGTGCGATGGCGCTGGGTCATCTCGGCAGCGGCTCGGAGGCGGTCGTGTTCACGGACGGCGCGACTGTCTTCAAGTGTGTGGACTACTGGAAGACCCGCGAGCCCGGCGACTCGTTGGCGTTCCTCGAGTCACAGGTCGGTCGGTGGCATGGGGCGACCGCGCTCTATCCGATCAGCTCCGTACGCCGCTCCGGCATGCGCGTCGTTCTCTCGTACCCGTACGAGCCCTCGGAGCCCTACAGGGGCGGGCACGGACGCGGGCTCATCGACCTTCTGCGAGATTGCCGACGGTTCGGGCTCGTGTGCTCCAACATCCACCCCGACAACCTCGTCGTCGCAGACGGTGTCGTGAAGCTGATCGACTACGGGTCGGACCTCCATCCATTCACGGAGGTCGGCTTTCGCCGGATGGCGCGGCGCGCGTTCCTCACGCTTCGCCATGCGGCGCACCCCGAGCTCAAGTCCCTCATGCGTCGCTCCATCGAGGACGAAGGGATCCCCGAGATGGAGGGCTTCGCGCACTTCTCGGAGGCGGTGAGCCCGCCGCCGAACGAGGCGCTCGTAGATGTGCGGCTCGTGGAGATGGTGGAAGCCCGGGGTGCCGAGACGATCCTCGACCTCGGGTGTGGCACCGGCCGGCTCGTCGGAAGACTGGCGCGCCCGGGTCGGCGCGTGTTCGGCCATGACCCAGACCCGGCGCTCCGCGATCGATGGCAGCACGAGCAGGAGGCCGCTGCGGCGGCGGGACACGAGGCATCCGCGATCTCGTTCCTCGACGTTGCTGCCTTCGAATCCCTCGAGAAGGAACGATTCGATGTCGTCGTCTGCTCCCTCGTGCTCTGTATCCTGCGAGATCACGAGGCCTCGTCCCTGCTTCGCCGCGCCGCCGAGCTGGTCGCCGCGGATGGAGAGCTTCTGCTGGCTGTCTGCAATCCACGAGCGGTGGGCCTCCCGAGCGTGCGGCAGCGACGTCGACTCCCGCCCGACTGGCAGTCTCGATCGACCTTCGAGTACTCGAAGACGATGGTCTCGACCGGTCGAGAACGTGCAGAGGTGCACCGATCCGAGGACGCCTACCGAGGGATGCTCGCGCTCGCGGGATGGGAGACCTTCGCGGTCGAAGAGACGCCGGCGCAGGGACCTGCGGAGCTCGAGTACGGCTCCGACTTCTTGCTCCTTCGCTGTCGGCGGGCTGCCAACGGGGCGTCTGCCAACGGGGCGTCTGCCAACGGGGCGTCGCGATGACCGCCGCGAGACGTTGGATCGCTGCAGTGATCGGGAGCGCGCGCGCCACGCTGGAGGAAGAAGCCACCGCAGCCGCGCTCGGGGATCTCGCCGTGGGACGTGGCTTTCGGATCGCGACGGGCGGCCTCGGCGGGGTCATGCGAGCGGCGTCACGCGGCGCGCGCTTGTCTCGGAGCCATCAGAGCGGAGACGTCATCGGGATCTTGCCCACGTACGACGCGAGTCAGGCCAACGAGTTCGTCGAGGTGCCGATCTGCACAGGCCTCAACCATGCGCGGAATCTGGTGCTCGTCGCCACGGCGGACGTCGTCTTCGTGATCGGTGGTCGCAGCGGGACGTTGAGCGAGATGGCGCTGGCGTGGCAGCTCGGCAAGCCCGTGATCGCTGTCGGCGTTGCGCAGGGCTGGGGAACCCTGCTCGCGGGCACGGCCTTGGACGATCGCCGCGAAGACATTGTGCACGGCCCATGCGATCCCACCCGCGCGATCGAGCTCGCGCACGAGCTGCTCTCTCTGCCTCGCCCGGCGCCGAAGGGGTTCGGATGAACCAGGGACTCACGATCCTCTGCTACCACCGCGTGCTCCCCGAGGACGCCCGGAGGGGTGCGGGTCGCCCGTACTTCGCCCGAGGCACCGCTGTCTCCGAGCGGGCGTTCGCAGCGCAGATCGAACAGCTCGCCAGCGAGCTCGACGTTCTCGACGAGGCCGGTGTCGTGGATTGGCTGGAGGGTCGCCGTTCGCGAGCACGTCCCGCGTGCTGGCTGACGTTCGACGATGGCTACTGCGACGTCATCACCCACGCCGCACCGATCCTCGCGCGACTCGGTGTGCCTGCGACGCTCTTCGTGGCCACCGACGTGCTCGAGCACGGGGCATCACTCCCTGCCGATCGCTGGTACGCCACGATGGGTGCTCGCACCCGCGTGCGCGGGGCGCTGCCCGGGCCCGAGGGTGAGTGGCGTTTCGATCTGGATCGAGCGGAGGACTACGCGCGCCTCATCGATGGCCCAGAGAAGCGCCGGTACCTACGGTGCGCTCCGCACGAGCGCGCCGCGCTGCTCGCGCAATTGGCGGAGGCCCTCGCCGCACCGCCGATCGGGCATCTGCGCGACCTCTACCTCCGCATCGACGACCTGACGCGCCTCGCTCGCGCGGGCTGGAACATCGGGAGCCACACGCGATCGCATCCGCTGCTGACGACTTGCAGCATGGACATCGTCACCGCGGAGCTGTCCGGGTCTCGCGACTTCCTCCGGTCACTGGGCATCGAGGCCAGGTCGCTCGCGTACCCAGACGGCGCCTGGAGCGAGCTCGTCGCCTCGCGCGCGGCAGACACGGGCTACGACCTCGCCGTCACGCTGGACCGAGGGATTGCCACCGGCCGATCCTCGAAGCTCGCGCTGCCGCGTCTCCTGGTCTCGACCGACCGGCCGCAGCTCGACCTTACGTGACCTGACGCTCGGCGACAGGCTTGCCGGGTCCAGTAACGCTGAAGAATTCCATGAAGCATCGCGGCTCTTTACGTCCGCTTCGGCAACGCCCATCCGCCCGTGAGGTCCGCGGCATTGCGTGCCCTCGTCACCCCTGGGGGTGACACAGATCACACGAAACTCTTCGCCTCGTCGGCCGACAAAGGCGACCATGACCGACGAGATGCGACCGGCTGCGCGCGGGGTGACGCCCGCAGAACCTCCAAAGACCCGAGCGAAACGCCCTCGGTTGGGCCCGAGCATCGGCTGGGTGCTCGCGGTGGACGACGATCCTTCGTGGACGAAGCTGCTCGAGAGCCGGCTGCGGGATCTGGTGCGTGTGGTCGTCGCCAACCGCGTGCTGGACGCAAGCTACGCACTCGAGGCCCCCGGCCTCGTGGCCGCCATCGTCGACGGGGTGCTCGACCACCGCAACGACCGGCCGGACGGCATCGACGAGGTCGCCATCCCGGCGAAGCGCCGATACCCAGACGCTCAGATCTGGGTCGTGACGAGCGTGTGCCCGATGGATGCGCTGCGCCGTGCCCAACGCGCAGGATGTCTCATCGCCACGAAAGACGTCCGCGTCGAAGAGATTCGCCGCATGGCCAAGGAGTGGCGCGCCGTGGCCCGCGTGACCGACGCGGCAACGGCCAGAATCGAGCGCTTCCTGCAGGAATTCATGTCACACGGCGTGTTGACGATCCCGCAGGCCGAGCACGTTCGCCTCGCGGCGCGAGGCGCGAGCAATGTCGAGATCGCGCGCGAGCTCGAGTGCTCCACGCAGTCGATCGAGGCTATGTCGCGGCGCATCCAGCGTGCGACGGGGCTCACGACCAAGGGCTTCGCACACGAGCTGTGTCGCGGGACGATCCGACTGCCAGGCACCGTCTCCTCCACGCGGATGGATGACCTTCTGCACGGTGGTCCGGCCACTGGCGCGCATCCGATCCGTCGCGGCGACGACGACGTTGGGTGACATCTACCCAACGTGCCGTTCATGAGACGCGACAATCGTGTGTACGCGACCCGCGTCACGACGATCTTCGTTGACGTGCACGTTGCGGCCGACGCAACGTCCCCTCGTCGTCGATGATCGACCCTTCGGTCGACGCTCCTCACGGCGGCGGGGCTCCTCGGTTTCTCGAGTGCGAGGTGGTGCGGTGGCGAAGTGCCTTCTGGCGGAGCGCGTTCGTTGCGACGTGAGTGAGGTGCTCCCTGCGAGCCCCGGACCTCGGCTGTCGCGTCAGTTCGCCGCGTCCTGGGACGTCCTGCGGAGCGTCGTGTCTGTCGACGTACGGAGGCTCCGTTGAAGTCCGCCGCTGCAAGCCTTGCTCTCGTGGCAGCGGCATTCGCCATTCCGTCTGGCTCTCCGACGGTGGCCCACGCGTACCGCACGTACGCCGACGATCCGGAGGTCGTGACGTCTGCTCGCCAGCGAGAGGACCGCCTCTCATGGGACCTCTCGACTCTGGCCGACGATTCTGCCGCTGATGCCGTCGAGGCCGCGACTCGCGAGGCCCTCGCTACCTGGGCTGCCCCCGAGTGTACGAACCTCCGCTCCGAGTTCACCGGTCGCGCGGAGGCTCCGGCCGCTGCGGGTGACGGCCGGAACACCGTCGAGATCGTTCGCTCGGGCTGGCTCGCGAGAGGATTCCCCGAAGGGCGCGGCGCGACGACAGACGTCCAGATCCGAACCGCGGACGGCGTGCCGCGGCAGGCGGAGATCACGGAAGCAGACGTGTATATCAACTTCGAGTCCTTCGGGTTCGGGGTCGCAGGCGCCACGGCCTCGGACCTCGATCTCCAAGGCGTCCTCACGCACGAGGTCGGGCACGTCCTCGGGTTGCTGCACCCCTGCGAAGAGGAGCCCACCGAGCTCGAAATGGGTTGTGACGTCAGTCCGGACTCGATCCAGTCGGTCATGTACCCCACCTACCTCGGCTCCTCGCAGAGAGAGCTCGACGTCGACGACATCAATGCTGTCTGCTTCCTCTATCCGACCACTGGTTGCCCGCCGACGTGTGGTCTCGGGCGCGAATGCCGCGAGACCGCGTGCGCGATGTGCGCGACCTCAGACTGCTCCGTTCCGCCGGCGTCCTGCGTTGACGGCTCGTGCTCGATCGGGGTGTGCGCCCGGCATGTGGACGAGGCGGGCATGTGTGTCGCTGTGGGGAACGCGGGCGCTCCGTGCGCACGATCGTCTGATTGCGCTTCGGCGCTCTGCCTGACCCGCGTTGGCACCTCCCCCATCGAAGGCTACTGCACGACCGCGTGCGCAGAGGACGCGGACTGCGGCGGCATGCAGCGGTGCGGTGAGGAGCATGCTTGTGAGCCCGTGCCCGCGTCCGGCTGCACGGCAGCGTCGCGAAGCACGCGTACACCCACTGGTTTCTTCGGGGCTCTGGCTGTTCTTCTCGTTGGTCGCCGACGGCGCGGACCGCACCGGACGACACGTTCACACGGAGGCACTGAATGAACGAGCTTCGCAAGGCTCGCGTCGGGGCACTGGCTGCTTTGCTCGGCCTGACTGGATGTCCGCCCGCCGACCCACCGGCGGATGCCTTCACCGCATCGAGCGACGCCCCGGTTGCGCCCGACCAAGACGCTGGGACACACGACGCAGGGGCCGACCGCGACACCGGGGTCCCTTCAATGATCGATGCCGGTGAACCGCTGGACGCTCCCACGACACCAACGGACATCGGTCCTCCTGACGCGTACTCGGCACCCGAGATGTGCAGTGCGGAGGGCATGTTCCGGCGCGTCGCGTGCGCGTGCGGAGGCATGCAATCCGAGCAGTGCATGGGCGGCACCTGGCAAGTCGTCGTGCCGTGCGACGGCATGATGGAGTGCACGCCGGGCGCGTTCGAGACTCGGCGCGGTTCGTACTGTGTCGCGGACCAACGGACATGTGACGACGACTGTTCATGGGGGGCATGGATGAACGTCGTTCCGCGCGGCGATTGTCCTACACCCGGTAGTGCCTTTTGTGGAGGCACCATCGATTGCATCTGCCAGCCCGATTGTAGCTGCATCGACAACCCCGACTGCATGACCATGCCATGAGTCCCTTGGATCACAGGAGTTCAGATATGTTGCGTCGCATCTTTCCTGCGCTCGTTGCGGTGGTGTTCCTCGGGGTGACCTCGCTCTCCTGCGGTCGTGCCGAGGATTGGAATCTCGTGCCGGTGGGCGAACCAGACGACCCTCGCGTCGAGGATCTCCGTCGACGGTTGGACATTCGAGTCGAGCCTGGCTCGGGCGTCCTTCCGCAAGGGTGCGACCCGCAAGCGGGAACATGCGAACCCTACGCATTCGATGTTGCGGTGTTCTCGGGGTGCGTTGTTGCGCGCACCTGGGCGTCGGGACCGTGCGAGGACTACGCAACGTATGCGGACCCTGAGGCTTGTGCGGCAAACACGCTGCTCATGCTCGTCGACATCGTCGAGGCAACAGAAGTCCCAGCAGGCACGGGAACGATCGTTGTCCTTCCCCAGGATGCGCCAAGTCGTTCGGAGCTCGCGCGTCTCGCGCGTGCCCACGCCGCGCGCGCTGGCGACTTGGCGTTTGAGGGACTGATGTCTCCAAACTGCACGGGGGCGGAGATGGAGCTCGACTCTGGAGCGCTGCCCATGACGCTGCCTCCCGCGCCGCCGACGGTTCCCCTGAGTCAGGGGGAGCATCTCGCAGGCTACGTGCGAGAGGCGGCCCAGACTTTTCGTGAGGCATCGGAAGTCCTCGCGCGTGAGTCGATGGCCGTCAGCGATGCCGAACGCTCGAGGACGACCGACGTGGCGGCGGCCGAGGTCGTCGAGCTCGCTCCGTTCGCGTCACGAGTCGCCGCCGCCCACAGTCTCGTCGGTGGCGCACACGGTCTTCCCGGCTTGCGCGGCGTCGCCGAGAACGGGTTCTTCCCCCAAGGGCGACTCTCTCCCGAGGCGGTGCAGGCACTCGCGTACCTGCGCCAGTCTGCAATCAGCCCGGCCCGCGTCGTCGGCATCGCGCCCCTCGGCGGGAGCACCTCCGGCACGTACGACATCGATCGCGTGGTCTGGGGCAATGCGACGAGTGCGACGGAGGTGATGGCGTCGGTGCGCGGCCGCCTCGCAGTGATGATCCCGATGCGTGACCTTCTGGCCGCGCCGGATGCCAACACTGTCTACGAGCGCCTGGGCGTGTCACGCGAAGCGTTCGTCGAGGCGCGAGCGTACCTTGCTGCCGAGCAGCATGCCTTTGACCGACACCCCACGCGTCCGCTCGCTGCAGAGCCATTGCCAAGCAGCACGGCCGGAGGCGTCGGCGAGACGACCGCTTCGTTCACGATCGAGTTCCCGGTCGGCACGCCGGTGACGGTGTCGAACCTCACTCTCTACGCCGCGACGCGCCTCCAACCCTCCCAGCCGCTTCCCGCATGGTGGGGTGCGCTCCTGCGCTACGACCCGTCGCCGCAGCCGCTGTCGGGTTACATGGGGTCGGGCGTGGGGCCTGCGTGGAACTGGCAGGTGCAGCCCGGCGGCAGTGTACCTCCGGGGTTCACGTTCGGAACGGAGACCTCGTTCACGCCGGGTCAGCCCCTCGTGTTCGGCGAGCTCACGACGGCGGCGGCGATGGAGTCGTTCGCGACGCGCGCACAAGCGGCCATGTCGCGCATCGAGGGCTTCGGCTCGCTCTCGAGCCCGGTCCGTGCGGCGCGCGATGTCCTCGCCAGCACGCTCGGCGACATTGGTCGCGGCGCCGTGACCGACGGGAGCGCAGTGGGTCCTGTCGGCCGCGCCCGCTTCTGCATGATCTCGCAGAGCACCACGGTCGTGAGCGCCCGTTTCGACGTCCGCCTCCCTGGAGTCCCGGCGTCACGCATGGCCGTCGTTCGAACGCGCGATGCCCTCGACTGCGCAGTGAACGGCACGATCGAGGGCACGCCTTGCACCCCCAGCGATCTGACCGGCGCCAACCAGATCTACGGTGGCTTCACTGCGGGAGGTCCGGAGCCGGACATGGCGACGCGCTCGCTCGGGATCTCGCTCGCCACATGGGGTCCGAACAACAGGCCCAATGCAGACATCCAGCAGTTCTTCGTTCTCCGGCGCCGTGCTGAGTTCAGCGCGAACGGCCCCGGCGCCATGGAGGCGATCACGGGATGGATGGCGCCCAAGCCGTCGCCGACCGCGGCCGGCGAGTACCTCAACTGCACCTACACTCCGATCGTTCCCGACGTCGAGGGAGACGCGGTGGAGATCATCGAGCCCAGTATCGGCTACCCAGCCGACAGCGCGCTGGGTTGTGCCGGTGTCCCAACGGACCTCCGGATCCCGCTCGAGAACGAGCTCACGGATGACGATGGGGCGAGCGGCACTGTGGGAGGGATCGAGTCGAGCTGGCGCCACTTCCTCGACATGGCCGCGCAGGCTGCCGCGGAGAGCGACCTGCTCGGTGAGGCGCTGATCGACGAGGGCCTGCAGATGGAGCTCCGCGCGGAGAGCGCAGCCGATGAGCTCGAAGCCATCTGCGGCGCGACGATCAACGTCTCGCCCACGGTCCGCGTGGCGCCGACAGCTCCACGGATGGGAGCCGCCTGTCCCACGGGCTACGTGGATCGCGACCCCAGCTCGGCGACGTGCTTCCTCGACCCGGTGGCGTTCGCTCAGGCCAACGCCGCGCGGTCCACGGACCAGTCTCTGCTTGCCAACTGCTTGGGCGGTGCTGCTACGACAGCGACGCTGTCCGACGACTTCGTCACTCTCGGCGATCAGCCCGTCTGCCTTTGGCACGCCCCCGGAGACCCCAACACGCTGTGCAACCAGGCCGCAATGGGAGAGACGCGCCAGTGCCCCTTCCGGACAGACCAGGCGACGTGCCCCATTGGTGACCGCGATGGTGCTGTCCCGCCTGGCGTCACGGCAATCGGGCCCATCATCCAACAACTCGCTCTCTTCACGGAGCCAGAGAATCCAGTAGTCGACCGACCGTCGTCGTCCGAGTTGCCGTGTGGCCTTCTTGCTCTGAGGCGCGCGAACGGCGCGCCGATGTACCTTCGAGACCAGAGCATTCTGCGCCATGGTGGCAACGGGTTCCTGACGTTCGATGGATTTCGCATTTCCGCCGCCAATCTCTCGGTTCGTGTCGGCGCCGGAGACTACGTGCAGGTGATGTCGGGCAGCAGTCGGATCGCGTCCACCGGCCGCGCGGAGGATTCCGCCTGGCGCTGGCCGATCAACACGGGGATCGTCGATCCTCGTCAGGGTCGAACGATGTGCCCAACCTGTGGCGTGGGCGCGTCAAGTTGCTGGAATCCCGTCACGACAGGCGCAGCCGCCACCGCGCAACTCGCATCGTATAGCGGTCCTCTGTCGTGTATTCGAGGTTCTGAGACCTACGGAACTGATAGCGTGGACAACGACGATCGTCAGTTCCGCGCCCGCATGAACGACCTGCTCATTCGCGCGGTCATCGCGGCGCGCCTGATGGCGGGTGAGAGTCTTCAAGGTCTTCGGCTTCCTTACTACCGTGCCGGCGGTCAGCGAGTTTGGCTCGAAGGCTGGGACTTCGCGCCCTTGGCAGGTGACGTCCACTCGTCGGCTGCTGGAAGCCTCGTGTTCGACCCGTCGGCGACTGAGGACGCGACGCGCATACCGTTCACCGAGCTAGGCGCCAGCGCTGAATACGCTGATGGTCTCACCGAGTGGTCGCGTTGCCCGTACACCTCGTCTGCCGGCACATCGTGTTCGTTGTTCACAAACAATGGAAACTTCGGAGAGTCAGCGTTCATCGATGGAATCCCGAGTCGGAACATGCCGCTCATCATCCGAGCACTGGGTGCCGATGTCCGGGCGGACAGTGCTGCATCGAGCGCCCAGAGCTTGTGGACGTCGACCTACGATTCCACATCCTGGGTCCAGTCGCGGGTGGTTCAGCGGTGGGCACTGGGGTATCCCTTTGACGCCCACATACCACTCAGGACGCTCAGTCGAGAGGTTTCAGTTTCCGACCTCACGCACTACTTCGAGACGTCCACGTCGACCCAGAATGCGGCGTTCGTTGGGACCGGCGGGCTGACCGTCAACGACTTTGCGAACGGACTTGAGTTGGCTTGTCAGGCAACGCTGGCCCAGACGCCCAACCCCATCACGGCAAACTGCTCGGCGGTCCCGACGTTCACCGCCCTCAGAGACCTGCTCCGAGCGGGACCGTACCTTCAGTGTGTAGCGGACTCGGCCCGCGACACTGCTTCTCGCGCCGTCATTCGCGGACTTCCGGCGAGCGTGGTCGACGATGTCGCGGCCGGCGGCTCTATCGCAAACGGTCAACTGAGTGGCGAGTACGGCGCCGAAGTGGCCGAGATACGAGCCGCGCTGCTGTTGCTTCGAGATCATGAGGTGTCCATGGCGGAGGACATTCGTCGGTTTGCGGGAGTGCTCGAGGCGACCGATTCCACAATCCGAAGCAGCGACTTTGCCGCAGAGATCGAGGATATTCAGCTGTCGCGAGAGATCGCCAACCAGACTACGTCGTGCATCGCTGCGCTCGCCAATGCCACTGTGGCAGCGGGACAAACTGGTGCAACCAACGGGTTTGCGTTCGTAGGCGCTGGCGCGACGTGCGCGAACTCCATCTTTCAGTCAGTTGCGGCAGGCCAGATCAACAGTCTCAGAGATAGGATCGATGTCGAACAAGAGGACATCGCCCTCGCCACGGCCGACCGCAGTTTCGTTGACACGTCAGCATCGGTTCGCGGACACGCCATCGAGATCGGATCTGCCATCTCCCGCATCGACGCGGCGTTGACCCGCCTGCGTGCGCTTCAGACTCGCGCGCGCACGGCGCTCGCTCGTGCGATGTTCCTCGACGACAGCGATACTGGACGCCACTTCGCGGTGGATACGGTGATGCGCCGTCGCTACAACACGACGCTGACGCGCTACACGGAGTCTCAGGAGCGCGCTCGACGCCTCGCTTACATCGCGCGCGTCGCGCTCGAGCAGCGACTCGGGATGAACTTGGAGTCGCTGACGGATCCGCTGCTCACCGTCGACGCTCCCCAGCGGTGGGCGAACGACATCTGTACGCTCCCAGCGATCAACTTCACCGACCTGCGCAACTCGAGCACGCCTGGTGACGCTGCGCTCGACTCCCCGGACGGCTACGCTGGAGCGTACATCGGCGACTACGTGCGTAGGCTCGAGCAAGTCTACGAGTCGTACTCGTTCGCCTATCCGTTCCAGGATGGAACCGACACTGCAGTGATCTCGCTCCGCGACGACCTCATGGAGCTTCGTCGCGACTGCGAGGTCGAACTGCCGAATCAGCTGTACCAGTCCAACGCGCTGGACGTTCGCTCGTCATCGTCCACGTACGGTTGGGCTGAGGCGGGATGCGGGCCGTCCGCATCGCCTACGGACGAGCACTACTGCGTTTCTGTGGTGCCGTCGCCGCTCGACTCCCCAGTCACCGTGGTGGCCGAGCGCTACGGGACGCCGCGACCGATGACGGTCCGGTTCGGGAGCGAGGCACTCGCCACCACCCGCTACGCTCAGACGATCCCGCTCGATGCCGGAAGGTACCGAGTGTCGTGGTGGTCACGCGATGGGTCCACGGGGGCCGAGGAGGTGCGCGTGCTCAACGCGACGACGCACGCGCCGCTGGTGCGGCTCAGTACGCCCTACGCGCGTCCGCACGCGTCCACGGGGTGGTACCGCTGGGACTACTTCTTCGACCGCGACGCCGACGGCGATGTCGAAGTCGCCCTCGGGCGCCACTCGGGTGCGCCCAGCGCATCGGAGATCACCGTGGCCGGCATTCAGGTCGAGCCTGCCGGGGTGCTCTTTGCCGGCGATGTCAACGCGGCGGAGCCCATGAGCATGCTGACGACCGCGCAGCGCTTCGCGCCCGGGCCGTTCTACGACACAGGGTCCACGCGGACGGGTATTCAGAACGTGTGCTCCGACGACGGCACTGTCTTCCGCCGTCGCGCCTTCACTGCAGGTTGCGTCGCGGTGTGTGACGACGGCTATGATGGCAACTGCCGCGACGAGGCTCGAGTGAAGCGCTGTTTCATCGAGACCTCGATCGATGTGTCGTCGGGCTCGCTGCAGACGCTGCTCACGCAGTCGCCGGCTGGATTCGCGTCCGGGAATTACAACTACCGCTTCGAGTCGGTCGGAGTGAACCTAGTGGGCACTGGAGTAAGGGACTGCGAGCGCGAGCCATCCGGTGGCTGCTACGGCTCTGGCAACTTTGCAATCTCGATGGTTCATCTCGGCCCGTACACCGTGCGCAACGCGGTGGGTGTCGACTACTCGGCTCCGCTTTTCACTGGTCGTATCGAGAGCGCCCGAGCTCTGGCCGCGGAGCGCTACCTCTCGAATCCCATCTCTGGCGCCGACCAGACGCTGATCCAGCCGTACACGCGCGGCGAGTTCCAGGGCCGCCCGCTGGGCGGCACGCTGCTCCTCCGCATCTGGGAGGACGACAACCTCCGCATCGACCGGCTGGAGGACATCCAGCTCGTGCTCAACTACCGATACTGGACGCATCAACGGCGCTGAGAGGCGACACCATGATGCGAGCTATCAGCGTTATGCGAGCGACGGCGCTGTGGTGCGTCGTCGCTCTTGGCGGATGCGATCTCGACGCGTCGAGCTCGCTCATGGGCGTGGACGACTCCGGACCCGATGACGCCTACCAGATGCCCCTTCCGGACGGTTCCATCGGAGAGATGATGCCGGACGCGAACGTGCCGGACGCGCCCGCCGAGATCGATGCGGCGTTCGACTGCGAGACGTGTGCGCCGCCCGACCCGTGCGAGGTGCTCGTCTGCGAGGGCTCGTGTGACTACGAGCCCGCGGTGGACGGCACGTTCTGCATGGAAGGCGACTTCGTCTGCGTCGATGCCGCGTGCGTCGAGCGCGGCTGTGGCAACGGCTGGCGCGATCCGGGCGAGAGCTGCGACGACGGCAACGTCGTCGACGGGGATGGCTGCGACGCGATGTGCTCGCCGGAGGTCATCACCCTGGACGAAGGCCTGTTTGGCATGCAGGCCGTCGTGGGGGCCGCGGCCGCGGGGATGGACGACGCGGGCAACCTCCTCGTGGCGTGGGTCCGCGAGGTCGATCCCGGGACTGAGCTCGAGCTCGTCGCGCAACGCTTCGATCGTCGGCTTCGCGCCGTCGACGAGGTGCCCGTGAGGCTCGATCTCGCGCCATCCACGAATGCACCGGTCGCTGCCGTCGTCCCGCTGTCGCGCGGATGGGCGCTCGCGTGGCCGTCGACCACGGTCGACGAGCTGGGCATCGCCTACCTCGTGGCGTCACCCTCCGGCGCCTATCCAGCGGCGTCGTGCGCTCACGAGCTGACGACGCATCCCGAGGTCGAGCCGACGCTCGCCCGCACGGACGAAGGATTCGTCGTGGGCTGGCAGAGTCGGTTCGGCTTCCAGCTGCACGTCCGCGCGCGGCGGTTCGACGCCACGGGTGCGCCGCTCGCGGCTGAGTTTCCCGTCACGACCCCGGACGCGACGCCCGAGAGCTTGCCTGTGCTCTTCGGGAGGCACAGCTACGGCGACGCCAGCGGGACCGATCAGTCCTGGTCGG
Source organism: uncultured Sandaracinaceae bacterium (assembly GCA_964502175.1). Lineage (GTDB taxonomy): Bacteria > Myxococcota_A > Polyangia > Polyangiales > Sandaracinaceae > JAFLCL01. Next base: position 51,558 of record CAZCVE010000046.1, read on the forward strand.
TGGCGTACGTGGGTGGCGCAGCGTCGGACCAAGTCCTCTTCGTGGACTACGTGGGCGAGCTCGCGCTCGGGCCGCCGAGTCAGCGCGTGTTCCACATTCCTTCCGACCTCGTCGCCATGCGTGACGCGGACGGCATCCTCGTCGGCACGCAGACGTCGGCCGCACGAGGCACCGTCAACGCGCGCTGGCTCGAGAACGGAACGACGTACACCGACGACGCGGATCTCGTGACGCATGGTGGTCGCGCGATCGATGAAGACCTCGCCGTCGCGCCGGTCCCGACGCTCGAGGGGTCCGGTGAGTGGCTCGCCCTGTGGCGCTCGTCCAACACCGACACTCGGCCGATGGGCATGGCCACGTCGCCCGGCATCATGCTGCCGTCGGCGCTATCCCGCGTGCAGGAAGACCTCGTCGGCGTCTGGGAGGTCGAAGACATCAGCGTCGGCCGCGCCGGCCCCGAGCTCAGCGACGGTTGGGTCGTGACGTACGTCGCGATCACCGACACGACGCATCGCCTCAACGTCTTTCATCTGACCTTCTGACCCATCGAGGTCCCGATGTCCCTGTTGCAGCACGAGGGCGGCCGGTCGCGAGCGCGACGCTTGGCGTCACGCCTGCGCGCGTTCGGCACGCACGCTCTCTGCACCTCGCTCGCCACGCTCCTCGTGTGGCTCCCGCTCCAGGCCTACGTGCCAGCGCGCGCGCGAGCGCAGGACATTCCCCAGATCTCCGATCGCGCGATCGAGCAGGCGAACCAAGCCGAGGTCGAAGCGTCTCCGATCGACCGCGAAACCCTCGAGGCCGTCGAAGAAGCCGCGGCCGCGCCTATCGAGGAAGCGGAGGCCGTGGAGGCGGCTGCCGACGCCGCCGACGATGTGACCCCCATCTCGCTCCCTGGTGGCGAGACACGCACGGCGGTCAATCCGCAGGCGATCTCGTTGCCGAACGCCGAAGGCTCGATCGAGGGCATGGGTGAATCGTTCTCCCCGATCCTCTCGTCGGGCACCGCCACGTTCGGCGTCCCCATCGCCGTCGCACCGGGCCGCGCGGGTGTGCAGCCTTCGATCTCGATCTCCTACTCGTCGTCCGGCGGCAACGGTGCGCTCGGGTTCGGGTGGGGCTTCGGTGTGCCGTTCATCTCGCGCCAGACCGATCGCGGCCTTCCCACCTACGACGACCGCGCGACGTGGCACTCGGCGGAAGACCGCTTCATCTACAACGGCGGTCAAGAGCTCGTCCCGGTCTCGAACGACGCGATCGCGACGGTCGACGGCGTCGCCGCGACCGTCCCGTCGGATGTCGCGGACTGGCAGCAGTACCGCGCTCGGGTCGAGGGCGGCTTCATGCGCTTCTTCCGCGCGCGCGACTCACGTCGGTGGGTCGTGCAGTCGCCCGACGGCTCGCGCTTCGACTTCGGCGTCCTGCCGACCACCTCGAGCGCGTCGGACGTGGACTCCACGAACGCGATCGAGATCGACGACGAGTCCGCCGCGACCTCGACGAGCGCGAAGATCTTCCGCTGGATGATCACGCGCAGCTCCGACGCGCACGGTTCCACCATCTACTACCGCTACACGCGCGACCGCGGTCAGCTCTACCTCGCCGACATCTCGTACGTCTCACCGGTCGCGTGCGGGGCCTCGACCGTCGAGGCGCGACGCGACTGCACGCGCTCGCTGGGGGAGTACGGGGCGCGCGTGCGCTTCGTGTACGAGCCGCGCGACGACGCGTTCACGACCTACACGAGCGGCTACCCGATCACGACCGCGCGCCGCCTGAAGCGCGTCGAGGTCACCGCGTACGACGACACGAGCGGCGGCCGCAGCCTCGTGCGCCGCTACCACCTCCGCTACGAAGACGGACCGTTCCACTCGCTCCTCTCCAGCGTGCAGGTCGAAGGTCGCCCGAGCACGGATCAGTCGACCACCGTGCTCGGCGCAACGCTCGCGTGGGAGGAGGGCAATCGGAGCATCGCGGAGTCGAGCCTCACCGACGCCATCGTCGGAGACCTCCTTCCGCCGATGCGCTTCCGGTACTCGTCGCTTCCTGCGCGAGCGAGCTCGGGCGAGTCCATCCCCGGGTTCGGCGCGCTGTCGACGCGGATCGCCGACGTCCCGGGCAGCCCGCCCAACTCGATCGACGAGGCGCGCACCGAGCTCATGGACGTGAACTCCGATGGCCTGCCGGACCTCGTGGTCACCGACCCGGCCCGCTACCGAACGTCCGACGGCCAGCCCGCGGCCGGTGTGTTCTTCAACGGCTTCTCGGGCTCGGACGCCCGCCCCGCCACCGCCGGCACGTTCTCGGGGGCGGTGCCGGTCCCGATGCGCTCGGACCTCTCGGGCGTGATGGCGTTCTCGAACCTCAACATCGTCCCGATGGACGTCGACGGTGACGGGCGCGGCGACCTCCTGCACATGCCGCGTGAGCGCACGTATGGCTGGTTCACGCCGGTGCGCCGCGCCGATCCGGCCAGCGGCGCTGCATTCACGTCGCCGCGAGATCAGGGATGGCGCTTCGCCTACGCGAGCCTCGATCTGCCGCGCGATGACCTCGATCCCCGCATCGATCTCACGCGTGACGGTCAGCACATCCAGGTCGTCGATGTGAACAACGATCACCTCGTCGACGTGGTGCGCACGACCGGCACCGTGATGCAGACCTGGCTGAACCTCGGATGGCTGCCAGGCGGAGACGGTCGCTTCGGCAGCTATCGCATCACGGGCACGGGACGACTCACGACCTCGAACGTGGCGCTCTCTACGCAGCCCTACGAGTCGTGTCTTCTGCAGTCGGGTCTCCCGCTCGACTTCGAGTCCCCCGAGGCCCGCTTCGCGGACATGAACGGCGATGGTCTCCAGGACATCGTCGAGATCCAGCGCGGACGCATCCGCTACTGGCCGGGGCGAGGCCTCGGCAGCTGGGGCACGGGCTCCCGCCTGTGTGCCCGCGGGGAGGGTGCCAATCGCTACGTCGAGGTCGCGACCCCACCGCGCGACCTGCCCATTGATCTCGCAGGCGTCCAGCTCGCCGATCTCGACGGTGATGGCGCCAGCGACATCGTCGCGGTGCGCTTCGACGCGATCGACGTGTGGTTCAACCGCGCGGGTCAGAGCTTCACAGATCGGCTCGTCTTGCGAGGGACGCCTCCTGCGCCGGGCTTTGCAAACCGCGTCCGCTTCACCGACATCGACGGCTCGGGGACCATCGACGCGGTCTACGGCGACGGCTCGGGATGGCGCTTCGTCGATCTGCTCTCGAACGGCGGCGTCTCGCAGCGCCCGCGTCTCCTCGTCGGCGTCGAGAATGGTCTGGGAGCCGCGACGGAGATCACGTACGAGTCGGCCGCCGTCGACTATCTCCGCGACCTCGCGGAGGCGCGCTCGTGCGGCACGAGCTGCGAATCGTTCACCTGGTCTCGCATCGAGGGCTCGCCCTCCGCACGCCTCGCCCGCCTGACTGACGAGGCCGACGAGAACCTCTTCCGTGCCGAGGGCACGCCCGTGCTCTCGACCGTGGTTCGCTCGGTGCGGACGACCGATCGCATGAACGTCTTCGGCCGCGAGGAGCAGGTCAGCGAGAGCCACTTCGCCTACCACGACGGCTACTACGAGGGCATCGAGCAGGAGTTCCGCGGCTTCGGCGCCGCGGACGCGATCGTGCTGGGCGACAGCCACGACGAGCCCGCCGGTCCGTACGACGAGTCCGTCCTCACCCGCACCTGGTTTCACCAGGGCCGTCGGCCCGCGAACATTGCCGACGATCGACTCGCCTGGTCGCCGGACGAGGCGCTCAAGGGACGCGAGTACCTCACCGAGGTCTTCGACCGACAAGGCACGTTCCTCACCACGAGCCACGCGAGCCTGACGACGCGGCTCCTTCACGAGGGCCTCGACGGCCGGCCGATTCAGTACGCTTTCGTGTCGGAGATGAACGAGGTTCGGTACGACACCAGCCCCTTCACGCCGGGCACGGCGTCACTCGCTCTGCCGAGCGTGCGACGCGAGAGCGCGAGCGGGACCCCGACGTCCGATCCGCCACGCACGATCGCCCTGCGCGGCGAGCTGCACGCTCGGGTCCGCACGACGTACGACCAAGTGGACAACCTCGGTCACGTCCTTCGACAGACCGTCTACGGTCACTACCGGCCGACGCCCGCAGATGCCCCGGGCTGGGTCGGCGAGACCGACGAGCCGGTGACATCCGTCACCGAGCCCGTGCTGCTCAACGACGACGGCCACTGGTTGTGGCGCACCGAGCGGCAGTTCGGCTTCGGCGAGAACGCGCCGAGCTACCTGTTCGGCGACACGACGACGGAGTTCGATGCGGCCACGGGGGATCCGCTCACGTCTACGACGCTCGTCTCGCACGCAGACGTGCCGTCGTACCAGTTCGCTGGGGACAGCACGCTCGAGGGCAGCGCTCTCGCGCTGAGCAACACACCCGAGAGTCTCTCGAGTCGCACCTGGTTCGACGTGTGGGGCAGCTCCACTGCCGCCTGCGCGGGGGCTTCCCCGTCGGACAGCTCGACACCCGCAACGCCTCCGACCGGGTGCATGCGATTCGGAACCGTCGAGTACGACGGCCTCTATCGCCAGTTTCCAGTCACCGAGACTGCATTCGTCAGCGCGACGGCGACACTGGCGACATCGGTCCCGATGGACAGTGCCAATCCCGGTTGGGACCGCGGCCTCGGCGCTGTCCGGCGCGTGCGTGATCCGAACACCGAAGAGACGAGCCTCACGCACGACGGCCTAGGCCGATTGACCACGATGACGCCGCCGCCGGTGGGCCTCCCGACTGGAGAGGAGTGTGGCCGCGGGATCCCGACCACCGTCCTTTCGTACGAGCTCACGACTAACCCCGTGAGTCAGCCCATGTCGCGCGTTCACACGGCTCAGGTGCTGCGCGTCGATGGCGCACGCTGCGCGTTTACCGGCCTCGGCACCGAGCCGCCGGTCGCGACCGCGATCGGCTACGTCGATGGACTCGGTCGCGTTCGCGCCACGCTCGCGCAGGCGGAGCGCGACACCCCCGGTCACCACTGGATCCGCAGCGGCATCGCGATCCTCGATCGCAAGGGGCAGGTCACGCGCGCGTACCACCCCACCTACCTGGCGAACGTCACGGACTTCGCGACGGTGCTCTCGCCGACCTCGGGCCAGCCGATGACGCCCGCGTCGATGCGCACGAACTACGACGCCTTCGGGCGGACGCGGTTCATGTACGCGGAGGACGGCTCGCTCACGACCACTGCGTTCCACGCAGCCTCGACGACGGTCTGTGACCCGCTCGACAACACCGAGGGCACGCACTTCTCGCATACGTGCACGACGAGCCGCAGCGACGGCTTCGGGCGCGTGATCGACCAGATCCTCGTCGAGTCCACCGAGACGGGTACGGCAGACGATCGCTACGACCGCCTCTGGAGCTACTACCGCGCAGACGGTGTGGTGCTCACGCTCGTGCGCACCCAGACGACGGACCAGCTGCCGCGTCCCACGAGCGCGTCGGCGGCGACGGGCGCGTTCGTGCGTCGCGACTTCATCTACGACTCCGTCGGCCGTCGCCTCGGCAGCTTCGACCCCGACACCGACAACCCGGCGGATGCCGACAGCGGAACGCGGACCTGGCGCTATCGGTTCAACCGCGTGGGCGACCTCGTCGGCGTCCGCGATCCTCGCGGCTGCGGACAGAACTTCTTCTACGACCTCGGAGGACGCCTGCTCGGCGAGCAGTACGTCGGCTGCACCGAGGCCGAGAGCGGGCGCAACGACACGCCGTCGCTCGACAGCACGGTTCCCGGACAGAGCATCGGCGAAGGCTTCACGAGCGGCTCGACGATCGTCGACGTGCTCTACGAGTACGACGTGATGCCAGACTGGGTCGCGCTCGCGGGCCTGTCGCCTCCCACGCTCGGCGGCACGCTAGGCCGGGCGACGGGCGTCAGCGACCGCGGGCAGCGCTCGGCGGTCGCGTACGACGATCGAGGGAACGCGATCTGGACGGCGCGGCAGATGGCGGTCATGCCGTTCGGAGCGACCGTGAGCGAGACCGACCTGACCGGCGACTACCCCGTGCTCGGAAGCGTGGGCGGTCCCTCCACCTCCTACGTCGTCTTCGACGAGGCACACACCTACGAGCGCACGAGCGAGTACGACCACGCCGGACGTGGGCGACGTCTGACGCTCCCGCTCGACCCCGACTTCGGCGGCGCGTCGCCGGTCGTCTCCGGCGAGCTCGAACTCGACCCGCGCGGTCTTCCGATCGGCGCGACTGCTTATGTCGGCGAGGAGCCGATTCGCGTCCTCGAGTCCGTGGACTATGACCAAGAGGGACAGGTCGAGACGCGCAGCTGGGGCGGCACGACTGGCCTCCTCGACGAGTCGTTCGAGTACGACATCCGCAATCGCCCCATCGCGCACGAGGCCGTGCGTGCGCCGACGATGGGCGCGATGGCCGGAACGATCGGCGCCGTCGAATACGTCGCCCGCGAGCAGTTCGGCTGGGACGAAGGCTCGAACCTCGTCGAGATCCGCGACACGCGCCCGGTCTCCCAGTGGGCCGAGGGCCACCGTCCGCGCAACACGTACATCGGCCACGACAGCCTCTATCGCGTCGCGCAGGTGAGCTACGAGTACCGTGGCGAGTCGGCCTACGGCACCGACCTGGCGACCGACTGGCGCGACGACGCGGAGGGCCCCAACGCGGACGACCCCATGCGGCCGCGTCCTGCCGCGATGGTCGGCCAGAGCCACGGCACGCGCATCCAGCAGCTCGACTACGAGTGGGACTATCTCGGCAATCAGATCCGCTGGCTCGACGACGCGTTCGAGTCCGAGAGCCTCGGCGAGATGTTCTACGAGCGCGGCATCGGCGAGATCACGAACGGCAACACGCCCGGCGCCTCTGCGAGCTCGGCGCGCCCGAGCGCACTCTACCTCTCGACGAACATCGACGCGGAGATCGACGGCGACGTCGGTGTCGACCCGAGCTGGAACGGCGCCGGCTGGGTCGAGGTGGAGTACGGCACGAGCGGCAACGTCGCGAGCTTCACGGTCCACGGCCAGTGTCACGACGGGAGCCTCGAGGATCAGTGCACGGACTCGACGGGCACCGTCGGCGCGCGGGCCGATCACTTCCGCGAGGTCTGCGCCTGTGCCCAGGAGCAGCACTACCGCTACCGATGGGACGAGCTGAACCGCCTCGTCGACGGCCTCCGCTATGACCGCGCAACAGGCGGCAACTGGTCCTACGGCGCGCACCTCCGCTACCGCTACGACGGCGCGAACCAGCGCACCGTGAAGGAGAGCTTCGCCGAGAGCAGCGTCAACACGGCCGAGCGATACGCGCTCTACGTGTACCCGGGAGACTTCGAGCGCCGCGGCCTCACGATCGGCTTCGGCAACGCGGGCCCGACGTACATGGCGGTTGCTGGCACCGCCGATGCGACCGAGACGCAGTACCTCATCGCCGGCGCCCGCATCGTGTGGGACGGAGAGCCGGGCATCACCGGCCCCGGCATCGACCGCAACCGCCGCGCGACGGTGAACGCGAGCGATCTCCTTGGGACGACGGCCGCGTCGATCGACCTCGAGAGCGGCGCGCTGCTTGAGGTGAGCACGTACTACCCGAACGGCGCGAGGGAGAACCTCTGGACGAACGAGGCAGACGTCCCGCTCGAGCCGATGGGGTTCACGGGCAAGGAGGCGGACGAGGAGATCGGGGTCACGTACTTCGGCCAGCGGTGGCTGATTCCAAGGCTCGGCCGATGGGCGACGCCGGACCCGCTGCATGTGCATGCGGCAGGCGGGGGGGAGGCTCTGAACTCTTATCACTATGTCGGCGGCAACCAGCTGCAGGCCAAGGATCCGACGGGTCTCGGTATCATAAGAGTCAACACGGCGCCGGCTGGAGTGGCGGAAGGACAGGCCTTCGTGGAGCGTGGGGAGGGCGCGGGGTTTCAGACGTTCCAATCCCCCCAGGCTTTTCGGGCCTTCGCGCGAGGAGCGCAGGTCTACGTGTACGATCGCAACGCGCCTCACTCGCTCGAGGAGGTCAGGGCTTTTCTTCGGAGCATGGGGCGCCTTGAGCAAGGAGCGGCCGAGATCACGGGAACAACGCCCGGCGCGCCCGGTACGCAAGGGGGACCCGGAGCTGGGGACCCCGCGCCAGGCGAACTCCCGCATTTCGGCACCGGACGCTCGGACCAGGGGGAAGGCCTTGGCACCTCCGGGGGAACAGGAACGTGCGACGCCATCGTATGCAGCCCTATCGAAGGAGGCGGTGGGAGCACTCAGGCCCAAACTGGCATGGATGTCGCGCATTCGATTGGCGGAATGACCGATCCGCTTGATGCGGGCGATGACCAGAACGGTGGGACCGCAGGGGGTCTTAACCCGCGCGCTCAACGGGGAGCAGAGATACAGTTGCGTACGGCCGCTCTCCTTATCGTGGCTGCCATCATAGGCCGGCGAATGGTGCAACTGCCACAGCAGTTGCGCCGTGGCGGCCGGACGCTTCAGCGGCGTGGTGAAGACCGTTTCGCGGCGGTGGGTTCAAACGTATGGGAACAGTTTGGTAATGCGCGAGGTCGCGGAAGAGAGCTGGCCAATCTCGGCGACGACGCCATTCCGTTCGTCCAGGAGATTGGTCCGAACCGAGGCCGCGTCACCGGCATGCAGTCGCCTGACGGCATGAGAGGCTGGAGGCTGGATTATGACCCTAGATCGCAGCAGACGCATGTAAACTGGTGGGATTGGTCGGATACGCCACAAGACCGACGCGGTGGCTTCTACGGTCGTATCGATATCGGAAGCGCTGCTGATGAAGCGGCGTACCGTGAACTGCTCAGGAGATTCCCCGCCCCAAAGAGTTGAGCCAAGCACGGAAGGGAGTTGCCCTGTGAATACCAGCGGCGTCGAAGATCTTGTTTTGGTTCTGCCGGGGATGAGTGACGTGCATCTTCTTGTCACGGAAGGTTCGGTCGCGTCCGCGGGCCTTCCAATCATGGACGCGATGCGAAAGTGCGATGCCCGCTATTCGCAGCTGACCCTCGACGTCGAGATCGACGCTCCTGACGAAGAGGTGGTGAGAGTCTTGAGGAGTCGCGATGTAGACGCGCACGCGTACGTCTGTGAGTTCTCCCTGCAAGCGCGTCGGGTCGCAGTGTGTTTCTCGCGAGAACTCTTTCTTGACCGATTCCCCTCGATAGTCGGCACTGAGCGACGGGTCTACGCGCTTGGGATGTCGGAACTGTGGATTGCTCTTGAGACTTCGATCTTTGCGCCAACATCCTGTTTCATCAAGCAACCTGAGACGGTCAGTACACGTCCATGAAGCGGGAAGAGTGGGGAAGAGTGACGGTCAGAGCAGTGCTCGAAGTTGCCGCGCGAGTTGATCTGGAGACTCGTCCATTGTCCATGTTTGGCGACGGTCTGGACGGCTCGCATCCCTGGCCGCTGACAGTCGAAGACGAGAACGACGCAGAGGCAACAGCGGTTAGACGGAACACGACTGCCCCGCGGGGAAGAGGTGCGGTCAGAGCGTAGCCGGGGGTGTTGATCTGATGGGTGCTTGATCCGCGTTACTGACCTTCCAGTCGGAGAACAGATCGAGGGGATCGACGCGGCGATCGTCGCGTGATCTGATCCCCGGATGCGACCTGTTGGAACCAAGGCTGAGCTCGAGCAGCGACGGCGGCTGGCTGTCGCCCTGTACGACACTGGGATGACCGTCCGCGACGTCGCTGAAGAAGTCGGGTGCGCACCGGGCTCGGTGTCGCGCTGGATGCTCATGCGCGCGGCCGGTGGCGACGCCGCCCTCGATCCAATTCCCAACGCTGGGAGCAAGCCGCGCCTCGGTGAGTTGCAGCAGCGACAGCTCCGCGCGCTCCTGTCGCTCGGCGCGCGGACCAACGGCTTCGCGACGGATCTCTGGACCCTTTCGCGCGTGCGCGCGGTCATCGCGAAGGAGTTCGGCGTCGAGTACTCGATCTCCAACGTCCATGTGCTCCTCCGCAAGCTCGGCTTCTCGAACCAGGCAGCAGCGAAGCGCTCGCGCGAGCAAGACCCGGAAGCGGTACGCGAGTTCCGCGAAGAGACGTGGCCCGCGCTCAAAAAAAAGCCCAGAGCGAAGGTCGCACGATCGCGCTGAGCGACGAGAGCGGGTTCATGCTGCAGCCCGTGGCCACGCGGACGTGGGCTCCGCGCGGGCAGACGCCGGAGTTGCTCTGCACGCACGCGCACGACCGCATCTCGGCGATCAGCGCGATCACGCTGTCGCCTGTGACGCAGGCGAGTCGGCTCTACTTCGCGCTGCTGCGCGACAACTACGACGCGAACACGATCGAGGCATTCGTGCGAGGTGTGCAGCGCCAGCTCCGCCGCCCTGTGACGTTCGTGTGGGACCGGCTCGCTGCGCATCGGACCGTCGCCGAGCGCCTCGCCGGCGACGCTCGGTTCGAGTTCGCTTCCTCCCCGCGTACTCGCCCGAGCTCAACCCTACAGAGCTTGGCTGGCGACATGCGAAGCACCACAGTCTCGCGGGTTCTTGTCCAACCGACATGGATCAGCTGGAGCATGGCGTTCGCGAGGCGCTGTCGTCCGTCGCGCGAAAGAGCGAGCTCCTTCACGGCTTCTTTCGCGGCTCCGGCTTGTCCCTTTAGCCACATGGAGCGTCAGTAGGAGTCCTCGTTTGGTGGCCAGAAGTCCGTGAGCTCGGCCTGTCTCTGACAATCAAAGCCGGATTCGCCTCCATCGCGGCGGCGTGAGGACGGAACACTGCTGCCCCGCTCGGCCTGCGGGAAGAGTGACGGTCAGAGCAGTGCTCGAAGTTGCCGCGCGAGTTGATCTGGAGACTCGTCCATTGTCCATGTTTGGCGACGGTCTGGACGGCTCGCATCCCTGGCCGCTGACAGTCGAAGACGAGAACGACGCAGAGGCAACAGCGGTTAGACGGAACACGACTGCCCCGCTCGGCGGCTTGGCCGGCGGGGACACGTTGCCCTTCGCTGCTCGCGAGGACGGTTGTTTCGGGACCGAGGTGAGTGGCTAAGTCACCTCACGAGGCAGTGGGATGCGCGGCGGGAACGTGCCCGCCGGGAATGGACACAGCACACCCGTCTCGCGGTACCGAGCCGACGCCACGTCGTAGGCGAGCATCACCAACTCGAACGCCTCTTCGTACCGCTTCACCTCGGCGTCGGTCCCGTGGGCGTACGGCTGCGGCTTGTCGGCCTTCTTGAACTTCCTGCGACGGCCGGGCGGCACCGCCTCCGGGTCCTGCGTCTTGTACTTGCTCGGCTTGGGCAGCCGGCGTGAGCCGTCATCGCGGCGCTTGCGGGCGATCTTCGACTCGAGGCTCTGCATGTTCATCGCCAGCGCGCGACGCTGCGCCGTCAGCTCTAGCTCCGACAAGCCCACGCGGGGCGGCAACGGCGTGAGCGGCACCGAAGCGGTGTGCACGAAGAGCTCGCGGTCCTCGCGGATCGCGCCCGCCTCGTGCCAGGACTCGGCATCGAACCACGAGGCCTCGACGCTGGAACGGCCTTCGATCACCGCCGCGTACGAGCACAGCCCAGGCCACTCCACCGCGCGCTCGACGAGTTCGTGCTTCACGGCTTGCTGGTGCACGTACTGCTCGATGCCGACGGCCGCGTCGTTCGAGAGGATGGGCTCCGCCCGGTACCGCCGCTTGAAGAACGCGCCGTCGCGCTCGCGGTGGACGTTCAGCGTGATCCCCGTCCGGCTCTTGCCGCGTTGATGGCCGCGCCTCCCGGGCGCGGCGTACTGCATGAAGGAGTCGAGCCGGCAGCCGCGCACGCCGAGCAGCTGGTGCCCGTGGTTGGAGAGGAAGGAGAAGGCGTGGATGCGCACGCCGTACTTCACGGCGGCATCGGCGAGCGCGCGGGCGATCACGTAGTTGGTGTAGTCGTCGGGCCTCATCAGGAAGGCGTCTCCGACGCACTTGAAGGAGACGTGGACGAGGTCCTGATCGGGATGGAGGTAACGACGACGGGCCATGATGGGCGGCCTTGTCGGCGCGGCCGTCGAGGTGTTTCGTCGAGCGTTCAGCTTGTCCTGCCTCGTTGGTACGCTTGGCGGGTGCCTCCCCGATCTCGTCGCGAACTGCCGCCGTGTTCGCTCCCTTTGCTGCGACAGGTCGACGGCCGGGCGCGGCGGACGGTGCGGCGTGGCGAGCACCCGCGAGGTGGCGTTGTGCGGCTCGACCTTCTCGACGACGAGGAGCTCGATGCGCTGCGCACGGCGCACCCGGACGCCAGCGCCGCTGCCATGGATCTGGCGGTCGCCCTCGAGGAGCGCGTCGAGATCGAGCTCGGCCGCGCGCGCATCGACACCTCGCAGCTCGAGTCGCTCCACGCGCGGCCGATTCTCGCGGTGTTCGTGTGCCGCGCATGCGGCGCCTACGCCGTGGGGCCGACGACTCGCGAGTGGGCGGTCGATCGGCGGATGCGTGCAGACGGCCTCTCGGAGCGAGACATCGTGTGTAGGGCGGAGGCGGTCGCGAAACCCTCGGCGAGGTCATGAGGCGAGCGACGGGTAGGCGCACGAGCTGCGGTGGGCTCAGAGCTTTCGGTACTCCTTCGACATCGCGTCCGAGCTGCCGAGCGCCTCGCGCATCTTCTCTTCTGCTGCGCTCAGGTAGCGCTTCGCCGTGGCGAGGCTGACCTCGAGCGCCTCGGCCACCTCTTCGAGCTTGAGGTCCTCGCCGTGCCGCAGCTCGAGCGCCATCTGGTGATCCGCAGGGAGCGTGTGGAGCGCGGCCACGAGCTGGTTGCGTCGATCGAGCCGGCTCGAGAGCGATGGGCCGAGGTCCATCGCTGTGTGGATCGTGCTGTCGAAGGGCTGCGAGGAGCGCCGGTGCTTCTCGTAGTGCTTGAGCACTTGCTTACGCGCGATGCCCCACAGATACGCGCGCTCCGCGCCTGGCTCGCGCGGTCCGCTGCCCTCGACGTACGCGAGCATCGTGTTCTGAACGAGATCGAGCACGTCGCCCTCGGGGACCTTCGTGCGGAAGAACTTCCGCAGCTTCGGCCACTCGTTCTTGATCAGACCTTCGAGGATCGTGTCGCGCTTGGAGCTCATGTGCGTCCTGTCCGACGAGGCGAGCGGATCGGCTCAACGATCACCGGCGAGGATGTGACCCGAGTAGTGGGTGTCGCGAGAGCCCACGGCGCGGTGATCGAACGTGCCGCCTTCGACATGCCGATCGTCGGTGAGCCAGAGCTCGTAGAGCGTCCCTCGATCGGGGTCGCCGGGCGGCACGAGGAGGAGCGTCCAGGGGGTGGTGGGTACGAGCATGACCCCGTTGGGCGTGTCCCACCGCGTGACCTGATGATAGCGATGGCGGCCGCGTGGCCCATCGTCGCCGGTGTGATCGAGCTCCGCGTCGAGGATGCAGTAGTCCCGGTGCGTGAGCGACAGCTCGTAGAGGCCCTCGGTTCCCACCGGCATGACCGTCGCGTCGTCGCTCGCATCGACGTGCGTTCGGAAGGTCCAGCTGCCGGCGAACGGACCGCAGCGGAGCTCGCCGTACAACCAGAACGCCGGCCACAGCCCGAGGCAGAAGAGGCAGCCCGACATGAGGGCGGCCAGGGACCACACGCCACAGCCCCAGCGTCGCTTCGACGCGGAGCGGAGTGCGTCGATCACGGCGTCCATGTCGCGGTAACGACGCCGGGGGCTCCGTTGCGTCGTGCGGAGAACCACGGCCCACAGACGCGCCTCGACTCCTGCGGGTGGCGAAGGCATGGGTGGCGTGGGCGATCCGGTCAGTGCCTCGACGAGCGAGATCCCGAACGCGTACTGATCGCTGCGGGGGCCCACCTGACCGCGATGCACCTCGGGGGCGAGGTAGGGCGCGGTGCCGGCCACGTCTCGTGGTTCGCTCGACGAGTGGTGAGCGACGGCCAGGCCGAAGTCGATCACCTGCGCCACTCCGTCGTCGCGGACGAACACGTTGTCGGGCTTGAAGTCGCGATGGATGATCCGTTGCGTGTGCGCGGCGGCGAGACCCGCGCCTGCAGCGAGGAACACGGACACGATCTCTGCGGGCGTTCGCGGGCGCTCGCGGAGCCAAGCGCGGAGGGACACTCCGTCGACTCGCGGCATCGAGGTGATCCGGATCGGGATGTCGATCCGACCCGTGGCCCACGACGACAGATCCGCATCGAGAACGCGGACGACGTTGGGGTGGTCCAGGCGCGCCAGCGCGCGTGCCTCGGCGAGGCTTTCCGCGTCCGCGGTATCCATGACGACGGTGAGCTTGAGTGCGACGGCTCGCGCCAGCCGCTCGTCGAGCGCGCCCACGACCAGCCCGCTCGCGCCTCGTCCGAGGACCTGCTCGATGACGTAGCGGCCTGCCAAGCGGGGGAGTGCTGTCTTGAGGAGCCGCGCGCGCAGCAGCTCCGCCCCGATCGCATTCTCGAGCTCCGAGACCAGGTCCACGCCCCACCGAGCGTAACGCAGTCGCGTGCGCTCCGATCGCCCCGCCCATGGCCTGATGCGCGTGAAGGATGGCTCCTGGCGCCTGCCTCGATGCAGTCATCGGATGGCGTCGAGGGCCTGTTGCTCGGCAGAGGCGATCTGCGCGCGCGCGTCGGTCAGCCAGCGGCGCTGCGGCGCATCGGGCGGGAGGCGCTGGATGGTGGGCTCGAGCTGCACCACCAGCTCGCGGAGCGTGCGGACGCGCTCGAGGGCGGCGAGTCCTTGCTCCGCGTTCGCCAAGAGCTCCTCGGGTGCGACCGCGGGCAACGGGAGGACGCTCGACGCCGCGACCGTGGCCGGCTCCTCTCGTGAGTTGGCGTCTTGCAGCGCGACGCGACGTACGATCGCGTGCTGCGTCGGGGCGCCAGGGATGCGCGGATCGAGGGCAGGCACAGCGAGCGGCTGCCCGGCGCGGTGTCGGGCCCAGTGCCCGCGTGGTGGCAACGGCACGGCGAGCTTGCGCGCGATCTTCGCGAGGCCCGTGCTCGTGATGCCGAGCTCCTTCGCGACCTCGGTGGCCGGTCGACTCCACACCCTCCGATGGAGGCCCGCTCGGGTCACGACCCGAGTGACGACGCGCGCACCACTATCGTGACGCGGTCTGGCAAAGCCTGACGAGGTATGACCGTCGATGTCTCCGAATTGCTGAGCAATCTCGGCGTCTTGAGCCGCTTTCAGGTTCCAGCGGGGTAACACTCGTGCGGGTTCAAGTCCCGCCTTCCGCAGAAGAGAGATCGGGGCGTCGCGACGAGAGTCGTGGCGCCCCGAGTCCGTTTCGGAAGCGCGTCACCAGCGAGTGTCGCGTCTCGCCACCCCTGTGGCGTGAGGCCCCGCAGGTGTGGGGTGAGCCCGATGGGATCGTCGTGAAATCACGCGAGATGGCGCGGCCCCGCCCGGGCGCGGCGCTTGCTCGCTGCGCGCGCGGCCCGTCGTCGGAGACGTCGCCCGCGAGGAGAGTCATGTCGAAGTCGGACGCACACAAATCAGCCCCGCGACCGTCTTCTTTCGAGGCGTTCCAGCGTGCGACCGCCGCGCTCCACCAGCGCCGGGCCGAGGCACGTCGCGCCGAGTCCGAGCCCACCATGCTGGCCGTGAGGCAGGACGGATCGGCCGCGCCCGAGCCCGACGAGTCGACCCGTGTCACCGAGACGACCGACGCGGAGCGCGTCGAGCCTTGACCCGACCGCGGTCTGCGCGTGTCACCCGCACGCGATGATCGTCACGGTCGCACGCAGGTCACGTAGGCCATGTCGCCGTCGTTCTCGATCGGGCCGAAGCCGCTCGTGAAGCCGACGCTCGCGCAGTAGCGGCTGATCGCGGCGTGGCAGTGCGGTCCGAAGCGGACGGTCGTGCCGTCGCAGCCTCCGAGGAAGCCAGCGAGCGCGGTGAACGTCGTCCCGCGGACCTCGGCGCTGCGCACGCAGGTGATGCTCGCGCCATCGCCCGTGGTCTCGACGGGGCCGAAGCCGCTGACGTAGCCGAGGGCTGCGCAGTGGCGGTGGATCGCGGCGTTGCAGTTGAGCCCTTGGCGCTCGGTGACTCCGTCGCACGGGCCCTGGCGCGCGGAGAGCGCGGCGTAGGGCACATCGATCACGTCGCCGATCACACAGACGCCGTTCGCGACGTCTTCTGAGTTCTCCACGGGCCCGAAGCCGCTCGTCGTGCAGCCCGAGGCGCGGCACTCGCGGTGGAACGCGCTGCTGCACGCGAGGCCCGCGCGCTCGGCCGTGCCGTTGCAGCTCGCGACGTGCCCCGAGAGCGTCGTGTACGACGAGAAGAGGAACTGCGCGCGCGCGCCTTCGTCCACGAGTGCGTCGCAGTCGTCGTCTGCGCCGTTGCACGCGTCGCTCGTCGGCGGCGCGCACGGCTCCCACTCACAGGTCGTCATGCACGCGCGCGTGCCCGTGCTGCCGCAGGCCGCGGTGCAAGCCTCGCGCGCCGTGCCCGGCTGACACTCGAAGCCTTCGTCGGTGTTGCCGTCGCAGTCTTGATCGGCGCCGTCGCAGAGCTCCGCGGGCGGCCTGCATCCACCGAGTCGTCCGGCGTTGCACGAGGCGAGGCCCACGCTCCCGCACTCCGTCGTGCAGTCGACCTCCGTGCCTTCGACGCACTCGCCCGCCGCGTCGATCGGCGCGGGCGACCACGCGTCGGGCACGACGGGCACGCCGCCGTCCGGATCGGGCAGCTGCATCTCGCAGCCGCGACCAGGCACGCACACCTCCATCGCGCGGCACCGCGCGGGATCGGCGAACTGGAAGCACACGCCCTCGACGCAGCGCGGCGCTTCGCACGGCGAGCTCGCGGCGCACTCGTCGTCGCTCGCGCACGCGGGTCTGCGACAGGTCTCTCCGGTGCAGTCGGGCACCACGCAGCGACCGCCTTCGCACTCCGTCGCGGTCGGATCTCCCATCGGACACACGATCTCGGTGCAGCTCGCGTTGAACGTGAAGAGCAGGATGTGCCTGTCCATCACGCGCACCGTGCGCGACCGGCGGAGCACGGTGGTGCCGCGGAAGCGCAGCTCGGCGGCGAGCTCGAACAGCGTGCCCGCGGCCACGTCGCGGTACTCGACGACGACGCGCGGTCTGTCGTAGCGCTGGCTGTTCGAGACCACGAACGAGTGCATCGCGCCGCGGCGCGTGATCACGATCTCGTCGAACTGCGTCACCGGCACGAGATCGGTGAGCACCTGCACCGACACCTCGGGCGGCGAGGGCGAGCACGCCGTCGTCGCGACGAGCACGAGGAGCACGATCGATCGGAGGCGAAGCACGCCGCGTCGAGGATACGCCCGTTCACGCGCTCCCCATCGAGGAAGCCCTGCGGTAGGGGAGACAGCAGCGTTCGAGCTCACGCAGCTCACGTCGACGCGGAGTAGACAGCGTCCGATAGCGGCCGGGCTGTCTGGTACCGTCCGGCGCATGGAGCGATTCACGACGCCGGAGGACATCGTCGGTCGGCAGCGGAGTCTGCTCGAGCTCGATGTGTGGTGCGCGCCCTGCGGAGCGGTGGCGCGCGTGCGGGTCCCGTGGGTGACGATCGATCCGCGTGCGCGACGCGGCGTCGACACGGGGTGGGATGGGGTCGCGCTCGGGGCGATCTTCACGTGCGCTGCGTGCGGGGCCGTGGATGCGTACGAGGTGTCCGAGGCGTCATACGCGGAGCTGCTGCGCGAGAAAGGAACGCGCTCGGGGACGCGGGTGATCGAAGGCGTCACTCGACTCTGGGACGGGAGCGAACCGAGGCGTGCGGCCGAGGGTCTCGCGCGCCTGCGGGCGCTCACGGAAGCGCGTCCCGAGAGCGCCGAGGCGTGGAGGCGGCTCGGCAACGCATGCGAGCGCTACGAGCTGCGCGATGAAGCGTTGAGAGCGTGGGTTCGTGGGGCCGCCGCGAGCGACGACGAGTTCGAGTCGGCGTACAGCGCCGCAGCAGAGCTCTTTCGGAGCGAGACCGAGGAGATCCCTCGGGAGGCGTCGCGGCTCCTCCAGCTCGCCGTGAAGCGTTTTGCAGATCCCGCCGCGTGCCCCGCGGATCGACGGCTCGAGTTCGGGCGCGCGATCGCCGCGCTCCTCTTCGAGCTCGCCGATGCGGCTGACCACCCTGTCGTGCTGCTCGCGTCGTGGCACGGCGGCGGGAGCGACGAAACGCCGTTCGTCCACGTGAGCTCGGCCGAGCTTGGGCGCCTCAGGCGGCGGGACATGCTCGGGCCCTTCCTCGCCCGTGAGGATCTGTTCGCACTCGAGGCCACAAACCATCGCCAGAGCGAAGAGCGAACGAACCTCGAGGTGCTGCTCGACGCGGCGACGGCGTCGGAGGGGCAGCGCATCGAGCGCTACCTCGCGAGCGCAGGCGAGATCAAGACACCGGTGCGCGTCGAAGCGCGACCAGGGCGCAACGAAGCTTGTCCGTGCGGCAGCGGGAAGAAGTACAAGCGCTGCCACGGCCGCTGAGACATCGCGTGCGTCGTTGACGGGGCTCGGGAGCGACACGCATCCTCCGACGATGATGTTCGTTCCGTTCGCGGACTTCTTCCCCGATCTCGCGCGCGAGGAGACGCGCTCCGTGACGACGTACTCGGCTGGGAAGATCGATGAGTCGCGCCTGTTCCTCGAGCTGTTCTGCAACCAGGGCGGCTGCGACTGTCGAAGGGCCTTCATCCAGGTCCACTCGGACAGGCGTGGAGCGCGGGGGCCGCTGACCACGATCTCGTGGGGCTGGGAGCCCGACGCGTTCTATCGGAAGTGGGCCAAGTTCCCGCTGTCATCGGCGGACCTCGACGAGCTGCGCGGTCCTGGCCTGGTGCGGTTCGCGAGGCACAGCGACGACGCGCAGGAGATCCTCGCGCAGTTCCGCATGCTCATCGCCAACGAGGCGTACGCGTCGCGCATCGTCCGGCACTACGAGATGTTCCGAGCGCGGGTCGACGGCTCCGAAGCGCGCGGTCGAGCGCCGGAGACCGACGCGGCGCCCGATCCGGAAACGACACCGATGAACCGCGCCGAGCGACGCCGCCTCGCGAAGCTCGCGCGCTCGCGGCGTTGAAGAGGCCCGTCACCGGAGGCGGGCGCGCACGCTCGTGACGAGCTCCTGATCGGTCTCGCGGCCGAGGAGGTCTTCGAGCGTCGCGCGCACCGCGCGGCGATCGGCGGCGCTCACGGTGTCCATCGTCGCGAGGGTGGCGAGGGACACGAGCACGGCTTCGCGGACGGCGACGTCTGTGTGGCGGGCGTGTCGCACGAGCTCGTCTACGGACTGCGTGCCCTCTCGCGCTGCGAGGGCGCGGAGCGCGGCGCGCAGGTGGAGCGGCTCTTGGCCCGGCGCGCGAGACAGGCCGACGAGGAACTCGTGCGCGCGCGGGCCCTCGAACCAGCCGGCGCAGGTGATCGCGCGGAGGCGAAGCGCGCCGAGCGCCTGCGAGTCGGCGTGGAGGCGGATGAGCGCTTCGAGGCCGTCGGGGCCGAGCTCGAGGAGCTCTTCGCGCGTCGGCGCGCTCTCGATGCCCGAGAGCAGCTCGCGCACGCGCGCGTCGGCGGTGCGTGCGTGCGCGCCGGCGCGTGGGGCCTGGGCGCTGGCGGGTGAGCTCGACACGCAGCCCATCACCGAGAGGAGGAGGGCGAGGACCAGCGCGCTTCGCATCGGCCGACGGTAGCACGCAGCCATCGCGTCCGACCCGACGCGCTCAGGCCCCGCTCGCCTCGACCCAGGCGAGGAGGGCGCTGCCCACGGTCCACGCGAGTGTTCGGGGAACGTTGTCCCGGATCAGGCCCTCGACGAGCGCGTCGCTCTTGCCGTCGCGATCGAGCGCGAGGTGCTTCGGGAGCTCGCTCACGAGCGTGGTCGCGATCACGAGGACGCCGCAGCCCGCCGCGCACCAGAGGTACATCGCCATCGCGCTCGACCTCCCGAGGTAGGCGTTCACGACCGAGAGGACCGAGGTCACGAACATGGGCGCGATCATGATCGGGCCCATGCGACGACCCTGCGCGACGTGGAATGGGACGAAGCTCTCGGCCGGGACCAGGCGGTAGGTCGGGTACACCACCACCTGGAGCAGCCAGCTCATGCCGAGGCAGTAGAAGAACGCCAGCGTGGTCGGGAGGTGCATGAACGAGAGCCTGAGGCACGGTGCGTCGACGGCCTCGTGCTTCCTCGCACATCTGAAGTGCGATTCTGCACAGAGCCCGAAGGTCTCTCTTCCGACGCCCGGCCGAGTCGGGTGCGGCATCGCGTTCGACCGGCCTCGGGTGGTTCGCGTATCCTCTGCCGAGGCGGGCCTCCTCTCTCTTCGCAGTCCCCGAGTCCCATGATCCTCCGCACCGAGATCGTCGAGCAGACGATCGACCAGAGCGAGCGCGCGCTGTTCGTCAAAGACGTGATCATGACGGCCGGGCCGCACCCGCTCGGCATGGTGCGCAAGCGGCTGGCGCACGCAGAGCTCCGCGGCACCGTCATGCTGGTGCACGGCTTCGGGCAGAACCGGTACACCTGGCACTCGAGTCGTCGGAGCTTCGCGAACTACCTCGCGAACGACGGCTGGGACGTCTTCAACGTCGACCTCCGGGGTCACGGCCGCTCGCGGAAGTTCGGCGCGCCGATGCCGCGCGTGCTCGACGAGTACATCCAAGAGGACGTGCCCGCGTTCGTGAGCGAGGCGCTCTCGCTCTCCGGACAGAAGCAGCTCTTCCTCGTCGGTCACTCGATGGGCGGACTCATCAGCTACAGCGTCGCCGGCAGCGCGCTGCGCTCGCTCGTGCGGGGCGT
>CAZCVE010000047.1:0-46868 GCA_964502175.1 uncultured Sandaracinaceae bacterium
GCTCGACGGCGCAGCGAGCCGCCACGCAAGGGCGGTCTTCATGCAGCGGATACGTGGGCACGCTCAGCACGAGGTCGGCCATGCCGCTCTCGCCGCCGCCGCGGGGGTTCGCGTCGAACACGCACGTCGCGCGACCGCCGGGCACGGTGCCGATCTCGATCTGATCGATGCAGCCGCCGCAGCCGGCGTCGTCGATGAACCACGAGAAGGTGACGGACACGGCGCCCCCGCTCCTCACGACGCCGACCGGTCCGCCGCGCATCACGCTCGCGCCCGAGATGCGGATCGCCTCTCCAGCGACGGTGTCGCCGAGCGTCGGCGCGGTCGCTCCGCACGGCCAGGGATCGCACGGGTCACGCAGGCCATCGCCGTCGTCGTCGGGACCGTTGCAGCCGGTGTCGGGCGCGCTCCACGCGTCAGGCGGCGTGTACACATCGAGGGGCGCCGGCACATCGAGGGGCGCCGGCACATCGAGGGGCGGAGGCACATCGACGGGCGCGGGCGCATCGACGGTTGTCGGCGAATCGAGCACGGCGATCGGCGCGTCGAGCGATGGGTCCACCCACGCGTCGAGCCGCGCATCGAGACCGCGGGCGTCTTCGGAGCGGACGCTCGCGTCTTGCTCCGACGTGAGCGCCGAGCGGTCGACGAGACAGCCCGACGTCGCGATCAGCAGCGCCGACGTGGACGCCGAAGCGACGAGCCAGACGACGCGGGAGGAGCGCATGCGGCGCTCACTCCGCTGCGTGCTTGATCATCTGACGGTGCACGAGGCGGCGCTTGATGAGGCCGAGGTGGTCGACCATCAGCTTGCCGTCGAGGTGATCGTTCTCGTGCTGGATCGCGATCGCGAGCAGGCCATCGGCCTCGAGCTCGAAGGGCTTTCCCTCGCGGTCCTGCGCGCGCACCTTCACGCGCTCGGCGCGATCGATCTCTTCGTGCACGCCCGGGAACGACAAGCAGCCCTCTTCCCAGCGCACGTCGCCGACGCGCTCGAGGATCTCGGGGTTCACGAAGACGCGCAGATCGGAAGGCTCGTCGTCGCCCGTCGCGACGTCGATGATGAAGAGGCGCTTGGCTTCGCCGATCTGCGTCGCGGCCAGACCCACACCGGGCGCCGCGTACATGGTCTCGGCCATGTCCTCGACGAGCTTCTGGAAGTCGGCCCCGAAGTCCGTGACGGGCAGGCCGGGATCGCGCAGGCGCTTGTCGGGGTAGTGGAGGATCGTGCGGATCGCCATGGGACCTCGGAGATGCGGTGTCGTCTCTATGAGGCGCCGCCCCAGCCTGGGCAAGCGAGCGGCCGTCAGGTGGGCGGGGCTTCGAGGCCCTTGGCCGCCTCGAGACCCTTGGCCCCCTCGAGACCCTTGGCGTAGCGGCGTCGCTGTCGCGGATCGGCGAGCACGTCGGCGGCGTCGTCGAGCACCGAGAGGATGCGCGTGCGATCGGCCTCGAGCCGCGCCAGGCCGAGGTCCGCGAGGGGCCACGCGAGCAGCTCGGCGCGCAGGCGGTAGTGCGCTTCGACCACGGCGGAGCCGTCCGAGTCCTTCGGGATGCCGAGCACCTCGAAGTAGTCCGCGCGATCGGCGCGCTCTCGCAGCGACGTGATCGCCCGCTCGGCGCGCGCGTCGAGATCGGTGTGCGCGAGCGAGGTCGCGGCCGACAGCGTCGTGATCTCGAGGCCGCCGAGCTGCGCGATCGCGAAGATGGCGCCCACGAGCCCGGGCTCGTCGGGCGCGGCTGCGAGGAGGGCTGCCATCGTCGTCGGCGACGTGGCGGTCTCGTGACGCAGGAGCCACGCGAGCTCGCGCGGCGCCTCCACCGCGTCGAGCACGCGCTCGAGCGACGGCGCGCGCGACACCTCGAGGCGCGAGAGCTTCTCGAAGCGAGACACGGTCGGATCGTCCGGGCCCGACACGAAGTGCGACGCCACGCGATCGGCGCCGAGGCCTCGGCGCGCGAGCTCGATCAACGTGGCGACGAGGGAGCGCTGCGTGACGCGCGTCTGGTTCTCGCCGCGCATGTCGACGCGCGGATCGATCGCGAAGGCCCCGCGCGCCTTCACGATCACTTCGGCCAGCGCCGACTCGTCGGCGAGACGGCTCGCGCGCTCGAGCGCGAACGTCGGCTCCGCGCGCGAGGCCTCGGTGGCGTGCGCTGCGCCGAGGCTCGCGCTCAGCACGCGATGCAGCATGCGACGACGAAGCTCGACGAAGCCCTCGCCGTGCACGTTCGCGAGCTCGCCTCGCGAGAGCGTGAGCACGACGGGCTTGTCTTCGACGCGCAGCGTGAGCACGACGTCGAGGCGTCCGAGCGCGAGCTGTCCGACGAGCGCGAGGGCGCCGAGGGGCGCGAGCTCTCCACGTTCGCTCGAGACGAGCGCGACCCGAGGCGGCGGCTGCGATGGGCGCAAGGCGACATCCTCTCTTCCAGAGTCTTTCGGTGCGGGGGCCTCGCTCACGTAGGGGCGAGGCGGCGCGAGCTGCGCGTCCGCGCTCGAGCGAGTGCTGCCGTCGGGCGGCTCGGGAGGACGCTTCGACATGCTCGTCGGCGTGCCCGGTGAGGTCTTGGGGCGGTTCTCGTCGGAGTCTTCACGCGGAGACGAGCCTTCGCGCGGAGACGAGCCCTCGCTCCCGGCGGCTTCGTTCCGCGAGGGCGTGGGCTCGGGCGCGCGCTCGTTCGCCCGCTCGTTCGCCCGCTCGTTCGCCCGCTCGTTCGATCGTGCGCGAGGCTCGTCGCCGCGCACACCACCCGCGCCTACGAACGTGAGCTCGAGATCGACGCGCTCGGGCTCGTCGACCGCGAGCGAGAGCGCCTCGAGGAAGTCGT
The DNA here is from genome assembly GCA_964502175.1 of uncultured Sandaracinaceae bacterium. Classification (GTDB taxonomy): domain Bacteria; phylum Myxococcota_A; class Polyangia; order Polyangiales; family Sandaracinaceae; genus JAFLCL01. The sequence continues at coordinate 2,830 of CAZCVE010000047.1, forward strand.
CGGGGATCAGATCTCGCGCCGCGTCTTCGCCTCGCGGGATCGACACGTCGATCGGCGGACGCTCGGGAAACACGCGCCGATCGGCGTCGTAGAGGATCTTCCGGAGCTCGTCGCTGATCGACGCGACGACGAAGAGCTGAGAGGTGCTCGGCACCGAGCCGGTGCCGACCGAGCCTGCAGACGACGCGATCCCCGAGCCCGTGCCGGGACCCGATCCAGGCGCTGACCCGGGCCCGCTCCCGACACCGCTCCCGGCACCACTTCCGACACCGCTGCCACTCCCCGATCCGCTGCCCGATCCGCTGCCGGGCTGGCTGCCGGGCTGGCTGCCCGGCTGGCTCGCAGGAATCACGCTGTCGCGACGCTCACCGGGGCTCGAGCCGGTGCGTCGTCGCACCGCGTCGGCGTTGTCGAACACCGCGCTCAGCTGCGCCTCACCGACCGAAGGGGACGGCACGATCTCCGAGACCTGCCGGTGCTCGTGACCCTCGGGCGGCTCGGACGGCGGCTCGGCCTGTCCCGCGGAGCGCTGGTGATCCTTGTGCACCACGCCCACCGGCTCGTCGGACAGCTCCCGATCGCCCGACTGCGTGCGCCACTCTCCCGCGCCGAGCTCGCTCTTCTGCGCGAGCTCCATCGTGAGCTCGACGCGCCGCTCGCGCGACGGATCGGGCGGCGGGCTCTTGCGCGTGATGCGACGGAGCACGTCCGCGATGCGCGTCGGCGTCGCGTCCTTGACGAGCACGTGCTCCGCGCCGAAGCCGGGGCCTTCTTGGAACGGTCCCGTTCCTTCCGGCGTGCCGAGGAGCAGCACCGGCGTGCTGGGCCGCGCGCCGTCGTCGCGGAGCGAACGCAAGATGCCGAGCACGCCGGGCGCGTCGCCGCGCAAGAGCACCGCGTCGGCCTGCGTGTGCACGATCTCGTCGAGCGGCACCACCGTGGCGTCGATGCCGAGGCCCACGAGCGCGTCGGCGATGCGCTGAGGCAGCTCGACCACGGTGCCTCCGGCATCGGCGATCTCGACGCGAAGCGTGGACGACTCGGACACGCGGCCGTTGTACTACAACCGGCCCTCCCGATGCGTTCGTTCCTCACGATCTCGGCGCTCTCCCTCGCGCTCTCCGGCTGCACCTGCGGCCCGCCCGACGCGGGATCGAGCGCGCGCCGCGAGGCGACCGAGGGCGACGAAGCGCGCGCCGCGATCGCCTACACGCTCGACGAGCCCGCGCCTCCGCGCGAGGCCTTCACGTCGGTCACGGGCGCCGAGGCGATCACGGCGCTCGCGGACGCCAGCCGCGCCGGCAGCTGGTCGGGCCTGCGTCGTGGTCAGGCCGAGCGACGCAGCGCCGGCAACTTCCTCTGTCGCCTCGAGACTCTCTACGGCCGCGCTCCGATCGCGCTGCCGAGCCGCGTCGCGTTCGTGCTCCGCGACGAAGAGAGCGGTGTCGTGCTCACCGCGGTGGCCGACGCGAGCGGGCCCTCCTTCGGCGCGGTCGTGCCTCGGATCGCCGAGGAGCTCGACCCGAACGCGCAGACCGCAGCCGCCAACGTCGCGCTCGCGCTCGCGCGCCTCGTCGACGCGACCGCTCCGCGCGACTGCACCTACACCATCGCAGGCACGGACGTCGGCGTGCGCGACGGCCAGTACTTCTGACGAGATCCTGAGGGGCCGGGGCCCCTCGCCGACTACACAGTGGGCGCGAGGAGCGCCAACGCCATCTCGAGGCTCGGGCTCTCGCGGTCGGCGATCGGCGTCTTCAGCGCGGCGGCGGCCTTCTGCATCGGCAGGGGCGTCGGATCCTTGCGGGGCGTGACCGCGGCGGGCATGCCCTTCTCTGCGAAGTACGCGTGGATGGCCTCGCGCATCTGCTTGCGCGACTCGTGGATGCGCCACGCGACGGTGCCCTCGGTGGTCTCGAGCACGACCGCGGCCTCGGGGTAGCTCAGGCCCTGCATCATCGTGAGCGCGACGGTGGTGCGCAGGAGCGGCGACAGGCGATCGAAGGCCTTCACGAGGCAGACGTAGGTCTCACGCAGCTCGAGCGCGCGGCCCGGATCACCACCCGAGTCGACCGCGATGGCGACCACGACGCGCGGGTCGTCGAGGTCCGCCGTGCGACGACGCGCCTGATCGCGGCGCACGTTGAGCGCGCGGTTCAGCGCGATGCGGTAGAGCCACGTGAAGAACTCCGAGCGTCCCTCGAAGCGCTCCATGTTCCGGAAGGCGCGCACGAACGCGTCCTGCGTGATGTCGTCGGCGTCGCTCGGGCTGCCGGTCATGTGGAGCGCGAGGGCGAAGATGCGGTGGCGGTAGCGCTTCACGAGCGCCTCGAACGCGCGCGGGTCGCCGCGGCGTGCGCCCTCGACGAGCGCGTCGGCCTCGCGCGAGACCTGCGTGATCTCCGCCTCGAGGCGCTCCGTCGGCTCGGCCCCGCTGATCGCTCCTCCGAGCCCCGGCTGGCGGCCAGGCACCGGCGGCGGACCCGCGCGTCGCACGCCCTGCTGGGCGCGTCGCGGGATCGGGGGCGGCAGTCGCTTCTCCATGTGCGGCTTGAGACCCACGACGAGGCATGGGTTTGGGTGGATCATGCCTGCTCCCGCGGGCGGAGTGCGCGGCGATCACCAAACCCCAATGTTCCTGGGGGGATGAGCCGGTCTAGGGATCACTCGAGGTCCACGACCTCGAGCTCTTCGGACGGGTCCGGGAGCGCGATGTCGTCCGGGGAGACCGGCTGGCCGTTGGCGTAGTAGCGCTCGATCTCCGTCATGATCCGCCGCCGCACGCCCACGTCGGGTGGCAGCACGACGACGAGCGTGAGGCCCACGTGGCCGCCCGAGACGCGCGCGACGTCCGTCACGAGCACGCGCGTCGCGCCGGCGGTGCGGAGCCGCTGCACGAAGGCTGCGTTGCGATCCACGTCGCGGCCGAGCATCGCTCCGGGTCGATCGAGGAACGCCTCCACGGGCACCGCGTCGGCGAGGAGCGACGCGCGGTTCTCGGCCTGCATCGCCTCGATCTCGGCAGGCGAGGGCGGCGCCGTCGCGTCCGAGAACGCCCACGCGCAGCGGCCGACGCGCAGGACGAGGAAGAGGATGCTGACGCCCGAGAAGCAGCCGAGGCCGCGCACCCACCCAGGCAGGCCGAAGCTGATCGACGGCATCGAGAAGCCCGACGCCTTCTCGGGCTCGGCGGCCACGGGCGGGGGCGGCGCTTCGATCAGCGAGCGTCGATCGGTCCCCGACGGCGGGGTCGGCTTGGGCTTGGGCGCGCGCGCCCGCTCGGCGTCGGGGTCGAACGCCAGCTCCAGGCTGCCGCCTGCGGACGCGAGCGGATCGAAGGGATCGAGGCTCGCGTCGGTCTTCGTCGCCACGTCGGCGCTGCTCGGCGCGTCGAACGACGGCACGGGCAAGCCCGATCCGCTCGATCGCGCCGTCCGTGGCGGCGCTTCGATCGCGGGCCCGCTGCCGCGCGCGCTCCGGGTCGGCGGCGCGATGGGCAGCGCGAGCCCGGGCCCGCTCGTGTGCGCGTCGATCGTCGGCAGCCCCGGCGAGCTGCGCACGGCGGGGCGCGGCGCGCCGGGCGCGCTCCCTCGAACGTCGCCCTTGTGAGGCCGGAGCTCCACCTTCGCGCCGATCGCGCGGAGGGCGGTCGCGATCTCGTCCGCGTCTCTCTGCGGCGCGTTGCGACGCACGGCGCGCGGGATGGTCTGGTAGATCGCCATCGCGCGCGCCTGGTCGATCCCGAACACGCGCTGGAGCGCTGCGACGGGATCTCCTCCAGGCGCGAAGCTCTGGATCCAGATGTCGACGCCACCACCGCTCATCGGGGGCGAACGATACGCGCGCCGTCCCCAGCAAGGGAAGCGCGTTCACTCGCAGAGGTGTCGAACGCAACGCCGGTCGTCGCTGCAGTCGTTGGTGTCCTCGCACACACGTTCGCAGCGACCCTCCAGGCAGCGATCGAACTCGTCGCTCGTCCCGCAGTCACGAGGGCTCGTGCACCGGCGCGGCACGCTCGACAGCTCGACGACCAGCCAACCCGCGAACAGCAGGAGCGGTGCGATCGCGATCAGCGCGAAGGGGGCCCACGGCGGGAGCCAGCGACGCCGCTCTCCGCGATCGATGAGCGCAGCCTCGAAGCACTCGCGCTGGGTCGGCTCGAGGCGCGCCGCGATCCACGCCGCCTCCCCGCGCTTGCCGTGCCGCTCGCGGACACCCACCTGGTACGCGAGCGCGTACGCCATCTCTGCGACGGTGAGGTAGCCTCGCTGCGAGTGGCGCCACTGCATGCCGCCGAGCGAACGACCCTCCAGGCTCTCCGAGCGGTAGACGTACGCACTGTTGGCGGTGAGGAGACCGAAGCCGAGGAAGACCGTCGTGAGGTCGGTCATCTCTTCGTCGAGATCGCGCTCTTCGATCGCGATCCCGTGAGCCTGTCGGTACGCGTGGGCGACCTCGTGACACATGGTGCCGACGACGCTTGCTGCGTCTTCGAGGCCATCGAGATCGATGCCAAAGAAGCAGACGCGCGTCTCCGGATCGATGCCTGCGAACCACGCGGCGGTCCCGTCGTGCCAGGCGCTGGTGGAGACCACGCCGGGGACGTCGAGCGCACGGTCGCGACCGTGCAGGAAGCCGACCATCTCGACCTCGTGATCGGCCATTCCCGCGTGTCGGAGCACACGCCGCGTGAGGCGTGCCGCGCCCTCGGTCGTCGGCTCCCACGCGTCGGGGAAGTCGCGATCGCCTGGTTCCAAGATGCGCCCGTGCACGAACGTCGCGTCACCCCTCCTGCGGCGAAGCGCCTCGAGCCCTTCGAGGATGAACACGCGTCGTTCGAGCGTGGGTAGGACGGGTGACCCGTTGCTGTCCGCCTCAGCCATGCTTGCCGGCGTCGATGCGGAGCGCGAGGAGGCGGTCGAAGCTCGTCGGAGACAGCGCGTCGGAGCGGCCCGAGGACCAGCCGGTCACGAAATCGCGCACGTGATCCGGCTCCTTCTCGTAGCGCCGCACGATCTCGTCGGACTCGGCGGGCGCGTGCGTCCACGCGTGCACGAGCTCGGCGGCGAGCGCCTTGAGCGCCTCGAAGCGCAGCGGCGACACGAGCACGAGCGGCGTGCTCGATCCCGCGATCGCGATCTCCACGCGCGCGCGCAGATCGCTCCCGAAGCGCCCCTTTCCGCGCACCGTGCGGTGCACGAGCTTGCCGACCTCGCTCTCGCCGTCGATCGGCGCCGTCCGCACGCGCGCCGCGACGTGACGCGCGCGCTCGTCTCCTTCGCTGCCGAGGCGCAGGCGATGGAGCCCCGCCTCGCCGCCGAGGTAGCCGTGCGCGTGGTGACCGCGCACGAGAAAGAGCGCGGGCTCGTCGTCTTCGGTCGGATCGCGCAGCCACACGAGCTCGAGCTCGCGGTGCTCGATCCAGCGCACGAGCGTCTGGCACACGAGGTCTCGCGCCTCGGGCCCACGCGCGCCCACCGGCCTCACCTCGACGAGCGCGTCCGCGCGCGCCGACGGCCCCGCGAGGTGAACGAGCTCGCGGCGCGACGTCGTGACGAGCGCCTCGTGCTCGCGCACGAGCTTGGCGGCCTCGTCGATCGCGCTCCGCGTGCTCGCCCGCGAGAGCGCGCTCGAGACCGCGCGCCGCTCGTGCTCGAGGCGACGCAGCCGCGTGATCGCGTGCTCGATCTCTTCGAGCTCTTCTTGCTGGCGCGCGGCGTGGGTCGTGTCCTTCCAGTAGTCGGCGCGCTCGCGCTCTCCGAGGATCGAGAGGCGCTCCGCCTCGAGCGTCTCTGCGGCGATCGGCAGCGGCTCGATCGCGGTGAGGCGCGCCTCGAGCTCGGCGACCGTCTTCACGCGCGCCGGCTCGGGCAGGGGCGGCGACTCGCGACGCGTCACGGCGCGGCTCGCCTCGGTCTCGAGCACCCGCACCTCGATCGACTCGTCCTTCGTGGTCACGCGCACGAGCGCGCCGCGCGCGACGCGACGCGACACGAGCTCGAGCGCCATCGGCAAGACCACGCGCTTCTGCACCTCGCGCTGGAGCGCGCGCGCGCCGAAGCGTCGATCGGCGCCCTTGGCCACCACGAGATCGAGCACCGCGTCCTCGACCTCCACGACGAGCCCTCGACCCGCGATGCCCTCGCGCTCGAGCACGCGCGCGAGCTCGATGCGCGCCACGGTGCGCAGCTGCTCGCTCGACAGCGATCGGAAGAGGACGATGTGCTGGAAGCGGTTCAAGAGCTCGGGCCGGAACACGTCTTCGAGCCCGCGCCGCATGCGATCGAGCGCGACCTCGCCGGGTTCGCGCGCGCCGAAGCCCACCTCGCGCGCGGCGTCCTTGGCGCCTGCGTTCGACGTGCAGACGAGGATCGCGTTGCGGAAGTCCACCGTCTCGCCCTGCGGCGTCGTGAGGCGGCCCTCGTCGAGGATCGACAGCAAGAGATCCCAGACGTTCGGGTGCGCCTTCTCGAGCTCGTCGAAGAGCACCACCTGGAAGGGCTGCGCGCGCACGGGATCGATCAGCCGCGCCGCCGAGCCGCGTCGATCGGGATCGCCCACGAGCTGCATGAAGCCGCGGTAGTCCTTGAGCTCCGAGAGATCGAAGCGCAGCAAGCGATCGGCGCTGCCGAAGAGCCACTCCGCGAGCGAGCGCGCCGTCTCGGTCTTGCCCACGCCCGTCGGCCCCACGAACAAGAACGTGCCGAGCGGTCGACGCGGATCGTGGAGGCCCGCCTTGAAGAGCGCGATCGTCTCGAGCACCGACTCGATCGCGTGCGGCTGCCCGACGATGCGCTCCGCGAACCACGCGCGCACCTCCGAGGTCGAGAGCGGGATGTCGGTCGACACCACGAGCAGCGGCAGGCCGTGGAGCTCCGCGAACGCGCGCTCGACGTGCTCGCGATCGAGCGTCGCCACGGGCGCGTCCGACACCTGATCGCCCGCGAGCTCGTCGAGGATGCGCAGCGCCGGGCCCGGCTGTGCGCGCGCAGGAAGGAAGCGCGTGGGCAGGGCGACGAGCGCGGCGCGCGCGCCCGTCGAGAGCGAGAGGCCGCGCAGGCTCGCGCGCTCGTCGAGCACGGCGAGCACGTCTTCCATCGCGAGCGGCAGGATCTCGACGATCTCGAAGATCCCGATGAAGTCGGGGTGCCTGCGCAGGTGCTCGAGGCGCTCCTTGCTCACCTCGCCCACGAGGCGCACGTCGCCGCGCTCGATCACGCCGCGCATCGCATCGAACACGACCGTCTCACTCTGCGCGGTGCGCCCTTGCTCGATCAGGTTCCACACGTCCGACACCGCGAGCGTCGCGCCCTCGGCCTCGCGGAGGAGGTTCGTCACGCGCGTCTGCCACTCGCCGAGGTACTTCGTGCCGCGGAACAGGTCGCTCGTGGAGACCTCGTAGAGACGCCCCTCGCCGCGCGCGTGCATGCGCCGCGCGACCTCCGTGAGCACGGCGCTCTTGCCCGCGCCGGGCATGCCCACGAGCATCACGGAGCGGCCGCGATCGAGCAGCTCGAGCACGCGAGACGCCTCACGATCGCGAAAGCCGATCGGCCCGATCTCGGCGGCGAGCGCGACCAGATCCCTCGCCTCGCGCGCGAGCAGGCCCGGTGTCGGACTGGGCGTGGGGGTCGCCATCGGGGGCGAAGGGTAGCCGCATCCGCGTCGTGATCTCGAATCGACGAGAGACGCCCGCTCACCTTGACGTCGCGACGACGAGCATCGAATCTCGCCGACCCCATGACCTCCAACGCGAGAGAGCTCGACGAAGCGACGTGCCGCGCGCTCCTCGAGGCTGCGTACGTCGGCGACGCCGAGGCGCGCTCGCGTGCGCTCGGCTCCATCGCGCCCGGCGTGCGCGCGTACGTGTCGACGTGCGTGATCCGCATGGGCGCCACCGCGACGCGCAGCGGCCTCACGCCCGACGACGTGGCGCAGGAGGTGTTGCTCCGGCTGTCTCGCTGGGTGCCCGACGAGGTCCCCGAGGGGCGCGCGCGCGCCAAGGTGCTCGCGTGGTGCGCGGTCGTCGCGAACAACTTCGTGCGGACGACGCTGCGTCGCGCGAAGCGCCAAGACTTCGGTGCGCCCGCGGGCAGCGAAGAGCACGAGGGCCCGCTCGACCGCGCGCAGGCCGACGTGGTGCCCTCCGATCAGGCGATGGAGATGCGCGAGATCGTCGCGACGCTCGCGCGCTGCGCCTCGCACCTCCAGCCGCCGTACGACGCCGTCTACCGCCTCGCGCTCGAGGCCGACGAGCTCACGGCCGACGCCATGGCCCTCGCCTTGGGGCAGGTCACGGCCGAAGATCTCGCGAAATTCGCTGAAAAAGACGCCCCCGAGGAGCTCCGCGTCAGGGTCGTCCGCGTCCGGAGTCTCATGGACAAGTGGAAGTCCCGGATGAGAGCGCAGCTCGCCGAATGCCTCGAGCAATCCCTCGGCAAAGGCGCGCTCCCGACGGGTCTTCGTTTCGGCGGCGCGCAGTCTCGCAAGAGCGAGAAGGGCGAGGCCGCACGTCGCGGGAGACAAGAGCCATGAGCACGAGCGCCGCCCATCCAGAGTCCGATCGTTCGCAGTCCTATCTCGAGACCTCCAACCTGGAGGCGATGACGGAGCGGCTACGCAGCCTCGCTGCCACGGCCGTCTCGAATCGCGAGCAAGCGCTCGCGCTCGCGGAGCTCGCGGGTCGCACGAGCCTGCGAGGACGAGCGCCGAATGCGCTGGTGGGCGGCGCGAAGGACGCGCTCCTGGCGCGCGTGACCGAAGGCCTCGGCCTCGACCGACTCGGTGACGACGCCACGTTGCTGGTCGACCTGCTCGACGAAGAAGACGATCGCGAGGGCGCTCCGGTTTCACCGGGCGCCCTCAGTCGCGACGTCGAGTCGATGCTCCGCGAGACCCTCCGCGCGAGAGATCGCGCCGAGTGGATCCGCGAAGGCGCCAAGTGTCTCCTCGGTGCGGACCACCTCGCGGAGACCGACGCCATCGCGATCGAGACCTTCGACGAGACGCTCCGCACCGAGCTCCCACGAATGACCCGCTGGAACCACGTGCGAGGAGAAGGGCTCACCACCGCATCGAGCGCCGAGAAGAGGCGTTTCCGTTGGCGATCCGAGGCCGTGGAGATCGATCCGAGCGCGTGGGACGCGATGTCGTCCGTGGCCGCGCTCGTCGCCGCACACCCCGAGGCCGAGGCGCGCTTCGCAGCCCTCGTCGCCGCCGAGCGGGGCCTGCGCGCGCTGAAGAAGGCCTGACGAGAGATCGTCAGCGCAGGACGGTGTAGAGGCTCGCCGAGCCGCGACGGATCAGCACCGTCACACCACCGCCGCTCTCGGCGTAGAAGCGCGCGAACTGCGCGACGCTCTCGACCGGATCGCGGTTCACCTCGACGATCACGTCGCCCGGCTCGACCCCCGCGAGCGCGCCTGGTGAGCCCTGCGCGACGTCACCGACGAGCGCGCCCGTGACCGAAGGCCGGATGCCGAAGCCGCGACGGAGGCGATCGTCGAGATCGTGGAGATCGAGCCCCGCGACGATCTGCCCTCCTTGCACCCGCGGCCGCGCATACGAAGGCCCGCCACGTCCCGCGAAGAGATCGGGCGTCATGCCCGGCGGGAGCGGCACGTAGCCCGGCGGCAGGCCGTCGCCTCGCTGCGCGAGATCGCGCGGCAGCGGCGTGGGCGGCACGGAGTCCTCGACCTGCGGCCGCGGCCGGAGGTGAGCGGTGACCTCGAGGCGCTGCCCGGCCCGTACCACGGTGAGCGCGAGATCGGCCTCTGCGCCGCGCGTCGCGACGATCGTCACCAAGTGCTCGCGCGAGGTGAGCCGCTCGCCGCCGACCGACTCGAGGACGTCGCCCGGGCGCAGGCCTGCAGCCGCTGCGGGGCTGTCGGGCTCCACGTGGTTGAGGAGCACGCCTCGCTGTCCGGCCCCCAGGTGCATGGCGGCTGCGAGCTCCGGCGTCAGATCCTGTGGGCCCACGCCGAGCCATCCTCGCACCACCGTCCCGTGCGCGAGCAGCGCGTCGACGATCGGAGAGACCATGTTCGACGGGATCGCGAAGCCGATGCCGTGGCTGCCACCCGTGCGACTCAGGATCGCGGTGTTGATGCCGACGAGCTCACCGCGCGTGGAGACGAGGGCGCCGCCGGAGTTGCCCGGGTTGATCGCCGCGTCGGTCTGGATGAAGTCCTCCAGCTCCGTGATCCCGACGTTGGCGCGACCGACGGCGGACACGATCCCCATCGTCACGGTCTGCCCGACGCCGAACGGGTTGCCGATCGCGAGCACGACGTCGCCCTGCCGCAGCTGGCTCGAGTCGCCGTAGGTGATCGGCGTGAGCCCTAGGTTCGTGCCCGCGAGCCGCAGGAGCGCCATGTCGCTCTCCCGATCCGTGCCCACGACCCTGGCGGGGATCTCGCGTCCGTCGCTGAGGCTCACGCGGATCTCGGCGGCGCCCTCGACGACGTGGTTGTTCGTCACGACGAGGCCGTCTTCGCTGACGATCACGCCCGATCCGAGGCTGCCCTGTGGCTCGGGCGTCGGCTGGTAGGGGTTGCCGTAGGGAAGATCGTAGGGTGTTCCGTACGGGCCCCGCGGCGCCTGCGAGCTGCGCACGTTCACGACGCTGGGGAGCACACGCGCGGCCACGTCGGCCATCGACGCGCCGTCGAGATCCACCGCGGGCAGCGGCGCGGTTGGGCGCACCGAGGTGACGGGCGGCGTCACGGGCTCGGGCGCGGGCTCCGCCGTCGTGCTGGTCACGACGGGCGCGGCGGGCGCGAAGAGATGCACGTACGTCGCAGCGGCACCGACAGACGTGAGGACGGTCGTTGCGAAGAAAGCACCGAGCTGAGCAGGTCCGAGCTTCATGGTCCGAGGTTCCGAGTTGGGGCGGATGTACGCGAACGCCCCGAGGCAGGCACGAAAACCGCGGTCCTCGAGGCTTGCTTCCCTGCCCGACCACGGAGGCATGAGCACTTTGTGATGTCCGTCGCGGCATCGCTCGGGCACGCTCGCGCGATGGGCACGTTTCTCTACACGGTCGTCTGCGAGTGCGAGAGCCCCGAGGTCGCGGACCGCTTCGAGCGATGGCTGCTCGACGAGCACGCGATGCACGTGGTGGACGAGGGCGCGCTCGAGGCCGAGGTCGTGCGTCGCGACGAGCGGGTGATCGAGAACCGCTACGTCTTCGCGAGCCAGAAGGCATTCGAGCGCTACGAGCGAGAGGGCGCGCCGCGTCTTCGGGCCGACGGGGTCACGCGCTTCGGCACCACCGTGAAGTTCACGCGCAGCACCGGCACCTCACGCGCGCAGCGCGTCGTGCGAGGCCTCCGTGTGGAGACGGTGCCGTACTTCAACGACAACTACGCGTACCTCGTGCACGCGTACACGCCCGGATCTCGCGGCACGCGCTCGTGCATCGTCGTCGACCCGGGCGACGCGAGGCCGGTGATCGACGCGCTCGGCGAGCACGACCTCTCCGTCAGCGCGGTCTGGTGCACACACCACCATCCCGATCACGTGGCGGGCGTGCCGGATCTGCTCGCCGAGATCGGCGACGTGCCCGTGCTCGGCAGCCGCTACGACCTCGAGCAGGGTCGCATCGCGATGCAGACGCGCGGCCTCGACGAGGGCGAGGTGCTCCCGCTCTTCGGTCACGACTTCCGCGTGATGAACGTACCTGGCCACACGCTCGGCGCGATCGCGTACGTCGGCGCGGGCATGGCGTTCACGGGCGACACGCTCTTCCTCGCGGGCTGCGGCCGCGTGTTCGAGGGCACGATGCCGCAGATGCACGCGTCGCTGCGGCGCTTCGCCGAGCTCGATCCAGACACGCGGCTCTACGTGGGCCACGAGTACACCGAGGCGAACCTCCGCTTCGCCGCGCACGTCGAGCCGAGCGACGCGACGATCGCCGCGCGTCTCGAGCACGTGCGCACGCGCCGCGCCGAGAAGCGCTTCACCGTGCCGGGCACCGTCGGCGAAGAGCTCGCGACCAACCCGTTCTTGCGCGCGAAGGACGCAGACGAATTCGCGAAACGTCGCGAAGCGAAGAACGGGTTCTAGGGTCACTTCTCCGTCTGCAACTCTCTGACATCGTTCGGCCCAGAGGCGACACCGTGCACACGTGCGAATTCCCCACGTTCTGGAGCCTTCCGCGATGACCGTCCGCTGTGTCGCCATCGCTGGCTATCGATCGCTCCACGATCTCTGCTTCGCGACCTCGCCCCTCACCGTGATCTCGGGCGCGAACGGTGTCGGCAAGAGCAACGTCTACCGGGCGCTCGAGCTGATGCATGCCGCCGCGCACGGACGACTCGCGAGATCGCTCGCGAACGAGGGCGGTGTGCCTTCGGCCGCGTGGGCCGGCCCCGAGGAGGTGAGGACGGAGGCAGCCAAGCGGCGTGGGCAGCGCATCGAGCCCACCGTGCGGAGGAAGTCGTTGCGCATCCGTCTCGGTATGCAGCTCGATGCGGGCTGCTTCGAGATGACGATCGGACTGCCCGCGCCCGAAGGGTCACTGCCGCCGCCGCTGCTCGCGACCGCGTTCGGTCTCGATCCCGAAGTGAAGGAAGAGTGGCTGTGGGCCGCGCCGCCGCGAAGGAAGAACAAGCCGTTCCTCACGCGCGATGGCGGAGCAGCCGTTGGCATCGACTCGGACGGTCGCGCTCGCACCTATGCACCGCTCGACGCCACGGAGAGCGTTCTCGGACAGCTCGACGAGCCGCAGCTCTTGAGCGACCTCTGGCATCTCCAGCGCACGCTGCGAGCGTTCCGCTTCTATCATGCGTTCCGCACCGATCCGGACAGTCCGATGCGCGTGCCCCGCATCGGAACGCGCACGCCGATCCTCGCGTCGAACGGAGAAGACGTGGCCGCGGCGCTCCGGACGATCCTCGAGATCGGCGACGACGCAGCGCTGCGCGCAGCCGTGAAGCAGGGCCTGGGCGCCGAGCTGGACGTCGCGGTGACGGGCAACCACTTCGAGCTCGGGCTGCGCGTGCCGGGCCTCTTGCGCCGTCTCGGTGCGCGCGAGCTCTCGGACGGATCGCTCAAGTACCTCGCGCTGCTCGCAGCGCTGTTCTCTCCGAGGCCTGCACCACTGCTCGTGTTCAACGAGCCCGAGGCATCCCTCCACCCCGATCTGCTCGGTCCGCTCGCCGAGGCGCTCGTGATCGCATCACGACGCTCGAACGTGTGGGTCGTCTCGCACGCACGGCCTCTCGTGACAGCGCTCGAGTCGCGGGCGAACGCCACGCGCATCGAGCTCATACGGGACGAGGACGGCGCGACCCGGATCGAAGGTCAGAGACTGATCGATCGACCTCTCTGGCCCTGACGCCGTCCGAGATCGGCGGTGAACGAGTCGCGAGGGTCATGAGCAAGCTCGAGCAAGTCGCCCGCGAGACCCTCGCCCTGTGCGAACGGGGTACCTACACGGCACCGTCGGGTCGCGAGGTCGATCTCCGAGCGGCGATGGTAGCCGCCATCGAAGGCACCCAGCTCTACACACCCGATCGCTTGGCAACGCTCGCCCCGCCCCCGCGGGTCTCGACGCCGTCGATCGAGGTCACCGACGAGACGACGCAGCGTGCCGCTCAGCGACTCGCGACGACGGCGGACGTGGTCCTCCTCAACTTCGCATCCGCACGCAACCCCGGAGGAGGCTTCCTCCGAGGTGCGAAGGCGCAGGAAGAAGACGTCGCGCGTTGCTCCGGCCTGTATCCGTGTCTGCTCACCCAGCGCGCCTATTACGACGCCAACCGCGCGGAGGAGTCGGTGCTCTACACCGACCACCTGATCCACTCGCCGCGCGTTCCGTTCTTCCGAACCCAGAGCCGCGACATGCCGATCGAGGAGCCGTTCCTGGCGAGCGTGATCACCGCGCCGGCTCCCAACGCCGGTCAGGCGTTGCGTGGCGATCGAGCCTCGCGGGCGGCCATTCGCGAGACGCTCGTCCGGCGCGCTCGCTACGTCGTGTCGGTCGCCGCGGAGCGAGGTCATCGGACTCTGCTCCTCGGGGCATGGGGATGTGGTGTGTTCCAGAACGATCCCACGGAAGTCGCCGATGCCTTCGCAGCGGCCCTCGCCTTCGTCGACGTCGATCGGGTCGTGTTCGCGGTTCCCAAGGGGGTCGAGCGGAACCACGAGGCCTTCGCGCAGCGGTTCGGTCGCGCGTGAGGAAGACCTGATGCTCCGTGGATCGCCTGCTACCGTCGCGGCGTGACCTACCTTCGACGCTTCACGCTCGCTCCTCTCGCCCTCCTCGCCGCGTGCGGTCCTTCGGCCGATCCGATCGACGCCGGCACCGACGCGCCGCTCGCCGTCGATGCGCCCGAAGGCAGCGATGCGCCCGTCGCGCCGACCGACGCGGGCCCGCAGCGGGTCGAGGTGTTCGCGGCGCTCGGTGCCTCGAGCGAGGGCATCGCGATCGGTCACGACATGGCCGGCGCCTCGCGCATCTTCCTCGCGCTGCGCGACGGTCGCATCGTCTCCGTCGCGCCCGACGGAACCGCCGCCGACCTCGCGATGATCGACGCGCCCGTCGGCATCGCCTTCCGCGAGCCCGGTGAGATCATCGCGTGCGCCTCCGACGAGGGCGCGTCCGGCCTCTTCTCGATCACGCTCGACGGCACCGTCACGCTGCTCACGAACGAGGCCCCCGACGGCCTCTTCGGCCTCACGAACTTCGTCGCGATCGCGCCCGACGACTCGCTCGTGTTCACCGACAGCATGGCCAACCGCGTCTACCGCGCCGACGCGGACGGCTCGAACGTCACGCAGATCACCGACGCCATCACGTACCCGAACGGCCTCGCGTTCTCGCCCGATGGCACGCAGCTCTACATCGCGTCGTGGGACACGACCTCGCTCTACGCCGCGAGCTTCACCGCCGGCACCTACGGAACGCCCGCGGTGCTCATGGCAGTGCCGATGAACGTCGACGGCATCGTGCCGCGCGGCGCGAGCGAGCTCGTGCTCATCACGTCGATGACCGGCGGCGTGCTCGTCGACACCGCGATGCCCACGGCCGCGAGCGAGAGCTACTTCGATCGCCGCGCGATCCTCGTGCCCGCGAACGCTGTGTTCGGCGACGCGACGTTCGGCGAAGACGAGCTCTTCGTCAGCGCTCTCGGTCGTCCGAGCCTCTTCATCGTCCACCCCGAGTGAGGCTTCGAGTCGTCGCACAGCGCCTCGCTGTGAGAGGCGCGTGAGACGAAGTCGCGCACGTCCTCGCGTACACGGAGGACATGCGACTCACCCGATCGTCCGTCCTAGCCCTCCCGTGTCTCGTGCTCATCGCCTGCGGCGGCGGGATGGAGACACCCGACGCGTTCGTCGCCGTCGAGACCGATGCGTCCGTCGACGCGCGCGCGCTGCCCGATGCCCCGCTCGTCCCGGACGCGCACGTCGTGCCCGACGCGTTCTCGCCCGATGCCGCGCTCCTGCCGCTCGGCCTCGCGTGTACGAACGACGACGACTGCACGAGCGGCGCGTGCGCCGACGGCGTGTGCTGCGACACCGCCTGCGAAGGCACGTGCGACGCGTGCCTCGCAGCGCAGACCGGCGGCACCGATGGGACCTGCGCGCCGATCACCGCGGGCACCGACCCCGCAGACGAGTGCGCCGAAGATCCTTCGGCGTGCGCGGCGGGCACGTGCGATGGCGCGAGCGCGTGCGCGCCCGTCGCAGACGGCACCGAGTGTCGCGCGGCCAGCGGCGCGTGTGACGTGGCCGAGACGTGCAGCGCAGGGACGTGCCCCGCAGACCGCGTCGCCGACGTGGGGTTCGTGTGCCGCGCGAGCGCGGGCGACTGCGATCGCGACGAGGCGTGTGACGGCGCGAGCGCGGCGTGCCCGAGCGACGCGTTCCTCGACACGAGCACGACGTGCCGTGCGAGCGCGGGCGGATGCGACGTCGCCGAGACGTGCAGCGGATCGAGCGCGACGTGCCCGAGCGATGCGTTCGTCGCAGGTGGAACGACATGCCGCGGCGCCGAGACCGCGTGCGACGTGGCCGAGCTGTGCTCGGGCACCGACGCGCTCTGTCCGATGGACGCGTTCGCGATCTCGGGCGTCGTGTGCCGCGCGAGCGCCGGTCCGTGCGACGTCGCCGAGGCGTGCGGCGGGACGAGCCCGGCGTGTCCCTCCGATGCGTTCACTGGCGGAAGCGTGTGCCGCGCGAGCGCGGGACCGTGTGATCTCGCCGAGACGTGCAGCGGTTCGAGCGCGGGCTGCCCCGCGGACGCGCTCGCGGTCTCGGGCGTCGTGTGTCGTCCGAGCGCGGGCGCGTGCGACGTCGTCGACACGTGCACGGGCTCGAGCACCGCGTGCCCCGCGGATGCCTTCTCACCGTCGTCGACGGTCTGTCGCGCGAGCGCCGGCGTGTGCGACGTGGTCGAGTCGTGCAGCGGCGCGAGCGCGGCGTGCCCAGCGAACGGGTTCGTCGCGGGCGGCACCACGTGTCGCGCGAGCGGTGGCGTGTGCGACGTCGTCGAGGCGTGCACCGGCGCGGCCGCGGCGTGCCCGAGCGATGGGTTCCGCGCGCCCGGAACGACATGTCGCAGCGCCATCGACTCGTGCGACGCGACCGAGACGTGCAGCGGCTCCACGGCGAGCTGTCCGGGTGACTCGTTCACGCCCGCGGGCACGCAGTGTCGTCCGCCGGGCGGCCCGTGCGGGCTCGCCGAGTTCTGCAGCGGCGTCTCCACGGCATGCCCGCCCGACGTCGGTAGCTGCTGACGGGTCGCCGCGCGTGGTAGTTCACGCCGATGCGATCCCTCCTCGGCGTGAACGTCCCCTACTTCTTCGGGAGCTACGCGCACGACCTCTCGAAGAACCCGCGCTTCCCCGACTGGCCGTGCGACTTCGACGCGATGCGCCTGTCGGGCCCGCTGATCGAGGCGCGCGCGCTCGGGCTCGAGGCCGTGCGCATCTGGCTCTGCGAGGGCGCAGAGGGCATCGCGATGGACGATCGCGGTCGCGTCACGGGCGTGCGTCCCGATCTCAGCGAGGCGATCACCGTGCTCGAAGAGGCCGCGCACCGCGCGGGCGTGCGCATCTACTGGGGCCTCCTCGACGCGAACTCGGTGCACCGCGATCGCGATGCGACCACGCGCTCGATCCTCGAAGATCCCGATCAGGGCGCGCGCTTCGCGGAGCACGTCGCGGCGGCGATCGCGAAGCGCCTCGATCCGAAGATCGCGGTCGGCCTCGAGATCCTGAGCGAGCCCGAGACGCTCACCGAAGACTGCGCCGACGCGCGCCCGGCCGGCGGTGATCCCTCGATCGCGTGGGACACGATCGGTCGCTTCCTCGCGCGCTCGAAGTCGGCGATCGAGAGCGCCAACGATGCGCTGATCGTCACGACGGGCACGATGCCGGTGTTCCTGCCGAAGCTCTTCTCGTGCGGCGCGGGCCTCGATGCGGTCGACGTGCACGTCTATCACGACGACGGAGGCCTCCCGTCGCGCGCCGATCTCGCGGGCTATGCGAACGATCCGCGCATCCTCGATCCGAGCTTCCCGCTCTTCGCAGGTGAGTGCGGCATCCCGAAGGATCCGGGGCCCAAGCACGCGCTGTCGCTGCTCAACTACCTCTCCAACGCAGACCTCTGCGGCTACCACGCGGCGTTCCTCTGGAAGCTCGAGGGCGACCTCGTCGAGCACGCGCCGAAGAAGATCCGCCGCGCGTGGACGAACCTCGGTCACGAGGCGCGCACGCTGATCGACGCGAGGCAGCCATGAGCCACGCCGACGCTCGCTCCGAGACCACCTGGGATCGCCTGCTCCGCTGGGAGCGCTTCCACCGCAGCTTCGAGCCGGTCGACTTTCGTCGCTGGAAGCGCGCGAGCCAGAAGCACCTGCGCGCGCTCTTTCCCGCGGATGATCTCCGCGTGCTCGACGCGACCGCAGGCCTCGGTGATCACAGCGTGAACCTCGCCGAGCTCGGCTTCGTCGTGACCGCGGGCGATGCGAGCCCCGTCGCGCGTGAAGCGACCGCCGAGGCCGCGCGCGCCGCGAACGTGTCGATCGAGGTCGCCGATCTGCGATGGGAGACCGTCGGCACCGAGCGACCGCTCGCGTACGACCTCGTGTTCCACGACGCGATCCACTGGATCGAGCAGCCCGACGCGATGCACGCGGCGCTCGCGTCGCTGCGCACCACGCTGCGGCCGAAGGGCGCGCTCGTCTTCTTCTTCGCCGATCCCCGCGACACCGAGCCCGGCGCGGGCGAGCGCGTGCGTCAGTGGGATCTCGCGCACCTCCCCCGCATGGAGCGCCTGTGGCGGCATCCACACGAGAGCGGCACCGTCACGCACGAGGTGATGCGCCTCCCCTCGGGCGACGCGATCGACGAGCGCCACGTCTTCACCGTGGGCGGCGGGGACACGACGAGCGAGCTCCAAGAGGCGACGCTGCGTCGCGTCTACCGCTGGGACTTCCACGCGATGAAGAGCGCGTGCGCGAGCGCCGGCTTCGCGAGCGTCGAGGGCCACGTCTTCGACAACGACAAGGGCCTCCCCACCGCGATGTGCCTCGCCCGCGTCTGAGTCAGCGCACACACCGAAGCGGCAGCGCCTCGAGCGTGTTCGAGTCGCGGCTGCGCACGTAGAGCGCGCGCTCGCCGCTCGGGTCGACGACGAGGTCCCACGTGTCGGCGTGTTGGTCCGACACCACGAGCGAAGGAGCGCCGCGCGCCACACCGTCGGCGTCGACGCTCTGCACGCGCACGCGCCACTGCGGGTCCTCGCCGAAGTGGCTCTCTTCCCAGATCAACAGCGCCCCGCCGTCCGGCGTGCTGCGGATCGTCAGCCCGTAGAGCGCGCCCTCCGCGGGCACGTCGCGCGTCTCGCCGCGCGGTTGGCCGTCGTGATCGATGGGTCGCACGCGCACGGGCTGTCCTCCCGAGGCCGACGTCGTCCATGTCGCGACGGCGCCGCTGCGTGTCTCGGCGACGTGCACGGGCACTCCGTCGTCGTCGAGCACGACCTCGTCGCCGAGCGCGGCGCCTCGCGCGTCGAGGCGCTGGAGGAAGCCGGTGTAGCGGGTCGTCGTGATGTCCTCGGTGAACTGGTACGCGAGGAACGAGCCGTCCTCGAACATCGCGCGTGACCACCACGTGCGCAGCGCGGGCACCTCGAGCGGCGCGCGCGCGAGCTCTCGACCGTCGACGTCGACGGTGCGCAAGAGCACGGGCGAGCCACCGGAGATCGCCGACGTGACGAACGAGAATCCTTCGGGGCTCGACGCGAGCGCGCGACATCCGATGTCGCGATCGACCTCGACGGGCGGACCCACCTCGTGTCCTTCGCGATCGAGCGGCAAGAAGACGCAGAGCCCCTCGCGCTCGCTGATCGCGCCGACGCGCGACCCCTGCGCCGCGAGCCGCAGCCCCGACCAGCTCGTCGCGTCGCCGGTGATCGAGGGGTGCGCCTGAATCGGCGCGAGCGCGCGTCCGCGACGATCGACGAGGCGAGTGTGGTGCGTGACGTTGACGCCGCGCGGCCGGCCCGTCGCGACGATCCAGCTGACCATCACCTCGCAGTCGAGCGAGAGCGTCGACTCGAGGTTCACGTAGTCGCCGACCGCGGCGGGCGCGGAGATCAGCACGAAGTCGCCGTCGGCCTCCCACGTCGCGCACGACGCGACGGCGGCGGGCTCGCACACGGACGGCGTCTCGCGCTCGTGGCTGAGGTAGCAGCCGAGCAGCGAGGCCGTGAGAGGCAGCACGAGGAGGCGGCGAGAGCCCACGCGACGGATCGTGCCGCAGACGTGCGCGCGCTGCGACGACCTCGCGCCGAAGGCCACGTATCCTTGCAAGCGCGACGGGCACGTGCGCCGAAGGCTCGGACTGCGGTTGCTACAACCCCGTCGTCGCCGAGGCTGGCTGCGGCGGCATCACGGACACGACGACCGCCGCGAGGGCCGCTGCGTGAACGGCGACACGAACGATCCATCGACGCTCCGATCGGCGATGCGACTTGCAGCGCCGCCAGCGGTCGAGAGGCGCGTTGACACACGTCGCGCAACCGCTCGATGCTGGGGACCTTGGCGGAGGAGCTTTCCATGGTGTCTGTGTCGCTCGGAACGAAGTCCTGGGCAGCAGTCCGAGTCTCGCGGCCCGCGTTCTCGGTCGCGCTCGGCGTCGTCTCGTCGGTCGCGCTCGCTGCTTGCTCTCTCGTCGCCCCCGACGACTTCACCTATGGGCTCGACGCCGGCATGGACGCACCGCTCGAACGCGACGCTGGCGGCGTGGACGCAGGCGCCGATGCTCCGTCGACCACGGACACGCCGCCCGCGTCGCTCGACGCCGACGCCGCATCGACCGACGCATGGCGCGATCCGATGGCCGACGACGCGGCGCTCGATGCGGAGGCGACAGTCGATGCGCTCGCCGCTGACGCATGGGCGGAATGCACCGACGCCACCGACTGCCCGAGCCGCCCCGGCTCCGTCGCGTCCTGCGATGCGAGCCGATGTGTCTACGCGTGCGCGCCGGGGTTCGAGAGCTGCGACGGCGACTCTCGCGATGGCTGCGAGATCGACACGGACACGGATCTCGCGCACTGCGGTGGATGCGGGCGGTTCTGTGGCGCGAGCGGCGCCAGGGGAAGCTGCGCAGGCGGTGTCTGCAGCCTCACCTGTGAAGACGACCGCGGGAACTGCGACACGACGAGCTCCGACTGCGAGACGCCACTGGGCACCATGACGAACTGCGCAGCATGCGGCAACGGATGCGGGGCCCTCGAGGCGTGCGACACCACCGGCGCCACGAACGTCTGCAGCTCCACGTGCGGCAGCCCGGCGATGATCTGTGGTGGTGCTTGCGTCGATACGACCAGCAGTCGCTCTCACTGCGGAGGGTGTGACCGAGAGTGCCCGGACCGGCCTCTGGCGACCGAGCGATGCACTTCGAGCCTCTGCGAGTTGGACTGCATCGTCGGATACGACGACTGCGACGGCGCCGAGGACAACGGGTGTGAGGCACCACTCGCCAGCTCTCTCCTTCATTGCGGTATGTGCGGTCGTGCGTGCGCGCTGCCGAACGCCGCTGAGACGTGCACGAGCGGAGAGTGCGCGCTGGGCGCGTGCGATCCGAGCTTCGCCGACTGCAACAGCGTCCCGAGCGACGGCTGTGAGCGAGACCTCCGTTCGGATTCGAACCACTGCGGGGCGTGTGGGCGCGTGTGTCCCGGGTCCACGGCGTGCGTCGCCGGCGTCTGCAACCCAGTGATCGACGTCTCGACGGGCCTCAATCACGCGTGCGCGTTGCGGCAGAGCGGAACCGCTCTCTGTTGGGGCCTGAACGAAGCGAGCATGTTGGGAGATGGCACGACGTTCGATCGCGGTCTGCCGACACCCGTCTCTGGAGCGGGTCGCTATTCGCAGATCTCGGTCGGCGACAACGCGACGTGCGCGATCGAGCGCGTGTCCGAGCGCGTGCACTGCTGGGGCCGAAACCAAGAGGGGGAGCTCGGCGACGGGAGCCCAGGTGGCAACCGCGGCACGCCAGCGCCCATTCAACCGCGTCCCAGCGACGCGGCGGCCTTCGCGGGTCGCAGGTTCCTCGAGGTGCGCAGTCACGCGGTCGGTGCCTGCGCACGCGATCACATGGGTGAAGTGTGGTGTTGGGGCCGCGGAGGCAGGACCGGAGACGGGACCACGGCGGCGACGCCCGCTGCCGTACGCTTGTCGGCTCCCAACAACGTGGTCGAGCTCCACGCGGGCAACTCGTTCGTCTGCGCGCGGACGAGTGGCGCAGAGATTTGGTGCTGGGGGACGAACGAGTTCGGGCAGCTGGGCGACGGCACGACCATGAACCGACTCAGCCCTGTTCGAGCCTCGGTTCCCGCAGCCGAGCGCATCACTGGCGGCAGCTACTTCGCGTGCGCGCTGTCCTCGCGGGAGGTCTACTGCTGGGGAAACAACGACGCTGGCCAGCTCGGCGTCGGGTTCGGACCGCATCGCCCGACACCCACCTCCTCCAGCGGCCTCACCGCAGACGAGCTGGTGTGCGGACAACGCCTCTGCTTCGCCCGCGAGACCGGGGGCGACTGGCAGTCGTGGGGCAACGGCGCGGAGGGGCAGCTCGGCGATGGCGGCTCGGTCCCGCGGGGCACGGCCGGTCCCGCGGCGCTCGTTCCGCGAACGATGCGGCCGAGCTTCGGGTTCGGCTCGTTCACCGTGTGCGGGATCGATCGAGGACGCCTGTCGTGCTGGGGCGGCGATTACAACGGCACACTGGGACTGCGTTCGGAGATCACTGCCCCGGCTCCGGTGTCGTCGACAGTGCCCCTCGACAACCTCACCGCCTTGGGCGCGGGGATCTATGGGACATGCGTCGTGCGAAGTGGGGTCGCCTCCTGCAGCGGCCTCTTCTATGTGCTCGGGGCGAGCGCCACTCCGTACTCGTCGTCGCGGATGAGGCCCGTTCCGACGCTGCCATCCGGGATGATCGATGTCGACAGCGGCCACTACACGACCTGTGCTGCCAGCGGCAGCGGCAGCACGGGGACGGTGCATTGTTGGGGCACTGGCCTGGTGATCGACACGCTCACGCCGACGCCCTTCGCGATCACGGGAGGGGCGCCGACCCAGCTCACCGTCGGCGCCAATCAGGTCTGCGCGCTCGTCCTCGAGAGCGACGGAGACCGAGTCCCGTACTGTATGGGCTCGGATGCGTCGGGCGGCCTGGGGCGTGGGACGATGTCGGGGACAATCAGCGCGACCTTGATGCCGACGACGAGCACGGCGACCGACTTCGAAGAGGTCGAAGCGGGGCTCGCGCACGTGTGCGCCCGGCGCGAGACCGGACAAGTCGTCTGTTGGGGTCGAGGCGCGGAGGGCCAGATCGGCGATGGCACCACCAGCAACCGCGCGAGCCCGACCCCGGTCATGGGCCTGACGGACGCGATCGACGTCGCGACAGGCGAGCGGCACTCGTGCGCCGTCCGGACTGGTGGAAGCGTGGTCTGCTGGGGCGCCAACGCGGCGGGTCAGCTCGGCGACGGAACCACGCTCGCGAGGAGCGCGCCCACCCCCGTCGCCGGCATCACGGGCGCGACCGCAGTGGGCGCGGGCGTGTATGTGAGCTGCGCGGTGCTCGGAGATGGCACCGTGTCGTGCTGGGGCACCAACGTCGATGGCGAGCGCGGAACAGGCGACCGCAGCAGCATCGATCCCGCTCCGACGCTCGTGCCCGGAGTGACGAACGCGGTGTCGGTCACCGGCTCGCCTCTCGCGCAAGGGCACATGTGCGCTGTCCTCTCGGATGGAACCGCGCGGTGCTGGGGCCTCGAGACGATGGGCCGCTCGGCAGTCGGACACGCAATGAACGTTCTGTCCCCAACCCTCCTGCCGATCTCGTACTGACCTCCATGCGCGCCATCCTCACTCTGGCCTTCTCGCTCTGGCTCTCGACGAGCCCGCTCGCGGCGCAAGAGAGTTCCGCTCCCCCTGCGGAGACTCGCGACGCGGAGGCGCGCCTCCTGTTCGAGGCTGGGCGCCTCGCATTCGCGGAGGGACGCTTCGAGGAGGCCTTCGGACACTTCCGACGCTCGCACGAGCTGTCGGGGCGCGTGGAGCTCTTCTACAACATCGCCACCGCAGCAGACCGAGCCGGACGACGTGTAGAAGCCATCGACGCGTACGAACGATTCCTCGCCTCCGCCGAGCAGGTCGACAACCGTCCGTTCATCGAGTCGCGCCTGACCATCCTGCGTCGCGAGCGCGACGAGCTCGAAGCCGCCCGTGCGCAGCGTGAGGTCGTCCCTCCGAACGACACCACCGTGGTTCCAGCCGTCGAGGTTCCAGCCGTCGAGGTCGTGCCGCCCGAGGCCACGGCCGCAGCTCCAGTGTCTGCGAGCGAGCCGACCGTCGCGGTGATCCTCTTCTCGGTGGCTGGTCTCGCTGGTGTGGGTGCGCTGGTCACCGGTGTGTGGGCGCTCGACACGCGGAGCAGCCTCGACTCGATGTGCCCTGATGGCATGTGCCCCGAGTCTCTGCGTGATCGTGGCCGCGAGATGAGCAGCCTCGCGCTCGCGACCGACGTCCTGGCGGGAACGAGCCTCGCGTTTGCGATCGGGGGTGTCATCGCCGCGATCCTCACACCGACGACCGCGTCGCGAGAGCGAGCACGCCTGACACCCGCGGGGCTCACGCTCCACTTCTGAGTCGATTGGCACACCGTGCCGAGGATTCACACGTCCACGCGCACGACGCGCGGTGCCGCGGCGTGATCCGCGTGATGCGCGTCTGGAACGCGTCGTGCTCGGTGCGAGCCGATGGCACAGCCGCCCACGCGCTCGATCCTCGGGGTCGTCGTCACGCTCGCGCGTGTGATCGCCGCCGCGTGGCTCGTGATCACGCTGCTCGCGTGCTGCACCTCGCGCACGGTCATGCAGTCGGGGCTCGTGCCGTTCGCCGAGCCTCCTCCGCCTCCGAGCTCGCACGCCGCGGCCGACGTCGCAGCGAGCGCGTCAGGCCTCGCGTTCGTCGAGCCCGAGGAGGTGGCCGACAACCTCGGTCACTACGTGCCGGCAGCGCAGGTGCACATCGCTGGAATGTTGAGGCCGGTGCGCGGCGTGACGCTGCGGCCCACCGGCATGCTCGCGATCCCGAGCGGCGCGACTCCGCTCAGGCCCGACCTCATCGCGCAGCCGGACCTGCCCTCGTTCGCGCTCGGCGTCGACGTCGGCTACACGATCGGCGACGAGGACGATCCGCTGTTCGTGAGGCCTCACTTCGGACCCGTCCTCGCGGGCCTCGCCACGCGCGTCGCCGATCCATGGCCGGGTCCGAGCGGTGGCTCGGAGATCGGGTGGATGATCCTCGTGCAAGGAGGGCTCGACCTCGGCTACTGGGTCACGCCCGAGGTGCTGCTGCTCGCGGGCGTCGACGTCCGCAACACACCGAGGGTCGAGGCACTCGTGAGCTCGTGCGACTCCACGACGCCGTTCGTCGACTTCGGTGACGCGAGCGTCACGGCGCGCGTCAGCGCGGAGGTCGAGCTCACCAACGACATCGCGCTCTTCGCATCTGTCGCGGTTCCTGCGCTCGCGAGCGGCTACGGCCCGTTCCCGATCCTCTCGTTCGGTGCGCGGCTGAGCGCAGGCGAGGCGCGCCACGGCCTCGTTCGTCGACGCGTGCAGCTCGCGCGACCACCACGCGAGTCGACGCCCGCCGAAGAGGCCGCGGCCGAGAGGCTCGCCGATCCCCGGCTACCCACCGACGACGAGCACGACGACGCTCGACGACAGCAGGACGCCGGTTGTCCCGGTGGGCCATGCGCGAACGTAGGCGCGTTCGACGCGTCGATGCCCTGACCCATCACCCGATCAACGACTCGAGATCGGGCAGAGCCTTCGAGAGCGGCAAGACCCGAATGCCGTCGACGTCATAGCTGCGTGTACCGCCGTAGAAGAGGAAGCACCGCGCCATCGGGTAGTCGTGACGGAACAAGCGGAGCGTGGCGAGATCGCCCTCGCGGTACGTGCTGGATCTCTTCACCTCGATCGCGACGAGACCGCGCTCACCATAGAGCACGAAGTCGACCTCCTTGTGATCGCGCGTCCGCCAGTGGTGGAGCTCGTAGCCCAGGTTCGACATCTCGTTCGTGGCGCGGAGCTCTTGCGCGACGAGCGTCTCGATCGCGGCGCCCTCGATCTCCTCGTCTGCGTCGAGCGGCCCGCGTGGACGCAAGGTCCTGTAGACGCCTGCGTCGAAGAAGAAGAATTTGTGGTGCGCGGTCATGTCGCGCTTCGCACGGCGCGTGAACACCGGGAGACGGAACGACAGCAGCAAGTCGTCGAGGACGTCGAAGTAGCCCTCGACCGTCTTGCGGCTGATGCCCACGTCGCGATGGGGAGCTGACCGAAGCGGACGGAGCGGGAGAGATCGAAACGATCGCCGAGCTCCGCGGCCGTGAAAGGGTGCATCGACAAGGTGCGCGCGCGTCCCGCGAGGAGGTTCGCGCCTCCTCGCCGAAGCTTCCGTGCGCTGCGAGCATCGTCGCCATTTTGTACCAAAAAATGGCGGCGCACGGGGCACGCAGTGAAGCTCGGCGTTCTCGTGTCGCAGGCAAGCCGTGCTCGCGACAGATAAGCTCGCGGCCGCATGTCGACCTCCGAGATCCGCTCCGACTACGTCGCTGGTCAGTTCCTCGAGCCCGAAGGCGAGCCGCTCGTCTCCGTAAACCCCGCGAAGGGCGGCGCGACCGTCGTGTCTGCGCGCTGGTCACCCTCGCGCGCGGAGCTCGCGGTGCACGCCGCGAAGACCGCGCAGCCTGCGTGGTCGCGCCTCTCGCTCGACGAGCGGTGGCAGCACCTCGTGCGCTTCCGATCGGCGATCGAGGCGAAGAAGGAGTACCTCGCGGACGCGATCGTCCAGGAGATCGGCAAGCTCCGCAGCGAGGCGCGCATCGAGATCCAGACGCTGATCGGGCGCTTCGATCTCGTGCTCGGTCAGGTGAAGAACGACCTCAAGGACGGTCAGCTCGCGGGCTTCCCCAACGAGGCGCTGCGCTGGCATCCGCACGGCGTCGTCGCCGTGATCGGGCCGTTCAATTTCCCCCTGCACCTCTGCCACGCGCACGTGATCCCCGCGCTGTTGCTCGGCAACACCGTCGTGATGAAGCCGAGCGAGGTCGCGCCGCTCTGCGGCATCCGCTACGCCGAGGTCGCGCACGAAGCGGGGCTGCCCGCCGGTGTGCTCAACGTCATCCACGGCAAGGCGCAGACGGGCTCCGCGATCGTCCAACACCGGGACG
This sequence comes from uncultured Sandaracinaceae bacterium, assembly GCA_964502175.1. Taxonomy (GTDB): domain Bacteria; phylum Myxococcota_A; class Polyangia; order Polyangiales; family Sandaracinaceae; genus JAFLCL01. Next base: position 29,598 of record CAZCVE010000047.1, read on the forward strand.
TGCACGCGCTCGCGTTCACGGGCAGCTGGCCGGTGGGACGTCGCATCAGCGAGGCCGTGCTCGATCGACCCGAGCTCCTCGTCGCGCTCGAGATGGGCGGCAAGAACACGGCGATCGTGTGTGAAGACGCTGACGTGCGTCAGGCCGCGCACGAGCTGATCGTCGGCAGCTACCTCACCACCGGTCAGCGCTGCACGTGCACCGATCGCGTGCTCGTTCATCAGTCGCGCAGCAAGGAACTGATCGACGCGCTGATCCCGCTCGTGAGGTCACTGCGCTTCGGCGACCCCGACGACGCGAGCGCCTTCGCCGGACCGCTCGCGACCGAGGCGGGCCTCGTGAAGCTCGAGCGCGCGATGGCCGCGTGTGAAGCCGCGGGCGCCGATGCACCCGTGCCCGGCGCGCGCTTACCCGGCGGTTTCTTCCGCAGCGCGTCGTTCCACGTGCTGCCGCGCAACGTGCACGAGCTGCCGGGCTACACCGACGTGGAGCTCTTCGGTCCCGACCTCGGCATCGAGCTCTTCGAGGACGACGACGAGGCGATCGCGACGGTGAACGCGTCGCCCTACGGCTTCGCCAACAGCGTCTTCACGCCGAGCGACGGGCGCTTCGATCGCTACTACCGCGACACGCGCGTCGGCATCCTCAACCGCAACCGCTCGACGAACCAAGCCTCGCCGCGGCTTCCGTTCGGCGGCGCCGGACGCAGCGGCAACTTCCGACCCGCGGGCAGCTTCGCGCCGCGGAACTTGGCGATCCCCGTCGCGGTGCAGTCGAACGCGCCGTACGCGCTCCCCGTGTTGCCTGCGCTGCGCGCTCACCTGCCTCTTCCCGATCTCGATCGACTCGAGGCCGCGCACGCGCTCGAGGAAGCGCACGACGCCGCGCGAAGCGTGATCGACGCCCCGCGGCCCGAAGGCCCGCGCAAGCCTGCGGCCCACGGTGCGATTCGCCTCCCGCAGTCGACCGCGATGGTGGAGCGCTTCCACGCCGCCGATCGCACCGTGCGCGAGAAGAAGCTGCCCGTCTTCGATCACCTCCGCAGCCGCGGCGGTTGGTACGTGTCGATCGACGATCAGCCGCTCTCGGTGCTCGACGCGATGAGCCAGACCGCGACGATGCCCTTCGGCTTCAACGACGACGCGCTCGTGAACGCGTACGTCGAAGGAGCGTTCGGCGACAGCCTCGTGCGCGCGCATCCGATCACGCACGGCACCGGCAAGGACGTCGCCGACCAGTACGCCGAGGCGCTGCGCGCGCTCGTGCCCGGCCTATCGACGGTGTGCTTCACCGCCTGCGGCGCCGAGGCGAACGAGAAGGCGTACGCCCTCTGCCGTCTGGAAGCAGAGGGTCGTCTGCAGAAGCCCGCGGCCACCAAGCTCCTCGCGTTCGACGGCAGCTTCCACGGCCGCACGCTGCTCTCTCTCTACGCGAGCCACTCGCCGAGCAAGCGCGTGCCGTTCGAGATCGCGGGCTACGAGGTCACCTTCGCGCCCTACCCCATGTGGACGAGCCCCGATCCGATCGGTCCGAGCGATCCCGACGGCTGGCGCGCGCTGCTCGGATCAGGCGACATCGAGGGCTTCCGCGCGAAGTTCGCGGAGCACGACGACGCGCTGATCCGCGCCGAAGCGAACGCGCTGCTGTTCGTGCACGCGCAGATCGCCACGGGCCAGTTCTTCGCCGTGGTGATCGAGCCGATGCAGAGCGAGGGTGGTGATCGCTACGCCACGCCGCGCTTCCACCGCGGCCTTCGCTTGCTCACGCGCGCGCTCCGCGTGTCGTTGATCATGGACGAGGTGCAGGCGGGCTTCGGCCTCGGCGGCAGCGTGATCGATGGTGATCACGGCGGGTTCGCGTGGCATCGATCGTTCGGCCTCGTCGATCGACACGGACAGAGCGACACGCCCGACTGCGTGCTCTTCGCCAAGCGCGCGCAGGTCGGCGTGGTGATGAGCCGCTACGCCGATCCCGAGCCCACGCAGGCCTTCGCAGCCTCGCTCGTGCGCGGACGTCTTCACGCGTCGCTGCTCGCGGAGAGCGACGACGCGCAGCGCATCGAGGCGATCGTGAAGGCCGAGCTGCCCACGCTCTCGCAGCGCTGGTCGCACCTGATCACCAGCCCGCGCGCGCGCGGCTTCGCGCTCGCCTTCGAGCTGCCCACGCCGACGCACCTCGCGCAGTACCTCGCGACGCGCTTCTCGCGCGGTGCGATCGTGTTCGCCGCAGGCGATCGCACGGTGCGCTATCGCCTCCAGGCGCGCATGACGGAGCGCGACCTGCGCTTCCTCTTCGCGACGATCCACCAGAGCCTCGCGTGGCTCGAAGCGCACGGCTGGGCGCACGGCACGGGCACACCCGCGCCCGAGTGGGACGAGACGCCGATGCCGTCGATCGCTGCTTCCACGCCGACGAAGTGCGCGATCGATCCCGCGCGCGTGGTGATCCGCCGCGCACAGCGCGACGAGAAGGCCGCGATCCTTCCGCAGATCCTCGCGCTCGAAGAGCGTGTGTACGAGCCCGCGCGGCGCGATCCGGAAGCGCGCCTCGCGATGGGCTTCACGCACGCAGGCGGTGTCGGCATCGTCGCGTTCGAGAGAGATGCGCAGGGCGTCGAGCACCTCATCGGCTCGGCAATCGCGTGCCCGCTCGAGGACGTGAGCGAGATGCAGGGCCCCGATCGCGATCCGCACCACGGTCGCGGCGACAGCGCGTACACCGTCGCGCTGACGATCGATCCGCGCGCGAACGGCCTTCGTCTGAGCGGCCTCGGTCTCGGGACGCGACTCAAGGAAGCGCTCCTCCGCGCGACGCGCGACGAGAAGAACGCCGACGGCTCACCTCGCTACCAGTGGATGGTCGGTCGCAACCGTGTGGGCCTCGCCGACGCGATGAGCCGCATCAACGATCGCTTCGGCGCGTACACGGTCTTCCGCCTCGACAAGCAGTACGAAGAGGGCGTCGGCGTCGCGCGCTACTACCGACAGCCGCTGCGTGGCCTCGCGCCGGAGACGCTCGGTGACACGCGTGACCTCGCGGCCGAGACGTCGCTCGACGTGTGCTCGAGCGTGGTCGCGCCGTTCGCGACGGCGCCTGCTTCGCTGATCGACGCGGCGCAGAAGGGGGCGCTCGCGGGCCCTGCGGTGAACAAGCTCACGCTCGTGAACTACCTGACGCCCGCGGTCGTGCGCGCGACGGAGCACGTGGCTGCGATCGTCCCCGACCTGCCGCACGTGTTCACCACGTCGGGCCGTGACGAGACGTTCGACAAGTCGCTGCGCATGCTGCGCTGGCACCGCAAGGACGCGCAGATCGCGATCGGTCTCGAGGGCGGCTACGTCGGTCACACGACGGCGGCGGCGCGCTCGCTCTCCGATCCGAAGACGCACCGACAGGGCCCCGCGCACTTCGCGTTCCCGCGCGTGCCGCACCCTGCGCTCGTCGGCGTCGCGCAGAGCATCGAGTCGCTTCGCACCACGATCGCGTCGGCGGGCGGTCCGTCGAAGGTGCTCGGGATGTACGTCGAGATGATCGGCGAGCGCAGCGGCCTCGTGATCGAGCCGGCGTTCCTCGTGGCGCTGAACGCGCTGCGCGCGGAGACGAAGATCCCGATCGTGCTCGTCGAGACCGCGAGCGCGTACTTCAAGAGCGGCCGAGGCGCGTTCGCGAGCTCGGCGTTCACGCGCGCCGGCTCCCTCGAAGGGGGAGGCAGCTTCGTGCCGGACATCCTCACGTGGTTCACCGGCGGCCAGCACGGCTACGTGCACGTCTCGGCGCCCTACTTCGTCGCGACCCCGCTGACGTTCGTCTCCACGTGGGACGGCGACGAGCTCTCGATGATCCAAGCGCAGCACCAGCTCCGCGCGGCCCGAAAGGTCGACGTCGCCTCGCTGGCGGCGAAGCTCGACAGCGCGCTGAATCCCTTGTCGCAGAAGGGTTTCACGCTGCGAGGCCAGGGCCTCCACCGCGTGATCGACGCCGGCGAGCACGCCGAGTCGCTCGTGTCGTCGCTCGCGAAGGCAGGCCTCCACACGACCGCGTACGCGAACGGCTGCGTGCCGATCACGCCGGCGCTCGATCAGGTCGACTCCGTGGTCGAGCGCCTCACGCGCCTCTGACGCGCACGTGTCGAACGCCGAGGTCATCCTCGCCGCGCTCTCGGACGTGCTCTCGGCCGAGGACGACGTGCGCCTCTGGAGCGCCCTCGTCACCGTGCTCGTGGACGACGTCGGTACAGTCATCACATCACATCCACCGCGGGATGAGATCCTGTTGGAGATCGGGAGCTGCGCGCACTGGCTGCGTCCACACCAACTGCGGTGGACGGCCGCCGGAGGCTTCGCCTGGCCCGTCGGCTATGGGAACGACGGCACGCTCGGACGCGACGCACTGCCCGCTTTCGAGCGATCGCGCCTCCTCCACCTCGATCCCATCACGGGAGCCTGGGCGCCGACTCGAGGCCGACCTGGACGCCGGCCGCTGGTGCTGCGAGTCGCCGTGCCGATCCGAAGCACGCGCCATCCTCAGGCCGCCATTCACACGATCTGGATGCCTGGGTCACCTGGAGATCCAGACGTGAAGAGCACGCGGTGCTTGGGCTTCCGTCTCACAGACGGCGAGTGGAAGCTCGTCGCCGACAGCCGCCCTCTCTGGCGATGAACACGTCGGGCGCGCCACGTCGATCGCGTCACATCGTCGAGGCGCGGCGGCGTCCTCGTGACCGGCATCGACGACCGGCAGGCTCGGGGGAGCGCTTCTCGCGCTGACATCCGCGGAGCTGCGAGATCTCGCGCCAACGTCAGTTCTGCGGCTCGAACACGAAGGGGAACGTGAAGCTCACCGACCCTCCGGTCGGACCCGGACGAAACTCCCACGCGTCGACGATCTGCACGACACAGCTTCCGAGGGCCGGACGTGGTGGTGTCAGCGTGTCCTGGGCGACGTGGACGTTCGCCGTCTCGCCGCTCTCCATCACCGTCATGGTGACGGCCACCCGTCCCCGCAGCGTGACCTCCTGGCCGAGCTCAGTCTCGTAGCAGGCCTGGATCTCCGCCATGTGTGCGCGGATCGCGCGAGCGACCGCGCTCTGATCGAAGAACGACTCGTGATGTGCGGTCCACGCTGCGTGGGTCGTCGACCGCGCGGTCCGCGCCTCGACGACACCGAAGGCTCGCTCGTCCTCGAGTCGCAGGACGAGCGTCTCTTCGCGGCCCGCACCTGCGAGCACGAGCACCAAGCGGTCGTCGACGATGCGCCCTGCGTAGGCCGTGAGCTGCGCACCGCTCTCGATCGGGTGCAGCGTCGATGCGACGTCACGCGCAGTGGATCCGACGCGAAGGTCCATGCGCGAGTCGCCGAGGTACACGCCGGTGAACCGCGAGAGATCGACGGCGTCCCTCTCCTGACCCGCGAGCGCGACGTGAAGCTCGACCCGTCGGTTCTGCATGCGGAGCGCCGCGCTCGTGCCGGGCAGTGCGCCGAGGCCGCGGGCCGAGAGGCGCGACGAGGCGACTCCGTGCCCTATCAGCGCATCGCGAACCCTCGTGGCTCGCCGCAGGGACAGCAGCTGATTCGCGGCGGCGTTGCCGCGCTCGTCCGCGCGACCGACGACCTGCGCGTGGGTCACCTCGGGATGTGCCTCGAGCCACGCCGCAAGCCGCGCGACGACCATGAGCGCCGCATGGTTGAGGTCGTGCGACCCGATCGCGAAGTGGATGCGATCCGCCAGCGACTGCGCGAACGAGCCCTCCACGTCGGGACAGCCATCAGCGTCCTCGAAGTCGTTCACGGTCTCTCTGGCGGAAGGGCAGAAGTCGTAGTCGTCGACGATGCGATCGCGATCCGCATCGGCGTCGGGACATCCGTCGCCGGGAAAGAGAGACGCGACTCCCTCGGCGATCTCGGGACAGAGATCGAGCTCGTCGGCGCGGCCGTCACCATCGCGATCCTGCGCGTGAGCGCTCGCTGCTCCCATGAGCAAGAGACAGAGGAGCGCGCCCCGCATCATGCGACGAGGCTACGCGAACCCGACGACCTCTGCCTCGGGATCGCGAAGCTAGAGACCCTGTGATCCGAGCGCGATCGGATCGCTCTACGATGGGTGGGATGGACCGACCGGCGACCGTCCGCGTCGAGGAGCGTCGCAGCGAGGTCTCGGGCTATCGAGACGCGACGGAGGGTCTGCGCTGCATCCTGCACGTTCGCGGATCGACGACGCGGTCGGTGGGCGTTCGCATGCTCGTGCTCACGATCGCGCTCGTCGCGTCCGGGTTGGTCACTCGGATGCTGCCCTGGCTCGAGGTCCATCTCGCCTACTCCTCGTTCCTTGGTGTTCTGGTCATCGAGGCGTTCGCGCTCGTGGTCTCGGGCCTCGGCTGGATCCTCTGCGCTCCGGTCGCGCTCGTGCACTGGGGATGGCGCCGGGTGCAGTGGCAGCGCTTCGAGGTCGCCCGCGATCGCGTGACCGTGACGACGGGCCCATTCGGCACGACGAGCGTGATCGATGGGTGGAGCGCTCGCGCTCTCGTGGCTCTCCCGCGCGAGACCCTGTGGACGCGGCGCGTCCTGGACTTCGCGAGGTGGGATCTCTACGCGGAGCGCGACGATGGTCGGCGGCACTTCGTCGCGACGCTCTACGACGAGCACGCGGTTGCGTTCATCACCGCCCGTCTCGCGCACGAGCTCCGTGACGCGTCGCCCGAGTCTGCGCGTCACCCGTTCGCGGTGCGCTTCGGTCCGATGCCCGAGGGCATGTCGTGCGAGGGCGATCCGAACGACACGACGGCGCCGTGGCGAATCGAGCCAAGTGCCCGCGCGGAAACCTCGCGGGAGAGATCCTCGTGTGCGTGGCGGTCTCGCTCGCTGCGGTGATCTCGTCCGTCGCCGCGCTCGCACTGATGATCCTGACGCTGCGCTCGGCGCTCGAGGCGTCGTCCGCCGAGTCGTCGATCTGTGCGGTGGTCGGTCTCTGCTTCTTTCTCGCGCTCACGCGGTCGTTCTGGATCGGTGTCCGGGATCAGTGCCGTGTCACCGTTCTCCGCTGGCGCGGGCGCACACATGTGACCCTCGACGACGGTGGTGCCTCTCGCGTGTAGCTCGAGTAAGGCTACCGCCCTGCGGATCGCGCACGCCATTACTTCTGTCCGGAACTTCGTTCCGGGTTCTTCGAGTACGTCGGCTCAGCAGTCCGCTCCGGACTGAACAGCGAATCCGGATCGAACTTCTGAACCGACGTACTAGCCTCGACGGGTGGACGCGCCGGCGACCGTTCGGGTGGAAGAGAGGGGTGGCGCGCGCGGATACCGTGACGGCGCCGACGAACAGCGACGCGTCATCCACGTGCGCGGATCGAGCCCGGTCGCCGTTCGCGTCTTCGCCATCGTCTGCGCGTGCCTCACGCTCGGCTTCGGAGTCGCGCTCGCGGTCTTTCCCGAGGCGATCGGCGTCTTGTCGTTCTTCACCGTCGCGTCGTTCTTCCTCCTGCCCGTGCTCGCGCCGCTGCTCGCGTGGCGACGCGCGCAGTGGATGCGGCTCGAGCTCGAGCGCAGCGCGCTCACCGTGGTCACCGGGCCTCTGGGCGCGCGCGAGCGCATCGCCGGATGGGGCGCGCGCGCGCCGTCGATCGAGGAACGGCCCGGCAGCTTCGAGCAATGGTTCGCGGGGATGCGCGCCTGGAACCTCTACGCCGAAGGCGAACATGGCCGGCGTGTGCTGCTCGGCACGCTCTACGACGAGGTGAGCGCCACGTGGGTGCAGCGTCAGCTCGAGGACGCGTACCGTTCCTGCGAGCGCCCGTGAAGACGGCGGACGCGACGTACGCCGCCAAGATCCTCGCGGCCTACGAGACCTCGCGTCGCTGACAGGCTCGCAGGAGACATCGGACTCTCGCCGATCCATCCTCGTCTCTCGATGGACACGCCCGCCACGGTCCGCATCGAAGAGCTGGGGAGCGAGGCATCGGGCTATCGCGAAGCGGTCGACGAGCGTCGTCGCGTGCTCCACGTGCGCGGCTCCACACCGGCTCGCGCGCTGCTCGCCGCCGGCGTGTCGTCGGCCCTCTTGTCGGTGGTGGTCGGCGGTGCGTTCGTCGTTCGCGAGCTCCGACCTGCAGTGGTCGAAGAGGCCCTCGTGATCGGCCTGTTCGCCCTTGCGGTCGCCGTCCTGTTGGTCGTCTGCCTGGTGTTCGTTCCGCTGACGCTGCTGCACGCCGTCTGGCGTCGCGCGCAGTGGACACGCTTCGAGCTCTTCGAGTCGAAGCTCGTGACCGAGGGTGGGCCGTGGAGGCCTCGCAACGTCGTCGAGCCGTGGGCGGCGCGAGCGCCGATCGTGATCGCGCGCGCTTCGTCGTGGGATGCGCGGCTCCGCGCGTGGGATCTCCTCGCCGAGCGCGAGGACGGTCGACGTCAGCGCTTCGCGACGCTCCACGACGAGAGCTCCGTCGCGTTCGTCTTGGACGCCCTGCGCGAGAGGTACCGCGACGCCGACACGCGCGCTGCGCGTCACCCCTTCGCGGAGCGCTTCGGCGCGATGCCCGAAGACGTGACGTGCGACGGTGACCCTCACGACCCCCGAGGTCGGTGGGACGTCGTCGTGCGTTGCGCGGCGCAACACCAGCTTCACGAAGCGTATGCGTCGGCGATGGTCGGCACGATGGGCGGCGTCATGGCGGTGCTGGGGGCGGCGCTGCTGGGGGCAGGCGCGTGGCTCGCGATGCAGACCATGGCGGAAGCGGGCCTCGCCGCGCTCGCCGTCGTGGCAGCGCTCCCGTGCGGCGCGGGGGCGTGGCTCTTCCTGCGTGCAGCGGTCTCGGATGCGCGGAGGTGGGTGCTCCGCTGGCGTGGCCACCTGATGGTGCGGTTGGACGGCGACGCCCTCACCATCTCGTCGATGCCGATCACGAGGTCCTTCGAGACGCGGGGCCGCGTGGGGATCGTCCATGCGCCGCTCGTCGCGGGGGACGTCTCGCTGGTGGTCGTGCAAGGCGAGACGCGAACGACGATCGACGCACCGATCAGCGAGGAGGCGGCGCGCTACGTGGCGAGCCTCGTCGACGCGCGTCGTGGCCGCGCGACGGTCACGTCGACCGACCGAGGCGCGTCCGTATCGCGCTCATCGTGACGTCGACGCCGTCGAGGTAGGCGTCGACGCGGCCGAGGTCTCCGTCGAGCCCCGCGAGCGCCGTGGCGACGGCGATGTGCTCGTAGGTCATGTCGGGGATCTCGCGATCGAGCGCGTCTGCGAGGAGGGCGTTCCACACGGGCACGAGCGAGGGCGCGATCACGTCGCACACGAGGTTCACGAAGAGGCAGCGCTGCTCCCACGCGATCATCCGCTCGAAGGCCACCGCGAGCAGCGGCACGTCGGCGTCGCGGAACGTGCGGCGACACTCTTCGACGCCCTCGTGATCGGCGTCGAGCACCATGCGCAGACCTCGCTGCGCGGCTGGGCTCATGCCTTCGAGCGAGATCGGCGCGACGTCCGCGGGCGACACGATCGACTCACGATCGCGCTCCGAGTACGGAAAGATCTGCGCGCGACGCAGGAGCTCGAGCACGTGCGGCGTGCCGTGCGAGCGACACACGAGCACCTCGTCGTTCGTGAGCCCGAGCACGAGCTGGTGACCGATGCGCGACTTGCCGCGCTTCACCGCGTCGAGGCCCGGCAGGTGCACGAACGCGAGCGCCTCGAGCGGCGCGGACGGATCCCCTAGCGGCACCGTGCTGCCATGACGAAAGCCACGCTGCGCAGCGGCAGGCGCGAGGCGCGAGAGGAACGGCGCGGCCCACGGCTCGGGCGTTCGCGTGATCAGCAGGAGCTCCATCGGACGAACCGTGGACAAGCCCGCGGTCACGTAGTGCACGCCCGCGCGCTTCTCCACGCGACGGAACTCGAGCACGTCCGCGCCGCCGCCGAGGTGCATGGGCGGGAGCGCCGTGTGGATCGTGGGCTCCACAGGTCCGAGCTGCGGCGCGAGCAGCTCCGCGAGCTCGAGCGCGAGCGTCTTCGGTGCCTCCGCGGGGGCGGCCGCTCCCACGCCGGCTCGACGACGCGCGGTCGACATCGCGAGGCCGGGATCGTCGCGGTAGCGAGCCTCGCGCGTGATGTCGCCGTCGAGGCACGCGAGCGCGAGCGCGAGCGTCGAGAGCTCCGTGGTGTTGCGCTCTTGCGCGCGCGGCGCGGCGTCTCGCACGAACGACTGCCAGAGCTTGCGCAGCGTCTCGTCCTCGCGATCCGTCACGAGGTAGGTGAGCGCCTGGCGCTGAGAGAAGAGGAGCAAGCGATCGTAGAACGCCGCGAGACGGGGCCGATCGTCGTCCGTGAGCGAGCGCCGCGCGATCGACACGTCGGTGGACCGATCGTGGAGCACGCCGCGGAGGCCTTGCTTTCCGGCCTCGCTGAGACGCGAGTCGTCGAACGGCACGACGTCGCTCGACGTGACGACGGAGGCGCGGCCTGGGGTGGAGAACGGCAGCGCGCTCGCGCGCCGGAGCAGCTCGATCACGTGAGGGTTGCCGTGCGAGAGACACACGGCGAGCTCGTCGCGCGTGACGCCGACCGCGAGATCGAAGTTCGTCACCGGCCGCCGTCCCACGCTCGCTTCACGACCACCGACCGTGTCGATCCAGGCGTCCGTCATCGCGATGCCCTCGATCGGACTGCCGGCCGGCATCTCGGCCGCGAAGCTCTGCGGCTCCTTCGGAGGCAAGAGACTCGCGACGTACGCGACGAGCCGCGGCGCCCAGCTCTCGGGGGCCCGCATGACGAGCACCACCTCGTGTCGCGCCTTCGGAGAGTCGAGCGAGGTCACGTAGTGCGTGCCCTCGCGGCCCGGTACGGCACGGTACTCGATCACGTCGAACGCACCGCCGAGCGAGGCAGCGCCGTGGATCGTGTGCGCCACCCCGAGCTGCGGCGCGAGCATCGTCACGAGCTCGGACGTCGTCGTCATGTTCACCCTCGCGCAGCGCCCAGTGGCGCGCAGCGCGAAGTCTCGTGCGCTGGGCCCACGACGATCAAGCCTTCTCGATCGCGCGCGCGGTACGCTGTGGCGCGATGGACGCTCCGCCGACGGTCCTCGTGGAGGAGGAGGGCAGTGACGCGGGCAACTACCGCGACGTGGCCGAGGGTCGGCGACGCATCGTGCACGTCCGCGGCACGAGCCCGTCGCGTGCCCACGCATGGATCTCGGTATTCGGGGCGATCACCGTCGGCGCGGCATCGACCGCGGCCGCGAGGCCCGACCTTGCGATCGAACTTGCCGTGATCGGCTTCGCGCCGCTCATCCTCGTCGCCGGGTTGGCTTCGAGGGTGCTGTGGAGACGTGTCCAATGGACTCGCCTCGTGATGACGCGGCGATCGCTCGTGGCGCGCACAGGTCCTCTGGGCAGCGAGGTCGTCGTCGATGGGTGGAGCGCACGAACGCCGATGTGGACGCTGCGAGAGATCAGCTGGGGCAGGCCGCTGGGCACGTTCCGGAGTTGGAACCTCTACGTCGAGAGGCACGACGGTCGACGCGTTCTGCTCGCGACGGTGTACGACGAAGCGAGCGTCATGTTCCTCACGGATCTTCTCACTGCGACGTACCGCGAGGCCGAGCCCAGCGAAGCCCGGCACCCGTTCGCCGTTCGTTTCGGCCCGATGCCCGAGGATGTGTCGATCGATGGCGATCCCGAAGATCCTGGGTCCTCGTGGCACGTGAGCGTCCGCTGCCGCCGCGGCAGCGTCGCGATGGATGCCTTCGCGACCGCGGGGCTCTGTGTGCTGGCGACGGCGCCTCTTGCGAGCGCTGGGTTGACTGGCTGGGGTGCATTCGAGGCCGTCCGTGGCGGATGGTACGGCGTGGCGAGCGTCGCGGGTCTTGCGTGCGTGATCATGGTCGCTGCTTTCGCCGTGTTCATGAGCGCGTTGCGCGACCAGTTCCGTCTCACGGTCCTGCGGTGGCGCGGCCACATTCGACTCGACCTCGGTCGCGCTGGCGTCGACGTCTGCACCACGCCTTGGAACGTGCAGCCGTTGCGGCCAGCCGCTTCCCGCGTTTCGGCTCCCGTACGTGTCGAGGTCACCCCTCTCATCGGTGATGCGAGCGAGGCCGTCATGGAGATCATCCACGACGGCCGCAAGACTCGGCTGCGAGCGCCCATCGGCACAGACGAAGCCGACTACGTCGCCAAGATCGTTCAGGCGCATGAGGCGTGGCGGGCGCGCTGACTCACGAGGGCTTGCCGCGTCCGCGCGCCTTCACGGTCGACGGGCGCTTGGCCTTCGGGCTCTCACGGCTCTGGGACGTCTCGACCGGGCCGAGCTTCGCGAACACGTCCGCGCAGTCGAGCGAGACCCCCGCCGACGCGAGCTCGACGACCCCGCGGGTGAACCAGCTCGAGACCCAGTCGCCGTTCGGCATGCGACGACGACGCTCGATCTCGCGACGCTCGATCGAGACGAACAGCACCTCGTCGAGGCCGTCGATCGAGCGGTAGTGATCGAACTTCTGCGCGCGGTCGTAGTCCTTCGTCGAAGGAGACAGGACCTCGATCAGCAGCGTGGGGTTGGTGATCGTCTCGGAGTCCTTGGGATGTCGGGCGATCGGGCCGCACACGACGACGACATCGGGATAGAAGAATCCGCGCTCGGCGCGCGCCACCCGCTGTTGGCTACCGAGAACCATGCAAGGACGTTCACGTAGGACCGCTGAGAGCGCGCTCGAGACGTTGACCACCGCCAGGTTGTGGTCGATGCGCGCGGCGAGCAGCGGGAACACCTCGCCGTCCACGTACTCCCACCGCTCGTCGCTCGACTCGTCGACATCGAGGTACTCCTCCACGGTCATTCGCCTCAGGTCGCGCGCTTCCATGGGCGCGAGCGTAGCACCGGGCTGTGCGTGCTCGTGGCTTCCCAGCGTCGATCGGCTCCGGCATCGTTCGCGCGTGCCGGACGCTCCTTCACCGCCTCGCTCTCGCGCCGTTGCGATCGGAGGTCGGCTCGCGCTCGTCTGCGTGAGCTCGCTCGTGGCGCTCGGCCTCGCGGAGGTCGCGTACCGCGCGCGCACCGCGAGCGACGAGACGCCCGATGGCGACGACGGCGGCTGGCGTGACCGGTACCGCCACATGAACGAGACGATCTACCGAGCGTCCGAGACGCCGGGCCTCGTCTACGAGCCGACGCCGTCGTCGAGCGTGGAGATGGAGTACGGCGCGGCCGCGTTCAATTCCGCGGGCATGCGCGACGACGAAGAGCACGCGCTCGCGCGCGACCCGGCTCGCACGCGCGTCGCGATCGTGGGGGACTCGATCGTGTGGAGCGAGTTCATGGCGGCGTCCGACTCGCTGCCCGAGCGCACCGAAGAGGCGCTCGGTCGCGACCACTTCGAGGTCTTGCCGTTCGGCGTGAGCGGCTACGACACCACACAGGAGGCGATCTGGTACGAGCGAGCAGTGCGCCCGTTCGATCCCGCGGTCGTCGTCGTCGTGTGGTGCATGAACGACCTCGTGATCATGAGCGGACCCTTCGAGCGCTTCGCGACCGGCGACGAGCGCGCGGAGAAAGACGCGCAGGACGCGTGGCTCGAGGAGATCGCGCCCGTGCGCCGCGAGACGATCGACTGGGTGAGCCAGCAGCGCGAAGAGGCGGCGACGTTCCGCGTGCTCGCGCATGGATACGGCCTCTTCGAGCGATGGCGCTTCGAGCGCGACTACGTCGACGAGTACCTGCTCGCGTTCGGCGACGAGGCACGTCGCGAGCGAGCCTCGCGCGCGATCGCCCGGATCGGAGGCGCGATCCGTGAGGACGACGCGCGCGGCCTCTTCGTGATCTCGCCCGTGCTCGAGCAGTGGGACCACGACCGCTGGCACGCTCTGCGCGACTTCGTGCGCGAAGAGGCCGAGCGCGCGGGCTTCACCGTGCTCGATCTCTACGAGGCGCTGCACGCCGATCACGATCCCGCCGACCTCCGATCAGGCAGCGACAACCTGCACTACGGCCGCACGGGAACGCGCGTCGTCGCGGGCGAGATCGCCGCCGCGATCACATCGGTGCCGTGAGGCCGACCCCGACGACTCAGACACCCCCGCCCTGGCAGTACATCTCCAGCGAGAGACCGCGGAGTGTCGGGGCGCGAAGGCGATCGGCGGACGGGTGGAGGACCACCCGGATGATGGCGTAGGGCGCGTAGACCTCGGCGCTGGAGAGCCCCATCTCCACCAAGGCGGCGGCGAGGAACAGCGGGGACTCGCTCGCGCCGCTGATCTCGATCGTGCGAGTGGGGCGTTCCGACGTGGCAGGCAGGATGTTGGTCATCTGGATCTCGAGCGTGATCGACGTCCCCGCGGGGATCGTCGCGGCCCACTCGAAATCGGACCAGAGGGGGGCCTCGTTGAGCGGGTCGCACCGGCCCGGATCGTACGCGCCGTAGACGCGCTCGTAGCTCGCGCCGTCCTCGTACTCCCACTCCGCAACGCACGGGAAGTCCTCGCAAGGGACCCGGTGACGTGGCGCCGTCGCCCCCGCGAGCGCGGGATCGAACCTCAGACCTCCGCGCCCGCGAACCGCAACGTCGGCGGAACGAATCGAGTCGAGGGCCCGAAAGCAACGGGGCTCGCAGGGCGCGCACGGCTCGAAGTCATCGCTCGACGCCGCGACTGCGACTCCGAGATCGTCGTCGCCGCGCTCGCCGCACGTCGAACGCGGCGGCTCGGCGACGCACGCGGTCAGTCCGCCCACCGCCGCCCACAGCCACGCTCGCGCCCATCTCGAAGTCACGGTGCGAGCATGCATCCCTTCGATGGACGGCGTCACGTGTCCGTGACAGCCCTCGGCGCATGGGTCTCTTCGACTTCCTCAAGCCCGCGCCGCCGGTGGTGCCGGAGCGCGTGCGTTCGATGAAGCAGTTCGAGAGCAAGGTGCTCGACAGCGACATCCCCGTGATCGTCGACGTGTGGAGCGCGACGTGCGCGCCGTGCAAGAAGCTCGAGCCGATCCTCGTCGACATCGCCACGCGGCACGCGGGCAAGGTGCGCGTGGTGGAGATCGGGACCGGCGACGCAGAGCGCGAGCTGCTCGCCGCGCTCGAGGTGCAGTCGACGCCGACGCTCATCATGTACAAGGGCGGCGAGGAGCTCGGTCGCGTGTCGGGGCTCCGGCCTTCGAGCTGGTTCGATCAGATGATCGCCGCCGAGATGAGCTGACCCGTCGGGGTGTTGTAACGGCAGACGTCGCGCGCGTACCGGTGCCAGAGGTACGATGACGTCCATGCGAGCTCCCCTGACCGCCGCGGTGACCGCCTCGATGCTGCTCTTGACGAGCCTCACGTCCGCGCAGCGAACGCCTCCGGTCGTCGCGCCGCCGGCCGACGAGAGCCCACCGACGCCGGCGACCGTGCCCGACAGCCCGCAGACGTTCCTCGGGCCGGGCATGTACGTCTTCCAGACGCGCGTGCGAAACGCGACGTGCGGCGACGACCAGGCCACGGGCTTCGTCGACTCGTTCATCGCGCCGATCCACGGCGTCTCGGGCAACCGCCGCATGGCGATGCACCTGCTCAACTCGGAGTACTGGCCCGACTGGACGATCGTCGTGAACGAGCGCGACGAGATCTTCGGTGACTCGTCGTTGCAGGGCTTTCGTGGGAGCGACCCGCCGACCAACCACTTCATGGTCACGCGACGTGACGCCGCGCGCTTCACCGGCATCGGCGTGCGCACGTACCGCGGCGCAGACGGTCAGCCGTGCCGCGTCTTCTTCGACGCGCTCCTCCGCCGCGTCGACATCTGACTTCCCGGCGAGGGGCGATTGCAGGGAAGGTTGGGGGCCCGCGTGACGTGCAACGCGTGACGATCGTGCACCCTGTTACACGCCGGGTGTGACACCCCACGTCGCGCAAATCGCCTTGTTTTGTGGGCGATCGCGAGATCGTGTCTCCGCCTCGCGGGCGCCTCGAGGGTCCGATCGCGGCCTCGGGAACCTGGCACGCGCAGTGCTGTCATTAGGCTCACGAGGAACGCGACGCGGATGGGCCGCGAGGGCGACTCGGAACAAGACGCGCTGGACTCTCGATCACGAGAGCTCCCAGTCGCGATGAGCGCACCTGCGCGAGGAGACGACCATGGAAGAGATGACGAACAAGACGGCGATGGCGGGTGACGTGGGCTCGGTCGAGGTGCTCTTCGCGTGGCGTGATGCGAGCGGCCAGCGCGCGGTGATCGACGCGGAGCTCGTCGATGGCGAGCGCTGCCCCGCGGTGTGGATCGGCGCGCAGCAGGGCCTCCGCTTCGTGCTCCCGACGGAGCTCGCGAGCACGCTCGGCTCCGCGGAGGGCGCGGACGGTCGCTTCCGCCTCGTCGGCATCGAGAACGGTCGCTTCGTGCTCCGCGTGCCGGAGGGTGCGGAGATCGTCGCCACCAAGGGCGGCGAGGCGCTCGAGGTGGTGCAGGGTGTGGATCGCGTCCGCACGCTCGACCTCGCGATCGACCACGTGGCGGAGATCCGCCTCGGTGAGTTCTCGTTCTACGTGCGCCCCGGCGCGGCGCCCGAGAAGGCGGCGGATCGAGGCCCGCTCCTCGACTGGCGCGCGGCGCGCTGGGGCCTCGCGGCCTTCGCGGCGCACGCGGTCGTGCTCGGCACGTTCTTCCTCGCGCCGCCGAACGCGTCGGCGCTCAACATGGACCTCGACGCGAACCAGCAGCGCTACGTGCAGGTGCAGCTCGCGGCGATCGCGGAGGACCGCGAAGAGATCCAGCTCGTGCAGCCCGGTGGTGAGGCCGGCGCTGGCGCGACGGCGCCGGACACGGCGGCGGGCGCGGGCAACGAGACGACGACGCCGCACGTCGCGGGCGGTCGCGGCATCCGCAGCGGCTCGGCGCACCGCGTCGATCACCCGACGATCACCCGCGAGAACATCACGTCGATGGGCGCGCTCGCTGCGCTCACCGGCATGATGGCGGACATGGAGGGCGGCGAGGGCGTGTACGGCAACCCCGACATGACCGACGGCCCTGGGGGCCCCGGCTTCCAGCACCTCGTCGGCGGCCCCGGCATCGGTGGCTGGGGCGGCCTCGACATGAACAACGCCGGCAACGGCACGTGCATCGGCACGCACTGCGGCGAAGGCACCATCGCGAGCGGCCCGCTCCACACGTCGGGCGACGTGGGCCCCGGCGGCATCGGCAACGGCACCGAGCCGGCGACGCGCCCGCACCGTGATCGCGTCCCGCAGATCACGCCGGTCGGCGCCGAGACCCGCGGTGGCCTGAGCCGCGAGCAGGTGCGCTTCATTCTGGG
>CAZCVE010000047.1:46878-70670 GCA_964502175.1 uncultured Sandaracinaceae bacterium
GTCCGCCAGCACATCAACGAGGTGCGCTTCTGCTACTCGCAGGAGCTCCAGAGCCGCCCCGACCTCGAGGGCCGCGTCGCGGTGCAGTTCTTCGTCAGCCCCGACGGCCGCGTGAGCACGTCGTCGGTCGCGCAGTCGAGCGGCTCGGTGGGCAACGTCGGTCAGTGCGTGTCGCAGAGCGTCCGTCGCTGGACCTTCCCCGCGTCCGAGGGTCCGACGAGCGTCACGTACCCCTTCGTCCTCCAGAGCGCGGAGTGATCGTCAGCGCCTGAGCGCGAGATCATCGACACACGAACGCGGCGCGGGCCTCACGGGGCTCGCGCCGCGAGCGTTTGTCGTGCGGGTCTCGCTCTCTCAGGGGGACAAGCAGATGGCGCCCATGCAGCAGCGGCCCATCGCGCAGAAGTAGTTGTTGAGCGGTGCGCCGCACATCGTCGCCGGCGGCGCGTAGACATCGGTGGGGCAGCCATTGTCGAAGCCGCTGCAGGTCTCTTGCACGTCGCACGACGTGCTCCGCGCGGCCCGGCACACGTAGCCCATCGGACGCAGCGCGTTGGGGCAGCCAGGTCCCGCGCCCGTGCAGTAGTCGTCGACGTCGCAGCCGCCGCCGCCGGCAGTGCCGCAGCGGAACGTGGAGGGCTGGTAGCCGTCCGCGGGGCACGCGCCCGAGGTGCCGCTGCAGGTCTCGTCCACGTCGCACGCGCCGAAGCCTGCGCGACACGTGAAGCCAGCCGCGGCGAAGCCGTCGGCGGGGCAGTCGGGACCTGCGCCGGAGCAGCGCTCCATCACATCGCACGCGCCGCTCTGCGCGCGACAGATCGTGAAGAACGGCATGTACGCGTTGGGCGGACACACGTCGCTCGTGCCGGGACACGTCTCGACCGTGTCGCAGCCGCCCGAGGCCGCGCGACACACGCTGCCGGGCGCCCGGCGTCCATCCGCGGGACACGCGGCGGCCGTGCCGGTGCAGCTCTCGGCGACGTCGCAGTCGCCTCGGCTCGCGCGACACATCGTGCCGGCAGCGACGAAGCCATCGGTGGGGCAGAGCGCGCTCGTTCCGTCGCAGCTGTCGGCCACGTCGCAGTCGTCGACGGCCGGGCGACAGACGCGCGTCGCGGGCGCGCGGACGTCCGGCGGGCACGCCGCGAAGCCGTTGCACGTCTCTGCATCGTCGCAGGGTCCCGCGGCGGCGCGGCACACGGCGCCGATCGCCATCACCGAGTCGCTCGGGCAGTCGGGCGAGTCACCGAAGCAGATCTCTGCGCTGTCGCAGTCTCCTGCCGACGCGCGACAGACCGTGCCCACGCTCGCGAGCATGTCGGCTGGACACGCAGCGCTCGAGCCCGTGCACAGCTCCTCGGCGTCACATCCGCCCACGGACGCGCGACACACCACGTCCGACGCGCGCATCGTGTCGGCAGGGCAGAGCGTCGACGTGCCATCGCAGAGCTCTTCGACGTCGCAGTCGCCTCGGCTCGCGCGACACACCGCGCCCGCGGCGCCCGCCACGCCCGTGGGCTCGCACGACGGAATGCCCGCGGTGCACCGGATCACGCCGATCTCACACGTCCCGGGCGGCGTGCAGGGCTCGCCTGCCGCTGCGCACGAGGCGTCGGGGACCACGTAGGCGTCGGGGATCGCGGGCGCATCGCGGCCCGACGCGTCGAGGCCCGGCGCATCGAGACCCGGCGCGTCGAGACCCGGTGCGTCGAGATCGGGCGCTGACGCGTCGAGGCCGGGCGCGTCGAGGCCCGGCGCGTCGCGATCGTCGACCACGGCGCCGTCGATGCCTTGATCGACCGAGCAGCCAGCCACCGCGAGGCCCGACGTCAACAGAGCGACTCCCACACCGATCACTCTCGTGCGCATCGAGCGATGGTAACGGATCCGCTTCGGTGGATCCCCGCGTGTCGTACGCTCGCGACCGATGCGCGCCTCACCGACCGCCGTGCCCGAGGGTCCGATCACGTACACGGCCGCGCCGTTCGACGCGCTCACGGGCCGCGACGTGTACGACGCGCTCGCGCTCCGCTCGCAGGTCTTCGTCGTCGAGCAGAGCTGCGTCTACCTCGATCCCGACGGCCTCGATCCCGAAGCGACCCACGTGCTCGGACGCGACGCGCGCGGCGTGCTCGGCGCCTACGCGCGCCTCTTCTCGGCGGACGACGCGCGGTCGGCGCATCGCATCGGCCGTGTGATCGTGCACCCGAGCCTGCGCGGCACGGGCGAGGGACGAGCGCTCATGCGCGAGGCGATCGCGCGCTGCGAGGCGCACTCTCGCGGCGCGATCGAGCCCGGTGTCATCGAGCTCAGCGCGCAGGCCCACCTCGCGCGCTTCTACGCGTCGCTCGGCTTCGTCGCGACCTCTGCGGTCTACCTGCACGATGGCATCGACCACGTGGACATGCGCCGCGGCTGACGCGCCGAAGACCTCACTCTTCGTCGTCGATGACCTTGGCCCGCAGCGACCCGCGCGCGACGCGCACGCGCACCGTCGTGCCGGGCGGCGCCTCCCTCGGATCGCGCACGGCGAGCCCCGTCGCTTCGTTCGTCGCGATCGCGTAGCCGCGATCGAGCACCGACAGCGGCGAGAGCGTGTCGAGCGCGCCGGCTCGCCGCGCGAGCAGCTGCCGCGCGAGCACGACGCGTCGATCGATGGCGCGCGTGAGCGCAGCGCTCGCGTCGGTCGTCGCGCGTCGATCTCGATCGATCACGCGCGTCGCGAGCGGCGCCAGCTTCGCTTCGCTCGACGCGATCGCGCGCGAGGCGAGCTGGATCCTTCGCGCGATCGCAGGACCGAGGCGCGCTTCGAGGCTCGCGAGCGCGAGCCGATCGCGACCCAAGCGGGCGCGAGGTTCTTCGCGCGCGAGGCGCTCGGTCAGCGTCGTGAGCCGCTGACGCTCTCTCGCGAGCACACGCCGCGTCGCGGCGCCCAGCGTGCGCTCTGCGGTCGCGAGCTCCATGCGCGAAGGCCGCAGGAGCGCGCGCGGATCGGTCAGCGCGCGCGTGCGCTGCTCGAGCTCGAGGCGCTCTTCGTCGATCGCGCGACCCACGCCGCGCTGGAGCGCGCGCAGCTGCGTCGCGATGTGCTCGCGGATGCCGTCGATCGAGGGCACGGCGAGCTCGGCGGCGTTCGACGGCGTGGCCGCCCGCACGTCGGCGCAGAGGTCCACGAGCGTGACGTCGATCTCGTGGCCGACGCCCGTCACGATCGGCACGCGCGTGGCGGCGACCGCGCGCGCGACGCGCTCGTCGTCGAAGGCAGCGAGGTCTTCGCTCGCGCCCCCGCCGCGCGCGAGCACGATCACGCTGAGGTGCTTCAAGCGCTGCACCTCCGCGAGCGCGCGCACGATCTGCTCGGGCGCGTCGGCGCCCTGCACGAGCGCGTGCACGAGCACGAGGCGCGCAGGGAAGCGATCGAGCGCCACCTTCACCACGTCGCGCCACGCCGCGCCGTCGCGGCTGGTCACGACGCCGACGACGGCCGGATGGCGAGGCAGCGGTCGCTTGCGTCCGGGATCGAGCAGGCCGTCTTTGGCGAGCGCCTTCTTGATGCGCGCGACCTCCGCGGCGCGCGCGCCGAGGCCCACCTCGATCACCTCGCTGACCTGCAGCTGGTAGGTGCCGCGTGGCTCGTAGAGCGTGAGGCCGCCCTGCACCTCCACGCGCGTGCCCGGCGTGAGGCCGAGGGCCACGCGCGTGAGGTCGGTGCGGAACATCATGCACTTCACCTGCGCGCGTCCGTCGCCGAGCGTGAAGTAGAGGTGACCCACGCCCGAGCGCGTGACGTCGGTCACCTCGCCGAGGACCCTCACGCGCGCCGCGCCCCGCTCGAGCAAGCTCCGCGCGAGCTCGTTCAGCGCGAAGACCGACAAGAGATCGCCGTCGCGCTTCTTCGGTTCGCCTCGGCTGCGCGTGGGGTCGTCCGACACGGCCCGCGAGCATGACGCGACGTCAGGTGGAGAAGAAGGGCGCGCGTGAGAAGACCGGCGCTGCGTGATAGAGAGGCCGCCGCATGGAGCAGCTGTTCCGATCGGGTCTGTTCGAGGGCGAGGTCGCGATCGTGACCGGCGGTGGCACGGGCATCGGACGCACGGTCGCGCGCGAGCTCGGCAAGCTCGGATGCAAGATCGCGATCGCCGGTCGTCGTCCCGAGCCGCTCGAGGACACGAAGAAGGCGCTCGAGGCCGAGGGCATCGAGGTGCACGCGGGCACGTGCGACATCCGCAAGGTCGAGGACGTGCAGGCCTACGTCGCGTCGGTGAAGGAGCGCTTCGGCAAGATCACGATCCTCGTGAACAACGCCGGCGGACAGTTCCCGAGCCCCGCGGAGCACATCGTGCCCAAGGGCTTCGAGGCCGTCGTGAGGAACAACCTCCTCGGCACCTGGACGATGACGCACGCCGTCGCGACGGGCGCGATGATCCCCGACAAGCGCGGCCGCATCGTGAACATCACGGCGCAGGTCGAGCGCGGCTTCCCCGGCATGGTGCACACCGGCGCCGCGCGCGCGGGCGTGCAGAACCTCACCAAGACGCTCGCCGTCGAGTGGGCGTGCCACGGCATCCGTGTGAACGCGGTGGCGCCCGGCGTGATCAAGACCTCGGGCACCGCGCAGTACCCCGAGGAGTTCCTCGAGGCCGCGCGCAAGTCGATCCCGCTCAAGCGCCTCGGCGGTGAGGAAGAGGTCAGTCACCTCGTCGTGTACCTGTGCTCGCGCGTCGCCGACTACGTCACGGGCCAGACGTTCCTCATCGACGGAGGCCAGAGCCTCTGGTCGAGCCCGTGGGAGATCGCGAACGATGTCCCCCAGTCGCCCCCTTACCCGGTGGATTGATCGATGAGCGACGAGAACGACGACACGAAGCCCGGGTCCAACCCACCGGAGTCACCCCTCCCGCAGGGAGGGGCCGGGGGTGGGTCAGCGAGGCCGTCCTCCGAAGCAGGCGCACCGTCTCCCGCGACAGCCGAAGCACGCACCGCCGTCCTCCCCGAGCCCGAGCTCCCAGGCGCCGGCACACCCGAGGGCGATCTGCTGCGTCGCGCACTGGTGCTCTACCGCCTCGGCAACTACGCCGAGATGCGCGCGATCCTCACGCCGCTGACGACCGGCAAGGATCCGAAGATCGCCGACGCAGCGACCGCGCTCCTTCGTCGCATCGCGGTCGACCCGGTGCAGATCGGCTTCCTCGTCGGGTGCCTGCTCGCGATCCTCGCGATCGCGGTCCACTACCTCGGCTGATTCGTCAGGGCTCGGCTGATCGTCCGTGGCTCGGGTGACGCGCGGCGGATCGTCGGATCAGCCCACGAACGTGAGGGTTCCGCGCACCTGCTCCTCGCGCACGCGCACCTCGAGCGCGCGGGGCTCGGGGCTCGCGCGGCCCGCCTCGACGTAGGCGATCACGAGGTGCGCGAGGCTCGCGCAGAGCTTCACGTCCGCCTCGGTCGCGGGCTCGTTGCCCTCGGACGACTGCACGGCGACGTTCGCGACGAGCACCTCGTCTTCGTCCCCGTGCGCGACGAGCGCGAGCTCGACCGCCGCGATGCGCGGGACCTCCGCGGTGGACGCGTCCTTCGAGAGCGCGGCGTCGCGGAAGCGCGCGTGATCGTCGGCGCTCGCGAAGACGAGGAAGCCCACGCTGTGGCGATCGGTCAAGTACACGTGCGCGTCCTCGACGCCGAGCGCGGGGATCGACGCGCGGAGCAGCGCGGCCGGCAGCTTCTCCCACGGCGCGGCCTCGTCGAGCGCGGCGCCGAGCAGCACGAGCTCGTCCTTCCACGCGTCGGGGAGCGCGGCGAACACGTCGGTGCCCACGGCGTTCGCTACGACAGCGTCGACCATCTCGTCGATCGCGGCCTTGGCGTGACGCTCGATCTCCACGCGCGCGCCTCGCTTGAAGAGGCCGCGCGCGCGCTTCGCGGTCGGACCGTCCTCCACGCGCACGATCATCGGCGCGGGGTGCGGCGCCTCGTCGTCCTTGCCGTCGATCGCCTCGTCGTAGAGCGCGCGCAGCTGCGCGTCGCTCGGCGGCTCGTCGTAGAGCTCGTGGGCGATCACGCCCTCGTGCCCGAGGAAGACCACGAGGTGCATCGGGATCCCGTCGTCGTCGGGGAGCGCGCGCATGCCGAAGATCCACGTCGAAGCGTTCATGCGCCGAGGCCTACTCGCTTTCGACGTCGCGGCCATGCCGCATCCATCGCCACATCCATCGCCACATCCATCGGTTGACGAAACGCTCGCGAGCCCCAAGCCTCTCGCTCATGTCGAACACGCTCGCCCGCTCGCTCGTCGTGATCTCGCTCGGCCTCGCACCCCTCTCCGGTGCCGCCTCGGGGTGTGGTGGATCGCAGTCTGGTGAAGCCGCCGCGTCGAGCCTCGCGGTCGGCAGCCCGGCGCCCGAGATCATGCTGCAGTCGCAGGAGGGTCGTGTTCGCACGCTCTCCGAGCACCGCGGCCATCCCGTGCTCGTGTACTTCTATCCGCGCGACGCGACGCCGGGCTGCACGGCCGAGGCGTGCGCGCTGCGCGACGCGTGGGATCGCCTGCAGGCCACGGGCGCGGTCGTCTACGGCGTCTCGACGGACGACGTCGAGTCACACCGCCGCTTCCACGACGAGCACTCGCTGCCGTTCGATCTCCTGAGCGACCCCGAAGAGACCGCCGCGCGCGCGTACGGCGTGCCGGTGCGCGCAGGCTTCGCCTCGCGCATGAGCTTCCTCGTCGACGCGCAGGGCAACGTCGCGCGCGTCTTCCCGGACGTCGACCCGGGCGTGCACGCGGACGAAGTGATCACGGCGATCCAGGCGCTCTGATCGTTCAGTCGACCACGCACGTGCGGCCGTCGAAGCGATAGCCGGAAGGACACTCGCAGCGATAGCTGCCGACCTCGTTCCGACACGTCCCCACGCCGCAGATCCCCGGGCTGGTTGAGCACTCGTCGGTGTCCGTGCACCCCGTCCCACCGCGGCGGCCGTTGCCCATGTAGCCGCTCGGACACGTGCACGTGAACATCGGAGGGCGCGGGCACGCAGGCGTCGCGATCGCGACGCAGTCGTCGACGCGGGCACCGCGGCATGTCCCAGCCATACAGCGATCGCTCACGGTGCAGCCGTTCGTGTCGTCGCAACTCGACCCATCGCCGCGCGGCTCGGCGACGCACGACGAAGTTGCGCGCGTCGGCGGCTCCGTGGGCCGCGGGCTCGCATCCGCCGACCCCGACAGCGAGCGTGACTCCGATGACGAAGCGGGCGCGCATCCGGCGAGGATACGTCACTGCACGACGGCGCCGGTCGACTGGCCGCGGCGCTGACGCTGATCGAAGTCGGCCGCGACCATGCCGAGGCGCGTGCGCACCTCGGCGGGCACGCTCTCGTCGAGCGAGATGAGCCAGCGGCCATCGTCCTCGCGGTGCATCACGACGTCGAAGCCGGGGCGCGGCGAGACCGTCGCGACGTCGCCCGCCATGCTGGTCTCGAGATCGTCCTTGCCCGCGGCGAGGCCACCGAAGACGAAGCCCGCGAGGCCTTCGTCGGTGGGCGTGCGCAGATCGCCGAAGCACGAGAGGTACGTCTCGCGATCGCGCAGCTCGAAGCGACCATTGCCCGCCATGCGATCGCGGACCTCGTCCTGCGAGAGATCTTCGACGCCGTACGCGGAGAAGAGCGTCGAGATCGTGTGCTCGGGCGTCGAGTAGCGAACATCGACCTGCGTCGTCGCGCCGTCACAGGCCACGAGCGAGAGCGGCGCGATGGTGAGCGCGAGAGCGAGCGAGAGGACACGGAGGGGGCGCATGGAGATCGCGCGTAACCCACCCCTGATCGCGCGCGCAAGTTTCCCGCGGAGGAAGCCGCGGAAGGAAACCGGGACGGTCCTGCTTAATTGCATTCCGCGAAGAAGTCTCTGAAACGTGGGCGATCGGCTCTCTGACGGGCCCTCCGCGCGGCACTCGACGCTGGTTGCCTTGTCCCACAAGGGAGTTCCGGGAATGCAATGAAGCAGGACCGTCCCCAAAATTTGGGGTGTTTGGAGGGTGATCGCGGTTTCGGCGTCAGGCGAGGAGGTGGGCGATCGCCTCGGCCTCGTCGTCGAAGACGTCGGCGCTCATCGTGTCGGTGCGGTTGAGGCGCTGGATCTGGAGCTTGCCGGCCATCGTGCGCACGAGCGTCGCGCGCTTCGCGAAGGGCGAGAAGAGCGCGCGGCGGCTCGCGGCGATGCCCTGCTCGAAGGCCTCGTCGTTCCTGCCCGTCACCCGACGCAGGTCGATCAACACCACGTGTCGGGCGCGGTCGATCGTCGCGCTCGAGTCGATGATCCGGCGGAAGATCGCGATCGCGTCCGCGAGCTCGCCGAACGGCACCTCGCTCCTCACGAAGCGCACGAGCTTCTTCTCGGCGTCGAGCTCGAGGCGGGCGTGCGGGGACTCGTGGAGGACCGTCATCGGCCCCGAGCCTACACGCGAGCGCTCAGCGCGGTACCTGCTGCGTGATGCAGTGGAACGCGCCGCCGCCTTCGAGGATCGTGCGCGCGCTCTTGCCGACTACGCGACGGCCTGGGAACAGCGGCGCGAGGGAGGCCACCGCGGCGTCGTCCCACGGCGTGCCGTACGTCGGCACGATCACGGTCGTGTTCGCGATGTAGAAGTTCACGAAGCTCGCGGGCATCACCACACCATCTTCGTCGAGCACACGACCGGGCGACGGGATGCGGATCACCTCGAGCCTGCGACCACGCGCGTCGGTCATCGCGGCGAGCTCGCTCGCGATCGTCTCGAGGATCTCGCGGTTCGGATCGGCGTCGCCCGAAGGCGCCATGCACACCACGCGTCCGGGCGCGACGAAGCGCGCGATCGTGTCGATGTGGCCGTCGGTGTGATCGTTCAGCAAGCCCTCGGTGATCCACAGCACCTTCTCCGCGCCGAGCGCGCCCGCGACCGCGCGCTCGATCTCCTCGGCAGACATCGACGGATTGCGGTTCGGGTTGAGGAGACACTGCTTGGTCGTGAGGACCGTGCCCTCACCGTCCGGCTCGACCGCGCCACCCTCGAGCACGAAGCCGTGCGTGAGGCGCGGACGACCCGAGACGCTCGCCACCACGCCAGACAGCTCGCGATCACCGGGCAGATCGTACTTGTTTCCCCAGCCGTTGAAGCGGAACGACGCGGCGTGGACCTGAGCCGTGTGACCCTTCACGAAGATCGGCAGCGAGTCGCGGCACCAGATGTCGCCGTAGAGCGCGCGATGGAAGCGCGCGCCGAACGCCTGCAGCTTCCAGCGCGCGAGCCGCTCGTCGGCCTCGTTGCGACAGAGGATCTCGAGGCGCTCGCCGCGCGGCAGGCCGTCGTCGTCGGGATCGGCGATCGTCTCGCAGAGCTCTGCGAATTCGGCCTGCGCGTCCATCAAGGCGTCTTCGCCCCAGAGCTCGGCGTGGCTCGGCCACGCCAGCCACACCGAGTCGTGCGCGTCCCACTCCGCAGGTTGTCGGTGCTCGGTCATGCGCGTGTTTGTAGCGCATCGATCGCGCGACGGAACGACGAAGGCCCCGAGCCGTCGCTCGAGGCCTCCGTTCCCGATCAGCGCGGTGAGGGTCCGCCCGTCAGAGCTGACGAACGATGCGGACCGTCTCGTTGGCAGGGACCGAGATGGTGAGCTCCGTCATGCGGCCGTCTGCCGTGCGGAGGCCGATGCGGTGGCTGCCCGCAGGGACGCGCAGCTCGCGCACCGGCGTGTTGCGGCCCGTGTCACGCCCGTCGATGAAGACGCGCGCCCAGGGCAAGGTCTGGATCTGGAGCGTGCCCTGACCGGCAGCCGCGCTCGCAGCGCCACCGCCGCGGCTCGGCGCAGTGGTCGAGCCCGATCCGCTCGATCCGCTCGATCCGGACGACCCGCTGGGCTCGCGCGTGGGACGGCGTCCGGTGGTCGGTGGCGTGGCAGGCTCGGCCGGCGTCGGGGTCGCACGACGGCCGGTCGCGGAGCCCGAGGACCCGCTGGATCCGCTCGATCCGCTGGACCCCGAGCCAGTGCGCGTGGTCGTCGCCGTGCCCGAACCGCTCGAGCCCGACGAGCCCGACGAGCCGCGGCTCGTCGTCGCGGGCGGCGGTGCCGACGTCGTCGCGGGCGCGGGGGTGGTCGTCGCCGCAGGGGCGGGCGCGGGGGTGGTCGTCGCTGGCGGCGCTGTCGTCGCTGGCGGCGCGGTCGTCGCGGGCGGTGGTGCGGGCGTCGTGGTCGTCGTAGGCACGGGCGCAGGCGCGAGCGCGGGGTCGGCTGTGGGAGGAACGACCGCGGGATCGACCGCGGGGACGATCGTGCTGACCGCTCCCGCGGGCAGCGGCGCAGGGATCGGAACCGGCGGCGGGATCACCGCGGCCGCCGCGACGAGCGCTGCGGCCGGGTTGGCGCTCAGCGCGACGTCGAGCGCGACGGTGCCGTTCTCGGTCACGGTCACCGGACGCGTCACGTCGACGAAGCCCGGCTGGCTGAGCACGAGCACGTGCTCACCCGCGAGCACGCCTTCGATGCGGATCGGCGCGTGACCGCGCGGCTGACCGTCGAGCGACACCTGCGCGGTCGCCGCCTCCGCGGGCACCGCGCGCACTTCGATCGTTCCGATGCCGGGACCGCGGAGGAAGAACCAGTACCCGCCGAAGAGACCCACGCCGAGCAGGCCGATCGCGGCGACCGCGAAGAAGCCGACCAAGCCGCGACGCGACTTGCGCTCGGGCGCCGGTCCCACGCCAGGCTGCGCGAACGCAGACGGAGGCGACTGGAGCTGCATCGTGTCCGTGCGCTGCGGCACCGCAGGGGGCGGCGGCGCGCCGAAGGGCTGCTGCATACCCGGCGGCTGCTGCATACCCGGCGGCTGCTGCATACCGGGCTGCTGCATGGGCTGCTGCATGCCGGGCTGCTGCATGCCGGGCTGCTGCACGCCGGGGTACATGCCGGGCGGCTGCTGCATGCCCGCGTGCATCCCGGGCTGCTGCTGCATGCCGGGCTGCTGCATGCCCGGGTGCATGCCGGGCTGCTGCATGCCCATCTGCGCCTGCATCGGGGGTGCGCCGTACTGCGGCTGCTGCTGCATCGGCGGCGACGGATAGCCGCTCATGCCGGCGACCTGCACGCTCGGTCCGCCTTGCGGCGCGGGCGCGGCGGCAGGCGGAGGCCCACCGACGGACACCATCGGCTGCGGCCTCATCCCACCCGGCGGCGGCAGGCCCACCGGACGCGGCGGTGCCTGCACGACCGCACCGCCGCCCATCCGCGGCGCGGGCACGGCGCCCGCAGGCGCAGCGGCCATCGTGGGTCGAACGGGCTCGACGTCCTGCACCTCGTCCGAGGAGAAGAAGATCTGCGTGGCCTGCTCGAGGATCTCGTCGTGCCCGCCGCCGCTGTGACCGCCGCCGTCTTCGAACGGCGAGGCGGTCATCATGGTGGCTTCGCCCGCGAGCTCTTCGGGCTCGTCGTCTTCGCTCGGCGGCGGCTTCACAGCGACCATCGGACGCTGCGCCACCACGGGCGGCGGCGCAGGCGGACCGATCTTCGCGAACGAGTCGAGGCGCGACTTCTCCTTCGCCATCTCGGGCGCGAACGCCGTGCGCATCCACGCCGCGAGCTTCGAGGTACCGAACGGCGGACGCTCGCGCGCGATGAAGCGCTGCAGGGCCTCCTGCATCTCGGCCGCGCTCTGCCAGCGGTTCTCGACGTCCCGCGCGAGCGCCTTCATGACGATGTCCTCGAGCTCCTTCGGGATGTCGGGGACCTGCAGCGAGAGCGCGGGCACCTGCGCGTTGCGCACCTTCTCGAGCGTGGAGAAGTCGCTCTCGCCCACGAAGAGACGCTCGGTCGTGAGCATCTCGTAGAGGCACGTGCCCACCGCGAAGATGTCCGAGCGGTGATCGACCGGCAGGCCCCGCACCTGCTCGGGGCTCATGTAGCCGAACTTGCCCTTGAGCACGCCGGCCTGCGTCTTGGTGTTGCGCGACGCGGCCTTCGCGATGCCGAAGTCGATCATCTTCACCTGGCCCTCGTACGAGACCAGGCAGTTCTGCGGGCTCACGTCGCGGTGGATGATCCCGAGCGGACGGCCGCTGCGATCCTTCTTGCGGTGCGCGTAGTCGAGGCCCTCGCACATCTTCGCCCCGATCCACGCGCCCATCGAGGCAGGCATCTGTTTCCGCATCTTGCGGAAGCGATTCATGATCTGGAGCAGATCCTTGCCCCAGACGTACTCCATCGCGATGTAGTGCGAGTCGCCGATCTTTCCGAGCTCGTAGATCGGGACGACGTTCGCGTGGGTCAGCTGCCCCGCGATCTTCGCCTCGTCGATGAACATCTGGATGAAGTCTTCATCCTCGGCCATCGTCGGCAGGATTCGTTTGATCGCGAGGATCTTCTCGAAGCCCTCCACGCCGAACGACTTCGCCGTGTAGACCTCGGCCATGCCTCCGACCGCGATGCGGTCGACGAGCAGGTACTTGCCGAACGGGATGACGCGCTCACCGCCGCGTCCCGGCGGTCCCGGAGGGCCACCCGGTCCCGGCGGTCCCCCTCCGGACATGCCCTGTAGTCTGCCGCCCCCGTTTCCAAGCTGTTCGTTCATCGAAGACGTCTCCAAGGCCGATGTTGCACGGGCTCCGAGGCCCAGATCAACACGATCCTTGGATCCACTGTGTGAAAACTTCGTACGTGGGGGCGATGAGCCGCGGCCTGTGAGCCCCAACTCGCGACCTCAGTCGACCGGAGCCCGTGGGATCACGCCAGACGCTTGCGGGCTTTCCAGCTCGTCCCCGCGTCGAGGCCTTGCTGCTCGAGGCCGGGCACGATCGCGTGCTCCATCGTCCCGTAGAAGACCTCGCGCGCGAGGGCGAAGTCGTCGGCGCCGAGGGACTTCGCTTCGTCCGAGAGCTCGGCGAACGGCGGCTCGGGCGCGAGCTCTTCTTCGATCACCGCGAACGCGTGCACGAGGAAGCGCTCGATCGAGGCGCGCTCGGTGTCGTGCGACGCGAGCCACTCGCGCTCGGACGCGAGGTAGTGGAAGCCGAACTGTCCGTGCAGCACCTCGTCGGCGAGGAGGCGTCGCATCGCGTCGCGCAGGAACGGATCGGTCGTGCGATCGAGCGTCGCGACGAAGCGCGCGCACGCGACCATCTCGCTCATGCACGTCGTGTAGATGACGTTGCGGAGCGCGCGCTCCTTCGGGGTGGCGTTGCCGTGGCGCGCGAGCGGCGCGACCTCGAGATCCACCTCGACGCTGGCCGTGCCGCTGCCGGGCGCGCCGCCGCTCGGATCGAGCGCCTCGATCACGGCGGCGCACGTGCCCGTGTGGCGGAGCTCGTCGCTCGCCATGCGCAGCATGACGATCTTCGCGTCGAGGCTCGCGTTCGCTTCGTAGAGCTGCTGCGCGAGCTGCGAGAAGACCATCGAGGAGCGATGCTCGAAGGCCATGCGGTAGCGCCACTGCTGCGCGACGGTGCGCACGGCCTCGGGCGAGTAGCGGCTCGCGTCGAACACGTGCTGGCTCGGCGCGATGCGATCGAGCGCGCGATCGTAGGCGCGCGACTCGTCCGCGAGCGGGGTGCTCGAGGGTGTGGCCGTCAACGTGGCCGGGAGCCGATTCGTCATCGGATCGGGAGCTTCACATGGCCTGCCGAGGTCGGGGGGCCGCCTTCACACGGCGAGGTCGGGGGGAGACAGCGGGCCGATCGCCGCACAGCAGGCGAAGCCGCCGGGCGTGCTCTCGCAGGCAGGAAGCCCCGCGTCGGTGCCCGCGTCGAACGGCGCGAAGCCCGAGCACATGCACGTGGTGCAGACGTCGAACGCGTCGGGCTCGACGGGGCCGCCGTCGTTGGGCGCCACGTAGGCGTCGTCGGCGCTCGCGACGTACGCATCGACGCCAGGCGGCACGTAGGCGTCGTCGCTCGTCACGCTCGGCGCGTCGGCCCCGGTGTCGGGCGGACCTTCCGTGTCGGCGGAGAAGAAGGCGTCGGGGGTCGGCGGTGTGAACGCGTCGTCGGGCGTGTTCGTGGCACTGCCGCAGCCGACGAGCGACGCCCCACCGACGAGGGCGAGCGAGCGCGCGAACCGGAGGTAGTGGGGGATCGTCATCGTCACACCGCGAGGTCAGGGGGAGAGAGTGGGCCGATCGCCGCGCAGCAGATCTCGGAGCCGGGGACCGTGTTGCAGTCGGGCGGGCCCGCGTCGTCGCCACCGCCGCCGCCACCCGGGCCGATGCAGATGCACGCGGCGCACATGTCGTAGGCGTCGTTCGGGACGGTGCCCGTGTCGTCGGCCATGACGATCGGCGAGTCGGTCGCGACGAAGGCGTCGTCGCTGGGGCTCACGAACGCGTCGTCGCTCGACACGAACGCGTCGGGGCTCGGAGGCGTGAACGCGTCGGCGGGCGTGTTCGTCGTGCCGCAGCCGACCACGAGCGAGCCACCGACGAGGGCCCCATGGACGAGGGCGAGCGAGCGGGCGAAGCGGAGGTAATGCGGCGTCTGGGTCACGGGGATCTCGCAGGTCAGAAGGGAAGGAAAGTGGACCTGCCGAGATCGTGCCCGGACGAGGACGGGTCCGTCACTCTTTCGGATCGCTCCACCCGCGCTGTGGCTGGACCGCGGGGGTCTGCGCCGGAGCGGGCTGCGTCCTCTGCTTCTGCGTTCGCAGCTGGTGGGTGCGCTCGCAGTAGTCGGCGTCGTCGATCCAGAGCTTGCGCGCGCGCGCCTCGACCATCGGGCGCAGCACGCGCCCGAACGAGGGCAGCCACGAGATCACGGCGCCTCGCTCGCTGGTCGCCAGGGTGGCCTCGACGATCGCCGTGCGGCCCTCGCCGATGGGGGTCGCGTGCGTCTCGACGATCGAGCCCACGCCTTCACCTGCGACGATCGTCATCACGATCGTGCGGGGATCGGGGGAGTCGAAGCGAGCGTCGACCTCCATGCCGACGAGCGGCGCGATGCGATAGACGACGCGCGCGGTGATGTGATCGGGGCCGCGATCCACGACGCGCAGGTTCGAGAAGCTGTGCGGGTGGAAGTGCGCGCCGTGCCACGGATCGAGGCGGTTCGCGATCACGTCGCGCGGCTCGCAGCGCGCTTCCATCCGGATCACGGCGTCGAGGAAGCGCGCGGGGCGCGTCGGCACCACGGGGCGATCGGTCAGCGGATCGTGCGCCGTGGCGAGCTCGGGCACGCGCACCCAGCTGAGCACTCCGTCGTCGAAGGTCGACAGAGGTCGGAACGTGCCCTTCGCCGCGTCGCCCGAGAACGGCAGCGCGTGCCACGGACACACGATGCGACCCTCACGATCGACCGAGCCCTTGCTGAGCTCCGCGCCCATGTGCGGGCAGTGATCGGGACCGACGCGCGTGCCCTCGTGGCCAGGCTTCTTGCACCACCACGCGACGAGCTCGCGGCCCTGGACGACGTACTTGCGCGGCCCCTTCTGGATCGTGCGCGTCGCGTCGAGCACGACCCAACCGCCCGACGGCCGTGCGAGCGCGCGCGTCAGGGCCTCGGAGATCTCGCGCGGATCGCACTGCTGCCAGTCCGGCACGGCGGGGCCGGTGGGCTCGGCGGGGGCAGAGGGTCCGCTCGCGGGAGAACGGCCGAGGAGGATGAGACGCTCGCGCATCGCTGCGGGTTCTAGCCATGAACCGGCCGCTCGGCATGCCGATGCGACGAACATCCCTTTCTCGGGGACGAAGCCCTAAGCTCGACGTCTTCATGGTCGAGCCGGCGAGCCGAGGTGGAGCGCCCGCCGAGTCGAGCGACACGAGCTCGGCGCGGCGCAAGACACCGTTCGGCCTCTCGATGACGGTGGGCGGCCGGTACCGTCGCGGCGCGTGCATCGCGAAGGGCGGCTCGAGCACCGTGCACCGCGCGACGGACCTCACGACGGGCGCCGAGGTCGCGCTGAAGTCGTTCCATGTCCACCGCGCATTCGACGCGTCTCTCTTGCCGAGCCTCGAGCGCGGTCGCGCGATCGCCGATCGCGTCGGCGCCGACGTGATGGTGCCCATCCTCGATCTCGGCGCCGACGACGACGGCACGCCGTTCGTGATCATGCCGCTCGTCCCCGGCGACACGCTGGGCTCGCAGATCGAGCGCGGACAGCCGACGAGCGACACGGACGCGATCGCAGTCGCGGCGCGACTGCTCGCTTCGCTCGACGCGCTGCACGCGTGTGGCGTCACGCACGGCGATCTCTCGCCGGACAACGTGATCGTGCTCGGGACGCGCGCGATCCTCATGGACCACGAGGGGATCGACGCGATCGGCGCGCCGCGCGCCAGCCGTGTGACCGAGGGCTTCGGTCGCGAAGGAGGCGTTCGAGAGCCGCGCGACGATCACCGCGCCCTGGTCGCGATCGTCCACGCCATCACCGCGCGGCCGCTGCCCGCCACGGTCGACGACGGCGCGATCGATCGCGTGGTCCTCGCGCTCCGCAGCACACCCCCGGATCGCGATGGGGCGTACAGCGAGGGAGCCCTCACGATCCTGGGCTGGACACCTGGGCAGCACACGCGCGCCACGGCGACGCGGTGGATCGCGCTCGGGGCCGTGGTGATCGGGATCGTGTCGCTCGCGCTCGCTTGGCTCGCGCTCCACGGCGTCTAACCTTTTCGTGGATCGCTTCGCGCTCGATCGCGTACGGTTCGCGCGGGGTTCGAGTGAAGTCTCCGGAACAGGGCTCGAGGGCGCTCGCGAGTGAGCGGCTCGACGCATTCCGTCCGACAGCCACGCAGGCGGGGATGGTCGTCAACGCGCTGCGCGATCCGTCGCGCGGCGTGGAGCTCGAGCAGCTCGTCGTCCAGCTCGAGTCACCGATCACGTTCGAGCGCGTGCGCGCGGCGTTCGCGTCGGTGCACGCGCGCCACGACGTGCTCCGCAGCGCGTTCTCTTGGGAGGGCGCCGAGGCCGACGGCGCGCTGCTCCAGGAGATCGTGCGCGAGGTCCCGCTCGCGGCGCGCTGCGAGGTGTTGGCTGGGGACACGTCGCTCTCGCGCTGGCTCGCGAGCGATCGCGCGGCCGGCTTCGACACGTCGAGACCGCCGCTCCATCGCGTCGCGTTGCTCGCGCGCGCCGAGCACGACGCGCACACCGGCGACGTGATCGTGTGGAGCTTCCATCACGCGCTCCTCGATGGTCGGTCCTACCGGCGCGTGCTCGAGGAGGCGCTCGATCACATCGACGGGCTCGAGGTCACGCGCGAGGTCGGTCGTTCGTTCGGCGACTACTGTCGCGTGATCGCCGCGACGGATCGCACCGCGAGCCACGCGTACTTCGCGAAGAAGCTCGAGGGAGCCTCGAGCACCCCGGTGCCGCTCGCCCGCGCGTCGGTGGCCTTGCGCGCGCCGTGCGAGAGCGCGCTCGAGATGGCCGATCTGAGCGGCGCGCTCGCCGGCGCAGAGCGAGCTGGCGTCTCGGTGGCCAACCTCATCCAAGCCGCTTGGGCCTGGGTGCTCGCGCGTCGCGGGCGCGTGGGTGACGTGCTCTTCGCGACCACGCGATCGGGGCGTCTGCCCTCGATCGACGGCGTCGAGTCGGTGGTGGGCTGCCTCGTCGACACGCTCCCTCTGCGCGTGCGGGTCGAGCAGCGCGAGAGCGCCGCGAGCCTCCTCGCGCACGTGTTCAACGAGAACCGAGCCCTGCGCGAGCACGATCACACGCCCCTCACGGAGGTGCTCGCGAGCGCGGGCGTGTCGCTCTCTTCCCTCGTGGTGATCGAGCGCTACGACCTCGACGCGGCGATGCGTGCGCGGAGCGCGCTCAACGCGGCGCGACGCTTCACGCTCCACGAGCGCAGCGACTTTCCGCTCGTGCTCGCCGCCTACCAAGACGACACCAGCCTGCGCTTGGTCCTCGAGCACGACGCGCACGCGCTGGCCTCACCGGACGCGGAGCTCCTGCTCGAGCACGTCGCCGCGGCGATCGAGGCGCTCGGTCGCGCGGCGCGCGAAGACGATCGGCGCGCGCTCGCCGAGATCGCCATCCTCGCTCCAGGCGAGGCGGAGCGCATGGCGGGCTGGGCGCGCGGGCCGTTCGCCGATCGCCAAGCGCGGCCCGAGACGCTCTCCATCGTGGAGCGCTTCACCGCGCTCGGTCGCGGTCGACGCGACGACATCGCGCTGCGTGACGGGCGCGGGATGGAGATCTCGCGCCGCGAGCTGCTCGAGCGCACGCGGCGTCTCGGTGCGGCGATCACGGGCGCTGGCGTGCACGAGCAAGAGATCGTGTTCGTGCTGCTGCCGCGCTCGATCCACTGGGTCGCGGCGCTCTGGGCCGCGTGGATCGCCGAGGGCGTGTACGTGCCGCTCGATCCGAGCTGGCCCGAGGAGCGGCTGCGCGCGGTGCACGACGACGTGCTGGAGAGCGGCGCGGCGCGGCAGCCCGTCGTGATCACGGACCGCACCACGCGCGAGCTGGCGCGTCGGTCGCTCCTCCGCGCGAAGCTCATCGACGTCGACGATGCGTGGGACCACCCGCTGCCGCCGGGCACGTCGGAGAGCGCGATGCTCGACGTGGAGCTCGAGAGCGCGCGCGAGCCGCTCGCGTATCTGCTCTACACGTCGGGCACCACGGGACGCCCCAAGGGCTCGCGGATCTCGCACCGCGCGCTCGCGGCCCACGTCGACGGCGCGATCGAGCACTACGGCCTCACCGCCACGGATCGTGTGCTCCAGTTCACGTCGCTCGGCTTCGACGTCTCGATCGAAGAGGTGGTGCCGACGCTCGTCGCAGGCGGGCGCGTGGTGCTGCGATCCGAAGAGATCGCGCACGATCTCGACGCGTTCGTGCGCGACGTCGCGCGCGCCGGCGTCACCGTGCTCAACCTGCCGTCGGCGTTTCTCCACGAGCTTCTCGTTCACCTCGAGCGTCGCGGCGTCGATCTGCCGCACGCGGTGCGCCTCGTGATCGTGGGCGGCGAGCGTCCGTCGCCCGAGAGCTGGGCGCGCTTCGGCGCGGCCATCGAGCGCGCCGAGGGCGAGGGTCGGACGCCACCCCGCTTCGTGAACGGCTACGGGCCGACCGAGGTCACGATCACGTCCGTGCTGTGCGACGTGCGCGCCGCGGGCGTGCCGGCGGATGGCCGCACGGAGCTCCCGATCGGTCGACCGTTCGGGGCGTGTCGTGCGTACGTGGTGCGCGCGCTCGACGCGCCAGCGCGCGTTCGCAAGGCCGCCGAGGGCGTCGTCGTCGCGCCCGCGCTCGCGTCGATCGAAGAGCCCGGCGAGCTGTGGCTCTCGGGTCCGCAGGTCGCGAGCGGCTACCTCGCGCGGCCCGAAGCGACCGATGCCGCGTTCGTCGCCGATCCGTTCGCCCGCACCGACGACGTCCATCGGCTCGCGTACCGCACGGGTGACCTCGTGAAGCTCACGCGCCGGGGTGAGCTCGTCTTCCTCGGCCGCGTCGACCGACAGATCAAGCTGCGCGGACACCGCATCGAGCCCGGCGACATCGAGAGCGCGATCCTCACGCAGCGCAACGTGAGCGATGCGGTCGTGGTGCTCGCGGGCGAGGCCGAGGCGCGCGCGCTGGTCGCCTTCGTCACGACCGCGGGAGCTCCGCTCGACCTCGAGACGCTGAGGAGCGCCGTCGCGAAGCGGCTTCCTTCGGTGATGGTCCCTTCACGGTTCGTCGCCCTCTCGGAGCTTCCGCTCGCCGCGACGGGCAAGGTGGATCGCGATGAGCTCGTGGTGCGCGCGACGCGCGCGCTGCGCGAAGCCTCTCCGCGCACGAACGACGAGCCTCGCAACGATCTCGAGGCGTGGCTGCGGCCCGTGTTCGCGCACGTGCTCGGTCGCGACGACGTCGAGCTCGATCGCAGCTTCTTCGAGATGGGCGGTCACTCGCTGCTCGCCCTTCGCCTGCTCGCGCGGCTCACGAGCGAGCGCCCGCAGCTCGCGCTCTCGCTCGCCACGCTCTTTCTCCACCCGAGCGTACGTGCGCTGGCAGAGGCCCTCTCGAGCGCGAGCGTCGAGGCACCGACGCTCGTGCGCTTGAACCCGCGTCGCGTCGAGATCGAGGGCGAGCTTCCGTTCTTCTGCGTGTGCGGCGTGCAGCTCTATGGGCCGCTCGCGCGCGCGATGGAGGTCGACCGGCCCGTGTACGGCGCGTTCCTCCCGATCGAGACGGACGCGATCCGCGGGGCTGCGATGCTCGACGTGATCGCGATGGCGCGCGACTACGTCACGCTGATCCGGCGAGCACAGCCTCGGGGCCCATACGTGCTCGGTGGCGTCTCGTTCGGCGGTCTCCTCGCGTACGAGATGGCGCAGCAGCTCACGGCGCGCGGCGAAGAGGTGCGCGTGCTCGTGCTCTTCGACACGATCTTGCCGCGCGGCCTCGAGGAGCTCGCGTGGACCGATCGCGCGCGCGCGGGGCTCGGCAAGCTGCGCGAAGGCTCGGATGCGTTGCTCTCCGCGGTTCGAAGGCGTGCGGAGAAGGTCGAGGCGCAGGTGAGACGCATCCGCGGCGAGCAGGTGACCGAGCGAGCGCCCGACGTCGTCGCCGTGCGCGACGGGGCGCTGAAGGCAGCGGCCGAGTCGTACGACGCGGTGATCACGCCGTACCCTGGGCGCGTCGTGATCTTTCGCGCGCGCGACGGTCTCGGAGAGGGCGGCGAGCGCGTTCGCTGGGACATGGGCTGGACGGGCCTCGTGCGCGCGGACACACCGGTGCACGGCGTGTCGGGCGATCACTTGGGCATCCTGCGCGATCCGGGCGTCGGCGAGATCGCGCGCACGCTCAGGGGGATCGTCGCGCGACGGTGACGTAGGATCGCGGCGTGACGATCACTCGACGGTTCCTCCCCGGAGCGCTCGCGCTCGCCTCGCTCGCGCTGTCCGCCTGTGGGGGCGAGACACCCGATCCGAGCCGCGCGCCGGATCCGACCAGCGAACCCGATCCCAGCAGCGCGCCGCCCGAGACGACGACGACGCCTCCACCGGCGACGACCCCGCCCGAGACGACCCCCGTCGATCCGGGCGAGGGAGATCCGCTCGCCGATCTCGCGGCCCCGGTGCGTGACGACGAGGTCCTCGACGCTCGACCGAGCGCGCTCTCGACGCCGACGCTCGCGCGCGGCGTGT
Source organism: uncultured Sandaracinaceae bacterium (assembly GCA_964502175.1). Taxonomy (GTDB): domain Bacteria; phylum Myxococcota_A; class Polyangia; order Polyangiales; family Sandaracinaceae; genus JAFLCL01. The sequence continues at coordinate 67,964 of CAZCVE010000047.1, forward strand.
GCGCCGAGGTCGCCGACGCTCCGCTGCGCGTGCTGCCACGCTCGAGCGGGTTCTCGATCGTCGCCGCGAGCGATCGCTTCTATCTCGCGGCCTACGAGCCGCTCGACGGCGGCGGCGAGCAGGTCTCCGTCGTCGAGCTCGTCGCTGGCTCGGCGCCGCGCCTCGTGGTGTCGATCCCCGTGACCGCGCCCGTCACGAACCGCCGCGTCGCGCCCGCGCTCGCGCTCGCCTCAGGCGCAGGCCAGGCGGCGGCCGAGCTCGGCGTGGCGTTCATCGACGGCACCGGCGCCGTGCGCGCGACCTTCCTCGATCCGTCGCGCCCCGCGGCGCGCGTGATCGATCTCGGGCTCGCCTCGGCCGACCTGCGCTTCTCGCCCGCGCTCGCGCGTGTCGGCGCGCAGCGCGTGATCGCAGCCACCATCGCGATCCCGGAGAACACGACCGCCGGTGAGGCACCGCGCACCGCGATGCGCATGCACCTCGTGCGCGTCGATCTGCACGGTGAGGTGATCGGCACGCACGACGTCTCTCCCCGCGCGGGCATGGGCGCGCACCCGCTCTTCGCGCCGAGCGCCAGCGGATCGAGCGAGCTCTTCTTCATCGACGCGCGCGTCGCGCTGTCGGTGATCCACCGCGTGTCGTTCGACGAGGACGTGATGCCGGGCGACGCAGCGGTCGCACGTCCGATCAACCTCTCGGCGGAGCCTCCGAGCTTCGCGATCGCGCGCGCCGGTGGCCGCGAGCTCGGGATCTACGCAGCCGTAGGCAACCTCGCGACGCGCGCGGTGGGCGTCGTGGAGCTCGGCGGAACGGACGCACCCGACGGTGTGGTGCCGGGGCTCGGCTACGGACAGCCGCTCACGGTTCGCGCGATCTCTCGCGCGACGGACGCGATCGTCGCGAGCGAGGCGCCGTCCGCCGCAGCCGCCGACGCTCCGCACGAGGTGCGCGTACGGTCCATCACCGTCGGTGAAGGCGGCGCGCGCACGCTCGGAGCACCGCTCGTCTTCTCCGGCGCGACACGCCCCGCGCTCGCGAGCGACGCGAACGGCGTGGTCGCGGTCGCGCTCGAGGGTGGCCTCGTGCGCTTCGTGCGCTGCGGTGCCTGAGGCCGCGCGAGGGCTCCCATGGAGCGCCCCTGCGAGTTTTCTCAGAGGATCGCGGGTTTCCCCGGATTGAGGAGAACAGGCACCTCGGGGGATTTTCGCCCCATGCCCTCTTCCTCACGTGTCTTCTTCCCTCTGGCTGTCGCGGGTCTGCTCGCGTCTGGCTGCGAATCCAACCCTCCGCCGGTGACGGACGCGGCCCTCCCGCCCGATGCGTTCGACCCCATGGCGCCCGACGCGTTCGTGGTGCCCGACGCCTTCGTGGCGCCCGACGCGTTCGTGGTGCCCGACGCGTTCGTCATGCCCGACGCGAACGAAGACGCGTTCAGCCCGTTCGATGCGTACGCCGACGACGCCTACGTGATCCCCGACGCGTACTCGCCGCCCGACGCGTTCGTGCCGCCGTGCATGCCGCTCGCGACCGACTACCCCGGCAGCGCGGACTACGCGTGCCCCGCGGTCTCGGGCTCTGCGACCTATCCGCGCATCGGCACGAGCATCAGCTCGATCGCGCGCATGGAGCAGTACGAGGCGATGGCGAACCTGCTCTTCGATCCGACGACGGATCCGAGCGCGATGGCCTTCATGGACGCGCGCGCACAGTACGCGACGGCCGAGGGCATCGGCTCGCGCGTCGCGCGCCGCTACGATCTCCACTTCCCCGTCGCGAGTGCGATGGGCACCGGCCGCATCTGCCAGAGCGAGGCGAGCTGGCGCGCCGATCCGCTCTTCTGCGCTGGCCCCGCGACGCTGAACCCGATCGTGCTCGACATGCTCCAGCGCGGCGCGACCGGAGACGCGAGCGAGCCGGCACGCCTCTACGCGGCCCGCATCGAAGCGGCGCTCCTCTGGTTCACCGCGATCAGCATCTACAAGGAGACGAACACGTGCGCGTTCCTCTACGCCGGCAACGACGGCAACCGCGTCGACTGTGACTCGGGCTGGGCGTACTACACGGCTGGACGCGAGCGCACGGCCACGCTCGACATGGAGATCGGCCTCGCGCGCGAGATCCGCTCGCTCGACGAGGACGCGCACACGCGCATCCTCGACGGGATCCTCGCGGTCCGCTGCTGGCGTGACATCGACACGAGCGGCACGCCGCCTCCGCTGCCGGCCTACGACATGCCGGATCTCCTCTCGCACCGCGCGCTCTACGAGCGTGCGCACGAGCAGGTCGACGACGCGGTCGACTTCGGCTTCGCGCAGCTCCTCATCGATCGCCTCGAGCAGATGCGCACCACGACGGGCGACACGCAGCGCTACCACCTCGCGTTCCTCCGCACGATCCTCGCGCCGGTGCCGATGCGCACGATCACGGATTCGATGGGCGTCTCGATCATGTACCCGGCGCGCGCGTCGCTCTACGACCGCACGCTCCGGGAGCACAGCGCCGCGGACGCGGACTTCGTGCTCGCGCAGATCGCGATGGACCCTGCGGCGATGGACGTCGATGGCATCATCACGCGCCTGAATGCGACGTTCCCGTGTCCGTGACCTGGTGAGCGGCTCGCTCGCTCGTGTCGCGGCGCTCGTGCTCCTCGTGCGCGCGGGCGCCGCGCCGCTTCGTGCGCACGCGCAAGAGGCGCTTGCGCCGACGC
>CAZCVE010000048.1:0-14450 GCA_964502175.1 uncultured Sandaracinaceae bacterium
CTTCTCGGCGTTCTACGGAGAGAAGCTGGGCGGAGCTGTCGTCGCGGCCCTCACTTGCGTGGAGACCTCGCGTGGCTCGTCTCCGTCTCGATGAACCGGACGCTCGCCCTCGCGTGACACCCGCGTGGCGGCCGATCTCGATCGAGGAGTCCACGTCTCTGATGCAGGCAAGCGTCGGCGCTCGATCGATGAGAGGACTGGGCGACACGTGACGCCTGTCGCGCAACGCAGATGGAGAGCGCGCTCGTGCGGGCTCTTCTGTGTCGATCGTCGAGGCCTGGAGGCTCGCGTCGCGACGGGCGCATCCGTGAGGCACGGCCGCGTCGCGTCTGCCTCTCTCCTTTCCGACGCGGCCGGCGAGGTTCATCGCGAGGAGACGCCCGTGAGGTACGGCGCTCTGCTCCATCGCCAAACGCAGCTCGAGAACGCGAGGAGGGGTTCGCCCAGGCGGGGCGCGGGATCGTTCAACGCTGTACGATGCGCGCCCGATGGCGCTCGTGCGCGGAGATCGAGACGGCAGCTTGGATCGCGTGGCGCTGACGCTCGCGGGCTTCGTGCCGTTTTTCGCATACGTCGCCACGGCATCGGGCTTCGCGTTCTGGCTCGACAGCGGGGAGCTGCTCGCGGCGGGCGTCGATCTCGACATCGCGCATCCGCCGGGGCATCCGCTCGCGTCGATCGTGTCGCGCGCGTTCGCGTACCTGCCGATCGGTCCGCTCGCGTTCCGCGTCGCCGTGGGGCAAGCGAGCTGCGCGGCGATCGCGAGCATGTTCTTCCACCGCGCGGTGGTGACGACGCTGCGCGCGCAGGGCGTGCGGCACGATCTCGTCGTCTTGCCCACCGCCGTGGGCGCGAGCTGGCTCGCGACGCTCTCGTACGGGTTCTGGCTGCAGGCCGTTCGCCCGGAGGTCTACGCGCTCGAGGCGATGCTCCTCGCGATCGTGATCGAGCGCGTCGTCGCGCTCGAGGCGCGCTGGCCCACGCTCGACCTCGCGCCGCTCCATCACGCTGGGCTCGCGCTGGGTCTCGGCCTCGCCAACCACCACTTCATGGCGTTCCTCGTGGTGCCAGCGCTCTTGCCGACGATCGCGCGCGTGGTGCGCGCGCGAGGTGTCCGCTCGCTCGCGATCTTCTCTCTCGCGGTGCTCGCGGGGCTCGCGACGTACGTCTACCTGCCGATCCGCGCGAGCACGCATCCGCCGATCGATCTCGGGCATCCGACGGATCTCGCGAGCTTCTTCTGGGTCGTGTCCGCGCGCGCCTACCAAGGCACGCACGCGCTCGAGGCCGATCCGCTCGGCGTGCGCGTGCTCGACGTGATCGTCGCGCTCGCCGAGGATCTGCACCTCGTCACGCTCTTCGTCGCGCTGCTCGGCGCGTACGTGCTCGTGCGCGCGGACGGCGCGCGACGCATCGGCCTCGTGTGGCTCGCCGTCGCGCTGTTCGGGGCGCTCGGCCGCGCGATGCTCGGCTTCGTCAGCGGCAACCCCGACGCGCTCGGCTACCTGATGCCGACGATCATGGCGATCGTCGCGCTCGCGGCGGCCTTCGTGGGCGCGGTCACGGTGCTGCTCTCGGGCGAGGCTGACGAGTCCGCGCCGCGTCCCGAGAAGAACGTGCGCGCCGGCGCGCGGCCCCGCGATCGTGCGCCGATCGTCGGCGTGGTCCTCGCGCTCGGGCTCTTCGTGGGCGGTGGATGGCAGCTCCGCGTGGGCGCCTCGCACGCGAGCTTGCGCGCGTTCACCACGACCGACTCGTTCGATGGTCCGCGCTACCGCGACCTGCCGACGCGCGCGGTGCTCGTGGCCTACTACCCGCAGACCGTGTTCCGACACTTCTCGGCGCGCGCGATCGAGGCGAGCCGACCCGACGTGACGATCGTGCCGATGCCGTTCCTCGGCTATCCGGGGATGATCGAGGGCCTCGTCGATCGCGAGCCCGCGCTCGCAGGCACGCTGCGCGGCTACCTGATCGAGGGCGAGCTGCGGCAGCCCGACGTGCAGAGCCTCGCGGCCGAGAGACCGCTGATCCTCGAGATGGATCCGCGCGTGCCGATCTCGCTCATCGAGACCGTGGTGCCCACGGGCCTGCTCTACGGCGTCGAGCCCGGCGGCGCGGCGGACACCGACGTGACGCGCGGCGCGCGCGTGCGTGAGGCGATCCTCGAGCGCCTCTACGCCGACCTCGGAGACCAAGTCCGGAGCAGCCCCGAGACGCGCGAGCAGCTGGTGTGGCTGCACTACATGGACGCGATCTTCTTCGCGCGGCTCGGCGCGCGCGAGGCCGCGCAGCACGCGGTCGCGCGTGGACTCGCGCTCGCGCCCGAGGCCGCCGAGCTCGTGGCGCTGCGCGCTGCGCTGGCCGAAGGCGAAGGCCCGATCGACGTCACCCCGTTCCTCGTCGCGCCCTCCGAGTGACGCGCCCGTGAGCGATCCTGCGATCTCGTGTTTCCTCCTGTCGCGCGAGTGGCGCGATGGGCGTCGCGGCGTCGAGGTGACGCTGTGGGGGCTCTCGGACGAAGGCGCGGTGAAGGTCGTGTGCGAGACCGAGGCGGTGATGTTCGTGCCGCGTCGCGTCGCACGCGAGCTCACCGATCGCGTGGGAGCGCGTCGCGAAGAGGTGGAGCTCCGCTCGCTCTCCGGCGAGGCCGTGGACGCGCTCTACTTCGCCAACCAGCGCGCGCTGATCACGGCGCGCGACGCGCTGAGGGCGGAGCTCGCGATCCCGCTCGAGAGCGACCTCAAGCCCTCCGATCGCTTCGTGATGGAGCGCTTCGTGACCGGCGCGTTCGAGGTGAAGGGACGCGTCACGACGGGGCGCGTGGGCAAGGGTCCGGAGGTGCGCGTCGTGCGCGACGCGCGCGTTCGCGGGATCGAGCGTCCGGGTCGTGGCGCGCTCCCGCTGCTCACGGCCCTCTCGCTCGACCTCGAGACCGACGGGCCGGACGGCGCGCTGCTCTCGTTCGCGCTCGTCGTGCGTGGGCCGCTCCGTCACGACGGGATCCCGCGCGAGTCGGTCGTCGTGGTGCGTCCGCCCGAGCGCGACTCGATCCCCGGCGAGCGTGAATACGACGCGTCGCTCTCGTTCGTGCACGACGAGCGCGCGCTGGTGCAGACGCTGCTCGACCGCATCGCGCTGCTCGATCCGGACGTGATCCTCGGCTGGAACGTGATCGAGTTCGACCTCACCGTGCTCGAGGAGCGGTGTCGCCTGCTCGGCGTGCCGTTCGTGCTCGGGCGGAACGCAGAGCCTGCGCGTGTGTTGCCCGGCGATCGTGGGCAGGTCTCGATCGCACGCATCCCGGGGCGTGTCGTGCTCGACGGCATCGCGACGCTGAAGAACGCGACGTGGAGCTTCGAGCGCTACGGCCTCGAGCACGTGGCGCGCGAGCTCCTCGGTCGAGGCAAGAAGATCGAGGCGAAGGCGCAGAGCAAGCAGGAGAAGATCGACGAGATCAGGCGCATGGCGCGTGAAGATCCGCGCGCGCTCGCGGCGTACAACCTCGAGGACGCGCGCCTCGCCGCGGACATCTTCGAGAAGGCCGACCTCCTCGGCTTCGCGTTCTCGCGCGCCGAGCTCGTGGGCCTGCCGCTCGATCGACAAGGAGGTTCGGTCGCGGCGTTCGATCACCTCTACCTGCCGCGGCTGCATCGCGCGGGCTTCGTCGCGCCCGACGTGGGCGTCGAGGTGGAGGCGGTGCAGAGCCCCGGCGGCGAGGTGCTCGAGAGCGTGCCGGGTCTTCATCGAGAGGTGCTGTCGTTCGACTTCCGCAGCCTCTATCCGTCGATCATCCGCACGTTCAAGATCGACCCGCTCGGTCTCCAGCTCGCGCTCCACGCCACGCTGACGAGCGACCAACGCGCGTCGCTCGTGCCGGGCTTCGATGGCGCGTCGTTCACGCGCGAGCCCTCGATCCTGCCGCCGCTGATCGATCGGCTCACCGACGCGCGGCGGGAGGCGCAGGCCGAGGGCAACGAGGCGCTGTCTCGCGCGATCAAGATCCAGATGAACTCGTTCTACGGCGTGCTCGGCACCCCGGGCTGTCGCTTCTTCGATCCGCGCCTCGCGAGCTCGATCACGCGCCGCGGTCATCAGGTGATCCACCGCGCCAAGCGCTTCTTCGAAGACGAAGGTCTGCGCGTGCTCTACGGCGACACCGACTCGCTCTTCGTGCACGTCGAGCCGCGCGCGAAGGGCGAGGCTGCGCGCGCCCTCGGCAAGGAGCTCGTGGCGCGCGCGAACCGGATGTTCGCCGAGGAGATCACGCGCGACCACGATCTCGTGAGCGCGCTCGAGCTGCGCTTCGATCAGCACTTCGCGGTGTTCTTGATGCCGACGATGCGCGGCACCGACATCGGATCGAAGAAGCGCTATGCGGGCGCGATCTACAAAGAGGGCGGCACGCTCGAGCTCGTCCTCCGCGGGCTCGAGGCGGTGCGCACGGACTGGACGCCGCTCGCGCGTCGCGTGCAGAGGCAGCTGCTCGAGCGCGTGTTCACGAACCAGCCGTGGGAGAGCTGGCTCGTGGGGCTACGCGAGGATCTCGTGAAGGGCCGCCTCGATCGCGAGCTCGTCTACCGGAAGCGCCTGCGTCGCGATCTCGACGCGTACGGCGCCGCGCCTCCGCACGTGCGCGCGGCGCGGATGAAGGAGACCGCGACCGGCGAAGTGGCCGAGGGCGAGATCGAGTACGTGATGACGAACAAGGGCCCGCTCCCCATCGAGCAGCTAACGAAGAGCGTCGCGATCGACTACGCGCACTACCTCGACAAGCAGCTCGCCCCCGCGTGCGACGTGGTGCTCCCGCTGCTCGGCACGAGCTTCAGCCGCTTGTGCGGCACCCAGCTGAGCTTGTTCTGACGGGCTCGCGCTCGAACGAAGCGGGGTTGAAGCGGGGTCACTCTCGCGCTTCCAACCTCCGGAAATCACTGAGAGAAAATGGCCGCAATGACGCGATGCCGTTTTGCTGAGGAATTCGAGCGCTCGACGACACGCAAACACGTGGCGTTTCCTTGGGTTTTCGGCATCGCGTCATTGGCCCTGAATTCCGCCAATGAGTCAGGGTGGTTGCGAGGCCGAGAGTGACCCCGCTTCAGGGCGCGGCGGCGGCGCACTGGGCGCGGTCGGCGGCTTGGGGGCGGGAGAGGCGGAATGTTGCCGTGCGCGTGGCCGGCGCTTCGGGAGGGGACCACTGGATGCGGAAGAGGCGCGTCGTGTCCGAGATCGCGTCGCCCGCCGCGGCCGTCGCGTGGAGCTCGATCTCGACGAGCGGGCCACCGTCCGAGCCGTGCGCGGTGCGCGAGCGCGCGGTCACGTTCATCTCGAGCGTGTGCGCGGCCGCGGTGAGCAGGCACTGCACGTTCTCGCTGCTCACGACCTGACCGCCGTCGGGGCCGAAGGGCCACACGTCGTGTCCGTCGAGACGGATCGTGCCGCCCACGCCCGCCGCGTTCATCACGCGCAGCTGGTAGAAGTGGTTGCGCGACGCCGCGGGGATGCGCATCGCCTCGGGACGCGCGGGCGTCGCGAACGTCGGGTTGAGCGGCTCGACGCCCTCCGTGCGCGTGTCGATGGTGCCCGAGCGCTCGCCCGCGATCAGCGCGCCTGCCCAGATCGCGACGACGCCTGCCGCGGGCTGCGAGAGCGTGAGGCCCGCGTGGTAGCTGCCTCCGGGGAGATCGTCGTTGCAGTGCCACACGCCCGCCGCGTCGCGCACCGCGATCACGCTGTCGGCGTCGGCGCTCGCCTGGATGGTGAGCGTGTCCACGCCCGCCGGAACGCGGACGAGCTTGTCGGGATCGCGTCCCACGAACCCCACACACGTGCGCGGCAGACCGAGCGACGAGAGATCGACGTCGCCACCCGTCGGCGTGGACGAGCTCTCCTCCTCGTTCGTCCCGAGCTCACGCGCCTGCGCATCCGCCGCAGGGATCGTGAGCGCGCTCGCGGCCGTGCCGTCGCCCGCCGCGGGCGGCTCGATCGTCACGCACGCCACGACATCGCCACCGTCGCACGCCGTGCGGAGGAGCGCGTCGCGACGCTCGGTGTCGATCTCCGCGAGCGCCGTGCATGCCATCGGCATCTGCGCCTGCTCGCACGCGAACGAGAGCAGCTCACGCGCGCGTCGCGTCGGCCTCCATGCCGAGGCCGTGCTGCGCCGCCTGACCCTGGAAGTAACAAGCGAACGTGTTGCCGGCCTGACAGGCCGCGTCGTAGCGACGCACCGCGTCCTCGGGGTCCGTCGTGCCGCCGATGCCGCTCATGTGGAGGCGCGCGAGACCGCCGCACGCGTCGGCGATGCCGTCGTCGCACGCGGTCGCGTAGAGCTCGGCGACGCGCTCGCCTTGATCCGCGCGGTTGTCGAAGAGCGCCGCCCCGAGCCACGCGCAGCCCCACGCGTCACCGCCTTGGCAGCCGCGCTCGAGCAGGCCGATGCCGCGGTCGATGTCGCGCCCGACGATCTCACCGGTCGCGAGCACGAGGCCCGCTGTCGAGCATCCGCAGGCATTGCCTGCCTCGCAGGAGCGCTCGATCGCTGCCATGCCGGACGCGTCACCGGAGCGAACCGAGCGCGCACCCGCGACGTAGTCGTCCATCGCGGGCGAGTTGGGCACCGAGCACACGATGGGCTCTTCGCCACCGCTCGTCCCTCCCGAGCCCGAGCCTTCGCTCGCGCCTCCGCCACAGCCCATCGCCACGATCGACACGCACGCCGCGAGGGCGCAGTTCTTGAGGTCCGTCCGCATGCGGGGAGCCTGGAGGATCACGAGGCCCGAGGGCAATGGTCTCGTGATCGCCCACGAACGTCAGAGATTCAGCGCTTCGATCAGCACCGAGGCGTCGTCGCGAGGCACGAGCACGCGCGGGATCTCTCGCCCGCCCGCGAAGAGCGCGCGCACGTCGTCGTCGATCGCGCTCGCGTCGATCAGATCGCCGTGCACGCGCACGCGCTGTCCCGCGTCGAGCTGGTGGAAGTGGCTCGTCATGCGCTCGATCACGCCCGACGCGAAGCGCACGTCGTGTCCGTCCACGAGCACCACCTCCTGCTCGTTGCGCACGAGGAAGCGGCCCGCGCCGCGATCCTCCGCGCGGAGGCGACCACCCGCGCTGCTGCACGGCCGCGTGCACGCGCACGGGTTACAGCGATGGACGACGTGATCGAACGCGCAGCACGGACCCTCCTGCGACTCGACGAGCCGCAGCGGCACGACCACGCCTTCGATCGCGCGCGCCTTGCGTAGCGAGCGCACGAGCTTCTCTTCCGAGACCCCGCGAAGAGGCGCCCACTTGTTTCGTGCGAACGCCGTCGCCGTGCTCGTGAGGACGATCGCGCCGAGGGCTGCACCGAGCTCGGGGACGATCACCGCACCGAGCGCGGCGTAGGCGGCGCCGAAGACGGCGAAGGCCGCGTAGGCTCTGCGCGCGGCGCGCCCCGTGTCTTTCGCGTAGTCGCCCACGATCAACCCGCGATCGGCACGCCTGCGCGCGCGCGATCGATGCCGTCACGGAGCTGCGTCGCCTGGGCGCGATCCGCCTCGAAGCGCGCCGGATCGTCCTCGCGGAGACCTCGCGCGGTGTCCACGCCGTGGCGGAACGGCAGCTCCTGCTCGTAGCGCCGCTCGAACTCGGGGCCCGAGTCGCGTCCCGCGTACACCGCGTCTGCGCCCTGCGCGCCGACGTTCCGCACGCCGGTCGCGATGCTCATGAAGCGCTCGTGGTCCGAGTAGAAGAGACGCTCCGCGCGCGCAGCGCCGTCGCGGAACGCGGGGTTGTTCTCCATCTCGATGCGCGTCTCGGGATCGTCGAGGCGACCCTCGAAGACGGCGAGCGCGCCGCGCATCATCTCGGAGTCGTAGGCGATGCCGTTCTGCTCGGCCTCGTAGATCGAGCCGATCCACAGCGCGTACGAGCCGACGATCGCTGCCAAGGCGGCGCCCTCGAGGGCTGCCGTTCCTGCGACGGTCGCCTCGGTGACGACGCCGGCGACCTCGGCCAGCTCGATGCCGGCGCCGACCGCTTCGACCGCGGTGACACCGCCGTGCACCATCTCGAGGCGGGCGTGCGCCTCGTGATCGAGGCGATCCGCGGTGGCCTCGGCGTGGGTCGTGCGGACCACACCGCGGAGCGTGATGTCGAGCGTCTGGGTGGGAAGGGTGGTGGAACGAGCGATCGAGTCGACCATGGGGGAGCTCCTTTCGAAAGCACCCTTGTCGGTGGCTCGGTCGCCGGGTTGCTACGCCGCGCGAAGATTGTTTTCAGCGGCCAGAGAGAGCGCGCGCGACACCACCTCGGCGCAGTCGCGACCCTCGCGGATCGCCCACACCACGAGCGACTGGCCGCGTCGCGCGTCGCCGCACACGAAGACGTTGGGAATCGACGTCGCGTGATCCCTCGCGGCGACGTTGCCCCGCGCGTCCATCGACACCCCGAGGTGCGCGGCGTTCGCGCCCGTGAACCCCATCGCGAGGAGGACGAGGTCGGCCTCGAAGACGACCGGCTCTGCGCCCTCGACGGGCACGAGCGTTCGCGCGCCGCGCTCGTCGGTGATGAGCTCGACACGACGTGCCTCGAGGCCGCTCACGTGGCCCGTTCCGTCGTCGATCAGCCGCGTCGTCTCGAGCGCGAAGCGACGCACGTCGCCGCCCGCGAGGTGCGCGGCCTCTTCTTGCGAGCTCGACGTACGGAGGATCGTGGGCCAGCTCGGCCACGGCATGTCCGCGGTGCGCTCGCGCGGAGGCTCGGGGAAGAGCTCCAGGTTCACGATGCTCGCTGCGCCCTGACGCACGGCCGTGCCGATGCAGTCCGAGCCCGTGTCGCCGCCACCGAGCACGATCACACGCTTCTCGTGGGCGCTCAGCGGTGTCGGGTCACCCGACGCGACGCTGCGGTTGTTGGCGGTCAGGTAGTCCATCGCCACGTGCACGCCCGCGAGCTCGGCACCCGGCACACGCAGCGCGCGGGGGATCTCGGCGCCGATCGCGAGGATCACCGCGTCGTGCTCCCGCGCGAGCGTCTCGAGCGTCACGTCGCGGCCGAGCTCGACGCCAGTGCCGACCTCGACGCCAGTGCGGAACACGACGCCCTCGGCCTCCATCTGCGAGACGCGCCGATCGACCCAGCGCTTCTCGAGCTTGAAGTCGGGGATGCCGAAGCGAAGGAGTCCGCCGACGCGCTCGTTCTTCTCGAGCACGGTCACGTCGTGACCTGCGCGCGCGAGCTGCTGTGCTGCAGCGAGACCGGCGGGCCCCGAGCCCACGATCGCGACGCGACGCCCCGTGCGGGTCGCGGCCGGCTGCGGCACGAAGCCGCCGTTCGCCTCGAAGTCTTCGTCGGCGATGGTCTTCTCGATCGCCTCGATCGTCACGGGCTGCCCCGAGAGCTCGAGCACGCACGACGACTCGCACGGCGCGGGGCACACGCGCCCCGTGACCTCGGGGAAGTTGTTCGTGCGGTAGAGCGTGCGCGCCGCGTCGGCGAGCCGGCCTCGGTAGACGTCGTGGTTGAACTCGGGGATCACGTTGCCGAGCGGACAGCCCGAGCCCGCGAGCTCGGTGCCCGCGAGCGCGCGGTTCGAGTGACAGAACGGGACGCCGCAGTCCATGCAGCGTCCGGCCTGCTCACGCAGATCGAGGACCGGCAGGCGCACGCCCACCTCGCGGAAGTCCGTCACGCGCAGCTCGATGGCGCGCTCGCGCGGCTCGACGCGGTCGAGCTCGAGAAACCCGGTCGGCTTACCCACGCGAGGACTCCTTCCGAGACAGCACGCTCGAGCTCGACGAGATCGACGTGCGCGAGGGCGGTGCGCCCGTGGGCCCCAAGGTCGGCGCGAGCGTCGGCGCGAGCGTCGGCACGAGGCTCGGCCTGTCGATGCCGGGCAACACCGTCGCTTGGCTCAGCGCGCGGCGGTACTCGGTGGGCATCACCTTCACGAAGCGTCGCGACTGCTGCTTCCACCCCGAGAGCACGCGCCACGCGAGCGGGCTCATCGTGCGCTGGTGATGTCGGTGAACGAGCTGACGCACGAGCTGGAGATCTTCGGCGAGCATCGGCTCCACCGCGACGCTCGCGCGGTTGAGCGAGCGCTCCACCGAGCCCTGCGTGTCTTGCTCGAGCACGTACGCGATGCCGCCGCTCATGCCGGCCGCGAAGTTGCGACCGATCGGGCCGAGCACCACCACGCGACCGCCGGTCATGTACTCACAGCCGTGATCGCCCACGCCCTCGACGACCGCCGTGGCCCCCGAGTTGCGCACGGCGAAGCGCTCGCCGGCTTGTCCGCGCAGGAACACCTCGCCGCTCGTCGCGCCGTAGAGCGCCACGTTGCCGACGATCACGTTGTCCTCGGCGACGTAGCCGCCCGACGAGAGGCCGAGGTTCTCGGGCGGGAAGATCACGATGCGGCCGCCCGACAGGCCCTTGCCCGCGCCGTCGTTCGCGTCGCCGACGAGCGTCACGTCGAGGCCCTTCGCGAGGAAGGCGCCGAAGCTCTGACCCGCCGAGCCCTCGAAGCGGATGCGGATCGTCGCGTCGGGCAGGCCTTCGCTCCCGCGCTGCTTCGCGATCTCGTGGCTCAGCATCGTGCACGTCGTGCGGTGCACGTTGCGGATCGGCATCTCGATCTCCACGCCCTCGCCGCGCTCGAGCGCGGGGCGTGCCTGCTCGACCAGCACGGTGTCGAGCGCGAGCTCGAGCTCGTGATCCTGGGACGACGTGCGGTGTCGCGTGGCGGCGCCCGCGGGCACGTGGAAGAGGCGGGACACGTCGAGCTTCTTGGCCTTCGTGCCCGTCAGATCAGCCCTCTTTTCCAGGCGATCTGCGCGTCCGACCATCTCGTCGAAGGTGCGGAAGCCCAAGCTCGCCATCACCTCGCGCACCTCCTCGGCGAGGAACGCGAAGTAGTTGATCACGTGCTCGGGCTCACCGCGGAAGCGCGCGCGGAGGCGTGGGTCCTGCGTCGCGACGCCCACCGGGCACGTGTTGAGGTGACACACGCGCATGAGCACGCAGCCCATCGTGACGAGCGCGATGGTGCCGAAGCCGACCTCTTCGGCCCCGAGCAGCGCGGCGATCACCACGTCGCGTCCCGTCTTGAGCTGGCCGTCCGTCTCGAGGCGCACGCGGTCGCGCAGGCCGTTGAGCACGAGCACCTGCTGCGTCTCCGCGAGCCCGAGCTCCCACGGGATGCCCGCGTGCTTGATCGACGTGAGCGGCGCCGCGCCCGTGCCTCCCGAGTCGCCCGAGACGAGGATGTGATCGGCCTTGGCCTTCGCGACGCCGGCGGCCACGGTGCCCACGCCCGCCTCCGACACGAGCTTCACGCTGACGCGCGCGCTCGGGTTCGCGTTCTTCAGGTCGTAGACGAGCTGCGCGAGATCTTCGATCGAGTAGATGTCATGGTGAGGGGGTGGCGACACGAGGCCCACGCCCACCGTGGCGTGGCGCGTCTTGGCGATGTGCGCGTCCACCTTGTGGCCGGGCAGCTGTCCGCCTTCGCCGGGCTTGGCGCCCTGCGCGACCTTGATCTGCAGCTCGTCGGCCTGCGCGAGGTAGTCGATCGTCACGCCGAAGCGGCCGCTCGCGATCTGCTTGATCGCCGAGCGCTTGCTGTCGCCGTTCGCGTCGATGTCCCAGCGCTCGGGATCTTCGCCGCCTTCGCCCGTGTTCGACGCCGCGCCGAGGCGGTTCATCGCGACCGCGAGCGTCTCGTGCGCCTCCTTCGAGATCGATCCGAAGCTCATCGCGCCCGTGCGGAAGCGGCGCACGATCTCGTGCGCGGGCTCCACCTCGTCGAGCGGCACGGGCTCGCTCGGCGCGAACGCCAGCAGGCCTCGCACCAGCGTCTCGCTCGCGTCTTCGTCTGCGCGCTTCGTGAAGGCCTTGAACCTCGTGTAGTCGCCCGAGCGCACCGCGTGCTGCAAGAGGCCCAGGCTCGCCGCGCCCCACGCGTGCTTGTCGCCGCGCTCGCGCGCCTGGAAGCGGCCCGTGCCTTCGAGGACCGGCAGCGTCGTGCCTGGGCGTGTGTTCGCAAACGCTCGCTCGTGACGCGTGATCGACTCGCGCAGGAGGTCCGCTAGGTCGAGGCCCGCGAGGTGCGTCGCGACGCCGCCGAAGTACCGCGCGACGAGATCCTCGGCGAGGCCGACGCTCTCGAAGATCTTGGCGCCGCGGTACGACTGCACCGTCGAGATGCCCATCTTCGACATGATCTTGAGCAGGCTCTTCTCGAGCGCCTTCCGGTAGTGCGCCGCGGCCTCGTCGAAGGACAGCTCGAGCTCACCCGCTTCGATCAGCCCGCGCAGCGTCTCGAAGCCGAGGTACGGGTGCACCGCGCCGGCGCCGAAGCCCACGAGCAGCGCGATCTGGTGCGGCTCGCGCGCCTCGCACGTGTCGACGATCAGGCCGCAGCCCTGACGAAGTCCCTTCGACACGAGGTGCGCGTCGATCACGCCGAGCGCGAGCAACATCGGCACCGGCATGGTGTCCGCGCTCACGCCGCGATCGGAGAGCACGAGCAAGCTCGCGCCGCGTCGCACCGCGGCCTCGGCGCGCGCGGCGACCTCACCGAGCACGAGCTCGATCGCCGCCGTCGGCACCTCGGCGCGGAGCGCCTCTTCGATGCGCGCGACGCTCACCGTGCACGTGATCGTCTCGGCGCCGAGCGCGTCGACCGACTGGATGCGGACGAGCTCGTCCTCCGTGAGGATCGGGCTCTCGACCTCGAGCTTGTGCGCGTGCGCCGGGCTCTCCGAGAACAGGTTCGACTCGGGTCCGAGGCGCTGCACCAGCGACATCACGAGCGCCTCGCGCAGCGGATCGATCGGCGGGTTCGTCACCTGCGCGAAGAGCTGCCTGAAGTACGCGTAGAGGAGCTGTGGCTCGTCCGACAAGCACGCGAGCGACGTGTCGTTGCCCATCGAGCCGATCGCCTCTTCGCCCGTCTCGGCCATCGGCCTGAGCACGCGCTCGAGCTCCTCCTCGGTGTACGCGAACGCGCGCTGCCACGCGGAGCGCGTGATCGCGTCGAGCGGCGGCGGACGTGATCCCGCGGGCGCGCTGAGCTCCTTGAGTCGCGCGAGGTTCTGCGCGACCCAGCGGCCGTAGGGGCGTCGCGCGGCGATCTTCGACTTGAGCTCGGCGTCGTCGACGATGCGCCCCGCGGCGGTGTCGACGACGAACATGCGGCCCGGCCTCAAGCGTCCGCGGTTCACGACCTCTTCGTTCTCGAGCGGGAGGACGCCGCTCTCGGACGCCATGACCACGAGGCCGTCCTTCGTCGTCGCGTAGCGCGCAGGCCGGAGGCCGTTGCGATCGAGCGTCGCGCCGACGAGGCGACCGTCCGAGAACACGATGCACGCGGGGCCGTCCCACGGCTCCATCACGCACGCGTGGTAGGCGTAGAAGTCCCGCTTGTCGGCGGGCATCGACGCGTCTTTCTCCCACGCCTCGGGGATCATCATCATCAGCGCGTGCGGCAGCGAGCGGCCGGTGTGCACGAGCAGCTCGAGCACGTCGTCGAATTGCGCGGAGTCCGAGCCGCCGGTGTCGATCACGGGGACGAGCTTCTGCACGTCTTCGCCGAAGACGGGCGCGACGAGCACGGGCTCGCGGCCCGCCATCCACGCGACGTTGCCGCGCAGCGTGTTGATCTCGCCGTTGTGCGCGACGCGTCGGTAGGGGTGCGCGCGCGTCCAGCTCGGGAAGGTGTTCGTCGAGAAGCGCTGGTGCACGACCGCGTGCGTCGTGACAGCGCGAGGGTCGGCGAGGTCGAGGTAGTAGCGACTCAGCTGCTCGGGCGTGAGCAGACCCTTGTAGACGATGGTGCGCGTCGAGAGCGACGCGAAGTAGGGGTAGTCCGCGCGCGCGAGGCCCGCAGCGCGCACCTCCCGCTCGATGCGCTTCCTGAGGACGTAGAGCTTTCGATCGAGGGCGAAGTCGTCGGCCGGGAGCGTGCCGGGGCCGATGAAGATCTGGACGACCGAGGGCTCTTCTTCGCGCGCCGACGTGCCCGCGATCGCGTGCTGGATCGGCACCGGGCGCACGCCGAGGAGGAACTGTCCTTCTTCGTCGACCACGCGCGCGACGAGCGCGAGGATCGCTTCGCGTGTCTCCTCTTCCTTCGGCAGGAAGAGCATGCCGACGCCGTAGGTGTTGGGCGCGCCGATCGCGAAGCCGAGCTTCTCGCAGTCTTCTGCGAAGAGCGCGTGCGGGATCTGGAGGAGGATGCCCGCGCCGTCGCCGGTCGTCGGATCGCTGGCCTGGGCGCCTCGGTGCTCGAGGTTCTCGAGGACCGAGAGCGCGAGCACGATGATGCGGTGCGAGCACTCGCCGCGTGAGCTCGCGACGAAGCCGACGCCGCACGCGTCTCGCTCCGTCTCGGGCCGGTACAGACCGCGCTCGTGAGCGAGCTCCCGAGCGCGCCTATTTCCCGCGCCTCCGGCGCTCGGAAGGGG
>CAZCVE010000048.1:14460-25099 GCA_964502175.1 uncultured Sandaracinaceae bacterium
TCCTCCATCCTCGCTGCTCCAGGGGGAGCGGTGCTCCCCCGCCGCAAGGCGCCCCGTGGTGTGCTCGGCCGCGATGTCGATGTCGAACTGCGTGCTCAACTCCGTCTCCTCTTCGTCGGCTTCTCGTCGACCGCGGGGATGGGCAGCGTGGTGCGCTCCATCTGTGTGGCGAGCACGATCATCGTCTCGGTGCGCGCGACGCCGGGGAGCTCGCGCAGCTGCTGGATGAGCTTGTGCAGCGACGCCGTGTTCTCGGTGCGCACCTTGAGCATCAGCGTGTGGCGCCCGGTGACGTGGTGGCACTCGAGCACGTCGGGGATCTGCGCGAGCTCCTTCTCGAAGGCCGCGATGCGCTTGGGGTGATCGATGCCGACGCCGATGAACGCGCCGATGTCGAGGCCGATGCGGCGCGCGTCGAGGTGCGCGTGGTAGCCGCGCACGAGGCCGGCCTCCTCGAGCTTGCGCACGCGCTCGAGCACCGACGGCGCGCTCAGGCCCACCTGCTGACCGAGCCCCGCGAGCGACTGCTTGCAGTCGTTCTGCAGCGCATCGAGCAGCGTGCGGTCGGTGCCGTCGAGCTTCGGGTCGTCGTTGTTCGGGTCTTTCGTCATCTCACTCGTCGCGCGGATGGGCGTGTTCTCACGCCTCGGATGACCGCGTTTGTACGGGCCCATGACGCGGCGCGCAAGAATGAAGTTCGTGGTTTCTGTCGAAACTCCGCATGGAGTTCTCACCAACGGCGCAGTGGCCGAATATTCTTCGGTTGACGCGCCGCGATGACGCGGTGGGCCGAGCGACGTTCGCGAACCCGCGCCGATGCGCGGGGAGATCCATCACGGCCGTGCGCGACGAGGGCCGCGTAGCTTCGCGGCGCGGAGGCCTCGATGACGTTTCGATCGCGCGCGGTGTGGCTCGTCCTCGGTGTGATCGGGGCGGCAGGCTGTGGTGAGGGAGTCGGCACCGACGACGCGGGCGGAGGCTCCGTCGATGCGCGCGCGCCGATGGACGTGTCGCACTTCGACGAAGAGGGAGACCCGGGTCATCGCGACACGCCCGCGTTGGACACGCCCGCCTTCGACACGTTCTTCTGGACGGAGGAAGGGTTCGGCGACACGCCCCGCGCCGCGGACGACGCGTTCGTGTCGTGCACGAGCGAGCCGCCTTCGTACGCGTGCGGCGCGGGCGAGCCGTGCACCGGCGGCACCTGCATCTCGAGCTGGTGCCTCGGGCCCGATCGCGATCCCGATCGCTGGGCCGCGTGTGGGGATGGGACCTGCAGCGCGTGCGAGATGGATCGCTGCGGCGTCGACTGCGGCGGCCCGACGCGCACGGGCTCGCCCACGTTCGATCCGTCGACGACGATCACGCTGAAGCTCCACGGCCTCGCGCTCTCCACCGAGGGTCGCATCGAGGATCGCGTGTACGGAGCCGCGATCGCGGAGAGCGATCTCGAGGCGACGCTGCGCGTGTTCCAGCCGGGCCTGCCGAGCGGTCTCACCGATCCGACAGCGCCGAACCAGCTCGTCGCGGCCGAGTTCTACGGTCGCACGCCCGCGCCGTGGATGCGCCCCGAGCAGATCGCCGAGGTCGAGTCGTACTCCGACGAAGGTCCCGAGGCGCTGCACCGCTACGCGCTGATCGTCGCGATGTTCCTCCGCGACCGACTCACCACGTCGGGCGCGACGCACGTCGCGATCGCGTGTCACTCGATGGGCTGTCACGTCACGCGCTACCTCGTGGAGCACGATCTGCTCGGCCTCGCGTCCGAGGGTCGCATCGCGCGCATCGCGTTCATGGCGGGCGTCGTCAACGGCGCGGGCATGTCGGAGCTGTTCGACAACCCGAGCCTCCGCTCGTACGCCGAGAGCGCGCCGATCCGCACGACCGACTTCGTGCACATGCACCCCGAGTTCGTGAGAGACGAGTCGGCGATCTGGGATCACCGCCTCCGCGAGGCGAACAACCCGATGTGGGCAGGGATGATCCTTCACACGATCACGGGCACGGATCCGGCGATCGCAGGCTCGACGGGCCTGCTCCAGCCGCTCGAGATCATCAACCCCGGCGCGCTCGCGAACGACGCGATCCTCTTCGATCAGGACACGTTCTTCACGTCGATGGCGGAGGCGAACCGCGTGCTGACGCCTGCGGGCGCGCGCTTGTCACCGGGGCACACGTTCGTGCACGCCAACCACCCCAGCGTCGAGCCCGAGGACGGCGCGGCAGCGACGGCCGCGGCGCTCTTGTTCCACCGTCGACGCGTGACGATCACGCTGCGCTCCGTGACGCTGCGCGACGATCACGAGCGCGGCGGCGCCTTCGATCCGACGACGTTCGGCGCGCCGCCGGCGGACCTCGTGCCCGAGGTCGACGTGCGCTTCGATGCGTACACGATGCCGACGTTCGGTCGCGCGGCGCTCGTCTCGACGCAGTCGCTCTCGGCGCGCTCGGCGGCGTTCTTCCAGATGGAAGAGGACGAGACGCGCGATGCGGGCGTCGTGCTGTTCGACGGGCCCGTGTTCGACGCGCAGACCGAGCTCGGGCTCACGCTCGCGATCCGCGAGGTGGACAGCTACCCGCGCTACGGCATCACGGAGCTGCCGTCGGGCGACGGCTCGGTGCTCGCGAGCTTCGACGGATCGGTCACGATCGCAGACGGCGAGATCATGCTCACGAGCGAAGACCTCGACGCCGTCGTCGAGGTCCGCGTGCACACGGTCTACTGACAGTGCGCGAGCGAGATCAGCGTCGTCCGCCGACGCGAACGGGGGCGGCGCGCGTCGGGATCGTCGGGCGACGCACGGTGCGGCGCACACGACGCACGGGGGCGGGCGGCTCGAACGCGAACGTCTGATCGAAGCTGAGGATCACGTCTTCGTCCGGGATGGTGAAGTCGTGCGCCGGCTGGTTGGGCTGGAGGTACGGGTTGATGCTGCCCGCCGCGAGCTCCACGCGGAACGCCGTGTTCGGCAGGTAGCGGAGCGGCACGTGCGCGACGCCGCCTTCGTCGATGCGTCCGACCTCGCGGCCGTCGACGAGCACGGGCACGCCGGCCACGAGCGCCGAGCCGGTCGCGCGGATGATGACGACGGCGTCGCGCTCGAGGGGCAGGCACTGGATCGAGTGCTCGATGCCGCGCGCGGCCGTCGCGGGGTCGAGGCTGCGGATCGGATCGAAGCGGATCGACGGCACGGTCTCGGCGGGGCGATGGCCCGCGGGGCAGACCGCGTTGATCGGGATCGTGGTGCCGTAGGGCGCGCGCAGCCGCTGCACCCAGACACCGCTCGCGTCGGTCGCGCCGAAGGGCTGCGGCTGTCCGTTGAACGTCGTGCCGATCTGCACGCCCGCGAGCGGCTCGCCGGGATCAGACTGCGCGATGAAGGTGATCGTGTGCAGCGGATCGGGCGCGGCCTCACCACAGGCCGAGCTCAGCGGCGCGGCGACGAGCGCGACACCACCGAGCGTGAGACCTGCGATCACGTGGGAGCGGAGCAGCGACATCGGGACCTCCAGCGTGCCGTCGAGGATAGATCGGCTCGCGCGGTTCTGGCGAGAGCCGGTCCGTGACCCATCGAGCCAGGGAGACCTTGGGTGCGTCGGTGCGGCTGAGGTCTCACTCGGCGGGATGTGCGGCCGGGGCTGCGGTGGCGCGCGATCTCGCGAGCGCGACGAGCTCGCGCATCGTCGGGCTCTCGCCGTCGTTCTCGGCCTTGCCGAGGCAGCGCTCCATGTCGCGCGGGATGCGGTGGATCTGCCGGCGCAGCTCGTTCCTTCGCTCCTTGTGCTCGTCGTACACGAAGCGCAGCTCCTGCTCTTCGCCGCCGAAGTCCAAGAAGTCCCACGAGAGGAAGCCGGTCTTGTCGGCGAAGACCGACGCGCGATCGGGGCCCACGGCCTTGAGCGCGCGGAGCACGAGCTCGCGCACCACGGCCTTGGCGTTCTCGTAGTTCTTGCTCATCACCTCGAACGTCTCGTCGGGGCCGCGACGGTTCTGGAGATCGAGGTGCAGGTCGGCGAGCGCCGAGGGGAACTGCGGCAGCGGCACGAAGTCGCCGCGCGTGGAGCCCGGCTCCATCGCGGCCCACGTCTTGAGCACCGCCTGCGACTTCAGGTTGAGCTCGTAGAACTGGATGTGCAGCCTGCGGAACTTCGCGTGGTCCTCGGGGGCGACCTTGTAGATCTGGTTGAAGAAGTACTGACAGACGAACGACCAGTAGTGGAAGTTGTCCCAGTAGAGCTTCGCGGGGAGCACCGACGGCGAGCCGTTGATGTGCGAGTGCCCGCGGAAGGTCGACGTCGTGACCTCGGTGAAGCCGAGGAAGAAGTCGTTCGACTGCCTCTCACGGAGGAGCTGTCGCTCCATCGGCTCGTTCGTCACGAGGTCCGCGCGCACGATCTCGGTCGAGAGCACGTTCGCGAGCGAGATCAGGTCCGAGCCCGGCGAGTAGAGCGGATCGACGAACACGCCGGCCTCGCCGACGCAGCACCAGCGCTGCTCGCGCGAGAACACGCGCTCGCTCGTGTACGCGAACTTCTTGAGCAACAAGAAGTCCTCCATCGGCTCGTCCTTGATCTTCTCGTAGAGCACCGGCTCGTGCTTCGCGAGCCACTGGAGGGCCTTCTGCTTGGTGCCGTACGTGTCGAGCGGGTGGTGCTCTTCGCCCGCGACGATGCCGATCGAGTGCATGCCGCTCGAGAGCGGGATGAGCCACACCCAGTAGCCCTTGCCCATCAGGTGGTTCGTCGAGAGCCAGCGGTTGCCGTCGACGTCGCGCGCGTGCCACGCCGCGTCCGACTCGGGCACGAGCTCCTGCACGTAGAAGCGCCGCTTGATGCGGAACCACGCGGAGCTGTGCGTGTGACCGCTGTCGCGCGTGAGGCCGAGCTTCTTCTGGATGATGCGGTGACGACCGGACGCGTCGATCACCCAGCGGCACGCGAGGACCTCCTTGTTGCCGCGCGTCGCGACGTGCACGAGGTGCGGCGACTCGGTGCCCACGTCGGCCATGTCGAGGCGGTACGTCGAGTAGCCCTCGAAGAGCGTCGCGCCCGCGTCGATCACGAACTGACGCATGTCGTTCTCGAGCTTGCCGCGATCGAGCTGGTAGCTCGGCAGCACCGGGTGCTCGCTCGGCCCGATCTCGCGACGGTTCGCGAGCGGTCCCTGCGTGTCGCCCGTGAAGTAGCGGAGGCCGTTCTTGATGAGCTGGTGCTCGAGCAGGTACTCGCGGAGGCCGCACACGGTGTCGAAGAAGTGCGCGCCGATCTCGACCGAGCTCTCGCCCACCTTGTGGCAGGCGTCGGGCAGCGGGCGCACCGTCGGCTCGACGATGGCGAGCGAGACGCCGGGCATCTGCTTCCTCAGGTGGAGCGCGAGGGTCTGGCCCGCGAGGCCACCGCCCATGATCACGACGTCGAAGCTCTGCATGCTCGTTCTCTCTCCAGACGCGCCCAAGATACTGAGCGGTCCGTCGGGCCGCACGCCGGAGTGATGGGGTCTCCGGCGCGCGGTGTCATCCCCCCGCGGATCCGGCCCCGATACCCCTTTCTTGTGGGCATCCAGAGCTTGCCCTTACGATGCCTGGGTGAGCGAAGCGCAGGCGGCCCCGGTCAGGAGCATGATCCCGACGAACGTCGTCGAGGCGCTCGGGAAGATCGAGCTCTTCCGCGGCATCCGCCCCGAGGGTCTCGAGCGCATCGCCGCGATCTGCAGCGAAGAGAGCTTCCGCGTCACGGACGTGGTGTTCCGCGAGGGCGAGGTGGGCGACAAGCTCTACCTGATCCTCGAGGGCAAGGTCCGCATCTCGCGCGAGGTCTCGGGCATGGGTGAAGAGGCGCTCGCGGTGCTCGGCCCCGGCGCAGCCTTCGGCGAGATGAGCCTCATCGACGACTTCCCGCGCTCGGCCGACGCGCGCGTGCACGAGCGATGTCGCTTGCTCGTGCTCACGAAAGAGGCGCTCGAAGATCTGCTCTTCCTCGACAAGGATCTCGCGTACGAGATCCTCTGGAACTTCGTGCGGATCCTGAGCTCCCGACTCCGCGAGACGAACGACAAGATGACGTTCCTCTCGGTGACCGGGAAGTTCTAGGTGCTGCGAGTCGACAGACGTCTGCGAACTGCGCCTGACGCGCGCGGTAGTGCAGCGAGAGCGCGACGAAGCAGCCCAGGACGAGGCCCAGACCTCGCCGATTCTTCCCGTGATGCGCAGGGTCGGGCGTGGGCGCGGGCGGGGCGCGCGTTGTAGGGTCGGGCCGATGCGCGCTCTCGTCCTCGGTGTGGTGTCCGCGACCCTCGCGGGGTGTTGCTTCACGCCGATGGCGGTGACCCCGATCGCGCCGCCTCCCGCGACGTCGGTCGTGGCGGGCGGTGGGCCTCAGCTCCCGTCGACGACGCCGGCCGAGGCGGTCGCGATCGTGCCGGGCTTCGCCGATCCGATGATCTTCCATGGGCTCGCGGGCGGACCGCGCTCGGCCTCCAATTTCAGCCCTGACTGTCGCGGCCAAGTGGCGATGCAGCCGAGCCATCGGTTTCGTCTCGACGCGAGCTTTCCGTACCTGCGGATCATGGCGCGCGGCGACTCCGACCTGACGCTCGTGGTGCGGAGCCCGGGCGGTGTCATGCGCTGCAACGACGACTCGGACGGGCTCAATCCGGTGGTGGAGGGCGCGTTCGAGCCGGGCGTGTACGAGGTCTACGTGGGCCTCTACTCGGCGGGCGCGGCGACGCCGTACGACCTCGGCGTCTCGACGAGCACCGCCATCATGCCGACCACGATGCTCGGCGCCACGAGCACGACGGCGACGACGATCGGCGCGACGCTGCGGAGCGGCGTGTTCACCGTGAGCACGAGCGACACGAGCCTCGTGGCCACGGGCGACGTGTGCACCTACTCGGAGGTGACGGTCGCGCCGACGTCGGGCGGCTCGGACGCGCGCTGGACGATCACCTGCGGCACGACGATCGTCTACGGCGCGGGCAACGGCGGCTACGGGCGCGTCACCGACGTGAGCTGGCCGCCGGGCACGATCGCGTACGACCTCGAGACGACGCAGGGCGACACGGATCCGGCGTTCGAGTGGACCTCGAGCGCGCTGCGCGTCTCGGACGACGCGACCGGCCCGCTCGGCGCGATGCGCATCGACTTCGTGGTCCCGGGCGCGCCGCAGTGAGCGAGCCGGACCGAGACGACGAGGCGCTCCGCACGCGCCTCCTCGGTGCGCTCGCGATCCTGCGCGACGTCGCCACCGATCGCGGCCTGCTCGCGGTGCTCGACGAAGAGACGCGTCGTGAGCTGATGATCGCGGCGGGCCACGTGTCGCGGCCCGATCGCGTGGAGATCAAGAAGCTCCTCAAGGCGCTGCGTCGCCGTGAGCGCGACGCGAAGCGAGACGCCGATCAGGCGCTCCTCGATCAGACCGGCATCCGCACGCTGCGGCGCGCGCCCGTGTTCCCCACGCCGTCGCTCGCGGTGCCGGCGCCCGTGCCCGAGCTCGCGGGAGGCGCGCTCTCGAGCGCTGCGATCGACCCCCCGATCGACACACGGCTCGACCCAGCGATCGACGACGACGACGACGATCTCGACGACGCGAGCGGCGAGACGCGAGAGCCCGCGGCGCACACCCACCGAGCTCGCAAGTGCTACGTCTGCAAGGCTGCGTTCACGAACGTGCACGCGTTCTACGACCAGATGTGCGAGTCGTGCGCGGCGCTCAACTGGGACAAGCGCAACCAGAGCGCGGACCTTGCGGGCCGCGTCGCGATCGTCACCGGATCGCGCGTGAAGATCGGCTACCACGCCGCGATCAAGCTGCTCCGCGCGGGCTGTCGCGTGATCGTGACCACGCGCTTTCCGCACGACGCGGCCGAACGCTACGGCCGCGAAGAAGACTTCGAGGCGTGGCGCGATCGGCTCGAGATCCATGGCCTCGATCTCCGTCACACCCCGAGCGTCGAGGCGTTCTGCGCGCGCGTGCTGCGCACGCAGGATCGCCTCGACTTCCTGATCAACAACGCGTGCCAGACGGTGCGACGACCACCTGGCTTCTATCGGCACCTCGTCGATCTCGAGGCGCGCGCCGAGGTGCCCGCGCACCTCAGGCCGCTGCTCGAGGGCCATGCGTCCTCGCGCGACAGGACCGACGCGCTCGTCGATCGATCGCGCGGCGCGATGCCCGTGGGTCTCGTCGCGTCGGCCGCGCTCTCTCAGGTGGCGCTGACGGACGAGGATCGACGGAACGAGCTCCATCTCTTTCCCGAAGGCGCGCTCGATCAGGATCTCCAGCAGATCGACCTGCGCGGCCGAAACAGCTGGCGGCTCGCGCTCGACGAGGTCTCCACGGTGGAGCTGCTCGAGGTGCAGCTCGTGAACGCCATCGCGCCGTTCGTGCTCGACGCTCGCCTCAAGCCGCTGATGCTGAGGGTGCCGACGCGCGACAAGCACATCGTCAACGTGTCGGCGATGGAGGGGCAGTTCTACCGGGAGCACAAGACCGACAAGCACCCGCACACGAACATGGCGAAGGCCGCGCTCAACATGCTGACGCGCACGAGCGCCGCGGACTACGTGAAGG
Source organism: uncultured Sandaracinaceae bacterium (assembly GCA_964502175.1). Classification (GTDB taxonomy): domain Bacteria; phylum Myxococcota_A; class Polyangia; order Polyangiales; family Sandaracinaceae; genus JAFLCL01. The sequence goes on from CAZCVE010000048.1 coordinate 23,032, forward strand.
ACGGCATCCACATGAACGCCGTCGACACGGGCTGGATCACCGACGAAGACCCGCTCGACATCGCCGCGAAGAAGCAAGAGATGCACGGCTTCCACCCGCCGCTCGACTCGGTCGACGGGGCGGCGCGCATCGTGGCCCCGATCTTCGACGGCTTCCTCACGGGCGAGCACGCGTGGGGCCTGTTTCTCAAGGACTACCGGCCGATTCCTTGGTGATCGGCGCGCGGTGAACCCCAGCGCGCTCGCTTGACACGGCACGACGCCGTCCCTGAGCCTCCGCGCGTGAGTCGCTCGAACGAGGCAGGGTCGATCACCGTCTCGTCGACCTCGGCGGGGCCGTCGGTCGTCGCTCGCTACTACGACGACGTGCAGTGGCTCTACAACCTCGGCTGGTCTCCGGGCGGGACGCACTCGCTCCACTACGGTCTCTGGTGGGACGACACGCGCTCGCTCGCGGAGGCCGTGCGCAACGGCGATCGCTTCATCGGCGAGAAGCTCGGGGTCGTGGCCTCCGATCACGTGCTCGACATGGGCTGCGGCGTGGGCGGCACGAGCGTGTTCCTCGCGAAGACCTTCGGCTGTCGCGTGACCGGCATCACGATCTCGCCCGTCCAGCGCGCGCAGGCGAGCGAGTACGCGAAGGCGAGCGGCGTGGGTGACCTCTGCCAGTTCGAGCTCATGGACTACACGGCCATGCGCTTCGCCGAAGGGGCGTTCACCAAGGCGTTCACGCAGGAGACGTCGAACCACGCGCTCGACAAGCACGCGCTCCTCCGCGAGGCGCACCGTGTGCTCGTGCCCGGCGGCACCTACGCGTCGCTCGACGCGTTCGAGAAGCGTCCTGCGAAGCCGGGCGACGAGGAGCTGCGCTACCGACGCGTGCTCAGCGGGTGGCCGGGCGGCGATCTCGTGAGCCTCGATCGCTTCGTCGCGATCGCGAGGGAGGTCGGCCTCGAGATCGTCGCGCAGGGCGACGTCACGGAGCGCACCACCAAGAGCGCGCACGTGATCTGGAGGCGACACGTGGTGCTCTTTCCGTTCGTCCGGCTCGCGCGCCTCTTCCGCGTGGTGTCCGCCGAGCTCGTGCGTCACTTCGAGGCGTCCATCGAGCAGAAGGACATGTTCGGCGCGAAGGACAACGTGCTGATGTACGGCTACTTCGTCGCGAAGAAGCCGGGCGGCTGATCACCGCCGGGCCGTGGTGGAGCTCAGGGCGGATCCCCATGCGGCGCTGGGCTGTCTGCGTCGCTCGCCTCGCGCGTTCGTGACCGCGGCACCAAGCGGGCGAGCAGCAGCACGAGGACGATCACCGCGATCGTGATCGCGAGGCCGGGGTGGGCCGAGGGCCCTGCGAGCACGTGGAGCACGGCGAAGCCGATCGCGAGGTAGACGCCGCGGTGGAGCGTCTCCCACGTGCGGAGGCCGACGCGCGCGTTGAGCTTCGGGAACGACGTGAGCGCGAGCAGGGCGAGCAGCGTGAGCGCGAGCGCGCCGTGGCGGAGGTACGGGACCGACGCGATCATCGTGAGGGCGTCGTCGAGCGAGGCTGGGCCGAGCACGGCAGAGAGCACGATCGACGCGTGCACGAGCGCCGCGACGAAGCCCACGAGGCCCGCGAGGCGTCGCCACGTGACGAGGCGCAGGCGCTGGTCGCGGAGGAAGCGCGACGCGAGCGAGAGGGTGAGGCTCGTGAGCAGCGCGAAGATCGCGAGCCACCCGGAGAGGTGCGTGAGGCCGACGACGGCGTCGCTCGCCATCAGAGCGTCTCCAAGAAGAAGAGGAGGTCCGCGCGCTCCTCGTCGGTGAGCGCGCGCGTGTCGCCGTGTCGGTTCGCGCCGTTCTCTCGGCCGATCACGTCGCCGAGCGTCGCCGCGCGACCGTCGAACAAGTAGGGCGCTTGATCGCGCAGGTTGCGGAGCGACGGGACGTCGAGGCTGAGCGCGGCGTCGCCGTCGTGATCGGGGAACACCGTGTGGAGCGGGTAGCGCGCGAGCGTCGTGAACGCGGGTGGTGCGTGGCAGTGATCGCAGCCCGACGCGAAGAACACCGCGAGACCACGCTGCTCGCGC
>CAZCVE010000048.1:25199-65886 GCA_964502175.1 uncultured Sandaracinaceae bacterium
CGCGCGACGATCGCCGATGCGCGCGCGGTAGCCGCGGTACTCGAGCTCGGCGACGTCGTGCAGATCGCCGAGGTGCGGGTAGCTGCCGTCTCGGAGGAACGGAGCCGTGCCTGCGAGGCCGCGCACGTCGAGCGTCGGCGCGAGCACGCGACCGCCGATGTTGTGCGCCTCGCCGTCGGTGGCTCCGCCGAGGTGACAGCTCTGACACGACGCGCCCGCGCGCGTGCTCTCCCAGAACGCGCGCTCGCCGAGGCGCACGCGGAGCGACTCGGGCTGCTCGCGAAGGAGCTCGTCGTTCGATGGCGCGAGCGCCTGTCCGCGGACGATCTCGAGCGTGCGCGCGTCGATCACGAGCGCGCCGCCGTCGATCGCCGAGGTGACGATCACGCGCTCGCCCGCGATCGCGACGCCGGACGGACCGAACATGCGATCCGAGAGATCGAGCCAGCGCGTGGGCGTGTGATCGCTCAGCACGGCGAGCTCGCTCGATCCGGCGAATGCGACGAACAGCCTCCCGCTCGCGTCGAACGCCAGCGCGCTCGGGCCGAGCCCGCGATCCGCGTCGCCTGCGTGATCTTGGCGATCGGTGCGCCGCGCGGTCGTCTCGAGGCGCGTGGGCGCGAGCGTGCTGCGATCGAGCCAGACGAGCTGATCTTCGACGAAGTGGTTGCCGAGGTTGTCGCGCGGCGCGGGATCGAACGCCGTCGTCGCGATCACGATCTGCGCTCCGTCGGGGCTCACCGCCAGCGCGGACGCGGGCATGACGAGCGGCCTCGATCGATCCCGCGGTGTCGTGCGGTCGATCGAGCGCACCTCGATGCGCGCGGGCGATCGCGTCGTGATGACGATCTCGTCGCCCGCGATCGCGACGTCGATCGGCATGCCCTCGAGGGGAAGTCGGTCGATCACACCGAGCACGCGGGCTTCGGGCGCGCTGGGCAACGGTACGAGGCCGATGATCACGATCTCCCGCGTGTCGCCTGCGCGCGCGAGGGCGAAGACATCCTCGGACCCGTCCATCGCGATCACACCGAGCCCCACGGGGATCTCGTCGTGCTCGAGCGGACGGCCGGTGATCGGGGAGAGCAGGATCGCCGTGGGCTCGTACCGACGTGCGACGAGGACCGCGTCGGCGCCGGCGAACGCGCACGCGACCGGACCATCGCCCGCGTCGTGGGCGTCGAGGTTCGTGATCGGTCCGAGGAACAGCGTGTCGGTCTCCTCGCTCGGCACGCAGAGCCGCGAGCCGTCCGCGCTCACGCGAGGTCGCCTCGGGTGTGCGAGCGGAGACGCGAGCGCGAGCGGCTGCGCGTGGTGCGCGCGATCGACGACGACCGTGGCGATCATCGGGCCCGTCGCGCGGTCGAGCAGGCCGGCCGTGCGGGGGTCGACGTCGATACGGAACACGTCGTGACCGAGCGACTGCGCGGCGATCTCGTGCACGCCGTCGAACATCAGGCTCAGCTCGCGGGCGCCTTCTGCGCGAACGAAGAACGACTGCGGGCGATCGGAGACGACGAGCGGCGGCGCGATCGTCACGGCCCCCGAGAGACGCATGCGATCGCTCAGGCGCGGCGAGAGCTCGAGCAGCCCCTCGGTCTCGGCCAGCACGGCGCCGCGACGAGCGAGCACGGCGAGCGGCACGATCGCGGCGAGGAGGATCGCGACGCGGTGCTCGCGCGCCAGCGAGGTGAGGCGCGGACCGACGCGCGTGCGCAGCGCGAGCTCCACGAGCGTCCACGCGATCGCGAGGCAGAGGACGAGACGAGTCGACGAGGGCGCTCCGAGCGCGGCGGCGATCGACAGCGCGATCACGACGACGAGCGACGTCATCGCGTCATCGCTTCGGTCGGAAGTTGCGCCTCAGCTTCGCGGAGACCTTGGGCACGGGGCCCGTGCGCGTCGTCGACTCGTACGGCGCAGGCTTTCCCTTGGCCGACGCTGCGGTGCCGCGCGCCTTGGGGCTCGCCGCAGCCTTCAGCTTGCTCGCGACCTTGGGCGAGATCTTCCCTTGTCCCGCCGCGGCGCGCGGCGTGGTGGCGGCGGGCTTCTGCGTGACCGGGCGCGGGGCGTTGCTGCCGAGCTTCGGGAAGGTCTTCGTCGGTCGCGTGCGCGCGGGATCGTCCGGCGCGGGAGCCGCGGGCCGCGCGGCGATCGAGCCGACCTTGATGCGGCGCATGACGGCGTCTCGCTGTCGCGCCTTGTAGGCGTCGTGGCTCGCGTCGCCGAGCTCGTTCTTCTGCTCGGTCTCGCGATCGACCAGCTGGAACTCGGCCTGCGCGAACACGACGTGCCCCAGCGCCCACGCGGCGGGCGGCGCCCCCTCGAGCATGTCCGCGGGCAAGCGCACGGGCATGTCCACGACGAAGTGAACGACGCGGTAGGAGGGCGCCGAGAAGACGTTGTCGTTCGCGCCGTCGGCCACGTCGTCGGCGAGGGCCTGCATGCCGGACGCGATGCTCGCGAGGCGCGGCTGCGCGCGCACGTACTTCGAGAGCTCGAACATCGTGTTGGTGCTCTCGCCGGGCACCACGTAGTTGAACGGGAAGAGGTGCCGCGTGAGGTAGCCGAGCACCGGGAAGATGTCCTCGGCGCTGCGCACCACGATGCGGAAGCGGAGCTTGTCGTAGATCTGCGCGGCGTGCGTCTCGCGCTTCGAGAGCAGCTTCGAGTAGAGCGAGTCCTTGTTCTTGCGGCCGCCCACGAACTCGAGGATCGGCAGGCCGCGCGCGAGCATGCCGCCGATCACCCGGTAGACCTTCTGCTCGACGAGGTGGAAGACGTCTTGATCGGAGATCGGCAGCATCGAGAGCAGCTCGCGCGCCTCGAGGTGGTGGATGACGTGGATGACCTTGAGGATCGTGCACGCGCAGAGCTGTCGGTGGCCGCGGCCGGACGCGATCAGCAAGAGCTCCGCGACGTCGGCCTCGGCGATGGGCTTGGGCACCGGGAACTCGAAATTGCGCCGCAAGTAGGCGATCGCGTGGTTCTTGATCGCCTCCATGCGCGCGTGGCTCGCCGGGTCTTGCGGATCGAGCTCGTGTCCGACGAGGAATTCGCGCACCTCTTCGGGCGTCTCGAACGCGAGGCGCTGCCAGTCGATCACGGAGCCGCCGCGGAGCACCACGCGGATGCTCTCGAGATCGAGGAGATCGATCTCGTCGAGCTTGCGGTAGCGAGGCAGGGTCAGCTCGTCGCGCATGAGGTCTCGGCATCGTACCCGCGCCTCGTCCCGCGGAGCGCGACCAAGGTGCCGCAGCCGCCGTTGTCTTCGGTGCGGGCCTTGGAGCTCATGCGCACGCGGAGGCCACGCTCGACGAGGCGCGCGTAGATCGCTTCGTAGCGCGCGCGCTCGACGCCGCGGTGCGCGCTCGTGGGCACCGGGTTGTAGGCATAGAGGTGGACGAAGAGATCGAGCGGGCGCGCCCGCGCCGCGAACGCATCGAGCTCGTCGTCGTGATCGTTGTCGCCCTCGATCACGAGGTAGGCGAGCGCGATCTTCTTCTTCCGCTTGTTGCTCGCGCGCGGCAGCGCGTCGCCGAGGAGCGCGAAGAGCGGCGCGAGCGCGGGGCCCTTGGGCACGAGGCGCGCGCGCACGGCCTCGGTGCCGGCGTGCACGGAGATCGTGAGCCCGTTGTGACGCGGACCCGTGGGCGCGAGCCACTCGGCGAGGTGCGTGAGCGGCGCGCCGCTGGTCGTCACGCTCGTGGGGCTCGTGTCGCGACACGCGTCGACGAACGCGCGCACGACCTCGTGGTTGTGGAGCGGCTCGCCCGCGCCCGACACCGTGATGCGGTCGATCGGCCGATCGCTCCGCGCGGCCACGAGATCGCGCTGCGCGAAGAGCTCGTCGAGCGTGAGGTTTCGGGCGACGCCGTTCGCCCCGGAGGCGCAGAACGGACAGCGCACCCCGCACCCGACCTGGCTCGACACGCAGAGGGTGTCGCCCCGGTAGAGCACGCTCTCGATGGCGGCACCGTCCGACGTCAGGCGCACGACGAAGCGCCGGTTCCCTCCCGGGGTGGCCACCTCGCGCTCGATGGACGCTGCCGAAATCACCGCGATTTCAGGGTAGCAACCGACGCGCGCCGCCAGAGAGAATAATTGTGTGCAGCAATTTGGACGGATGTTCAGTGCCTTCCGTACAGTGGTGCGTATGAACAGCCAGCTCACCCTCGCCTCTCTCGTCCTCGCCGTGTTCGACCTCGTTCGCCTCGGTCTGCCTGCGGATGCCGAGCGTCTCGCCGGTCGCCTCGGCATCGAGACCGTCCGCGTCGAGCGCGCGCTCGTGGAGCTCGAGCGACGTGGCCTCGCGGACGCGGGCCGCGCGCGCCTCAGCCTCGCCGGTCTCGCGCTCGCGTCCCAGCTCGACATGGAGCGCAGCGCCCGCCTCTTCGGTCTCTCGCCCGCGAACGACGCGCCTTCGAGCGCGCAGCGCGTGGCCTGAAGCGCGTGGCCTGAGCGACGCGACGGACGTTTTGTGTGGATCGGGCCGAGCGTGCGAGAGTCGCGCGCATGCGTCCCACGATGGCTTCGATCGCGTCGTCCGCGATCGTGCTCCTCCTCGCGTTCTCGCTCGTGTCCTGCGCGTATCCGCGCCGCACGACGTCTCTCTCTCCGGTCCGCGCTGCGTCGTCGATGACGACGGGGCCAGGCGGCACGCCTGGAGACGTCTTCCACTTCACCGCGGTGTCCGCGACGCTCAACGCGCAGAACCGTGGCGCCACGCAGTGGGACGACGGCGGTGGTCTGCCGGATCCGGTGCTCCGCGTGTACCGCGACGATCAGCTCGTCTGGGAGTCGGGCACGGTGAACGACTCGCTCCACCCCGAGTGGAACGAGGCGGCGCCGCGCAACATCCGCTTCCCCGCGAGCGCGCGGATCCGCATCGAGGTGTGGGACTCGGACGAGCTCGGCGGCGATCCCGTGGGCATCTGGCGCGGCATCGGTCTGCCTCCGAACGCTCGCTCTGGCGTCGACGCGCGCATCCTCCTCGAGGGCGAGTCGTACGTGACCGTGCGCGTCGATCCGCCGCAGCCTCATCGCGGCGTGGGCATCCGCCTCTTCGAGGTTCACGGCAGCGATCTGCAGGTCGTCGAGGTGGAGCCGTTCTCCCCTGCAGCGCGCGCGGACGTCGTGGCTGGAGATCGCATCCTCGCGATCGGCGGGCAGACCGTGGGGCAGCTCGGCACGCAGCGCGCAGCCGGCGCGCTCTCGATGGCCGCGGAGCGACAGGAGCCGCTGCGCATCGCCAACGTGCAGGGCGCCGAGCGCACCGTGACGCTCGATCGCGGCTACGTCTGGCTGATCCTCTGACCGTGACGAACCGAACCACGCTCGGCGAGCACGCGTTCGATCGACGTGACTCGGCAGGGTGGTGGCTCGGCATGCGCGTCGTGCGCGTGCAGGACGAGCTCGTCGTCTACTCGCCGACGTCGACCAGCGACGACGTGCTCGATCGGCTCGCGGAGCTCGGCCGCGTGAGCGTGCTCGTGGCGCCGAACCACTTTCATCACCTCGCGCTGCCGGCGTTTCGTGCGCGTCACCCCGAGGCGCGCGTGGTCGCGTCCGCGCAGGCGATCACGCGGCTGCGCGCCCAAGGCCACGCGGACGTTCGCGCGATCGAGCGCGAGGCGATGCCCGAGGGCGTGTCGGTGCACCCCGCCGAGGGCACGCGCAGCGGCGAGACGTTCCTCTCGTACACGCACGAAGGGAAGAAGACGCTCCTCGTGTGCGACGCGTTCTTCCACGTGACCACGCCGGTGACCGGCGTGGTCGGCGCGATCCTCCACGCGACCAAGACGACGCCCGGCCTCAAGGTCGGTCGCACGTTCAAGTACATGGCGGTGTCCGACGCGCGCGCCTACCGACGCTGGGCCGAGCAGACCTTGCGCGCCATCGCGCCCGAGCGCGTGCACTTCTCGCACGGAGAGGTGCTCGAAGGGCCCGGCGTGCTCGACGCGCTGCTCGCCGCGATCGACGAGCGCTTCTGAACTCGCTCAGAGCAGGCCGGGGAGCGGGCCGGTGAACGCGCCTTGGTGATCGGGATCGTCGCTGCCGAAGTGCGCGTCGTCGCCGCCGAAGGCCTGGAGGATCGACGTGAAGAGGTTGTGCGTGGCCGCGGTGCTCGCGTAGCCGTACGCGCTGCTCGAGGCGTCGAAGTCGAGGTTGCGACCGGTGCGGATCTGGCCGCCGGCGCTGCCCGCGAGGAGCACGGGCTGGTTCCACGCGATGTGCTGCGAGGCCGCGGAGAACTCGCTCGTCGCGAGGACGAGCGAGTTGTCGAGCATGGTGCCGCCGGGCTCGGTGAACGACGTGTCGTCGAGCGAGCGCACGAGCTCCGCGAGCAGCTCGGCGCGCCACTGACGGTTCGCGAGGCCCTGCCTCAGCCACACGTCGTGCTGCGATGCGTTGGGGCCGCTCCGGCCGACCTCTCGCGCCATGTGGCCGAAGCCGTGGCCGCCATCGACGTCGACGGCGCCTCCGGTGTCGATCCACGTGCTCGTCGCGTCGCCCACCTCGAGGCAGAGCACGTTCGACAGGCCGCAGCGCATCGCGGCGATGCCGATGCGCACCTGGAGCGGTCCGAGCACGTCGAGCGGGATGCCGCGACACGACCATCCATGCATGCAGGTGCCCGCGTCGAGCACGTCCGTCGGGGCCTCGCACACGCCGCCGGTGAGCGCGTCGATCTCGCGCTCGAGCGCGCGCAGGTGCTCGAGGTGCGCCTCGACGGTGCGGAGATCGTTCGCGCTCGCGACGCCGCGGAGCGCGGAGAACTGGCCCATCACGCCGTCGAGCACCGAGCGACGCATCGCGCGTCGGCGCACGAGCGCGGGGTCGGGAGCCTCGGAGCTCACGCCCTCGAAGATCGTCGTGAACGCGAGGATCGGATCCCAGTAGCCGCTCGCGCGCTCGTGCGAGCCACGGAAGAACGGCCCGCCGTACGAGAAGCCGCCCGCCGAGCCGCCGACCTCGAGGTGGAGACGCTCGAAGCGCGTGGGGCTCGCGGCCGCGAGGCGCGCGGCGACCACCTGATCGATCGAGGCGCTCGTCGCGATCGGCTGGACGTCGTCTCCGTCGCTCGTCCAGTCGAGGCGCGACGACGTGAGCGCCGTGCAGTTCGCGATGTTGTGGCCGCCCTGGCTGAACGGGTCCTGCGCGATGGCCGCGCGGTTGTCGAGACCTTGGAGGACGAGGAGCTTGTCTGTGTGCGGCACGAGCGGCTGGTGGATGGGACCGAGCACGAGGCGCTCGCCCGCGTCGGCCGGCGCCCAGAGATCCTGCCCGTGGTGATCGCCGCTTCCGTCGTGCTTGCTGCCGCTCGACTGGTTCGAGATCGTGCCGCCGTGCTCGAAGAACACGACGAAGCGTCGCGGCGCGCCGCCGTCCGCGAGCGCCTTGCCGTGCGTGAGCTCGAGCAGCGGCAAGGAGACGGCCACGCCTCCGAGGCCGCGCAGGAAGCCGCGACGACCGGAGTGCAAGAGATCACGAGCGCTCATGTCGATCCTCCACGGGGTTCACGGGTCTCACGCTGACGGTTTCGCGCGGCGGGGTCACTTACGGCTCGATCGCGCTCGCGGCGCCGACCCTCACGGGCCGACGGGCGAGCTCGTGTCCTCGACGTACACGTGGCGGAAGGCGTCGTCCGAGACGATCGCGAGCACCACGTCCTCGATGCGTCCCGTGCGAAGGGCTGCGTCGCGGGCCGCGCTGCGCGCGCAGTCGGAGAGGCCAGACGCGGCGGGCGCGCCGTAGAGGTCGGTGACGAGGCGGTCGGCCATGCAAGTGCGCGCGCGCTCGCTGCCCGCCAGGCGCTCGCTCATCTCGACGGCGTCTTCGACCGGGCCGTCCGCGTCGCCCGCGCGGAAGAGCGCGCCGCTCGCGTCGATCGAGAGCCCCGAGATCTGCTCGGTCGTGCGGAAGATGCCGAGCGCGTCGTAGTGCTCGAACGCGAAGCCCACCGGGTTGATCGTGTCGTGACAGCCCGCGCACTCGGCGCCGCGCGTTCGCGCGTGCACGTCTTCGCGCACCGTGCGCACGAGCGGGTTGCCGTCGTCGCCGATCACCGGGTCGCCGTCGATCACGACGTCGCTCGCGGCCGGCGGCGGATCGCCGAGCGGCGAGCACACGACCTCCTCGAGCACGAACACGCCGCGACGGATCGGTGAGGACACGCGCGAGCCCGCGTACACGCTGAGGAAGCCCGCGCGCGTGAGCAGACCAGCGCGCTCGCCCTCGGGGAGCTCGAGCCAGCGCCAGTCGTCGCCGCCGCCGTCGTGCCTCACGCCGTAGAGATCGGCGAGCGGGCCGTTGAGGTACGCGCGTCGCGTGGTGAGCAGCGTGTCGATGCGGCCGCCGTCTTCTTCGAGCGACCAGCGGACGAGCTCTTCGATCTCGGTGCGCATCGCGGCCCGCAGCGCGGGCGAGTCGTCCGGGTAGAGCGCCTCGTCCTTGCTCGCCGTCTCGAGGCCGCCGTGCGCGGGCGAGCCGTCGAGGCCGAGCCACGACCCCACGAAGCCCTGGAGCATCCGGCGCGCGCGCGGATCCGCGACCATGCGCTGCGCTTCGTCCTGCACCTCCGCGGCGCTCGAGAGGCCACCCTCGCTCGCGCGGGCGAGCAGCGCCCCGTCGGGCGTGGTGCCCCAGAGCGCGTAGCTCAGGCGCGCGGCGACCTCGTGATCCGTGAGGCGGTGCACGTTCGCAGGCAGCGACGCGTCGGCGACGCCGAGCTCCTGCCTGTACACGACCTGCGGAGAGAGGAGGACGACCTCGACGAGCACGTCCATCGCGTCGGCGGGCGACAGCTCGGCCGACGCAGTCGCGAACGTCTCTCGCAGCCCCGCGCGCTCCTCCGCGGTCAGCGGTCGGCGGTACGCGCGCGCCGCGAAGCCGTCGAAGAACGCGTCGAGGCAGGCGGGCGCGACGTCTCCGTCGGTGTCGCAGGGCACGACCTCGGCGGTCCACTCGGCGCGCGCGTCGAGCACGGCCTCGGCGGCGTCGCGGAGCTCACGCGCGCCGCGCTCGGTGAGGATCGGCGCGGCGTCGGTCACACGGATCGCGAGCGACGGCGCGCCGACGAGGTCGCGGACGCTCGAGACGTACTCGTCGGGTGTCAGGCGCACGAGGCCGCCGGGCGAGGCCTCGATCGCGTCGCTGCACACACCGCCGCGCGGATCGCTCGGGGTCGCATGACGGCCTCCGATCGCGGGGCCAGCGTCGAGCGTTCCGGTGCAGCCGAGCGAGGTCGTGCCCGCGCCCGCGAGCAGCGAGACGACGCAGAGCGAGCGGAGCGCGGGAGTGATCGATCGACGCATCGGAGACCTCCGACGCTCAGGATGCGGAGCGCGGACGACGGGGTCACTTACAGGTCGATCGCGATGTCGGTGGGCGCGCGCCGCGTGGCACCCTGGGCGCGATGCCGTGTGGTCTCCGTGCCCCGATGGGCGTGATGGCGATGGCCGTGCTCTCGATGTCGCTGCTCTCGATGGCACTGCTCTCGATGGCACTGCTCTCGACGCTCGCGGGCTGTCGCGTGGTGCCCGCGACGCAGGTGTTGGTGTTCGTGCATGCCGCGCCGACGACCACGGAGGCCGCGACGCACCTCGCGATCGAGGTGTACGACGCCAACGACGTGGCTCCCGTGTTCGAGGCCACGCACGCGCTGCCCGAGAGCATCGTGGGCCCGCTCGCCCGTGTGCCGGTGGTGCCCGAGGGGGGCGATCCGTCGCGGCTCTTTCGCGTGGTCGCGAGGCTCGTCGCGATCTCGACCGATGGCATGACGACGACCGAGCTCGTGAGCGCGTCGGCGAGCGGCAGCTACGTGCGCAACGAGCTCCGCGAGATCCACCTGTGGATCGACGACGACTGCGCCGGCGCGACGTGTGGAGCCGGCCAGACCTGTCAGGCCGGCGTCTGCGTGGGCGACTGCTTCGAGGCCACGCTCGAGCGCGAGACGCGCTCACGTGCGCTGTGCGGTGAGTGTCAGATCTGCAGCGGCGGTGCGTGCGCGCCGCGCGAAGCGGGCGTCGCGTGCGGCTGCCCGGGAGACACGTGCGAGGCGGGCCGCTGTCGCACGGCCTCTGCAGTGCGCGGAGTGTTCGCGGGGGAGTCACACACGTGCGCGGAGGTGCCGGGGCGCGGCCTCTTCTGCTGGGGCAGCGACGCGATGGGGCAGATCGCGGGCGTGGGCGGCGAGGTGCCCGAGCCCGTGCAGGGAGGGAGCACGATCCGCGGCGACGGCGGCGCCGATCACACCTGCTACGTCGACGACACGAACGTGCCGGTGTGCTTCGGATCGAACGTCGCGGGGCAGATGGGCGACGGCACGACGAGCAGCGATCCCGAGCCTCCGACGCGCGTGGAGGGCGTGCGTCTGATCGAGATCGGTGCGGGCATCAACTTCACCTGCGGCCTCACCGCCGACGAGGGCAGCGTGCTCTGCTGGGGCGCGAACCGGAACGGCGTGCTCGGGCCCGATCTGGGCGCTGTCTTCGCGTCGCCCACGCGCGTGACGCCCGAAGGCGAGCGCTTCATCTCGGTGGCCGCGGGCGGCTATCACGCGTGCGCGGTTCGCTCGGACGGCACGGTGTTCTGTTGGGGGTTCGGCAACTCCGGCGAGATCGGCATCGGCGTCGTCAGCGACTCGATCACCGAGCCGACGGCGGTCGGCTGCGATCTCGAGGACTGCAGCGGCGACTGGACCAGCGTCGCGGCGGGCGCGTTCCACTCCTGCGCGATCCGCGCGGACGGCTCGATGCGCTGCTGGGGCGGCAACCGCAACGGACAGCTCGGCGTGACGACGATGGGCGTCAACTCGCTCACGCCCGCGCGCGCGGTCGAGGGCGGGCCGTGGGATCAGGTCGCCGCGGGCACCTCGCACACGTGCGCGCTCTCGGGCGGTCGTGTGTTCTGCTGGGGCCGAAACGATCACGGGCAAGCGGGCGTCGGCGACACGGACAACGTGCCGAGCCCGACCGAGATCGTCGTCTCCGGCGGCGCGGGCTTTCGAGCGATCGCGCTCGGCGCAGAGCACTCGTGCGCGATCCGGACCGACGAGACGCTGTACTGCTGGGGCTGGGACGAGCAGCACCAGCTCGGCCTCGGCGACACCAGCGAGGTGATCGTCACGACGCCGCGTCGCGTGTGCTTCCCGCCGCCCTAGACCCGGAACGAAGTTCCGGGCAGCAGTACTGCGCGAGTCAGCCTGCGGCCGTGGGCTCGGTGAACGTCGTGTCCTCGACGACGTACTCCATCGCGCGGCCGCTGCCGGGGCGCGCGTCGCACGCGCCGTCTCGCGCGAGCTCGGCCAGCGCGGTCTGCACGGCGCGCAGCGGGATGCCCGTGGCCTCGGCGATCTCCTTGGCGCCCCGCGCACCGTGATCGGCGAGCGCGACGAGCACCGCGTCCGAGAGTGAGCCGCTCGATCGCGGATCGGGGCAGAGGAGCGCGCGTCGCGCCTCGAGCGAGACCACGCTGCCGCGACGCTCGATCGCGCCGTGCTCGCCGATCCACTCGCGCGCGCGATGGAGCGTCACGTCGAACGCGCCGCGGTGCAGCTCGGGCACGTACGCGAAGCCGTACACCGCGCGGAAGCAGACGTCTTCGGCCAGCCCGCTCGGCCCCGCGAGGAGCAGCGCGGCGACGACCGTCTCGGTTCGACCTTGCTTCATGCGCGTCTGCTTGAGCGCGACGCGGCCGTGCGCGGCGAGCGCGCGACCGAGGCGCACGACGCGCCGCGCAGGGCCACGCTGGCGCGACGCCACGTACGCGATCGCGGCCTCTTCGGCGCCGCGCGTCGTGCCGAGGCCTGCGAGCACGGGAGGCACGTCTGCGGTCGCGCCGCGGAGGAACGGCTCGATCCTCGAGCGCGTCGGATCGAGGCGCGCGTCCACGGCGAGCACGATGGCGTCGAGCTCCCGCCGCACGAACGAAGGCAGACCGCGCGTGGCGGTCCCGAGCGTGCGCGTCGCGTCGTCGAACGCCTCGACGTGCCCTTGCTCCGCGGCCGCGACCCACGCGGCGAGCGGTCGCACCACCGCACCGACGCTCACCGACGACGTCGCGCCTACGGGCGTCGGCTCGTCGCCCGCCGCACCACCTGCGAGCGAGCGCTCGAGGGCGAGCCAGCCGCGGTGTGCGCCCGCCGAAGAGCCACTCGCGGAGAAACCAGCGAGCCCGCGCGTGATGCGGAGCGCGAGGTGAGGGTGTCCGCTCGCACGTCGTGCGCGCGCCAGCACGAGGTGCGCGAGCACCTCACAGACGGGGATCGCCTCGGTGCGCGCCATGCGCGACGCGCGACGCGCGATGCGGAGGCCCTCGGCCACGTCGTCCTCTGCGAGGCGGGCGAGGGCGTGGAGCGCGGTGGCCTCGACGACACCTTCGGCGTCGCGCAGCTCCGTCATGGCGGTGAGCGCGCGCGTCGTGAGGTCGAGCGCTCGCGCGTCGTCCGAGAGGAGGGCGCGCCACGCCGAGGTGAGCGCGCGCGCCCCCGCGGCTCGCGCGTCGTCTGCTGCCAGCTTCGTGATCTGATCGTCGAGCGCGGCGACACGCTCGGCGTCGAGCGAGAGCGCGGCGTCTCGCGCGAGCGCGCCGAGCACCCGCGCCGCGACGCCGCGGCCCTCGGCGTCGAGACCGCTCAGGCCTTCGCGCGCCCTCGCGTCGAGCCACGCGCGACACGCTGCGGGCTCGCCGAGCCTCGCGGCTTCGAGCGCGATCGAGGCCATCTCGCGCGGAGAGGTCATGGATCGAACGGGTCGTCCGAGGATACACTGGCGCGATGGAGCGGCAGGCGAGTTTGCGAAGCTCGCGCCCCTACGTTCGGATCAGCGACATCGCCAGCGGAGGCGTCGGTCACGTCGCGCTCGCGGTGAAGAAGGAGGGCTCGTTCGAGCGCCTCTACGCGGTGAAGCGTCTTCGCGCCGAGCACCGGGAGGACGCCGACTTCCGCACGATGTTCTTCGACGAGGCTCGCCTCGCGGGGTGCGTGCGACACGCGAACGTCGTCAGCGTGATCGACGTCGGCGAGGACGACGAGGGCCCGTTCCTCGTGATGGACTACGTCGAAGGCGTGCCGCTCTCGGCGATCGTGCGTCACGCGCAGCGGGCCGACGGCGGCGTGCCGATGCAGATCGCGCTCCGCATCGTGATCGAGGCCGCGCGCGGCCTTCATGCCGCGCACGAGGCGCTCGGGCCCGACGGCGCGCCGCTCGCGCTCGTCCACCGCGACGTCTCGCCGCAGAACATCCTCGTCGGCTTCGACGGCGTCACGCGCGTCACCGACTTCGGCGTCGCCAAGGCGTTCGGTCGCACGACGCAGACGGTCACCGGCGTCCTCAAGGGCAAGCTCGGCTACATGTCGCCCGAGCAGCTCCGCTTCGAGGCGCTCGATCGACGCGCCGACGTCTTCGCGCTCGGCGTCGTGCTCTACGAAGTGCTGTCCGCGGTGCGCCTCTACCGCAGCGTCGACGAGTACGACGGAGTGCGCCGCATCCTCGAGGAGCCGCCGCCCGACATCGGCGAGGTGCGCGAGGACGCGCCGCCCAAGCTCGTCGAGCTCGTGTTCGCGATGCTCGGCAAGAAGCGAGAGCAGCGCCCTGCCACGGCGGACGAGGTCGCGCGCGTGCTCGACGAGGTGCTCGGCGAGGTCGAGGCGTCCGAGGGCAAGCGCGACGTGAGCCGGTTCGTTCGCGAGGCGTTCGCGGTGGAGCGGGAGCTCCAGAGCTCGCGCGCGAAGCGGCGCCCTGCTGACGACGTGGTGACCGACCGCACGCCGAAGCCCACCTCGCGGCGCTGGGTGGCGATCGCCACCGTGCTCGCGGTGGTCGTCGTGATCGCGACGGGCGCGCTGTGGCTCGGGCCGTGGAGCGCGTCGCTCGGCGCGGGCGACGCGCCGCCCGCGCAGATCGCCGTGGTGCCGAGCGTCCCGCCGATCGCACCGCCAGAGGACGACCCGCCGATCGCCCTCCCGCATGGCGATCCGCTGGCGGGCGGTGCGCCGATCACGCCTCCCATCCAGCCCGTGCAGCCGAGCGATCCGCCGGTTCCGTCGACGCCTCCGCACGTCGAGCCACCGACGATGACCACGAGGACCACGACGATGACGACGAGGATGGGTGGCTCCACGGATCCGGGCTCGCTGACGTGGGGCTGGCAGGGTGAAGAGTGAGCGTGACCCGTCTCGCCTTCGTCTTCCTCGTGCTCGCCTCCGTCGCCGCGCCGCGGACGCAGGCGCACGCGCAAGAGGCGGTCTCGCCGGCGCAGCGTGACGAGGCGCGCGCCCTCTTCGAGCGGGCGCTCGTCGCGATCCAAGAGAGCCGCTTCGGTGTCGCGCGCGACCTCTTGCGTCGCTCGCTGGCCTCGGCGCCCAACACGGGATCGTCGTTCAACCTCGCGATCGCCCTCCGCGGCACGGGCGAGCTCCGCGCGGCGGTCACGGCGTTCGAGGCGCTGCTCGCGGGTCAGCACGGCTCGCTCAGCGACGCGCAGCGCGCGCAGGCGAGCGCGCTCCTCGCGTCCACGCGACGCGAGCTCGGCCAGCTGAGCATCGACGTGACCGGCGCGCCGGTCGTGGAGATCCGCGTCGACGGCGAGCTCGTCGGCGAAGCGCGCGAAGGTCAGCGCCTCGACACGGCGATCGATCCCGGAGAGCACGTGCTCACCGCGAGCGCGCCGCACCGCACGCCCTACGAGCAGCGGCTCGTGGTCGCGACGAGCGCTCGCGTCGAGGTGCGCGCGGAGCTCGGCGCCACGCTCGCGGGCACGTTGGTCGTCGAGGCCGCGAGCCCGGACACGATCGTCGAGATCGCGGGCGTCGCGCGCAGCCGCGGCAGCGTCTCGCGCGAGCTGCCTCCGGGGGAGTACCGGGTGTCGATCGCGCGCGGCGATCACCTCGAGACGCGCGACGTGCGCGTCGAGAGCGGCGCGCTCGTGCGCTTCGCGTTCGCGAACGAAGAGAGCACGCCGGTGCTCGAGAGCCCGTGGCTCTGGACCGGTCTCGGCGTCGCGGTGATCGGTGGCGTGCTCGCGATCGTCTTGCCGCTCACCATCGTGAGCGAGGCGCCGCCCGTGACCGATCCCGTCTATCCCGTGGTGATGACGCTCTCGCTGCCGTGAGCGAGCGTCACTCGTAGCGCGGCGCGACCACGCTCTCCCAGAGCGGTCGGTAGAACTGGTAGCCGTCCTCGCGACCGTCGGGCGGCAGCACGAAGACGCCGCGATCGCTGCCTCGCGCGTAGCTGCGGTAGCCGTGCTCGGCCTTGTAGAAGAGGTCGGTCGAGCCGACGCGCACGCGCGCGATCGCTGCGTCGAGCGAGGCGTCGCGATCGAGCACGCCGTACGCGAGGAGCACGAGGTGGTTCGTGAGGTTCGGCTTGTAGCCGTCCCACGCGTAGGTGATCGAGCTGCGCGGCCCGTTCGCGTCGCTGCTGTCGAGCTCCTTCAGCTGCCCCTCTTCGCCGAGGTTCGGCAGCGCCGAGCAGCCCTCCACGATGACGCCGCTGCGGACGCCGCCGCCCACGTCGCGGCCGGCGCCGTCTTCGAGGCCACACGCGACGGTGCCCGAGAACGTGTCTCTGGTGAGCGCGACGAAGATCTCGTCGAGCGCGCCGAGGTCGTGCCCGAGGTACGCGTAGCCCTCGATCGCCGTCTCGATCTCCGCCGCCGACGGTCCCCCCGAGCTCGCGAAGGTGCCGTGCAGGTTCACGAGCCCCGCGGTCTCGAGCTCGGTGGTGAACGCGTCGTGGTCGTAGCCGTCGAGGAACGTGCGCGTCGCCTCTGCGCCGCCGAGGTAGAGGCTCGACACGATCATCGCGCCGACCATTCCTTCTCGAAAGTTGGGGTTCCATCCGCGGTTGAGGTTCGTGTCGCCGTCGAGGCCCGTGGGCGTGCCGCCGCCTGCGTAGCTGCGATCAGACGTCGTGTACGCGGACGCGACGAGCGTGGCGCGCATCACGAGGTCGGCCCGGTGTTGCTCGTCAGCGTCGAGGCGTGACCACACGCGCGGCGTGAGTCGCGCGATCGCGATCATGCCCGTCATCGTGCGCTCCCACTGCGCGAGGTAGCCGCCGTTGCCGAACGGATCGCGGCCGTCGCCGATCACGTAGCGGATCTGGGCGAGGAGCCGATCGTCGACGCTCGCATCGCCACCGAACGCAGCGACCGCGAGGACGATCGAGCTGCCGTCGCAGCCCGAGCAGAAGCGCTCTCCGCGAGCGTTCGCCCCGAACCAACCGAGCGGCGCTGCGATCGCCTCGGCGATCGTCTCCGCGGGGAGCGAGCCGAGAGCGGGTGGGACCGCCGCGTCGTCGCCCATCGCCCCCGGCGCGTCGATCGGCGGTGCGTCGAGCGGCGTCCCGGTGTCGTCGGTGGCGAGCACGCTGCCGTCGAACGTCCGCGCGTCGACCGCGCGCCCCGCGTCGCCATCGATCGTGGTCATCGTCCCCTCGCACGCGACGAGCGCGAGCGAGCACGCGAGGACCGGGAGCCGCCACGAGCGCGGAGATCGCAGGGTGTGCATGCGCCGAGCGTACGTGGTGTCGCCGTGAGCGGCGCTTACAGCTCGATCGCGACGCCCACTCGCCTTGTGACGCGACGAAGGAAGTCGCTACCCTGAGGCCGTGTCTCGTCACTGGCTCCCGCTCGGCTTCGCTTGTCTCCTCTGCATCTCTGGCTGCCGCATCGACTACGACCTCCGTGACGCGGGGCCGGATGCGCTCGGTCTCGACGCCAGCGCCGACGCCGACGACAGCCCCGTCGACGACGCTCCCCTCGCGTCCGACGCGGGCAGCGACTCGCCCATGGACGATGCGCCGATCGATCGCTGCGGCGACGGAACGCGCGACCCCGAAGAGGAGTGCGACGACGGCGATCGCGACGACCTCGACGCGTGCGTGAGGTGCCGGCTGGCCCGCTGCGGCGACGGATTCGTGCGTCGCTCCGTGGAGGACTGCGACGACATGAACGCGGTGGACGACGACGGCTGTACGACGGCCTGCGTGGTGTGCCCCGCGGGCGCGGACACGACGTTCATCTCGCCCACCGACCACCACTGCTACAGCTGGCACGACGTCTCGGACAGCTTCACCGAGGCGCGCGAGCGATGTCACGGCGTGGTGGGCGGCGGACACTCGTTCGGCTGGGGCGCGCACCCGGCGACGTTCGCGACGGGCGCGGACAACGACGACGTGGTCGCTGCGCTCGCGCCGACCTCGCCCGCGTGGATCGGCATGCACTCGTTCGCGCCGCGATCGGACTTCGAGTGGGACGATGGTCCGCTGGCCTACAGCCGGTGGGGACCGTTCGAGCCATCGGCGATGAACGTGCCCGTGGTGGCGGAGACGAGTGGCGCGTGGCGCGTGGTCACCGACACGACGCGCTTCGGTCGCCTCTGCGAGCACGAGATGGGCTGGTTGATCCGTCCGACCGACGCGCACGCCTACGCCTACTTCGGCGATGCGGTCCTCACGTGGGCGCTCGCGGAGGCCCGCTGCGTCAGCCTCGGCGGACACCTGCTCGACGTGGGCTCCGCGGCGGAGCAGGGCTTTCTGCTCGGCCTCGTCTCGCAGCCGCAGGAGACGTGGATCGGCCTGAGCGACGGCGTGACCGAGGGCGACTTCGAGTGGAGCTCGGGGGCGGCGCTCACCTACACGTTCTGGGAGCCGGGCGAGCCCGACGGTGCCGGCGCGGACGACTGCGTCGTGACCGAAGCAGGGCTCGGTCGCTGGCACGACCGCAGCTGCGACGAAGACCACGACTACGTCTGCGAGCTCGACTGATCACCCTCTGAAAGACGCGCGAGGTCTTGACATGGCGCGCGCGGAGCGCGACAGACGCGGCCCATGTTGAGCATCGATCTCTCGGGCAAGCGCGCGTTCGTCGCGGGCGTCGCGGACGACGGCGGATTCGGGTTCGCGATCGCGAAGTCGCTGGCCGAAGCGGGCTGCAAGGTGTCCGTCGGCGCCTGGCCGCCCGCGATGGGCATCTTCGAGACGCTGCTCTCGCGTGGAAGGATCGACGAGTCGCGCAAGCTCTCGAACGGCACGCTGCTCGACTTCGAGCTGATCGTGCCGTTCGACGCCGACTACGACGCGATGGAGCTCGTGCCGGAGGAGATCAAGTCGAACCGCCGCTACCGCGAGCGCGGTGACTTCACGATCTCGGGCGCGGCGAAGACCTGCGTCGAGAAGCTCGGTGAGCAGCCGTTCGACGTGGTGGTGCACGCCCTCGCGAACGGCCCCGAGGTGAAGAACCCGCTGCTCCAGACGAGCCGCAAGGGCTACCTCGCGGCGATGGGCGCGAGCGCGTACTCGTTCGTGTCGCTGCTCCAGCACTTCGCGCCGATCACCAAGCCGGGCGGCGCGTTCCTCAACCTCACGTACCTCGCCGGCGAGCGCGTCGTGCCCGGCTACGGCGGCGGCATGTCGAGCGCCAAGGCCGCGCTCGAGAGCGACACGCGCGTCCTCGCGTACGAGGCGGGGCGCAAGTACGGCCACCGCGTGAACTCGATCAGCGCAGGCCCGTACGCGTCGCGCGCGGCCTCGGCGATCGGCTTCATCCAGAAGATGATCGACTACTACGCGCACGCCTCGCCGCTGCCCGGTGAGCTCACCTCCGAGGAGGTCGGCAACGTGGCCGCGTTCCTCGCGAGCCCGCTCTCGAGCGGCATCACCGGCACCGTGATCCACGTCGATCGCGGCTACCACGGCATGGCCGTGCCGCATGATCTCGACACGCTCCTCACGCCGAGGGTCCAAGCGGACCCTCCCCCGCGCTGAGCGGGGCCCCCTCCCGCTCCACGCGCTGTGCGCGTGCTCCGCGCGGGGCCCCAACCCCGCTTGCGGCTTCGCCGACGATCCACTGACGAAAGAAAGGTTCCATCATGGCGACGAACGAGCTCCCTCCCTGCGGCCTCTACCGGACGCTCGAGCAGATCGGCGGCATCCCCGCGGGTCGCCTCGTCTACTTCCACAACCACGGTGATCCGGGCGCGGGCATGTACCTGCCCGAGTCGTGGCTCGGAAACCGCGCGAAGTTCCAGCGACAGGGTCACCTTCTGCCGAAGCAGAGCGACGCGCAGAAGCTCGTGCCGCTTCCGTCCGAGGGCTTCTATCGCGTGGAGAAGAGCTTCCACTGCTGCGAGAAGAAGTGCCGCCTCTACGAGACCGACTCGCTCGTGCAGCTCGGCTACAACGGCGAGGGCTCGCCGATCTTGTTCGAGCCGTCGTGGGAGGGCGCCGCGCTCGCGCTGCCCGATCGCGGGACGCGCATCGACTTCGAGGCGCTGCTCTCGATCGCCCCTCTCCGGGTGGTGACGAAGCAGGGCGGCGAAGGCGGCGCGGACCCCTTCTTCGTGCACTGAGTTTGTCGGGCGAGGGGCCCCGGCCCCTCTGCACACCCCGTCGCTCCTTCGTCGCAGACTCCTCAGTCGCTCCCGCTCCAGGGGTCAGCCGAGCTGACCCCGCCGCGAGGCGCCCCCCGGAGACTCAGCACCGTTGCTTCGTGCACTGACGGTCAGGGCGCTATCATCGGCGCAATGCACGTCACTCGTCGCGGGGACGAGCGATCGGCCCTCTGGGTCGCCTTCGCCGTCATCATCGTCTCGGCTCTCTTCGGAGGGAGCGCGTCGGCTCAGGCCGGCGGCGAGGCGCCCGATCGTGACGTGGAGGCGCGCGCGATCTTCCAGTCCGGTCGAGACGCCTACGCGCGCGGCGAGTACGCGCAGGCGCTCGAGGCGTTCCGCGACGCGTTCGAGCTCAGCGGCCGCGCGGAGCTGCAGTTCAACATCGGGCAGGCCGCAGATCGCCTCCGCCGCGATCGCGAAGCGCTCGGCGCGTTCGAGGCGTACCTCACCGCAGTGCCGGGCGCGGAGAACCGCGTCGAGGTCGAGGCGCGCATGCGCGTCTTGCGCTCCGAGATCGCGCGAGACGACGCGCTCCGCGCGCAGGCCCTGAGCGGCGCCACCGAGCAGCCCGCCTCCGATCCGCCGGTCGTCGAGCAGTGGTGGTTCTGGACGCTCATCGGCGTCGCCGCGGTGGGCGCCGGCGTGGGCATCGGCTTCGCCGTGGGCAGCCGCGACGAGCTCGCCGCGCCGATGCCGGGCGATCTCGGTCCGGGCGGCGTGATCATGGCGCTGGAAGGGCTGTGAGATGCGCGCGTGGGTCGCGCTCGTCTCGCTCGCGGCGCTCGCATGCAGCGCGTGCGTCACGACGCGCGCGCGCACGCAGGCGGTGATCGAGATCGACGCCGAAGATCGTGTCCGCGCGGAGGCATCGGGTCTGTTCGTCACCGTGCGAGGCGGGCCCGATCTCGAGGCGCTCACGGGCACGTTCTCGGACGTCGTGGAGGATCCGAGCTTCCCCGTTCGGCTCACGGTGCTGCCGCGTGACGACGATCCGACGCGCGCGTGGGAGCTCATCGTCGTCGCGGCCACGAGCGACGGCACGGTCGTGGGGAGGCAGCGCACGCGCGCGCGCTTCCTCGCGGGCACCACGACGTACGTGCGGCTCTCGTTCGAGGACTGCTGCTTCGACATCGCTGCGGGGTGCGCGAACGATCAGACGTGCAGCAGCTGCGCGTGCACCGCGACGACGACGGTGGATCCCACGCAGGACGCGGGCGTGCCGCCGATCGACGCAGCCCCGACCATCGATGCGCCGGGTCTGGACGCCCCGGTGGGCGACGACGCGGGCGGCGACGCAGGATCGATCGGCTGCGCGAGCCCGCTCGCGTGCCCCGCGCGGCCGTGCGAGCAGGCGAGCTGCAACCGTGGCGTCTGCGAGTACCTGCCGCTCTGCGCTGCGGGCGAGCTCTGCTGCAACGGTGAGTGCGCGAGCAACTGCGACTGCATGGGCCGCGCTGCGGGCGAGATCTGTCGCGACGCGGACGGGGTCTGTGACGCGAACGAGACCTGTGACGGCGTGAGCGGCGCATGCCCGCCCGACGTGGCGGCGCCGGTGGGGAGCCTCGAGTGCCGAGCCGCGACGGGGCTCTGCGATCGGGCCGAGTCGTGCGACGGCGTCTCGCGCGAGTGCCCGATCGATGCGTTCGTCGAAGCGGGCACCACCTGCGGCGGAAGCGCGACGTGCAACGGCCTCGGCACCTGCACCACCACGTGCGTCGAGGGTGCGGAGTGCGCGACCTCGAACCCGTGCGCCATCGGCCGCATGGTCTGTAGCCCGAGCCCCGTCTGCGTGGACGCGACGCCGCGCCCTCCGGGCACGGTGTGTCGGCCGAGCGTCGGTCCGTGCGACGTGGCCGAGACCTGCGAGGGCACCAGCTGCCCGGGCAACGGCTTCGTCGGTGCCGGGACGGTGTGTCGTCCGGTCGACGGTTCGTGCGACGTCGAGGACGCGTGTACGGGAGCGAGCGCCGACTGTTCGATGGATGCCGTGCGATCGAGCGGCACGACCTGTCGCGCGGCCACGGGGATCTGTGACGCCTCCGAGTCCTGTGACGGCAGCACGCCTGCGTGCCCGGCCGACGGCTTCGCGCCCACGACGGTCGAGTGTCGCGCGCCGATCACGGTCTGCGCGTTGCCCGCGATGTGCCCGGGTACGTCCGCGACCTGCCCACCCAACCCGCCGAACGCCGACTTCACGGAGTGCGGCCCCTGTGGCTCGACGTGTCTCGCGGGCCTCTGCCGACGCGGCTGCTCCACGTCGCGCTTCTGTTGTGAGAGCCTCGGGACCTGCGTGCGTTCATCCGACGAGTGCAACCAGTGACCCATCTCCGGCTGCCGCGTGTCTCCTCGTGGCCTGCGCACTTCGGCGCGGTGCTCTTCGCCTTCGTCGCGTGCGCGGGCTGCGTCACCACGCGTCCGCGCGCGCAGGTGATCATCGACGTCATCGCGGAGCCAGGCGTCGCCGCGGAGGCACGCGAGCTCTACGTGGACGTGCGAGGGGGGCCGTCGTTCGACGCGCTCGAGGACAAGCTCGAGGAGCGGCTCGAGCCGCCGTTCGGCTTCCCCGTGACGCTCACGATCGTGCCCGAGGCGGACGACACGTCACGCGTGTTCGAGGTGGTGGTGCGCGCGACCGATCGCGGCGGCCGCATCATCGGACGGCGCAGCATGCGGGGTCGCTTCCTCCCCGCGACGACGACGTACGTGCAGCTCGTCCTCGAGGACTGCTGCCGCCTGGTCGCCCCGACGTGCGGTGCGGACGAGACGTGCTCCGACTGCGCGTGTGTGCCCGTCGTGATCGTCGATCCGACGGAGGACGCGGGCATGTTGATCGACGCGGCGCAGGGCGATGCGGGCCCCGAGACCGATGCGAACGTGGACGCCGACCTCGGGATGGTCGACGTAGGCGTGGACGCAGGCGGCTGCAGCGAGAGCGCTCCCTGCGCCGCGATGCCGTGCCACACGGCGAGCTGCGTCGGCGGCGCGTGCAGCTACACGCCGCTCTGCACGGGCGCGCAGGTGTGCTGCGAGGGTCTGTGCGCGGACAACTGCGACTGTATGCGCCGCAGGCGCGGCGACGAGTGTCGCGCAGGGATCGACGTGTGTGATGCGCCAGAGCGGTGCGACGGCGTCTCGCCCGTGTGTCCGGTCGACGTCGTGCACGCTGCCGGCGCGGTGGCCTGCGGGCCCGCGGTGGATGCGTGTGACCTCACGGAGCAGTGCGACGGTGTCTCTCTCGCGTGCCCTCCGAACCAGTTCCAGCCTGCAGGCGTCACGTGCGCCGCGGGATCGTGCGACGGTCTCGGTGCGTGCACCACGTGCATGCCGGGCGCGCCCTGTGCGCCTCCGGGTCAGCCGTGCGCGACGGGGATGTGGAGCTGCTCGGGCACGCCGGCGTGCGTCGTCAACGGCAACGCCGCCGCGACCGTCGTGTGCCGCGCTGCGGCCGGGCCGTGCGACGAAGCGGAGCACTGCACCGGGTCGTCACCGGCCTGTCCGGACAACGCCTACCGCACGAGCGGCGTGTGCCGACCGTCCGCGGGCCCGTGTGACGTCGCCGACTCCTGCAACGGCTCGGGCGCCGCGTGCCCGACGGACGCGCGCGCGAGCGGCAGCCTTCCCTGTCGCCCGGTCGCCGACGAGTGCGATCGCCTCGAGACGTGCGATGGGAGCAGCGTCGCGTGCCCCGCCGACACCCTCGCGCCGGCGGGCATGACGTGCGGTGTCGTCGGCTCCGATCCGGACTGCACGTCCTCCTCGATGTGCACCGGACTGAGCGCGACGTGTCCTGGGGCGAGCACCGAAGGACAGGCATGTCGCTGCAACGGCACCTGCTCGAGCGGCTACTGCATCACGGCGTGCTCGGGCGGCTACATCTGCTGTGAGGCGTCACGCGAGTGCTACCACTACACCGACGGCATCACCTGCCCGCTGTCGTAGCGCCCCGCGACTCTGACGCATGACGCGGAGCGCGCGTCGTCAGCGCTGCTGCTCGAAGACGAACGGGAAGCGGAACTGCACGCTGCCGCCCGTCGGGCCCGGCGTGAAGCGGAAGCCGCGCACGCGGGTCTCGATGCAGCGCGAGACGACGTCCGAGCCCATGCCGTTCTCGATCGTGCGTACGCCCGAGACCGAGCCGTTCTCCTCGATGGTCATCTGGATCTCGACGCGCCCACGCAGGCTCGGATCGCTGAGGATCGCGTGCTCGTAGCAGGCCGTGATCAGCGCGCGGCGGCGCTGGATCATGCGCACGACCTCCGCCTGATCGAACTCTCCGTCGCCATCGCGGATCTCGACGTCGTCGTCCACGGGCGGGTGGTACGAGAACCTCGGCCCCACTTCGGTCACCGTCGGACCCTCGTCGCGAGGACCGGTGGGGCGTGTGTCCATGCCACTGATCGGGAAGTCGCCCGCGATCGGGCCGCCGCCGGTGCGGTCACGGATCATCGGCGTGTTCGTCGCGATGTCGACGCCGCCGTTCACCTGATCGAAGACAGCCTGCTGACTCACCGGAGGCGCGCCGCCTGCGAGCGTGTTCTCGATGGAGCTACCGATGCCGATCGCCCCGATCAGCTGCGTGACGGCCTGCGTGCCCTCGGCGACCGCGAGCGCGGCCTCGTCCGCCGACATCGGTGACGGCGACGGATTCGGGCTCGGACGATCCGGGCGCGGTGTCGGCGGCGTGTCGTTGTCCGCGACCGTCGTGTCGTCGGGCGTCGGGTCGTCCGTCGTGGGCGTCTCGTCGTCGGGCGTCTCGACGGGCGGATCGGGCGGCTGCGGGTCGTCGTCGAAGATCAGCTCGGCGACGTGATCGGGCACGCGATCGATCCCGCGGGTCATCGGCCAGTCCGCGCTCTCGAGGTAGACGACGAAGCCGAAGTGTCCGAGGAACGAGCACGCGACGAGCGCGGTGAAGATCATGTCGATCTGACCGATCCAGCTCGCGCGAACCGCGGCGGGCAGCGACGGCAGCTGTCGCTTCGGCGCCGCGGCCGCGAGCTGGAAGAGCAGCGTCGTGCCCGCGATCACGAGCTTTCCGCGGCTCTTGGGGTCGAGCACCACGTCCTCGTCCCGGCCCTCGATCTCGCGTGACCCCGTGAGCGTCGCGACGCGCGCCTTCATCGAGGCGCGGACGTGCAGCGTGGCCACTCCGTCGCGCGTCGTGACGAGCACGTGCGGCGTCGCGAGGCCCGGCACGCACAGCGAGGCCGTCGCTTGCGAGCCGATCACGATCGGCGACGACAGCGAGAGCGTGCGCTCGTCGAGCCGTCCGTCGCTCGACACGATGCCCAGCCGGATCACCTCGGCCTTGTCCTGCGCCACGCCCACCGCGCGCATCGCCATGGTCATCGAACCAGGGGTCATCGAGCCAGGGGTCATCGAACCGGGCTTGTTCGCGGGTCCCCGCGCCTGCTTCTGGTCCATCGTGATCTCCTCGAGCGCGCGGCGCCGAAAGACACCTCGCTTCCGCTTCGACCGCGGCCCCCGGGAGAAGTTCCCGACGTCGGTTCGGGGGGCGATTGTCGAGCCCGAACGTCGTGTGCGAGCGTCTCGTCATGCGTCCTTCGCTTCGCTCGTCGTCCATCGCGGCGATCTCGCTGTCGGTCCTCGGAGCCTGCGGCGATGGCGCGCCGCCAGCCGGTGGCCTCGACGCCGCGCGGCGTGACGCTGCGCAGACGGAGGACGCGTTCGCCGAGACGGCCGACGCGTTCGTCGACCCGCTCGACGCGCCGATGAGCCCGCTCGACGCGCCGACGATCCCGATCGATGCGCCGATGAGCGCGGTCGATGCGCCGACGGTGATGGCGGATGCGCCTTCGACGGCCATCGATGCCTTCGGCTTGGATGGCTCGCCCTCGCCCTTCGACGCACGCGTGACGCCCGACGCTGGAACCGACGCCGCGGTGACTGCGTGCACGGGCCTGGCGCCCGTCGCTGGCGATGGACGCGCCGAGGCTCGCTTCGGGACGTCGCGATGGTCGGCGCAGTTCAGCGGCAACTTCGTCTCGCTCTCGGGCGACACGGCCGTCGTCGGCAACGAGGGCGTGTGGGGCACCTCGGCGGGCTTCGTGCGCGTGTTCACGTGGGACGGCTGCACGGACACGTGGTCGATGGAGGCCGAGCTCGTCGGCGCACGCACCACGCGCGACGACGCGTTCGGCGCGGCCGTCGCGCTCGACGGCGACACGCTCGCGGTGGGCGCGAACATGCGCCCCGACACGTCGAACACCGGCGCGGTGCACCTCTTCACGCGCTCGGGCACCACGTGGACGGAGGCAGCGATGCCGCTCTATCCGCCGACTGCCACGGGTGGTCGCTTCGGTCGTGCGCTCGGCCTCCACGGCAGCGTGCTCGCCGTCGGCGCCCCGTTCGGGAAGGACCCCTCGTCGGCGGTCACGTACACCGGCGTGGTCGTGGTCTACACGCGAGGTCCCGGCGGCCGCTTCACGATGGCCGATCTCTTCGTGGGCTCGGGCGCCGTGCGCGACGACGCGTTCGGCTACTCGCTCCACCTCGACGCCGACACGATGGTCGTCGGCGGGCCGGGCGCGTTCAACGACGCGGTCGTGCCCGCGCGTCGCGGCAAGGCGTGGGTCTTCACGGGCTCGGGCGGCACGTGGACCGAGGCCGCCGCGCTCACCGCGTCGGACGGCGCGAACGGCGACTGGTTCGGTCGCTCGGTCGCGCGCGCGAACGACGTGGTGCTCGTGGGCGCGCCGCGACACGACGTGCTCGCGGGCGACGGCAGCACGCTGAGCGACGCGGGCACCGTGTACGTGTTCACGCGCACGGCGGGCGTGTGGACGGAGAGCGCGCGCATCACCGCGTCGGACGCGAGCGCCGACGCGCGCTTCGGCTTCACCGTCGGGATGATCTCGAGCGATCGCTTCGTCGTGGGCGCCGCGGGCAGCGGTCGCGTCTACTCGTTCACGCGCGCGGGCACCGGCTGGTCCGAGGACGCGGTGATCCACACCGCGTGCAGCGACGCGCTCGGCTACACGCTCGACGTGGACGGCCAGCTCGCGATCAGCGGTCGACCGACGGGCGTCCTCGATCTCGCCGATCCCGACGACACCTGCCTCTGATCGCTGGACGTTCCGCGCGCCGGCTCTAGAAATCGCCGCGATGACGCGCACCGCGATCGTGATCGGCTCGGGCTTCGGTGGCCTCGCGACGGCGCTGCGCCTGTCGGCGATGGGCCTGCGCGTCACGGTGCTCGAGAAGCTCGATGGCCCCGGGGGTCGCGCGTACACGCGGCGCGAGGCGGGCTTCACCTTCGACATGGGCCCCACGGTGCTCACGGTGCCGCACTTCATCGAGGAGCTCTTCGCGCTCGAGAAGGGCGCGCACGGTCTCGACGAGCCGGACTTTCCTCCGCACACGCGCCCCTCGTCGGGCGGGGGCGGGCGCATCACCACGGGCATCTCGAGCGGGCCTCGGACGAGCCGCTACGTCGAGATGGTGCCGATCCTTCCGTTCTATCGGATCTACTTCGAAGACCGAACGTACTTCGACTACGACGGCGATCCCGAGCGCACGCGCGCGCAGATCGCGCGCATCTCGCCGCGCGATCTCGCGGGCTACGAGCGCTTCCACGAGAAGGCGAAGGCCATCTTCGACCGCGGCTTCCTCGAGCTCGGCTACACGCACTTCACGACCGTCGGCTCGATGCTCGCGGTGCTGCCCGATCTCCTGAAGCTCGACGCGGTGCGGCCGCTCTTCTCGATCGCGAGGGACTGCTTCGAGAGCGAGAAGCTGCGCGCGGTGTTCTCGTTCGAGCCGCTGCTCGTGGGCGGCAACCCGCTCGCGGTGCCCGGCATCTACGCGATGATCCACTTCGTCGAGAAGACGTGGGGCATCCACTTCGCGAAGGGCGGCACGGGCGCGCTGGTGTCGGCGCTCGTGAAGAAGCTCGAGGAGCTCGGCGGCTCGATCCGCTACGGCACCGAGGTGCGATCGATCGACGTGATCGACGGACGAGGCCTGCCTGCGCGCTCGCGCTTCGGACGTCGCCGCGTGCGAGGCGTGACGCTCGCGTCGGGGGAGGTGCTCGCGGCGGATCTCGTCGTGTCGAACGCCGACTACGCGCACACGTACGGCACGCTCATCGATCCGCGCGTCCGCCTCGCGCACCACGACGCGCGCGTCGCGCTCGCGCGGCAGTCGATGTCGGTGGTGGTGATCTACTTCGGCTTCCGCGACGAAGGCGCGCCGCTCGATCTCCAGCACCACAACATCATCCTCGGCCCTCGCTACGAGGAGCTCCTCACCGACATCTTCGATCGGAAGATCCTCGCCGCGGACTTCTCGCAGTACCTGCACGTGCCGACGCTCACCGATCCGAGCCTCGCGCCGCCCGGACATCACGCGGCCTACACGCTCATCCCGGTCCCGCACAACGCACCCCAGGGCAAACGCGCGTCGAAGATCGACTGGTCGATCGAGGGCCCGAAGCTCGTCCAGAAGGTCCTCTCGTTCCTCGAGACGCGCGGCTACATCCCCGACCTCGCGAAGCGCCTGGTGCACCAGAGCTACGTCACGCCCGACTACTTCGAGCACACGCTGAACAGCCACCTCGGCAACGCGTTCGGCCTCGAGCCGGTGCTCTGGCAGAGCGCGTTCTTTCGTCCGCACAACCGCAGCGAGGACATCGAGGGCCTCTACTGCGTGGGCGCCGGCTACCAGCCTGGCGGCGGCACGCCGAGCGTGATGATGAGCGCGAAGATCACGGCGCGCGCGATCCGAGACGACCTCGAGGCCTGACCTCTCGTACGCTCGCGTCGTCGGAGGGCGTGATGAAGCGCGGGCATCGGATCGAGCGGGTGGGGCGAGCAGCGTCGGTGAGCGAGGGCACGCTCGCGGTGGCTGGCGCCATCCTGTACGGCGTGGTCGACGCGAAGGGTCGGGTGGTGTTCGCCCCGCCGTCGAGCGTCTCGCTGGTGTCGGTGGGCGATCGCCTGTGGTCGTGGCGCGTCGAGCGACGTGAAGGCTCGACGGGCGTCGGGCGCGGAGATCTGGTGTGGACCCTCGAGCGCTACCTCGCGGCCGATGCGCGAGGCGCATCGCGCGAGTGGAGCCACACGCTCGGCACGCGCACCGAGATCGGCGTCGCGGATCGACTTTCGTTCGTGCCGCGCACCGAGCACCGCGTGGTGGAGCTCGCGTACGCAGCAGAAGACTTCCCCGGCTCGGTGTTCGTCGTCCTCCGCGAGGACGGCACCGTCGTCGAGGTCGAGGACGACCGAGCGCGCGCGCTCGCGATCCTGCGTGGCGCGCCTGATCGACCAGCGATCGAGCCTGCGCCACGCGCGGAGCCACCGACGCCTTCCCTCACGTCCGACGACGCAGCGCTCGACGCGCTCGTCGCTGCCCCCGACGACGACGCAGCGCGCCTCCGCTACGCGGCTCAGCTCGGCGGCGCGCGCGGCGAGCTGATCCGCCTCTCGATCGATCGCGCGAAGGCGCCCGCACACCGCGAGCTCCTGAAGTCGAACGGCGCTGCGTGGGCCGCCGAGGAGATGGGCCTGATGAAGACGGGCCTCGCGTGGGACCGAGGCTTCGTCGTGCGCGGAACGACCGGTCGTGCGACGGAGGCGCAGCTCGCTCACCCGCACTGGCGGATGTTCCGTGAGGTGCCGGCGAACATGCAGCTCCCGATCGCCGAGCGCATGGACAGTCTGGAGCGCCTCGGCTGCTTCAACACGGCGGCTTGGCTCGCGAAGCGGGCCCGTGCGTGGTCGCGGCTCGCCTCGCTGATCGCGCGACGCGCCGAGCTCGAGCTGCTCTCCGCGCAGCCCGATCGCTTTCCTGCGCTGACGGAGCTGCGCGTGTTCCTCGAGAACGGCGAGCCTTCGTTGGTCGTGGTGCCCGTGAGGCCCTTCACCCGGCTCGAGCTCTTCGGAGACATGCGCCTCGACGACGTGCCCGATCACCTCGCGCGGGTGGAGGCGCGCGGCGACGTCGCCGAGCTCGTGCTCACCGAGGGGCACGGTCACTCGGGACGCGTGCGCTGGATCGCCGACGAGACAAGGCGATTTCGTCGCGTGAGCGCAGACGCGAAGCTCGCCCCGTCGCACTTCCTCGCGGTGCTCGAGCGTGTCGGTCGACGCGACTACGTGTCCGTCGATCACCCTGCGATCACCGCCAGCGAGCTCACGTCGTGGCTCGCTCAGTCGTGAGTCAGCGGCGCGTGCGCGCGCGGATCGCCTCGTACGTCTCGTCGTCGAGCGTCCGATCCGCGACGTGGCGCTCGCGCAGCACGGCCGCGAGCTCACGCAGGCAGTCGCTCATCGCTGCGCCGTTGCAGTCGGCCTCGACGAGCACCGCGTCGGCCTCTTCTTCCAGCGCAGCCGAGGTGCCTGCGTCCGCGTCGCGCTCCATGCGCGCGAGCGCGACGTCGGCGAAGCTCGGGCTCGTGTCCGCGGTCTCGAACGGGCCTGCCACGTGGGCGACCTGATCGACGCGAAACCAATGATCCGAAGGGCTCGCGAGCATGTCGAGCAGCGCGCGGCCGATGCGCGGATCGGGCGGGTGATCGCGCAGCGACGCGATCGCGTCGGTGAAGCCGCGCCACCACCGCGCGCCGAGGGCGCTCGTCGCGTCGAGCCACGCGCCGAGGAGCGGGCTGCCTGAGCCTGGGTTCTCGTCGGCCAGCAGGCCGAACGTGTCGTTCGCTGCCGTCGAGAGCGCACGCAGCGCAGCGGACGGCGCGCGCTCGAACAGCGCGGGCCATGCGGCGAGATCGTCGAGCGTGACGATCGCGACGAGCTCGCCGTCGAGCGCGTCGCCGAGGACGCGGATCACGTCGGCGAGATCGCTCGTGCGCTCGACCCGCCACGCGTCGAGCAGATCGCGGAGCAGCGCGTCGTCCCAGCGCGCTGCGAGGGCGCGCTCGATCAGCGGGTGGAGCTCGCTCACCGCGCGACCGTACCGCGGATCAGCGCGAGACGAGCTTGTTCCACAGGCGGCGATACCAGGGCACGAGCTGCGCGAGGTCTTCGTCGTCGTCGGGCAGCGCGAGCTCGGCGGTGCGCTCCATCGCGAGCGCGGTGAGGGGGCTCGGCACGAACGCGACGACGCGCGGACCGCTCACCATGGCGGGGCTCGCGGGCGGGCTCGTGAAGGTCGCGGCATACGCCGCGGGCATCGCGGGCACGGGCGCGGGCGGCGGCGGACGCGACGGCGTGAAGTCCGCCTCGACCTTTTGCAGCAGCATCTGCGCGAAGCGCGCGGGCTCGATCGGCGGGTTCGCGGGCGCGGTCGGGGCTGCGCCCACGCGCGGCGGCGCGTTGCGGCGGCCGTCCTTCGCGAAGAGCGCGTCGAGGTCACGAATGATCGTGGGCGCGGGGCCGCCTTGCGGCATCGGTCGCGCGGCGCGCGAGGCGGGGATGGGCGCCACGTACGAGTGGCGCGGCGGCGAGGGCTCGGTGATCGGCGCGACGGCGATCGGCGCGACGGCGGGCGTGCTGATGCGTGAGACGGGCGGCGAGCTGAGGCGAGCGATCGGGGGCGTGCTGGGACGAGCGACGGGAGGCGCGCTGATGCGAGCGACGGGCGGCGTGCTGACACGGGGCGCGCTCACCGGGAGCACGTTCGTCGACGGGGGCGGTGCGCTCGGACGCGCCATCGTCCGCGGGACCGGCGGTGCGCTCACCCGCGCGATCGGCGGCGCGGGAGGCGCGCTCGGCCTCGCGAGCGACGTCATGCTGGGGGCGATCGGGGGCTTCGCTCCCGTCGGCCGGGACCGCGGCGGAGGCAGGGTGCTCTCGCGGCGCGCGAGCACCGGTGACGCATGGGGCCTGACGACTCCATGCGCGAAGCTCGTCTTCTCGCGCGGGAGCTCGGTCACCGCCTGGGGCCGCGCGACCTGGGATCGGGGGCTCGGAGGCCTCGGAGGAACGGGACCGATCCGCCCGATCGGCGTGCCCTTCACCTTCACGGACGACGCGGCCGTCTTCGCGACAGGCCGAGAAACCGGGGGATTCGCGAGGTTCGGGAGCGTGTCTTCGGCCAGGGCGCTTGCCATCGTTGCCTCCGCCACCCGCTAGAGCAGCGGTCGTGCCACCACGCCCACGCACGACGCGGCGGCGCGACAACGACGGCTTTACAAGCCGCGTGGGGCGCGCGAGCCTGCCGGCCATGGCCGCGATCGACGCAGTGAGCGTGGCAGCGCGTCGAGCGCTGCTCGAGGTGATGATGCAGGTGGCGTGGGCCGATCGAGAGATCGCGCCCGAAGAGCGCCAGGCCGCGCAGGCGGCCGCGATGGCGCTCGGCCTCGTGCTCCCGGGCGAGAAGGACGTGACCGAGTCCGATCACACGCCGCCGAGCCTCGAGAGCCTCGACTTCAGCGCGCTCTCGGATCGCGACCGTGACCTCGTCTACGTCTGCGCGGAGTGGATGGCGCAGGCCGACTCCGTCGAGCAGGCCGAAGAGGTCGAGCTGCTCGCGCGCCTCCGCGCGAAGCTCTCGGTCGACGAGACGCGCGCGGTCGATCTGCGGGGCATCGCGGTCGCGCTCCACGCCAAGCAGGTCGTCGAGCGCGGCTCGTGGTGGCGCGCGTTCGATCGGCTCGTCATGGAAGCCGCGCGCTCCCTCGCGACCAAGGCGTGAGCGTCCGGGCGATCGCGGTGCGCGTCGTCTTCGTCGCGGCGCTCGTGCTCGGCGTCGTGATCGCGCCGTCGCGCGTGTCGGCCGATCCGCCCGAGCTCGAGACGCGCGTGTCGGCGCTCGGCCCCGTGCGTGAGGGTGAGACGCCCGTCTACGAGCAGCTCGCGCGTACGCTCGAGACCGCCGAGACCGCGGCGAGCGAGGGCGACAGCGCGCGCGCCGAGCGACACCGCGATCTCGCGCTCGCGCTCGTTCGTTCGCTCGAGGCGCGTCGTCGCGTGGCCGAGCTGCGCGCGCGGATCACCGAGCGTGAGGCTGCGATGCGCGCGGCCCGCGAGCGGCTCGAGCGCGCACGCAACGCCGCCACGCAGAGTGCGGCTGATCGCGGGCGCGTGGAGAGCGCGCGATGAGGCTCGTGGGCTCGGTGGCCTGTGTGGTCGCGCTCGCGGTGAGCGCGTGCGGCGGCGCGGGAGCCTCGCGCGTGGCGAGGCTCGAGACCGATCTCCGCGACGTGATCGATCCATCGGCGGGCACCGACGGCGCACGCCGCGCGCGCGCTGCGATCGAGGACACGCGCGGCAGCGAGGCGCGGGGCGTCGCGCTCGACGCCGACGAGAACGCGAGCCGGGCGCGCGCCTGGGCCGACGTGGACGTGGGCGAGCGCGAGATCGTCGCGCTCGAAGACGAGCTCGGACGCCTCGAGGCGGACGTGCTCTCCGTGGAGGCGGAGGCGAGCAGCGTCGAGCACGAGGGCGAGCTCTCTCGCGCCGCGAGCCTTGCGCTCGCCGAAGCGAACGCCGCGCGCGACGAGCTCTCTCGTGCGCTCGCTCGCGCGGAGGCCGACGAGAGCGTGCCGCGTCGCGCGCGTCGCGTGGGCCTCGCCGAGGGGCCCGAGGTGCGCCGCATGGCCGACGTGCTCGCCGATCGTGCGCGTGTGCTCGCGTCTGCTGCGCGCGGCATGGGCGCGTCGACCGAGAGCCTCGCGTCCGCTGACGCCGCGATCGCGGCGGTCGATCCCCAAGAGGATCCCGCGCAGCGCCTCGCGCTGGCCGATCGCGCGCACGGGCTCGCGCAGCTCGCGCTCGCGGACGCGCGTCATCGCCTCGGTCCGACGCCGAGCGCCGAGGAGATCGAGGCCTTCCGCGAGGCGCTCGAGACCGAAGGCTTCGCCCCGCTGCGCGACGAGCGAGGCTTTGGCGCGCGCGTGCCCGACGCGTTCGAGGGCAACGCGATCGCGCCGGCCCAGCGCGGTCGGCTGCGTCACCTCGCGGAGATCATCGCGAGCCATCCCGCGGGGCCGATCGTGGTCAGCGCCGAGGCCGATGGAACGCGCGAGTCGCAGGCGCGGGCAGCGCGTCGCGTCGAGGCGCTGCGCCGCGCGATCCTCGGCGACCGCACGCGCGAGATCATCGCCACCGTGAGCATCGAGGTCCGCGTGCCACCCCCCGCGGTGCCGCCCAGCGGAGCGCGCGTCGTCTTGCCCGCGTACGTGCCGCCCACGCCGAGCCCCGTGGCGCCCGCTCCCGCGCAGGGGACCGCGGCAGGCGAGTCGAGCGAGCCGCAGACGGAGTGAGCGCGGGCCAGTGACGGCGAGCGGCGGCGCGTGAGAGCGCCCTCGCTTCCGTGGCATCCTCGTCGGGTGAAGCTGCGCGTCTGCCTCTTCGTGTCGTTCTCCGTGGCGCTCGCCATGCTCGGCTGTGGCGCGCGCAGCGGGCTCGAAGGCGAGCCACCGCCGCGGCGCGATGCTGGCCGTGACTCGGGCCTCGACGCGGGCCGCTTCGACGCCGGTCCCGTCGACGCAGGCCCGCCCGACACGGGCATGTGCACGGCCGTCGATCGCGACGGCGATGGCGTGACGGGCTGCGAGGGCGACTGCGACGACGCGAACCCCACGATCTCTCCGCGCGCCCCCGAGCTCTGCAACGACCGCGACGACGACTGCGACGCGCGCACCGACGAGGGCGTCCGCTCCGAGTGCGACGACTGCCGCCCGGGATGCCGTCGGCAGCCCGTGCCCGAGACCGGCGAGACGTGGGATCTCACCGACGCCGAGGGCCTCGACGTCGACTCCGGAGGCGGCTTGGTGCTCAGCACCTCGCGCACCGAGTCGCACGACGCGTGGATCTCGAACTACCGCTTCGGCACGGTCACGCGCATCGACACGCGCACCGGCATCCAGGTCGGCGAGTACGACTCGGTGATCCTCGACGGCACCAACCACGCATCGACGCCGGGTGAGGAGTGCGAGGTCGAGCGCGCGGGCGGCAACTGTCCGTCGCGCACGGCCGTCGATCGCCGCGGCAACGTCTACGTCGCCAACCGCGCGTTCTTCACGCAGGCCACGGTCACCAAGATCGCCGCGCTCCGCGAAGACTGCATCGATCGCAACGGCAACGGCGCGATCGACACCTCGACCGATCGCGACGGCGACGGCGTCATCGAGCACGCGGTGCCGGGCGAGTACATCGGTCAGGACGACGAGTGCATCCTCTGGACGGTCGACGTCGGCGCGATCAACGGCATCGCGCGCGCGATCGCCGTCGACGCCACGGGCCACGTGTGGGTGGGCCTCCACGGCGGGCGTCAGGCGATCGAGCTCGATCCCGACAGCGGCGCGATCCTCGCGACGATCGAGCTCGGCCTCTTCGCGCCGTACGGCGCAGCGGCGTCGGGCGACGGTCGCGTGTGGTTCACCGAGGTCGCGTCGGGGAGCCTGCTCGCGGTCGACACCGCGACGCGCACGATCAGCGACGGCGCGCGCGTCGCATCGCCCGATCGCTGCCAGGGCAGCTACGGCGTCGCGATCGGGCCCGACGGCGTGGTGTGGGTCGCCGGCTTCTTGTGCCCGTGGATCTACGCGTACAGCCCGCGCACGCGCGCCACCCGCGCGATCGAGCTCCCGGACTCGGGCATCACGCGCGGCATCGCCGTCGACGCCGACGGCATCGTCTACGTGGCCTCGTCGCACGACTTCATCGCGTTCGGCGCCGACGGCCGCATCATCGACGCGAGCCCGCCGGTCGGTCGCCTCACGATCGTCGATCCGCGTCCGCGCGAGGCCGTGATCGAGATCCTCGGCACGGCCGCCGCGCCGCTCGCGGGCCGAGGCTCGACGGGCATCGGCCTCGCCGACGGCTACGCGTGGCTCGTGAACCAAGAGAGCTCCACGGCGACGCGCATCGATCTCCGCACGCACGCGATGACCGAGATCCCCACGGGCACCGCGCCCTACACCTACTCGGACTTCACGGGCTACGCGCTCCGCACGTTCGTGTCGCCCAACGGCACGCTGCGCACGATCCTCGCGGGCTGCGCGAGCGGGCCCACGCAGTGGGAGCGCGTCGACTGGAGCGCCGACATCCCGCCGGGCACCGACGTCTCGCTCCGCATGCGCACGGCGCGCACCGAAGACGAGCTCACGACCGCGCGCTGGGTCGGCCCGTTCCGCACGCGGCCCACCGATCTCGAGCTCCCGCCCGGTCCCGTGAGCGGCGAGCGCTTCGCGGAGCTCGAGCTCACGCTCGACTCGGGCGGCACCTCGAGCAGCCCTCGGCTCGAGCGCCTCACCGTGCAGTACAACTGCCCCCTCTGACGCGCTGCGATCCACCTCGAGGAGAGCCCACGATGTCCACGCGCCGCTCGTTCGTCGTCTCGTCGCTCTCGTCGCTCGGTCTCGCCGTGGGCCTCGGCGTCGTGGCGCGCTCGGCTGCTGCGCGCTGCATGCAGATCCCGCTCGAGACCGAGGTCGAGCGGAGCCGCTACGTGATCGAGGTCGCCGTGCTCCGCGTCGACGCCCACGCTGCGCTGCTGCGCACGCGCGCGAGCTGGAAGGGCACGCCACCCGAGACGCTCACGGTGTCCTTCTCGGGCCGCAGTCACCCGCTGCGGCGCGTGGCCGAAGACACGACGCACATCGTCTTTCCGCACGGGTCCTCGGACGCCCGCCTCTCGCTCTATCCCTGCGGCGCGAGCGGCATCCTCGACGCTGCGATGACCGATGCGCTGCGAGCGCTGGGCCTCACGCGTCGCGCGCTGGGGTGATCACTGCGTGATGTAGCTGCTGTTGCCGCCGGTCGTCGTGACGCCGTTCGTACCGCCGGTCGTCGTGACGCCGTTGGTGCTCTGCGTGACGGGGCTCGTGAGCTGCCACGCGCACATGCCCTGACACTGGAGCACGTACGTCGCCGTGTACCCGCAGCCCATCACGGTGCGTCCCATGCCGGCCGCGGGCTGCATGTCCATCGCGTCGGGCTGGCAGCTCATGTCGGTCGCCGCGCGCGCCATCAGGTCCTCGGCGACCGGGCTCCAGCTGCACGTGTTCGCGTACGTGCCCTGACGACACTGGAGGTTGTAGACGACCATGTGCCCGCAGCCCTCGACCGAGTACGTCTGCGGCGCGACGCCCTGGATCGAGATCGTGTCCGACGGCGTGCACGGGTACTGCTGCTCGAACTGCTGCGCGAGCGACGTGAGCCGGCGTCCGTTCACCACACGATCGCCCGGATAGATGGACGCTTGCAGCGTGGCCCCGCTGGTCAGGCCGCCGCCGCAGCCGGCGATCGAGCCACCCAACAGCGCCACTCCGAGCCCGAGACCGACGACGACGTTCCTCATGGGGGCGCGAGGATGCCAGAGCGGCCGCCGTTCGCAACGAGGGTCACCGTCGTCGCGAGAGCGCGCGCACGGCCTCGAGCATCTCCGCATCGGCCACGTCCTTGGTGCGCCCCGCGGCGCGCTTGTTCGCGATGAGGTCCTCGAGGCCGAGGATCGACACTTCGGTGCCGTCGATGCTCACCTGGATGCGGCGTCGCCACGCCGTCGCGAACGTGACCGCGGGAATGTGCGTCAGGATGTCGACGCGCAGCGGCTTCCTGCCGAACTGCCAGAACGTGTCGGGCTCGAGGATCTCTTCCGCCGACGGCGCGAAGCTACCGAGGCCGAAGTCGAGCAGCGCTGCCCGCAGCTTTTTCCCGTTCGCGAGTGTTCGGTCGACGAGCAGATCCATGTCCTCGGTCGTCCGAGGCGTTCCGTGGACCGAGACCGCGTGACCCCCGATCAACAGATACCGCACCCGATGTCGGGCCAACGTCGCGAGGAGATCCGACCAGTCGCGCGGCATCTGGGTAGTCACGCCCGTAGATCCGTCGCCGGAGCTGTTCGACCGCGGCGAGCTTCTCTTCGTACGTGCGGGCGGCGTCTTCTTCGACATTGGTGGCCTCGGCCTCCTCGAACGAGTGGAACTTCCTCACGACCCAGTCGCTCCGAGAGCTCATCGAGCGATGCTCCCGCGTTCAAGCGCGCGCGTCGAGCGCGGCGGTCTGCAGATCCGCGGGCTCCGCGACCCGGTTCTCCCACACGCGATCCCGCGCGATCACGACGAGCGCCTTCGCGAGCTCCTCGCCGGTGATCGATCGGTACCGATCGCGCAGATCTTTCGCGCCCACGGCGCCCAGCACGCCGAGGAGGCCGTTCACGATCGGGGCGCTCACCTTCTCGAGGGCGCGCGGCGTGTCGCGCTCGCCCACGATGAACGACGGTCGCGCGATCGTGTACGGCACGCCGCTCTCGCGCAGCGTGCGCTCGACGCGCGCGCGCGCCTGGAGGTAGCTGCCCGCCGCCGAGTCGCTCGTGCCCACCGACGAGAGGTACACGAAGCGCGGCTTGCTCGTGGCGCTGCGACAGGCCGCGATCGCCATCTCGGTGAGCGCGATGTCGACGGCGTCGTACGTCTCCTTGCTCGCGTCGCGTCCGTCCTTGCTCGCCTGCTTCACGCGCGCCTGCGTCGTGCCGAGCAAGCCGAACACGATCGACGGGCTCTCGTTCGCGACGAGCGCGTCGATCGCGTCCTTCGTCCACGCGGCGCTCGACACCTCGGCGCCTTCCTTCGTGAATCGTTCGGTCCACTCCGCGAGCCGCGACGAGTCGGGACGCACGTGCGCGATCACGCGCACGCCGCGCTTCACGAGGTGCGAGACGACGAAGCGGCCCGTGAGGCCCGTCGCGCCGAAGACGATCGCCGTGTCCTTCATCGCGCGTACGTAGCGCGCCCTGCGCATGGCAGCATCGCGCGATGCTCACCGGCGACGCCCTCCATCGAGAGCTCCTCGCGCGTCTCGCGGCGCGACAGCCCTCCGAGATGGAGCTCCCGCTCTGCGCGCCGGTGGAGCTCGAGGGCGGCGTGATCGCGTGGAGTCCGAGCTACTCGGGCACGTCCCTCCTGCGCGTGATCGGCGATCGCGTGCTCACGACGACGCTGGCCGCAGACGCGACGGATGCCGCGCGCACCGCACGCGCGCGGTGGCTCGTCGCGATCGATCCCAACGAGCTCGATCGTGTCAGCGAGGAACGTCCGCTGCGCTTCGTCGCGACGCCGATCGATGGCTTCCCGGGCTTCGCGATCGTGCATCCGAGCCTCGCGGGCGCGGGCCCATCGCTCCTCACCACCGAGCTGCTCACGGGGCGCCTGTACCGCGTGACGCCCGTGCATCGATCGGAGATCGCCGAGGACATGGACGCGGCGTGGGCCAAGGCGCAGCTGATCGACCTGCGTGGCGGTCCCGCACGCGTGCCGTGCTCGGCGTTCCGCGCGTCGCGCAGCACACGCGACGCGAAGAAGCCCAAGCCGCTGAAGCCCGGACGGCCCCACGCCCTCGCCAGCGAGGTCTCGATCGTGACGACGGGCGACGTAATCGAGATCGAGAACGCGTGGCGCCACCGCCTGCGCCTCGCGCGACCGATCGCCACGTGGCTCGACGCGAACGAGTCGCGCGCGTTCGTGGGGCTCGACGACGCAGGCGCGATCGCGCGCGCCTTCGTGGACCGCGACGAGATCCTCCGCGAGCCCCAGCCCGCCGACGTGCTCGACGTCGCGTCCGTGTGGGCGCAGCTCGAGGCCTGCGGGCGTGACCTCGATGGGGACACGGAGCCCGTCGACGTGGTGGAGCGCAGCACCAACGCGCTCGTCGCGCGCTTCTTCGTGCGACGAGACGGCGACGTGCTGCGCGCGCGCCATCAGCTCGTCGACCCACGGCTCGGTGAGTTGCACGTGCGCCCGATGTTCGACGTCCTCTACCTCCACGGACTCACGCGTCACCACCACCGCGCCGCGGTGCGCACGATCGCCCTCGCCCCCGAGGATGGCGCGGGTGCGACGCTCGAGTACCCCTATCCGCCTGCGAAGGCCGCGCGATGAGCGGCGTCGCGCTCGCCACGATGGCGTCCGTCCTGGTCTTCGGCGTGCTCATCCACCTCGCGAATCGCTTCAACACGAGCGAGATCCGTCGCACGCGTCGCAAGCACCTCCGCAAGATGTTCGAGTCGGAGCTCCGCGATCTCCGCGTCGACGGCGACGTCTACCAAGGCACGTGTGATGGCGTGCCGATCCAGATCGAGGGCGGCTGGACGCCAGGCACGCGCGCGGACGACGCGGCGATCGTGTTTCGCGCGTCGGTGATCGGCGGCCGGCTCGCGCCCTTCACCATCGACTCCATCACGCCCGAGAGCTTGGCGCGCGAAGGGCTCGAGGCCGAGGTGCTCGCGCGACACCACACGAACCTCGCAGGGGGCTCGCTCACCTCGGATGGCACGGACATCGTCGTGCGGACGACCAAGACGTGGGTCGTGCGCTGGGCGATCGAGGTGGTCTGCGCGATCGCTCGCACGCCCGATCGCGTGCTCTCTCGCGTCGCGGGCGCAGCGCGGGTGACGCGGTGGGGCGAGTCGCTCGAGCTGGGCACCGAGGCGCGGCCCGTGACGATCACGATCGATCGCGGCGTGCGCCTCGCCATCGACGCGACGCCGCTCGAGGGAATGGTCGTGGGCTCGCTCTCCTCGGCGATCACCTCGCTCGGTCGTCACGCGCGCGGGCCCGAGCTGGCTGCGCTCGCGACCGACCTCACGGGATCCGTGGCGGTCGAGCGACACACCGAGGGCGATCGGCTCGCGATCACGCTGCCGCTCACGACGTCCGCAGACCACGTCCTGCGAGCCGTCGAGCTCGTCGATCGCCTCACCGAGACCGAGGGCGGCCCGTTCCGTTGATCGCGTAGAGTAGCGACGTGGGTCTGCGACGCGACGCGTGGAAGGTGAGGCTGACGCGCTTCGCGTGGATGGCCGCGATCGTCCTCGGCGGATGTCGGTCACCCTCGCCCGACGGCCTCGGCGTCTGCTGTCCGATGACGTTCGAACCCTGCGGCTGCAGCGACCAGCGCGGCGGCTTCGCGATCTCGAGCCTCGAGTGTGGCGAAGAGAGTGGCTGCGACGGACGCTGGGTGCGCGAGACGGATTCGCATGGATGCCCGGTCTGGCGTGACGTCACGTTCGGCGGACCCGCGGACATCTGCTGCGGCTGCGTGCCCGACACGGGCCCGTTCGTGCTCGACGCATCGAGCCCACCACCGCCCGACGCATCGAGGAGGCGCGACGCATCCTCCCTCGACGCGCCGCCTGCAGACGTCGAGTCGTCCACCGACGCGCCGCCCTCCGACGCGCACGACGCGCCCACCGACGCAGCCCCAGTGGACACGGGCCGACGCGCCGCGTGACCAAGACCACGACATCACCGCTCGACGGCTCACGGCGGTGCGATCGAACGCGAGGTCACGCCGCGACGATCTCCCCTCGGACCCGCCGGACGCTTCGCGCATCGGTCCGTGCGTGATGATCATCTCGTCGTGCTCGACG
>CAZCVE010000049.1:0-65791 GCA_964502175.1 uncultured Sandaracinaceae bacterium
ACACCTCTTCGCTGCCGGCGGAGTCTTCGAAGCGGATCTCGTTGAAGCCATCTCCCCCGGGGGTCGAGTTGCTCTTGATCGTGCTCTTCGTCTTGTCGTCTGGCAGCGCGTAGGGAGGCGGGTTCTGCGCGTTGTAGACGCTGCCGATCACCAACGGGCGGTCGACGTCGCCGTCGACGAACGTGACCACGACCTCCATGCCGATGCGCGGGAGGAACACCATGCCCCAGCCCTGGCCGGCCCACGGCTGCATCGAGCGGATGAAGCAGCTCGAGTGCTCGTCTCTCTGGCCCTCGCGATCCCAGTGGAACTGCACCTTGATGCGGCCGTGCACGTCCGTGTGGATCTCCTCGCTGCTCGGGCCCACCACCGTGGCCGTGAGGA
Organism: uncultured Sandaracinaceae bacterium; assembly: GCA_964502175.1. Lineage (GTDB taxonomy): Bacteria > Myxococcota_A > Polyangia > Polyangiales > Sandaracinaceae > JAFLCL01. Next base: position 385 of record CAZCVE010000049.1, read on the forward strand.
CGCTGTTCACGCGGCGCTTCCAGCGCGTGCGGGCCGGACGCCACTCGACGTCGGCGGGGATCATCTCGAGCCGGTTCGTGTACTCGACCTGGCTGCCCTCACTGGGGCTGCCTCCAGTGGCACCACCGCCGTCGCCGCGGCCGCTGCCCTCGTGGTGGGCGGCGACGACGAGCCACTCGCGATCGAGCTCCGCGACGGGATGGCCGACGAGCTCGAACCTCATGCCCGGAGTCACGTTCGTGAGCTCGCTCCGCGCGACGGAGACCTCGATGCGCGTGGCGCTGCGGCGCTTCAGGAGCTCGGCCTGCTTGGTCGCGTCGTCGCCCGCGAACGTGGGTGACGAATAGCGACTGAAGTGCACCGAGGGCCCGTGGACGTACTCCTCCATCTGAGGCTCGTCGGCGCTCGCTGCGGCGTCGCCCGTGAGCTCCGCCTCGCCCTTGAACTCGGTGGCAGGACGCGTCCAGTCGTACTCGCGCACGAACGACTTGTTGGGCACCAACTGACGTGCAGAGATCAGATCGACGATCCCCTCCACCGGGCCGGAGCCTTGAGAGAGGATCGAGTACTGCACGGCTTGTCCGTCCGACGTCTCGAGACCTTGGAACGACGTGGGGCTGTCGCCGAGCACCATCTTCTCGACGTCGCCCGAGTGATCGAAGAGGTACCAGATGCCCTCTTCCTCCATGAGGCGATGGCAGAAGTCCAAGTCGGACTCCTCCCACTGCATGCAGTACTCGCGGGGCGAGTAGGAGCCTTGGAGCTGGAGCTCGACCTCGCGCTGGAGACCGCCGAGGCCGGCCGTCAGCACCTCTTCGAGGATCTCGGGGACCTTCTTGTCTTGGAAGACGCGCGAGTTGCGCGTCTGGGAGAGCGTCCAGAGCGCGGGCACCAAGACGACGCGCACGGCGAGGGAGCGCGCCTCGCCGCCGCTCGCGCCGCGCTCGACGCGACGGATCACGCCCTGCACGTCGCGCGTGGTGTGGCGCTCGATCGTGAGCACCGCGGGCTGGCCGAGCAGCGCGAGCGGATCGGCGGTGGTGTCGTCGTTCGTGAGCTCGAGGACACACTCGTAGGGGCGGTCGAGGCGCTCCTCGAGCGTCATGCGGCGCACCTGCCAGCCATCGCCGGCGGCCTCGCAGGCGAAGGTGTAGTGCACGTGGTTGCGAGCGGCGGAGTCGAACGCCCAGTTCGACTGCTCGCTCACGCCGCTCGGTCCATCGGCCGCGGGGCTGTCGGCCGCGGGGCTGCCGGCGGCGGGACTCGCGGTGGATCGGGCCGCGCTCGATGGGCTCGACGACGCGGGCGCGGAGGAGGGACGCGAGGCTGCGCCCGCGAGGCCCTGCGCCATGCCGACCACACCCTGCGCGGCGCCAGCGACGCCTTGCACGATGCCGGCCGCTTCGGAGGCCGCGCCTGCGATCCCAGCGGCGCCCGCGACGGCGCCGACCATGCCGAGCAGGCCGCCGACGGGATCGTGCTGGAGCGCTTGGGCTGCCTCGACGGCCTGCCCCGCGGCCTCGACGCCCTGCTGCACCTGCTGCGCTTCTTCGACGCCCGCTGCGCTCGCGATGCCCGCGGCGCCCGAGGCCATCGACGTCGCGCCGCCGACGGGATCGTCTGCCAGCTGCGTCGCGCCTCCTGCTGCCTCGGTCGCCGAGGTCACGCCTTGCGCGACCTGTCCTGCTGTACCGCTCGGTCCGTTCCCGCCACTCGGTTCCGTCATGCCGCCCTCGTGTCGCGCACTCTAGTGCGTCGAATCCAGAAGTTCGATCCGGATTCGTCGTCCCGTCCGAAACGAACTGCTGGATCGACGCACTCGAAGACCCGGAACGAAGTTCCGGAAGAAGAAACAGCGAAGGGACGAGGGGCCACCAGACGAGTTCGCGTCGGGGCGCGCTTCGAAGTGACGGAGCGCGATTCGTTGGTTGTAGACTCGCGCGACGGTCCGCGTTCATGGGCCATGCGTGGCCTGCGTCCGCGCGACGCGTCGCGGGCCCATCTCGAGGAAGAGCATGACAGAGCCGGTCGAGGAGACGATCGCGCGGTTGCGGGCCTCGGTGACCGCGAACCCGAACAACCCGGTGACGCGCCTGATGCTGGGGCGCGCCTATCAACAGACCGGGCGTCTCGACGAGGCGGTGAGCTCGGTGCAGCGCGCGACCGCGCTGAAGGGCGACTACTTCGAGGCGTTCGTGACGCTGGGCGTGCTCTTCCGCAGCAAGGGCGATCTCGTAGAGAGCGCGACGGCGCTCGCGACCGCGGTGAAGGTGAAGCCGACGGCCACCGAGGTGTGGCTCGACCTCGCGCGCGCGCGCCGCGACGTGGGCGACGACGCGGGCGCGGCGGACGCGTACGAGAAGGTGCTCGCGGAGCGCGCCGACGACGAAGAGGCGCTGCGCGACGGAGGCCTCACGAGCCACCGCGCCGCCAAGCACGCGCAGGCCGAGGCGTGGCTCGCGCGCGCGCTGGTGGTGCAGCCGGCGCTCGAGACCGACGGCGCGGTGCAGCTCGCGCTCGCGCGCTCGGCGATGGCGGCACGGCGGATCGGGGCGGCGGCCCAGGGCTACGCGAAGGCGATCGCGAACGGCGCCGAAGACGCCGAGGTGCGCCGCGAAGAGGCCGAGGTGTTGGTCGCCGACGCACGACCCATCGAGGCGATCGGGTCGCTCGCGCGGGCCAGCGAGCTCGCGCCGGAGCGGGCGGATCTCGTGCGCCGCAAGGGCGAGCTCGAGCGCGAGCTCGAGCGGCTCGAGGAGGCGCGCGCGAGCTTCGCGCGGTGGGCGATCCTCACGCCCGACGACGCCGACGCGCTCTTCGCGCTCGGCACGATCTCGGCGCTCTCGGGCCGCGAGGCCGAGGGCATCGAGCCGCTCGGTCGCGCCGCGCGTCTCGCGCCTGCGAGGCACGACGTGGCGCTCGCGTGGGCGCGCGCGCTCCATGCGGGAGGAAGAACGCGCGAGGCCGTGGAGGCGATGGAGCCACGTCGCGCGGACGCGGCGTTCCCGCCCGAAGGCGCCGTGCTGTTGGCCGATCTCTTTCGCGCGCTCGTGCGCCCGCGCGACGCGCGACAGGAGCTCGAGCAGGCGCGCACGCGGTGGCCGGGCGCCGCGATCGTGCACCTCGCGCTCGCCGAGAGCTTCGTGCGCGAAGACGAGTACGAGCTGGCGGAGCAAGCGTTCGAGCGCGCGTCGGGGATCGATCCGAAGGACGCGGCCGTGAAGCTGCGATGGGCCGAGACGCGCCTGGTGCTCGGTCGTCACGCGGACGCGCTCGGGATCTTCGACGCGCTGCGCCGCCTGGTCGACGTGGAGCCCGAGCTCCTCGGCCAGGCCCAGCGAGGCTTCGGCGAGTGTGCGCTCGCGCTGGCGCGTCCCGTCGAGGCGCTCGAGGCGATGGAGGGCGCGGCCGCGGCGCTCGGCGCGAGCGTGGGCGCGCGAGAGAACCTCGGCCTCGGGCTCACGCTGCTCGAGCTCGGTCGCGTGGGCGAGGCGGAGAAGGCGCTCGGCGTCGCGGCGAGCGCGAGCGACGACAGCTACGGCATGCGCGCCGAAGCGGCGCTGGGTGACGCGAAGGCGCGCCTCGGCAAGCTCGAGGAGGCGCGCAGCGCGTTTCGTCGCGCGCTGATGTTGATCACCGCGAGCGGGATCGAAGACGACGCGGACGAGATGCGCTCGGGCGAGGCGCGCCTCTCGCTCGTCCTCAACGTGCCGTCCGAAGGGCCGCAGCGCGCGCGCGCCACGCCGATCGCGAAGGTCGACGTCGCGCTCGTGCGGGCGCGGCTCGCGTCGGTGGATCTCGAGCTCGGTCGACCGGCGGACGCGCTCGCGATCGCCGATGGTGGCCTCGCGAAGAGCCCCGATCAGGGCGCGCTCCACCGCGTGCGCGCCGCGGCGCTCACGGCGCTGGGGCGCACGCGCGAGGCGACCGACGCGCTCGAGCAGGCGCTGTGGCACGCGCCGGGCGATCCGGATCTCGTGACCGCGATGGGCACGACGCTGTCGTCGCTCGGTCGCGACGAGCAGGCGATGCCGTACCTCGAGAAGGCGCTCGCGGCGGCGCCCGACGACGACGCGCTCGCGCGGGTGTATGCGGCGACGTGCGCGCGTCAGGGTCGCGCCGACGTCGCGCTCGAGACCTACAAGCGGCTCGGGAGCTCGCGTCGCGGGACGGGCTCGGACTGGCTCGAGATCGCCACGCTCGAAGAGGCGGCTGGTCGCGACGCCGAGGCGGGCGAGGCCTACCGCGAGGCCGCGAGGCGCGAGCCCGATCGTGTGGGCGGCCACCGCGGCGCGGGGCGCATGTACCGCCGCACCGGCAAGCTCGAGGAGGCGATGCGTGTCCTCCGCAACGCCGTGCGCCTCGACGAGCGCGACGCGGAGACGTGGCTCGAGCTCGCCCGCGCGCAGGCGGGCCTCGGCCGCAAAGATGAAGCGGTGCGCTCGTACCGCCGCGCGATCGAGCTCGTGGTCGACGCGCGCGACTCGGCGATCGCGCACCGCGAGCTCGCGGCGCAGCTGATCGAGCTCCACGAAGACGGCGACGCGGCGCAGGCGCTCGAGCGCGCGGCGCAGGCCGAGCCGACGCACGCGGAGACGCACCGTCAGCTCGCGACGGTGCGCGCTCGGCTCGGATCGGGAGGCGCGCGCGAGGCGCTCGAGGCCGCAGCGGCGGCCGGTGATCGCAGCACGACCACGCTGATGGAGCTGGCGCGCGCGAGGCTCGCGAGCGCCGACGAAGACGGCGCGATGGCGCTCTATCGCGAGGCGGCCGCGAACCCGGGCGCTGCGTCGCGCGATGCGCCGTGGGCGATCGCGAAGATCCTCCTCGCGCGCGGTGCGTTCGCGGACGCGCTCACCTGGTGCGATCGCGCGCTCTCGGCGGGAGACGAGACGTGCGCCGTGCACCTCGGCGCGGCGGAGGCGGCGATCGGCGTCGACAACCGCGCGCGCGCTTGGGTGGCGCTGCGTCGCGCGCTGGTGCTCGAGCCGACGCGCGTGGACGTGCAGCGCATGCGCGGGCGGCTGAGCGCGCTCGAGGGCCAGTGGGTCGAGGCGGCCGAGGCGTACGAGAAGGTGTTGTTGTCCGAGCCCGACGCGCTCGACGCGCTCATCGGGCTGGGTCGCGCGTGCAGCAAGCTCGGGCGCTTCGCGCAGGCGGATCGTCCGCTCGAGGTCGCGCTCTCTCGCGCGCCGCACGATCACGAGGTGCTCGTGGCGCTCGGGCGCGTGCGCATCGAGACGGGGCGCGCGCCGGACGCGATCCCGCTCCTCCTCCGCGCGATGACCGAGCTCGAGCAGCGCGGCACGCACCGCGCTGGGCAGCCGCACCACGCGACGTTCCGCGACGCCGCGGGCGCGCTGACGTCCGCGTTCCTCTCGCTCGGCGCGATGGGCGACGCGACGGGATCGATCGATCGTGCGATCGCCGCGGGCGCCGAGAGCGCCGAGCTCCACGCGCTGATGGGACGCGCGCGGGCCGCTCGCGGTGAGAACGCCGAGGCCGCGCGATCGTTCGGACGCGCCGTCGAGCTCGCGGGGGACGATGGCGCCGTGCGCGCGGAGCTCGGCGTGGCGCTCGCGCTGCTCGGGCAAGAGGCCACGGCGATCGTGGAGCTCGCGAAGGCCCACGCCCGCGGCGCGCTCGAGGGCCGCGCGGCGTTCATCTACGGCGTGTGCCTCCACCGCAGTTCGCGCATGGGCGAGGCGCGCGAGGCGTACGCGCTGGCGGTGCGCACGGGCGTGTCCGAGCCGGACTGCCTGCGCGCGCTCGGCGACACGAGCGTGGCGACGGGGCGTGATCGCGAGGCGGCGGACGCGTACGCGCAGGCGATCGTGACCAAGCCCGACGATCCGGAGCTGCGCTCGGCGCTCGCGCTCGCGCTCCACCGATCGGGTCGGCACGAAGAGGCGATGGACCAGTACCGCGTGCTCCGGACGCGGCACGCGGCGCGCGCGGAGCAGCTCTTCAAGCAGCTCCGCGGAGGGGTCTGATCTCGGCAGGCCCGCGCACCGGTCAGCGGTCCGGCCCGCGGGCCCGATGGTTTTCTTGGACCTCGACCGGTGGGCGACTACGCTCGGCCCGGTGTGGGCCATCACGCGACGCTCGGGCCTTCGGACCCTCGCCTTCGTGGCGACGGCCGGGGTCTGCGCGGCGTCCGTCTGGGCGAGCCTCGCGCACGCGGGCGAGCAGACGATCGCGCCGAACACGCGCGTCGGTCGGCTCGAGGTCGGCGGTGCACGGAGCGGTGAGCTCTGGGGCGCCACGCGCGCGCTCGCCGAGTCGTGGCTCGACACGCCGGTGACGCTGCTGATCGGCGACGACGCGACCGAGCGCACGCGTCGCGAGCTCGGGGCGCGGGTGGACCTCGACGCCACGCTCGAAGAGATCACGGAGAGCGAGGGCGGTGAGCTGTCGCTCCGCCGCGGCGTCGACGTCGAGCGGCTGCGCGCCGCGATCGTGATGCTGCGCGCCGAGCACGATCGGTCGCCGATCATGCCGGGCCTCGACGAGCACCGTCGCGCGGTGCCGGGCGTCGAGGGGCGCGTGATCCCCGCGAGCGACGCCGAGGCCGCGCTCGAGACGGCGCTCGCGCGAGGCGACGTGGTGATCACCGTGCCCACGCGCACGCTGCCGGTGCCCGAGGTGCCCACGGTGCCGCTGTCCCAGGCGATCTACACGCACGTCCTCACGAGCCGCACCACGCGCTACTCGATGCTCGAAGATCAGTGGGGCCGCATGCGCAACATCGTCGTGTCCGCCGCGGCGCTCGACGGTGCGATCCTCGCGCCGGGTGAGAGCCTCTCGTTCAACCAGGTGGTGGGCGCGCGCACGATCGAGCGCGGCTACCGCCCGGCCGACGAGGTGGTGGACGGACGCTTGGTCGAGGGCATCGGCGGCGGGGTCTGTCAGGTCGCGGCGACGCTGCACGCGGCCGCGTTCCTCGCGGGCTTCGACGTGCTCGAGCAGCACCCTCACACGCGCGGCTCGCGCTACATCGAGATCGGTCTCGACGCGGCCGTGTCATGGCCCTCGACCGACATGGTCGTGCGCAATCCGTTCACGTTCCCGGTGCGCGTGCGCGCCCACACCGCGCGCGGCGAGCTCACGATCTCGCTGCTCGGCGCGGCCGCGCCGCCCGAGGTCACGTTCCACACGGAGATCGTCGAGCGCATCGCGCACGGCAGCGAGACCCGCGTCGAGGGCGACGAGCGCGCAGACGACGACGGCGTCGATGGGCTCGTCGTGCGGCGCGAGCGCGTGGTGACGGTGCGCGGCGTGTCGCGCCACGACGTGCGGCTCTTGCGGTATCCCGCCGTGGACTCGCTCGGCGGCGCCGAGGCATCGGGTGGCGCGGCCACGGAGAGCGGTGTCTCGCCATGATGGTGCTCCCGAAGCTCGACCTGAAGCGCCTCGGCGAGACGATGTCCGCGGCCGTGCTGCGCCGCCGTCGCTCGCGCGATCACGAGAAGACGATGGACGCGGCCGAGCTCGACGCCGCGCTCGACGACGCGCTCGCGATCGAGCTCTCGCAGCCCAAGGCCGGCAAGCCTGCGCAGATCGCCGGCGCACCGATCGCTGGCACGCCGATCGCTGGCACCCCGCGCGCGCCGCAGAGCGTGTGGTCGACGCAGGCTGCGCGCCCGCTCCCGGGAGGATCGGGCGCGAGCGTGATGAAGTCGGTGCGTCAGAGCGGACTCTGGCGCACGGCGCGCGCGGCCACGTACGAGCGCGAGCTCGAGGCGTGTACGCCGCTGATGCACACCTACTGCGCGGTGCTCGTTCGCTCGCACGAGCGGGCCGAGCGCACGCTCGCGATCCTGCGCGAGCGCCTCGAGCAAGGCGAAGGGCGCGAGCTCGGCGTGCCGCCCGGCACACGCGCGCGCTTGTTCCACCTCGCGCGCAACACGGCCCAGGCGGAAGCGCCGACGAGCGTGGGCGTCGAGCACGCGCCGTGGGACGCGGTGCCGCCGGGACGACCGTCGGGCTACGGGCGCGTCCTCGACCTCGCGCGAGGTCTCGTCTCTCTCCTCGAGCTCGAGACGCTGCTCCTCACCACGGGCCTCGGCCTGTCGGACGACGAGGCCGCGTTCGTGCTCGAGATCGAGGCGAGCGAGGTGGAGAAGCGTCGCGAGGCGACGCGCGCGTGGATCGGCCTCCAGCTCGGCGAAGAGCCCGCGGCGCGTGGGCTCGACGTCGACGAGGTGATCGTCGACGCGCTCCGCGTGCTGCCGCCGCCGGACAACACGGCGAGGGCGTCGGGCATGCCCCAGCCGCTGCCGCCGGGGAGCATCATCGCGACGCGCTACGAGATCGAGTCGGTCGTGGGCGGCGGTGCGTTCGGGCACGTGTACCGCGCGCGGGATCGACGCGTTCACACGCACGTCGTCGCGCTCAAGGTGGCGCACCGCGCCTCGCTCACCGAGGCCGCGAAGGAGGGCGCGCTCGCGGAGCTGTCGCGCATCGCGTCGGCGTTCCACCCGAGCCTCGTGCAGCTCAAGGAGCACGGCTGGCACGAGGAGCGCCTCTGGTTCGCGATGCCGTTCTACGACGGCGAGACGCTCGCAGAGCGCGTGGCGAGCAAGCCGATGTCGTCGACCGAGGCGGCGGAGGTGCTCGCGCCGATCGCAGAGGCGCTCGCGTGTCTCCACCGCGCGGGCATTCGTCATCAGGACGTGAAGCCCGACAACATCTTCCTCGCGAAGCTCGACGACGCGCGCACGCTGCCGGTGCTGCTCGATCTGGGCGTCGCGGCCCGCGCCGACGACCTCGCCGTGGCGGGCACTCCGGCGTTCTTCGCGCCGGAGGTCGCGCGTCGCCTCACGAGCCCCGACGAGCACGTCGCCATCGACGATCGCGCGGACGTGTTCGCGCTCGGCCTCACGTTCGCGCAGTCGATCGCGCCGAGCGCGGGCGACGACGAAGAAGACCTCGACGCGTTCCTGCGTGATCGCGCGGCGGGCTCGCCCCCGATCACCGACGCGCGCCTCGAGACCGTGAAGAGGGCGCTCGCGCGCTGGACGGCCGCAGACGCCAAGGATCGCCCCGACGCATCCGGCCTCGCGGCCGAGCTGCACCGCATGGGCAGCATGAAGACCAGCGCGGGATCGGCGCGAGGCTGGGGACGTCACGTGATCGCGGCGAGCCTCGTGCTCGCGGTGCTGGCGCTCGCGGGCACCGCGCTCGCGCTCTCGAACGAGACCGCGGTGAGGAGCGCGATCGCGCGCATGACGCCCGATGCGCCCGCCGCGGTGGCGCCGCCGTCGATCGTCTCGAGCGCGCACACGGTCGCGCTCGAAGAGCGCCTCGAGGCCGCCGAGGCGCGCGCGCGCGAGCTGCAAGAGCGCCTCTCGAGCTGTCACTGACTCGTCAACGGACGGGCCGCGGCCCATCCTCGGATCACGTCATGCCCGACGACACGCTCTCTCGTCGCGCGCTCGTATCCGTCGGCGCGCACCTCGTCGCGCTCGCCGCGCTCGGATGTTCCAACACCACCGGAGCCACGCCTGTCATGACCGACGTACGCCTTCGCACGCTCGACACGCTGCCGGGGACGGAGCTCTCTTGGCTGCGCCTCCGCGATCACTTCGTGGCGACGGTGGGCCCGAGCTCGGGATCAGGGCGTCCGTTCGGACCGCTGCTCGTGCTCGCGGACGCGACGTTCGCCCCGCGCTCGCGGTTCCCGCTGCATCCGCATCGCGAGATGGAGATCCTCTCGATCGTGCTCGACGGTGAGCTCACCCACCACGGCGATCAGGCGCACGGCGCGACGCTGCGCGCGCGCGAGGCGCAGCTGATCTCTTCACGAGACGGGATGACGCACGCCGAAGGCAACGACACCGACGCCGACACGCGCATGCTGCAGATCTGGATCACGCCGACCACGCACGGCGGCGACGCCGCGTACTTCCAGCGCTCGCTCGACGACGCAGCGCCCGAAGGCGGACGACAGTGCGTCGCAGGCGATGCTGCGATGCCGCTCCGCGCCGACGCCACGGTGTGGTGGATCGACCTCGCCGCGCGTCGTGATGTGCTGCTCTCGCTCCCGCGCGATCGCGCGGGCTACCTGCTCGCGACGGGCGCGGCGCTCACGCTCCGGTCGGGCTCGCGCGACCACGGCACGCTCTCGCCGGGAGAGGGCGCCGAGGTGCAGGGTGGCCCGCAAGAGGCAGAGCTCTCGGTGCGCGCGGAGGTGTCCACCCGCGCGCTCTGGATCGAGATCCCCGCGCCGTGATCGCCCAGACCCTGATCGCCCGGATCCTGATCGCCCAGATCGTTCAGGGCTGATGGCTCAGATCGGGAGCGCGAACTCGATGTCGAGCGGGATCATCGCGAGCGAGCCGTCCATGCGCGCGCCGACGAGGAGCTCGCGCTTGCCGTCTTTCTCGCGGATCTCGGCGGTGACCTTGGCGGCCTTGCCGGTGCCCGAGAACAAGAAGACTCCGCCGGCCTGCTCGAAGATCTCGCGCGCCTCGTCGGAGCCGCTTCCGGGCGGCAGCTGCACGCGCACCCAGTTGGCGAAGCGCACGATGCGTCCGGTCCAGAGCTGAGCGGGCAGCGGCACGGCGTCGCGCGAGGCGCGGTGCGTGGGCGCGCCCGCGAGCGCGAGCCGCTCGGAGTTGCGCGGGCTGCCGATCGCGAGGACGCCCATCGCGGCGAGGTCGGCCTGCGCGCGGATCGACGTGAAGTGCCGCGTGGGCACCGCGATCTCCTGCGCCTTGATCGTGTGCGTGCCGGGCGCGCGGACCTGGCCGCTCTGTCCCGCGATGCGCGCGAACGAGCCGGTCGCCGCGTAGCTCGCGCCGAGCATCGCGACGAGGCCGAACGCGGGGCTCGCGAAGACCGAGCGCTCGAACGCGCCCGTGCCCTCTTGGTGCACGACGACGTCGTTGTAGACGACGGTGAGCCAGCGCGTGGACTCGGACACGCGGCCCGTGTGCCACTCGCGCGCTTCATCGGTGACCGTCTCGGCGTTCTTCACGGCGATGCGCGCGAGGAGCGCGTCCGGATCGAGCGCGCCGCGCGCGGCGTCGATCGACACGACGCACGGCGCGTTCTGGCTCTCGGCGTAGGCGGCGACCTTCGCGAGGTCGACCGCGACCGGATCGGCGAGCACGAAGAGATCGGGATCTTCGAAGTCGTCCGCGGCGGGCATCGCCTCGAGCGCCTCGAGGGCCTTCTCGGGGACGACGTCGAGGATCTCGATCGCGAGGCCCGCGCTCGCGGGCGCGTTCTCGACGATCCAGCGGAGGGCACGCCAGCTCGACTCGAGCTTCGCGAGCGTCGGGTCGGAGAGGATGTCCTTGGCGGTGTCGAAGACCGCGCGCTCGAGCAGATCACGCGCGGCGCGCGCGACGTTCGCCGGAGCGGCCTGCGGGGTCGATCCCGCAGGGCGCATCGCCTTCACGAAGGAGTCGATCGCGGCCGTGCTCGTGGCCTTACCGACCTCGGCCTTCTCGAACATGCGCTCGACCGCGTCGCCCTCGGCCGCATCGCTTCCAGTAGGCAAAGGCGCAGCGGGCGCGGCCGGTGTCGCCGGAGCGGCCACCGGGGTCGGTGAAAGCGCGTTCCTGCAGGCGTCGACGAGCACGCCGGCGCCCACGATCGCTTCGAGATCACGGAGCCATGCGTCGGCGTTCGGTGACTTCTTCGCGTGCTCCGCGAGGCGCGTGAGCGTCGGATCCGACTTGATGACGCCGCCGAGCGTGAGCTCCGACAGGGCCTTGGGCGAGAGCTCGACGCGGCGCTTTCCGGCCGAGCCGAGGCGATCGGTGATCTCGACCGAGAGCGCCGCGAACGCGCCGCGGAGACCCTCGGCGAAGGAGTCGGACGTGAGCACGATGCGCTTGCCCGACGGCGCGCGGCTCACGGCGAGGGCCATGCGGATCCGGACCTTGGCGTCGCTCATCGATCGTCTCCTTCGGGGGCGTGGATCGACGCGAGCTCGACGAGCGTGCGATCGAGGAGGGGCACGTCTTCACCGGTGATGCCGCTTCCGAGGGTGAGCGTACGATCGCTCGACACGTCGCGGAAAGGACGCGGCGGCACGACGGGCGAGCGCGGATCACGGTCGCGCACCGAGACGGTCTCGTGCACGACGATGCCGCCGCTCGAGTCTTCCCAAGACGCCGAGAGGAGGAACGTGCGCTCCCAGCCGTTCGCGAGCGTGCTCGTCGTCGTGCGCGAGAGCGCGATCGACGGCGCGGTGATGCAGCGGCCGGTCTCGTGGTGGCGCACGGGCTCGCGCTCCCAGCGGTTGCTGTTGCGCACGAGGAGCTGCGCGGTGCGATCGCACGTCGCGGGATCGTTCTCGTCGCGGCAGCGCTCGGACTCGACGACGAGCAGGCGATCGTCGGCCGCGAGGCGGAAGCGCGGGCGACCGCGATCGGCGCGCAGGATGCCCTGGGTCTTGGCCACGAGGCCGCGCTCGCGTCGCTCCACGATCGCGACGGGGCCCTCGCCCTCGACGCCGTCCGAGCGCGTGATGATCCAGACGATCTGGCGATCGTCGGTCAGGCGGCGCGTCACGATCTCGGCATCGGTGATCGTGACTGTCGGCAAGCTCGCCTGCTCACCGTCGCACTCGGTGTGCTCCGCCACGGTCGTGTGCCCGCTGCACTCGCTCTCGGGGGCACGACCATCGACGCGCGCGCTCTCGCCGAGCATGAGGTGCAGGAGCTCCTCGTTGTCGGGCGTGCGCTGTCGCGCTTCGTCCGTGTCTGGGCGCGCCAGCGTGCAGAGCGGAGGCGGCGTCTCGCGCACCTCGCTGTTACAGCCTGGGCTCGCGACGAGCGCTCCTGAGAGGCCGATCGCGCACCACGCCCCTCGCCATCCACGGTGTGATCGCATGCGGCCGGGAGCATATCCGTCGCGATCCGCGGTTGTCGAGTTAGGTGCCCGCGCTCGCGCGTGGGTTCGATGTGGGCGGCCGCGTTGTGGGCTGGGACGGGAGCGGTGAGACTGCGCGCATGTCTCAGTTCGATCCTGCGCCCGTCGGCGAAGACCTCTGGCGTCGGCTCGGCGGCGCGCTGACGAGAGGCGGGCTCGACGAGCGCGTGCTGAAGGACGCCGAGCGCATCCTGCCGAGCCGGCACGACGCGCTCCGCATGCCGCTCGTCCACCGCGCCCTGCGTCGCGACCCCTCACCCGGCGCGGAGCTCGCGCGCTTGTTCGTGTACGACGACGTGCTCGCGCGGGCGCGCGTCGAGGCGCTCCTCGGCGGTGAGCTCACCGCCTCGTTGGTCGAGGTCGGCGTGCTCTCTGCCGACGGCGAAGGTCTCGTCTCGCGCGTACGCGTCACGCCCTTTCGCGACGTGCTCGTGGCGTCGGACGGGCTCGGCGCGATCGATCCGGTGATCCCTCCCGGACCGACGACGCTCGAGCTCTCTCTCGCGGTCCCCGCGAGCGTCGAGGGCGCGCGGGTGCTCGACCTCGGCTGTGGGCCCGGCTCGATGGCGGCGCTGCTCGTGGGCGCGAAGGCCTCGCGCGTGGTGGCGACCGATCTGAGCGAGCGCGCGTGCACCTATGCGCGCGCGACGGCGGCGCTCTCGGGTCGCGCGTACGAGACGCGCGTGAGCGATGGCGCGAGCGAGGTGCGCGGCGAGCGCTTCGACTGGATCGTGTGTCAGCCGCCCTTCGTGCCGCGGCCCGCCGCGCTCGGTCAGGCGACCACGTACCTCCACGGCGGTGTGCGCGGAGACGAGCTCGCGTGGCGGCTCTTTCGCGAGAGCGCGCCGCTTCTCGCCGAGCGCGGCACGTCGATCTTTCGCCTCGATCTCGCGGGCTCGACCGACGAGGCCGCGGCGCGCATCGCGGCCGAGGTGTCGACGTCGTCGTTCGTCGCGTTCGTGTGCGCCGGGCCCAACGCGACCGAGCTCGCGATGGCCTACGCGTCCGCGCACCGATCGTCGATCGACGCGTCCATCGAGGCCGACGCGCGCGCCTACGCCGACGCGTTCGAGGCCGCAGGCATCTCGCGCATGAGCGGCGCGATCGTCGTCGCGTGGGAAGGCGCGCCGCGCGTGAGGGCGTGCCGCGTGGTGCCGTCGCTCGCACGCGTCGATGCCTCGCGCATCGCGGTCGCGCGCGCGTCGCTCGAGCGCGCCGAGCTCGCGGATCCGATCCTCGCGCGCGTGACCGCGTCGGTGCCCGAGGGCGCGGTGCTGGTGAGCGAGACTGCGCTCGCGACGCGCAAGACGCGCATCGTGCTGCAGGCGCCGCACGCCATGCCCACGGAGCTGTCCGAGCCGGTGGCGCTCCTCCTCGACGTGATCGCGCAGGGCGCGAGCCTCGAAGAGGCCGCGGAGGCGCTGGGGCGCGCGATCGAGCGTCCGTTCGACGAGGCGCTCGACGCCACGCTCCGCTTCGCGCGCGACGCGCTGCGGAGGGGCCTGCTCGAAGTCTCTCCCGACTGACGGAAACGAATCGAGCCGACCCGTGAGGATCGGCTCGATTCAGTGTGTGCGCTGATCTCGCGGGCGAACCGCGTTGCTGCGACTCAGGTCTTGTCGAGCTTGCCGACGAGCGAGAGCGTGAAGGCCGCGCCCATGTACTTGAAGTGCGGGCGGACCTGGAGGCCGCACTTGTACCAACCCGGCTGTCCCTCGACCTCCTCGACCTTGATCTTCGCGGAGCGGAGCGGACGACGCGAGCGGACGCCCGGCGCCGGGTTGTCCATGTCGGCCACGTACTGGCCGATCCACTGGTTGAGCTCGCGCTCGAGATCCGAGCGCTCCTTCCACGAACCGATCTGCTCGCGCTGCAGCACCTTCATGTAGTGCGCGAGACGCGTGATCACGAACATGTACGGGAGCTGCGTGCCGAGGCGGTAGTTCGTCTCTGCGGCCTTACCCTCGGGCGAGTTGCCGAACATCTTCGGCTTCTGCGCGGAGTTGGCCGAGAAGAACGCGGCGTTGTTCGATCCCTTGCGGAAGACGAGGCCGATGAAGCCCTGCTCCGAGAGCTCGAACTCACGGCGCTCCGTGAGCTGGATCTCCGTCGGGATCTTGGTCTGCACCTCGCCCATCGCCTCGTACTGGTGCAGCGGGAGGTTCTCCACGGCGCCGCCGGACTGCGGGCCGATGACGTTGGGACACCAGCGGTACTTCGCGAACGAGTCCGCGACGCGGGCCGCGAACGTGATCGACGCCGCGCCCCAGAGGTACGACTGGTGGCTGCCGACCACGTCCTCTTCGTACACGAACGACTTCGTCGGGATCGTGTTCGGGCCGTAGGGAAGGCGGAGGAGGAAGCGCGGCAGCGTGAGGCCGACGTAGCGCGCGTCTTCGCTCTCGCGGAACGCGTGCCATCGCGCGTACTGCGGGCCCTCGAAGAGCGACTGCAGATCGCGGAGCTTCGGCAGGTCCTCGAAGTTGTCGATGCCGAACGTCTGCGGCGCAGCGTTCGCGATGAACGGCGTGTGCGCCATCGCGGCCACCGAGGCGACCTTCGTGAGGAGCGCCATGTCCTGCGGACCCGGACCGAAGTCGTAGTTCGCGACCATGAGGCCGAACGGCTTGCCGCCGAACGTGCCGTACTCGCTCGAGTACACCGTGCGGTAGAGGCCCGACTTCACCACCTCGGGCGAGTCCTCGAAGTCCTGGAGGAGGTCTTCCTTGGTGCAGTTCATGACCTCGACGCGGACGTTCTCGCGGAAGTCGACCTTGTCGATGAGGTACTTGAGGCCGCGCCACGCGGACTCGAGCGCCTGCACCTTGGGGTGGTGGAGGATCACGTTGACCTGCGCCGAGATGCGCTTGTCGATCTCCGAGATCATCTGGTCGACGACGCTCTTGTCGACGCGCTCACCCGAGCGGTTGGGCGCGAGCATCTCGGCGATGAAGGCACCGATGCCGCGCTTGGCGATCTGATACGCCTCGTCGTTCGGGCTCATCTTCGTTTCGGAGAGGATCTGATCGAGGAGCGAGCCCTCGCCGATCTCGAGGCCCTCCTTCTGCTGTTCCGTGCTCATGGGGCTCCTTCGCTTTTCAATCTAGGGGGCAACGTGGTGGGAACGTCACTCGGAGAGCCCGAGCTCCTTCATCAAGCGATCGCGCGCACCCTCGTCGCCGAGGATTCCCTGGATCTTCTTGCGGAACGACGGAATGTTGCCGAGCGGGCCCTTGAGCGCGGTGAGCGCCGAGCGCAGCTCGAGGAGACGTCGGAGCTCGGGCACCTGTTCGGCGATGCCTTCGGGCTCGAAGTCCTTCAGCGTCTTGAACTTCAAGGACATCGACATCTCGCCCGCGCCCTCGGCGGAGAGCTTGTCGGCGACGTTGATGTCCACGCCCAGGTTCTGCTCGGTCATCACCTGGTTGAAGTTGTCCTTGTCGACGTTGATCGGCTTTCGCTCTTCGACCGGACGCTCGTCACGACGCCCCGTGTAGTCGCCCAGCGCAAGGATCTTGAGCGGGAGCTCGGTCTCCTCTTTCGCGTCCCCCACGGCCGACTTGTAGGTGATGTTCACGCGTTCCTGGGGCGCGACAGATCCTTCCTTCGACATCGGTTTGCCTCCTTCTCTCGTCCGCTAGTCGTCGCACCCCAGCAGGAGGCGACCTCATCGTTTGTTCCCCGACGACGCCAGGGTCGCTCGCCCCGGCTGCTCAGCCGCCCGCTGCGATCGCGAGCGTCACGTCGATTCGGCAGAGGCGACGATACACCTCTGCTGCTTCTTCCGCTACGCGTGGATTCGTCTTCGCTCCATCGCGCAGGAGCTCGTGGTAGGCGCGCAGCGCCTCGGCCGCGAGGGCCGGATCCCACGCGTCGATGCGCAGCGTGTCGATGTCGCGGGCCAGGCCCTCGAAGAGACCTCTCGCGGCGTTCGCCGAGCCGGGAGCGCAGAGTCGCGCGAGCCCGAGACGGAGACGGAAGCGCGCGCGATCGTCGGGGGCCGTGCGCACCGCGGTCTGGAGCGACTGGAGCGCTTCGTCGCGCTTGCCGCCGTTCGCGAGCGTCTTGGCCGCAGCGATCACGTCGCCCACGGGATCGGCGCCATCGCCGCCTGCGGCCTTGCCACCGGGCGCTCCGCCGATCGAGTCGAGCCACTCGATCGTGTCGCCCGCGGCGAGCGCGGTGCCGTCGCTGAACTGCAGCGTCGCGAGCGTGGGGAAGCGGCGCACGAGGTGTGCGGTCTCCGCGACGACGACCTGCGCCGCCGCGGCGTGCCCGAGGCCCTCGAGCGAGAGCACGACGTAGCGATGGAGATCGAGCCAGAAGCGGTTCATGCCGAGCGCGGGCTCGGCCTCTTCGAGCACCGCGGCCCACTTCGAATTGGCCGACAACGTCTGGAGCTGCGTGCGGAGCGCCGGCGGCGGCGGACGTAGGCCCGTCTTGGGCGCCTGCGTGGTCGGCGGCGTCGCTGCGATCGCGAGGTAGAGGCCCGCGCGGTGGACGCGGTAGGCGTTGGGATCGGCGACGGACGCGCCGCGCAGCGCGCTCGCCGCGGCGATGAGCGCGGTGCCCGACTGCTGGAGGAACGGCGTCACGTCCGCGCCCGCCGCGAGCGTGGGAACGGCCGGCGTCGCGACGTTGACCGTCGGCGCCGCGGGCGCCGCTGCGGGCGTCGGTGCGGCGGCGGGAGTGGCCGAAGGAGGAGGCGGAGGCGGCGCCGCGGCCTTGGGCGCGGGGAGCGACATCTTGAGTCGCTCGACGCCGTCGAGGAGAGGTCGCGTCGGCGGCGGATCGTCGACGAACTTGTCGCGCACCATCGACACGAAGACCCGCGCGGCGAGCTCGAGGCGCGACACGATCTCGCGGTCCGTTGCGCCCTTCATCGGCGTCGGCTGCGAGAAGACCTGATCGATGCGCGCGAGCAGCCACACGAGCGCGGCGGTGCGGCCCTTCGCGCGGACCGGATGGATCGGCTCCCAGAACGCGCCCATCAAGCCAGCGAGCAACAAGAGACCCGTCGCGAGGCCCTCGACGCCGTCACGCTCGGCCTGCGCCCACGCGAGGTAGGAGGCGACGAGGAGATCTTTCGATCGCTTCTCGACGAACACGCTCGCGCGTCGCTCGATCTCCTTCCAGTCGGGCAGACCGCCGCCGGGGTTCTCGAGCTTCGCGACCTCCGCGCGCAGCCACTCGTGCTCTGCGTCGTAGCGGAGATCGTCGCCCGCAGGCGTGGCCGCGCTGATCGACGTGAGGAACGGCGCGATGCGCGCCTCGAGCAGATCGACGCGGCTCGGAGACTCGGCGGCCGGCGCTGCTGCGGCCGCCGCGGGAGGTGCTGCTGCAGGAGGTGCTGCTGCGGGTGCAGCGGGTGAAGCGGGTGCAGTTGGAGCCGCAGCTTGTGTGGCGGCCTGCGGTGCAGGCGGAGCCGCGTCCGCGGGGCGCGCGGGCATCGAGAGCCGCACGCGCTCGACGGCATCGGAGAGCGGCCTCAGGCCGGGCGCGTGCTCGCCGTAGCGGTCGGGGATCACGCTCTGCGCGCGCTTCACGCTCGCGCTCAGCGCATCGAATTCGTCATGCCTCGGAAGCGCGGTGGTGGCCTCGAGCTTCATCACCGAGCGGGTGACGAGCCACGTGAGCGCGCTCGCGCGACCCTTGATGCGCCCGAGCGGAGGAAAGATCCCTTCCCACTGCTGCTCGACGAGCGAGCTGATCGCCCAGAGCCCGGTCGCGAGACCCGAGACGCCGTTGCGCTCGTGGAGCGCCGCGGTGAGCCACGCGAGCACGAGCAGATCCTTGCTCTTGTTCGCCGTGATCGCGGTCGCGTCTCGCTCGACCGTGTACCAGTCGGGCGGGCCGCCGGCGGGATCCTCGAGCTTGCCGAGCTCCTTCTGCAGCGCCTCGAACGACGGGTCGTAGCGGACGTCTGCGCCGTTCGGCGGGCTCGCCGTACACGCGCGAACGAACGGCTCGGCCAGGCCGTCCAGCACGGTCTTCGGATCGCTCATCGCTCCTCCCACGATCCGAGCAGCGCGAAGAGCTCGGCGGCGCTCGCCGACTGGATCGGCTCGAGCACCGGCCCGAGCACCGCCTGCGCTTGCTCGAGCGCGATCGGTCGCTTCGTCGTGAGCGGCCAGATCTGCTGGATGTCGCGGTTGGGCTCCGAGATCGCCACGAGCGCAGACACCGACGGCGCACCGGTCCCGACGATCACGCGAGGCAGCGGCTCTTCGGTCCAGAAGACGTTCAGCGCGTCCTTCGCGCCGAGGCGTCGCGAGAGCTCGAGCCAGAAGAAGAGATCGACGTCGATCTCGATCGGACACTCCGCGGCACACTGCGGGTTCGCGAGCGCGCTCTTCAGCGTGCGAAACGCGTACGCCGCGCGCTCGGTCGTCTGCGAGGCGCCGAGCGTGCGCTGGATCGGCTCGAGCCACGGGGTGCGCACGAGGACGTCACCGCAGAGCTGATCGTTCCTGATGAGGTCGGACTCGCCCGGAGACCAGAGCGCTTCGACGCGGCGTCGCACGGCCTCGGTGTCCAAGGTGGCCGAGTCGCGCAGGAGCTCGTGGCCCGCCTCGAGCGCAGGCGACATCACGAACGGAAGCCCCGTCCAGCGGTGCTGCACCGACGGCCAGTCGAGCACGCGGAAGAACGAGAGCGGAAAGCGACGACCGACGGAGTCTCGGCTGCGCGCCATCGCGCCGATGAGGAGCGTGGGCTCTCCTGCGAAGCGCAGGAGGAAGTGCACGGGCACGTCCGGAAGCTCTGCGCCCACCTCGCGCAATCGAAGGCAGGCCTCGTCGAGCCAGCTCTCGAACTGGCGTGTGTGCCCGTCCGAGTAGCCGAGTCTCGCGAAGTCGGCCTTCGAAGGGACCTTGCCGAACGCTCCGTTCACGCGTGCCTCGATGGCTTCAGGGACGACAGAGCTGTTGACCGGCCACGATCTCGCGCGGCAATCCGACGGCGGTGTTGCGCACGGGCTCGAGGAGGCGCGGGTGAGCGTCGCGACCGACGATGCCGAAGAACGGATTGTCTCCGCGCACCGGGCGCACGCTCATGCGGATCGACACGCCGTGCGTGCGAAGGCGGAACTCCACGGTGAAGACGCGGCCGTCGTTCTCGACGACCGTGCCCTGCTCGAGCAGGTGCATGAGGCCCCACTCGCCCTCTTGCGCGATGTTCTCGATCATCCCGTTCGCGCCGCGGATCTCCATGGTCGCGCCCGCCTCGGGGTGCTCGCCTGGCCACCACAAGCGGACCCAGCGCTCGGGTCCGTTCTCGTACTGAACGGGCTCCTCCATGCCGCCGATGTTGAGCTCGATCGTCGCGACCTCGGGGCTCGGATGGATCTGGATGTCGAAGTCGGAGCGCGGCGTCTCGGAGCCCGGCGGGAAGTACGCCGCCGTCACGTCCTGCGCGCGCTGGAGGTAGCTCGGCAAGGTGCGGAGGTAGACGATGCCGGTGTCGCGACCGAGCCGCGTGGTGAACGCGAACCCGTCGCCACGACGCTCGACGTCCGTGTCGAGGTTCTCGCCGTAGTACGTCCAGAGCGTGCCCTCACGCTTGAAGAACTCGGTGAAGTCCGCGAGCGCGACGTCCTGGCCATCCGCGTTGAACGGGTAGCGGTTCGACACGTTGCGCGAGAACGGCTGGACGACGTCCGAGCACCACGCGCGTCCTGCGCCGAGCGCGCCTGCGCGCGTCGACCCGAGGCTCGTGCCGTCGATCGGCGGCCACAAGAGCGCCTCGAAGCGCGGACGCCAGCCGACCTCTTGCTCCTCGATCAGCGCGCGGATGCGAACGCGCGCGGTCTGGAGGTGGGCGACGAGCGGATCGCGGTTGCCCGGGTTCTCGAGCGTCGTCTGGAGCGCGTCGCGGACGAAGTCGAGCTGCTCCTGGTAGACGTCGAGCGACGTCGGCTGGGGCACCTGACCTTCGGCCGGCGCGGTCGCGGGCACGCCGAAGACCGTGAGGCCTTGGAACGCGGTCGCGACGTCTTCGGCGAAGAGGATCTGATCGCCCGAGTCCGCCTGCTGCGCGCCACCCACGCCGGCCGCGGCGCGGAGCTGCTGCGCCACTCGCAGCGCCTGCGCACCTCGCGGGCTTCGTCGCGCGACCTCGCGCTGCGCCTGCTGCGCGAGCACGTCGAGCACGCCCGCCGTCGCCGGATCTTCTGCGGGCGGCTCCGGATAGAGGAGGTGAACGTTGTAATGCACCTGACCGAGCAGGCGCCCGAGCGGAGGCGGCTCGCCGCGCGTGAGGTCCTGAAGCGTGGTGAGCGACTGCACCTCCCCGTTCGGAGCAGACACGCGCACGCCGCGCACGAACTCGAGCCACTCCTCGATGTACTGACGGAAGTACTCGGACGACAGGCGCGCGAGCGCCTCGTCCCGCGCAGCCTCGTCGGACTGCTGCCGCGCCGCCTCGGGGCCGAGCACCCAGCCCTCGCCCGTGAGCGAGTCGGGCGGTGCGCTGAGGAGATCACGAACCCGCGTCTCCCACGCGCGACGCGTGAAGGCAGCGCGTACGGTGCTGCGGCTCGACATCGCCGCGACCGAAGGACCGACGAGCGAGCGCAGCGTGAGCCCGAAGCCCGAGGGCTCCATCTCCGCGATCAGCCGCTCGAGCACGAGGTTCGACTGCGGGATGCGCGTCAGCGCGACGCGCGTGCGCTGGATGAGCGCCGCGTCGCGTGGGAACGCGAGCGCGGGCTGCGACGCGAGGAGCGAGACGAAGACCGTGGCGTGCGTCGTCATGCGCGCGCGGTCGGCCGGCGTCGTGGGCGGCGCGCCTTCGGCCGGCGTCGCCCAGCGATCGACGATGCGACCCGCGAGCCACGTCTGGAGCTCGGGGTTGAGCGGCGGCTGCGTGGGCTCGGTCGGCGAGGTGAGGAGGAGGTGCCCCTTCAGCACGTCGTAGATCTCGGCGTGCTCTCCTGCCGACGGTCGCGCGTCGACGAGCGCCTCCATGCGTCGACCGAACTCGTCGAGGCGGTCGGTGTCCGCCGAGACGATCGGCGCGATCACTTCGTCGCGCAGCACGCGGCCGTAGAGGTCGACGACATCGGGGCCGATCTCGTCGCCCTGGTACATGCCGAAGCGCATGAGCATCGGCGGGCCCTCGGACTCGTACGTGCGGAAGAGCTCCGCGCGCTCGCGGAGCGGGTCGAGCGTCGCGATGGTGATCGGCGTCGTGGTCGAGGCCGCGCGCGCGGCCGCGACCTGATCGACGATCGCGCCGGTCGAGCCGAGGAGCTCGCGGTTCTGCCACCACGCGTACGTGGGGAACGAGCTCACGAGCAGCGCCACGGTGAAGATCGCGGCGGCCGTGACCCAGCGGATGCGCGCGAGCCTGCGCTCTTCGGCGGCGCTGCGCGTGGCGAGGTCCGCGTCCTGGAAGACGACGTTCGAGAAGACGTCGCGGAGGAAGTAGCTCTTGGCCTCGACGGGCGTCGACGGGAGCTGGATGTCCTGGCGAAGGCCGAAGGCCTCGGCCATGCGGCGCATCACGCGGTCGATCGGTCGACCCTCCTGCGTGCCGCTCGAGAAGTAGACGCCGCGGAGCATCGGCGTCTCTTGGAACACGTTGTCCTCGAACACGCGCTCGACGAACGACGCGAGGTTGTCCTTGAGGACGCCGACCTGCTGCGGAAAGCCGTAGATCTGCTCGCGGTCCTCGATCTTCGCGACCTCGTTGAGGCGACGAAGCATGAAGCGATCGATCGTCGTCGAGAGCTCGTCGAAGCGCGTGCGGAACGTCGTGCCGACCTGGCCTCCGGCGCCCTGCGCCGCGGCGACCTCGAGCGGCACCGTGTAGCCCCACACCTGACCGCGATCGGTCGCCGCGAGATCGCGGAACGTCTCCACGAAGCCCGGGACGAGATCGCACTTGGTGAACATCAGGTAGACCGGCAGGCGCATCTGCAGGCGCCCGAGGATCTCGTCGATGCGGTCGCGGCAGCGCTTGGCCACGGCGCCGATGTCGGCGTCGTTCGCGCCGCCGAGCTCGGCGATGGAGACGGCGACGATGATGCCGTTCAGCGGCTTCCGCGGACGCGAGCGCTTCACGAGGTCGAGGAACGCGAACCACTCGCCTGCGTCCTCGGCCTCGAGCCAGCGGCCTGCCGTGTCGAGGAGCACGCCCTGGTTCGAGAGCCACCAGTCGCAGTTGCGCGTGCCGCCGACGCCCCGGAGCGCGCCCTTGGCGCCGCCCGACGTCATCGGGAAGTCGAGGCCCGACGCGCGGAGCGCGGTGGTCTTGCCCGCGCCGGGCGGGCCGACGATGACGTACCAGGGCAGCGCGTAGAGCGCGTCGACACCGCTTCGACCGAGCTTGCTGCTCTTGAGCGTCGAGACGGCCTTCTGGAACTCGCCCTGCATCTGCGCGATCTCCGCCTGGAGATCGGGGCGCGCGTTCTTGGCTTGATCGGTCGCCTGCGCGGCGAGGCCGCGCTCGAGCTCACGCGCCGCGCGACGCGCGCGGAACATGCCCCAGCCGACGATCGCGCCGAGCACGAGCGCGACGACCACGGTGATGCCGAGGGGGATCGCCCAGTGAACGCCGAGATAGAGGCAGAGGCCCCAGGCGGTGGCGACGATGATCGCGGAGAGGATGTATTTCCACATGTCAGCCCCCGAGGATCGTGGCGATGCGAGCGGCGAGGTCCGACGCGGTGGAAGACAACGTGAACCTCAGTCCTGCGTAGAGCATCAGCGAGAGCACCACCGCGCCGATCGACGCGGCGATGAGCGGGAGCGCGCCGCGCACTCCGCCTCCGGACTCGCGCGGTCGCGCGCCCGAGGGCGAGAGCTTCGGGGGGATCTGGTCGGTGCGCAGCGCCGAGGTGACGCGATCGGTCACCGCCGCGAGCTCCACCTCACCACCGCGCACGCGGTACTTGCCCTGGAAGCCGAGCGCGAGACACGAGTAGTACGTGCGGAGGACGTCCACGCGCACCGAGTCTCCGATGAGCGTCGAGAGCCTCTGGAAGAAGCCGTCGCCCGCGTTGGTCTCGTTGAAGAACGAGAGCTGGAGCGTTCGAGGGAGCCAGTAGTCGCGGACCTCGCCGGTCCGCGAGATGGCGACCTCGTCGGCGAAGGCGACGAGCGCATAGCCGATGTCCTGAGCGTCTTGTGACGAATAGCCCAGGTCCGTGGCCTTGCGCATGGCGCGCTCCACGAACACGCGCATTCGCTGGTGCAAGACCTCGGGCTGAGGGCGCGCCGCTGCGTCCATCTGGCGGATCTGGATGATCCCCTGAAAGACGTCTTTCGTGACCTCGTTGATGCGATCCACAGAGACTCCGATTGATGAGCCCACCCCGCGCCGGGTGGTTCAGGCTGGCTTACCCGGACCCGGAATGCCCAAGAGCTGGACCTGCGTCGCGGAGGCCGTGAAAGGCTGAGGCAGATAGACCGCGATGTTCCGTTCCGCGAGCACGTTGCGCCAATAGACGTTGTCGGTCGCGATCGCGAAGTACATCGTCCCCGCCTTGACGGGGATCTCTGCGGGCGGCCGGAACGTCACGTCGACGGGCGCTCCCGGCGTGGCCGCCGCGAGGATTCCGTTGACGTCGGTCCACGACGCGACCTTGCACAAGCGAGGCAGCGTGGTGGCCATCTGCTGCTCGGGCAGCGGGGCGCGGACTCCGAGGAAGAAGCGAGTGCAAGTGGGCAGTCGGTCGTCGGCCAGCTGCGCGAAGTGAAGACCATCCTGGCGCGCGTCGAGCGTCCACGTGACGCAGTTCTCGCGGATCGCGGCCTGGAGGAGGAACGTGAGTCGCGCGAAGAGCTCTTCGTAGGTCGCGCGGAGGTCGAGGTGGTTGTACTTCGGCAGGGAGAGAGGATCGAAGTCTGCCGAGAACGTCGCGAGCTGGCCCGCGAGGCGTGTCAGCACCATGTAGAGCTCGCGCGGCGTGCCGTCGCCGACCTCTGCCAGGTAGTTCACGACGGGCAGATAGCTGTTGATGGCAGAGAGCAAGAGATAGCGACTGACGTCCTGCGCGACGAACTCGACCTGTGACGCGTCGCGCTCGCGGCGCGACTCGGAGAGGCTGCGCTGCCGCGTCGTCATGAGGCGGAGGATGCGGCGGAGGCCCGACATCAAGAAGCCCGAGGCGTCCACGCGGAGGCTCGGCGGCACGAACGGATCGACGAGCGTGAACGCGCCCGTCTCGTCGCGCGCGATCTCGGCGATCGCGATGCTCTCCATGTCCTCGCGCGTCTCGTCGCCCACGAGGAAAACGACGTTGCGTCGCGCGAGCGCGACCTCGACGCTGGTGCCCGATCCGGCCGCGTCGCCGACCGGGCGATGCTCCATCACCCAGCGCTCTCGGCCGCCGGGCTTGGCGCCGTAGTTGTTGAGGCCATCGCGCTCGCGCGCGACCGCGAGATAGACGCGCAGCGACTGCTGCGTCGGCGGGAACGCGATCGGCCGCGCGGGAGGAAGCTCCGAGTCGCCCGCGCCGAGGTGGAGGGCGCTGCCGCCCGGCAGCACGCCGACGAACTCGACGAGGCTGAGCTGACCCTGCGCGAGCGCGCGTCGGTCGATCTCGACCTTGAGCACGCCCCACGCGAGCGGTCCGAGCGCCTCGATGCGGGCGTTGACGAACCCCTCCATGTAGCGGTCGTGCTGCTGGAGGTGCTGCGGGGCCATCAAGAGGCCCTCGGTCCACGCGACGCGCAGAGAAGGCTTCATCGGGCCTCGACGCGCCGGTCGCCTTTGCCGGACGGCGCGGACGGCGCGGACGGAGCTTCCGGCGCGGACGGGGCCTCGGGCTGCTCGGGCGCGGCGTCTTGCGCGGCGGCGCAGAAGGGATTCGAGGGATCACACGCGTCACCGGAGGTCACGGGCGCGAGCTCGAGCTCTCCTTCGATGCGGTTGTTCTCGAGGAAGAACGTCACGTGCGCGATCGGGGGCAGCTCGGCGTCGCCGCCGGCCTGGCCCTGCGCGGCCGCGCACTGCGACTCGCTGCGCGGCGCGGGGAGCGTGAGCACCGAGCGCCACGTGGAGCCCACGGGCGTACGGAAGATGCCCATGCCGACGAGGAAATTCGCCTCGGGGTTCCGGTCGAGCCCGCGGCGCACGGTCTGCTCGGGATAGATCGTGAGCTCGTCGACCGCGACGAGGCTCTCTCCGAGCGCGTCTTGCGGCGTCTGCCAGACCTCACGAAACGAAGACTGCTCGAGCGCGCCCACGTCGCGCAGCTGGTAGATCCGCACGATCGTCGGCAGGCTCCGACCGTTGGCGTCCGTGTTCAGCCTGTCGCTCGCCTCGACCACGAGCGGGCTCGAGTCCGAGAGCTGGCACAAATTCGGCCGTGTCGACCCGCACCCGACCGTCGCGGCCGCGAGCGAGCACACGGACAAGAAGAGGACGCGTTCGACGCCTCCCCGCGGTTTCGTCTCGACAGCCATGGCGGCCGAAGAGTGCCGTCGTTGTGCCGCGCAACGCAAGCTTCCGACGTGGCACCGGTTGACTGCGATTCGATCGATCCCCTAGACTCCGCGGACCGAGCGGAGTCAGCTCGGGGGAGGCTCCACGCACATGGCTGAGACAGTCCATCTCTATCTGAAGGCGAACGGCGGCGACATCCAGGGTGAGAGCACCCAGGTGTCCCTCGGCCGCGAGAACAGCATCGAGTGCTTGTCGTTCCGCGACAGCGTCCGCACGGCCCGCGAGGCCGGCTCGGGCATGGCGACGGGTCGGCGCACGTACGAGCCGATCATCATCACGAAGCGCATCGACAAGTCGTCGCCGCTCCTCGCGAAGGCGCTCACCCGCAACGAGGTCATCGAGGGCGTGTTCAAGTTCTTCCGCCCCGCGCTCTCGGGTGACGGAACGACTGAGCAGTTCTTCACCGTGACGATCGCCGAAGGTCGTCTGTCGCACGTGGTCCGCACGTCGCCCGACACCTTCGATCCGGCGAGCGCCATGCGCCCGCCGACCGAAGAGGTCGGCTTCGTGTTCCACACCATCCGCTGGAGCTACACGGATGGCGGCGTGGAGCACGAGGATCATTGGCGCGACCAGACCTGAGCATCTGCTCATGCTCGCCCGCGGCGGGCGCGGAGAACGAGGGCGTGACTGGTTCACGCCCTCGTTTTTCGTTTGTGGCGTTTTGCATTTTTCTGCGAGTCTTCGCCGTAGTCGGCGCTTCATCTCACGTCGCCGAGGAGCACGCATGAGAGGCCTCCTGGATCGGCTCGGAACGCACCGTCGCATCGACGTGGTGGAGTCGATCGGCGAGAACCTCCGGGCTCTGCTGAACGCGCGCCAGGGATCGTCTCAGGCCGCTCACGCGTTCGGCGTGATCGACTTCGTCGAGGTCGTCCACGATCTCCCCGGCGCGGTCACCAAGGTCCAGGAGTCGATCCGCGACACGATCCAAGAGTACGAGCCGCGGCTGCGGAACATCACCGTGCGCTTCGTGCCTGGCACCGACCCGCTCCGCCTGAGCTTCGAGGTCAGCGCGCGGCTCGCGGACGACAAGCGCAGGGTCGTGAGGTTCGCGACGAGCCTCGAGGCCGGCGGCCGCTTCGAAGTCACATGACGTTCAGCCGCTTCTACCAGTCCGAGCTCCTCTATCTGCGGGAGCTGGGTCGCGAGTTCGCCGCGACGAACCCGGCGATCGCGGGGCTCTTCGCCGAGCGCGGCGCGGACCCGGACGTCGACCGACTGCTCGAGGGCTTCGCGTTCCTGACGGCGCGCATCCGAGAGCGCCTCGACGACGCCGTGCCGGAGGTGATCGAGCAGCTCTGCCAGCTCGCGCTGCCGCAGTACATGCGGAGCGTGCCGGCCGTGAGCGTGGTGGAGTTCTCGCCGTCGATCCGTGCGCTCAAGGGCGTGCAGAAGATCCCGGTCCACTCGGAGCTCGGCACGCGCGCCGTCCAAGAGACGGTGTGCTCCTTCCGCACCACGCGCGAGCTCGCGCTCCTGCCCGTGACCGTGGCGAACGTCCAGCTCGACCCTGCCGTCGAGACGGCGCCCCGCATCCGGCTGAGCCTGACGACCACCGAGATCGGCGCGACCGTGCTCCCGCAGCACGGCTCGCTGCGCCTGTTCCTGCACGGCGGTCTCGGGCAGACCTCGCTCCTCTACCTCTGGCTCGCGCGCCACCTCACCAAGGTGACCTGCGTCTCGGGCGACGTGACCGTGGACCTTGGACGCGACTGCGTTCGCCTCACGAGCATCGGCGAGGGTGGCTCCGTCTTCCCGTGGCCGGAGTTCGCGCCCGAGGACATGAAGCTCGTCCTCGAGTACTACACGCAGCCCTCGCTCCTCCTGTTCGTGGACGTGGTGGGCCTCGCGGCGCTGAACGGAAAGATCGGCACGAGCTTCGATCTCGTGTTCCAGTTCGAGCGCCCGCCGAAGCTGCCCGAGCGCCTCGAAAAAGAGGCGATGCGCCTCCACTGCGTGCCGGTGGTGAACCTCTTCGAGACCACCGCGGAGCCGATCCGTCGCGACCTCGGCGCGAACGAGTACCTCGTGCGCGCGGCGGGCCTCAGCCCTCGCCACGCCGACGTGTTCGAGGTGGTGAAGGTCACCGGCATCCGGCCCAAGACCGCGCCGCTCGAGTACCCGCCGTACCACCACTTCGCGACGAGCGCGTCGCCCGTGAGCCGGCCCTACCACTGGGTTCGGAGAGCGATCTCACCGATCGACGAAGGCCTCGACACCTATCTCGCCGTGGGCCAGCCGCGCGACCACTCGCCGCAGTTCCCCGAGGAGACGCTCTCGGTCGAGCTCCTCTGCACGAACCGCATGCTGCCCACCGAGCTGCGCGTCGGAGACATCAGCGTCCCGACGGCGCGCTCGCCGACCGCCGCGCCGTTCAAGAACATCGTGCCGGTGAGCAGGCCCGTGAGGCCCGCGATCGGCACCGAGCTCGCGTGGCGCTTCATCTCGCACGTGGCGGTGAACCAGCGGAGCCTCTCCGACCCGCAGGCGCTGCGCGCGATGCTCGGCCTCTACAACTTCGCCGAGGGCATCGACGTACAGCTCGCGCGCGCGAACCGGCTGCGCGTGGAGGCGATCCGCTCGGTGCAGATGGTCGCGGCCAAGCGTCTCCTCGACCACATCCCCACGCGAGGCGTGCGCACGACCCTCGAGATCGACGAGACTGCGTTCGCAACGCTCGGAGATCTCCACCTCTTCGGGTGTACCCTCGACGCGTTCTTCGCTTCGCAGGCGCCGGTCAACACGTTCCACGAGTTCGTCGTGGTCGCGCATCCTTCAGGAGCCACCCTCGCATGGACGCCACGGAGCGGGATCGAGCCCGTCTACTGAAGGCCGTGCTCGATCAGGGCCCCCGCGGGCGCTTCGTCGCGACGGTCGACATGCTCGAGCGCTTGTTCCCCGACGCCGCGCGCGTGGGTCTCGATGGCCCTGCGCGCTCCGAGGCGGTGCGCTTTCGATCGGACGTCTCGCTCGGCTTCGCGGCCGGTGATCTCAAGTCCATCGGCGTCGAGCGCGTGCCCACGCCCAACGGCCCGGAGCGACACGTGATCCGCGTGGAGGCCACGTTCATGGGCCTCTCGGGCTCGAGCTCGCCGCTCCCGAATTATCTCGTCGAGGACATCCTCCAGGACAGCGCCGAGGGCGCGGTGAGGCGCGACTTCCTCGACGTCTTCCACCACCGCCTCATCTCGCTGCTCTACCGAGGCTTGTCCCGTGCCTCGATGCCGCGCGAAGAGACCACGCGCTCGCCGAGCGCATGGCGTCGCCGCGCGCTCTCGCTCGGCGGCATCGACTCGTACGACTCGAGCCCCACGCGCGTGGTGCCGATCGAGACGGTCCTCCGCATGCTGCCGCTCTTCGTCGGTCGAGCACGCGGTGCGCGATCGCTCCGCACGGCGCTGCGTCACGTGCTCGCGCCCGCGCTCGGGACGCACGCGACCGTCGAGCTCGTGGAGAACCTCTCGGGCTGGCTCGAGATCGAGCCGGCGCACCGCGTGCGCCTCGGCAAGGCCAACCACGGTCTCGGTCGCAACATGCACATCGGCTCGCGCGCGCCCGAGCGCTCCGGACGCTTCGCCGTGCGCATCGGGCCGCTCGATCTCGACAACTACTCGCGCTTCTTGCCTGGCGGCGATCAGCTGCCGCGCGTGCGCGAGACCGTGCAGCTCTTCACGCGCAACACCGTCGAGTACGACGTGCAGCTCGTCGTCGGAGCGAAGGCCGCGCCGACCTTCCAGCTCAGCGCCACGCGGCCCGCGCCGCTCGGCCGCACGACGTGGCTCGCGGGCAGCACCGACGAACGTGTCGTCACCGTGCCCCACTCCGTGGATCATCCCCGCACCGATCCCGGACGCCCCGATTCGGGACGGCCAGCCCTCGCCGCCGTCTCCTGACACCCACCCGAACAGCCCAGAGGACATCGCATGCAGGTCGAAGCCAAGACGCTCGTACGTCGACTCACCAAGCCCGCCACCCGCGCCCTCGAAGGCGCCGTCGGTGCCGCGGCCAGCGCAGGCCACTACGAGATCACGGTCGAGCACATGCTCGTCCAGATGCTGTCGGACGACAAAGGCGACGCCGCGCGGATCCTCGAGCACTACAAGGCGGATCGTCGATCGATCCTGAACCAGCTCGAGCGCGTCGTGCGCGCGCAGCGCACCGGACACACGGGCCGCCCCACGTTCTCCGAGACGCTCTTCCAGTTGATCGAAGAGGCGTGGGTGGTGGGCTCGCTCGAGCTCGGCGATGACAAGATCCGCACGGGCGTGATCTTCGCGCAGCTGCTGCGTCGCCTCGGTCGCTTCCTCGACGACGGCCACACCGAGCTCGAGGCGATTCCGTCGAGCAGCGTCGTGCGTGAGCTGTCGACGATCCTCGCGGGCAGCCCCGAGGCCGCGGAGCTCGGAGGCCCGAGCAGCGGTGGTGGTGGTGGTGGCGGTGCGGCTGGACCGGCGGGCGGAGGCGCCGACTCGGCGCTCGGTCGCTTCACCACGAACCTCACGCAGCAGGCGCGCGACGGAAAGATCGATCCGGTCCTCGGTCGTCACCGAGAGATCCGCCAGGTCATCGACATCCTGAGCCGTCGCCGAAAGAACAACCCGGTGATCGTCGGCGAGCCGGGCGTCGGCAAGACCGCGCTCGTCGAGGGCCTCGCGCTCGCGATCGTGGCCGGCGAGGTCCCCGAGCACCTCAAGGAGATCGACGTCGTGTCGCTCGACATGGGCGCGCTCCAAGCCGGCGCGAGCGTGCGCGGCGAGTTCGAGAACCGCCTCCGCGGCGTCATCCAAGAGGTGAAGGCCTCGCCCAAGCCGCTCGTCCTCTTCATCGACGAGGCGCACATGCTCGTCGGCGCGGGCGGCGCGCAGGGCGGCGGCGACGCAGCCAACCTGCTCAAGCCTGCGCTCGCGCGCGGCGAGCTCCGCACCATCGCGGCGACCACGTGGGCCGAGTACAAGAAGTACTTCGAGAAGGACGCCGCGCTCGAGCGTCGCTTCCTCCCGGTGAAGGTCGAGGAGCCCGGTGAAGAGGCAGCGATCACGATCCTCCGCGGCCTCTCGTCGATCTTCGAGAAGTCGCACGGCGTCGTGATCCGCGACGAGGCGATCGTCGCCGCGGCGCGCTTCTCGAACCGCTTCATCAGCGGTCGTCAGATGCCCGACAAGGCGATCGATCTGCTCGACATGACGGCGGCGCGCGTGCGCACGTCGCTCAACGCGCGACCCGAGTCGGTCGTGTCGATCGAGGACGAGCTCGCGAGCCTCCGTCGTGAAGAGGCCGCGCTCACGCGCGATCAGCTCGAGAACGCGAGCGCGGGTCCGCAGCTGCCCGAGGTGCGCGCGCGCATCGCCGAGCTCGACGCGAACCTCGTCGTCGTGCGCGAGCAGTGGGAGCGCGAGCAGGCCGAGGTGAAGGCGTGGGTCGAGCGCCGCAACGCCGCGGCCGAGAAGGCAGCGGCCGCGGGCCCCGACGCGCCCAAGGAGCAGATCGCGCCGCCGAACATCCCGGCCGAGGGCCGCATCGTCCACTACGAGGTGGACGCGGAGGCTGTCGCGCAGGCCGTGTCGGCGTGGACCGGCATCCCCGCGGGCCGCATGAACTCGGACACGCTGAAGGTCGCGCTCGATCTCGAGACGCACCTCGACGGTCGTGTCTACGGCCAGCCCTTCGCGGTGCACGCGGTGGCCGATGCGGTGCGCATGGCCAAGAGCGGCATCCGCAACCCGAACGCGCCGGTCGGCGTGCTGCTCTTCGTGGGACCGACGGGCGTCGGCAAGACCGAGACGGCGCTCGCGCTCGCAGACCTCCTCTACGGAGGCGAGCGCTTCATGACGACGATCAACATGACGGAGTTCCAGGAGAAGCACACCGTCTCGCGCCTCATCGGCTCGCCGCCCGGCTACGTGGGCTACGGCGAGGGCGGCGTGCTCACCGAGGCGGTGCGTCAGCGCCCGTACTCGGTCGTGCTCCTCGACGAGTGCGAGAAGGCCGACCTCGAGGTGATGAACCTCTTCTACCAAGTGTTCGACAAGGGCATGTTGTCGGACGGTGAGGGCCGCCTCATCGACTTCCGCAACGTGCTCCTCGTGCTCACGAGCAACCTCGCGTCGGACACGATCGTGAAGATGGGCCAGGGCGACGACGCGCCGTCTGCGGGCGACATCGTCGACAAGATCCGCCCCGAGCTCATCGCGCACTTCAAGCCCGCGCTGCTCGCGCGCATGACGATCGTGCCGTTCAAGCAGGTCGGCGCCGACGCGCTCCGCCGCATCGCGCAGGCCCGCCTCGACGCGATCGCGACGCGCGTCCGCGGCGCGCACAAGATCTCGACCGTGTTCGAAGACGCGGTGATCGAGGATCTCGTGAAGCGCTCGCTCCGCGCCGAGACCGGCGCGCGCACCGTCGACCACGTGCTGCGCTCCGCGCTCATGCCGACGCTGTCGCGCTTCCTCCTCGAGCGCCTCAGCGCGGGCGAGATGCCGGACTCGATCACCATCGGTCTCACCCCCGATGGCGAGTTCCGTATCGATTAGCCAGTCACACGAAATGTGGGGCGGGGCCGGGGGGGCGTGGCATGCTCGGCCCCCGTGCTGCCCCTGGTCGTCAAGCTCCAGAACACGAAGACCAACACGACCGAAGTCTACGCGTTCGAGTCGTCGCCCGTGCGCATCGGGCGCAACAAGCTGAACGAGCTCCACATCGTCGACGACGTGGTCTCGCAGTGGCACGGGCTCCTGCGCTTCGGCGAGGGCTACGTGGTGTTCGTCGACCTCGGCTCGACGAACGGAACGGCCTTCAACGGGCAGCGCGTGCCGCGCAACACCGAGGTGGCGATCCTCTCGGACTCGGTGCTGCGCATCGCGCACCTCGAGATGCGCTTCGCGCGCGTCCAGGTGCCGGCGCAGTCGATCACGCGCAAGCAGTCGAGCTTCCTCTCGGGGCCCGCCGACCAGAGCATCGCGGGCGCGCGCACCGTGATGTTCCAGGCCGGCGCGATCACCGCGCCCAAGGCCGAGAGCGCCGACCAGCGCGTGCTCGCCGAGATCCTCCAGGGCACGCGCCCCGTCTACCAGCAGTACACGCAGGCCCTCGAGCAGGTCGTCCGCTACCTCGACCACTACCTCGAGCACGTGCCCGCCGATCAGCGGCCCGCGATGGTGATGGCGCTCCGACAAGAGCTCCCTCAGTTCGCGAAGACCAAGGAGTTCCGCCGCATCGCGCTCAAGGCCGGCATCCTGCCCGAGCAGATCGGCGACGTGGACGTCGACTCGTGGATCAAGCGGCTGATCTTCGGCACCGACGAGGCGCTCGCCGCCCGCGGCCTCATCGACACGCACCAGGCGCTCGAGCGCATCGGCGCGATCATGGAGGCGTTCTCGCAGGCGTTCGTCGACCTGCGCGGCGGCCACGAGCAGTTCCTCCAGGACGTCGGCGTGCGGCTTAACAGCGAGCAGAGCGGCCTCGACGGCCTGCGCTCGTCGCGCGCGGTGCTCGCGTACCTGCTCGACTGGTCGGCGAACGATCAAGCCCGCGTCGACGAGCTCAACCGCGCCTTCGCGGACGTCGCGATGCACCAGGTCGGTCTCATCAACGGCGTGGTCGAGGGCGCGCGATCGATCCTCGCGTCGATCGTGCCCGAGGCGATCGCGGGCGTGCCCGTGACGCAGCGCTCGGTCGACGTGCGCGAGGCGCGCACGGCGGGTCTCTTCGGCGGCAAGGCCAAGGAGTGGTGGAAGCGCTACTCGACGAAGCACGCCGAGCTCGAAGACGGCGATCGCTTCGCGCGCGACATCTTCGGGCGCGCGTTCCACACCGCGTACCTGACCATCATGGGCAACCTCAAGCGCTAGGTCGCATGACGGACACGACGAACGCCCCCGCCGCGACGAGCGTCGTCGCGAGCCGATTGCCCACCCGCCTCCTGGGCGCGACGGACGTGCGCGTGTCCGAGATCGCGCTCGGCTGCTGGGGCCTCGCCGCGCAGAGCTACGGAAAGCTCGAGGCCTCTCGCTTCGAGGCGACCGTGCGCGCCGCGTGGGACGCGGGCGTGACGACGTTCGACATCGCGCCGTTCTGGAGCGCCCCTTCGAGCGGGACGCGGGCCTCGATGGGAGCCGGCGAGCGACGGCTCGGCCTCGCGCTCGGCGACGATCTCCAGAAGGCGGTGATCATCGGCCGCGTGGGGCAGTCGCTCGTCGAGGGGCGCGTGCAGGCGCAGTTCGACGCGCCCGCGATCCTGCGCGACGTCGAGCAGTCGCTCTCGCGCCTCGGCCGCAGCACGCTCGACGTGCTCTTGCTGCACAACGCGCCGCGCAAGGTGATCACGAGCGGCTACTTCCAGAAGGGCACCGGCTATCTCGTCACGAGCGGGATGATCAAGTGCTGGGGCGCGTCGGTGGGCACGCTCGAAGAGGCGACGATGGCGATCGACGAGGGCGCGCAGGTGCTCTGCCTCGTGCACAACCTCGTCCACCGACACGACCTCCCCGAGCTCGTCGCGCAGCTCGAAGAGAAGGGCGTCGGGGTGCTCGCGCGCACGCCGCTCCTCTACGGGCTCTTGTCGGGCGACGCGAAGACGCCGCGCTTCGACGCGAGCACGAAGTTCGCGGCCGACGATCACCGCAGCCAGCGCTGGACGGCCGACTCGTTCCCGCGTCGCCTCGAGGAGATCGAGCGCTACCGCTTCCTCGTCGAGGGCGACGTGCCCGACCTCGCGACGGCGGCGCTGCGCTTCGTGCTCTCGAGCCCACACGTCGGCACGGCGATCGTCGGCGCGCGCAGCCCCGAGCAGATCGTGCACGCCGCGAAGGCCTCGCGGACGCCGCCGTACCTGCCGCCCGAGCACGTCGCGAAGATCCTCGAGCTGCGCTGAATCACGCCTTGCGGTGTGCGCGCGCATGTGGTCTCGATCCCGCGCCCGCGAGATCGGCTCGCGCGACGACACACGGAGAGATCGATGGAGCTCAAGAACGTCAAGGCGATCGTGACCGGCGCAGCCTCGGGCATGGGATTCCACTTCGCCAAGCGCATCGCGGAGGCCGGCGGTCAGGTCTGCGCGGGTGACGTGAACGAGGCGGGCCTCGCGGAGCACGGCGCGAACGTGCACCGGCGCAAGCTCGACGTGAGCTCGAGCGCCGACGTGACCGCGTTCACGAAGTGGGCGGCCGACACGATGGGCGGCCTCAACGTCGTCATCTCGAACGCGGGCATCCTGCGCGACGGCCTCCTCGTGAAGAAGGATCGCGAGACCGGCGAGATCAAGGTGATGAGCGACGACCAGTTCAACGCCGTCATCGGCGTGAACCTCACGGGCGCGACGATCGTCGTGCGCGAGGGCGTCGCGGAGATGGCGCGCCGCAAGGAGAAGGGCGTCGTCATCCCGATGAGCTCGGTCGCGCGCCACGGCAACCGCGGACAGAGCAACTACGTGAGCGCCAAGGCCGCGCTCGCGGCGAACGCGGTGACGTGGGCCAAGGAGTTCGGCGTGTTCGGCATCCGCGCGGTCGCGATCGCGCCTGGCATGGTCGAGACGCCGATGACGCAGGGCATGAACCCGAAGGCGCGTGAGGCGCTCGTCGAGAAGATCCCGGTCGGCCGCATCGGCACCACCGAAGACCTCTGGCTCGGCATCAAGTTCGCGATCGAGTGCGAGTACCTCAACGGCACGACGATCGACATCGACGGCGGCGCCAAGCTCTGATCGCGTGGAGGCGGGGGGACATGGCAGCGAAGCCCTCGCATGGGCCGCTGATCGTGATCTTGGCCGTCACGGTCGGGGTCCTGGTCGCGGTGTGCGGGGGCTCTGCGTTTCTCCTCGTGCGCGGCGTCACGACCCTCCCCGGAGCTCACTCGTCGAGGTCGACGCGGAGGAACGCCGAGCTCCAGTCGCCGCGCGGCGGGTTGCGGGCGACGGCGACGTAGACGGTGCGATCGACGAGCGCGCTCACGAGGTGGACCTCTTCGCCGCGGTCGCGGAAGACGCGCTCCATCGCGGGGCGATCATCGAGCGTCGTGGCGCGAGGCGGGACCGCCCAGATCGCGCTGGGAGAGCGTGCCGTGCCGACCCTGTCGACCACGCTCAGCAGCGCGCCGTGCACCGATCGGTCGGAGGCCGCGTGCACGCAGATCGAGGCGGATCCGCCGATCGCGCACACCGAGGCGAGGCTCTCCGTCAGCGGGAGCGTGGTGTCTTCGACCGAGAACGTCGCGCCGGGCGCGTGGAGCGCGAAGCCGATCCGCTCGTCGTGGTGCACGCCCGCGATCGCGCTCGGCGCGGGCATCGGCTCGACGACGAAGCCCTCCGCGATCTCGTCGACCCAGCGCGCGGCGTCTTCGTGCTCTGGCGTGTGCCTCCACGCACCGAGCGCGAACGCGGTGCCCTCGAGCACCTGCACGAGAACGCTCAGCCGACGCGGTCCTGTCGCTTCGTCGTCGACGGCGAACTCGGCGCGCACGCGACCCACACGATCGAGCTCCGCGCGACCGATCTGCACCGCGCCGGAGAGACCACGCGTCTCGAGGTAGCTCGCGAGCGCCTCCGTCACGTCGGTCGCCGTCGTCGGCGTGACGGTCACGGTGGCGGTCACGCCGAGCTCGCGCCGACGGACCATGACGACCTCGCCCTCCTCGTGCGTGTGTCGCGCGTCGAGCCCCGCGTAGACGTCCGACCAGCGCGGCACGTAGAGCGCGAGCGTCGGTCCGCTCGGCGCGTACGTGCGGAACGTGCCGTCGCGGAGCGACCAACCCTCGCCGCTCCGTCGCTCGTGGATCTGCGTCGCGAGCTCCGCCCGTAGAGCCTCGAGCATGTCGGGCGAGAGGCGCCGCACGCGCGTCCCGAGCTCGGTGAGCGCGGCGCGTACGCCCGCCGTCGTCGCGCCCGTGGCGGTCGCGCGGACCGAGAGGCCGGCCACGTCGACGTACGCCGAGAGCTCGACGCGCTGGCCGCTGCGCACGAAGCGATGCGTCTCACCGAGGAACGGGATCTCTTCGATCGTGTCTGCGTCGTTCGGCCCCAACCGCTCGAGCTCCGCCGGCGTGCGGAGCATGGGGTCGAGCGAGACGAGGACGCCGTCGCGATGGAGGACCACGAGCTCGGCTCGACCATCGAGGGTGCCCGCGCCTCCGGCCGTCGCAGCGAACGGCTCGGTCGCGTCGACGACGAGCCCTGTCGCGGCGCTCTCGAAGACGCGCGAGCGAACGCGGTACGAGCGGCCGATCGCGCGGTCTTCGGGCGCGCGCAGCCAGCGCGGCGTCACGCCGCCGGGGAGGATCTCGACCGCGCCGCGGAGGGCGACGCGGCACACGGGGTCGCGCGCCTCGAGACGATAGAGGACGCCCTCGTGGAGGAAGCTCGTCGCGAACGGGCCCTCGGTGTCGCTCAGCTCGAAGGTCGCGCCGGTGAAGCCGCGCACGGCCGTACCTGGCGTGGCGGTCACGCTCGCGCCGTACACGGAGAGCAAGGCCTCGGCGTGGGTCGCGTCAGGAGACATGGGCCGCACGAACACGCCCGCGTTGCAGTCGAGGCTCCGCAAGACGACGAGCGCTTCGTCACTCCAGCTCGCGGCGAGCTCGCCCGAGAGGAGCTCCCACTCGAGGCCTGGCGCGACGACGCGCACGCGAAACGACTCGTCCGTGTGCTCCCGAGGGCCGCGTCCCTCCTCGAGCGACTGCGTCATCGCCGCGACCGAGGTCCAGATCGCATAGCCGCCCGCGCCCGCCAAGAGCAGCGCCACGAGGCATCCCCCACCGAGCACGCCCGCGAGCGCTCGGTTTCCGTTCCTCCGCGACGTGTCCATCGTCCGCGACGATAACGCGAGCGTCGTGGAGTAGGCTCGGCGCGCGATGACCGACAAGAAGAAGTCCTCGCACGCGCCGTTGATCGCGATCCTCGTCGGCACGGCGATGATCGTGATCGCGGCGTGCGGGGGCGTCGTCTACCTGATCCACAGCGGCGTCTCGGGGATGACGCAGATGATCGAGGCGCGTCGCGGGCCGACGGAGGTCGTCGACGACGACTACCGAGTGCGCGTGTCCCTGCCCACCGACGACGCCGATCCGACGTGGGAGGTGTGGGGCCCCGAGCTCTCGCGCGGCTGGAGCCCCGACGGCATCGTCGTCCTCCGCAACGAGACCTGCGCCGCGGGCCTCACCGTGGTCCCACGCTCCGACACGGTGTCGCTCGAGACGCAGCTGCGCGGGCAGTACGGCGACGTCCCGATGACGCCGCACACGCCTCCGCGCGGCGCGACCTCCGCGCTCATGCCCCCTGACGCCGACGACGGCTCGCGCACGATCGCGTTCGAGCACGCAGGCACGCTGTTCGAGATCGTCGGCCGCGAGCCGTGTCCCTCCACGCTCGTCACGTCGCTCGAGCTCCTTCCGGGTCCCTCGCGCCCGCGCTGGGTGATCGCGCCGATCGAGAACACGACGGGTCGATCGTTCCGCGTGACCGATCGCGTGTTCGAGTCTGCGGCGAGCGGCCTGCGCGTGGACGCGACGGAGCCGTTCTCGCTCGTGCTCGACGATCTCGTGCGCTCGCACTCGGCCGCGGAGGTGGTCGTGCGCCACCGCAACGGCGCGGTGATCAGGCTGGATCCGTTCCGACGTGGCTCCGCGCGAGACGAGACGCCGATCCCTGCCGACGCGCGCTCGCTCACGACGACGCTCCTCGGAAGCCCGCTCGTCCTCGGCGCCTCCGATCCCACGCTCACCTTCTGGGACGGGCGCGTCACGCAGGGCGACACCGTCGTGGTCGTGTCGATCGCCGCGCCCGATCGCGCGCGCGCAGAGCGAGCGCTCGCGGACATCGCGCCGCGCGTGACGCTGATCGATGCGCCCGCGCTCCTCGCGCTCCGCGCTGCGATGCCGCCGCCCGCCGATCGCCGCGCGGGCCTCGGGTGGTCGTTTCGTGACGGCGTGTTCCGCGAGCACCAGCTCGCGCGTCCGACCGTCGTGCTCACGGTGCCTCCGTTCGTCGAGCTCCTCGCCGGCGTCGAGCTCCTCGGTCGCGAGCACGACGCGGTCGATGGTCGCATCGTCGCGATGGACCGTCGCGACCTCGGCGTGAGCATGCGGTTGTCCGTGCAGCCCACGGCGTCGGTCGACGCGCGCGAGGCGCTCGAGTCCGCGATCGCGTACGACGGCCCGCCGGTGACGCGCGAGCGACTCGAGGGCGACGCGACGCTCGCGCGGGCCGAGCTCGTGCTCGACCCGGCGTCGCCGGGCGCGCGGCGCATGACGGTGTTCGTGCGCGTCGAGGGCGGCTGGGCGTTCACGCTCGAGGCCTGGCGAGGCATCGAGCAGCACCCGGACACTGGGGCGTTCCTCGAGGCGCTCTCCACGGGTCTCTCCATCGCGCCCGCGGCCCCACCCGCGCTCTCCGCCGGACCGCACCTCGAAGATCCACGCCTCGGCTTCTCCCTCGATGGCGCCGGCGCTGGCGTCCAAGAGCTCGCGAGCGAGGCGCCTGCCGAGGCGAGCAGCCTCGCGTCGAACACGCTCGGTCCGCTCCAGTCGACGACGGTGATCGCGGTGTCCGATCCGCTCGCCGAGTCCACGACCGGCGTCGCGCTCGACCTCGTGGGGATCGATCGCTCGGTCGCCGCGATCTGGGCGCGTCCTCCTCAGCCGACCACGCTCGACGGCCGCCCCGCGACCATGCGCGTGCTCGGCGACATGGGCTTCGAGACCCGCGTGATCGAGACGCGCATCGACCGCACGAGCTACCTCGTCGTGCTCCGCGGGGGCGGCGGCACCGACTGGCAGTCCGCGCTCGGGCGCGTGGACCTCGATCCTTGATCGCGATCGTGTCGAGCGTCGCACGGGCGCCGCGCCGTTCGGCTACCCTCGGCCCCTCGTGAGCACGATCGATCTCTCGCCGGGCTCTCTCTTCGCTGGGCAGTTCCGCATCGCGCGGCCTCTCGCCAAGGGCGGCATGGGCGCCGTGTACGTCGTCGAGCAGGTGACGACGGGACGCGAGCGCGCGCTCAAGCTCATGCACCCGATGCTCGTCTCGGACGCGAAGAGCATCGAGCGCTTCGAGCGAGAGGCGCAGGTCGGCTCGCGCATCGAGAGCGACCACGTGGTCGAGGTGATCGCCGCGGGCGTGGAGGCCGCGGGGCCGACGCCGTGGATCTGCATGGAGCTCTTGAAGGGCGAGACGCTCGCCGATCGCCTCGAGCGCGGCACGCCGCGTCGCGAGGAGTGCCTCGAGATCGTCGAGCAGCTCTCGCACGCGCTCGTCGCCGCGCACCGCGCGGGCATCGTGCACAGAGACCTCAAGCCCGAGAACATCTTCCTCGCCGAGAGCCGACAGAAGGGCGTGCCCTTCACGCTCAAGGTGCTCGACTTCGGCGTCGCCACGCTCGCGCAGTCGAGCGAGGTCGGTGGACCGAAGACGACCCAAGGCGTGGGCTCGCCGTTGTGGATGGCCCCCGAGCAGACGAACGTGGGCAAGGTCGCGCTCGCGACCGACGTGTGGGCCGTGGGGCTCATCGCGTTCAACCTCGTGTCGGGCCACTCGTACTGGCGCACCGCGCGCACGTCGGGCGCGACCATCACCGCGCTGCTCGTCGAGATCATGGTCGAGGAGCTCTCGCCCGCGAGCGCGCGCGCCAGAGAGATCAGCGCGGACATCGCGCTGCCGCCGGGCTTCGACGCGTGGTTCGCGCGCTGCCTCGTGCGCGATCCGAGCGCTCGCTTCGTGGACGCGAGCGCGTGCTTTCCGCCGCTCCTCGCGATGCTCGCCGCGCCCGGCCAGACGCTGCCGCCGGGCTACGTCGCGGGCGACGCTCCGCCCGTCCGATCAGGCGCGACGCAGCCCGAAGGCTTCGCCGCAGGCCCTCCCTCTGGTGCGGGCCGCGCGCCCGTCCTCTCGCCCACGGCGTTCGACGAGACCCGCCCTGGCCCCCAGCTCGCGAGCGGTCCGCAGGCGCTCGCGCCGTCGCCCGCGCAGGCTCCTGCAGCCGTCTCGACAGCAGCCGCGCCGCCCGCGGCGTGGTCGTCGGGGCCCGCCTCGCCGCAGCCCGCGCAGGGCATGCAGGGCGTACCTCTCCACGGCGCCACGATGCAGGTCGCTCCGCGGCG
Source organism: uncultured Sandaracinaceae bacterium (assembly GCA_964502175.1). Classification (GTDB taxonomy): domain Bacteria; phylum Myxococcota_A; class Polyangia; order Polyangiales; family Sandaracinaceae; genus JAFLCL01. The sequence continues at coordinate 41,809 of CAZCVE010000049.1, forward strand.
CGCGATCTGGCCGTGGGTGCTCCTCACCGCGCTCGGCGTCGGCGCGATGTGCGCGATCGGCATCGGCTACCAGGTCGTGCGCGGCACGCAGCAGGTCGCGTCCACCCTCGAGGGCCACTACGTCGATCCAGAGACGGGCGCCACGGTCGATCTCGGGCCCGACGGCGTGCACGTGCGCGCCGCCGAGCCGCCCGCGACCGCGATGGTCCCGATCGGGACGGACGGTGAAACGGACACGGCGCTCGTCGCATCCGATGACGAAGAGGCCGGCTCCGACGACGAATCCGAGGCGACGGACGACGAAACGGACACGGAGGACGATTCCGAGGACGACTCGGACGAGGAGTCCGCGGACGACGAAGCTGCCGACGACTCCGACGACGAAGAGTCCTCGGACGACGACACCGATGACGAAGCCGAGGAGGACGACTCGCCCGCCGAGGGCGTGCGGACCGCGCGAACGCGTCGACGTCGTCCGCTCCTCACGGCCCTCGCAGACGCCGCGAACCGCGCGAGCCCAGCCGACCACCAGCAGTACCGCACGCGGGTGATCGATCCGTGCTGGCGGGGCACGTTCGAAGGAGAGGCGACGCCACCGCGCGCCCGCTACACGATCGACGTTCGCCCCGGCTCCATCCTCATCACTCCGCGCGACACCCCCGAGCAGCGCCGCTTCGCGCAGTGCCTCGGGCTGCGCACGCCCAGCACGCCGCCCGCGCCCGGCCACTACGTGTTCACGCTCCCGTGATGAAGCGATGAGCGAACGGTTCGGCGCCTACACGCTGCACGAGAAGCTCGGACAGGGCGGGATGGCCGTCGTGTACCGCGGCGAGCGCCTCGGTGAGGCGGGCTTCAAGAAGCGCGTCGCGATCAAGCGCATCCTCCCGCAGTACCGGCGCGACGCGTCGCTGCTCGAGCGCTTCGCCGCCGAGGCGCGCACGAACGCGCGGCTCGATCACCCGAACCTCGTCCAGGTGCTCGACTTCGGCATCGATCCGGAGCCCTACCTCGCGCTCGAGCTGATCGAGGGCGTGAGCCTCTCGCAGCTGATGCAGCGACTGCTCGCGCGGAACGAGAAGCTCGAGGTGTCCGCGATGCTGTTCATCGCGGCCGAGGTCGCGAACGGCCTCGATCACGCGCACAGGAAGCGCGGCGACGACGGCACGCCGCTCGGCATCGTGCACCGCGACATGTCTCCGCAGAACGTGCTGCTCTCGAACGAGGGCGCGGTGAAGGTCTCGGACTTCGGGCTCGTGAAGGCGGCGGACAACGTCCTCAAGACGGCGAGCGGCATCACGATCGGCAAGCTCAGCTATATGGCGCCCGAGCAGGCGGATGGAAAGGACATCGACGGCCGCGCCGACCTCTTCGCGATGGGCGTGACGATGTGGGAGATGCTCACGCTCCGCTCGCTCATCCCGCCCGACGATCCGGCGCAGGCGACGCAGCTGCTCCAGAACGGCGGCTTCGAGCCTCCCTCGCGCCACCGCGAGGGCCTGCCCAAGCACCTCGATCGCCTGATCCTCCAGTGCCTCGCGATCGATCGCGAGGCCCGCATGCCCTCGGCGCAGCAGCTCGCCTCCGAGCTGCGCGAGATGCTCCACGAGCGCGCGGCCGGCTACGACCGACAGCAGCTCGCGCGCATGCTCGCGTGGCTCTTCCCGGAGAAGGGCTGGGACATGCCCGAGCCCGACCTGCCGGCCGCGCAGCCGTCGCCCGAAGAGCGCGCGTCGATGATGCCCGTCACGCCCGCGACGGTGGCGCTCGCGCGACACGGCGCGGACTCGGAGCGACCGCCCGCCGTGCCCGCGAGCGTGAGCCTCGAGCCCGGTCGCATCACGGGACCGATCGTGGATCCCGCGCTCGTCGAGGGCTTCGGCGCGATCCCGCGCGGCTCGCTCGCGCCGCCGGTGATGACCGCAGCGCCCGCGATCGCGCCGCCCCGTCACTCCGTCGCGCCGATGGGCGCGCGCCCGGCGACGACGTCAGCGCAAGCGCCCGCGCCCGTCGCGCCCGCGAAGGTGCGTCCGAGCGCGAGCGCGCCGAACGCTAGCGGACGACGCTGGCTGTGGATCGCGCTGATCGTGCTCTCGGTCTCGCTCGGCCTGGCGGTGCTCGGCCTGATCGGGCTCACCGTCACGGGCTGGCACTTCGCGAGCCAGCGTCAGCGCGGCGCGCTGCGCATCGAGTCGAGCACGCCGGGCCTCGAGGTCTACCTCGGCCCCACGTCGCTCGGTCCGGCGCCCGTCGATCTCGATCCCCACGATCTCGTCGGCCAGCCGATCATCGCGATCGCCGCGGGCTACGAGCCGCGCATCCTCCGCGCCGAGCGCATCGCGGAGCTCACGCGCGACGTCGATCACGTCGAGCGGATCGACCTCGTCGCCTCGCGCTTGCCCTCCACGATCCTCTACGTCCGCTACGACGGCCAGGGCACGGCGTACTCGAACGAAGGCTTCGGCGTGCTCGGCTCCGTGCCCGGCGCGCTACGCATCCAGAACGGCAGCGCCGCGAGCCTCACGATCATCGACGAGCAGACGGGCCGCCGCGTCGAGCTCCACCTCGAGCCCTGCACCCTCGGCTCCGTCTGCGTCCTCGACGCGAGGTGAGCTCTACGAGCAGCTGCTCGCGGTCGCCGTCGTCTCGTCCACGCGCGCGGCCTCGCTCGCGCACGGGTCGACCGCGGGAGCGGGCGCGAGGATCGCCCTCAGATCCGTGAGCGCGCTCTCGGCTTCGGTCACCGCCGCGCGCGCTGCGTCGCCCTCGCGATCACGGAGCAGCGCCTCGGCGGCGTTCTCCGCGCGGTCGAGCGCGACGTGGTTCGTCAGCTCCGGCGACACGGCGTCGAGCAGCTCCCACACGGCGTCGGCTGCGCGCTGCGCGTCTGCCGGCGGGACCGGGCCGCTGATGGCCGCGAGGTTTCGAACCGAGCCGAGCGCGCTCGTGTACACGGCTTCGTGAGGCCACGCGGGCACGCCCTCGCGGCAGCTCGCCAGCGCGGCGCTCGCCTCGCTCTGGGCGCGCAGCGGCTCGACGCACGGGTCGTCTGTGGGCGTGGTCTGCGTGTCGCCTCGCGTAGCGCCACCACATCCGCTCGCCGCGAGCAACGACGCGAGCACCAGCGCGTATCGATCGACCGACATCGCGTCCTTCTCGCACGATCTCACCGCCGGGCAACGTCGAGCCTTGACACCCGCGAGGCCGTTTGCGGGAATGCGTGCGATGGCGACCGAGCCCGTGCTCTCTGGTGACATCCCGTCGGGGGGTGTCCTGGAGATCCTTCGAGAGATCGAGGTGCGGCGCATCACGGGCAAGATCCGCTTCGTCATCGGCGACGAGTCGGGCGAGGTCGAGCTCGTCGCGGGACAGATCGCGATGGATCAGGACGCGCTGCCGAGCGGCGCCGATCCCGTGGAGGCGTTGCTGCAAGCGCGCGGCGGCATCTTCGCCGTGCACGCGGTGCTGCCGCCCCTCGCGGTCTCGCAGGGCAACGATCACGAGCGGCGCGGCTCGCTCGCGGTGCACGTCCCGGCCGACCTGATGAGCTACTGCGAGCAAGCGGGCCTCACGGGCGTGCTCGACATGCGCAACGAGGGCCGCGTCGTCGAGGTGCTCTACGAGGCGGGCGAGATGCTCGGCATCCGCCTCGACGGTCGCGAAGAGGCCGATCTCGATCAGGTCTTCGCGTGGGATCAGGGCTCGTTCCGCATCGCGGCGCGCACCGAAGAAGACGTGCGCTCGCGCCTGCCACCGCCGATGAGCGCGCTGCCGGAGCCGCCCGACGATCCGTCCGAGCGCGAGCCGACGATCCGCTACGCGCGCCCTACGCCGCAGGCGACGCCGATCGTGGGCGACGGCGGCGCGACGAGCCGCTTCGCCAAGGTCGACGCCTCGGGTCGCGAAGACACGGGCCGGAACTTCCTCCGCGTCATCGAGATGGCGCTCACCGAGGTGGTCTCGGTGCGAGAGAAGGCGCGCGCGAGCGTGCGCAGCGCGCCGCCTCCGCCCAAGGCACGTCCGTCCGTGCGCCCCATGGCGCGTCCCGCACGACAGAAAGACACGACGGTCCGCATCGTGTGGATCGGCGGCGAGCCGTCGGTCGAGCACGAGGTGCCTGCCGCGGCGCGCGCGCCCTCCTCGAAGCCTCAGCGCCCGGCCGAGCCCTCGCGTCCCATCAAGCCGCCCGCTGCCCCGGCCAAGCTCGCTCCCGAGCCGGCCCCGAAGCGCACGGAGCCCATCGCGAAGGGTCCAGAGCCCGTCGCGAAGGCTTCGGAGCCCGTCGCGAAGGTCTCCGAGCCCATCGCGAAGGCTTCGGAGCCCATCGTGAAGCCCGCCGCGCGAGCACCCGATCCAGAGCCTCGCGTCCGACCCGACGCGCCCGTCGTCACGCGCGCTGAAGGCCCGCGCGAACAGACTCCGGCGCTCGCCCCCGCCGGGCACGCACGGTCCGAAGCGCCCTCGGAGAGCGCCGCGACGATCGCGCTGCTCGTCGCGTTCCTCGTCGGCGTGGGCCTGCTCGCGTGGTTCATCGCGCGCGGCTGACGTCGCGTTCGTGCCACCATGCGGCCGGTGCGTTGGAGCACGCTCCTCGGTCTGATCGTCGCCGCAGCGCTGCTGCCGCCGTTCGGCGCGCGCGCACGGGCGAACGAGATCCCCATCGACCCCGACGTCGACGCAAGTCTGGGCACTCCTGCGGGTGACGCGGCCGCCGACGCTGCAGACGAGGCCCCGATCGAGACGGGTGCGGCCGAAGACGCCCCGGCGCCCGAGGGGCCCACCGAGAGCACGGAGACACCGACGACCGAGGCGGAGCCCGCCGAGCCCGCCGACGAGGAGGCCGCGGACGCCGAGGGCACGGACGAAGAAGACGCGACCGCGATCGTCTATCGCCTCGAGGCCATCCGCGTCGTGGGCAACCAGCAGACCGCAGAGCACGTGATCCGTCGCTACGTCGCCGTGCGCGAAGGCGAGCCGCTCGACGTCGACGACGAGCGTCTCGAGCAGACGCGCTACACGCTCCTCGGCACCGGGTTCTTCTCCGACGTTCGCCTCTCGCTCGAGCGCGGCAGCGCGCGCGGTCAGGTCGTCCTCCGCATCGAGGTCCGCGAGCGCACGACGTTCCAGGTCGACAACCTCGTGCTCGGCTTCTCCGAAGGCCTCGCGGCCACGTACGCGCGCGCCGACGCGCCGCTCGTTCCTTACGGTGGGCTCAGCGTCTCGGACGCCAACCTCCTCGGCACCGGCGACGCGTTCTCCGGGACGCTCCTCCTGTCGGAGCCGCAGCAGGGCGCGCGTCTGCGCTTCGAAGATCCCAACGTCCTCGACTCGCCGCTCGCGCTCGGCGCGATGGCGTTCTTCGTCCACGGTCGCGAGTTCTACGGCGATGACGACGTGCTCGTGACGCCGCTGCGCTGCCCCGACGGTGAGCCGATGCCCTGCGAGGCCGCGCGCTCGGCCGTCGTGAACTACCTCCGCGGCGGCGGCGCGATCGGCACGGGCATCGCGCTCTCTCCCGAGGTGCGCCTGCGCGTCGCCTACCAGCTCGAGCTCGTGTCGGTGCTCTCGCGCCCCGACGCCGCGAGCGAGCTCCGCGGCCTCGACGTGGTGCCGATCGACTTCCTCGTGCAGGACGGCATCAGCGCCGTCTCGATGTTCGACCTGAGCCTCGTGTTCGACGAGCGCGACAACGCCGCGTTCACGCGCAGCGGCACGCTCGTCTACCTGCGCGTGAACCTCGCGAGCCGCTTGTTCGGCTCGGACTACGACTTCTTCCGCGCCGAGGGCCTCGCGCGTCACTGGGTGCCGCTGCCGGGCTGGGATCACACGCTGCGCGTGGGCTTCTTCGCGGGCGCGGCGCTCGACGAGACGCCGTTCTTCTACCGCTTCTACGCGGCCGACCTGTCGGATCTCATCCCGAGCCGCATGCTCGAGCTGAACCTCGATCGCCGCGGCCCGCTCAACCTCTTCCGCAACTCGATGGCCGAGCACCGCATCGGCCAGCTCGGCGCGCGCCTCGACCTCGAGTACCAGGTGCAGCTCTTCCGCGTGAACGAGGACTTCCGCTCGTTCTGGGTCTACGCGAACGCGGGCCTCTACACGCTCGCCGACCTCGCCGACTTCCAGCGCCCGATCCGCGGCTACTCGGGCATCGATCTCCTGCCGATCGACCTCACGTTCGACATCGGCATCCGCATGGACACGTCCGTGGGCGTCTTCCAGATCGGCTTCTCGACCCTCCTCGGGTTCGTGTCGGTGGGATGAGGTCGGCCCTCCACGCTGTCGCGCTCGCGGTCGCCGTCGGCGCGGCGCTCGGTGTGCTCGCGATCGCGTGCGACGCGCCTCTTGCCCACGCTCAAGATCTCCCCGAGCGACGCGTCGGCGCGCGCTTCGTCGAGGGCACACCGCGCCTCGACGTGAGCGTGTCGGACTTCGCGAGCGACGCCGAGACGCGGCGCAAGCTCACGAGCGGACTGCCGCAGACGATCCTCTTCCGCGCGTACGCGTTCACCACCGACCGCGACGAGCCCGTCGCCGTGGCCGCGCGCTCGTGCCGCGTCGTCTACGACCTCTGGGAAGAGAGCTTTCGCGTGCAGATCGCGAGCGAGACGGGCGACCGCACGGTCTCGGTCGCGTCGATCGACGAGGTCGTCACGCAGTGCCTCGTCGCGTCGCAGCTGCCCGTCGGTCGCGCGAGCGACTGGGCGCCGCTCCGCGGTCGACGCGCGTACTTCGCGGTGCTCGTGGAGCTCAACCCGCTCACGCCCGACACGGTGCAGCGCATCCGCCGCTGGCTCGCGCGCCCGCAGCGCGGCTCGGTCGACAGCGACTCGTTCTTCGGCTCGTTCGTCAGCCTCTTCGTGAACCGCAGCATCGGCGCCGCGGAGCGCACGATGCGCTTCCGCTCGCAGACGCTCGAGGTGCCATGAGCGAGCCCGAGCTCACGCCGCCTCCGTCGTCGGCGCGCACCAGCCTCCGCTTCTCGCGCTTCGAGACGCGCATCCTCGGCGCGCTCGTCGCCGTCGCGTTCGTGCCTCTCCTCTCCGCCCTCCTCTTCGGCAACAGCGTGCTGCGCGACGCGTTCGACGTGGGCGTGAACGCGCGCGTCGAGCAGCAGCTCGAGGACGGCCTCGAGCTCTACCGCCGTCACCTCGTCGTGCTCCGCGCCGACGCCGATCGCACGGCCGACGCGATCGCGTTCGACTACCGACTCGTCGCGGCGACGCGGGCTCACGACGCGCCCGCGCTCGAGGCCTACCTCGCGCGCGAGCTCGCGCGGGCGAGCGAAGACGAAGACGCGAGCGTGCGCGTGGCGCGCATCGAGGTGAGCCGTCCGGGCGAGCCGTCGATCGTCGTCGAGCGGCCGATCGACGAGTCGCTCGAGCGGCCCCTCACGCTCCACCGAACGATCGAGATCGAGCCCCCTGTCGCCGCCCCTGTCGCCGCCCCTGTCGATCCCAGCGTCGAGGCTGAGCTGACCGTCATCTCGGTCGAGATCACGGTGACCACGCCGCTCGAGACCTTCCATCAGTATGCGCGCGCGGGCGAGGTCGCCGAGGTCTACGGGCGGCTCCGCGACGGCGCGGGCTACGTGTCCACGTTCTATCTGCTCGCGTACTCGTCGGTGCTGCTCGCGGTCATCGCGTCGGCGCTCGCGGTGGGCCTCGTCGTCTCGCGTCGCCTCACGCGCCGCGTCACGGTCCTCGCGGACGCCGCGCGCAAGGTCGGCGCGGGCGATCTCACCGTCGAGGTCCCCTCCGATCGCGGCGACGAGGTCGGCGAGCTCGTGCGCGCCTTCAACGCGATGGTGAGGGACATCCGGAGCTCGCGCGATCGCATCGAGTACCTCCAGCGCATGGCCGCGTGGCAGGAGATGGCGCGTCGACTCGCGCACGAGATCAAGAACCCGCTCACGCCGATCCAGCTCGCGGTGCAAGACCTCCACGAGCGCTACCAAGGCGACGACAAGCGCTTCCAGAAGCGCCTCGGTGACGCGCGCGACATCGTCGAAGAGGAGGTCCGCACGCTGCGCCGCCTCGTCACCGAGTTCAGCGACTTCGCGCGCCTGCCGGTGCCCGAGCTCGAGCGCGTCGACCTCGCGGAGTTCGCGCGCGACGCCGCGCGCACGTTCGATCCCGCCGCGATGCTGCCGAGCGGCGTGACCGTCGATGCGCCCGTGCTCGTCACCAAGCTCCCCGATCTACCCGTCTTCGTCGCGCTCGATCGCGGCCTCCTCCGCAAGGCGCTCGACAACCTCGTGCGCAACGCGGTGCAGGCGCTCGCCCACGCGGGCCTCGCAGAGGGACGTGTGGTCGTGGCCGTCGTGCCGCGCGGAGACGACGCGGTGCTCGAGGTGCGCGACAACGGCCGCGGCGTGGCGGAGCCCGAGCGCGATCGTGTGTTCGATGCGTACTTCACGACCAAGGCCGAGGGCACGGGCCTTGGCCTCGCGATCACGAAGAAGATCGTGCTCGAGCACGGCGGCAGCATCGAGTGCACCGCTGCGCCCGAGGGCGGCGCGGCGTTCCGCATCGTGCTGCCCTACGCCCGTCCGTCCCTGCCCGCACGACCTGCCGAAGCGAGCGTCGAGTCGCCGCCTCGGTCAACGTCGAGCCCCGAAGAAGAGGCCACGTGATCGAGCCCCCGAAGTCCCCCGAGCCCGCGAAGCGCGCGACCGAAGACGCGCCCGTCTCCGAGCCCGTCGAGCGTCCCGATGCGCCGAAGCCTGATCCCGAAGGCCGCGGAAGCGGGTGGCACGCCGTCGGCGCGGCGCTGCTCGCGTTCGGCCTCGTGTTCCTCTTCGCGTCCGACCTCTGCGCCGTGAACCAGAGCCCGCTCGTCGGTCACCCCGCGCTCTCGTTCACCAGCACGATCGTCGGCGGTGAAGACGAAGGCGATCGCATCGTGCTCGATGGGCTGCGAGGCCACGTCGTCGTGCTCGACTTCTGGGCGAGCTGGTGTCCGCCGTGTCGCGCGTCGATCCCTGCGCTCGACGAGTTCGCGCGCCGACATCCAGACGTCGTCGTGCTCGGCGTGAACACCGAGCACGAGCGCCCCGCGTCGTTCGTCCGCTCCGCGCACGCCTCGCTCGGCGCGTCCTATCCCACGGTCCACGACAGCGACGGTCGCATCCAAGCGGCCTACCGCATCACGGGTCTACCGACGATCCTCGTGATCGACGCCGAAGGTGAGGTCCACGACGCGAACGTCGGAGGGATCGATCTCGCGTGGCTCGAGCAGCACGTCCCCACGGATTGAGGTCGGATGCCCGGTCGAATTGACCGGGAATGACTCCACGCTACACTCCGCCCGTCAGGGCGGTTTTTTGCGCTTTTGAACGCCGTCCCTGGACACTTTGGTGATCGGCGTACCTCCGGTCCTAGCCATGGGAGCCATGGCCAAGAGCTCGGCGGGGCGTCTGAAAAGAAAGTTGGCGATGGCCCAGCCCCCCAGAATTCGGGGACGGGCAGCGCCTCGCAGCCCCGAGCCCAGGAACATCCGTGCAGCAGCAACAGGCCCAGCTCGACCACCGCGCGCTTCATCTGCAGAAGCTGATGGAGCAGGCCCCCGAGCCGCTGCGAAGGGAGCTGCGCGACAAGGTCGAGCTGTCGTGGATTTATCACGAGAGCGCCCTCGAAGGCGTGGTCTACGCGCCGGACGAGCTCGCGGTCGCGCTGCGCGGCGGGACACCCGACGACCCGATCATGGCCTCGGCGTTCGACGAGATCCGCCAGAACAAGGCGACCATCGAGATCATCCGGAACTGGGCGGCCGAGAAGAAGACGAAGGTCGACGCCGACGTGGTGAAGGACATCTACGTCCTGCTCGCGCCCGACGAGGTCGACGGCAAGAAGCCGCCCCTCTACCGCAAGGACATCCCGCTCCACCGCCTGTACTTCCACGAGATCGCGGCGCCCGACAAGATCGCCCCGAAGCTCAAGGCGTTCGGCCAGTGGATCAACGCGCCCGAGACGCGCCGCACCACGCACGTGCTGCGTCTCGCCGCCAAGGCGCACTTCCATCTCCTCCACATCTACCCGTACCCGAAGCACAGCGGGAAGGTCGCGCGCCTCGTGATGAACCTGCTGCTGCTCGCGGCGGGCTATCCGCCTGCGGTCATCCACTCGACCGAGCGTCAGCGCTACTACGACGCGCTGAAGACCAACGAGAACGCGCTCGCGCAGATCGTGAAAGAGGCGCTCACGGCGTCGATCGAGAGCAGCATCCGCTTCCTCGAGTCCCGCCTGCCGCCGCCGGCGCCCCCGCCGATGAAGAAGATCAAGCTCATCTCGCGCAGGCGCAGTGAGCCGCCGGTCGCGGCCATCCCGAGGCCGCCCGCCGTGCCCGCGCTCGGCAGTCGCGCGCAGGTGATCGCCGCAGCCGCGCAGCGCATGGCCGCCTCCGCCTCGCGCGCGGCAGCGGGTAAGCCGGTGGTACCGTCCAGACCGGTGGTGCCATCCAAGCCAGTGCCCACGTCCAAGCCGGTCCTCGCCTCCAAGCCAGTCGTCGCGGCCAAGCCAGTCGTCGCGGCCAAGCCAGTCGTCGCGGCCAAGCCAGTGGTGCCGTCCAAGCCAGTGGTGCCGTCCAAGCCGGTCGTCGCGTCGAAGCCGGCGCCCGTCGCGCCTTCGAAGCCCGCGCCGGCGTCTGCCACCAAGCCGGTGTCGAAGACCGCGCCGTCCAAGCCCGATCCGGCCAAGCTGGATCCGGCCAAGCCCGAGCCCGTGAAGGTCGCCGTCGCGAAGGTGGCCAAGCCCGTGAAGCCGGTCGCGAAGCCCGCGACCAAGCCTGCGCGCGCGGTCGCGAAGCCCAAGGCCAAGGCGAGCCTCGCGAAGCCCAAGGCTGCCAAGCGACCGGCGGCCAAGCCGACGAAGGCCAAGGCGCGCGTGACGAGCCTGCCCAAGGCGCGCAAGGCCCCGGCTCGACGCGTCGTCGCGCCGAAGGCCCGCACCAAGATCCTCAAGGTCAGTAAGGCTGGCAGCAAGCCCAAGGCCCGTCGTGCTGCGTGATCGGGCGGCGTGATCGGGGTCTACGTCATCGTCGACCCCGAGGTGTGCGTCGATCCCGAGTCCGGTGAGCGCCGCGATCCCCGCGTGGTCGCAGCCTCCGCGCTGCGCGGCGGCGCGACGCGCCTCCAGCTCCGCACCAAGTCCATGGCGGATCGTGATCGGCTCGCGCTCGCGCGGGATCTGTCTCGCCTCTGTCAGCGCGCGTCGGTGCCGTTCGTCATGAACGACCGCGTCGATCTCGCGCTGCTCGCGGGCGCGGACGAGGTGCACCTCGGGCAAGACGATCTCGGGATCGGAGACGCGCGACGCATCACCGATCGGCTCCCCATCGGTCGCTCGACGCACGACCTCGCCCAGCTGCGCGCGGCGCGCGAAGAGGGCGCCGATCGCATCGCGTTCGGGCCCGTGTTCCCCACGCGGAGCAAGGCCAACCCCGATCCGGTCGTCGGCCTCGAGCGGCTCGCGGAGGCGCTCGCGATCGTCGACGCACCGCTGGTCGCGATCGGCGGGATCGACCTCGCCCGCTGCGCGGAGCTCGCGAAGTCGAGCCTCGCGCGCAAGAGGCTCTCCGAGGTCGCGGTCATCTCGGCCGTCTGCGCGGCGCCGGACGCGGAAGCGGCGACGGCGCGCCTGCGTGAGGCCCTCGCGTGATCCTCGAGCTCGCGCTCGGCGCGGCGATCGTGGGGGCAGGCGGCGCGCTCGCGAGGTTCGTGCTCGCGCGCCGCGCGGCGAGCGCCGCCAAGGCCCTGCCTCCGCTCAAGCCCGCGCCTCGCCCGCGCGGGCCGGGCCTCCATCCCGGCGACGTGCTCATGCAGGACGGCGTCGAGCACGCGCTCGAGCGCGCCTCGGAGCTCGAGGACGGGACCCTCGTGCGCGTGCTCGAGGTGATCGCCACGAGCCCGCGCTTCGTCGTCCAGCTCGACATGCTGGGCGAGCAGCTCGTGATCGCGACGCCCTACGTCGAGCTGCCGCAAGGCCGCGTCGCGGACGTGGTGGCCATCGGCGCCCGCTCCCTCCAGCTCGTGCGCCGCGGCGAGGCATCCGCGCGGACCGTCCTCGACGACCACGAGGCGCTCTTCAGCGGTCGCTGCCGGTTCACCGTCCTCTCCGACCGGGGCGGCAAGCACCTGATCGTCGTCGAGCCCGAAGGAGGCTCGCGCCTGTGTCTCGTGGGCGACCTCGTCGATCGACGGCGCATCGACGTCCTGCCCGGCGGCTGACGCCAGCCAGACGGACGCTGCTCAGACCTCGGACTGCGAGGTGTCGGCGCTCTGCGGGCGGGGCGCGGCGGGCGCCGGACGGGTGCGTCCGAGGCCGAGCGTGCCGAAGAAGACGCCGAGCGTGAGCCCGAGCACCACGAAATTCCCGACGAACGCGCCGTTACAGCCCGTCAGCCCGAAGGCGAGCGCGGCGGAGGACGCGAGGAAGAGCGCCCTGGTCGTCGAATTCAGCGTCGTCGAATGCAGCGTCGGCAACATCAGAACCTCGGGGGGTCGGGGTCGGGAGCGGGTGGCTAAGAAAGGCGTCGCTGCTCGGAGTGCGTACAGGGAGCAGGTGTATGACACTGTCGCACAGACCCCCGAAAGCGGTCCAACTTCTACCAAGGTCCCTCCGGCGCGCCAACGGAAAAGTTGACTGCCAGGGTGACCGTGTCGGCGGGGCACCCAGCCATCCTCTTCACGGGGCGCACCACCCGTGTTCGAGCCCGAAAACCTCGACGATCTCGCGGCTTCGCTCGTTCCGAGCCGCGAGGCGACGTGGTAGACAGGCCACGATGACTGCGTCCATCCCGCCGCCGGCCGGGCCTGAGGTCCTGCCGATCCTGCCGCTGCGCAACTCGGTGCTGTTCCCCGCGTCGGTCGTCCCGGTGAACGTGGGCCGAGCGCGCTCGGTGCGCTTGATCGAGGAGTCGTTCGGTCGCGACCGTCCGCTGATCGGCGTCGTGGCGCAGAAGGAATCGGAGACGGAGGACCCGGAGTTCGAAGACGTCCACGCCTTCGGCACCGTCGCGCGCGTGCTCAAGGTCATCCGCCTCTCGTCCGGTAACTACTCCGTGGTGCTGCAGGGCGTGTCGCGCATGCGCACGCTCGAGCCTCTCTCGCGCAACCCGTTCATGCGCGCGCGCCTCGAGCGCATCCACGAGACGCCCGTGCGCGACACCGAGACCGACGCGCTCGCGACCGCGCTGCGCGAGGCCGCGCGACGCCTCCGCGAGGTGCTGCCGCAGCAGAACCGCGAGTCCGGCGCTGCGCTCGAGAACATCCACGACGCGGGCGCGCTCGCCGACGCCGTCGCGTCCGACCTGGGCATCCCCACGTCGACCAAGCAGCAGATCCTCGAGATCCTCGAGGTGCGCGATCGCCTGCGGCGCGTGCTCGAGATCGTCTCGAGGCAGGCGCAGGTGCACAAGGTCAAGAAAGAGATCTCGACGATGGTCCAGGAGGAGATGTCGCGCAGTCAGCGCGAGTTCCTCCTGCGCCAGCAGATGAAGACGATCCGCAAGGAGCTCGGTGAGGCCGACGACGACGACGAGATCGAGACGCTGCGCGAGCGCCTCGCGCGCGCCGAGCTGACGATCGACGCCGACAAGGCCGCGCGCAAGCAGCTCCAGCGCATGCGCGCGATGAGCCCGCACGGCGCCGAGTACCAGGTGAGCCGGAACTACGTGGAGTGGCTCGCCGATCTGCCGTGGGGAAAGGTCACCGCGGATCGCCTCGACGTGAACGAGGCCAAGCGCGTGCTCGACGAGGACCACCACGGCCTCGAGAAGATCAAGCGCCGCATCGTCGAGTACATCGCGGTGAGGCGCCTGAAGAGCGACATCCGCGGGCCGATCCTCTGCTTCGTCGGGCCTCCCGGCGTCGGCAAGACGTCGCTCGCGAAGTCGATCGCGCGCGCCACGGGCAGGAACTTCGTGCGCGTCGCGCTCGGCGGCGTGCAGGACGAGGCCGAGGTGCGCGGCCATCGACGCACGTACGTGGGCGCCTACCCGGGCCGCTTCGTCGTGGGCATGAAGACGGCGGCCGCGAACAACCCCGTCATGCTCCTCGACGAGATCGACAAGCTCGCGTCCGACGGCCGCGGTGATCCGGGCGCAGCGCTGCTCGAGGTGCTCGACCCGGAGCAGAACAACACGTTCACGGACCACTACCTCGAGGTGCCGCTCGATCTCTCGAAGGTGCTCTTCGTGGCCACGGCGAACCGCAAGGACACGATCCCGCGTCCGCTGCTCGACCGCATGGAGATCATCGATCTCGCGGGCTACACGCGCGACGAGAAGCACCACATCGCGATGGACTTCCTCGTGCCCAAGCAGCTGCGCGAGCACGGCCTCACGCCCGATCGTCTGGATTTCTCGGGCGACGCGATCGACGCGATCATCGACGGCTACACGCGCGAGGCCGGCGTCCGAAACCTCGAGCAGAAGGTCGCGTCGGTGTGTCGCGCCGTGGCCGTGCGCATCGCCGAAGGCGAAGACGTGCGTCAGCTGTCGGATGCCGCGCACGTGCGCGAGGTGCTCGGCGCGCCGCGCTTCGAGGCCTCGGTCGCGGAGAAGCTCTCGCACCCCGGCGTCGCGACGGGCCTCAGCTGGACGCCCTCGGGCGGTGAGCTGATGTTCGTCGAGGCGCAGCAGATGCCCGGCAACGGGCAGGTGCACCTCACGGGCAAGGTCGGCGACGTGATGAAGGAGTCGATCGCCGCGGCCTTCTCGTACATCCGCGTGCGCTCGAGCGATCTCGGTCTGCCGAACGACTTCCTCTCGAAGATGGACATCCACGTGCACCTGCCGAACGCGGCGATGCCCAAGGACGGCCCGTCAGGCGGCATCGCGGTGTTCGTCGCGCTGAGCTCGATGCTGACGAAGCTCAAGGTGCGCCCGGACGTGGGCATGACGGGCGAGATCACGCTGCGCGGCCACGTGCTGCCGGTCACGGGCATCAAGGAGAAGTGCCTCGCCGCGCACCGCGCCGGCCTCAAGCACATCCTCCTCCCGAAGCGGAACGAGCCCGACATGGAGGACGTGCCGAAGGAAGTGAAGAAGGACCTCGAGGTCCACTTCATCTCGAAGATGGACGAGGTCCTCCCCCTCGTCCTCGACCTCGACTCGGGCCCCGCCGGCCCGGCCCCCGCGAGGACGAGCCAGCCCCCCCCGAGCTGATCGCCTACGGCTCAGGCGGCACGTGTGAACTCGCCAGCCGTTCCGCCTTCGTGCCGGGAAACGCGTACCGACCCAACCATCGAGCCAGCGACTCCTGCAGTACTGCCGCCCAGGGTGGCGCGAGATGTTGAACTCTTCGGTCGCGAAGGAGCGGGATCCAGGCGGAAGGAAGAGACACGACAGTGTCAAAGTAGCAGACCGAGCGCTTGATACTGTGTGATGGCGACGCCGCAACCGGGAAGGCGCCCTCTACGTTTCCAAGCCACAAGTCCTCCAACGCCTTCGCTCGTCGGGATTCCATAGTCGCCGCACTCTTCTCAAGTGCCTTGGTGGCGTTGCCCGGATTCTTTGCGAGCTTCGCCGCTCCTTTGACGAAGTCCGACAGGTCCTTCTCGACGGCTGCTGCATGCTGCTCGGCGAATCTGCCGTCATCGTCTGCGAGCACCAGCGCGACCAACACGCGAGCGTTTGTGTCCTTTTCGGCGTCCTCAAGATCGCAGCTTTGAGAGAGAACGAGCACGTTGCGTTCGACGAGACGGAGGATCGCTCCAAGCCTGCTCCGAGTGGAAAGGTCACCGGTTGATGGGACCGGTGAACCCAGAGCGACCTCCGCGCTCAGATCCATAAGCGTGGTTGAATCATCGGCCGTCAGAATTGGCAGAGGAACGGCACGACACAAATCCCCCTGCAACAAGGGTCCTGCTCCATCAATGATTGGCAAGAACATCGTCAAATCGCTCGCACCAGTCGCACCGCAAGCGCATGAGCGATAGGCATGGAACGCAGAAGCGGTGGACTGACGTGGACGAAACGACGCAGCCTCACAGGAGGTGGAGCGAAGATCGATGCCGATTGAAGAGGCTCTCGTCGGCTGTGTGCGGGGAGGACAGATGAGACGACCGCGCAGTCCGGCGAGTACCAAGGGCGCACGCTCTCGGCGCTACTCGCGGTCAGCCAACCCGTGATGGCCCCTCGAAGCGCCCACTCCATAGTCACGAGAAGAAACCGGTTCGCAGTACGCTCCTCTGCGGTCGGTGCATACAGAGTCGGTTGACAGTTCGGTGCCTGACTTTGCTGACGGGGGAGACCGCTGAGCTGCCAAGCAAGTTCGACAGCCCAGCCCGACGATGACCCATTGGAAATGAGACGCGGCGAGTCGCTCAACGTCGCATCCGACGTCGTGCCGGGGGTCTCCGGCAATGAAGCGACATTTGTGGTTACGGTCACTGTGAATTCACGCCTAGAGCGAAGAGGCGCGACGACGCCCACCGTTCTGCGTTGTGAAAGAAGGTCGAGAGTTGCTGCTCATTGAACGTGTGGGGCGAGCCACGAGGTGTCGTGTTGGCGTCCAGTTGCCAGGTTAGCGTAGCGTCCTCAGTAGCTCCGCGAAAAACTGTCTGAACCGTGGCTGTCTCGATGCGGTTCACCGGAACATCGCTGTCGCCAAGTTGCCATCGAATCTCGCGATTGAGCTTGACCGTCAGGTCGGTGACGTCGCCGCCACGGACCTCGTCTCGGATGTCCTGGTTTAGGAACATGTCAGCAACGAACCCGGCGTCGGTCGGTTGGTCCACGACGCTTCCCTGGAGCGTCGCGATCAACGCGAGGCGGTGAATCGGCGTGTCGGCCAGCAAGCCGGGAACACTCGCAAGGTTGGGTACCACTCGGCGGACAACTGTCTGCAGCGATTCGAGAGCCGACTCCGTTACGTCTGCGTACCCGCGCGCATCGAAATGAAGGTCCAGACGCGTCGGTGACAGAGCAAGGCGCCAAATTCCCGATCCAGCTTTCCATGTAAGCGTTGCAGCGGGAGCGAGGGCTCCACGCGACTGCATCACCAACCCGTGCTCGAGATCGGGAGCGGCCCCAAACTTCAGACCGAGGCCGGGGACGCCCACGATCGGGTTGGCAACGAGACCGCCAAGTTTGAGTACTGTATCCGACGAAGCGGGGCGCTCCTCGTCGAGGAAAAGCGAAAACTGGTAGACAACCGATCGGTCAAACGAAACCATTGCTCTCCCTGTTCGTTGAATCCGCCAAACACGCGGGCGCTGCAAACGTTCCGCCCGGGCTCCCGGCTTCTTGCGAGCCGCTATCGTACACGCGCTCCCCTGGCGGATCGAGGCGGCCGGTCACGCCACCTCAGCTCACGAAGGGCGGGGGCGTGCCGGGCGGGAAGACCGGCGGCGGGTCTTCGCTCTCGTCGCCCTCGCTCGACTTGCCCATCGTGCGGAAGTCGTCGATGGGGGCGAGCGCCTTCTCGAAGCGCTCCATCGCGATCTCGTCCTGCGGATCGAGGCCGACCGAGAGCGCGCGCGCGTAGCCGCTGACGGCGAACGCGAAGCGTGAGGTCGCGTCCGCGAGGGAGCGCGTGGTGGGCACTGCGCCGGTGCTGCCGTCGACGCCGAGCGCGGCGCCGAGCGCGGCGTGCGCGTGCATCACGCTCGCGCGCAGCGCGGGGACGAGCGCGTCGAGACGGGCCTCGAGGCCCTCCTCCGTGATGCGCGAGATGAGCACGTGCGAGCCGCGCCACACGGCGGCCGCGTCGTCCTGCGAGAACGTGACGCCCTCGGGGAAGAGCCTCAGCGCGATCGCGGCCGCCTCGGGACCGTCGTCGTCGACGGCGAGAGGCACCGTGGCGATCGCGAGGAGCGCGGTGCTCATCGACGACCACGCGGTGACCGTGTTGCTGCGCGGAGCCCGCAGCGCCGGCGGCGCGGTGCGCATCCGATCCTTGGTGATCGCGTCCACCTCGTCGGCCACGCGGCCCACCACGGCGAGCGCGCTGCGCTGGTCGGGCGTGAGGTCCGCGGGAGCGACCGCGCGGAGGCGCGCCGCGAGCGGCGTGCAGTGGTGGCTCGTGAAGCGAGCGGTGTTGGTGAGGTTCGAGACGACGGCGACTGCGTTCTGGATCGAGGAGTCGTCTGTCACATGGTCCTCTCGCTCGACGGACGCATCGTGCCGACGAAGTGGCCCGTGCACGAAGGCGCGTACGCCGAGTACGAGCGCGCGGCCAAGACGCTGCGTGGTGACGCATGGATCATCGGGCGCATCTCGATGGAGCCGTTCGTGAAGGCGCAGAAGGCCTCGCGCATCGCGACGCCCACGAAGCGCGCACCGCTGCCGCGCACGACGCACGTCGCGGATCCGAAGGCGAAGCGGTTCGCGATCGCGATCGATCCGTCGGGGAAGCTCCGCTGGCGCGCCGGGAAGATCGACGACGACCACGTCATCACCGTGCTCACCGAGCGCGTGTCCGATCGCTACCTCGCGAGCCTGCGCGACGCGGGCGTGTCGGAGTGTTCGGCGGCAAGGCCGCGATCGACGTGAAGCGCGTGCTGCGCACGCTGCGCAGCCGCTTCGGCATCGAACGGCTCGTTCCTCGACGCAGACGTCGTCGACGAGCTGAGCTCGTTGGTCGCGCCGATCGTCGACGGCAGCACGGGCACGCCAGCGCTCTTCGATCGGTCGCCAGCGCGTGCGCGCGCGTTCGAGCTCGTGTCGGTGAAGAAGCGCCCGCACGACCTCGTGTGGCTGCGCTACCGACGCGCCCGCTGACGGTACGTCGCGTGTGCGCTCGACATCGCGGCGAGAAGCCAGCAGGCTTCGCCACGATGTTGGGGCTTCGTGGCTCGCTGGTCCTCGCCTTCGTGTGGCTCGTAGCGCTCGAGAGCTGCAGCAGTGCCCCGCCCCGGTGCACGGCGGGGCTCTCCGTCAGCTGCGCGTGCGAGGACGGAGCCATCGGCGCGCAAGTGTGCCGGCCGGACGGCACGTACGGACTCTGCGACTGCGTCAGCGCGTGTCGGGTCGACGATCGACGACTCTGTCTCTGCGACGACGGAGCGTCGGGCACGCAGGCGTGCCGTGAGGACGGAACGTACGCGTCGTGTGAGTGCCTCGCGCGCTGCGTCCCGGGCAGCACCCTCGCGTGCGTGTGCGCGACGGGGCGCACCGGCAGTCAGTCGTGTCGCGAGGACGGACGCTACGAGCCGTGCGCGTGCCGCGAGGGCTGCGTGCACGGTGAGTCACGGCCGTGCACGTGCGCGGACGGGACGGCGACGCGGCAGGTCTGCCTGGGCGATCGCTTCGGCGCGTGTGAGTGCGAGACGACACCCGATGCCGGCAGCTCGGACGGTGGCACCGAGCCGGCATGCGCGGCGTGTGGCTGCGCTCCGCCGCCAGTTGGCCCGTACATCACCGACCCGCCGCCCCTCGGGCGCGTCGCGTCGATTCCCCGAGGGCGTGAGGTCTTCGTGCTGCGCGACGGCTACATCGTGCGCACGGACGATGCGATCGTGCTCGTGGATCGCGATGGAACACGGCTTCACCGCCTCGACGTCGTGCCGCTCGACGTCGACGTCGTCGGCCAGCGCGTCTACTACCGCACCGACGAGCGAATCGGCGCTCTCGACGAGACGCTCCTCGACGTCGGTGGCGTTCGCCTCCCCACACCGTGCGAGCACATGCTCGGGCTCGAGTGCGATCGCGTCCTCTGCCTGGGCTGGGAGGGCACGTCGCACCTGGCATCGGTCTACGACCTCGCGAGCGACGCGGTGACGGTGACGACGAGCCGCGTGTCGCCGCCGACGGCGCTCGCGAGGCTCGACGGACGAGACACCGTCGTCGATCGATCCGCGTGGCGGCGCATCGATGTGCGGGGCGCCGTGCATGGGTACAGCTGGTTCGGGACCTCGCTCGACGGCCTCATCGGGATCGGCTGGCCGGCCCACACCGTCGTCACGCCAGACGGCATGCTCTACGACGCGCGTGGTTGCGGTGCGTCGTCGTTCGTCGGGGGGCCGCTGCCGTCGGGCTGCGGCGATCCGCTCGGCCCGCTCGGCTTGCCGGATGCGGACGAGGCGATCGGGTGGCTGGCGGCGAGCCCGGACGGAACGCTCGTGGCCATCACGACCGGCGCTCGCGGCGCGGACGTGGTGACGATGGACGTGACGACGCGCTCGGTCCTCGCGCGGGTGCCGCTGCCGCGGCTCACGATCTCGATGGACGGGCTCGCGTACGACGCGCGCCTGGGGCGCCTCGTGATCTGGGGCCGCGCGTGCGAGTCGTGCGACCTCGAGATCCTCACGCTCGACGACGGACTGCCGTGATCGCACGCAGCCTCGACTTGGTGGTGAGCCTCGTGGTCACGGTCGCGACGATCCTGGCGGGATGTGATCCCGACCTCGTGCGGTGCGTGCCGGGTGCGAGCGTGGCGTGTCACTGCGACGAGTCGCCTGGCGGCGCGACGTGCGATGGGGAGGGCCGCTATGGGACGTGCGTGTGCTCGAGCACGTGTCGCGAGGGGACCCTGATCGCGTGCCGATGTGAGGACGATCGTGTGGGCCTGCAGACTTGCCTCACAGCGGGTGATCGCACGCCGTGTGTGTGCGAGCCGCGCTGCGTCGAGGGCGAGATGGCGCTCTGTTCCTGTGGGGAGTCGCTCGACGGACGCGTCACCTGCGTCGACGGCGCGCTCACCGCGTGCGACTGCCGCGTTGCCACGTGCGTCCCCGACAGCACGCGAGAGTGCGTCTGCTCGGGTGGTGCGCTCTCGGTGCGTCGATGCGTGGGCCGGTCGTTCGGTGCGTGCGAGTGCTCCGATGCGCCCGTGGTGACGCCACCGATTGACGCGGGAGTGCTCGATCGTTGCGCGCCGGCACCGAGCGTTCCAACGCCGCTCGAAGGTCTGTCGCCGCCTGGCACATGGAGCCATCCGGTCGATTCGCCGCCGGTGCTGATCGACGCGCGCGAGGACGGCTACGTGGTGGTCACGCGAACGCGGGCGGTGCTGCTCGACCGCGAGGGCACGGAGCTCGCGAGGTACACGTCGGACCTCGACATCGTCGCTGCCGCGCTGCTCGACGAAGGCGGCGTCGTGATCGCGGATCGCGGGCGACTGCGCGTGCTCGACGACGCGCTGGCGGTGCGCGCGACGCACCTGCTCGCGACAGCGTGTCTGTCGGTCGTGGACGTCGGCTGCGGCCGCGTGCTCTGCGCAGAGGGCGGGACTGTGACGAGCTACGAGCTCGCGACCGGTGAGCGACGCGTCTCTCCCCTGAGCTTGACCGGTACGCTGCTCCGCACGTTCGGAGAAGATCTCGTCATCGGAGGCGGAAGCATCGTCCTCGCGCTCCCCGATGGGTCTTCCATGGCGCGCTCGCCGCGCTTCGAGCCTCCGTGGACGCCGTTCGGTCCGGGCGCGGGCGTCGTGGGCCGCGAGGGGGCCGTGATGGACCTGACGCGCTGCGCGGAACCAACCCTCGATCCTTCGGCCCCGTGCGCCGAGGTCGTGGGCTCGCTGCCTCTCGGCGCGAGCGGCGCTCCGCGCGACGGCGACGCGGCTGGGTTCTTCTACACGATCGATCTCGACGTCGCGGTGTCGCGGTGGTCGATCCTCCGCTGGGACGTGCGCGCGAGCCTGCGGCTGTCCATGGCGGTGACGTCGCTGTCGACGACGCAGTTCCCACGCGCCGTCGCGCACGACCCGTGGGGACGGCGCGTGCTCCTGTCGATTGATCCGTGCGGCTTCGGCGAGTGCATGCGCTTCGTGACGACCGCTTCGTACGAGCCCTGACCGGCGTCGATCGCGCGCGCTGACCGCACGCAGGGCTCGACGGACAGTGAGCTTGTGGCCGCGCCGCGAAGGCCGCACACAGAGAACGTGTCGTCGTCGCGCCCCGCGCTCTCCTCGATCGTCGTGCTGTGCGCGTCGCTCGCCTGCGGCAGCGTCGTGTGCGGCAGCATCGCCCGCGCGCAGTGGGGTTGGTTCCGGCCGACCGGTCCGCGCTACGCGCTCGATGAGGTGTCGCGCAGCGCCGAGCAGCATCGCTGTTCACCCGAGGCGATGGTGCGCTACCGGAGCGCGACGCTCCGCACCTCTGGTGGAGTGACCGCGCATCCTGCGTTCACCGAGCGACTGCCCGCGCTCGAGCGTGTGGTGCGTGAGGTGTCGATGGCGCACTACGGGCGCGCGCCGCGTCGCATGCTGACGGTCGGCGCGTTCGTGTGTCGCAACATCCGAGGCCGCCGCGATCGCGTGTCCGAGCATGCGCTCGGCAACGCGCTCGACGTGCAGGGCTTCGAGCTGCCGGCGATGCGACGCGCGGACGATGTGTTCCGCGTGATCTACGGGGGGCCACGGCGGGCACTTCCACTTCGACATGTCGCCGTTCCGTTGGATCCACGTGTGAGGCGACACAGCCTGCTCTAGAGTCGTTGCATGCCGGGCTGGCGCATCGCCTCGTTCGATCGGATCGCGGCGCGCGGGACGATCACGGGCGTCGGCACGCTGTCGTTCGACGCGTCGGTCGCGCTCGTCGACGCGTTCGAGGTCGGTGAAGAGGTCGACGTCGCGCTGCGCGCTTCGCACGGCGGACCGCAGCCGTACGACGTGCTGCGGATCGCGCCCACCGGATACCGCACGCCGTTCGTCGCGCCCTCGCTCGACGCGATCGCCGAGACGATCGATCCGTGGCGCCAGGACGTGATCGGTCGACGCGCGTGGATCGCCGGCACCGACGACGGTGAGCTCCACGTGCGCGTGGAAGACGACACCTACCGCCCCGAGCGTGCGCTCGTGTTCGCAGGCTGCGTGGCAGTGCAGGGGCCGCTCGAGATCGAGGAGCTCGCCGCGATCCACGTGTTCCGTCTGGGCGACGTGCAGCGCCTCGCGCCCGAGCTCTTCCGTCACTGGCCGCCGGTGCCCGCGAGCTGCGTGATCTTCCGGCTCGATCCCGCGCGCTTTGGCCAGGGCTGCCTCTACGTGGTCGCGGCGTCCGTCGCGCTCTCGAGCACCACGTGAGTTGAGTCGCGTCAGCGAGCCTTCTTGGTGGGCGCCTGCTTGGGAGCTCCGCCCAGCTTCTCTCGACACGAAGCGAGGCGAACACGCTCGCGTCGCGACCGAACAGTCGCGCAATCGCGCTCTCGCGTCTCGGTCTGCATCGCGCGACAGGCGAGGCCGTGCCTCACGGATGGGCGCGTCGCGACGCGAGCGTCGGGGTCGTGATGATCGACACAGAAGAGCCCACGCGAGCGCGCGGTCCGCGGACGTCTCGCGTCATCGTCATGCGTCATGCGTCATGCGTCAGGAGTCAGACGAGTCATCGCACAGGAGAGCGGTGCCTGCGCTCTGAAGCGTCGCTGCGACAGATCGAGAGCGGCCGCGACGCGGGTGTCACGCGAGGGCGAGCGTCTCGTTGGTCGAGACGGACACGAGCCTCGCGAGGTCTCCACGCAAGTGAGGGCCGCGACGACAGCTCCGCCCAGCGTCTCTCGACACGAAGCGAGGCGAACACGCTCGCGTCGCGAGCGAACAGTCGTGCAATCGCGCTCTCGCGTCCTCGGTCTGCATCGCGCGACAGGCGAGGCGTCGTGCCTCACGGACGTGTCCTCGCGATGAACCTCGGCGTCCGCGTCGGAGAGGCGAGCGGCAGACGCGACAAGGCCGTGCCTCACGGATGGGCGCGTCGCGACGCGAACCTCGAGGTCGTGATGGTCGACACAGAAGAGCCCACGCGAGCGCGCGACCGTCGTACGTCTCGCGTCATCGTCATGCGTCATGCGTCAGGAGTCAGACGAGTCATCGCACAGGAGAGCGGGTGCCTGCGCTCTGAAGCGTCGCTGCGACAGATCGAGAGCGGCCGCGACGCGGGTGTCACGCGAGGGCGAGCGTCTCGTTGGTCGAGACGGACACTTGCCTCGCGAGGTCTCCACGCAAGTGAGGGCCGCGACGACAGCTCCGCCCAGCTTCTCTCGACACGAAGCGAGGCGAACACGCTCGCGTCGCGACCGAACAGTCGTGCAATCGCGCTCTCGCGTCTCG
>CAZCVE010000050.1:0-53247 GCA_964502175.1 uncultured Sandaracinaceae bacterium
GCACGCAGGCGGCGAAGGAGGCCGGCAACATGGTCGACCTCGACTCGAACCCGACGAAGCTCCTTCAGATCGTGGAGATCGGGAAGCAGATGCTGATGACGCGTGGCTCTCTCACGACGTTCAGCATCGCGAACGACGTCGCGAAGTATTTCGCGATCATCCCGGCGGCCTTCGCGGCGACGTACCCCGCCCTCGGCACGCTGAACGTGATGGGACTGCACTCGCCGACGACCGCAGTCCTCTCGGCCGTCATCTTCAACGCGCTGATCATCGTGGCGCTGATCCCCCTCGCGCTCCGCGGGCTCGCGTACCGGCCCGCACCGGCGGGAAAGCTCCTCGCACGCAACCTGCTCGTGTATGGCGTCGGAGGGGTCGTCCTGCCGTTCCCGTGCATCAAGGTCATCGACGTGTCGCTCACCGCCATGGGCGTCGGCTGAGCCGACGGAAAGGAACGAGCCATGCTCACACTCTTGCGTCCTGCAGCCGTGGTCTTCGCGCTGCTCACCCTCCTCACGGGCGTTGCGTATCCGCTGCTCGTGACTGGCGCCGCCCAGCTCGTGTTCCCCGAGCAGGCCAACGGGAGCCTCCTGCGACGAGACGGCGAGATCGTCGGCAGCGCGCTCATCGGTCAGCACTTCGATGATCCTGGGTACCTGTGGGGACGACCGTCCGCGACGGGAGCGTTTGCGTACGACGCGTCGGCATCGACCGGCACGAACCAGGGCCCGCTGAGCCCTGCGCTCCACGAGGCCGTCGCGTCGCGCGTCGCGTCGCTCCGCGCGGCGTCGCCCACTTCGACCGATCCGGTGCCCATCGACCTCGTGACGGCGTCGGGCAGCGGGCTCGATCCGCACGTGTCGCCCGCGGCCGCGTACTCCCAAGTCGCTCGGGTGGCGCGGGCCCGCGGTGTCGAGGACGCGCGCGTGCAGGCGATCGTGGACGCGCACGTGGAGGGGCCGACGCTCGACCTGCTCGGTGCGCCGCGCGTGAACGTGCTGCTCGTCAACTTGGCGCTCGATGAAGCGTTCGCGGTGCGGGCGGCTGGCGCTGCGGCCCCAGAGGACGACACTCACGGCTCATGACCGCGGAGGATCAGCGTCCCGATCCCGACCAGCTCCTCCGACGAATCCAGTCGGAGGAGCAGCGGGCTCGTCGCGCGCGCCTCAAGGTCTTCTTCGGGTTCGCGCCAGGCGTAGGGAAGACGTACCGGATGCTCAAGGTCGCGAGGGAGCTCCGAGACGATGGAGTCGACGTCGTGGTCGGTGTCGTCGAGACGCACCGCCGCGCAGAGACTGCCTCGCTGCTCGACGGCCTGCCGACGATCGCGCGCAAGATCGTGCCGCACCGAGGGCGCCAGCTCGACGAGCTCGATCTCGACGGCGCGCTGACGCGCAAGCCCAAGGTCCTGCTCGTCGACGAACTCGCCCACACGAACGCGCCCGGCTCGCGACACCCCAAGCGATGGCAAGACGTGCTCGAGCTGCTCGACGCGGGCATCGACGTCTACACCACGGTGAACGTCCAGCACGTCGAGAGCCTCAACGACGTGGTCGCGCAGATCACGCACGTCCAGGTCCGCGAGACGATCCCCGACTCGGTGCTCGAGCGCGCGGACGAGATCGAGGTCGTCGACATCCCGCCCGAGGCGCTGCTCGCGCGTCTCGCCGAGGGCAAGGTCTACCTGCCGGATCAAGCGGAGCGCGCGAAGGAGCACTTCTTCCGCAAGGGCAACCTCCTCGCGCTCCGCGAGCTCGCGCTCCGTCGCGTCGCGCAGCACGTCGACGAGGACGTGCGCGAGTACCGCGCGGAGCACGGTGTCGAAGAGACGTGGCCCGCGAGCGAGCGCGTGCTCGTCTGCGTCGGACCTTCACCCGGCTCCGATCGCGTGATCCGCGAGGGATATCGCATGGCGGTGGGTCTGCGCGCGCCGTGGGTCGCCGTCTACGTGGAGAGCATCGAGCGCTCCTCGGATCGAGAGCGGCTCGATGCTCATCTCCGCCTCGCCGAGTCCCTCGGCGCCGCGGTCGTCCGCCTCGAGGGGCTGCGCGTGGCCGACGCCGTCCTCGCGTACGCCCGCCAACACAACGTCACGCGACTCCTCGTGGGAAAGCCCACGCACTCGCGCTGGCTCGATCGCCTCCGAGGATCGCTCCTCGACGACATCGTGCGCGGCAGCGGCGAGATCGACGTTCAGGTGATCGGCGGCGTCTCGCACCCCGCGGTGCCGCGGGCCGCCGAGCTCGAGACCGAGCGCGCTCAGCCTTCCGCGTACCTCTTGGCCGCGGGCCTCGTCGCCATCACGACCCTGTTGTCGCTCGGCCTCTCGCACGCGCTCGAGGTCCCGGATCTCGAGGTGCTGTTTCTCGTCGCGGTGCTGGTCGCCGCGATCCGACTCGGACGAGGCCCCGCCGTGCTCGCCGCCGCGCTCGGGGTCGCCGCGTACGACTTCTTTCTCGTCCCGCCGCGCTTCACGTTCGCCGTCGCCGATACCCGCTACGTGCTCACGTTTGCGATGATGTTCGGCGTGGGCCTCCTCGTCAGCGAGCTGACCGCGCGCATTCGTCGGCAAGAGCGAGGCGCGATCCATCGAGAGTCGCGCACCGCGGCGCTCTACGCGCTGAGCCGTGATCTCGGCGCGTCCGGCGACCTCTCGAGCTCGGCAGCGGCGATCGCGCGGCATGCGGGTCAACTCTTCGATGCGCGATCGTTCGTCCTCGTTCCCGGCGCGGACGAGGGTCTGCTGATGAGCGCATCGCATCCCGCCGACGCAGTGCTCGACGCGAAGGAGCTCGGCGTCGCGCGATGGGCCTTCGAGCACGGCCGCGTCGCGGGCCTCGGCACCGACACGCTGCCGGGCGCTCGCACGCTCTCGACTCCGCTCTTCGCGGGCCCGAACGTGGTCGGTGTGTTGGCCCTCGAGCCTCGCGAGGGGCGCGGGCTCGATCGTGAGCCGCGCGAGTGGCTCGATGCGCTCGCGCGACAAGCTGCGTTCGCGCTCGAGCGTCTGCGGCTCTCGGACGATGCGCGCGCCGCCGCGCTGCGCGCGAAGACGGAAGAGATGCGCAGCTCACTTCTCTCGGCGGTCTCGCACGATCTGCGCACGCCGCTCGCCGCGATCACGGGCGCCGCGACCACGCTGCGCGACGACGCGGCGCTGCCGGGTGAGACGCGCGAGGAGCTCGTGACCTCGATCTGCGATCAGGCCGTGCGCCTCGAGCGTCTCGTCGCGAACCTCCTCGACATGACGCGCCTCGACTCGGGATCGGTCGATCTCGTGCGCGAGTGGGTGCCGATCGAAGAGGTGGTGGTCTCGGCGATCTCGCAGCTCGAGCCGAAGCTGGCGTCGCGTCGCGTCGATCTGGATCTGCAGAGCGATCTGCCGCTCGTGTCGGTCGATCCGGTGCTGATCGAGCAGCTCCTCGTGAACCTCCTCGAGAACGCGACGAAGTACGCGGGCGAGGGCGCGATCGAGGTCGGCGCGCGCGCCGAGTCCGGCGCGATCACCCTGTGGGTCGGTGATCGTGGACAGGGCCTTCCGCTCGGCAGCGAAGAGCGCGTGTTCGAGCGCTTCCATCGTGGTCGACATGAAGGCGTGACGGGCGTGGGTCTCGGCTTGCCGATCTGCCGCGCGATCTGCGAGGCACACGGTGGGAGCCTGCGCGCGTCGCGTCGCGAAGGCGGGGGCGCGCTCTTCACCGCGACGCTGCCGATCGTCGGCACGCCACCGAGCCTCACCGCGCCCGCGCTCGCGGGGGACACACCGTGACCGACGGACCGCTCGTGTTGCTCGTCGAGGACGAGAAGGAGCTGCGTCGCTTCATCCGCGCGGCGCTCACGGCGCGCGGACAGCGCCTGATCGAGGCGACGACCATCGCCGAGGCGAAGCTGCTCGCGACGTCGCACAACCCCGAGCTGGTGCTGCTCGATCTCGGCCTCCCCGATGGCGACGGGCTCGATCTGCTCGCGTCGCTGCGCGAGTGGACGCAGGTGCCCGTGATCGTGCTCTCCGCGCGCGGTCGCGAAGACGACAAGGTCCTCGCCCTCGACGCGGGCGCGGACGACTACCTCACCAAGCCCTTCGGCACGAACGAGCTGCTCGCGCGCATGCGCGTCGCGCTGAGGCATCGCGCGGCCGCGGGCACGGCGAGCGAGGCCAAGGTGCTGACGTTCGGCGACGTCGTGATCGATCGCGTGAAGCGCGTCGTGACCCGCGAAGGCCAAGAGCTGCACCTCACGCCGATCGAATACCGCCTGCTCACGCTGCTCGCCGAGCACGCAGGCAAGGTCCTCACGCACCGACACATCCTCAAGGAGGTGTGGGGCCCCACGCACGCGACGCAGTCGCACTACGTGCGCGTCCACATGGCGGAGCTGCGCAAGAAGATCGAGGCCGATCCGTCGCGGCCCAAGCTCATCGTGACCGAGCCCGGCGTCGGCTATCGCTTGCGCGAGGCGTAGTCGTCAGTCCGACGCGCAGACGCCGTTGTTCGGGTGCCCGATCGTGAGGCCCCAGCCGTTGACGTCCTCGGCCATCGCGACGAAGAGGTGCGTGGTCCCCGAGGCTTCATGGGCGTCGACCTCCACGCAGCGCTCGCCGTACGCGACCGTCGTGTTCCAGCCGACGTCGAACGCGGCGGCCCGACGACTCAGCCGAGGAAGCCGCCGAAGTACGCCGCTGCGCCTGCGCCGGCGACCACGACGATCGCGATGGCGACGTAGAGCATCGCGTTGGACTTCCCGCCCTCGGCGGGCCGGTCCTTCGCGTCCTCGACGGACGTCTTGAGCTTCGCAGGCTCGCTCGGAGGAGCTTGCGGCGTCGGCTTGGGCCCTTCGCGCACGTGTTCGGGCGGCACCGAGACGCGCTCGGCCGAAGCGCGCTCTGCCGGCGCGCTCACCCTCGCGGCGGGCTCGGCCTTCTCTTCGAGCATGTCGGACAGCTCGTTCGAGTCCTCGACGCCGGTCTCGGCCCAGCGTGGACCGCGGTTCTGGTCGCGCGCCTTGGTCTCCACCGCGCTCTGCACGTCTCGGTCGTCGGCGAACCAGTCGGCGGGGTTCTCGAAGAGACCTCCGTCGAGCGGACGCGCGCCGTCCTTCTCTTTGCTGTCGCTCGGCGCGCCGACGGTCTCGGCCACGTCGTCGAGGGACGTGAAGCGCAGGAGCTCCTCTTGGATCAGGCGATCGATGATCGACTGCTCGGGCTTCTGTCCCGCCTTCGTCGCCTTCTTCGAGTCGACGACCCACTTCACGAGGTTCGCGACGTCGAAGGCCGTGACCTTCTGCTGACGGGAGAACAAGTACTGCGCGAGCGCGTCGCCGAAGTCCCGCGCCGTCTGGAAGCGCTTGTTGACGTCCTTCTCGAGCGACTTGCCGATGACGCGCTCGAGCTCGGGATCGACCTCGGGGTTGATGCGCGAGAGGCTCGGTACGTTCGACTGCTGGACGAGCTTCACCGTCGCGTAGTCGGTCTCGCCGAGGTAGAGGCGACGCCCCGCGAGCATCTCCCACAGCACGATGCCGAGCGCGTACACGTCGGTGCGCGCGTCGACGGGCTCGCCGAGCGCGGCCTCGGGCGAGAGGTAGCTGAACTTGCCCTTCACCACGCCGGGATCGGTCTTCTCGAGCTGCGTCGTCGCCTTCGCGAGGCCGAAGTCCGTGACCTTCACCTCGCCGCGCTTGGAGATGAGGATGTTCGGCGGCGAGATGTCCCTGTGGACGATGTGGAGGTCGTTGTTGTCGTCGTCCTGCACCTCGTGCGCGAACGACAGACCCTTGCAGGCCTCGATCGAGATGTAGACGGCGTCCTTCACCGGGATGCGGCGGCCTTGCTGCCGGTGCTCCTCGATGATGGCCTTCAAGTTACAGCCGTCGATGAACTCCATCACGATGAAGAACGTGTTGTCGGCCGCTCCGATGTCGAAGACGGTCACGATGTTCGCGTGCGCGAGGCGCGCGCCGAGGCGGGCCTCGTCGAGGAACATCGAGATGAAGTTCTTGTTCTGAGCGAGGTGCGGGAGGACGCGCTTGATCGCGACCTGCTTCTTGAAGCCCTGCACGGACATGGCTTCGCCCCGGAATACCTCGGCCATACCGCCTGCTTCGAGGCGCTCGGTGACACGGTATCGCTGTTCGACGGCCATTCTTTTTCGGGCTTCCCGGGGGTGGCTTCCGTGGGTGTGGACCCACGGGACGCCGATTCTAGGAATTCGGGGCGAATCCAGCAAGGAACGCGCGAGCCGCGCTTGACGATCGCTCTCCGGGCGTGGCTGGATGCCTCCGTGTCTCGCTCGAATCGGCCGATTCGCATCGCGCCATCCATCCTCTCGGCGGACTTCGCGCGCCTCGGCGACGAGGTCCGGGCCGTCGAGGCCGCCGGTGCCGACTGGATCCACGTGGACGTCATGGACGGGCGGTTCGTCCCGAACCTCACGATCGGGCCGCCGGTCGTCGCCGCGCTGCGGAAGGTCACGACGCTGCCCCTCGACGTGCACCTGATGATCGTCGAGCCCGAGCGCTACGTGGACGCCTTCGCCGACGCGGGCGCCGACGTGATCACCGTCCACGCCGAGGCGACCACGCACCTCCATCGAACGCTGCAGGCGATCCGTCTGCGCGGCAAGAAGGCGGGCGTGTCGCTCAACCCGGGCACGAGCGAAGACGCGCTCCGCTACGTGATGTCGCTCGTCGACCTCGTGCTCGTGATGAGCGTGAACCCTGGCTTCGGCGGGCAGTCGTTCCTCCCCGAGGTGCTGCCGAAGATCGCGCGGCTGCGACAGATGATCGACGCCGAGGGGCGCGACATCGATCTCGAGGTCGACGGCGGCATCAAGGCCGGCACCGCGCAGCGCGTGTGCGAGGCGGGCGCCGACGTGTTGGTGGCCGGGAACGCAGTGTTCGCCGGAGGCGACTACGCGCGCGCGATCACGATCCTCCGTGACGACGCGATCGCTGCACCTCGAACGGGAGCACACGCGTGAGCCACGATCCGACCGGTGGGGGCTCGGGACACGATCCCGCGCTGACGACGATCTTCGTCGACAACCAGGCGACGAAGCGGCGCCTGAAGAAGGCGCGCATCCTCGTCGTCGACGGCCCCGACAAGGGTCGCGAGGTCGTCATCGAGAAGGAGCGCACGAGCATCGGGCGCAGCGTGATCTGCGATCTCGTGCTGTCCGACAAGGCCGTCTCGACGACGCACGTCGAGCTCGTGGCCAAGGAGAAGGGGTTCCTGCTCCGCGATCTCGGATCGACCAACGGCACGTTCGTCGGCGAGCTCCGCATCCAAGAGATCTGGGTCAAGCCCGGCACGGTCGTGAAGCTCGGGCAGTCGCAGCTGCGCTTCGAGCCCGCGAGCGGCTCGGTGGACATCGACCTCTCGAAGAACGAGCGCTTCTTCGAGATCGTCGGCCGCTCGGTGCGCATGCGCGAGATCTTCGCGACGCTCGAGAAGGTCGCGCCCACGGAGCTCACGATCCTGATCCGCGGCGAGACGGGCACGGGCAAGGAGCTCGTGGCGCGCGCGATCCACCAAGCGTCGCGTCGCAAAGAGGGCTCGCTCGTCGTGCAGGACTGCTCGGCGATCCCGAAGGATCTGATCGAGTCGACGCTCTTCGGTCACGAGCGTGGCGCGTTCACTGGCGCGACCGATCGTCACCGCGGCAGCTTCGAGCAGGCCGACGGCGGCACCATCTTCTTGGACGAGCTCGGCGAGCTCGACCTCGCGCTCCAGCCGAAGCTCCTCCGCGTGCTCGAGAACCGCGAGATCAAGCGCGTCGGCGGCGATCGCTCGATGCCCGTGAACGTGCGCGTCGTCGCGGCGACGAACCGTGATCTGCGCGCGCGCGTGAACGAAGGTCAGTTCCGCGAGGACCTCTTCTACCGACTGAGCGTCGTGTCGATCGAGCTTCCGCCGCTGCGCCAGCGCCCCGAAGACGTGCCGCTCCTCGTGCAGCACTTCCTCGAAGACGTGTGCGAGCGCCGCTTCCCGGGGGAGAAGCGCCGCTTCACGATCACGTCCGAGGCGATGACGCGCCTCCAGTCGCAGCCGTGGCCGGGCAACATCCGCGAGCTCAAGAACACCATCGAGCGCGCGGCGGCCCTCGCCGACGAGATGGAGATCGGCGTGGCGGACGTTCTGCCCGGCGCAGCGCAGAAGGCGCCTCCCGTGATCGTGCAGGGCGGGCAGCACCCCTCGAGCTGGGCGACGCAGTTCGTGGAAGAGGCGCTCCCGTTCAAGGAAGCGAAGCAGCGCCTCCTCGACGTGTTCGAGGCCGCCTACCTCAAGGCGCTCCTCGACAAGCACGAAGGCAACGTCACGCGCAGCGCACAGGCCGCGGGCCTCACGCGCTACCACCTGCGCGAGCTCGCGAAGAAGTACGGCGTCCGGGACATCCCGGGCGACGAGTAGTCGGCTCGAGATCAGCTCGGCTCGAGATCAGCTCGAGATCGGCCAACGAAGAGGACGAGGAGCGTTCGATGGATCTGTCGTTCACGCCTGAACAAGAGGCATTCCGAAAGACCGTGCGCGAGTTCCTGCGCGACGGGATGCCCGCGAACATCAAGGCGAAGGCCGAGGTCGATGGTCACTTCGAGATGGAAGAGACCATGCAGTGGCATGGCGTCCTCTACGAGAAGGGCTGGGCCGCGCCGCACTGGCCGAAGGAGCTCGGAGGCCCCGGCTGGGACGCGGCGCAGCGCTTCATCTTCGGTGAAGAGCTCGAGAAGTGCGGGGCGCCGATCCTCTCACCCTTCGGCCTCTCGATGGTCGGCCCGCTGATCATCCAGTTCGGCAACGACGCACAGAAGCAGCGCTTCTTACCGAAGATCCTGAGCGGTGAAGAGAAGTGGTGTCAGGGCTACTCCGAGCCCGACGCGGGATCGGACCTCGCGTCCCTCCGCACCACGGCGGTCGACGACGGCAAGGGCAACTTCGTGGTCAACGGACAGAAGACGTGGACGACGTACGCGCAGTACGCGGACTGGATCTTCTGTCTGGTGCGCACCGACTCGAGCGCGAAGAAGCAGGCGGGCATCTCGTTCCTGCTCATCGACATGAAGACGCCCGGCGTGCGCGCGGTGCCGATGCTGACCACGGGTCACACGCCCGCGTTCTGCGACACGTGGTTCGAGAACGCGATCGTCCCGAAAGAGAACGTCGTCGGGCCCGTGAACGGCGGCTGGGGCATGGCCAAGGCGCTGCTCGGTCACGAGCGCACGATGATCGGCGCCGTGGGTCAGTCGACGCGCGCGCTCCTCCGGGTGAAGCGCATCGCGAAGGGCACGATCCTGAACGGCAAGCCGCTGCTCGACGACGGCGCGTTCCGCAGCAAGGTCGCGCGCCTCGAGATCAAGCTCGAGGCGCTTCGCGTGCAGAACTACCGCGCGCTCGCCGGAGCACAGCTCGGCCACGCGCCCGGTCCCGAGAGCTCGATCCTCAAGATCCGAGGCTCCGAGATCCAGCAGCAGTGCCTCGAGCTCGCGATGGAGGTCATGGGCCAGAACTCGCTCGCGTGGTTCAACGACGCGGACGTCGTGTCGACGGGCGAGCAGTGGGTCGCGTCGACCTTCAACTACCTTCGCGCGACCACGATCTACGGCGGATCCAACGAGATCCAGCGCAACGTGATCGCCAAGATGATCCTCGGGTTGAGTTCTTGACCGTTCCTTCGCGATAGGTGTTCAGATGGATTTCGAGCTCAACGAAGATCAGAAGCTCCTCAAAGACTCCGCGGCGCAGTTCACCAAGAGCTCGCCCGTCAGCCGCTTCCGCAAGCTTCGCTCCCATGCGTGGGGCCATGGCGGGCACGAGGTGGTCAGTCACGATCGCTGCTGGGAGCCGAGCGTGTGGAAGCAGATGGCCGAGCTGGGCTGGCTCGGACTCTTCTATCCCGAGAGCGTGGGTGGCCTCGGGATGTCGTTCTTCGACCTGACGCTGGTGCTCGAGGAGCTGGGCAAGACGCTCGTGCCGGAGCCGATCCTCGCGAGCGTCGTGCTCGCTGGCGGTGCCGTGCTGAAGGGCGCGTCGCTCGAGCAGCAGAAGCGACTCCTCGGGCCGATGATCGACGGCAAGACGAGCCTCGCGCTCGCGTGGGCAGAGAGAGAGGGCCGCTACGATGCGAGCAAGGCCGTCACCACCGCGAAGAAGGAGGGTGGCAGTTGGTCGCTCTCCGGCGAGAAGGTCTGGGCGCTCAATGGACATGCCGCAGACACGCTGATCGTGTCGGCGACGACGGGAGCGGGTGTCTCCTTGTTCGCCGTGGCGAAGGACGCAAAGGGCCTGACCATCGACAGCGCCAAGACGATGGACGGTCAGCGCGCGGCGCGCGTGCGTCTCTCGAACGTCGTCGTCGGGGCCGAGGATCTGCTCGGCGCGGACGGCGGCGGCGCGGCGGCCATCGAGGCTGCGCTCGATCTCGCCGCGGCGGGCGCGTGCGCCGAGGGCTACGGCATCGCGACGACCGTGCTCTGGATGACGGTCAACTACCTCCAGGTGCGCAAGCAGTTCAACGTCCCGATCGGGTCGTTCCAGGTGCTCCAGCACCGCGCGGTCGACATGTTCGTCGAGACCGAGCTGCTCAAGTCCACGGCGATGCTCGCGGGCATCAAGGCCGACGATGCGGATCCGAACGAGCGTCGCCGCGCGATCTCGATCGCCAAGGCGCAGCTCGCGGCAGGCGGCAAGAGAGTCGTCGACAGCGCGATCCAGCTCCACGGCGGCATCGGCGTCACCGACGAGCACGACGTCGGTCTCTACTTCAAGCGCATGACGGTCCTGAACGCGCTCTTCGGCGACGAAGAACATCACCTGACGCGTTACGCGAGCCTCCCGAGCTTCGAGGCCGCCTGACCCACGGACCGAGAGGGTGGCTGGAGCGGGATGCAGGGGGCCGCGAAGGCACTCTCTCGGGCGCTCGCGCGTGGTGGTGGGTGGGCGTCGCGGCGCTCCTTGCCGCGGCCCTCGCGGCGCCTCAGCTCGCCGCGCAGGACTCGGAGATCATCAGCGCTGGCGTCGCAGACGAATCGGCCGACGCGGGCACCGAAGACAGTGCCGTTGAAGACGCTGGCACGGAAGACGCGGGCACCGAAGACGCTGGCGCCGAAGCGACCGAGCCCGAAGCGCTCACGGAGCCCACGACGATCTACTTCGGTGTCTATCCGCTGCGCGTGTCGGAACTCGACATGCGCACGGGCACCGCGACGATCACCTACTACGTGTGGTCGCGCTGGCGCGGCCCTGCGGACGGCACGGCCTACGAGGTCATGAACGGCACAGTCTTGTCGCGCGAGAGCGAGTACCTCTACGAGGAGGGCGGCGAGCGCTACGCCTACTACCGCATGAGCGCGCGCGTGATCGTCGGCACGGACTTCCATACGTTTCCGTTCGACGAGCACGAGATCCAGCTGACGCTCGAGCACGCCGAAGAGGGGAGCTCCACCGTGCTCTTCGCGGTGGACGAAGACTCGGTGAGGCACGTGGAGAGTCCGTTCATCTCCGGGTGGATCGTCGATCGCCCCGAGTTCGACATCACCGAGACCCGCTACGCGACGAACTTCGGAATGCCCGGCGTCGACGCCGAAGAGGTCAGTACGTTCCCGCGGTTCCGCATGCGGCTGCGGTTGCGCCACGAGGTGTCGACGACGTTCTTCAAGACGTTCCTCACGCTCTTCATCTCGGTGTTCATCGCCTTCCTCGGCTTCTTCATGCACCCCGACGTCCTCGACGCGCGCGTCGGCGTCGGCGTCGCAGGCATGTTCGGCGCGGTGACGTCGCAGTCCGTCGTGGCGACCAACCTGCCCGACATTCCGTACATGACGCTGTCGGACAAGGTGCACCTCGTGGGCATCCTCTTCATCTTCATCGCGCTCGTGGAGTCCTGCGCGATCGGGTTCCTGATCCGACATCGCCGCGCGGAGCTCGCGACGAAGCTCGACCTCGCATCCCGCGTGGGCATGGTCCCCGCGTTCGCCGTCGTCGTCGCGCTCCTGCTGGTCTTTCGCTGAGCGATCAGTAGGGCTCGCGGCCCAGGTAGTTGCCAGCGGGGTCGTAGTTGCAGGTCCAGATCTCGGCGCCGCTCGAGCACGTGGCCATGCCGCAGCCGAGGCGTCGCGTCGCGCGCCACACCACCTGTGTGTAGTGGCCGCAGCCGCTCGCGCTCATCGCCGACGTACACGCCATGTCACACGAGTCGCCGCGCATGAACGGGCCGTAGTCGTAGCAAGCGATCTCCGCGTGCCACCCCTCGACGACGTCGGCCGCCGTGGGGCTCGAGCCTCGCTGCCAATAGAGGTTCTCGCCGTACTCGTTGCCCGAGTGCGTGAGCCCACAGTCAGTGCGCGCGAGCTCTTCGGAGTACGCCTGCGCCACGGCCGCGAGGTCCGTGTCCCACACGAGCGCGGGGATCGGCGTGTCCGTGGTCGCCATCGCGCGAAAGCGGTTGTGCGCTTCGGTCATGCCGACCATGCGGCCTGTCTCGCCCGCGCCGGGATTGAAGGCATCGGGCGGTCCGACGAACGCGTCGTCGACCGGCGCGACGTACGCGTCGTCGGGCGGAGTCTCGGTCACCGCGGCGTCGGTCTCGGTGGGCGCCGGGTGAGGTTCGTCGCAGCCGACGTTGCCCGTGGCGAGCGTGAAGCAAGACAGCGTGACCAAGAGGGGTCGGTACGACATGAGACCTCGAATCGAGAATCGTCGACGAAGCTAGAGCGCAGGCGTGATGGCGGCGTCGAACCAACATCCGCGCGCGCCGAGGTGGCCGTCGCGGACGATGAGCCAGAGCCTCACGGTGCCAGGGTCCTCGGGCGTGGTCCAGGACGTCTCCCGGTTGGGCGGTCGCGTGGTCTCTTCGCCGATCGCACCGCCCGTCGCATAGAACGAGTAGTACTCGTTCTCGCGTCCGATCCGGATGTCGCCGGAGAAGTCGAAGATCGGGAACTCTTCGGTCCAGTCGATGCCGGGCACCGGCGTGATCACGAGCTCGGTCTCGGCAGGCACCGAGACGGCGCCCCCGGTCGCGATGCAGCGGAGATCGAACGGGTCGTCGGGCATCACGACGTCGATGTCCTCGGTCGTGTCGTCCATGTCGCCGATCGTGAAGAGCACGACGGGTGGGTTCGTGGTCGCCGGCGGCAGCGGCGCGGTCCGCGTGGTGATCGCGAGCGTCTTCACGCCGGTCACGAGCACCGCACCGCTCGCGTCGAGCACGTCGACCTCGACCTGGAACGGAATGCCCGCGCTCTCGAGGATGAGGCGCAAGAACGTGGCGTCGAAGCTGCCGCCGCTCGGCAGGCTCGTGATCAGGCGCGCCAGCGTCTCCGTGCGATCGCCCGGCACGATGGCGCTCGGCCCGGTGCTCTCGAGCGTCTCGCACGTGTCGGGCAGCGGCAGATCCGCGGGGATCTGCGCGGCCTCGAGCACGCGGGGCAGGCTCGTGCAGAGTCGCCAGCGGTAGGTGGTGGTGGCGCCCGAGGGATCCGCGGGCACGTAGGCGATGGCGCCCAGCTGGAGATCGGTGCCCGGCGCGGACTCGGGGTGATCGGCAAAGATCGCGAGAATGCGCGGCGTCTTCACGAGCGTCGGCGAGTCGAGCTGGCCGAAGCACGCCGTGTTCGAGACTCCCACGGCGCACAGGGAGAGCGTCAGTCCCGCGGAGAGCGCCAGAGTCAGCCGTCGGTGCGTCGAGGTGGGCGTCGAGGTGGTCATTCGAAGATCGCCCGGATGCCGAGGGTGCCGAGGATGGGAAGACCCGGAATGGGTGTGTTGCGGGCGTAGTCGTATTGGTAGATGAGGCCTTCGGAGTTCTGGCCGTAATAGACGTTCAGCACGTCGAGGTAGACCGTGCCCGTCACGAAGTCCAAGTCGAAGTCACGGTCGATGCGGACGTTGAGCTGGTGATAGATGGGGAGCCGCGCGCCCGCGTCGACGAACGTGGCGCCATAGGCGTTCTCGTCGGAGTCGTAGACGGGATTCGTGGGTGTCGAGGTGGGGCGACCGGTGGCGAGCTGGAACGTCGCGCCGAAGCGCCAGCCATCGAACGCGTAGCTCGCCGCGAGGTTGAGCACGTGCGTCTGATCGTAGGTGAAGGGCCGCCAGTCACCGCCCGGATTGAGGCGCTCGGAGCGAGAGAGTGTGTAGGAGATCCAGCCGTAGAAGCCCTGCTCCACCGGGCGACGAATGAGCACCTCGAGGCCGTACGCGCGGCCCTGCTGATCGGCCCGGAAGAACTCGCGGCGCGGCTGACCGTCTGGTCCCATCACGATCTGCTGAGAGAAGCGGCCGATGTCGAACATCTGGCTGTAGAAGCCATTGACCTCGACCTCGACGTCGAGCGGTAGGTCGGCCTCGACGCCCGCAGACGTCTGCCACGAGCGCTGCGGACCGAGGTTGGGATTGCCGCCTTGCGAGATGGTTTGGAAGGCGATCGGCGGCTGCGTGAAGAGGCCTGTCGCGGCCTTCACGGTCACCTCGGGGATGATCTCCCACCGCACGACGCCGCGGGGGTCCGGCGCGACGTCGGTGAGCGTGCCCCAGCGCAAGAGCTCGAGGCGCGCGCCGAGCGAGATCTCCACCGGATCGAAGTCGAGGATGGCCTCGCCGTAGATCGCAGGCGTCGAGCGCGCGACGCGCGCGTTCAGCTGGAGGAGCACCGGATCGAACACGGGGCGCGGGTACTCGCCGAGGCCTGTGGGCGAGGGCGCGGTGATGGAGATGCCGAACGCGTTCGCGGCGGCGTCGATCCCGAAGTTCGTCCGGAGCCAGCGCTCGACGGGGAACGATGCGTCGAGGCGCAGGCCGAGCTCGAACGACTCGAGATCGAACTGCTGCTGGGCTTGGCCCGCGGTGCGCGATCCGAACGACGTGCCGTTTCTCCCGAGCGCGCCCGACAGGCGGATGAACGAGTCCGGTCCGAGGCGCCAGTCGATGCGCGCGATCGCGCGCTGGAAGTTGTAGTTGATGCGCGTGTTCGAGCCGTCGCTCGTGGCGCCGCCCATCAGCGCGCCGCTCTGATCGAGCGTGTCGTCCGAGCCGAACGCGAACAGCGAGACCGAGAGGTGATCGTCGATGCGGTACTCACCACGGATCTGGTAGTCCGTGTACGCGACCTGTAGGCCCTGCACGAAGAGCGGGACGAGCAGCTCGTAGTAGCTGCGGCGGAAGGCGATCGAGACGTTGCCGCGCTCGAACGGGATCACGGCGAGCGCGCTCGCGCGCAGCAGATCGATCTCCGCCTCGAAGCGGAACGAGCGCACGTCGTCCGGGATGCCGGTCTCGAGCGCGACGACGCCCGCGGAGTAGCGACCGAGCGACGTCGGATAGCCACCCGGATAGAAGCGGAGGCGGTTCACGAGCCGCGACGAGATGACCGCGGGGCCCGCGCCGAAGTGATAGAGGATCGGAACGGGGAAGCCGTCGACGAAGAAGCCCGTGTTCTGGAAGTTGGCGCCGCGGACGAGGAAGAAGCCGAGACCGAACGGCGAGCGCACGACGCCGGGCAGCGTCGCGACGACGCGCAGCGGCTCACCGAACGTACCGGGCACGGTGCTGAGCTCGGCCCCCGTCAGCGTGATGCGCGACACCGCGCCCGCCTCGGGACGATCGACGGTCGCGCGCGCGCCGAACGTCGCGAGCTCTTCGTCGGGGATCGTGTCGGGGTCGACCTCGACGGGAGGCGTGTCGGTCGCGGTACCCGTCTCGGTGGCCGTGCGGGTCTCGGTCGTCGTGCCCGTCTCGGTGCCCGTCTCGGTGATGGTGCCGGTCTCGGTGCACGGACCGGTCTCTGGCTCGGGTTCCGGCTCGGGGACCGACATCGAGATCGCGAAGCGGAAGCGCACGCGCGCGGGGATGGGCGTCCCGTCGCGCGTCGCCGGCTCGAAGTGCATGCCGCGCGCGGCCTCGAGCACCAGCGCGTCGACGTCCTCGCGGACCGGCGCGACGAGCGCCGCGTCGCGCACGGTGCCATCCGACGAGATCGTGAGCAGCAGCTCGACGCTCGTGCCTTCGGGCAAGGGCTCCGCGTCCACGGGCAGCGTCACGGCCGGCGCGTCGATCGCGCGCGGCGGCACCATCACCGGCGGCGCGGGTGGACCTGCGGCGTCGCCTCCGCCTGCATCGACCGCACCGACACCGGCGTCCGGAGCGCCGGCGTCTGGAGCGCCAGCGTCCTGAGCACGTGCGCTCGCGGGACGGCCCACCCCGAGCATCGCGACGCACAGCGCGCATGCCGACGAGAGCACCTGCCATCGACGCGCGCGAGACGTCGTCACGGCGAAGGACGTATCACATGGCTTCGTGCGCGATCACGAGGATCCTCACGTTCGCATGCAACTCGGCGCGCTCACGTCGAGGCCGTCTCGCTCGCCGGCGCCGTGCGTCGCCGAAAGAGCACCACCATCGTCGTGCCACCCACGAGGCCCAGCGCGTCTGCGGCGAGATCGAAGAGATCGAAGGTTCGGCCGGGGACGAGGCGCTGCGAGAGCTCTTCGATCAGCACACACACGGCCACCACGACGAGGGCGCGGCCTCGTGATCGCGACGCCGCCTCGATCATCACGCCGAGGACGGTCGCGAACGCGAAGTGCGCGATCTTGTCCATCCACGGCACGGCATGGACGAAGCGGAGCAGCGGGCCGATCGCGCCGACGTCGGCGAGGAGGACGATGCCGAGCAGCAGCGCGACGTAGGCACCCGCGATCGTTCGCATGAGGCCACGGTGGCCCGGGGCCGTGCGGGGCGCCGCTCCGCAGGTCGCGAGCGGTCGGATCCGCCCGGCGAGTGGTCTTTCGTGGCTCGCGCGCGCGCCGTTGCTCGCGCCGGTCGCGGTCGGCTATCGTCGGCCCAACTTCATGCGGCCGCCGCCTCTTCCTCATCAGACGAACCTCCTCCGCAGCGTGCTCACGCGCATCGCGAGCGCGGTCGAGGAGGGCGGCAAGACGCCGCTCGTCGTCTTCGATCTCGACGCGACGCTCTACGACAACCGCCCGCGCACGCTCGAGATCCTCATGGAGTACCGCGAGCAGATCCTCGACGCGCGGCCCGAGGTCGCCGAGCCGCTCGCGACGCTCACGTCGGAGCGCATCGACTACCTGCTGTCGGACACGCTCCGCGGCTGCGGGATCACGCGCGCGGACGTCGTCTCGGACGTCACGCGGTTCTGGCACGAGCGCTTCTTCACCGACCAGTACTGCCAGCACGACGCGCCGGTCGAAGGTGCCCCCGAGTACGTGCGCGCTTGCTACGAAGCTGGCGCGATCATCGTGTACCTCACGGGGCGAGACGTTCCGGGGATGATGCTCGGCACGGTGAGCTCGCTTCGTGACTGCGGCTTCCCGATCGGCGTGGCGGGCACCGAGCTCGTCCTGAAGCCGGACGCGAATCTCCCCGACGAGGCCTTCAAGCGCGGCGCGCTACCGACGCTCGATCGCCTCGGCGACATCACGGCGTTCTTCGACAACGAGCCCGCGAACACGAACCTCGCGAAGGCGATGTTCCCGGACGCGATCGTCGTCCTCCTCGAGACGCAGCGCGTGCCGTTCGCGCCGCCGCTCGCCGAGGACATCGAGGTGGTCGCGGACTTCCGCATCGGCTAGCCGTGCTTCCCGCCCGCCGCAGGGCGCCCCGAATTTCGATGCTCTACCGCGCGCTGCTCCGGCCGCTCTTCTTCATGCTGCCCGCCGAGACGGCGCACCACGTCGCGTTCTCGGGGCTGCGCTCGATCGAGGCGCTCCCGGGCGCGGCGCGTCTCACGTCGGCGCTCCTCTCGCATCGGGATCCGCGCCTCGAGGTGACAGCGCTCGGGCTCACGTTCCCGACGCCGATTGGTCTCGCGGCCGGCTTCGACAAGGACGCGGTCGCGATGCACGCGCTGCTCGCGCTCGGCTTCGGCTTCGTCGAGGTCGGCACGCTCACGGCGCACGCGCAGCCCGGAAACCCCAAGCCACGCATGTTCCGGCTGCCTGCCGATCGCGCGCTCCTGAACCGCCTCGGCTTCAACAACGGCGGGTCCGAGGCCGCGGTCGCGCGCCTCGCGCGTCGTGATCGCCGCTTCGGCGTCGTCGGGGTGAACATCGGCAAGAGCAAGATCACGGCAGAAGAAGACGCCGCGGCCGACTACGCGATGAGCGCCACGCGCGTCGCGCCGCACGCGGACTACCTCGTGGTGAACGTCTCGAGCCCGAACACGCCAGGCCTCCGCAACCTGCAGGCGGTGGAGAAGCTCGAGCCGATCCTGCGCGCCGTGGCGCGCGCGAGCGCCGAGGCCTGCGAGAAAGCGGGGCGTGATCGCGCGCCATCGCTGCTCGTGAAGATCGCGCCCGACCTCGCCGACGAAGACATCGACGCGTCCGCCGAGCTCGCGATCGCGCTCGGCCTCGGCGGCATCGTCGCGACGAACACGACGATCTCGCGCGAGGGCCTCGCGAGCGATGCGGCGTACGTGACGTCGCTCGGCGCGGGCGGCATCTCCGGCGCGCCCGTGCGCGCCCGTTCGCTCGCCGTGCTGAAGCGCCTGCGCACGAAGCTGCCGAAGGCCACGGCGATCATCAGCGTCGGCGGCCTCGAGACGATCGAAGACGCGCGGGAGCGACTCGATCATGGCGCGACGCTGCTCCAGCTCTACACCGGCTTCATCTACGGCGGACCGCGCACGCCCGTGGTGCTCGCGAAGGGCCTTGTGCGCTGAGCAATAGATCGACCCCGCGCGGTACGGGTCGCCGCGCGGGGTCGGAGTGCGAACGGAATCGGTGTGGGTGGGGATCAGCCGCTGTGGTCAGACCATGCGGCCGTTCCAGTAGACGAAGCTCTTCCAGGCGTCGGGGATGCCGCCGCCGAGTGAGAGCCTCGCGTGGAAGAACGGGAGCGAGCGCGGACGCGTGGGAGCGCGTCGCAGCTTCATCCCGGACTCCTCGGGCGTGCGGCAACCCTTCTTCGAGTTGCACGCGACGCACGCGGTCACGATGTTCTCCCAGCACGTCTTGCCGCCGCGAGCGCGGGGCACGACGTGGTCGAAGTTGAGGCCGCGGCTCGAGCGCGGGGTCGCGCCGCAGTACTGGCAGGTCATGTCGTCACGCAGGAGCACGTTGCTGCGCGTGAAGCGCGGACCGTTGTGGATGAAGCGGTGCGCGCGCACGAGGCGCACGACCGCAGGCATCTTGATCGTCAGCGAGACCGAGCGGATGTCCTCCTCGTACTCGGAGACGACCTCGACCTTGCCGTCGAACCACATGGTCACGGCCTTCTGCCAGGAGATGACGTGTAAGGGCGCGTAGCCCTGCGAGAGAACGAGCGTGTCCATGGGACGCTCCAAGAACTGCGTATGAAACGCGTAAGAGTAACGTTTGAATGAGGGGCTCCGTCCGCACGCTGAGCAGCGTGACGCGGTCGGGTGCGGAAGAGACGAGCGAGGCGCGTGTCCCGGACGCGCGGCGAGCAGAGGAGGCGGGAGGAGCGGACGGAAGAGCGCGGTGGGCGGGGCTCTGGAGCGCACAGGAGGCAGGAGCCGACCGGTGCGATGCCGCGAGCTCGGAGCGAGAGAGAGACGCCAGAAACGGAAACGGCCACCGGGGCGAGGTGCCCAGGTGGCCGTACACGGTCTTCGACTCGTGTGAACAACCTAGGCGGGGGCGACCTCCGGATCGAGGCCGTTCATGAGACATCCGACGAAACGCGGCGAGCTGCTGCGCGGCTTCGTCGAGGAGGCTTCGCTACCAATTCGCGTACGCCAGGTCGACGTCGTGCCGCGATAGCTCGCCTGCGCA
The DNA here is from genome assembly GCA_964502175.1 of uncultured Sandaracinaceae bacterium. GTDB lineage: Bacteria > Myxococcota_A > Polyangia > Polyangiales > Sandaracinaceae > JAFLCL01. The sequence goes on from CAZCVE010000050.1 coordinate 19,747, forward strand.
GTACCGCGCGTGAGCTGCAGTGACGCGCCCACGAGGCGACACGCGAGCGCGTTCCCCAGCGATCCCTCGAGGAGCAATCCCTCGAGGTGCTTCGCGGTGTGCGGCGGTCGATGTTGCGTGAGGTCCATGGGAGCGCTCTCGGCAGCGGGTGCATCAGTACACGCCGCGGGTGAGCGTACGTACGCCGCGCGCAACGCAGAGTCAAACGAAAAAGTTTTCTCGCGCGCTCAGCGGGGCGACGAAGGTCGCGCGCGCGCTGGCGTGCAGCAGCGGAAGCCCACGAGGCCTCCGGCGAGATCGGGAGCCTGGAAGAAGCCGTCGTTGGGGCGACAGACCGACTGGCTCTCGCTGTTGTGCGCGCCGCCGCCGCGCAGCTCGTGCAGCGTGCCCGAGCGGTCGAAGCCGCTCGTCCACTCCCACACGTTGCCCGAGAGATCGAAGACGCCTTCGGGGCTCACGCACTCGGGGTGCGAGCCGCTCTCGCGCACGGGCCGCGTCTCAGCGTCGTCGTTCCACTCCATCGCGTTGCAGCGGTGCGGCTCCCACGTGTCGCCATAGGGCAGGCGTCGCGCGGGATCGCCGGTGCCTTCACACGCGCGGCTCCACTCTTCTTCGTCGCAGAGCCGAAAGCCCGACGCGCGACACGCGCGATCTGCGTCAGGGTACGAGACGCCGACCGTCGGAAGCTCGCCGACCGCGGGGAGGGCGTGGCCTTCGTGGATCACGGCCTCGTGACGATCGATGCAGTACGAGCCGAGCTGCACCATCCGCTCGGGGCACGGTGGCGCGCTCGGCCTCAGCGACGGCGCGTCGCGATCACAGCCGATGCAGGACAGCGAGAGCGCGAGGACGACGAAGACCAGAGAGCGCATCGAGCCGGAGAGTAGAGGAAAAGTCAGTAGGCCCAGCGGGCGTCGACTCGGTAGACGATCGGGCGAGCGCCAGTGCGCATGCTGCGGAGGACGACGTCGAGCTGGAGGTAGCGGTGGCGACCGAGCGCGCACGACGTGAGGTCCGCCGGCGTGGTGGTGAACGGACCGCAGGCCACGGAGCCGGTGAAGTCCGTCGGGCTGTCCGAGGCGCGCACCGTCACTTCGACGGCCGTGTCGGCCGGCACGTCGGCGACCCACGAGGCTTCGTTCCAGTACGCGAGCGCGTAGCCGGAGTCGAACACCTGGTACCAGTGACCTTCGGGCGCGGTGAACGTGCGGAGGAGGTGTCCGGTCATGTCGGAGTAGCTGTAGAGCTCCTGACCGGGCGAGACCGGGTAGCGCGCGAGGTGCGCGCACGTCGTCGAGTCGTAGACGTTGACGTAGCCGCCGTAGCGGTTGGGCGCCCAGATGCGGCCCATGCGATCGACCGCGATGCCGTGCGGGTTGCCGTCGGCGGGGAACGAGGGGATCGCGATGCCGCAGCGCGCCGCGCCCGTTGCCGGGTCGTAGGCTTCGATGCGGTTGGCGCCGTACGCCGTGCCCCACACGGAGCCGTCGGGGTGAACCGTGATGCCGGTGATCGGGTTGGCGATCGGCGTGGCGACCTGCGCGAACGTCGTGCGGTTGATCGAGTGCATCGGGCCGCCGCCGCTCCAGCTGCCGAACCACATGCGGCCCGCGCCGTCCGCGGCGAGGCCGTACGAGGACGTGTTCGGGATGCTCGTCTGCGTGCCGTCGGCGATGCGGATGCGGATGGTGGGCGTCGAGCCCGTCCAGACGTAGCCGTCGGGATCCACCGCGAGGCCGTAGACGTTCACCGGCACGTCGTACTGCGTGATCAGGCGACACGTCGGCGGTGAGGTGGTCGTGTCCACGTCGGTGCCGCTCACGCGGTAGACACGGCGTCCGTTGTAGGCGCCAGCCCAGACGTTTCCTTCGGCATCGATCGCGACGCCGCGGATCAGGCCGGTCGCTCCTGCGGCGCGGCAGATGAGGTTGCCGGCCGTGTCGAGGTGGACGAGGTTCGAGACGTTGATGTTCGCGGGATCGGAGAAGCCGCGGTTGCCGACCCACACGCTGCCGTCGAACGCGACCGACGTGCGCGACGGATTCTGTCCGTAGCTCGAGCGGATCCAGTTCACCGCGCCCGTCGTGGTGTCGAGCTGGGCGACGGTGCCCATGTTGGTGACGGCGATGTAGATGTAGTCGAACGTCAGCGAGCCCTCGCCGAGCGTGATCGCGCCGGGGTGATCCATGTCCTCGACGACGCCGTCGCAGGTGCGGCCCGGATCCATGCAGTCCGCGGGGCGATCCCACGTCTCCGTGTAGCAAGGCTCCGGAGGACACGTGCCGCACGCGTTGGTGGTGCCTTCGTCGATCGTGCCGTCGCAGTCGTCGTCGTCGCCGTCGCACGTCTCGACCGGCTCGGGGCCGCACTCGCCGCAGCGGTTCGCCACGTGCTCGTCGACGCGCCCGTCGCAGTCGTTGTCGAGGTCGTCACAGACCTCCGTGGGGTTGCAGAAGCCGCACGCGTTCGAGCCAGCGGACCAGCGCTCGTCGGCCTCGCCGTCGCAGTCGTCGTCCTCGCCGTTGCAGATCTCGGGGATCGGTCCGACGCCGCCCACGCACGCGCTCCACTCCGCGAACTCGGTCGGCCCTTCGCAGGTCTGCCGGCCGGGCGTGCAGCGTCCGACGTTGTCGGTCTCGGGCGGCCCGAGGAAGCAGTCCTGCATCAGGCCGGCCTCGCAGGTGCAGCCGTCGTCTGGCGCGCCGTCGCAGTCTTCGTCGCGACCGTTGCCGCACGTCTCTGCGGGCACCGCGCCGCAGCGACCGCAGCGGTTGGTCACGCCTTCGTCGGCGACGCCGTTGCAGTTGTCGTCGCGCTCGTTGCAGGTCTCGGTGACGCCGGGGTGCACCGCGGCGTCGTCGTCGTCGCAGTCGAGCGGCCACGCCGAGCCATCGGAGTCGGCATCTCGACAGCCCTCGTCGATCAGCGCGTCGCAGTCTTCGTCCACGCCGTTGGCGGTCCCGCCCGCGCACTCGGCGCCGGGGAGGAGCTGGCCTTCGCACGCGTCCCAGCGCGCTTCGTCGCCAGTGACGATGCAGTCGCGCACGCCACCGCGGCATGCGCCTTGGCCGTCGGTCGCGAACGGGCCTTCGTAGCAGGGCTGGTTCGTGGGCGGCATGCACTCGCACGACGTCATCGGATCGCAGAGGCAGCGGTAGTCGCAGTCGCAGTCCTCGTCCGTGAGGCCGTCGCAGTCGTTGTCGAGGTCGTCGCCGCAGAGCTCGGTGAGCGCGTCCGTCGCGCAGACGCCGCACGCGTTGCGGAGGCCTTCGTCGACCATGCCGTCGCAGTCGTCGTCCTCGAAGTTGCAGAGGTCCGCGGTGTCTTCGGTGGTCGGCGCGCGCTCGCCGCGGCACTCGCCGGGCATGCCGACGTCGGTGCAGACCGCGACGCCTGGACGACAGAGGCCGACGCCGCTCGTGCCCGTCGCGCCCGTGTAGCAAGAGACCGTCTGGCCTACGTCGCAGCCGCAGCTCGCCTCGTCGACGCCTTCGTTGCAGTCGTTGTCGACGCCGTCGCCGCAGAGCTCGGGCTGACCGCCGTGCACGGTGGGATCGAGGTCGTTGCAGTCGTCGCCCGAGGGGCACGCGGCATCGATCGTGAAGTGACCGTCGCGATCGACGTCGACGCACGCAGGTCCGCCGTCCGCTCCACCGCCGCCTCCGTCGCGCTGACCCGCGTCGCTGCGCGGGACGCAGATGCGATCGATGCAGGTGAAGCCGTCTTCGCAGTCTGCGCTCGTGCTGCACGACTCGACGGGCGTGCTCGCACAGTCGCAGCCGGCCACGGCGGGCAGAAGGAAGAGGGCGAGCGAGAGGGGAAGACGGACGAGACCGGCGGAGGTGATGCGCATGGAAGCTCCTCCGGTCAGGGTACAGAAAAACAGCGGTCGGAGGTGCGGGTTTCCCCGAAACGATCGCGTGAAGAGGCTGGTACCGTTCGCGCGCGTGTTGCGCGTGCTGCTCGTGCTCGTGTCGTTCCTGGTCACCGTCGCGACGGTGGTGTTCTTCGTCGAGCGCGGCGCCACACCGCTCCACCTCACGCGGCCACGCGCCGAGCTCGAGGCGCGCGCGCCGGAGGACGACGAGACGCTCGGGCCGGGTCTGCACCTGGCAGGCTCGGGCTCGAACCTCGTCGTGACGCGCGCGCTCGCGGCGGCCTACCGAGTCTCGCGACCCGGCGATCGTGTCGTCGTGCACGACTCGATCGGATCGACGGGCGGGGTGCGCGCGGTGGCGAGCGGCGCGATCACGATCGGCCTCGTCGCTCGGCCGCTCAGGCCTGCCGAGCGCGAGCTCGGCCTCACCGTGATCGCCTATGCGCGCGTGCCGATCACGCTCCTCGCTCACCCCGACGTGCGGGATGGCGACATCGCCACGGACGAGATCGTTCGCTCGCTCCGCGGCGAGAGCACGCGCTGGCGCGACGGCACGCCGCGCGTGTGGCTGCTCCGTGAGCGCGGCGACGCGGGGAGCGCGGTGGTCGCGTCGCAGATCGCCGGCTTCGGAGATGCCGAAGAAGATGCGATCGCGTCGGCCCGCTTCCGCGTCGTCTATCACGACGACGAGCTGATCCGCTCGATCCTCGGCCTGCGCGGCGGCGTGGGCATCGCGGATCTCGCGCAAGCGCGGGTCAACGCGCCGACGGCGCGCGTGCTCGCGGTGGACGGGCGCATGCCGTCGGTCGTCGCGGTCTCGGACGGCTCGTACCCGTTCTTCAAGGATCTCTCGTTCGTGATGCACGACGCGACCGACCCGGCGATCGCGCGCTTCCTCGCGTTCGCGCGGAGCGACGAGGGGCGCCGCGTGATCGCCGCCGCGGGCGCCGCGCCCTTGCCGCTCGACGAGGCGCCGTGAGCGCGACGGGCGAGCCCACGACGGCGAGCGCGGAGCAGGTGGGACGCGGTGCGATCGCGGGCACGCTGCGCGAGCGGCTGGCCCCCTTGCTCGTGCTCTTCGGTGCGCTCTTCGCCGTGTCGGCGCCGCTCGCGTTCTTCGTGATGGGCGCGCGCGAGCTCGACGAGCGCGGGAGCACGCTCGCGTCGCAGGCGGCCGAGACGCTCGCGCGCTACGCCGAGGAGCAGCCGGTGCTCTGGCGCTACGACTCGCTCAAGCTCGTCGAGCACCTGAGCTACTTCGAGACGCAGGCCGACGTGGTGCGCATCGACGTGGTCGACGCCCACGACGTGCCGATCGACGCGCGCTCCTACGAGCAGCCCGCGGAGTCGCTCGCGTGGACCCCTGCGCCGATCGAGGTCGGCGGGCGCCGTCTCGGCACGGTGTGGGTGGGCTCGAGCCGCGCGGCGCTCAGGCAGCGCGCGATCGTGCTCTTGCTCGGCTTCACGGTGCTGTCGATCGCGCTCGCGTTCTTCGTCTACGTCATCGCGCTCCGCAACGCGCGCTACGCCGAGGACCGCATCGCGGTGCTCGTGGAGCGGCTCGCGGCACGATCGACGGAAGAGCGCGTGCGCGCGCTGCGCCTCGCCGCGATCGCCGCACAGGAAGAAGATCGTCGCGCGATCGCGCGTGATCTCCACGACTCCGTCGCGCAGTCGCTCACGGCGATCCGCATCCAGACGGAAGTGCTCGCCGCGCACCTCGGCAAGCCCGAGCCCGAGGCGCGCGCCGCCGCGGACAAGCTCGTGCACGGCATCGCCGAGGGCACCGATCAGACGATCGAGGAGGTGCGTCGCGCGCTCGCGCGTCTGCGACCGGCAGCGCTCGACGAGATCGGCCTGCGCGGCGCGATCGAGCGGCTCGTGGACGACGCGGGCGAGCGCCTCGAGATCGACATCGAGCGTGTGCTCGAGCCCCCCGCGGAGCTGCCGACCACGGTCGAGACGGCCGTGTACCGCATCGTGCAGGAGGCGCTGACGAACATCGTGAGACACGCCCGCGACGCCAAGCACGCGCGCGTGTCGATCACGGCGTCGGGCGCGATGCTCGTGATCGAGATCGAAGACGACGGCGCAGGCCTCGTCGTGCGCGAGGGCCACGAGGGCAGCGGCCTCCGCGGCATGCGCGAGCGCGCCGAGCTCCTCGGCGGCCGCTTCGACGTGACGGCCCTCAGCCCTCGCGGCTCACGCATCCGCGCCGAGATCCCCGCGAAGCCCTGACCCTGCAACGAGGACCGCTCACGTGTGGTATGGGTCGCGAGCATGCTGACCAACCTTCAGGTCCGGAACATGAGGCGGTTCGGCTCGCCCGGCGTCTCGTTCGACCTCGGCGCGATGACGGTGCTCGTCGGGCCCAACAATGCCGGCAAGAGCACCCTCATGGACGCGGCATTCCTCGCGTGCAGTCGGAGGCGTGAGGAAGCGCTGGGTCGAATCGTTCGTCGTCGTGTGGGGCTGTCGCATGCCGCCCGATGGATCGCGCACGCTGGGCAACAAGACGCGAGCAAGTCGGAGTTGGTCGGAACGTTCGACGATGGGGGCATCGTGCAGGTGAGCATCGAGGCCCGGGAACAAGTCCCGTCTCGGCTTCTCAGCGGCTGGAAGCACCGAGCGGAGGGCGAGCTGACCTCCCTCATGGTTTCGGCGAGACACTCGGCGAACGCTGATGTGGTGGCGTCGGGTGAGACTGTGTTCGACGCGGGCAACGGGTACCGAGCATTCGTCCATGACCATGCGGAGCTCGCGGTGCCCGGGGGCTGGCTCATCGACACGAAGTTGATTCGCGACGACGAACAGAGCGTCGCGCGCGAGTACTCGGAACTCGTCGAGCCCGACATCTCGCAGGAGGGTCGGCTCGTGAGCCTGCTCAAGGACGCCGTTCCGTCTTTGGCTGGGCTCTCGACGATTCGGCTCTTGCTCAACGTCGACAAGGTTCCGTACTTGGCGTTCGGCAACGGAAAGGGGCCCATGCTGCCCTTCGCCAGCATGGGCGACGGTGCGCGGCTGCTGTTCCGCATCGCGCTCGACGCCGCGGGTGCGGACCCCGGCTCGGTGCTCCTGATCGAAGAGCCGGAGTTGCACCAGCACCCCGCAGCGGTGCGAGCACTCGGTGACTTGCTCCTCACGCTGCCGAAGCGAGGCGTGCAAGTGGTGTTGACGACGCACAGCCCGGCCATGCTGGAGGTGCTGCTCGGGGCCGGCCAGGAGGTAGGTGGCCTGGACCTCTGCGTTGCGTCGGTCGCCGCACACGGCGGTTCCATCAGCACGATTCGCGGCGCAGAGTTGCGAACGGGGTGGCGCGAGTTTGCGAAGAAACACCTCGCCACATTCGACCCCAAGTACAGGGCCCTGTAGTCGACGCTAGAGCGCGGCGAGGACGTCGTAGCCGGTGAGGATGTACGTGGCGTTCGCGGGGAAGTCGCGCACGAGCACCGCGGGGCTCTCGGGGGTGATCATGCCGGCGAGGAGCTTCACCGGGGTCTCGATGTCCACGTAGCGGAAGGGCTTCTGCATGATCGAGCGCACGGGCTGCTCGCGGATCTTCTCGTCCGAGATCATGCGCGAGTAGACGTCTGCCTCGCGGAGGGAGCCCACGATGCGGCCCTGGCGCAGCACGCTGATCTGCGAGAAGTCGTTCTCGCGCATGCGCGACACGGCGCGCTCGACGGTGTCCGTCTCCTCGACGCCGACCACCGACGTGACCTCTTTGTTCTTCACCAGCTCGCGCGCCGTCGGTCCCGCGACCGGCTCGTAGCCCATCGCGCGCATCCAGTCGGGGTTGAACATCTTGCCGACGTAGCGGGTGCCGTGATCGTGGAAGACCACGACGACCGTCTCGCCTTCCTCGAACTGGTGCTTGAGCTGGTGGAGGCCCGCGATCGCCGAGCCCGCGGAGTTGCCGACCCAGATGCCTTCCTTGCGCACGATCTCGCGCGTCCAGATGGCGGCGTCGCGGTCGGTCACTTTCTCGAAGCCGTCGATCAGCGAGAGGTCCACGTTCTGCGGGACGAAGTCCTCGCCGATGCCCTCGGTCACGTACGGATAGATCTCGTTCTTGTCGAAGATCCCCGTCTCCTTGAGCTTCTTGAAGACCGAGCCGTACGTGTCGATGCCCCACGCCTTCATGCGCGGGTTCTTCTCTTTCAGGTAGCGCGTCGTGCCGGAGATCGTGCCGCCCGTGCCGACGCCGACGACGAGGTGATCGATCTTGCCCTCGGTCTGCTCCCAGAGCTCGGGGCCCGTGGTCTCGTAGTGCGCGGCGCTGTTCGAGAGGTTGTCGTACTGGTTCGCCTTCCACGAGTTCGGCGTCTCGCGCTCGAGGCGCGAGCTCACCGAGTAGTAGGAGCGCGGGTCTTCGGGATCGACGTCGGTCGGGCAGACGATGACCTCGGCGCCGAACGCGCGGAGGGCATCGACCTTCTCCTTCGACTGCTTGTCGGTCGTGGTGAAGATGCACTTGTAGCCCTTCACGATCGCCGCCATCGCGAGGCCCATGCCGGTGTTGCCGCTCGTGCCCTCGATGATCGTGCCGCCGGGCTTGAGCGCGCCGCTCTTCTCGGCGTCTTCGATCATGCGGAGCGCCATGCGGTCTTTGATCGAGTGGCCGGGGTTGAACGTCTCGACCTTCGCCCAGACGGTCGCGGGGATGCCGCGCGTGACCTCGTTGAGGCGAACGAGCGGGGTCTTTCCGATCGTGCCGAGGATGCTGTCGTGACGGTTGAACGGCATGGCCGTGCGACCGTAGCAGACGCATCGAGCGCCGGAGGCGCGGGAAATCAGGGGGAGTGAACGAGCACGGCTCGGAAGCGCACGCGCTGCTCGGCGAGGCGCTGGAGCGCGCGCGTGGCCTGCGTGAGCGGGTACGTCTCGATGACCGGCGTGACGGTGCCGGCTGCGGCGTAGGCGAGCAGATCCTCGAGATCCCCGCGCGGCCCTTGCTTGCCGCCGATGACCGAGAGGCCGCGGCCCATCATGCGCCGCGGATCGAGCACGAGCTGCGAGGGCTCGACGCTCGGTAGGCCCATCGTGACCAGCGTGCCCTCGGGTCGGAGGCCTGCGAGCGCGCGGCTCGTCTCGCCGAGATCGTTCGAGGTGCCGAGCAGCACGTCCACGCCACCGGCCTCCGCGAGCTCTCGGCCCACGTCACGCGACACGACCAGCACCTCGTGCGCGCCGAGCTCGAGCGCGCTGCGCTGCTTGCTCGCGGTGGACGTGATCGCGATCACCTCGTGGCCCTCGGCCCGCGCGGCCTGGATCGCGAGGTGACCGAGGCCGCCGAGCCCGAGCACGCCCACGCGCTTCTTCGCCTCGCGTGACGCCGCGCGGCGCAGGCCGCTCATCACCGTGAAGCCCGCGCAGAAGAGCGGCGCGGCGAGCTCGAACGCGAGGCCGTCGGGCAGCCGCACGCAGCCGCGGGCTCGCGCGATCATCCACTCCGCGTGGCCGCCGCCGCCGTGCATCCAGGTGCGCGGTCGCTGGCACTGGTGGATCGCGCCGCGCGCGCACGCGCTGCAGGCGCCGCAGCCGTCCTGCACCCACGGCACGCCGACACGATCGCCGACACGCACCTCGGTCACGCCTTCGCCGATCGCGTCGACGATGCCGACCGGCTCGTGCCCCGGGACGATCGGGCACGGCGTCGCGAAGGTGCCCTCGTGCATGTGCACGTCGGTGCCGCACACGCCGCTCGCGAAGACGCGAACGCGCGCCTCGCCCGGGCCCGGTGTCGGGATGGGTGCGTGATCGAGAGCGAGTGAGCGATGCGGCCCGACGAAGGTCAGCGCGCGCATCTGGCCCTCGGGGCGTGCGCGGCGGCGGTCGCCCCACAGCCTGATCAGCGACTGGCCCACCTCGAGCGCGCGCGGCTCCATGTCGCGCACCGCGAAGTGGAACGCTCGGATGCTCGCGTCTTCGAGCAGGCGCGCGCGGACCGCATGCGGGTCGGGCGACTCGTCGAGCGCCCTGAGGAGCGCGGACTGGTACGCGGCGATCGACGCGTCTTCGCGCGGCGTCCACGCGCGCACCTCGGGCATCACGCGCGGCGGGGGCGGTGGCGATTCGTCGTCTGTGATCGGCACGTTCGCGCGGAGCGCGCCGACCCTCGCGCGCACGCGCTGGAAGTCCTCGTGGAAGCGCGCTTGATCGCCTCGGCGCGCGAGCACTCCGTCGGCGTGCTCGAAGAAGATCGCCTCGAGCTTCGGGCACCGCACGAGCGCCTCGTCGAGCAGAAGGAACACACTCTCCGGGAGGTGATCCATGTGGCTGTCGCGACGAAACGGGCGCTTCCGCGGATCGCTCGCCGGGTGCTCGAGCTCGCCGCCCGCGAGGTGGATCTCGCGCACGCGATGGAGCGGGTAGCTGCGCAGGAGCGCGATCGGATCGATCTCGAAGTTCTCCGCCTGGCAGAGGAGGTTGTGCAGATCGAGCAGCAGGTGGCCGTCGTGTGGGGCGAGCAGCGCGTCGAGGAAGTCGGGCTGCTCGTCGACGTCTCGGCGCGAGAACGCGAGCGCGAGGTTCTCGAGACCGACGGGCATGCCGGCGAGCTCCGACAAGCGCGCGAGACGATCGCGTCCCACGACGAGCGCGGCGTGACAGCGCGGGTGGGGGAACACCGTGCCGTTCTCGAAGGGCCCGGCCGTGATGAAGCCGATGTGCTCGGTCACGCGCTCGTAGCGGCGCGCGCGCATCTCGTTGGCGAAGCGGGCGAGCCAGCGCTCCTGACGTTCGCTCAGCGGGCTCGACAAGAGCGAGAGCTCGACGCCGTGGGCGTGCAGACGCTCTGCCTCGCCGTAGACGTCGAGCAGCGCCTCGGCCCACGCGGGGACGCCTCGGCTCGACCATCCGGGGTCGAGGTTCCACGCGATGCGATCGACGATGCCTTCGGCGAAGAGCGGATGGCTCGCGTCGCGGAAGTCCTCGGTGGCCGAGACGAGCAGGCCTACGGCGACGGGGCTCCCGCGTGGCTCGGAGGGCAAGCGCTCAGCCTCGACCACACGGCGGCGGATACGACTCGGGGTTCGGCTCGGGCGAGATCGACACGTTGGTGGTCTGGTCGCCGCCCGTCGTGTCGGTGGTCTCGCCGGTCGTGTCGTTCGTCGCGACGACGTTCGTGTTCGTCGACGTGGTGTCGGTGGTGCTCGTCGTGGTCGTGCTGGAGCTGCTCGACGTGCTCGAGGCCGTGGTGCTCGTGCTGCCGCTCTCGAGGTGCGAGACGCCGCCGCACGCGCTGGCGGTGAACACGGTGCCTGCGACGAGGCCGAGGATGCGCGGGTCGATCTTCATGGTGTCTGCTCCATCTCTCGGTCAGCCGCGACCGCAGTCGACGGGGATGTCTTCGGGCGGGTAGGGCTCGACGGGGTTCTGCACGGTCGTGATCAGCGGCTCTTCGCCGGGCGTGGTCACGTTCGTGTTGTTCGGCGGCGTGCGCGCGGCGACGGTGATCTGGACCGCAGGGCCCGACGTCGCGACGGGCTGCGCGGGCGCGAGCGTCTGGGTGCCGCCGCAGCCGATTCCGAGGGCCGAGACGGCCGCGGAGCCAGCGACGAGAGAGAGGAGTCGAGGCGAGAGACGCATGGAGCCTCCAGTGCTCGTGCTTGGACGGACGACTCTACCGGGAGATCTGTCCGCCGGACCAGCGGCTCAGCCGCGACCGCAGTTGGGGGCGACCTGGTCCCAGTGGCCGGGGCCGACGCCGATGCTGCCGAATGGCTCGTCCACGGGGACGGGCACCGAGGTGATCGCGGGGTCGACGTTGCGGCGCGGCATCCGACGCGCGTGTCGGACGGGCTCGATGGGCTCGCTCTCGACGACCGTCTCGACGGGTGGAGCGACCTGCGCGGACTCGATGACGACCACTGGCGGCGTCGCGACGACGACGGGCACCGGCGGGGCCTCGAAGTCGATCGGGCGCATCGCGGGCAGCGCGGGCCCCGTGATCGGCACGATCGCGGGCGCTTCTGCAGCCGCCCGGCTCTCGGTGCACCCGAGCGCGAGGGCTCCAGCCGTGGTGATCACAGCGGTACCGGCCACGAGCGAGAGGAGCTGAGACGACAGGCGCATGAGAGACCTCCGAGGATACGGGGCCTTCGACGTGCGACTTCCCAAAAAGGTTGGGCCCCGCTCGTAGAACCAGAGATCAGGGATGGAGGAGGAGCTTGCCGACGACCTTGCCGCCGCGTGATCGCACGTGGGCCTGTTCGGCGTCGGCGAGGGGGAACGTGGCCTCGATGCGCGCCTTGAGGTGGCCCTTGCTCATCGCGTCGACGAGGGGCTCGAGGCGCTTGCGGTTCGGCGCGCCGAGCAGCGTCTTCACGTTCCCCGTGAAGGCGATCGCCCAGTAGTCGCCAGGCTGGATCACGACGAGCTCGACCTTGCCGCCCGGCGCGAGGAGCGCGCGGCACTTGCCGAGCGGGTACGTGTCGCTGCCGACGAGCTGGAGCACGAGCTGGTAGGGGCCGTGCGCCTTGGCGGCCTCGAGCGCGTCGCCCAACGTGTAGTCGACGGCGATCGCGCCCTCGCTCTCGACGAGCGCGACGTTGCGGGTGGAGCACACGCCCACCGCCTGCGCGCCGAGCATCTTCGCGATCTGCATCGCCGCGAGGCCCACACCGCCAGCCGCGCCGAGCACGAGCACCTTGTGGCCGGGGCCGATCTTCTGGTGCTCCTGCATCGCCATCCACGCGGTGACGGCGGGCACGGGCAGCGTGGCGGCGTCGTCGAGCGTGACGTTCGCGGGGACCTCGGCGACCTGATCGCGCTTCACGATCACCTCGGTCGCGTAGCTGCCGTGCTGGCCGCGCGAGAAGTCGGTGCCGCCGACGACGCGCGCGCCCACGGCGAGCTCGGCCTTCTCGCCCGCCTCGATCACCTCACCCGCGAAGTCGATGCCGGGGACGAACGGCTTGCCGGGTCCGATCACGGTGTAGGCGAGGTTGAGCGGGCCGCCCTCGCGCATCTTCCAGTCCACCGGGTTGACGCCCGCGGCGACGACCTTCACGCGGAGCTCGTCCTTCTTCAGCGGGCGCGAGGGGAGCTCGAGCAGCGCGAGCGGCTCGGTGTGCGAACGCGATGTGGCGACCTGCATGGCGAGCCAGCGTTAGCACGCAGACCTCCGGCTCGAACGCGCTTCACGGTTCTTCGGAGGCCTTCACGAAGCCTTCACAACCTTCGATGCGGTGGGCGGGCCGCGCGGGTGGGGGCCTGCGCTTCGCTTTTCGGACGCGGCGTCCTGGGCTTCGCTCCGACCCCCACCCGCGCGTCCCTCGCGTTTCGCTGTGACATCACGACGGCTTCGCGAGCACCGAGCCGACGCCGAGCGCGCGACCTCGGGCGTCGCACAAGCCCTCGAGCGCGAGGAGGCTCGCCTTCATCGGGAGGCCTCCGCCGAAGCCGACGAGGCGACCGTCGGCGCCGATCACGCGATGACACGGGAGCACGATCGCGATCGGGTTCCGTCCGTTCGCCGCACCGACCGCGCGGATCGCGGCGGGCCGATCGATCGCCTCCGCGAGCTGCGCGTAGCTCCACGTGCGCCCGAACGGGATGGTGCCGAGCGTGCGCCACACGCGCTGCTGGAACGGCGTGCCCTCGTCGAAGTCGAGCGCGAGCTCGAAGCGCTTTCGTTCGCCCGCGAGGTACTCCTCGAGCTCGCGTCGCAGCGGCGACATCAGCGCGTCGTCCTTCACGAGGCTCGTCGAGGCGCCGCGCGCGTCGTTCGAGAAGAAGAGGCCTGTGAGCACCACGCCGCGCTCGCTCTTCCGAGGTGCGCGCGCGCGCAGCGTGAGCGGTCCGATCGCGGTGCGGAGGGTCGTCGTGTAGCGGCGGTCGTCGTTCGGCATGATGCGAGGATGCGCCGCGGCGCGGTACCTTCGCTGGCGCTTTTCGGACGCACTCATGCGCGCGACGAGCGCGTCCGAAAACCGCCAGAGCCAAGAGAGCTGGGTGCTAGATCGCGGCCATGACCAGCGAGCGAGAGCGTGCGTACCGGGCGATCGTCGCGCGCGACGCGCGCTTCGACGGGCGCCTCTTCGTGGGCGTGCGCACCACGGGCGTGTTCTGCCGCCCGATCTGTCGCGCGCGCACGCCGCGCCTCGAGAACGTGGACTTCTACGCGAGCGCCGCGGCCGCGCAGACCGCGGGCTTTCGTCCGTGCTTGCTGTGTCGGCCCGAGTCGTCGCCCGACGTGGCCGCGTGGCGCGGAAGCTCCGCGACGGTGTCGCGCGCGCTCGTGCTCATCAGCGAAGGCGCGCTCGACGAGACGGGCGTCGAGGCGCTCGCGTCACGTCTCGGGATGGGCGAGCGGCAGCTGCGCCGCCTCTTCGACAAGCACCTCGGCACGAGCCCCGTCGCCGTCGCGCAGAGCCGTCGCGTGCTCTTCGCGAAGAAGCTCGTGCACGAGACCGCGCTCTCGATGACCGAGATCGCGCACGCGTCGGGCTTCGGCAGCGTGCGTCGCTTCAACGAGGCCTTCGCCCTCGCGATGGGTCGAGCGCCGACGAGCCTGCGTCGCGCGGCGAGCGGGAAGGCCGGCAAGGGCGCGAAGGGGACGACGCTCACGCTCGGCTACGTGCCGCCGTTCGAGTGGTCGCAGTTCGTCTCCTTCTTCGAGGCCCGCGCGCTGCCGGGCGTCGAGCACGTCGATGCGCACGGCTACACGCGCACCATCGCCTTCGCCGATCCGAAGGGCGGTGATCAGACCGGCACGATCCACGTCGCGCCCGCGCCGAAGAAGGACGCGCTCTCGCTCACCGTCGTGTTCCCGGACGTGACGCGCCTGCCGACGATCGTCGCGCGTGTGCGTCGCATGTTCGATCTCGACGCGGACGTGCGCGCGATCGGGCGCGTGCTGAAGCGCGACCCGAGCCTCCGTTCGCGCCTCCGTGCGCGGCCCGGGCTCCGCGTGCCGGGCGCGTGGGATCCGTTCGAGAGCGCGATCCGCGCGATCCTCGGACAGCAGGTGTCCGTCGCGCGCGCCGGTCAGCTCGCGGGCGTGATCATCGAGCGCTGGGGCGCGCCGTTCGCGAGCGATCACGCGTCGCTGACGCGCACGTTCCCCTCGGCGGCCGTGCTCGCGGAGGCCTTGCCGGAGGCGCGCTTGGGCATGCCGGGCGCGCGCACCAGAGCGCTCGCGACGCTCGCGAAGGAGGCCGCCGAGAACCCCGCGCTCTTCTCACCGAGCACGTCGATCGAAGACGCGCGCGCGATCTTGCGAGGCCTCACGGGCATCGGGAGCTGGACGGAGGAGTACGTCGCGCTGCGCGCGCTGCGCGATCCCGATGGCTTCCCCGCGAGCGACGTGGGCCTGCTCCGCGCGCTCGAGGTGAACGGCGAGCGACCCAGCCCCGACGAGCTCGCGGAGCGCGCCGAGGCATGGCGCCCGTTCCGCGCGTACGCCGCGCAGCACCTCTGGTGGGAGTGACTCAGCGCGATCCGGTCTGGAGGCGGGCGAGCTCGACGGGGTCGTGCGCTGAGAAGAGGCGGATGTTGCCGCCCGTCGCGGCGAGCTCGCGGAGGCGGGCGTGGTTGCCCGCGATCTTCTTGCCGTCGAACGCGAGCAGGGTCTCGAAGCCGCCGACGCCCCACGGGATCGCCGAGCCCTCGACCGCGCCGCGGTGGAAGTACGCGTCGCCGCAGTGCACGAGCGGGCCGTCCTTCGCCTCGACGGCGACCAGCCAGTGGCCGCGCGTGTGGCCGTTCATCGGCACGCACAAGAACTCCGGCGGCAGGCCTGCGAGCTGGCGCACCGCGGGAAAGCCGCGCCATGGCTCGCCGTTCGCGTCGTAGGTCTGCCACTTCGGACCGTGCGCCCAGTGGACGGTCTTGTAGCGCTCGCGCTCGCGGAACGTCGGCGCGAAGGCCGCTTCCTTCTCGTTCGCGTGCACGTGCACCGTCGCGTTGGGGAAGTCGCCCAGGCCGCCGGCGTGATCGAGATCGAGGTGGGTCACGACGATGTGCCGGACGTCGTTCGGGTCGAGGCCGAGCTTCTTGATGTGACCGAGCACGGACGTGGCGTGCCCCGCGGTGACGCCGACCAGGGCGCAGAAGAGGAAGCCGAGCCGGCCGCGGGGGTTCGCGATGTCGGCCTCGCCGATGCCCGTGTCCACGACGACCAGGCCGTGCCGGTCGGTCTCGATCAGGAGGACATGGGCGGGCATCGCGCCGCGCTCGAAGAGGCTGCCGTCGCCGTTCGTGGCCGAGCGAGCGACCGGGCACATGGACGCACAGTCGAGGTGGTGGATGCGCATGGGCCCGAGGATACGGCAGTCGGGTCGCAGACGTTGACCTCCGCCGGAGGCCGTGTGCAAATGGAGACTCATGCAACCGCCCACGATCCCTCACAATCGTGTGGGTGCCATGGACCCCGAGGTCTCCGCGGTCCGAGCCTCCTCGATGCGGATCTGTTCCCAGTGCGGCACCCGTTTCAGTGAGCCGGTCGCGTTCTGTCCGCACGACGGCACGCCCACGCAGGAGCTGAACGAGGCCCCGCCGAAGGACCCCTACATCGGGCGCGTCGTCGATGGCCGCTACCGCGTGGAGAGCGTGCTCGGCGAAGGCGGCATGGGCATCGTCTACCTCATCGCCCATGCGGTCCTCGGCAAGCGCATGGCGCTCAAGCTCCTGCGCGGCGACATGTCGCGCGACTCCGAGGTCGTGCAGCGCTTCATCCAGGAGGCGCAGAGCGCGACGCAGATCGGTCACCCGAACATCATCGACATCTCCGACTTCGGAAAGATGCCCGATGGCACCGCGTACTTCGTCATGGAGTACCTCGACGGCATCTCGCTCACGGAGATGATCGCCAGGGGCGGGTCGATCCCCACCCAGCGGGCGCTCCACATCGTGAGGCAGATCGCGAGCGCGCTCGACGCCGCGCACGAGCGCGGGATCGTCCACCGCGACATGAAGCCCGACAACATCTACATCGTGAAGCAGGGCTCGGACGACACGTTCGTGAAGGTGCTCGACTTCGGCATCGCCAAGGTCGGCGGCGCGTCGAGCAAGCTCACCAAGACGGGCATGATCTTCGGCACGCCGCACTACATGTCGCCCGAGCAGGCCGCGGGGCAGACGGTGGATCGCCGCACCGACATCTACGCGCTCGGCGTGATCATGTACGAGATGTTCGCGGGGCGTGTGCCGTTCGATGGCGACACGTTCATGGGCATCCTCTCGAAGCACATGTTCCAAGACCCGATCCCGCCGAGCCAGGCGAAGGGCGTGGGCCTCGGGGCGATCGAGGATGTGATCCTCAAGTCGCTCGCGAAGAAGGTCGAGGTCCGCTACCAGACGATGTCCGAGATGATCGCGGACCTCGACAAGGTGCAGTCGGGCGGCTCGATCTCGATCGGACGCGGCGGCATCGCGCCGCCGGGCAACCTCGCGGACGTGCTCGAGCCGCCGTCGCGCACGGAGCTGCGCCTCGGTCGCGTCGCGCCGCAGCCGCCCGAGGATCTCGCGCTGCCGGTGAAGTCGCGCGCGCCGCTGTTCATCGCGCTCTTCCTCTTGATGTGCGTGACCGTGCTGGGCGTCGGCGCGGGCGTCTTCTTCGGCGTGGCGGGCGGCTCGGTCGCGAACCTCCAAGCGATGCTGAGCGGAGGCGCGACGAGCGTGCCGACGACGACGACGCCACCGGGCACGACCGTGCCGCCGGGCACCACGACACCGCCGGGTACGACGTTGGGCACCACGACGCCGCCGGGCACGACGACCGTGCCGGGCACGACGGTGCCGGGCACGACGACACCGCCCGGTACGACGACTCCGCCGGGCACGACCGCGATCGATCCCGCGCTCAGCGCGGTGACGATCGAGTCGGATCCGGCGGGCGCCGACGTTCTCCTCGACGGTGCGCTCCTCGGACGCACGCCTGCGCTCGTGCCGCGCCCCGCGAGCGGCGAGCGCGAGGTGACGCTGCGGCTGCGCGGCTACCAGGACGCGCGCGTGATGGTGCTGCCGACGAGCGGCGCGACGCTGCCGGTCACGCTGATCCGCATGTCGGGCGGACACACCTCGATGGTCACCATGGAGACCACCATGGAGACCGAGCCGGTGATCGACACCGTGATGACGACGGAGCCGACGATGATGGGCGGCTCGTCCGAGGTCGTCGATCCCTGGGACATGTAGGACGACGATGCGACGACAGACCCTCGCCGTGCTCGCGCTGATCGCGGGCGCTCTTCTCACGGGCTCGCTCACCGCCGGCTGCGGCCCGAGCGGCCGCACGCGGCTCGGCACCGAGCACCACGACGACGAGATCCAGGCGCCTGCGCCGAGCGTCGCGAGCTACGCGACGACCGCGACGGCGGGCGATCCGGTGCTCGGCGGTGCGGACAGCAGCGCGGTCACGAACGGCGTCGAAGCCGCGGCGCGCGCGCGCGGTGTCGCGCTCGTGGGCGACCCTCGCCTCGCGACGCTGTCGGACTGGATCGTCGATCGCCTCGGACCCGGCGGTGAGCCGCCCGAGACCGCGATCACCGACTTCTATCAGTGGAACCTCGGCCTCGTGGAGCCGTCGCCGCACATCATCGTGCTCGGCCTGCCGAACAACGCGTCGATCACGGAGTCGGTCGAGCGCAGCGTCACGAACTTCCTCACGCGGCAGGACTACACGCACTGGGGCGCCGCGGTGCGCGCGCGCAGCGGGCTGTGGGTGATCGTCGTGACGCTGAGCTGGCGCCACGTGAGCCTCGACGCGGTGCCGCGCACGGCCACGCCCGGTCAGCCGATCGCCATCCGCGGCATGCTCGAAGAGGGCTACTCGACGCCGACGTTCGTGATCCAGGCGCCCGGCGGCGACGTGCGCCGCGTGCCCGCTGGGTCGGGCCGCGAGATCGACATGCGCGTGCCCACGACGACGAGCGGCGCGTACCGCGTGGAGATCCTCGGACGCGGCCCGCAGGGCGAGGGCGTCATCGCGAATTTCCCCGTGTACGTGGGTGAATCGCCGCCCACGACGCTGCGCCTCAACGCGGCCCCGACGACGGGCGGCGAGACGGCGACGGCGGAGCAGGTCGCCGCCGATCTGCTGAGCCGACTGCAAGACGCGAGGCGAGAGCAGGGGCTCGCGCCGCTCGAGCAGGACCCGCGCCTCGACGCCGTCGCGCTCGCGCACTCGGTGGACATGCGCGACCACGGCTTCGTCGCGCACACCTCGCCCACCACGGGGACCGCGGCCGACCGCGTGCGCACCGCGCAGCTGCGGAGCGGCCTCGTGCTCGAGAACATCGGCCGCGGCTACGGCGCGAGCGAGATCCACGGCGGCCTCCTCGGGAGCCCCGGCCACCGCGCGAACCTGATCAACCCCGACGTGAACACGATCGGCATCGGCGTGGTGATGGACGAGACCGACGGTCGTCGCGCCTTCATCGCCACGCAGCTCTTCCTCCGCTTCACGCGCGAGATCGACACGAGCGCGCAGCCCGCGCACCTGCTCGAGATGATGAACCGCGCCCGCACTGCGCGCGGCGCGCGTCCCCTCGAGGTGGAGCCGAACCTCCAGAACGCGGCGCAGGAGGCCGCTGCGGCGTACTTCACGGACAGCACGCTCACGACGCAGAGCACGGTCGATCGCGCGAGCGCGAGCATGCGTCGCTACTCGATCGCGTTCCGCCGCATCGGCGGCGTGATGGCGGTGGTGGGCGACGTCGACGAGGCCGGGCAGCTCGAGCCCACGCTCGCCGACGACGTGGACTACGTGGGCATCGGCGTCTCGCAGGGCACGCGCGCAGACGGCGAGCCGAACGCGATCTCGGTCGTGATCATGCTCGGCTGGGCCCGTCAGTAGCGCTCGTCACGGATGGGGGCGCGCCAGTGGCGACGCCGACGGAGTCGCCGTGTCAGCGGAGCCGCTGTGCGAGCTCGAACAGGTTGCCCCACGGGTCCGCGAAGAACGCGAGGCGCCGCCCGATCGCCGGGAGCTCGAACGGCTCGGTCACGACGGTGACGCCGCGGCGCCGAAGCTCGTGGAGCGTCTCGTCGACGGCCGCGACCTCCAGACAGACGTGGTGAAAGCCTGCGAGGCGTAGGCTGTCGGAGAGGTCCTCGTAGACCGCCTTGGGG
Source organism: uncultured Sandaracinaceae bacterium (assembly GCA_964502175.1). Lineage (GTDB taxonomy): Bacteria > Myxococcota_A > Polyangia > Polyangiales > Sandaracinaceae > JAFLCL01. The sequence goes on from CAZCVE010000050.1 coordinate 39,701, forward strand.
ATCGGGCGCGGGCGGCCGTCTCCCAGGATCTCCACGTAGAAGGCGTCGTCGTTCGGGGGTGCCACGTACGCGAGCCGCTGGTCCTCGTACGTCCACTCGTGGACGACGCGGAAGTCGAGCTTCTCGACGAACCACGCCTTGCTGGCGTCGTAGTCGGGCACGCGCACCGCGACGTGGTGCCCCTTCATCGACGCGAATGCGCTCTTCGGGTTCAGGGCCGGAGGGTTCTCGAGGGACATGATGGTGATCGCTTTCGTCGAGGCGTCGCAGCGCCGTCTCGGCGCGCTTGGACCTCGTAGGTCGACTCTAGGCGTCCCGCGCCGCGTCGGAATCCACCGCCGAGTCATCAGACTCGGAACCCGTGGTTCATGATGCCGCATGCCGCGACAGACCCGACTCGACGCACCTCGCACGCTCGATCCCGCGCCGAGCGTTCGCTTGCCTGCGCTCGTCGCGTTCGCGAGCGTCGCTCGACACCTCCACTTCGCACGCGCCGCGGCCGAGCTCGAGATCTCGCCGACCGCGGTCTCGAAGACCATCAAGAAGCTCGAGGCGCAGATGGGGGCGCGCCTCTTCAACCGCACGACGCGCAGCGTGAGCCTGACCGAGCAGGGCCTCGCGCTGAACGACGCGCTCGCGCCCGCGCTCGAGCAGATCCGTCGCTCCGTCGAGCGAGTCGGGGACGCGGCGCGGCCACGCGGAGCGCTGCGGCTCAACACGTCGTTCGTGGCGTACGCCTCCCTGATCGAGCCTCACCTCGCGGGCTTCCTCGACTCCTACCCGGACATCACCGTGGAGATCGCGATCGCGGAGCCGCTGAGCGACATCGTCGGTGAGGGCTTCGACGCCGGCATTCGCCTCGGCCATGCGCTCCAGCGCGACATGGTGGCCGTGCCGATCGGTCCGGTGCAGCGGCGCGTGGTGGTGGGGACGCCGCGCTACCTCGCGCGCGCCGGGACCCCGAGCTCGCCGGAGGATCTGCTCGGTCACGACTGCATCCGGCAGCGGCTACCGGGCCGACGCCGCTTCTTCGACTGGACGTTCCGATCGGGTCGCAAGACAGTCACCGTCGACGTGCGCGGGCGCTTGGTGTTCGACGAGATGCGCTCGGTGCTCTCGGCGGCGCGACGCGGTGCGGGCCTCGCGTACGTGTTCGAGCAACTCGCCTCCGCCGAGCTGCGCTCGGGTTCGCTCGTCACGGTGCTGGGTGAGCACTCTCCTCCGACCGAGAGCTTCTACGTCTACTACCCGCACCGCGCGCACATGCCGGGAAAGCTACGCGCGTTCCTCGACTTCATGCGCGAGGCCGCGTCGCGCGCGCGGTGAGAGACGATGTGCGCGAAACTCGTGCGCCTCGAACGCGCGACGTGCGAGCCTTTCTCGTGGAGGCCACGTGATCGACGGATTGTTCATCGTGCTCGAGGGCGTCGACGGTGCGGGGACGACCACGCACACCAAGATGCTCAAAGAGTCGCTCGAGTCGCGAGGCCTGCCCGTGCACTCCACGCGCGAGCCGAGCGATGGCCCGATCGGCGTGATGATCCGGCAGATCCTCACGGGCCGGATCGTGGTGCCCGGCATCAACGGCCCGCGCCCGCCGACGTGGAAGACGATGGCGCTCCTCTTCGCCGCCGATCGTGCGGATCACGTCGAGGCCGAGATCGAGCCGAACCTGCGCGATGGCGTGACGGTGCTGTCAGACCGCTACTACCACTCGTCGGTCGCGTACCAGAGCGCGACCGCGCCCGAAGGCGCCGACCGAGCGGGCGACGTGGCGACGTGGGTGCGCGAGATCAACCGCTACGCGCGTCGGCCCGACCTGACCATCGTGCTCGACATCTCGCCCGACGTGGCGGCGAAGCGGCGCGCGGATCGCAGCAAGACCTCGGAGATCTACGACGACCTCGAGCTCCAGCGGGAGCTCACGCGCTTCTACTCGAACATCGAGAAGCACTTCCCCGACGAGCGCATCGTGCACGTCGATTCGAGCGGCTCGCGCGAGGACGTCGCGGCGCGGATCCTCGTGCACGTCCGCGAGGCGCGCGGCGAGAAGATCTGATCTCACGCCACTTCCTGTCGGCGCGCGGCTCGCGATACCCTGCGCTCGATGTCCCTTGGTGGAACGCGTAGGGGCGAGATCCTCGCCGTGCTCGTGGGCCTCGTGGTGCTGTTCGCACTCCCGCTCGAGTCTCGCGTCCACGCGCAGCGCCGTGGCGACCTGATCGACGAGGGCGTGGCGCTCCGCGAAGCCGGCCGCGACGAAGAGGCGCTCGCGATCTTCGAGCAGGCCTACGCGCAGACCAACGCCGCGCGCGCGCTCGCGCAGATGGCCCTCGCCGAGCAGGCGCTCGGGCGCTTCGTCGAGGCCGAGGCTCACCTCGCCGACGCGCTGACACACGACGAAGACGCGTTCATCCGTCGCAACCGCGCGCCGCTCGAGGGCGCGCTCGAAGAGATCCGACTTCGTGTCGGTGATCTCTCCGTCACGGGCGGCGTGCCTGGCGCCGAGGTGATCCTGGGTGGGCAAGCCGTGGGCGTCCTGCCGCTCGATGCGCCCGTGCGCGTCGTGGCCGGATCGGTGGCCGTCGAGATCCGCGCGCCCGGCTACGAGCGCTTCATCGACACGGTCCAGGTGCGCGGCGGCGGCAGCGCCACCGTGAACGCAGTGCTCGTCCGAGCGGCGGGCGCGCGACGCGTGCCGCCGATCGACGAGACGGAGACACACGATCCCATCGGCCCGACCGATCGCGCCTCGTCGACGCCTGGCTGGGTCCTCCCGACGGGGATCGCGCTCGCGGGCGCGGGCGTGCTCGGCGTCGCGATCGGCTCGGGGCTGCTCTCCGTGCGCGAGGATCGCGCGCAACAGCGGCTCACCTGCTCCGACACCGAGGCCGACTGTCGCGCCGCCTACGGTGCGGCCGTCGACGCGGAGGCCGGAGGCATCGCGAGCTTCGTCATCGGCGGCGCGCTCGTGGCGGGCGGAGCGACGGTGCTGGTGCTCGGCATGACGGGCGCGCTCGGATCGGGCGACGCGGCGAGCGACGAGAACGAGGCGCACGTGCGCTGCGCGCCCGGTGCCCTCTCGTTCGCGTGCAGCGGCCGGTTCTGAGTCCCGCCTCGACTCAGTCGACGATGGGATAGCGGAGCTGTCGCGGTGCGCCGTCGCGCATCACGTCGACGGTGAGCTCGCTCGCGACACGAAGCGCCGACCACACCTCGAACGCCTGCTCGGGTCGCTCGATCGCGTGACCGTTCACCGCCAGGATCGTGTCGCCCGGCTGGAGATCGACACCGCCGAAGAGCGCCTCGTCGCGCAGCTCGGTGACACGGAAGCCCACGAACTGTCCCTCGACGAGGTTCGGCTCCACCGCGACCTTCGAGAGGAACGCGCCCGGACCGCGCGCGAGCATCTCGTCGAGCGCGGCGCGCTGGATCGTGCCGGGGCTGTTCACCACGGGCGGTCGCGGATCGACACGACGCTCGACCCGCGGACGCTCCGGCGGCGGCGCGGCCGCACCACACGCGACGAGACCCGCGCTGACGGCAGACAGGAGGACGAGGCCCACGATCGATCGCACGTGCATCACGGGCCTATGCCGGAGCGCGACGCGGCCGGCAAAAAAACCGCGAAGCTCAGTGGAGGATGATCGCGCCGCGCGTCCCGCGTCGCGGGCCGCTCGGTGTGGAGCCCTCCTCGGCGTCGTCGCTGAGGATGAGCACGCCGTTGGTGCCGCGGCGGCCCGTCGCCGGCGTCTCCGTGCGCGTGGTCTCGCTGCCTTCGCGGCCACTTCCCGTCTCCGTGCGACCCGTCTCCGTGCGCCGTGTCGTCGCGGTCTCGCTCGTCGTGGTCCGCGTGGGCTCCGTGCGGGCGGGCTCCGTGCGGGCGGGCTCGGTGCGGGTGGGCTCGGTGCGGGTGGGCTCGGTGCGCGTCGTCTGCGTCGGCGTCTGCGTGTCCCGCGTGGGCTCGACCGTCGTGGTCGTCGTGGTCGCGACGGGAGTCGTCGCCACCTCCGTCGGCGTCGGGACGATCACGGCCGGTTCGAGAGAAGGCGCGATCGGGGGCGCGACGGGCGGCGCGATCGGAGGGGCGCTCGGCTGCGCGGCCGGCGTGGTCACGAGCGGCGCGAGGGGGCGAGGTGAGTCTTGGTTGGCGTTGCTCAGCGGACCGAGCACCACCCAGAACGTCGCGCCGCCGAGCAGCATCAGCACCGCTGCGCCCGCGGCGAAGATGGGCGCCAGCCGACGCGGTGGAGGCGGCGCGTCTTCGACGGGCGGCGGCGCGACGCCCCACGCATACGGCGTCGTGGGCGAGGGCGGGTACTCCGAAGGCAGCGCGCTCGCGCCGAGGACCGGCGTGGGGATCGGCGCGGGCGCGACGATGGCCGTGGGCGTCGCGCCGATCGGAGCGCCCGCCGAGGGGGGCAGGCTGAGGCTCATGCCGCTCGTGAAGAGACGCGAGGCCTCGCGCGGCGCGACCGGAATGCCGAGCGCTTGCTCGAAGGCCTCGGCCATCTCGCGCATGTCGGCGAACCGATGCGACGCGTCGTGCTGGAGCGCGCGATCGATCACGGCCGCGAGCGGCTCCGGGATGTGCGGCGCGATCGTGCGGATCGGCTTGGCGCGCTCGGTGAGCACGCGCGCGAGCACCGCGGGCGCCGACTCCGCGTTGAAGGGCATGGCCTTGGTCAGCCCGTAGTGCAGCAAGACGCCCATCGACCAGACGTCGGCGCGCGGACCCACCTCGCGATCGCCGCGCACCTGCTCGGGCGACATGTACTGCGGTGTCCCGACCATCGTGCCGGTGCGCGTGGAGCCCGAGTCGCCTTCGCCGGCGACCTTCGCGATGCCGAAGTCGAGGAGCTTGGGGATCGGGTCCGAGTGCGCGCCGTCGTGCGCCTCGATCGCGAGGAAGATGTTGTCGGGCTTGAGGTCGCGGTGGACGACGCCCTTCGCATGCGCCGCCGCGACCGCGCGGAGGATCGGCGCGAGCAGGTGCGCGAGCTCGTGCAGCGCGATCGGGCCTCGCTTGAGGCGCGCCTTGAGCGTCTCTCCCTCGAGCAGCTCGAGCACGAGGAACACTGTGCCGTCGTCGTCCTGCCCCATGTCGAGCACGTCGACGATGTTGGGGTGCTTGAGCTGCGCGGCCGCGCGGGCCTCTTGGAAGAACCGACGCACGACCTCGGGGTCACGCGCGTGCTCGTAGTTGAGGATCTTCACCGCGACCGTGCGCTCGGTCCACGCGTGCGTGCCCGTGAACACCGTGGCCATGCCGCCCGTCGCGAGGATGCGATCGAGCCGGTACTTCCCCGACAGGGTGGTCCCGACCCGCTCTTCCGGCGTGAGGATGGGCACGAACCGAAGGCTAACAGCGACCCGGGGGTCGTGTCGCGATCGGGTCGCATGATGCGATCAGGCGCGTGGTCGAGGCGCACGTCGGCTCCTCGGCGCTAAGGGGCCAGCGAGAATCTCCCCGCGATCGACATCCACGCGGGGCTCACGCCGACGACCTCGATCATCGCGATCGACTCGGCGCACGCGCGATCGGGGCGCGCGCCGTCGTTGACGAGCGCGCGCGCGAAGGTGCGCGCCACCGCGAGCCGCGACGCGAGCTCGACGCGGAGCTGCCCCAGGTCGCAGACGTACGTCCACTCGAGGCCCCACACGAAGTCTGCGACGAAGTCGGCGTACATCGCCTCGATCACGTCGCCTTCGCGCGCTGGGTCGAACTGCGCGCGGCGCTCCGCGCGATCGAACGACTCGCTCCACATGCGGGGCGAGAACCGGAGCCGCCTCGGCCTCTCGTCGGGCGGACAGTGCAGCCACGCGAGCGTGCGTCCGAACATGCGGAAGCACTCGCCCCAGCGCGACGGGCGAGGCTCCTGCGCGAGGTCGACGCCGATCTGCTCCCACGTGCCGATCTCGATCGGCGGGAACGGCTCGACGCTCAGGATCGACTCGACCGTGCGGCTCGCCGACGCCGTCGCGAGCTCGGCGAGCAGCGTCTCTTCGAGCGCTCGGTAGCGCTTCCAGCCGACGTGCCTGCGGGGCGCGATCGGGATGCGACCATCGATGTCCCGGTCGGTGCTCGCGCGCCCGCCGCGATCGACGAGCGCGTCGTGCGCGCGCTCCACGTCGAGCGGTCCGCGCTCGCCGAGCGTGCGACACGGACAGCGGTGATCGGTGCCGACGCGCAGGCCATCGGGCGTGCGCGTGAGCAAGTACGGAAAGCGATGGCAGGTGCGCGGCCGCGCGTCGTGCGCGTGGATGCGGCAGCCAATCTCCGCGTCGAGGAAGTGGCAGCCACCCGGCCGCGCGCCCTCGTCGTCGGCGAGCCGAAGGAGCACGAGCCCCGCGATGCGCGTCACGGATCCAGGCGCGTGCGCATCGAGCGCCACCTTCTCACCCCGCGTGACCGGCCCGAGCTGGTGGACGTCGGTGCAGCACAAGCCGTCGCCGTGACACGTGAACGTCGCGCCCGGTCGGGCAAGAAGCGGAGGCGCGCTTTTTCGCGACGACACTCACGTCCTCGTGCGCCGTTGGCGAGAGCTCAAAAGCTGATCTCGAGGCCGCCGCCGATGTCGAGCGTGAACAAGAACTGCGGGATGCCGAGGACGAAGTTCGGCTGCAGGTAGAGGCCGAAGTTGCGCATGAAGCGGTACCCGGCCGTGATGCCGAAGTCGATCATGCCGAGACCCGACGCCGCCCACGGCGCGTTGTTGCTGTTCGAGCCGCGGCCGAGGAAGACCTGGATCTGACCGGCGCCGCCGCGGAGGTGCGCGTGCACGTGGAAGCCGAGATCCGTCGGCGGCGTGAGCTGCACCTCGAGGCCCACGTAGATCTGGAGGAGCGCGAGCGTGCCGCGTCCCGACAGCGGCTGGATGCGCGTGCCCGCGGTGATCGCGAGGAACGGCAGCACGTAGTAACCGAGGTCGAGGCGCAGCGCGAAGTTGGCCACGAGGCCTGGCGACTCGACGTAGAAGCAGAACGGATCGCCCGCTTCGAGGTCGCCCTCGGGGTTGCACGTCGGCGTGCCCGGCGGGACGTAGCCGTTCGAGAGCGCGGCGCCGTAGAGGTCGGTGCCGGTGCGCTCTTCGGGGGTCATCGAGTTCCACGCGCCCACGTCGAGCGAGGGGAAGCCTTCGATCGGGAAGCACGTGAGACCGAGCTCGGCCTCTTCTTCGGAGCACGGGAAGCGATCCGCCTGGAGGCCCTCGCTCACGTAGGAGAGGCCCGCCATGCCGCCGATCCGCGCGAAGAACGAGGGGCCTGCCACGGTCTCGCCGGGCTCATCGCCACCACCGCCACCGCCGCCACCACCACCACCGGTCGACATGCCGCAGAGGTCGTCGTCGCAGTTGTTCGAGGTGCAGTCGCTGTCGCGCGAGCACGAGTCGCCGAGCTGACCGCTGCCGCCGCCGCCACCACCACCGCCGCCGCCACCGCTCGAGCAACCGGCCATGCCGGGCGGGCACTCCGTCTCGCGGCACTGCTCCGGCGGCGCGCGGCCGGGGAGCGCGGGCGCGCTCTGCGTGCGCGAGCTGACCACGGGCACGCGCACCGGCGAGCTCTGTGATCCCGCGAAGCCCGCGGGGCTACCGTCGCGCGCGAACGCGACGATGTAGTACGTGACCTCGGGCGCGAAGACGTCGTTGCATGGGATCTCGAAGCCGTAGCCGCGGCCCACGCGATCCATCTCGACGCGCGTGAAGTCGCGCATGCCGTGACCGCGGTAGTAGAGGTAGACGTGCGCGGGCGTGCCGGGCACCTCGATGTAGACGGGCACGGCCGTCTGCTGGAGCTGCTCGGGCACCGCGACGTGGTTGAGATCACCCGCCGAGCCGCCCGTCCCCGTGCCGGTTCCCGTGCCAGTTCCCGTGCCGGTTCCAGTGCCCGTCCCCGTGCCCGTTCCGGTTCCGGTGCCGGATCCGGTGCCGCCTGCGCGCGCGCGCTGCTGCGCCAGCTGGAACATCGTCTGGATGTCCGGCGTGCTCGTGAGCGGGTCGAGCTGGACGTTCGGATCCGCCTGCAGCGCGCGGGTCATGAAGTCCATGCCGGCGCCGTTGTCGCCGAGACCACCGACCGCGACCACGCCCATGTTCAGGTAGGTGCGCGCGAGCGGCGAGCCGGTCACGCCTCCGCGCTGCGCGGCCTGGAGCGCCTGGTTGAGCAGGTCCTGCGCCTGCTCGATCTCGAGGTTGTTGTAGGCCTCCATGCCCTGTCGGTTCAGGTCGAGCACCTGCGAGAGCGCGCGTTGCGCGGAGGCGGGCGCGGCCATCGCGAAGAGGCCGACGATCACGACGAGAGCGAGGGCGAGGGGCGAGCGTGAGCGCATCTCGAGTCCTGGGCTGCGGAGGAGAGTTCGTCCGTTCGCGCCTCACGAGCCGGCGCGAAAAGAGGCGCGAGCATAGACCGGATCTCGCGCGGGGGTCGATCTCGTGACGCCGACCCCGAACGTCCGTTCCCCCCTCTGTCTGGGCGTCGGCCGGAGGGGGGAGACCTTCGCCCCAGCTCGCACGTACAAGTCAGGCATGCCCGCTCGCCGTCTCGTCCTGCTCGCGCCGCTCGCCGCCCTCGCGCTGGCCCTCGTTCCTTCGCCGTCGCGCGCCGAGATGTGGTGCGCAGACCCGCTCTGGGCGCACGAGTGGGGCGTCGTCGTGTTCGGCTCGAGCCGCGCGACCCGCGGCGCCGGGCCTTCGCTGCCAGCTCACTTTCACCGACCCGGAGGCACGCGCACGCCTTCACAAGGAACGCCCGCGCGCGATCTGGCCGTCGACTCGGGCATGCGCGAGCTGCCCGTGCTGGCCTTCTACACGGCGGGCACGTGGGCGCCGCCCGTCCCGATCGGCCTCGACGTGGGCTTTCGCGACGGCGAAGCGACGCGCTGGTTTCCGGACGTCGACGTGCACCGCACCTTCGCCGACGTGACGAGCGCGACCGCGCGCGCCGGCCGCGAGCGTCTCGTCCAAGAGCGCGGCGGACGCGCACGTGGAGCCCCCGGCGGGACGACGTCGCGCGATCCGAGCCGACAGCTCGGCTGGGATCTCCTCGAGCTCAGCGACGTGCCGAGGCACGCCGTGACAAGGGCGACCGAGCCGTGGGTCCGCGCGCTCCGCGACGTGCCGCGCGCGCTCTGGGTCAATCGAACCACGGCGTCTGGCGGAGAGTCCGAGCGCTTCGTCTTCTACGAGGGACAGACGCGCGAGACGCCCGCGCTCCGCGTCACGCGAGGGCCGACGTGGTCGGCGACGCGAAGGCACCTCTTCCTCGAGAACACGAGCGGCCATCCCGTGCACGACGTCTTCCTCGTCCACCGCGAGGCGGGGCACACGTACGTGCTGCATGTCGCGTCGATCCCCGCGCACGCCCACGCGGGCTACGTGCTCGAGGATCACGACGTCGCCGCGAGCGGTCTCCGCGCCGCCACGCGCGACGCGCTCCGCACCTCGCTGATCGATCCGACCGAGACCGCCGCGCCGACGAGCTCGTCATGGGGCGGGCCCGCGGGCTGCGTGATGCAGCGCGACCCGGCCATCCCCTTCGATCGCGCGAGCGATCATCGCCTCTACGCGGCCGAGATCGACGTCGTGCTCGACGCGTGGGGCGCGCGCTTCTTCGACGCGCAGGGCACCACCCTCGTCTACCGCGAGGACATCGCGCAGCTCGACGCGGCGATGCCCCTGTCGATCCACACCGACATGCAGCACCACGTCGCGCTCCGCCGCCTCGGCCTCGCGCTCGTCGAGAACGTCACGCTGCCCTGACGCCTCGATCGCACGAGGGCAACGAGGCCTTGCTGGATGCGGCGCACCTCTTCAGCCTGTGCGTCGATGAGCGAGCCGCAGCCCCCGCGCAAACACCTGTCGATGCTGCGCACGTTCGTGCCGGCCGATCTGATCACGATGATCAACGCCGCGAGCGGCATGGGCGCGATCCTCGCGTGCCTCCGCTATGCGCACGATCGCGAGCCGAGCTTCGCGATCCTCGCGTTCGTGCTCCTGCCGATCGCGCTCGTGGCCGACGTGCTCGATGGCGCGGTCGCGCGCGCGACGAAGCGTCAGTCGCCGCTCGGCGCCGACCTCGACTCGCTCGCCGACGTGATCAGCTTCGGCGCCGCGCCCGCGGTGCTCGCGTTCACGCTGGGTCTCGACGGAGGCTGGGACGCGCCGGTCCTCGTCTTCTTCGTCGCGTGCGGCATCAGCCGCCTCGCTCGCTACAACGCCACGGCCGCGTCGCTCTCGGACGCGAGCGGCAAGGTGAAGTACTACGAGGGCACGCCGATCCCCTCGAGCCTCCTCCTCGTGCTCGTGCTCGCGATCGCGTTCTGGCAGGGCGGCGTGCACGACGCGATGTGGCTCGGATCGCTGTCGCTCGGCCCGTGGACGCTCCACCCGCTCGTGCTCGCGTTCTTCGTGAGCGGCTGCGCGATGGTCAGCGGCACGCTGCGGATCCCGAAGCCGTAGCGTCGCGCGTGTCAGGGCGACGGTGTGATCGACAACACGAACGGCCCTGTCGTCGCGCCGTACGGGCGCACGATGATCGTGTACGTGCCGGGCGCGAGGCTCGTGTCGATGCGCGCGTCGAGATCCTCGCCGCTGTCGTCGTCTTCGGCGAGGTACCTCAGCGCCTCGCCGTCGACGCGGGCGAGCTCGAGGTAGAGGTCGAGGCCCGAGCGCGTCTCGATCACGACGTGACCGAGCCGGCTCGTCTGGAAGCGGACCGTGCGTCGCGGATGGAGGAGCGTGAGCTCTCCCGAGCGCGTGCTCGCGCCCTCGGCGTCGAGATCGAACACCTCGTCCGAAGGACCGACGCCGAGGCCGACGACTCGCCCAGCGAGCAGCGCGGTGGTGCCCACGGCGATCAGGATCCACGAGAGCGTCGAGGCGCGGGCCGCAGGAGTCGCGCGGGCCTCGCTCTCGGCGCCGGCCTCCGCGACGATCGACGTCGGATCCGTCGCGCGCTCGCTCGCGAAGCGCCACGAGGTGAGCGTGCGCATGACCCACTCGAGCGGTCCGCGCGGCAGCACGCGTCGGTAGAGCGTGGCGAGCACGATCACCGTCAGCACGAAGCCGAGCCAGTACGCCGTGACCACCGCGACCGAGAGCGCGTGCCCCCAGCCGAAGAAGAAGCGCGGCAAGACCACGCCGACGATCGCGTGCGTCAGGTAGATCGAGAGGGCGAGCTGCCCCGTGTGCACGAGCGCGCGCACCGGGAGCCTCGCGTCGAAGCGCGCGGTGAGCTCGTGCGCGAGCGTGATGAACACCGTGGCCGTGCCGCACGCGGAGACCACGAACAGCGGCGCCGGATCCCAGCTGGTCGACAGCACGCCGAGGTGCGGCGCGAGGAACGCGAGCGCGGGCACGCGCAGCACGGCCGTGGCCACCGCGAGCGAGCCGAGCTCCGTGACGAGCACGAGCAGCGCTGCGCGCCTCAGGAACGCGCGTCGCCTCGTCACCTCCGAGAGATCACGACGCCCGAGCCACGCGCCGTACGCGACGAACCCGAACCACGGGAGCACGGGGTGGACGCCGTCGAGGAAGAGGTCGAGCGTCAGCCCCAGCGGCGACAGGTACGGCAGCTCCGCGCGGCCGGGCAGCGCCATGTCGATCACCACGGCGCCGATCGTCGCGAGCGCGCCCATCGACAAGACGGCCCAGCCCGGCGTGCGCAGGAAGAGCAGCGTCGCGAGCAGCAGGTAGCACGCGTAGAAGTGGAGGATGTCGATCGACCACACGAGCAAGAGCGCGTTGCCGAGCGCGAACAAGAACACGACGCGCAAGAGCATCGTGCGCAGTGCCACGCGCAGCTCGATCGAGAAGTACGGCTCGCCTGCGCGCCGCTCTCGCGCCTTCTTCGTGAGGAGCGAGAAGCCCACGCCCGAGAGCACCACGAACAGCGAGCTCGAGCGGCCGCTCGGCACGTGCACGAGCCAGCGCAGGATCTGCTCGCCGTGATCGAGCCCGGTCTCCGGCGGAGGCGCCGCGAGCATCAGCTGGAAGTTGATGAGGACCATCATCACGATGGCGAACGCGCGCGCGAGGTCCCAGCCCGCTTCGCGGGCGTTGTTTCCCGCGCCTCCGGCGCTCGACTGGGGGCCCACAGGGCCCACAGGCCCCCAGACCCCCGCTCGTCCTTCGTCGCTTCGCTCCTCCATCCTCGCTGCTCCAGGGGGAGCTTTGCTCCCCCGCCGCAGGGCGCCCCAGGCGACGACGCGTCGGAATCGCTCGACCAAGAATGCGCGCGCGCGAGCGATCACGGCGTGGGCTCGGCCTCTTCGGTCGCTTCGTCGGTCTCCTCGACCTCGGGAGCTGCGGGCTCTCCCGCCGCGTCGCTCGCGGGCTCGGGCAGCGGCGACTCGATCGCGAGCCGCTCGAGCGCTCCACCTCGCACCGCGTAGAGGTGGATCTCGCGTCCCGATCGCACGACGAGGTCGATCTGCGCTCCGATCGTCACGTACGCCGGCACGCCGTCTTCGAACGTCGCGATCACGCGTCCCTCGCGCACCACGTACGTGCTCCAGCCTTGCAGCACCGACGCTCCGGTGTCCCCGACCGCATGGGTCTGGAGGTCCATCTCTTCGCCATCGCCCGCCTCGGTCTCGGCCTCGGCGACGATGGCGCCGAGCTCGGGCGTTGCCGGCGTCATGCTCGCGCCGATCAGCTGCTCGACCGCGGCCTCGCTCTCCACGCCGAAGGGATGCGTGGTCTCGATGCTCTCGACGGAGCTGCCTTCACACGGCGCGACCTCGAGCGCCCCGTACTGCGTGGGCGTCTCTCCTTCCACGGTCCCGCGCAGCTCGAGCGTGCGGAGGATGCGCGTGTTGCACGTGCCGATCGGACCGAACAGCGTCGCGCTGCGATCGGTCGCGTCGTTGCTGCTCACGATGGAGAGCTCGCGCTCGACACCGCCGACCCACGCGGCTCCGATCACCGTCGCGTCCGCGGGAGCTTCGGTCGGTGCGTCTCCGATGCGATGAAGGAGAAAGAGACGCGTGGTCACGGTGTTGTCGTCGAACACTCCGATCGTGCGACCGATCGGGCCGGGCTCCGCGCGCTCGGCGCCCTCGCCCTCACCGCCTTCGCCCTCGCCCTCGCTGCCTTCGCCTTCGCCTTCACCCTCACCGCCTTCTCCTTCCGCGGTGCCCTCGGACGAGGCTTCGTCGCGATCACACTCACAGCCGGGCTGGAGCGCGAGCGCGGGAACGGCGAGCGCGGAGAGCGCGAGGACGAGCGAGAGACGCGGCGTGATCATCGCGGCGGAGCGTAGCGGAAACTCGCCGCAACTCACCGTGCGTAGTCGTCGTCACACGTGTCGCGGCGTGTACGTCGGGAGTGGCCAATTCCGGCTCGCGCTTCGCTGCTCTCGACGCGCGAGGTCGTGCCTCACGGGCGCATCCTCGCGGTGTGTGTCGAGGTCCGCGTCGGAAAGGTGGAGAGGCAGACGCGATTCGGCCGTGCCTCACGGGTGTGCCCATCGCGGCGCGAACCTCGGGCTTGGAGCGCGTGCATCAGTAGAGCCCACGCGAGCGCGCTTGCTGTGCCCCAATCGCG
>CAZCVE010000050.1:53347-65280 GCA_964502175.1 uncultured Sandaracinaceae bacterium
GCAGACGCGACGACGCCGTGCCTGACGGAGGTGCACGTTGCGGCGCGAACCTCGACCTCGGAGCGCGTGCATCAGTAGAGCCCACGCGAGCGCGCACGCGGTGCCCTCGTCGCGTCATCGATCGAACAGCAGCCGGCCGAGGCTTCGTCGTCGATCGAGAAGAGCCGCGGACGGGTGTCGCGCAAGCGGATGCTTGGCGTTCGATCGAGACGGACACGAGCCTCGCGAGGGTGCACGCAAGTGAGGGCCGCACCGACGGCTCCGTTCAACTTCTCTCCCTGAAGAGCCCAACTGAGACTCTCGCGCCGCGATGCGTTCGGTCAGCAATTCCGGCTCGCGCTCTGCTGCGTCGCACGCGATGGGTCGTGCCTCACGGGCGGATCCTCGCGGCGGGTACGTCGAGGTCCGCGTCGGAAAGGTGGAGAGGCCGACGCGACGACGCCGTGCCTCACGGGTGTGTCCGTCGCGGCGCGAACCTCGTGCTCTCGATGCTGGCATCAGTAGAGCCCACGCGAGCGCGCACGGCGTGCCCGTCGTCGTGTCATCGATCGCCGTTGCCACCTCGTCGTCGAGTCATGCGGGTCCATACGAGTGAGCGCGCACGCTGTGGCCACATCGCGTCATCGGTCGGCCGTCGTCGATTGGCAGCCGCATGGTGCGGTCGTGGATCGAGAAGAGCCGCGCGAGGGTGTCGCGCAAGCGGATGGGTCGCGTTCGATCGAGACGGACACGAGCCTCGTGAGGGTGCACGCAAGTGAGGGCCGCACCGACGGCTCCGTTCAACTTCTCTCCCTGAAGAGCCCAACTGAGACTCTCGCGCCGCGATGCGTTCGGTCAGCAATTCCGGCTCGCGCTCTGCTGCGTCGCACGCGATGGGTCGTGCCTCACGGGCGGATCCTCGCGGCGGGTACGTCGAGGTCCGCGTCGGAAAGGTGGAGAGGCGGACGCGAGTCGGCCGTGCCTCACGGGATGTGTCCGTTTCGGCGCGAACCTCGTGCTCTCGATGCTGGCATCAGAAGAGCCCACGCGAGCGCGCACGCAGGTGCCCTCATCGCGTCATCGATCGGCAGCGGCCACCTCGTCGTCGAGTCAGATGGGCCCACGCGAGTGCGCGCGCCGCGTGCTCATCGCGTCATCAGCCGAGTCGTCATCATCGAGAAGATGCTCGCGGTCGGCGTCGTCAGCCGCGATCCGTCTCGTCGATCCGGTTGGGCGCGTCGATCGACAGCCCCTCTCTCGCGAGGTCGGACAGCGAGGTTCGTCGCTCGGCGTCGCCGCCTGCGTCGCGGTTCGAGAGCGCGAGCATCGCGTCGACGCGGGCGGCGTCGAGGACGTCGGGCGCGTTCGGCGCGGAGGATCGGAAGTTGAGCGGGCACCACGTGACCTCGGCCGCGAGCTCTCTCTGGCGCAGGAACACGGCGCTCACGGGGATGACGCCGTTCGGATAGCGAAGCGGCAGGCCCTGCGTGCGGCAGACGAGCGGGCGCGACGCGTAGACGGCGCAGCGGCCGCCCAGGTCGAGGAACACGCACGCAGACTCGGGGACGAGCGACTCGAGACGCACGGCGAGCCGCTCGCGCGCGGCGTCGTCGAGCGTGGCGATCCCTTCGCGCAAGAGCGCCGCCTCGACGTCACACACCGACAGCTGCTGTCCGCAGCACGCGCTGCACCCCGCGCGACACTCCATCTCCGCGGCGCGCCGCTCTCGCACCGTGACGTCGAACGCATCCACCTTCGCGACGAGCGCGCGATGCGGGAGCGGGACGCTCAGGCTCGGACGGGACACGGAGCGAGCCTGTCAGTCATCGAGCGCTTCTGCCCGGGACTTTCGCGCCCATCGACCGCACCGACCGATCGTCGAGCTCGATCAGTGCTTGCGGCGTCGCTCGAGGGCTTGGAGGCGCTGCTCGTGATCGTCGAGTCGGTTGCTCTCGTCGAGTCGCTCGCGGAGGAGGTCCTTCACCTCACGAACGGCGCCCGCGAGGTGGCCGACGTCGCTCATCGCTTCTCCTTGCGAGGGTGGCCGGACGTGATCCCCCCGCGAGGCCCGGGACGAAGCTCGAGCCGCGCGACTGACGCGCCGCTTCGAACTGCACGGGCGGATGCGTCTCTCAGCGAGTGATGCGGCGGGGCTCGACGAACTTGCCGCGCTTGAGACCGGGTGCGCGGGAGTAGGGCGCGAGGGTCGCGTCGTCGCGCTTGCCGGCGGTGAGCGAGAGCGCGCCGACGTACGCGATCATCGCGGCGTTGTCGGTGCACGAGGCGATCGGAGGGACGAAGACGGAGATGCCGCGCGTCTCGCCGAGCTCTCTCGTGCGGGCGCGTAGGCCTCGATTCGCGGCGACGCCGCCGGCGAGGACGAGGCGCGGGATGCCCGTGACCTTGCAGGCCTCGACCGCCTTCTGCGCGAGCACCTCGACGATGGCGGCTTGGTAGGCGGCGCAGAGATCGGCGAGCGCCTGATCCTTCGGCACGCCGTGGAGCTCGACGTGACGCGCGATCGCAGTCTTGAGGCCCGAGAACGAGAACTCGAGCGAGCCCTTGCGCATCATCGGCTTGGGCAGCGTGGAGCGCGAAGGATCGCCAGTCGCCGCGAGGCGATCGACGACGGGCCCGCCCGGGTAGCCGAGGCCGAGGATCTTGGCGCCCTTGTCGAACGCCTCGCCTGCCGCGTCGTCGCGCGTCTGCCCGAGCATCGTGAAGCGATCGTGCGCGTGCACCTCGTAGAGCGCGGTGTGACCGCCGCTCGCGAGGAGCGCGACGAACGGGAGCTCGGGCACTGGTGTAGCGGCGTCCCCTCGCTGGAGGAACGGCGCGAAGAGGTGTCCGACGAGGTGATCGACGCCCACGAGCGGCAGGCCGCGCGCGAACGCGAGCGCCTTGCCCGTGCTCAGGCCCACGAGCAGCGCGCCGACGAGGCCGGGGCCCTGCGTCACGGCGATCGCGTCGATCGTCTCCATGCCGCCCGCCTCGGACACGGCCTGCGAGATCACGTGCCAGACGCTCTCGAGGTGCGCGCGCGACGCGAGCTCGGGGACCACGCCGCCGTAGGGCGCGTGCGTCTCGATCTGCGAGCTCACGACGTCCGACGAGACGAGACCATGCTCGTCGACGACGGCCGCCGCGGTCTCGTCGCAGCTCGACTCGATGCCGAGGACGCGCACTTCGTCAGGCGTCCGCGATCACTCGGTGGCGCACATCGCCGAGCAGCCGTCGCCGTCCGTCGTGTTGCCGTCGTCGCAGGTCTCGGGGCTCGTGGGGATCGCGTTGCCGCAGCGCGTGGTGAGACACGCCGGGAGCCACGCGGGGCCCGCGCCGTCGTCGGGGCCGACGCCTTCGTCGCAGCCGTCGCCGTCGGTCGCGTTGCCGTCGTCGCACTCTTCGACGCCGACCGCCGTGACACCGTCGCCGCAGTCGCTCGTGCAGCCGCGCGTGGGCGCGCCGGCGGGGCACGTCCAGCCCATCTCGACGGCGCACGCGGCGGAGCAGCCATCGCCTGCGGTGGTGTTGCCGTCGTCGCAGGCCTCCATGCCGCTGATCGCGCTGTCGCCGCATCCGCCGGTGCAGACGCTGGGCTCGCCCATGCACGAGTACCCGGTCTCGATCTGACAGTCCGCGTCGCAGCCATCGCCGGGCGTGACGCCGTCGTCGTCGCACTCTTCGACGCCTTCGATCGCGCCGTCGCCGCACACGGACGTCACCGTCGCCGCGTCGGGACCGGCGTCGCGCGGCCCGGTGTCGGTGCCGATCGGAACGAACGCGTCGACGGGCGTGCCGGTGTCGTCGGTGGTGACCACCTCGCACTCACAGCCGACGACGGTCAGCGTGAGGGCGACGAGCCCGATCGAACCAAGCGAGATCCGCATGCGACGTGCCTCCGAAGGCGGGGCCGACGAGCACCCCTGGGAAGAGACGGAAAGAAGAAGGAGGGTGAACAGCGTTCGCGGGTCGCGCAAGTCGGCGAGTCTCTGTAGAAAACTCGCGAGGTCGCGTCGCGCGCTCGAAGATCAGGCGATGCGTCCGCATGCGATCTTGGTCGTGGTCGAGTCCGAAGGCCGTTCTCAGCTGGGCAAGCGCCTCAACGTGGCGTGCGATCAGCCCGTGGCGTTGGTGGTCGAGCGAGGTGAAGCGCGCCTCGAGCCCACGCGCGGCGCGACCGATCGGCGCATGGCCGGATGGATCGAGCCCGTGGGTCGCAAGCTGTTCGTGCACGCGGTCGATCCGCGCGTGCGCCGCAACGGAGCGGACCTGCCCGCCGTGGGGGCGCTGCTCGCCGATGGTGACGAGCTCGAGATCGGGCCGGTGCGCGTGCGCGTCCGCATGACCGACGACCTCGACGCCGCGTACGACGAGGTGGTCTACGGCCTCGGCGACAAGCGCCGCGCCGTGGTCGATCGTCACGCCAACTGATGAGTTGGCCGGGTCGAGAGGCCTCCGGCCCCTCGAGCTCCCCGTCGCTCGCTCGTCGAAGACTCCTCCTCGCTCCTGCTCCAGGGGTCTGCTTCGCAGCCCGCGCCGCAAGGCGCCCTGTCGAGCGCACGATTCTCTCTCGGTCTCTGAGCTCGCCGCGCTCAGCCCGTGAAGCCGAGCTTGCGCAGCGCGTGCTCGAGGCGCGCCGCGGGGAGGCTGACGCGCGTGGGCATGCCGCCGTCGACGCCGAAGAGCTCGAGCAGGTTCACGCCGCTGTCGAAGCGCGCGGCCGCGGTGACGGTCACGTCGTCGTGCACGACCGAGACGCGCGCGCGCTCCTGACCGAGGAGCAGGAGCACGGTCTTGTCGTAGGGGCGTGAGCCGCGTGCGTCGCACACGGCCACGTCGTTCTCGATCACGAAGTGCCGCGCGAGCTCGCGCGACTGGTCCTCGATGACGCGCACCTCTTCGGCGGCCTCGTGGATCGTGCGGAAGAGCGCGCTGTCGGTCGCGCCCGTCGCGAGGAAGCGGACGATGAGGCCCTTCAAGCCGTCGTCGCGCGGACGCGCACGGAGCGCGCGATCCATCGCCTGTCCGCGGTCGCTCGGGGTGCCGAGGCGCGTGTCCACGGCGTGCGCGTCGCGGTCGGCGCCCTCGTACGCCTCGACGCCGTCGCGGATCCACTTGGCCGCCGAGCAGAGGCCGTCGAAGTCGCCGTGGCAGAGGATCGTCTCGACGGTGCCCGCGCGCTGGACGAGCTCGGGGGTGATCATCTCGGGACACGCGCCGTGCTGCGCCTTGGTCGCGAGCACGAAGCGCGGATCGGACGCGTACTGCGCGTGGAGCACGTGGTCGTGGTGATCGACCCACATCGCGAGGCGCGAGCCCAGGCCGTCGATCAGCTTCTTCGTGACCTTGTCGAAGCTCGTGCCCGTGCCCTCGGCGGCGAAGGCGATGTCGAGGACGGCGACGCGACCACGCAGCTCGCCGGCCCGCGGCAGCTTGCGGGGGGTGCCGAACGAGAGCTCGGGGAAGCGCATCGACCCACTCTCTCGGACGCGCCGTCATCCCGCAAGGTGCGCTCTCGCCCGCGCGCGGAAACCGGTACCATCCGCGGCCAATGAAGAACGTCGACGTGTTGATCGTGGGCGCCGGACCGACTGGCCTGACGCTGGCGTGTGATCTGCGGCGCCGAGGCCTCGAGGCGCTGGTCATCGACGACAACGCCGCGCCGAGCGACCGCTCGCGCGCGCTCGGCGTTCACGCGCGCACCCTCGAGCTGCTCGAGCCGCTCGGTCTCTCGGACCGGCTCGTCGAGCGCGGCAAGGCCGTGACCGGCGTGACGATCTGGGGAGGCGGAGAGCCCGTGGTCCGCGCGGACTTCGACGAGCTCGACTCGCGCTTCAAGCACGTGCTCGTCATCTCGCAGGTCGAGGTCGAGACGCTGCTCACCGAGAAGCTCACGGCGCTCGGCGGCACGATCGATCGCGGCGCGAAGCTCGTGGCGTTTCGTCAGGACGGCACCGGCGTCACGGCCACGATCGAGCGGCTCACGGGAGCGCCGGTGGAGGAGGGCGCCCCGCCGGCGACGTCACGCGAAGAGCTGCGCGCCGCCTGGCTCGTGGGGGCCGACGGCGCGCACAGCATCGTGCGCAAGTGCCTCGAGCTGCCGTTCGAGGGCGAGACCTACGAAGAGGAGTACGTGCTCGGCGACGTGAAGATCGCGTGGGACATGCGAGACGATCGCATCCACTCGTTCCTCGGCGAGAACGGCCTCGTCGCGTGCTTCCCGATGACCGACGGCCGTCACCGCGTGATCGCGTCGCTGCCTGCAGAGGCGCGCGAGAACAAGTCGGAGCCGACGCTCGACGACCTCCAGACGCTCTTCGCGCTCAACACCACGGCCAACGGTCGACTGACGGATCCCACGTGGATCACGCGCTTCCGCACGCACTGCCGGCAGGTCACGCGCTACCGCGACGACCGCGTCTTCCTCGCGGGCGATGCCGCGCACATCCACAGCCCGCTCGGCGGGCAGGGCATGAACACCGGCATCCAGGACGCGCTGAACCTCGGCTGGAAGCTCGCGCTCGTGCACCTCGGACAGGCGCGCGGCCTCCTGCTCGACACGTACGGCGAGGAGCGCCACGGCGTCGGGCGCTCGGTGCTGCGCAACACGGACGCGGCCACGCGCATCGCGAACGTGAAGAGCCCCGCGGTGAAGTCGATGCGCAATGAGATGGGGCGCTTCCTCGGCTCGCTCGAGCTCTTCCAGCAGCGCGTGGCCAAAGAGGTCGCGGAGCTCAGCGTGGCGTACGAACGCAGCTCGATCGTGAAGGAAGACAAGACGTCGCTCCTCAACGCGCGCCTCGGCTCCGCCGCGGGCGGAGACACGCCGACCATCGGCTCGGTGCGCGAGTTCGCGGCGGCGCCCGCGGCAGGACAGCGCGCGCCCGACGGCCGCACGACGATCGCGGGGCAGGGCGGCACGCGACGCATCTACGAGCTGCTCGATGGCAAGAAGCTCGCGGTCCTCCTCTTCGACGGTCGCTCGAGCACGACCGAGGGCTACGAGCGCTTCAAGGGGATCCTCATCGAGGTGCGCAACCGCTTCGGCCACGCGGTGGACCCGTGGGTGATCACGCCGCAGCGCGCGCGTCCGGAGGGCCTGCTCACCGACGTGCCGGTGCTGCTCGATCCGGACGGCGAGCTCGAGAAGAAGTACGCGGCGAGCACCGAGTGCATCTACGTGATCCGGCCCGACTTCTACATCGGCTACCGAAGCCAGCCGGCAGACGTCGAGAGCCTGCTCGCGTATCTCGGTACGACGTTGCGCAAGGGCGCCTGAGCGAGGAGATCTCGCGACGAGATGGGTCTCTTCGACGTCCACGCGCACCTCACGCACCCCAAGCTCGCCGATCGGGTCGACGAGATCCTCGCGCGCGCCGCGAGCGCGGGCGTGACGAGCATCCTCTCGAACGGGCTCAACCCGGGCGACAACGAGGCGGTGCGCGCGCTCGCGCAGCGCGCGCCGATCGTGAAGCCGTGCTTCGGCCTCTATCCGGTCGACGCGGTGATGCTCGAGATGGAGCGCCTGGGCGTGGACTACCCGCGCGACGCGCCCGCGGTGTCGGGCGACGAGGGCGTCGCGTGGGTGCGCGACAACGTCGAGGGCGCGTTCGCGGTCGGTGAGATCGGCCTCGACGGATACTGGGTGCCCGAGCCGCTCTGGGCCGAGCAAGAGCGCGTGTTCCGCGCGCTCGTCGCGATCGCGATGGAGGCCGGCAAGCCGATCATCGTGCACACGCGCAAGCGCGAGCGGCGCGTGCTCGAGGTGCTCGACGAGATGGGCGCCACGCGCGTCGACTGGCACTGCTTCGGCGGCAAGGTGAACCTCGCGCGACAGATCGCGGAGCGCGGCCACTACCTCTCGATCCCCGCGAACGCGCGGAGACACGAGGCCTTCACGCGCATGCTCCAGACGCTGCCGCGCGAGCGCATCCTCTTCGAGACGGACTGCCCCTACCTCGGTCCAGTGCCGGGCGAGGACAACGAGCCCGCGAACGTGAACACCACCCTCGAGTACACGGCCGAGCTCTGGGGCGAGACCCGAGACGCGGTGCTCGCGCGGACGAGCGAGAACTTCGCGAACCTCTTCGGCGTCGCGCCATGAGAGGCGGGCGGGGCGCGCGCGGGTCGTGGGTCGCGTCCGCCGCAGTGCTGTCGCTGGCGATGTTGGCGCTGGCGGTGTTGGCGCGGGCGGTGTTGGCGCTGGCGGTGTTGGCGATCGTGACGGACTCGGCGGCCCCGTCTGCGCGCGCAGACCTCCACGGTGCGCGCGACGTCGAGCGCGCGTTCGATGCGCTCCTCGACGAAGACGACGACGCGCGCCGGGCGCGCGCGGCGACGTGGCTCGCGACCCACGGGCCCGACGAGCTCACGATGGAGATGCTCCTCGATGCGCTCCACGAGGAAGAGGTGGCGAGCGTCGCGTCGGCGATCGTGCAAGCGATCGCGCGGCGCGCGCGACCGAGCGACGCCGCGGAGCTGCTCGAGCTCGACCACCACTCGCGGCCGTCGATCCGCGCGATGCTCGCCCTCACGCTCGCGCAGCTCGGCGCCGAGGAGTCCGACGCGTGGCTCGTCGAGCGCCTCTCGAGCCCGACGGGCACGGAGCTGCGCGCGCCGCTCCAGCAGGTGGCCGAGATCGCACGCCAGCGCCGTGACGCGCTCTTGCCCCGCGTGCTCGACGCGATCGCCGAGCGGCAGCCGCCTCACCTCATCACCTGGCTCGCGTCGCTGGACGACGAGCGCGCGCGAGGGACGCTGCTCACGGTCGCGCTCGCGTCGCCGGGTTCGCGTGTCGTCGCGCTCGAGGGGCTCGCGCGGCTCGGCCCCGATCCGGAGACCGCCCGACGGCTCCTCGAGCTCGTCACGCCCCCGGCCGTCTCCGTGAACCTCCTCGCGCCCGCGCCCTCGGCGACGCCGCGTCCCGTGGCCACGCCCTCACCCGAGCTCGTGCGCGCGGTGCTCGCCGCCGACCCGAGCGCGGACGTCGCGCCGTTCCTCGAGGCCACGAACCCCACGCTCCGCGTCGCGACGCTCGAGGCCCTCGTCGAGCGGGCACCCGAGCGCGCGCTCGCCCTCCTCGGCATGGATCCGTCGGCGATCGCCGAGGCCGATCGCAGCGTGTTGCTCGCCGCGCTCGCGCACCCGAGCGCCGCGCTCGTGCCGTGGTTCGAGCGCATGCTGCGCGACGAGGTGCTCGCGCGCGCTCACGCATCCCGCGCCCTCGAGGCGCTCGTTCTACTCCCCGTGTGCGCGCTGACTCTCGACGACTCCGCGATCGTCGACGACGACGAGGCACGGCTCGCGCACGCGCGCCTCGCGAGGAGCTGTCCGACGCGCGCGCTCGATCCTGCGGCGCTCGAGGGGCTCTCCCCCGAGGCGACGCTCCACGTGCGCGCGATCGCGGGCCACGACGTGCGTGACGCGATCGCCGCGCTGTGGCCGCTCGCGGACGCGCCCGCCGATCGGCTCACGCTCGCCCATGCGTGGCTCGCGAGCGTCGAGCCCGACCCGCGCGTGATCGAGCTCGCAGCGGGCGAGGACGACGCCGACGTGTTCGCCGTGCTGGTGCTCGCGATGAGCGCGCACGGCTTGTCGAGCGCGCCCTCGCGCTGGGCCCACCGCATCGAGCCGAGCGCGCAGCGCCTCGCGGCGATCGAGGCCATGCGCAGCGCGCCGAGCGGTCTGTCGCCGCAGCTGTCGCGCTCGATCGATCGCGCGAGCGTCGATCGCGATCCGGCGGTGGCCGCGCTCGCGCTGCACGTCGCGGAGGGGCACCGACCGAGCGCCGCGACCGCGAGGCTCTGTCAGGCGCTCGAGTCCGAGTCGCGCACTCTCGCGCGCGCCGCGCGACATCTCCTCCTCGCGCGGAGCGAGCGGCCTCCGTGCGTGGCGTCGCGCGCCCGGATCGACGCGGAGCTCCGCGCCGCGCTGCTCGAGGTCGCCCCCGTGACCCCAGCGCCGCCGCTCGTCGTGCACGTGGTCTCGAACGTGGGGGCCGTGCTCCAGCGGGTGTCGAT
This sequence comes from uncultured Sandaracinaceae bacterium, assembly GCA_964502175.1. Lineage (GTDB taxonomy): Bacteria > Myxococcota_A > Polyangia > Polyangiales > Sandaracinaceae > JAFLCL01. The sequence continues at coordinate 63,346 of CAZCVE010000050.1, forward strand.
CGAGACGAGCGACGGCCGCACGTCACGGATCCGCCCGCCCGCCGACGGCTTGGTGCTCATCCCCGGGCTCGACGGCGCCGACGTGCACCTCCGCCTCGACGCCGAGCCGGAGGCGAGCGGCGGCGATCGTTGACCTCGGTCCGGGCGATCCGGCAGTCTCCGCCGAGATGTCCGAGGACCCTCGCCCCGAGCCCGTCGCGCCTGCTGCGCCGACCGAGCCGTTCGAGAAAGTCATGGATCGACTCGCGCAAGTCGTCGGCGAGCTCGAGAAGGGCGAGTTGCCCCTCGAGCGCGCGCTCGTGCTCTTCGAAGAGGGTGTTCGCTTGTCGCGCGAAGGGGCCGAGCGTCTCGATCGCGCCGAGGCACGCGTCGAAGAGCTCCTCGGACGCACCCTCCGCCCCGTCGAGCGCGCGCCCACGCGTGACTGACACAGACTCGCCAAGACCCCGCTCTGCCGCTCGCTGATCAGAAGGACGCCATGACCCAGAACCTCACGATCCCCACGCCCTTCAACGACGTCTCGGAGCTCACCGACAACTTCGCGACGCGCGTCGACGAGACGCAGATCATGCTGCCGTACAACGAGCCCGTGGAAGAGGGCACGTGGATCCAGTTCAACGTGCTGCTCGCGGACGGAAGCCCCGCGCTCGAGGGAACGGGCCGCTCGGCGGGCGTGCACGACAACGGCGAGGAGTACCCGCCCGAGTACCGCTACGACATCGTGCTCGACTCGCTCCAGTTCGCGGGGATGAGCGAGGTGATGTTCGAGCGCATCCTCCAGGCGCGACAGAGCCAGCTCGAGGGCGATCCGGGCACGGGCGAGGTCGACGTGAACCAGCTGGCGGCGGCGCCTGCGGAAGACGAAGACGAAGCGGCCGCGGAGCCGCCGTCCGACCTGCCGACCGAGGCGGTCGCGCTCGAGCCTTCGCAGCCCATGGACGCGATCGATGCGCTCCCGGCCGAGGACGACGACTTCGGCGCCTCCGAGGCCGAGCCCGCGCTCGAAGCCGCAGCCGACGACGAGCCCGTGGCGGAAGCCTCCGCAGAAGATTGGCCGGAGGGCGAGTTCGCGGAGTCGATCCCCACGCAGGCCGTGCAGCTCGACGAGCTCGCTGCGCGCGCCGTTCCGTCGTCGCCCCCCGCCGCGCGCGCCGTTCACTCGTCGCCGCCCGCGCCGGTTCGCTCCGCGCCTCCGCAAGCTGCACCGCAAGCGGCGCGTCCGGCGCCTGCCGCGCGGCCCGCGCCTCCGCAGCGTCCTGCGGGTCAGCTCCCGCTGATGCACACGTTCGACGCGGGCGTGCTGACGCGTCCGTCGTCCGCGGCGGCGTGGAGCCCCGAGATCACGCCGCGCCCCGAGCCCGCGCAGTCGAGCGGTCTCTTCGACTACCAGGGCGGCCTGCCGCGCCCGGCCGCGCCTCCGCACCCGGAGCTCGCCGACGAGCAGCGCGTGGCCGCCGCGCCGAGCCCTGGCGCGCCGTGGTCGTCGCAGGCCTCGGCCTGACGCGATCCTTTTCGCGCGCGACGGCGAACGCCTGCTAGATTCGCCTCGTGCCGCGACCTCGCTCTGCGCTCGCTCTCGCCGCCGCCGTCGCGATCCTCGCGCCGACGGCGCTGGCGCTCGCGGAGCCCGAGGTGATCGTGTACGTCCGCCGGCAAGGCGAGGCCGCCGAGGCCACCGTCACCGTGACCGACGACGAAGGCCACGAGGTCTCGTGCGAGACCGAGAACGGCCAGTGCAGCCTGCCCGGCCTCGCCCCTGGGCGTCACCTCGTCGTGGCGCGAGCGCGCGACGGCCGCCGCGCCGAGAGCCGACCCGTGCTCATCCCCGCAGACGGCAAGGTCTCGCTCTTCGTCTCGGTGCCGTAGTTGCCGAGGGTCCGTGCGGACCCTCCCCCGCGCCGCGGGGCCCCCACCCGCTCCACGCGCCGAAGCGCG
>CAZCVE010000051.1:0-63362 GCA_964502175.1 uncultured Sandaracinaceae bacterium
GAGAGCGACGACGACGGGCGCCTCGGCCTCTGCTGCATCGCGATGCGACCGTGACCACGAGCAGACGCGACGAGCGCCTCGGCCTGTGCTGCCTCGCGATGCGACTGTGACGCAGCGCCAAGTGCGACTCCCCTCGGACCTGCCGGACGCTTCGCGGGATTCGTCGCAAGGAACCACGTGAGCGCGATGCTCGATGCCATGCACCGAGTCGGCGTCGCGTGATCGAGCACGCTCGCCGAGCGCACCGACGTCGCAGATCGAGAGCACGACTCCACGACAGCGCCCGGCAGGATCGAGCGGAGACGCGAGCACCGCGACGCGACAATCGAGAGCGATGACGACGGGCGCCTCGCTCTCTGCTGCCTGGCGATGCGACCGTGACGCAGCGCCAAGTGCGACTCCCCTCGGACCTGCCGGACGCTTCGCGGCGTGCGTGGCGCTGAACCGCACGAGCGCGATGCTCGATGCCACGCGCGGAGTCAGCGTCGCGTCATCGAGCACGGGCGCCCAGCGCATCGACGTCGCAAGTCGGGAGCACGATCTCACGACAGCGCCCGGCAGGTTCGAGGGGAGACGCGAGCACCGAGACGCGACAATCGAGAGCGACGACGACGGGCGCCTCGGCCTCTGCTGCATCGCGATGCGACCGTGATGTCACGCCACGTGCGACTCCCCTCGGACCTGCCGGACGCTTCGCGGCGTGCGTGGCGCTGAACCGCACGAGCGCGATGCTCGATGCCACGCGCGGAGTCAGCGTCGCGTGATCGAGCTCGATCGCCGAGCGCACCGACGTCGCAAGTCGGGAGCACGATCTCACGACAGCGCCCGGCAGGATCGAGGGGAGACGCGAGCACCGCGACGCGACAATCGAGAGCGACGACGACGGGCGCCTCGGCCTCTGCTGCATCGCGATGCGACCGTGATGTCACGCCACGTGCGACTCCCCTCGGACCTGCCGGACGCTTCGCGGGATTCGTCGCAAGGAACCACGTGAGCGCGATGCTCGATGCCATGCACCGAGTCGGCGTCGCGTGATCGAGCACGCTCGCCGAGCGCACCGACGTCGCAGAACGAGAGCACGACTCCACGACAGCGCCCGGCAGGATCGAGGGGAGACGCGAGCACCGCGACGCGACAATCGAGAGCGACGACGACGGGCGCCTCGGCCTCTGCTGCATCGCGATGCGACCGTGACGTCACGCCACGTGCGACTCCCCTCGGACCTGCCGGACGCTTCGCGGGATTCGTCGCAAGGAACCACGTGAGCGCGATGCTCGATGCCATGCACCGAGTCGGCGTCGCGTGATCGAGCACGCTCGCCGAGCGCACCGACGTCGCAAATCGGGAGCACGATTTCACGACAGCGCCCGGCAGGTTCGAGGGGAGACGCGAGCACCGCGACGCGACAATCGAGAGCGATGACGACGGGCGCCTCGCTCTCTGCTGCCTGGCGATGCGACCGTGACGCAGCGCCAAGTGCGACTCCCCTCGGACCTGCCGGACGCTTCGCGGCGTGCGTGGCGCTGAACCGCACGAGCGCGATGCTCGATGCCACGCGCGGAGTCAGCGTCGCGTGATCGAGCTCGATCGCCGAGCGCACCGACGTCGCAAATCGGGAGCACGATTTCACGACAGCGCCCGGCAGGATCGAGGGGAGACGCGAGCACCGCGACGCGACAATCGAGAGCGACGACGACGGGCGCCTCGGCCTCTGCTGCATCGCGATGCGACCGTGATGTCACGCCACGTGCGACTCCCCTCGGACCTGCCGGACGCTTCGCGGGATTCGTCGCAAGGAACCACGTGAGCGCGATGCTCGATGCCATGCACCGAGTCGGCGTCGCGTGATCGAACACGCTCGCCGAGCGCACCGACGTCGCAAGTCGGGAGCACGATCTCACGACAGCGCCCGGCAGGATCGAGGGGAGACGCGAGCACGGAGACGTCGCGATCACGAGCAAGACGCGGCGCGCGCCTCGGCCTCTGCTGCCCACGATGCGACCGCGACGCAGCGCCACGTGCGACTCCCCATCGGCGCGACAGCGCTCGGCAGGATCGAGGGGAGACGTGAGCACCGAGAGGGGCGCGCATCGCGACACCACGCGGCGCGAGGCTCGATGTGATGGAGATCGCGAGACCAAGCCCGCTCGTCGGGCTTGCCACGAAGGAACGAGCGCTCTCGCTGCCCCGGGATTGGACCCCGGGGGTCTCGTCACGCTACGGCGGGCGCTGCCTGCGGGGCGGGCGCGACCTTCGGCTGCGCCTTCTTGAGCTCGACCGACACGAGCTTCGACACGCCCGGCGTCTCCATCGTCACGCCGTAGAGCACGTCGGCGAGCTGCATCGTCTTCTTGCTGTGCGTGATCACGATGAACTGCGAGTGGCGCGTCATCGCGCGGATCGCCTCGGCGAAGCGGCCGATGTTCGCCTCGTCGAGCGGCGCGTCGACCTCGTCGAGGAGACAGAACGGGCTCGGGCGGTGCTGGAAGATCGAGAAGATCAGCGAGACGGCCGTGAGCGCCTTCTCACCACCGCTCATGAGCTCGATCGAGCCGAGCTTCTTGCCCGGCGGCTGCGCCACGATCTCGACGCCCGTCTCGAGCAGATCGTCCGGGTGCGTGAGCAGGAGCTCCGCCTTGCCGCCGCCGAAGAGGCGCGGGAACGCGAGCTTGAAGCGCTCGTTCACCGAGTCGAACGTCTCCTTGAAGAGCCGCTTGGACTCGCGGTTCATCTGCTTGATCGCGCGATCGAGCTGGATGAGCGCCTCTTCGAGATCGCTCTGCTGCGCGTGGAGGTACTCGTAGCGCTTGGCCTGCTCGTCGTACTCCTCGATCGCGGTGAGGTTGATCTCGCCCATGCGCTCGACGAGGCGTTGGAGCTCGTCGATGCGCGTCTTGGTGTTCTCGTCGGGGAGATCGCGCATGTGGTAGTCGCCGATCATCTTCGGCAGCTCCACGCGATGACGCTCGCGCACCTGCGCGAGCAGGTTGTCGAGCGCGAGGTCGAGCTCGCGGCTCTCGAGCGTGAGCTGGTTCACACGCTTGGCGCCCACGTCGATGCGCTGACGGATCTCCTTGAGGTCCGCCTCGCGACCCGAGAGGTCCATCTTCACCGCGTCGTAGTGCGTGCGCGCCGCGGTCAGCACCTCGTGCGCGGCGAACGCGCGCTCGACCGTGACCTGCAGCTCTTCCTTGGCCGAGAAGAGCAGCGCGATCGTCTCGCCCTGCTGCACCGCGCCGCGCTCGAGGTCGCCGCGCAGGCGCTTCTCGCGCTCACCCAGCTCGGCGATCGAACGATCGAGGCGATCGAGCGCCTGACGATCACCCTCCGCGCGCTGCTTCGCGCGGGCCGCGCGCACGCGCACGTCCGAGACCTTCTGGTTCTGCTGATCGACGAGCGAGCGACGCTCCTCGTAGATCTGCTCGTTCGTCTCGAGCGCGCCCTGCGCGTCGGTCTTCGTCGTGGTCGCGCTCTCGATCTCGGTGCGCGCCTCGTCCTCTTCGCCCTGCGCGTCCGCGAGCGCCTGCGCGAGGTCGTCGGCCTCGAGCGCCACCTTCTCGACGCGCGCGCGCGTGCGGAGGAGATCTTCGTCGGCGCGCTTGAGGTCCTTGTCGGCCTTCACGATCGCGATCTCCGCGTCGTGCGCCTCCGTGCGCGCCGCATCGAGCGCCGCCTGTCGCGACGAGATGCCGCTGCGCAGCTCGCCGTGACGCGTCACCGCCGCGCCCATCTCGCCGTCGAGCTTGCTGACGATGCCGTGGAGATCGCGGATCTCGCGCTTCACCGCGATCATGTGGGCCGAGGCCTGCTCGCCCTTGCCGCCGGTCAGCGTACCGCCGTGCGCGAGCAGCTCGCCGCGCTCGGTGACGAACGTGGCCGAGAGGCCGCGATCGAACAGGCGCCTCGCCGCCCCGAGGTCGCTGACGACGAGCACGTCCGACAGCAGATGACGCACGAGCCACTCGTCGCCCGCCTCGTACTTCACGAGGTCGGTGAGCCAGCCGCGGATCGACGCATCTTCCGGGAGGATGGGCAGCGCGGAGATCACGCGACGCGGCAGGCGCGGCACGACGGTCGCGCGGCCGCGATCGCCGCTCTCGAGGAAGTCGAGCACCGCGAGGCCCGCCTCGACGTCGCTCACGACGATGTGCTGCAGGCGATCGCCGAGCGCGCCCGCGAGCGCGTTCGTCATGTCCTCGGGGCACTCGATGCGGTCGGCCACGAGGCCGTGCACGCCCTTCTTGGTGCGCTCGTCGTCCGTCTGGCCGTAGCGCGTCATCACCGAGCGGACGCCGCCGCCCACGCCCTCGAAGCGGCGCTGGATCTCCTCGAGCGAGCGCAGGCGCGAGCGACGCTCGGCCACCTCGGTGCGGAGCTTGTCGACGACCTTCTCGCTGTCGGTGATCTGGATGCGCAGATCCTTGAGCTCGCTCTCGAGCTGCTCCTTGCGCTCCGCCGTCGTCTGCTTGCCGCCGCGCAGGCCCTCGATGCGCACGCGCAGCTCGTCGACCTCTTGCGTGAGATCGACGACGCGCGCCTCTTGCTCCTCGCGATCGCTGCGGAGCCGATCGAGTCGGCTCCGCGCGTCTTCACGACGACGCTCGAAGCCCTTGAGCACGGTCTCCGCGCGCACGATGCGCTGCTGCGCTTCGTTCACGCGCGAGCGCGCCTGGCTCGTGATCGCCTCGGCCTCGCTGGCCGCGAGCTTGCGCTCCTCGAGCACCGACGCCTCACGCGCGAGCTCGTCGGCTTCGTTGCGCTCGATCTCCTCGAGCTCGGCCAGCGTGGTCGTGAGCCCGTCGCGCTCCTCGCTCAGCACCGTGCGGCGCTCGGCGAGCGCGCCGATCTCGCGCTCTGCGAGCCGCTCGGACTCACGCAGGCCCTCGAGGCGCTCCTTGGCCGACTCGAGCTTGCCCTCGAGGATGCGGGTGTTGCTGTCGAGGTCGTGCGCCGTGCGCTGCGCGCGATCGACCGCGCCTTCCGCGTTCGCGACGAGCAGCCGCTCGCCCTCGAGCTCGGCCTCGCGCACGCGCAGCGCCGCGCGGTGTCCGTCGAGCGAGCCCTCGGCCTCGAGGAGCTCTGCGTTCACCACGCGCCGCGTGACGGTGAGCTCGAGGAAGCGGTGCGAGGCGACGTGCAGCTCGAGGTCCTTGATCTCGCTGCGGTACGCCTTGTAGCGCTCGGCCTTCTGGGCCTGTCGCTTGAGCGACGCGAGGTTGCGATCGAGCTCGGTGACGATGTCGCCGATGCGCAGCAGGTTCTGCCGCGTCTGGTCCATCTTCCGCTCGGCGGCCTTCTTCTTGGCCTTGAACTTCGTGATGCCGGCGGCCTCTTCGATGAGGTGACGGCGATCCTCGGGCTTGGCCGAGACGATGAAGCCGATGCGGCCCTGCTCGATGATCGAGTACGCCTTGGTGCCGACGCCGGTGCCGAGGAAGAGGTTCGTCACGTCCATCAGGCGGACGGGCGTCTTGTTGATGAGGTACTCGCTCTCACCCGAGCGATCGAGGCGTCGCGTGACCGCGATCTCCGCGTAGTCCTTGTACTCGGGAGGCGCGATGCCATCGGCGTTGTCGAAGGTGAGCGTCACCTCGGCGAACGAGTGCGGCCCGCGCGTCTCGGAGCCGTTGAAGATGACGTCGTCCATGGCCTTGCCGCGGAGGTTCTTCGCGGACTGCTCGCCCATGGCCCAGCGGATCGCGTCGACGATGTTCGACTTGCCGCAGCCGTTCGGCCCGACGATCGCCGTCACGTCGTGGTCGATGTGGACGACGGTCTTGTCCACGAACGACTTGAACCCGCAGATCTCGACCTTCGTGATCTTCATGTGGCGCGCGAATCCCTCGCCGAGTCGTGCCCGGAGCCGTTCCCAGAGCCGCCCGAGAGGGTCGCCTCTTCTACGATCCACCCCCCGCGATCGCAACGAAAAAGAACGAGGGGTGGTGGGGCTCAGTCCGTGGCCTCCACTACGGGTTGGGGTGCATCGGTCGTGATCCGGGAGCCGCCGGGCGACCCCTGGGGGATCGCAGACGATGCCGAAACCAACGTCCTGCGTCGAGCCGACCTCGGCGATACTCGGCCCGATGTCGCGGTGGACTCGGGGTGCGCTCTCGGTGGCGCTGGTGCTCTGTGGAGTGGCGGTCGCGCCGTTCTCGGGGCGTGGTCAGGACGTCGAGGTCACAGAGACGGAGCCCGCTGAGCGACCCATGCCCGCGCAGCGAGCGACGCTGCGCGAGAGCCTCACGCGATCGTTCGCGAGCCTCAGGCGTCACGAGCTCGAGAACGGCGCGCACGTCGTCCTCGATCCCTACGGCGAGGCGCAGCTCGTCACCGTCGCGATCAGCGTGTCGGTGGGGAGCCGTGATCAGCCCGTCGGCTGGACCGGGCTCGCGCACCTCGCGGAGCACCTCATGTTCCGCGCGCGCGCGTCCGAGCCCGTGCACTTCATCGATCGCATGGAGCGCCTCGGCGCGATCGTGACGAACGGCATGACCGAGCGCGATCGCACCGTCTACTTCGAGACGGTGCCGAGCGCGGCGCTCGACGAGGTGCTGTGGCTCGAGGCCGAGCGCTTCGCGCACGTGCTCACCGAGCTCGACGCAGAGGCCGTCTCGCGCGAGCGGGAGATCGTGCTGCGAGAGCGCGCGATCCGCGAGGCCGGGCGGCGCATCGGGCCGTCGCTGCTCGATCGGGAGCTCTATCCGGAGGGCCATCCGTACGCGGGCGCGCACGCAGAGCAGCAGGCCGATCTCGCGGCGATCGGCCTGCCCGAGATGCGCTCGTTCCTCCAGCGCGCGTACGTGCCGAGCCACCTGACGATCACGGTGTCGGGTCGCTTCGACGCCGAGCGCGCGCTCGCGCGGATCACCGAGGTGTTCGGCGCGCTGCGCGCGGCGGCGCCCCCGCTCGAGCCTCCGACGGCGCAGGTCCCGCGCCTCGACGAGGAGCGACGCCTCTTGATCGACATGCCGCGCGCGACCGATCAGCTCAGCGTGATCTGGCCCACGCCGCCGTACGGCACGGACGACGACGCGGCCCTCGACATCGCCGCGCGCCTGCTCCAGTGGGACGTGCAGGAACGCCTCGATGAGCACGGGCTCACGGTGGCCGCGCGACAGGCGAGCTCCGACGTGTCGAGCGAGCTCTACGTGCTCGTCGAGGTGCCGCGGCGCTTCGGCACGCAGATCCCGCGCGACGCGATCGACGAGGCGCTGGGTGAGCGTCATGCGCGCGCGCCATCGGGTGCAGACCTCGAGAGCGCGAGGCTCGCCGTGCTCGAGAACGTCGCGTTGTCCGCGACCTCACGCAGCGATCGTGCGCTCATGCTGTCGCGACGACCCGGTGGCTTCGCAAGCGGCTTCTACGATCCGGTGGCCGACATCGGGCGCTACGACGCGCTCGATCCTGCCGCTGTCCGCGCGGCGTTTCGTCGGTGGCTGCCGATCAGTCGGCGCCTGCTCGTGTCGCTGAACGCCTCGGCGCGCGCGCCGTTCGAGGGACGCCTCGTGACGCGGGTGGTGGTCCCATGAGGACGAACACACTCTCCCTCGCAGCGCTCGGCATGTGCTCGTTCGTCGCGTGCGCAACGCCGCGCGTCGCGCTGCCTCCTCCGCGCGAGCCGCTCGCGTCGCACCTCGCGCTGCCGGATCGACCGACGCCGACGGAGCCCGAGCTCGTGGCGGCACCGCTGGCGATCGAGGACTTCGTCTTGCCGTGCGGCATCCACGTCCACGTCGTCGAGCGACCGGACGCGCTGCTCGGTCACCTCGCGCTCTTCGCGGGCGGCGGCTACCTCGGCGACGGAGGCTCCGTCGCGACCGACGTGGCGATGCGGTACGCGCTCGACCGTCACCTCGACGCGAGCGTGAGCCTCGACGCCCGCGGGCTCTCGCTGTCGGTCGAGACGAACCCATCGACCACCCTCACGCGCGCGGTGGAGCTCGTGCGGGTCGCGAGCGGTCGTGCGATCTCCGAGTCGCTCTTGCAGCGCGCGGGAGAGTCGAGCGGGGCGGCGTCCGCATCGCGGCTCGAGCACGACCTCGTCGCGCGTGTGTACGGCGGGCGCTCGGCCGAGGCCGTGTACGCCAACCCGAACGTCGGCCGTCACGTGGTGCTCTCGACGCGCGTGCGCGAACGGATCGCGCAGGTGTTCGAGCCCTCGCGCATGCGCCTCGTCGTGGTGGGAGACGTCGATCGCGACGAGCTCGAGCGCGTGCTGATGGAGGCGACGCGCGACATCGCGGCCACGGCGCACGCCGCGCCGCGCACGTTGGAGGCTCGGGTGTGGGAGCCGCCGCGTCCGCAGGTGCGCGGCTACGGGAGCGACGGAACGCTGGGCGAGATCACGGCGATGGCCGCTGGGCCTGCGGTCGATGCGCCCGATCACGCTGCCTTTCGCATCGCGGTGCGCATCCTCGGCGGGATGTACTCGTCGCGACCGAACCAGGTGTTCCGTGAAGAGCGGCGCGAGACCTACGGCGCGCACGCGACGGTGCTCGATCGCGGCACGCACTCGGTGGTGCGCTTCGGGACGACGGTGGAGACGCCGCAGCTCGGCGCGGTGCTCGATCTGCTCTTCGAGGAGCTCGATCGCCTGGGCGATGCGGCCGCGTTGACCGACGACGAGATCGATCGCGCGCGTCGCCTCGAGATCGCGCGAGAGCTGTGGCGATGGGACGACGGCGCGTCGCTCGCCGATGCGGTCCTCGATGCGAACGTGCGAGGCGAGCGACCCTCACCGTCGCGCGCGATCGATGCGCTCCGCGCGGTGGATCGTGCCGCGATCGCAGAGGCGTCGCGTCACTGGCTCGCGCCGCATCGCCTCGCGCTCGTCGCCACCGGTCAGAGCCTGTGGATGTTCACGCACCCGCTGTCGGCGCCCGGCGGCTACGCAGCCGCGGAGCCGTGAGCGCAGACACTGGCGCGCCGTCTCGGCGATACTCGCGATCGATGTCATGGAAGTCGGTGGCGCTCGCGGCCGCGGTCGGGACGCTGTTGGGCTGCTCGGCCGCGCGACCCTCGCTCACGGTCCGCGTGCAGTCGGGCTTCCGCGCGGGCCCCGAGGCGAGCTGGGTGGAGGTGATCCTCTACGCAGGACGCGCGGACTGTGAAGGCGGCGAGAGCGCACGCGAAGGACGCGCTCTCGCGGCGAGCGATCAGGACGCGCTCGGCGCCGGGATGCTCACCGTCGCGGAGCTGCGCGATCTCGCGCTCGGGACGCATGCCGTGCGCGCGCGGCTTCGTCGACCGAGCCCTGGAGGCGTCGGTGACTCGGGGGCGGTGCTGGTCGAGCGCTGCGTCGTGACGACGCTCGCGAACGATCGTGTGCTCCGCGTGCCGCTCGGCACCGCGTGCCTCGGCGTGACGTGCCCGCGGCCCGGCGGCACGCCTGGCTTCGAGGAGTGTCTCGAGGGCCAATGCGTCGATCCGCGCTGCGACCCGGATGATCCCGCGACGGAGCCGCTCTGCTGTGATCGCGCGCTGCTCGGCGACGCGTGCGAACGGGAGCCCACGTTCTGCGCGGGCGATGAAGACTGCGAGCCCTCTTCAGCGTGCGCCGGAGCTCCTGCGTGTGTGAGCCGCGTGTGCATCGAGCCGACCGACGATCTCTGCCCCGGCGAGACGTACTGCGATCACGCGATGAACGCGTGCGCCGGGTCGATGGCCGTCGGCGACGACGCAGGACCGCGCGACGCGGGCATGTCGGACGCGCCTCTGCCCGACGCCACCTCGGTGGTCGACGCCGACATGGACGCTGCGCGCGACGCGTGCACGATGAGCGCGGAGCGCTGCGTGGGGATGGACGAGGACTGCGACGGCGCGATCGACGAGCACTGTCGCGTGCCCGTGCACCGCGGGGTGCGCACCACGCCCTTCCTCGCGTACCGCTATGCCGTCGACCCGACGCTCCTCGACGCCGACGGATACACGTTCGACGAGGGCTCGCGCTTCCACCTCTACGTCGCACCGACCGACGGCGCGACGATGCCGATCTACGACTGTCAGTTCGCCGATGGGAGCTCGCGCCTGACGCGGTCAGCGACCTGCGACGATGTGGTGGGTGCGCTCCCCGCGCGAATCGTCGGCTATGGCGTCGACCCCAACCGCGAGGGTGAAGACGGCTGCCGCAACCTCTTCGTGGCCTCTCGCATCAACGGCCCACCCGCGGCAGACAGCTACTTCCATCAGCACCCGCTGGTCAGCGGCGACGGACCCACGGGCGGACGCTGGGGCGCCGAAGATCAGACACCGCCGAACGCACGAACGATCTGCGCGTGGGACACCGGCACGCTGTGATCGGCGTCGTCTCGCGGAGCGGGACTCAAGGGAGGTTCGCGACGACGAGGGCCAGGAGCGCGGTGAACGCGAACGCGAGCGGGGCGACGAGCACGAGGACGTAGATCGCTGCCCACAGGGCGCGTGACCACAGCGCGGAGGGTGGTGCTGCGAGGCGGAGGGCCACCTGCGTCGCGAGGGCGCGTCGGGCGACGGCGCCGCGCACGGTGGCGCCTCGGTAGATCTCGACGAGGCGCTGTCGCTCGCTCCACTCGCCCGCGCCGCGCGCGCGGAGGTCGCGCTCGAGCACGGCCGCGCGGTAGGTCGCGGGCGTCTGCAGCGCGAGGACGACCGCGAGCATGCCGAAGAGGAAGTCGCCCATCGCGAGCGCGCCGAGCGCGAGGAGGAGGATCGAGAACACGCGGAACGCGACGTCGAGGAGCGGGTGGATCCCGGACGTGATGCGCTGCGCGAGGCGACCGCCGTCGAGCGGCATCGCAGGCAGGAGGTTCACGTAGTTCACGAGGATCGCCGCGAGCGCGAGCGCGAACAGCGGCTCTCGCAGCGCCTCCCACGTCGCGTCCGTGGGCAGCTGCGTGAGCACGAGCGCGAGCACGAGGCCTGCGCAGAGACCCGGCAGCGGGCCCGCGAGGAGGACGACGCCCTCGACGTGGATCGACGCGTCGCGCTTCTGACCGACGGCCGCGCCGCCGAAGCCGGGGATGAAGTAGATGCGCGTGTCGCCGTAGCCGAGGAGACGCATCGCGAGCGCGTGACCGAGCTCGTGCACGAAGACGACGGCGAGGAGCGCGAGCCCGAGCACGGGATCGCTCGACGAGAACCACAGCGCCGACAGGCCCGCGCCCAACACGAAGAGGACGAGCGCGAGCGGCCGCGGCATGGGCCGTCGCTCGACGGACTCGAGGCGCACGTGGTTGCGCGCCTCGAGCTCGGCATCGGGCGGAAGCTCGGTCGCGCCTCGCTGCGTCTCTGCGTTGAGCGCGCGCAGCGCGCCGCTGCGGAAGCGGAGCCACGCGGCGACGCGAAGCGCACCGAGCAGCGAGAAGCGCGCGCTCTCGCCCTCGACGACGAGCCGACCGCTCGCGAGGCCTTCGTCGATCCACGCGCCGTGACCTCGATCGGAGAGCGCGAGCGCCTCGTCTGGCTCGACGCGCAGCAGCTGTCGCGACGCGGTCGCGGCGCGATGGCGCGCGAGCAGCGTGGGCACGTCGGACGCATCGGGCGCCGACACGACCTCGAGTTGCGTGCTGGCCTCGAGCGCGGGCACGGTGTGCGCGCCTTCGGTCACGAGGAGGAGCGGGCGACCGCCGGCGTCGTCGAACGACTCGAGCGTCACGCTCACCGGTCGCTGGCGCCGCGCGCCGTACACGCGGAGGTAGGCGTACGTGCGCTGCTCTGCGTCGTGCAGCTGGAAGACCACGTCGCGGTCGTCGTCCGTCACCTCGGGGGGCTCGAGCCACACCGGTCCCGCGAGCACGAAGCCGTGGTGCTGGAGCGCGAGCGCGCTCTCGGCGACCGTCGCGCGGTGCGCCTCGGTGACGTCGTCCCACGGCGCGCGCGTTCGACGAGAGCGCCGCATGCGGAGGCGCGCCGCGGACACGAGCGTGACGAGCAGCGGCGCGACCACGACGAGCAGCGCGATTCGGAGGTAGTCCCCAGCGTCCACGCGCGCAGGCTCTCACGCGCGCGGAGGCGCGTCGACGTTCACGGATCTGCGTCGGCGCTCGAGGTGCGGGTCGCGCTCGTGAGCGATCGGAGCTGCTCGCGGAGGCGGATGATGTCGTCGACGGGCATGCCGAAGTTGCAGCCGAGCTTCTCGGGGATCGAGCGCGCGCGCTGCTTGAGCTTCTTGCCGTCCGCGGTGAGCCGGATCTCGACGACGCGCTCGTCTTGCTCGCTGCGGCTGCGGCCGACGAGGCCCTGCGCCTCGAGGCGCTTGAGCAGCGGCGTGAGCGTCCCCGAGTCGAGCGCGAGTCGCTCGCCGATCTGCTTCACCGACACGCCGTCGGTCTCCCACAGCACCAACATCACGAGGTACTGCGGGTACGTCAGACCGAGCGGCGCGAGCAGCGGCGCGTACGCAGCCGTCACGGCGCGCGAGGCCGCGTAGAGCGAGAAGCACAGCTGATCGTCGAGTCGGAGGCTCATGGAAGTTGCCCGTCTCCTTGGTGGAGCCAGCCGTTTCTTGGGGGGAGCCAGCCGGCGGGGGCAGAGCCCCCGAGAGGCGCGAGCGATAGAGGAGCAAAGCGACGAAGGAGCGATGGGGGTGCGGGGGTCGAGCCCCCGCATCGAGCGCCGGAGGCGCGGGAAACAAAGTCACTGTGACGGTCAGATGACCGTCACAGTGACTGGGACGTTACCGCGGGTCGCGTTCGAGTAGGGGCACACCTGGTGCGCGGCGTGGACGAGCGCCTCGGCCTGCTCGCGCGAGAGCTCGGGGATCTTGGCCTCGAGCGCGACAGTGAGGCCGAAGCCGTGGCCGCCGCTCGACTCGAGGGGGCCGATGCCGACCTTGGCGGTGATCTCCACCGGGCCGGTCTTGATCTTCTGCACGCGCGCGACATGCGCGACGGCGCTGCCGAAGCACGCGGAGTAGCCCGCGGCGAAGAGCTGCTCGGGGTTCGTCGCGCCACCCTTGCCGCCCATGGTCTTCGGCGGAGTGACCTGGAGCTCGAGGATCCCGTCGTCCGAGGCGACGCGGCCCTCACGGCCTCCGAAGGCGGTGGCGGTGGCGGTGTAGAGGACGGGGCTCGGGACGTGGGCGCTCATGGTGCTCTCTCCTTGGTGCGCCGTGTTCGTTCGGCGTGAGCACACTCTGACGCCAGTTCGATTGTATGCAATCGATTTGTATACAACGAAACGTGAAGCCCCGAAGAGCTCCGCCCAGGTCTGCGGGGAGCGCGTGCTTCGCTGCAAGAGAGCTCCGCGAAGCGTCCGGCAGGTCCGTGGGCGCGAGAGGAAGGTGCGCCGGCGACGCCGAAGTACGCACGTCTGCACGGTGTGCTGATCGCGCCCAATGTTTCCGGGGAGTTGGAGACGGAGAAGTGACCCCGGTCAGCGCCAGCGGTGGGCGAGGAGGGTGCGGAGGTCGCCGGGGGTCTGGGCGCAGCGCGAGGTGAACGCGTGGTTGAGCGCGATCGTCGAGCGGAAGCCGCTGAGCTGCGCGACGCGAGCGAGCGAGAGCGACTCGATCGAGAGGAGCTGCTGGGCGTGGCTCATGCGCATGTCGGAGAGCGCGTCGCGGAAGCCGTCGATGGGCATCGCGAACTCGGTCTCGAGCGCCTCGAGATCGCGGCGCGTCTGGCGCTCCGAGAGGCCCACCGACTCGCCGAGCTCGGGGAGCGACGGGTGGCGATCGAGCTGCGTTCGCACGTCGCCGAGCGCGCGGTAGAGCGCGTCGACGCGCTCGCTCGCGATCGAGGGTGCGCGCGGCAGCGAGGTCGCGCCGAGGCCGAGCGCGCGAAGGATCGCGACGAGCTCGATCATCCACGCGAGCGGTGTGGTCTCGGAGAAGCGCGCGGAGAGCGCCGACAGTCGCGCGAGATCACGCGGGCCCAGCCGACCGACGAACGGGCGTCCCACGTGCGCGGGACCGAGGCCGGTGTCGGGCTCCCACTCGAGGATCAGCACCTCGCATGGCGCGCCCGCGTAGCCCTCGTGATCGCCGCGCGCCTGGTCGAGCACGAGCGCGTCGCCCACGCCGAGGCTCGTCGTCACGCCGTCGGTCGCGACGTAGCCGCGGCCCGCGAGCACGATCGAGAGCTGAGGACGACGCTGCCTCGCGATGTACGAGGTGAAGCGCGTCTGGAGGCCCCAGTCCGTGGCGAGGCCCGACGTGCGCAGGATCGACGCGCCGAAGCTCGGCGCGCGCACGCTCGCATGGCGCGCGTGAACGCCCTCGACGGGGATCGACACCTCCACATCTTGCCGCAGCACACGGCGAGCATCGCACTTCGCGCACGATCGCTCGACGCCCCTCGCGTGAGATCAGCCTCCTGCGGCGAGGCGACGGTTCGCGAAGAAGCGCACCGCGACGAACATGCCTGCGCCCGCGATGCCGCTCGCGATCCACTCCGGGATGGCGATGCCCGCGAGCTGGTTGATCGCGACCAGCGGGATGATGCAGATGATCTGCATCACGAACGCGATCACGATCACCTGCCAGAACGGGAGCGGGTGCCAGAATTTCCACGGCGGAACGACGTTCGGATCAGTCATCGAAACCTCCTCGCTGCCCGCCAACGTACCAATCGCATCCAGGACCCACCATTGATTCGTTCGGACACGCTCAGCCCTCGCAGACGGCGGTGCCGCGCGGCGTGCACTCGTCCACGAGCGTGTCGTCGAACGGGCCGACCTCGGCGCGCCACGCGGTGCCGCAGTGCCCGTGTCCGGGGCCCGCGCCCATCGTCGCGAATGGGATGCGCTCGCCCGCTTGGAGCTGCATCAGCTCGCTCACCCAGAAGCGGACCTCGTGGCTGCCGCCGAGGAAGCTGATCTCCACGTCGTGGTCCCACGCGCCCGGCTGCACGTACGCCGTGTGGCCGTTGTGCGTGCACGACGGGTCGTTGAGGTTGACGACGAACGCGGTCGCGATGGTGAGCGCGCCGACGACCGCAGAGTCACGCAGCATGCTCGCGTCGGGGACGAGCATGCCGCCGTCGTGCTGGGGCGGGGTGCCTGCGTCAGCGAGCGGATCGTGCGTGGCGGAGCAGCCGGTGACGAGCGCGGCGGCCGTGGCGCTGGTGGTGAGAAGGAACGTGCGTCGGTTCATGGGGACCTCGCGCCGAGACATGCGCCTCGCGCGGGGTCCTTCCGAATTACGCCCGGTTAAATGAGCTCAGAGGCCCGAGGTCTCTCGAGGCAGCTCCGGCCTCCGACACCACTCGCTCCAGCTGCCCACGTAGAGCTTCGCGCCCGACAAGCCCGCGCGCTCGAGCGCGAGCAGCGTGTGGCATGCGGTGACGCCCGAGCCGCAGTGCACGATCGCGCGCTCGATCGTGCGACCGCGGAGCATCGCGCCGTAGCGCTCGGCGAGCGTGGTCGCGTCGAGGAAGCGGCCCGCTGCGTCGAGGTTCGTGCTCGCGTACGGCGCGTTGATCGCGCCCGGGATGTGGCCCGCGACCGGATCCATCGTCTCGTTCTTGCCGAGGAAGCGATCGGCCGCGCGCACGTCGATGACGAGGCGCGAGGGATCGACGCGCGCACGGTTCACCTCGTCGCGCGACGCCGTGGGCGCGCTCCACTCGCGCACGGGATGACGAGACGACGCATCGTCGGCGTCACCGCTCTCGAGCGAGAGCTCGTCGCGCGAGGCCGCGTCGGTGATCGCGGCCCAGCCGCCGTCGAGCACGCGCACACGGTCGTGACCGTAGGCGCGCAGCATCCACCAGAAGCGCGAGGCCGCGAGCGCGCCGCCCTGATCGTCGTAGACGACGACGTCTCTGTCCGGCGTCACGCCGAGGCGCGACAGCGTCTGCGCGAACGCCTCGGGGCTCGGCAGCGGATGACGCCCGCCGTCGCTCGCGTCGCCGCCGTGCGCTGCGAGGTCGTGATCGAGATCGACCCAGCGCGCGCCTCGCAGGTGCGACGCGAGGAACGGCTCGCGCGAGCGGCGCGCGTCGACGACGACGGGCGGCGAGAGGCTCGCGAGCGAGGCGACGAGCTCGGTGATCGAGACGATCGGATCCATCGCCCGAGTCTGCGCTCGCCCCTTCTCACGGGCGAGGCGTGCCTCGCCGCTACGCGTCGATGAGCTCGAGCTCTGCGGAGACGAGGGGCACGGTGCCGTCGCTCACGAGCGGACGGATCACGGCGTGCTCGAGGCGGGGCGCGAACGGCCACTCGCTCGGGGCGTGTCGCGCGGCCTCGAGGACGGCGCGCGTGGAGAGCGGCAGCGTCTCGAGCCAGACCTCGTCCGACTCCGTGAGGCGCGCGGGCTCGACCTTGCGAGTGAGCGAGAGGGGCAGCGGCGGCGGGATCACCGACGGCGTCTTCTTTGCGGGCTTCGCCGGCGGCGGGACGCGCAGGAGGTGCGAGGGGATCCGATCGATCTCGGTCGGGTCGGAGTCGTCGAGGAGGAAGCTATGCGTGTCCACGAGCGCGCGCGTGAGCAGAGGGTGTGCCAGCGATCGGCGTCGGTCATCGCGCGAGTTCACTGATGAATCTGGGCGATTCGTGGGTCGCGTGGCCACTCGAGCGGCCGTGTCGTTGCGTCGCAGTGCGGATCCGGCGCGGCAGAGCGCGGCCGAAGGAGCGAGCATCACCGCATGATCTTGAGGCGCGTGGGGCCCTTGCCGGCGGGGAGCTTCTGACCGCCTGTGCGCTCGAAGTGATCGCGGAGGATCTTCTCGACGAGCACCTCGGCCACCGTGAGGAACACCTGGGTGACCTCGCTGTCGGGCTGGGCCTGCACGATCGGGAGGCCCTTGTCGCCCTGCTCTCGCACGGCGGGCACGATCGGGATCTGCCCGATGAGCGGCGCCTGCGCGAAGTCGGCGATCTTCTGTCCGCCGCCCTTGCCGAAGAGCTCGTGGCGCAGGCCCGCGGGGTCGACGAAGTAGCTCATGTTCTCGATCACGCCGAGGATCGGGAGCGAGAGCTTCTGGCACATCGAGACGCTCTTGTAGACGTCTTGGAGCGCGACCTCTTGCGGCGTCGTCACCATCACGACGCCCGTCACCTTGAGCTTCTGCGCCATCGTCAGCGCGACGTCGCCGGTGCCCGGCGGGAGGTCGAGCACGAGGAAGTCGAGCGGGCCCCAGTCGACGTCCGAGAGGAACTGCTGGAGCGCGCCGTGGAGCATCGGGCCGCGCCACACGACCGCCTGCTTGTCGTCCTCGAGCAGGAAGCCGATCGACATCATCTTCACGCCGAACCGCTCGAGCGGCGACATGTGCTTGCCATCCTTCGAGATCGGCTGGCCCGAGACGCCCATCATCGTGGGGATCGAGGGGCCGTAGATGTCGGCGTCGAGGAGACCCACGCGGTGGCCGAGCTTGTTGAGCGCGAGCGTGAGGTTCACGGCCGTGGTGCTCTTGCCGACGCCGCCCTTGCCCGACATCACGAGGATCACGTTGCGCACGCTGGGGATCGGGTCGTCGCCCATGACCTCGCGCGTCGGGACCTCGACGTCGATCGTGATCGCGACCTCGGTGACGCCCACGCGCTTGCACGCCTCGTCGAGGCGACGGCGCGCCTTGGCCTCGATGGTCGGCGAGGGCGACGGCAGCTTGATGCGCAGCGAGGCCTTGGTGCCGTCGAGCTTCACGTCCACGAGCGAGCCGATGGCGCGCATCGGCTTCTCGAACACGGGATCGAGCACGGGATCGAGCGCGGCTTCGAGCGTGGGCAGGTCGAGCATGGCGGCGCGCGTTGTGGGTTCCCCCGTGGGGTGCGTCAAGGTCGCGCGAGGAGCCCGCGCGCTCGGACCGAAGCGCGCGAGAGGCGGGTGCGCGCCGCGTCGATCATCGTCGCGCAGTCCGGCAGGACGGCGTTGAGCAGCGCGAGCTCGGTCTGGCTCGACAGCAGCATCTGCTCCGACGAAGGCATCGGCAGCGCGGCAGGACGAGGCGCGCTCGGGTCGCGCGCGTACCTCACACACGCCTCTTGTCCCGCGTAGAGCTCGCGCGCCGTGCTGGGACGATCGAACGTGAGCTGCTCGACGATGCCGTAGGGCGGGATCGTGCGGAGGGCGTGCGCGGCGCGGTGCATCTCGACGATCCAGCCGCGTCCGAGATCGACGGACGCCTCGACGATGGGCTCGATCGCGGCGCGGAGCGCACCCTCGAGGACGAGGCCGTCGCGCTGGAGCATCACAGCGAGGCCCGTCGCGCGCAGCAGCGCGGCGATGCCGACGAGCTGCGACGTCACCGACCGTCCGCTCTGGGCGAGCTCGAGCGAAGCGACGAGCGCGCGGGCGAGGAGGCGCGCAGCACCCTCGCGATCGCCGGCGATCCAGCGATCGAGCACGACGAGCTCCACCGACTGCGCGGCGCGCACCACCTCGATCCCAGGGCAGCGCGCCTCGATGTCCGTGCAGCGGTCGACCATCGGCGCGCCGCTGTACACGAGCTCGACGAGATCGGAGCGGTCGACGAGCTGCGTGGGCTCGAGGCTCGCCATCGCCGCACGGAGCGCGTCGTCGAGCACGAGCTCGTCCTCGCCCGTGGAGTCGAGGAAGCGATCGTGCACGAGGTCGGGCCCGGGCGCCGCGGCGAGCCGGCGCGACTCGCGATCGATCACGTCGATCGCGCTCGTCGCGGGTGGCGAGCCGAGCTCTTCGAGGCCTACGGGCGGGCTCGGGATCTCGGGCACGCGGGCGAGCCGCACGACCACCACGGCGACGAGCAAGAGCACGACCACGACGATCGCGCCGATCGCGATCGGCAACATCGGCCTCGGACGCGCAGGCTCGCTCACAGCCGACGACCGTACCGCGAACGTGCGCGGATCCGAGGGTTCCGGATAGAGTCGGGCCACCTATGGCCGACACGACCGTCAAGGACGAAGACCTCGCGCTCCCTCTCGCCGACAAGGCCGACAAGACCGACAAGGGTGAGCTCGCGAAGAGCGGCGACGACAAGGGCGCGCCCAAGAGCGACAAGAAGCCCGATCCGAACGCCGTGCCGATCGCGTTCCGCGTGCTGATCGGCGCGACGGGCCTCGCGATGCTCGTGGGCTTCTTCCTGCCGTGGGTGCGGAGGCAGCTCGAAGAGGGCGACGAGACCGTGCTCTTGAGCGGCCTCTCGCTGCTCCAGCAGGACTCGCTCGCGGGCACTCCGTCGATCGCGGTGATCGTCGTGCCGGTGCTCGGCACCGCGCTGGCGGCGATCGCGTTCACGGGCTTTCGGTACACGGCCTACGTGGCGATCGGCGTGAGCGTGCTGCTCTTCGGCTACGCGGCGTACGTGCTCTTCCAGCTCTTCGTCGCGCACACGGGCATGGGCCTGTGGATCACGACGGGCGCGGCGTTCCTCTCACTGCTGTTCGGTGCGGGCACGCTGCTCTGGACGCGACGCGTGGCCGAGAAGGCCAAGGCCGCCAAGAGCGAGAGCAAGACGGACGACAAGGCCCTCAAGGTCTGAGCGCGCGCACATGCCCATCGACCGAGCGTTCATCGACGACTGTCCGTACGCGCCTGGCGGCATGCTCTTCGACGAGATCCTCGTCGTCGATCGCGAGAAGAGCCTGATCCGCGCGCGCATGCCCACGCACGACGACCTGCCGATCACGCGCGAGCAGCGCGTGCATCCGCTCAAGCACCCGCGCCACGTGTCGGGCGGCTTGATGGTGCACATGACGGGCATGGCCGGCTTCGTCCACGCCTACTACGTGCTCGATCTGCGCCACGCCGATGGCTGGATCGGCTACGGCGGTCGCATCCACGACGCGCGCTTCAAGGCGCTCGCGACGCCTGGCGTGCCGATCGAGATCGAGTGCCAGGCGACCAAGGTGCGAAGGGGATCGAAGCGCACGCTCGCGCGCTACGACCTCCGCTTCTACCAAGGCGAGAGCCTCGTCTACGTGGGCGATCAGACGGCGATGTGGCTGAAGATCGAAGAGGGCATGTCGCTGCCGACCAGCGACGGCGACGAGTGACGCCGTGAGGGGCTGGGGGGCGTGGCTCGTGCTCAGCGTCGCGCTCCCCGCGTGCGGTCGCATCGGCTACGACCCGCTCACGGAGGTCGACGCGCCTGGGCTCGACGCCGCCGTCGACGCGGTCTCGATCGACGCGGCGATCGACGCGCCTGGGCTCGACGCGCCGATGCCTGACGCGCCAATGCCTGACGCGCCGATGGCCGACGCGCCCGACCTCGACGCGCCTTCGATCGATGCGCCGATGCCCGACGCGGCGCTCGATGCCTCGCTCGATCGCGACGCGGGAGTGCCCGTGGTGGGTCTGCCCTCGGAGTGTGTGATCGGCTTCACGCCGATGGGCGTGACGCTGCCGACGATCGTCGCGCCGACGCCTCCGATCGAGGTGCGCGTCGTGCCCGTGGCCGACACGGCGGCCCTCACGGCGGCGCTCGCGTCTGCGCTGCCCGGCGACGTGCTCGAGCTCGAGCCGGGCGTGAGCTACCGGTCGGCGTACGTGGTCTCGCGGGGCGACCTCACGATCCGGACGCGCGGCATCGACGCGGCGGTCGCGCCGGGCACGCGCGTCGTGCCTGCCGACGCGCCCGCGCTCGCGCGCATCGTGACGGGAGGCTCCTTGCCGTCGCTCGCCATCGACGCGCCGAACGTGCGGATCGTCGGCGTCGAGATCGTGACCGACGCGCCCGATGCGCCGTCGATCGTGCGGACCTCCGCGGCGGCGACCGATCTGATCGTCGATCGGCTCTACGTGCACGGCTCGGACGCCCGCGACGCGCGCGCGGGGCTCGAGCTGAACGGCGCGCGCACCGTGCTGATGCACAGCCACGTGTCGGAGATCCACGCGCTCCGCGGTCCGCGCCCCGCGGTGCTGCTCTACACGTTCAGCCACTCGATCGCGATCCTCGACAACCACCTCGAGTCGAGCGGCGAGGGCGTGGTGTTCGGCACGGAGGTGCCCGTCACGCCGGAGAGCGCGCCGCGTGACGCCGCGATCTGCGGCAACCACATCACGCGACCGCTCACTTGGTATCCGCCCGATCCGAGCTACGCGGGCACCGAGTGGCCGACCGGTCCGCTGATCGGCATCTACGACGCCGAGCGCGTGCTGATCGCGGGCAACGTGATCGAGCGGGCCTGGGAGAGCACGAGAGGCGGAGGCGCGCGCGCGCTGTCGATCGTGCCGGGCGATCTCGGCGGCGGCGGCTCGGGGCGCGTGTCGGACGTGACGTTCGTGTGGAACCACGTGCGCGACGTGCCCGAGGGCTTCTCGCTCTCTGCAGGTCCCGACACCGGCCCGCCGCTCGCTCGCGTGTACATCGGGTACTCGCTGCTCGAGCCGATCGTGCTCGGCCGCTTCGGCGCGGACACGGGGCGCATCGTGCAGATGCTCGCGGGCGGAGCCGGGCCCATCTCCGAGATCGTGATCGATCACGTGACGGCGCCCGGCGCGATCCAGAACGGCCTCCTCGCGGAGGTCGGCGCGCGCGGCTCGATCACCGTGCGCGACAGCATCCTGGCGCTCGGCGCGTTCGGCTTCACGGTCGGCTCGGACGAGGGCAGCACGGCGTTCCCCGATCTGAGGAACCTCGCGCTGATCGGGCCGCGGCCCGACATCTACGGGGGCTCGAGCACGGTGGTGGCGAGCGTGCTCGACATCGGCTTCGTCTCGCCGAGCGCGAACGACTGGGAGCTCGACGTGGCGAGCCCGTTCGCGACCGCATCCGGAGCGGGCGGGCCGATCGGCTGTGACGTGGTGCTCTTGCGCGCGATCCTCTCGGGCGTGGCGCCCTGATCGCGATCAGGCACGATGGACGGCGCATCAGCATGACGAGTCGAGAACAACGAGAGGCCGGCGAGATGCGACGGCGCGCGCCCGCAGACGCCGTGTCGATCACGCTCGAGGTGCCGTTCCACGACCTCGATCCGCTCTTCGTCGCGTGGCACGGCTGGTACTACAAGTACTTCGAGATCGCGCGCACCGCGCTCTTCCGCGCGCACAAGATCGACGCGATCGACATGATCCCGATGAACCTCGGCTTCTACGTGGTCGAGACGCGCGCGCGTCACATCAAGCCGCTGCGCTACGGCGAGCGCTTCCGCGTGGCCGCGTGGTTCACCGAGCACGAGACGCGCGTGAGCGTCGCGTATGAAGTGACGAGCGAGAAAGAGGGCCACCGCGTGGCGCGCGGCAAGACGACGCTCGTCACCACGCACCGGACGAAGCACGGCCCCGGCGAGGACGAGATGCTCTTCGAGACCCCGAAGGTGCTCGTCGATCGCATCCTCGGCCCGCGCGTCGCCGTGGAAGGCGCGAGCGTGCCGAACGCCACATGACGCGAGCCCGCCCCACGGCCGGCGCGCGGTCTCGAGGAGATGACCTCGCGCAGCTCTTGGTCATCGTCGTCGCGCTGGGAGCCTGCGGACGCATTGGCTATGTGCCCGATGCCGGGACCGACGCTGGCCTCGAGGCGCGCGATGGTGGGATCGATGCCGCGATCGATGCCGGCGCGCCCATCGATGCCGCGATCGATGCGGTGGGACTCGACGCTGGGTTCGACGTCGGGCTCGACGACGCTGCGATCGACGACGACGCCTACTCCGAGATCGACGCCAACACGGACGCGACGGGCACCGACGCGTTCTGTCCAGGCGTGCCCGAGCAGTGCAACGGGCTCGACGACGACTGCGACGAGCTCGTGGACGAGACGTTCCGCGTGGTCGCCAGCTGGGACGTCTGCGCGAGCCCTTCGCGCACCGGCGGCGTGACCGTGGTGGGATCGAGCTGGGACGCGTCCGATGCGCTGCGATCCGCCATGCTCGTCGAGGGCGGCATCGAGCTGGTGTTCCCGATCACGACGCCGGGTGCGCTCTTGCTCGCGCCCGAGCTCACGATCGGCAACCTGCTC
Source organism: uncultured Sandaracinaceae bacterium (assembly GCA_964502175.1). Classification (GTDB taxonomy): domain Bacteria; phylum Myxococcota_A; class Polyangia; order Polyangiales; family Sandaracinaceae; genus JAFLCL01. The sequence goes on from CAZCVE010000051.1 coordinate 22,800, forward strand.
GTCGCGCCCCCGTCGACCTCGCCACAGGGCGCCGCGCTGCCCTTCGTGGGCGGCGACACCACGCTCGAGCCGAGCGTCGACCGCGTGGGCTTCGAGGTCGGCTTCCAGGCGAGCTTCGTCGTGTACGACGGCCTCGGCGACGACCTCGTGGTGCTCGAGCAGGGCGATCCGATCACCGAGCCCGAGGCCTACACGGTGGCCGTCCGGGACGCGCGCACGGGCGTGTGGTCGCGTCGACGGTGGGAGTTCTTCGATGGGTTCAGCGACACCGACCTCCTCTTCGCGACGCGCTACGACCTCGCGCAATTCGACCTGCCGGGCGGCGTGATCGATCGCATCCGCATCGAGAGCGTCTTCGGCGCCGACGCGGCGATGCCCGATCGTGTGAGCGCTCCGCGCGGCGACGGATTCGTCCTCCGCGGCGACGACAGGGACTGGGCGAGCGCAGAGACGATGCTGCTGACGGCGGGTGGCGCTCCCGTGCCCGTCGATCTGCTCGACGCCGATCTCTTGTGGGTGGCCTCGCTCCACCCGCTCGTGGAGCCGACCTGCTGCGTCCCGTGAGCGGCGGGGGACGAGCCCGCCCTACCTCGTGACTCGGTGCCCTTACGCCGGCTCGAGCAGCTTCTTGAAGCTGTCGACGCGGAAGCTCGCGATCTCGCCGCGCTCGATCGCAGGACGCACCATACAGCCGGGCTCGCGCGTGTGGCGACAGTCGGTGAACTGGCACAGGCCGAGCGCGGCCAGCTCGGGGTAGAGCGACGTGAGCGTGGCGACGTCGAGGTCTGGCAGGGCGAGCTCGCGGAGGCCCGGCGTGTCGACGAGCCAGCCCTCACCGAACGCGTGCAGCGTGGCGACGCGCGTGGTGTGGAGGCCCTTCTTGCTCGCGTCGCTGATCTCGCCGACGGCCAAGGCGAGGCTCGGATCGAGCGCGTTGACGAGGCTCGACTTGCCCGCGCCGCTCTTGCCCATGAACGCCGAGACCTTGCCCGAGAGCGCCTCGCGCAGCGCCTCGACGCCCACGCCCGAGCGCGCGCTCGTCTCGATCACGGGCACGCCGATGCGTCGGTAGATCTCGATCGTCTCGTGCAGTGCGCGAGCCTCGTCCGACGCGTCGTCGAGCGCGTCGCGCTTGGTCACCGCGAGCAGGCCGCTGACGTGGCCGAGCTCGGCGGCGATCAGGAACCGATCGACGAGGCCCGGCTGGAGCGGCGGATCGGTCGCAGCGCCGCAGATCACGAGCACGTCGACGTTCGCGACGACGAGATCGTCGAAGTGCTTGCCGCGCGGCCCAGGCTCGCGTCGCACGATCCACGAGCGCCGCTCGAGCACCTCGTCGATGACGCCCTCGACGCCCTCGGTCGGCTCGACGCGCACGCGATCACCCGCGACCGCGAGCTCGCTCTTCTGCCGCTCCTTCTTGAGCTTGCCGCGCAGCTTGCACGTCAGCGTTCGACCATCGTCCGTGAGGACGGTGAAGAACCCACTGACGGCGCGCGTGACGAGACCTTCGACGAGCTGGCTCACCAGACCGCACCGCGGTGGTGTTTTCGAATCATCAGGTCCTTGGTGATCAACGAGCAGCCCTCCGAGACGGACTGTCCGACGATGAGGCGGTCGAACGGGTCCCGCGTCCACGTGAGCGAGCGGGCGGACTCCACGACGCCGACGAACGTTCCCTCTGACACGGACAGCCCGATGCGGGTCGCGAGCGCCGCGAGCACGGGCTCGGCGCCCTCTTGGATGCGGCCGATCTCGCGAAGAAAGTCGAGCTCGAGGAGGACCGCGGGCGAGATCAGGAGGCGCGACGACTCGATGACGCTCTTCGCGCGACTGCTGAGCTCTCGAAGCACTCCTGCGTGCAGCCACACGACGACGTGGGTGTCGAGGTGGACGGTCTTCGTCGTGGTCACGGACTTCGGAGGGGTCACGGCCTTCGGACGCGTCACGGCTTCCAGCTGCCGGACCAGCCGACCTCCGCGAGATCGCTCGGCTCACCGCGGATGAAGCCGGGTCGCTCGACGAGCGCGTCGAGCTTCTTCGCCGCCGGGACGAGGACGAGCTTGATCACGTGTCCGCGACGCTCGATCTCGACGGGCTTCCCAGTCTCGATGACCTCGTCGAGGACCCGGTAGACGTCGGCGCGAAGACGGGATGCGTTGAGTCGGGGCATACGTACGCATCGTGCGAGGCGAGGCGTACGTGGTCAACGGCTACGGGTGCAGGGCGATCCGCGGGTCCCGCTCACTGGAGCTGTTCGGCGGTGGGCTGCGGGATGCCGTGCTCTTCGCGGTAGCGGGTCGCCGCTTCGCCGGTGCGGCCGATGATCACCGACACGAGCATGAAGTGGTTGTTGTCGTAGGTCGTCGTCTCGCGCACGACCTCGCTGCCGCGCAGCGTCGAGCGGAGGCCGCCCACACGAGAGGGCTCGAGGACGACGAAGTGACGCTCGCCGTCGTGCTCGCCGGCCCACGTCGTGAGCGCGCGCGTGTCGAGGTCGACGAAGATCAAGCAGGCGTTGCCGCTGTAGTAGTTCTCGCCCTTCCAGTTCATCTGCCAGGCGATCACGCGCTCTTCGGGGCCGGTGCGGCGCTCGTAGTAGGGCGCGAAGAGGCTGCGCTGACCCCAGTGCGGCGACAGATCCGGCAGGTACACGTCGAGGCCCCAGACCGCGAACGAGAACGCGAGGCCGACGAGCGCGCGCAGCGCCGTGGCGCGGAAGACCGAGAGCGCGGCGAGGCCGATGAGCACGCCCGCCGCGAGCGCGAAGCCCGTGAGGATCGGGCGATAGTCGAACTGATCGGGCCAGCTGCGCTGGTAGTTGTAGACGAACAGGTGGATGAGCCGCTCGTAGCCGAACGGGCGCGAGTCCGTGGCCCACGCGAGGTCGCGACCCACCACGCCGACGAGCGCCGTCGCCGCCACGAGGCCCACGCCCGCGGCGGGCAGCGCGGGTGAGGTGAAGATGCCCGCGATCGCGAGCGGCTGCGCCTGCGCGACCGGGAGCGTCTCGCCCTGCGCGGGGCGCAGCACGCGCCACGCGATCACGAAGAGCGCGATCGACGCCGCGGCGCCCGCCCACGCGTAGGAGCTCTGGTGCGGGTGCTGCGTGACCCAGTCGCGCAGCTGCTGACCGGTGAGCACCTCGTCGTCGATCACGCGCGGCGCGATGCCGCGGAGATCGCCCCAGAGGCCGCCCACGCCGAGCACGGCCGGCAGCGGCGCGAGGCCCGCGATCACGGTGCCGAGCGCGTTCTTCCAGCGGTGCGTCGTGGCCTGCGCCCACAGCGGCTCGAGCGCGAGGCCGATCAAGATCCCGGCGGGTGGCACGGCCGGGAAGATGTAGTGGTGGAACTTCGTCGTCATCGCGGAGAAGAGGACGAACGCGCTCGTGCCCCAGAGGCCCACGAGCATCGCGACGTCGCTCTTGCGACGCTCCTCGGCGCTCGCGTTCTCGCGACGCGCGTAGAAGGCCCACGCGCCGATCGCGAGCGGCGCCATCGCGATCCACGGGAAGGTGCCGAAGCCGAGCTGCTCGAAGAAGTACTCCGCGCTGCCGGTGTCGCCGTGCACGCCCGCCGTGAGGCGGTTGATGTGATCGTGGATGAGGAGGCGATCGGTGAACGCCGAGCCGTGGCGGATGTACATCGCCACGTACCAGGGACCGCCGACCGAGAGCACCGTCACGATGCCGAGCGCGACGCGCAGGCGTCCCTCGAGGAGCAGCGCCCAGCGCTTGCTGCCGAGGAGGAAGAAGAGCGCGACGAGGCCGGGCAGCGCGAAGCCCGGGATGCCCTTGGCCATGAACGACAGCGCGCAGAACACGTAGAAGCCGAACATCGCGAAGGCCTGCGCGCGCCGCTCCTTGCGCAGGAAGTACAGCAACACGCCGAGGCCGATCAGCCAGTAGAGGCCCTGCGCCGTGGGCTGCGCGAAGGGGCCTTCGTACGCGGGGAACATCTCGCGGAGCGCTGGGTTGCCGGGGTTTCCGGCGTTTCCGCCGCCCGAGCCGAACCAGAACTGATCGCGGTGCCACGCGAAGCCGCCCTCGACGAGCGTGACGTTCCTGCTGACGAGGTAGAGCGCCTGCGGCGTGATCAGCGCGACGAGGCCGAACGCGATCAGGTGCTGGAACGAGAGGACGATGCTGCCGAAGCGCACGCCGCGCACCTCGCGCTCCGGATCCTCCGAGACCGCGAGGATGAGGAACGACATCGCGATCGTCATCGTCGACACGAACGGCATGTCGGTGATGGCTTGGTGCGACAGGAAGAAGAAGTGCGGCATCGTGACGAGCACGACCGACGCGAGCGCTCCTGCGCGCTTGCCGAAGTTGCGCGAGATCGCCACGTACACCGCGACGACCGCGCAGATCGACTCGAGGTAGTGCGGCAGGCGGATCGCCCACTCGGGGTGCGCGAGCGCGGGCGACGGCGAGAGCATCATGTCGGGCTGGAAGCCGACGCCGAGCGCGCCCATCGAGAGCGACTCGACCCAGAAGATGAAGATGGGCTTCGAGAAGAACCACTCCTCGTGCGCCCACCACGTGCTGATCCAGTCGTCGCGCGAGAGGATCTCGCGGGCGACCTCGCCGTAGTGCGTCTCCCACGGATCCCAGAGGCCCATCGCGCCGAGGAACGGCAGGATGATCGCGGAGCCGAACGTGAAGACGAGGAGGCCCGGGCGCCTCAGCGCAGCGGGGACGAGACACGCGAGCGCAGCGATGATGATCCACGGCAGCGCCGCCCAGCTCGCGAAGAGCGCTCCGCCCACGACGAGCAGCACGGCCACGGGGATGGCGACGATGGGCGCGAGGAAGATCGGCTCGCCCTTGTCGGGCCCGATCCACGTGTCGCGCCACGAGCGCGCCGCGTCGAGCTCGCCGACCGTGGGCGTGAAGAGGCCGACGAGATCGAGCACGCCCACCGCGAGCACGAGCGTCGCGAAGATGCCCCAGAGCGGACCGCGCGCGATCTGGTGATCGAGCGCCATGATCCCGAACAGCGGGACGAGACCGAGCAGCGTGATCACCACGCCGCGGCCGATCTGGGCGGGCGTGCGGCGGCGACGGATCGGCGTCACGGGAGCAGCAGCGAGAGGGGGCGCGGGCGCCTCGGCAGCCGGGCCCGGCGTGAGCTCGGACTCGGACGATGCGCCGAGCTCGGACGTGGCAGGCCGCGAAGGCGCGGCGCCGATCTCGTGCTCTGCCTCTGCGTCTGCAGACGCCGCCTCGGACGGAGCCGCGTCCGTCTCGGACTCCGATGCAGCCGACGCGGCGTCCGATGTAGGCGCGGCCTCGGATGCAGTCGCGGCCTCGGATGCAGGCGAGACGTCGGACGCTTCGGTCGCGGACGCTTCGGACACGTCCTTCTTCTCTTGCTCGCTCATTCGAAGTCCTGGGCGAAGTGCGGAGTCGCGAAAGCTGGGGCCGCCGACATGGCCGGCCCGAAAAGGCGGCGGAGCTTAGTACGCGCCTGCCGATCGCCGCACGTCGAACGGGATCGGCGTCTCGCGGTGTTCCCCGAGCGCCGTCAGCTCAGGCCCGTTCGCCGAAAACTTGCGGTCCTCACGGAGCCTCCGTCATACGCGGAGGACACGCTGCCTCGGGGTACGGGCCAAGCGAGCACCGCTCGCGCTGGTCCCACCGCCGATCCGCGCCGTTTCACGAAGGAGGGTCCATGCCGTCCATCGAGAAGATGCCCAACGAGTGGCTCCTGTTCTGGGCCGCCCACCGCGACGCGCACCAAGCGCTGCTGCACGACGCTGGGTCGCTGATCCTCGCGGCGTGGCGCCTCGCGTGGGCGCGCTGTCGCACGTCGGACGTGGCGAGCACGGTGCCCTCGATGCGCGAGGTGCGCGGCGCCGCGAGAGAGATCTCGCGACGGCTCGGCCTCGACGAGATCGTCCCCACGCCCGCGCAGATCGCGCGCGAATGCGCGGACGCGGGCCTGCTCGTCATCTAGCCAGCGAGCGCTGGATCGTGTGTGAGGCGACGCCCTAGGGCGTCTGGCCCGGCGGGCGATCGGGCTCGGGCGGCGTCGGACGGTCGGGGCCCGGCGTGTCGTTCGTGTCGCTGACGGAGCTGTCGTCGTCGTCGTCGTCCGAGTCGCCGACGTCGGTCTCGGGCGCGGTGATCGTCGTGCTCTCATCGCCGTCGTCGGGCTCGGGCTCCGGCAGCGCCTCTTCGATGGGCTCGGCGTCCGGATCGGGCTCGGCGTCGGGCTCTGCATCGGGCTCGGCGTCCGGCTCTGCGTCGGGCTCGGCGTCCGGATCGGGCGGCTCGCCTTCGTCGACGGTCGAGCCCTCGTCCATGCGCTGGAGGAAGTTGCGCGCCTGCGCCGCGAAGCCGGTGTCGGCGTAGTGCGCGACGACGTCCTCGAAGGCCACGCGCGCCTGATCGGGCTCGCCCATGTGGAGGTACGTGCGGCCGAGGAGCACGAGGGCGAGCGGCTCGAGGCCCGAGCCTCGGTAGTCCTCGAGCATGCCTTCGATGCGCGAGATCGTGGCGCGCGGGCGATCGCGGAAGAGATAGAAGTCCGCGACGAACAGCTCGTGTCGCGCGAGCAGCGCGAGCACGTCGCGCTTCATGCGCTGCGCCTCTTCGACGTGCTCGCTGTCCTCGAACTCGGTGAGGAAGCGCTCGATCACGCGGAGCGCCGAGCGCGTGGGCCCCTGGTCGCGCTCTTCGCGCGGCGGCGAGAGGAAGAAGTCCTGCGGGATCTGCCGGAAGTACGCGACCGCCACGCGGTACTGCGCGTAGTCGAGGTCTGCGTGCGTGGGGCGCGCGCGGATGAACGAGCGGTACTGGCGGATCGCCTCGCTGTAGTGCTGCTGCTCGAGCTCGCAGTCGGCGGCGCGCAGCTCCGCGAGCGCGGCGTAGCGGCTGTACGGATACTCGCGGCGCACGTGCTGGAAGAGCGGCGTGGCGGTGAGGCAGTCGTTGTCGCGGAACGCTCCGAGCGCGCGCTCGTAGTCGCGACGCGCGCTCTCGCCGTAGCTGAGCGCGGGGCCCTGCTGTGACGCGCCGCACGCGCCCAGCGCGACGAGCGCGAGGGCGCCGAGCACGCGAGGCAGCGAACGGTGACGACGGGCAGCCATGAGCGGCGCTTCGTAGACGAACGCGTTTGTCCTGGCAAATCGGACGCCCGATCGACGGATCGTCGATGCCACGTTTCTTCATCGCTGGTGCCGATGACCCTTCACATGGGCTCCGCATGCTGGTCCTCGTCGCCGCCTCGTCGTGAGGGACGCGACGAGGAGGCATCCATGTTCGGATTCGTGATCGGAGCGTTGAGTCTGGTCGGTTTGGTGAAGGTGCTGCGCGCAGGGCGCGGCTACGGGCGCATGGGCGGCGGGGGCTGCGGCGGACGCGGCTGGCACGGCGGTGGTCGTGGCTGGGGCGCGCACGGCGGCCATGGCTGGGGCCACCACGGAGGCTGGGGTCACCACGGGGGCCACGGCGGTTGGGGTCACGGCGGCGGCCACGGCGGCTGGGAGTCGCGCGGTGAGGGACACAATCGAGGCGGCTGGCAGGAGCGCGGACGCAACGCGTTTGGCCTGCGCTGGATCTTCCAGACGCTCGACACCACGCCCGGCCAGGAGAAGGTGATCCGTCAGGCGTACGACGAGGTGCGCGAGGCGATGAAGAGCGGCCAGGGCGAGCTCGACAGCACGCGTCGTGAGATCGCGGCGGCCATCCGCGCCGGCAACATCGACGAGACGCAGATGGGCCTGCTCTACGCGCGTCACGACGAGGCGCTGCGCACGCTCCGCACGAGCTTCTTCGGCGCCCTCGCGAAGGTGACCGAGGCGCTCGACGAGGATCAGAGGAAGACGCTCGCGGACCTCATCGACCGCCAGGGCCCCGGCTTCTTCGGCGGCGGCCCCTACAGGAACTAGTCACACGCGCCTTCGGCGCGGCTCGGGGGCTCAGGCGCCCCCGGACCCCGCGTCGCTCAGTCGTCGCTGCGCTCCTTCATCGACTCCCGCTCCAGGGGTTGCTTCGCAACCCCGCCGCGTGGCGCCCCAAACCACGCGCGGCTTCCTCGACTTTTCACGTCTTCAGGAGAGTGTTCATGCATCCCATCAAGCGAGCGTTCCTCGTCGTCCTCTTCTCTCTCGGCACCATCGGCGGCTTCGCGCACGGCTTCGCGCACGTCGGTCACTGCGCGCAGCACCACGAGGCGCGGCGTCAGCAGTTCGAGAACCGCGTCGCAGACGTCTGCACGCGCTCGGCGCAGCGCGTCTACGACGAGCACGGCGAGCGCACGACGAGCACCGATCCCATCGCGCACGTCAGCGAGTAGAATCGGCCCCTCATGATCCGCCTGCTCCTCATCGACGACGACAAGCGTCTCTCCGAGCTGCTCGAGGGCTACCTCGCGCAGAACGGGGTGACGCTGACCCACGCAGCCGACGGCAAGCATGGGCTCGAGCTCTTGCGTCCCAACGCCTCGACGAGCTCGGGCAACGGCTACGACGCCGTGCTGCTCGACGTGATGATGCCGCACATCGACGGGCTCGAGGTGCTCCGGCGGATCCGCCTCGAGTCGAACATCCCCGTGATCATGCTGACCGCGCGCGGCGACGAGACCGATCGGGTCGTCGGTCTCGAGCTCGGCGCGGACGACTACGTGGCCAAGCCGTTCGGGCCTCGTGAGCTGCTCGCGCGCATCCGCGCCGTCTTGCGTCGCGTGGCGCCCGACACGACGGGCGAGAAGCTCGCGGCGGCCGGCATCACGGCCGACGTCGGCACGCGCGAGGTCACCGTCGATGGAAAGGCCGTGGAGCTCACGGGCCTCGAGTTCGACATCCTCGCCGCGCTCTTGCGGCGCGCGGGCCGCGTGATCCCGCGCAACGCGCTCCTCGCGGAGGCGGGACGAGACGACGTCGTCGTCGGTGAGCGCACGGTCGACGTTCACATCTCGCGTCTCCGCAAGAAGATCGGCGACGACGACCAAGCGCGCATCAAGACGGTGCGCGGCGTGGGCTACGTGCTGTCCAAGGACGGCCTGATCCCGGCCTGAGGCGTTCGATGGGCTTTCGATACCGACATCGCTGCGAGAGCGAAGACGAGATCGCGAGGCGCGCGCCGATCGCCGCGATGCAGCACTACGTGCGCAGCCGTCTCCACCGACGCCTCTTCATGTGGTTCGGCGCCTCGATCGTGATGACCGGCGCGACCGTCGTGATCGTGCTCTCGCTGTTCTTTCCCGCCGAGCGCGATCCGCGCGAGCAGTACGTGCGCATCCAGACGTTCGTGGGACATCGCTTCGCGGAGGTGTGGGACGAGCCCGCGCGCCGCGGCGCGCTCGCGAACGCGATGGCCGACGAGCTCGACGTGGGCATCCGCCTGCTCGATCCGAGCGGCATCCCGATGGGCGACTACGGGCCCCTGCGCTGTGAAGGCACCCCGCACTTCGTCGCGCCCGTCGCGATCGACGGCGGACCCTTGCGCGGAGAGGTGGCGATCTGCGGACGCCACGAGGTGAAGCCGTGGGGCCTCATCGCGCTCGCCTTCCTCGTGGCGGGCTGCACGCTCTGGGCGGCCGCGGGCATGATCGCGCGCCGCATCGCCAAGCCGCTCGGACAGGTCGCGAGCGTCGCGCGAGAGATCGGCGAAGGAAACCTCGCGGCGCGCGTGGAGCTCGATCCGCGCCACCGCGTCGGCGAGATCCGCGTGCTCGGCAACTCCATCAACGAGATGGCCGGCCGCATCCAGCAGCAGCTCGCGGATCAGCGGGAGCTCCTCGCGGCCGTATCGCACGAGCTACGCACTCCCCTCGGTCACCTCCGGATCCTGCTCGAGATGGCACGCGACAGCGGCACCAACCCGAAGCTGGTCGACGAGCTGGAGAAGGAGATCCTCGAGGTCGATGACCTCGTCGGCGAGCTCCTCGCGAGCTCGCGGCTCTCGTTCGATACGCTGTCGATGCGCACCGTCGAAGGCCTCGATCTCGGCGCGAGGGCGCTCGAGCGCGTGGGGCTCTCGCTCGAGCTCTTGGCGTCCGAGGAAGACTCCATCGCGTTCTCGGGAGACGCGACGCTGATCGGCCGCGCGCTCGCCAACCTGCTCGAGAACGCGAAGCGCTACGGCGACGGCGCGGTGAACCTCGAGGTCGCGGCGCGCGTGGGCGAGGGCGGCGCGCGCGAGGTCGTCTTCACCGTGCTCGATCGCGGCGCGGGCTTCGACAGCAAGGAGATCGACCGCGTCTTCGATCCTTTCTATCGAGGCGAGCACCGCGCGGGCGCGGCGCACCAGTCGCTCGGGCTCGGGCTCTCGCTCGTGTCGCGCATCGCACAGGCGCACGGCGGGCGCGCGTGGGCGGAGAACGTCACCGACGCGAGCGGTGCGGTGAAGGGCGCCCGCGTGTCCTTCTCCGTGCTCTCGCGGCCCGACGATCTGCCCGCGAATCGACCCGCCGCGCGCGAGGCTGCCGAGTGACGACCCGTCGGGAAAACCCGACGGTCGCGGCGCGCGTGCGCGAAAGTTGCGGGGCCACCGAGGGGTCGGGCTAGCATTTCCGGAACAACGAAAATTCCCGTCGTCGCGGTGGCGCGTCGATGGGATGAAGGCCCGGGAATGACGGAACGACAGAACGAGGCCCTCAAGCGCCTCCTGGCCGACGCGAGCGCGGGTGGTCAGGCCAAGGTCGATGCGATGGTCGCGCTCTCGCAGCGGACGCTGTGGGTCGTGCCCTGGGATGGCGTCGAGGGCTACCGCACGCTCGTGAACAGCACGGGGCTCGCCGCGCTCCCCGTCTTCACGTCGGAGGCCGAGCTCACCGAGGCCGCGCAGCGCTTCGGTTGGCTGACGCCGAGCGGCGGCATCGCGCACAACGAGATCGGCGCGCGTGCGGCCTTCGGATACGCGAAGGAGAAGAACCTCGGCTTCGTGGTCGTGGACATCACGAGCGAGCACTCGCTCGAGATCTCGCGCGACGAGCTCGAGCCGCTGCTGGCGCAGGGCCGCCGCGAATCCGCAGGGCCGTTCGCCGTGACGGGCCGCGTCGAGTCGAGCCTGATGGCGGCCGTGAGCCGAAAGTCCGAGCCTGGCATGGCCGCGGTGCGCGCGCCGACGCCGCCTCCGGGATCGCTCAGCCCCGTAAGACCGCCGACGCCCGCAGGCGGGGTTCCCGCGATGGGCGCGCCGACCCCGACGCCCGGTGGTCTGCCCCTCGTGAGCGCCGCGACCGCGCCGACCGTGAGCGCGCCGAGCTCGCTGCCCGTGGGCGCGCTGCCGCCGCAGCCCAGGGTGGAAGCGGGTCCCTCGCACCCGAACGCGACGGCGCAGATCTTTCCGTCGACGCGCCTGTTCCCACCCGGCAGCCCGCCCGACGAAGCGCTCCTCGACAAGCTCGAGGCGATGCTCCGCGGCTATCCCGAGGTCGAGTGGGCCTGCATCGGCAGCGCGAACGCGCAGCCCGCGCTCGGCCTGCGCATCGATCAGCGCATGCGAAAGCGGCTCGACGCGCTCGCGGACGCCGTCGCGAAAGCGAGCGGCCTCGCCGTCGTGACCCTCGACGATCCTGCCCACTTCAAGGCCGCGAAGGGCGAGGCGTTCGTGTTCTTCCCGTGGCGTCGATGAGCTGATCGTCGTCCCCGCCCCGAGTTTCTCGCCCGTTTCGGCTCGCGGGCGTTGAAACACGGCTCGAACCTTGGATAAGGTTCCGCCCCTCGGCGCGGGCCCTCTCGGCCCTCCCTCGAGCCACGGGGTCTCCATGAGCAACGACAACGACGACGACCTTCCCGCGCTCCCGAACGTCCCCGACGCCGACGAGTCGCTCGCGAGCGCAGCCTCCGCGGTCTCGGGCCTCGACGACGACGCGGCCGCACGAAAGATCCGCACCCGCACGAGCTGGGTGGGTCGCATCATGGGCGTCGTCCTCATCGGCGGAAGCGCGGGCCTCGGCTACTTCGCGTGGCAGCGCAACGAGGCCTACGAGCACCGCTGGGACGAGTACAACCGCGCGCAGAACGACGCCGCAGACGAGGCCGAGTACCTGTCGATCCTGCGCGCCGAGCTCCCGCGCGCGACGTTCCAGGACGTTCGCCTCGAGGTGATGAGCGAGCTCGGTGAGCACCGCGACGCGGAGTCCGTGCCGATGCTCGTCGCCGCGCTCGACACGCCGGGCTCGATCCGCGCGCAGGCCGCGCGCTCGCTCGCGCGCATCGGCTCTCCGGGCGCCGACTCGACCAAGCCGGACCTCATGCGCGTGCTCCCGCTCTGCGAAGACCCGCCGAGCCGCGCGGCCGTGGTGTGGGCGCTCGCCGTGCTCAACGAGCCGTCGGCCGCCGACGCGATCGTCGAAGAGTTCGCGGCCGGCCACCTCCAGGGCCAGCACGGCTTCGACCCGCGCATCATCGTGACGGTGCTGGGCGTTCAGCGCCTGTCGACGCCGGAGATGATCACGCACGAGCAGGTGGGCGTGCGCACGCTCGTCGCGCAGGCGCTCTCCGAAGACGGCACCGTGGCCGTCATCGATCCGCTCACGCGCATGCTAGAGGACGAAGACGATCAGGTCCGTCGTCAGGCGGCCTCCGGCCTCGGACGCATCGGCGATCCGCGCGCGGCCGGCCCGCTCTTCGCGGCGATGCAGTCGAACCCGAACATGCGCGTGCAGGTGCTCGACGCGCTTCGTCGCTCGACGGGCGCGCGCGGCCTCGCCGTGCTCCTCGCGAGCGCGACGGACGACGCGACCAAGCGCGACCTCGCGATCATGATCCGCGGCACGCACGATCCCGCTGGCGCGGACGCGCTCGCCACGCTGCTCACGTCCACGGACGACATCGCGAAGCTCGAGGCGGCCAAGGGCCTCGCCGAGCTGGGCGATGCGCGCGGCGTCCCGTTCCTCCTCGAGACGGCGCGCGGCACCGACCTCGGACGCGCCCGCGACGCGCTCGACATGCTCGCGCTCGTGCAGTCGCCGGAGGTCCCCGGCGTGCTCGGGCCGATGGTCACCGACGAGACCTACCTCGCGCGCCGTGCGGGCATGCTCAAGGCGCTCGGTCGCTCGGGCTCGCCCGACGCAGGTCGCATCCTCGTGCACGAGCTCGAGGGCGACGACATCGCCACCGCCGCGATGGCGCTCGCGGAGCTCGACTACGACCCCGCGTACAGCCAGCTCCTCGGCATGATCCCGCGCCCGGCGAACACGCCGTTCAACCAGCACGCCGGCATGGCGGGCGTGGCGCTCGAGACCGCCTACCAGAACCGCACGGCCGCCGTGCGCTCGCTCGGTCGCTACGGTCGCCCGGACGCCGCCGAGGCGCTCATGACGATCGTCGAGGACGCGGAGGACGACCCGCGCCTGCGCAACGACGCCGGCCTCTCGCTCGGCGCCGTCGCGAACGACGAGGTGCTCGGTCAGATCATCGAGAAGATCCAGTCGACGGATCTCGACGACGCCGCGCGCCGCTACTACCTCGGCGCGCTGTGGCAGCAGCCGAGCCGTCCGATCGCCACGCGCCTCCTCGAGGTCATGGCGAACACGACGCTCTCGGGCGACATCCGCATCCCCGCGGCAGTCGCGGTCGGCTACGCGGCAGATCCCGCGAACGACGCGCGCCTCATCCAGATGCTCGAGAGCCCGGACACCGACGACGCGGCCGCGATCGCGATCTGTCTCGGCGGCAGCGAAGAGGCGGCGGAAGCGCTCCTCGCGCGGCTCGGCGCGGACAACGATCTCCGCATGTCGATCCAGGAGATGCTGATGAACCAGACGAACGACTGGTTCAACCTCGTCACCACGCCGCTGTGGGACTCGGGTCAGGTCTACCGCCGCCTCCGCGTCGCCGAGCTCCTCCACAACGGCGAGGGCGACAACCGCCACGGCTACGCGTGGACGACGTTCATCGCGCGCCTCCAGGCCGGCTGGGGCGGACACAACGGCATGAGCACCAACCAGATCCGTCAGCGTCTCTACGCCGACCTCACGGGCTCGGACGCGACGGTGCGCCCGATGATCGTCCGCATCTTCGCGGCGACCGGCGACATGGGCCTGCTCATGGCCGCGCGCGACTCGGGCGGACCCGGCGCCGAAGAGGCGCGCAACATGCTCATGGAGCTCAACCGCCCCGCGAGCAGCGACGACGTGCAGGCAGCCGCGGGCGGCGTCACCTCGCACTAGTTTTCCGAGGGGTCGTGCGACCCCTTGTGTTTCTGTTGGGCCCACTGAGTGGGGCCCCCTCCCGCTCCCTCGCTTCGCTCGGTGCAGAAGCGGCTCGCCTAGCTCGCCGCTGCGCTCGACCCCTCGCGCGACGCTCTGCTCGGACATCTCTCAGACACCCTCGCGAGCGATCGCGAGGGTGTTCGTGTTTCTGAGGCCGCGCTGGGTTCACGCTGGGTTGATGTACCCTCACGGTCCTCATGCAGACCGCACCGATGTCCGCTGGCTCCGGCCCCGACGTGTACGCACCCGACGCGGAGCGCGCGGCGCGCGTGACGCAGTTCAAGACGCAGTTCGATCAGACGATCGCGAACGCGTCCAAGGTCATCAAGGGCAAGGACGAGATCATCCGGAAGGTCCTGCTCGCGATGACCGCGAAGGGACACGTGCTGCTCAAGGACGTGCCCGGCACCGGCAAGACGATGCTCGCGCGCGCGCTCGCCGCGTCGATCGCGTGTGACTTCAAGCGCATCCAGTTCACGCCCGATCTCCTCCCGATGGACATCACGGGCACGAACGTCTTCAACCTCCGCAGCAAGAGCTTCGAGTTCCAGGCGGGGCCCGTCTTCACGAACCTCCTCCTCGCCGACGAGCTCAACCGCGCCACGCCCAAGACGCAGTCCGCGCTGCTCGAGGTCATGGCCGAGGGCACCGTCACGGTGGAGGGCACGACGCACAAGATGCAGCCGCCCTTCCTCGTGATCGCGACAATGAACCCGCTCGATCACGACGGCACGTACGCGCTGCCGGCCGCGCAGATGGATCGCTTCACGATGCAGCTCTCGATGGGCTTTCCGCCGCCGGAGGCCGAGGTCGAGATGCTCGACGTGCACCTCGCGGAGAAGCCGCCCGTCGAGCACCTGCGCTCGGTCGTCTCGCGCGACGACTTCGTGGGCTGGCAGTCGCTCGTGCCGCGCATCTACATCGGCGAGCAGGGCAAGCGCTACCTCGTGACGCTCGCGAACGCGATCCGCTCGGACGCGCGCGCGCTCTCGCCCCCGTCGCCGCGATCGATCCTCATGCTCGCCCGCACCGCGCAGGCGCACGCGATGAGCGCGGGCCGCGACTACGTGACGCCGCAGGACGTGCAGGCCGTGGCGCTCGACGTGCTCTCACACCGCCTCGTCGTGAGCGGCTCGGACGTCGCGCACGGCTTCCTCACCGAGATCATCAGCAAGGTCCCCGTTCCCTGAGCCGGTCGACGCGTCGCTCGCAGCGCGTGTAGCCTGGAGGGATGGGACGTTGGCGTGAGCGGCACGAGCGGGTGTTGATCCGCTCCTTGGTGCCCGACGTGGTGGCCATGGTCGTGGTGCTCCAGCCGGGCCTGGGTCATCCCCTGGCTGCTGGCGACGATGGGCATCGGGCTCCTCATGATGCGGGTCGACGAGCTGCTCATCCCCCGCGAGACCAAGATCCGTTGGAACGACTGGGGCTTGGCGATCGTCGACCGCAGCGGCCGCGTGACGAGGTCGCTGTCGTGGGGCTCGCTCACCTCGTTCCGCATCGATCGCTGCCTCGGTGTGCACGTCCTGGTTCTCGTCACGGGCTCGAACGAGCTCTCGATCGGCACCGCCGTGCGCGTTGGCGACGTCGCCGTGGACCGCTGGACGCAGCGTGCGTTCATCGACGGCCTTCGCAGCATCGGCAAGCGGGAGGACGAGGGCCGCGATCGAGCGCGCCCGCCGCGCAGGTTCGACTGGAGCGCGTGGTCGCTGCTCGTCGGTCTGGCCGTGCTCTCACTCGGCATGCTGCTCACCGAGTGGCTCTCGTCCACCCCGTCCTTGGCCATGGCGATCGCCCCAGCGCTGTGGATCGCGCACCGCGTGGAGCCTTTCAAGCGCGCCGTTCGAGCGAGCGCGGCGGGCCGTGGGATGAACCGAGTGAACGTCGCCCGCGTGGTCGGGCGCGTGTTGGTCGTGGAGCACGAGGGTCGAGAGCTGGTGATGGAGGTGCCGCTCGTCGATCCGCGCGACGGCTCAGTCGCCGCGAGCGCCTGTCTCGGGCCGACGGCTTGGTCGGCTGGCGATGTGGTGCTGATGCCGCGCGAGACGATCGATGGCGGCTACCGATCATCGCAGGCGACGACGCCACGATCGCCCATCTCGTGTCGCGATCGGATGCGCGCGCGAGCCGGGGTGGCGCTCGCGTTGTGCGCTGCGTTGGTCGTCCCGCCCACGGCGATGCTCGCCGCGCCGACCAGCGTGCGCATCGACCGGTGGATGAACGGTCTCGAGTGGTCGCGCTGAGGCGACGTCAGACCACCGTCGCGAGGGTTGGGTCGCGGCGCTTCAGCTCGTCGAGGACCACGTCGAAGCCCTCCGCGAGGGCGCGCTGTCGCGCGGAGTCGGGCACGCCCACCACGAGGAGGAATGCCATCTTGCCGTGCGGCGTGTCGCGCACCGCTTCGAGGCCGGGGTCGTGGGTGAGCAACACGGCCGTGAGGCCCGACTGGCTCTTCGGGCCGTCGAGCGGATGTCGCATGTCGACGGTGTGGCCCGGCGCGAACGCTGCGCCCGTGAACACCGCGCGCGCGAGCGTGCCGATCACGTCGATGGGCCAGAGCGGTGGCTCGGGCGCGTCGGACTTCGCGAGGCGGAACGTGAGCTCGTAGCCGAAGCCGCTCCAGTCGTCGTCCGACTCTCGCGCGTAGAGGTCGGTGAGGCCGAGGCCGACGTAGTGCCAGAAGCTCCCGCCGTCGTAGATGTGCACACCGTCGAGCGGGTTCTCCGGAGGGTTGCGGAGGTCGTGCATGCGCATGACTCCGTCGTGCTTCCAGTGCCGCGGCGCCTGCCCTGGATGCAGCGTGTCGAGCGCCTGCTCGATGGCCTCCCATCCGAGCGCGCGTGGCGGAGTGACCGCCGCCGCCGGCTCGGCCGGACGCCGCTTCAGGAAGTCGAACAAGCCCATGCGCGAGCGTAGCGCGACGCGTGCAAGCGGGGTTGGGGCCCACGTCCGCCAATTACGGGGCGCAGCACGCGCTCCTGCGCGTGGAGCGGGAGGGGGCCCCGCAACGCGGGGGAGGGTCCGCATGGACCCTCCGGAAAGTCAGTTGGCCTTGAGTCGGAGCGCGACGCGCTCGAGCTCGCGGAGCGCGATCTCGTAGCTGCGCGTGAGCTCGAGGATGCGCTTGGCCGCCTGCTGCGTCTGGTCGCTGTGGCGCGACTGGTTGCGCTGCGCCTGGTGGAGCTGGTTCACCATCGTCGAGATGTTCTCGATCGCCTGGCCGATCTGACGTCCACCGCGCGACTGCTCCTGCGAGCTGCGCTCCACGTGCTGCGTGATGAGCCGCATCTTCTCGGCGCTCTTCATGATGAGCTCCGAGCCGCGCGCCTGCTCCGCCGTGGCCGCGGCGATCTGCTGCACGGTCTCGGCGATGCGGCCGATCGAGTCGGTGACCTGCTTGCTGCCCTTGGCCTGCTCGACCGTGGCGCGCGCGATCGCGCGCACCATCGCGGTGCTCTTCTGCGAGCTCTCGAGGATCTTCTTCAGCGCGGTCTCGGCATCTGCCGAGACCTCCACGCCGCGATCGACGGTGGCCGCGCCGCGCTCGACGGCGGTGATGCCCTTCTTCGACTCGTTCTGGATGGTCTTGATGAGCTCGGCGATCTCTCGCGTGCTCGTGCCCGCGCGCTCGGCGAGATCCTTGATCTCGTCCGCGACGACCGCGAAGCCCTTGCCGTGCTCGCCCGCCTGCGCGGCGATGATCGCGGCGTTCAGGGCGAGGAGGTTCGTCTGCTCGGCGACGTCGTCGATGACGTCCAGGATGTCGCCGATCGCCTCGATGCGCGTGCCGAGGTTCGAGATGACCGACACGGCCTCGCTCGAGGTCTCCTTGATGCGGTTGATCTCCTGGATCGTCTTCAGGATCGCGTCGGCGCCGATCTCGGCGTCGCGCGCGACCTGCTCCGAGAGGCGCGCCGTCTCGTTCGCGTTCGACTGCACCTGATCGATCGAGACGTCCATCTCGTTCATCGAGCTCGAGGTCTCCTCGGCGGTGAGCGAGAGCGCGTCGACGTTTCGGGCGACTTCCTTGATCGAGTAGGTCATCTCCTCGATGGAGCTGACCGTCTCGCGCACCGAGCTCGCGAGGTTGCCCGTGTTCTCGACGACCTCGTCGTTCGTCGCCGTCATCTCGAGGATGGAGCTCGAGCTCTCCTCGGCGTTCGAGGCGAGCGTCTCGACGTGCTGGCTGATCTGGCCGATCTGCCCGCCCATCTCCTGCATCGAGCGCATCGTCTGCTCGACCGCCGCGACCTGCTCGGTGAAGCCACCCGAGAGCAGCTCGAGCTGGTGGGCCACCGCGCCCGCGGAGTCCTCCATGCGGCGCTCGATGCGCTTGATCTCTTCTTCGAGCTCGCGGCCGCGCGCCGTGTGCTGGAGGCTCTCGGCCGCGCGCACGCGCTCGCGATCTTCGGTGGCGCGCACCTTCTCTTCGGAGGCGCGGAGCTTCTCTTCGAGCTCGCGGGCCTTCGCGTCCGCGCTCTTCGCGTCACCCTCGAGGCGCGCGCGCGTCGCGTCCTGATCGCGCTTGAGCAGCTCGAGCTCGCGACGCGCCGCCTCGAGCTCGCGGGTCGCGCGCTCCGCGTCCTCGCGCAGCTCGTCTTCTTCGCCCTCGTTGTCGCTGATGGTCTCGGCGATCTCGTCGAGCGCGTCGAAGGTCTCGGCCTCTTGCGGGGTGATCTCCGCCGGACGACGCGGCTTCTTGCCGTCGCCCACGTCACGAAGGGCGCCCGCGCCGATGCTCGAGCCGCGCGGCTTGGGCATGGTCAGGAAGACGGCGAGCACCGCGAACGCGCCCACGACGGCCGGCAGGAACGCCGCGATCCACGGGCCCTGGCCGATCGCGGCACCTGCACCTGCGGCAGCGAGGATCGACAGCACACCTACGTAGAAGGCCGGACTCTGGAAGGGGTTTTGCACCATGCGCGCGGTGAACGAGGGTATCCGTGCGACTTCCGCACGAGCAAGAGAAACGCGGGCGCGCTCGTGCCGATGAGAAGCGCCGATGACCCACCACGCCCACCCCCTCCTCGCGCCGGATCCCTCGCTTCTCCGCGTGATCCTGCATGTCCTTCCCCTCCTCCTCGTCGCCTGCGGCGGCGCCGTGCCCGGACCGGCTGCGCAGATGCTCAGCGATCAAGGCGCACGGCAGCTCGCCGAGGGTCGCCTCGACGAGGCCGAGGCCAGCCTGCGCCTCGCGCTCGAGGTCGAGCCGGGCGCCGCGCCCGCGCACGCCAACCTCGGCCTCGTGCAGCTCGCGCGCGGTGATCTCGAAGGCGCAGAAGCCTCGCTGCGCGGCGCGATCCGCGCGCGAGGAGACTTCGTCGAGGCGTGGAGCGACCTGGGCGTCGTGCTCGAGCGGCGAGGCCGAGACGACGAGGCCGAAGAGGCCTACGAGCGCGCGCTCTCGATCCATCCGCTCCGGCCCGAGCCTCGCCTCGCGCTCGCGCGTCTCCTCGTGCGGCGCGGACGAACCGTCGACGCGCGCGCGCACCTGCTCCGCCTCGCGGCCGTGTTCCCCGACGACGCCGAGACGCTCGGCTTGCTCGCGTGGACGGAGCTACGCCTCGATCGCCCGATCGCCGCAGGCGAGCTGCTCACGGAGGCGCTCGCGATCGACCCCGACGCGATCGCCGCGCGCTTCACGCACGCGCTCCTCCAGGCGCGGCGCGGCGAGATCGGCCCCGCGCGCGACACGCTCGTCTCGCTCGAGGACGACCCCGTGCTCGGCCGCGAAGCGCGCGTGCGCATCGCGACGATCGACGTCGTCGCGGGCGCACACCTCCTCGCGCACGCGCGCCTCGATCCGATGCTCGAGGCCGATCCGTTCGATCCCGCGCTGCGCCTGCTCGCCTCGGCGCTGGCCCGCAGCGAGGGCGACGACCAGGCCGCGATCGCCCACGCGCGAGAGGCGCGCACGATCGATCCGTCGATCGAAGAGGCGTGGCTGCTCGAGGCCGAGTGCTGCGCGCGCGCAGGCGACCCGACGTGCGCGAGGCGCGCCCTCGCGCACGTCCACACGAGCTCGGACGCCATGACGCGAGAGCGAGAGCGCGTCGCCGCGATGCTCGACCCGTGATCAGCGACGCGGTGAGGACGCACGCGCCGTTGTAAGGTCGGCGCGTGAGCTGGCGAGCGACGTTCGGGCTTCGATCGGTCCGTGTGTATCTGGCGCTGTGTGGCCTCGTCGCGATCGGCTGCGCGATCCAGCCGCTCTTCGCGGTGATGGGGCCCGAGCTCGCCGTCGTGCTCGGCATCGCGCTGCCGCTCTTCGTCGCGCCCACGAGCGCGCGCATCGTGATCGCCGCGCGTCACGCGGAGACGCCCGTCGCGGGCCGCGACGTGAGCGTGCTGGTGCTCGTGGTGGCCCTCGCAGGCCTCGCGATCCCGATCGTCGCGGCCATCGCGTCGGGCGTGGTCCACGGCTTCTGCGACGCGACCGGCGGCGCGCTCTTCGTGCTGCTCGGGCCCGGAGTCGGCGTCCCGATCGCTGCGCTCGCAGGCGCCGCGGCCGCGAGCCTCTCGACGCGCCCTCGCATCGCCACGCTGCTCGCCACGCTCGTGCCGCTCGGCTCGATCCTCGTCGGCCTCTGGCACTTCGTCGATACGCCCGCGATCTTCGCGTACACGCACTTCGTCGGGTACTTCCCCGGCACGCTCTACGATCCGGACATCGCGATCGAGGGCGCGTACTGGTCGCTGCGTCTCGCGAGCCTCGCGCTCTTCGTGGCGCTCGGGCTCGTGATGGAGGTCGCCTTCGACGGAAAGCGGCTCGACCTCGCGAGGCTTCGTCGGGCGCCGATCGCCGCGAGCGCGATCGCGCTGCTCACGATCACGCTCATCGCCGTGGAGGCGTACGGCCCCGAGCTCGGTCACCGCTCGAGCAGCGCGTCGATCGCCGAGGTGCTCGGAGGTCGGCTCGAGGGCGAGCGCTGCACGGTCATCGTCCCGCGCGAGCTTCCGCGCTCGCAGGCCGAGCGACTGCGCGACGACTGCGACTTCCGCGTCGCTCGCGCGGAGCAGGTGCTCGGCGTCACGCAGCGCACGCAGGTCACCGCGTTCTTCTTCCGCGACACCGACGAGAAGCGTCGCCTCATGGGCGCCTCGAACACCTACATCGCGAAGCCGTGGCGCAACGAGGTGTACCTCCAGCTCGGCGGCTGGCCGCACCCGGTGCTGTTTCACGAGATCGTGCACGTCGTGGCGGGCAACGTCGGTCGCGGGCCGTTCCGCGTGTCGGGCGGCATCGAAGGGTTGTTGCCGTCGCCGGGGATCATCGAGGGCGTCGCGGTCGCCGTCGCGTGGGACGAGCGCGAAGATCTGACGCCGCACCAGTGGGCGCGCGCGCTCGTGGAGATCGGCCACGCGCCCTCGATCGCAGAGACCGAGGGGCTCGGCTTTCTCCTCCAGCCCGCGAGCCGCGCGTACACCGCGAGCGGCTCGTTCGTGCGCTGGATCCTCGAGACGCGCGGCAACGAAGCGGTGCGGCGTCTCTACCGCACGGGCAGCTACGAAGAGGCGCTCGGCGTGCCGCTCGCCGAGGCGGAGAGCGAGTGGCGCGAGTTCCTCACCACCGTGCCGCTCCCGGAGCACGCGATCGCGATGGCGCGCCTGCGCTTCGAGCGGCCGGCGATCTTCGGACAGATCTGTCCGCACGCGATCGCGGCGCTCGAGTCCGACCTCGGGCTGGCGCTCGCGGGCGGCGACGATCACCGCGCGCTCGAGCGCTGCGATCGCATCCTCGCGCTCGACGAAGGCCAGGCTGGCGTACGCGCGGTGCGCGTGGGAGCGCTCGGTCGCGTGGCGCGCTTCGAGGAGGCCGAGGCCGAGCTCGCGCGCTTGATCGGTCCGCCGAGCGCGGCGACGCCGGTGATCGTGCACACGCGCGAGGCGCTCGGCGATGCGTACTGGCGACACGGTGATCGCGAGCACGCGCACCTCCTCTACAGCGAGAACCTCGCGCTGCCGCAGCCCGAGGATCAGCGGCGACAGATCGAGGTGCGCATCTTCGCGCTCACGCAGGGCGGCGAGACCTCGGCGGCCCTCCGCGAATTGCTCGCGCCCGACGCGCGCCGCGCCGTGGATCCGGGCACGCAGCTCGCTGCGATCGCGCGCCTCGATCGCGCAGATCCGAGCGGCCTCGGCGCCTACCTCACGGCGCGTCAGCTCTTCGTGCGAGAGCGCTTCGACCTCGTGCTCCCGCTGCTCGATCGCGCGAACGCGCAGCGCCTGCCGACCGACTCGATCCTGCGAGAGGCCGAGCGCATGCGCGCGGTGACGCTCTTCGCGAACGGCGACCTCGAGGCCTCGGCGCGCGCGTTCCGCACGATCCTCGCCGACGCGCGCACGCACGAGGGCGACGTGGGCCGCGCCGTCGAGGCCGAAGACTGGCTCGCGCGCATCCGCTGGGAGCAGACGCGGGAGAGCACCCCTTGATCGAACACGTGATCGAGCACGTGATCGATCGCACCGTCATTGAGCGTGGTCGGCGGACCGCGTACAACGCCTCGACCTGAATGGCCGACTCGCCGCTACGCGCCACGTCCGACGCCGCGCACGTGCCATCGAAGACCACGCTGCTCGAGTCTCGCTGGCCCAAGCTCGCGCTGCCTCGCGTGCCGCTGCTCGCGGGGCCGACGCCGCTCGAGCGGAACGACGCGCTGTCGCGCGCGGCCGGCGGCGAGGTGTGGATCAAGCGCGACGATCTCACGCACCCGAGCTACGGCGGCAACAAGGTGCGCAAGCTCGAGCGCCTGCTCGGTGAGGCGATCGCCGAAGGCTGCGACACGATCGTCACGACGGGCGCGGCGGGCTCGCACCACGTGCTCGCGACGACGCTCTTCGGGAAACGTCTCGGCCTCGCGGTGCACGGCGTGCTCGTGCCGCAGCCGGCGAGCGAGCACGTGACGCTCGATCTCCGCGCGATGCTCGGCCTCGGCGCGGAGCTCCATCCGGTCTCGTACTTCTCTGCGGTCCCCGCGGCGACGGCCGCGCTGATCACGAAGCTGCGCCTGTCGGGCAAGCGTCCGTACGTGATCCCGCCCGGCGGCTCGACCGGCGTGGGCGCGCTCGGCTACGTGGAAGCGGGCCTCGAGATCGCGCAGCAGATGCTCGAGACGCGCATGCCCGAGCCGGATGCGATCGTCGTACCGCTCGGCTCGGGAGGCACCGTCGCCGGCCTCGCCGTGGGCCTCGCGGCCGCGGGCTGTCTCGTGCCGATCCACGCGATCCGCGTCACGCCGCGCGGCATCGTCGGGCGTGCGCTCTTGCTCGCGCAGGTCCGCAGCGCGATCGAGCGCCTGCGCACGTCGGACGATCGCTTCCCTCGCATCATGGGCGTCGCGAGCGAGCTCTACCGGATCGACGACGCCGAGCTCGGCGACGGCTACGGCCTGCCGACACCGCAAGCGCGCGCGGCGATGCGCCTCGCGGAGCAGCACGGCCTCGAGCTCGATCAGACCTACACGGGCAAGACCCTCGCAGGCGCGCTGCGGCTCATGCGCGAAGGCACCACCGCCGCGGGCAAGAAGATCCAGCGCATCCTCTACGTGCACACGCTCTCGAGCGCGCCGCTCCGCCCCCTCGCGGAGAAGGCACCGAGCGTCCCGCACCGCCTCGACAAGCTCCTGACGTAGACTGCGAGCTGATGCGCATCAGGATTCACGATCGTGTCAGGCGCTCCAAGCAGGCCGTGAAGCGCGACGCGGATGGACTGGAGACGGTCCCGGCGCGGCGACCTTTCTCGAGCATTCAATCGATCCGGACGGAGCGTGTTGAAGCCCGAATGACGTCGCTGGAGGCGCTGCGGATCGATCGTGGGGAGCGATGATGCTCGCGACCGGGTCGCCTCGGCACTGGGTGCGATCCTAGGGCGGTGAGTAGGCTCGATCGAAGTCGCTCGCCCTCCGCCTCGGGAAGTAGCAAGGTGATCCGATCTCCATCGAGCCAGGATCCTCGTGCGGATCAGAAGTCGGTCGACTCTTCGGGCTGAGTCTCGGAGCATGTCGGCGCGTGCTCGTTGCCAGGACCGAAGCAGCTCACGTCCATGAGGCAGGTGCGGTGGCAGCGGCCACCGGTCCAGTTGCAGGAGTCTGCGAGACAAGACGCGCAGTCCGCGTGGACCTCGCAGCCCGTGGCTTCACGCGTCTCGGCCGTGGAGGGCGCGGGATCCGGAGCGCGGGACGCGCCGCAGCCGATCATGAACAGCGAGACGAAGAAGAAGAGGCGGGTGCGCATGCCCCGCTTGTCTCACATCGCGGCGGGCAGCTCGACGACGAACTCGAGGTCACCCTGCGGCGCGCCCTCGTAGGTCGCGTCGCAGCCGACGAAGCGCACGCGGAGCGTGCCGTCGACGTGATCGAGGTAGCCGTTCGAGCCGCGCGAGGTGGCGCGCAGATCGAACGAGCCTTCGGTCGACGCGTCGCTCGTGCAGAGCTCCACGAGCATCGGCCCCGGCTCACCGAGGCCTGCGCGAAAACCGCCTGCGCCGTCGGGCTCGCGTGAGACGCCGAGCGTGGCGGGGACCACGCGCGGAAAGTCCGCGTAGAGCACGCGGCCGTCCTCTAGGTTCACGATCCAACCATCACGTCCGCCGCCGACGGGCGCGGAGGGGATCACGCTGCGGACCGGCGCCGAGACGCCGTCGATCGTGACCGAGGCCGAGACCTCGCGCGGACCGCAGCCCGCGGCGCCGAGGAGCAGCCCGAGGACGATCACTGGCCAAGCCTTCACGGCGCGCAGCATAGACGAGCGCTGCCTGATGGAGCGGCTCGTGGTGTTCGGATCCCGAGCCGCGCTGCTATCGTTCGCCGCCATGACGCATCGCTACACGGCTCCATTCGGCAAGAGCGGCAGCTCTCCCATCGACGCGCAGATCGCGGAGCGCTTGCTCTCGGTCGCGCTGAGCCGCGGCGGTGACTACGCCGACCTCTTCTTCGAGTACGAGGTGTCCGGCAGCTACGGCTACGAGGAAGGCATCCTCAAGAGCGCGGGCCGCGGCGTGTCCCTCGGCCTCGGCGTGCGCGTGCGCAAGGGCGAGGCCACCGGCTACGCGTACTGCGAAGACCTCGCGATCGAGGCGATGGAGCACGCGGCCAAGATCGCCGCGCAGATCGCGAGCGAGGGCGGCAAGAAGCCGGTGGGCCTCCAGCCGATCTCGACGCCGTCGCGCTATCCCGTGACCGAGCTGTCGTTCGACGTCGACGGCGCCGCCAAGCGCGATCTCTTGCGCCGCGCCGATCTCGCGGCGCGCGCGATCGATCCGCGCATCACGCGCGTCGAGGCCTCGCTGGCCGAGCAGATCCGCGAGATCTTGATCGCGACGAGCGACGGAAAGATCGTGACCGACACGCAGCCGCTCCTCCGCTTCGGCCTCCGAGTGATCGCGGAAGACAAGGGCCAGCGTCGCGCGGGCAGCTCGGGCGGTGGTGGTCGCATGGGCCTCTCGTACTTCGACGGAAAGAGCCCCGAGTGGCACGCCGGCGAGGCCGTGCGACAGGCGCTCACGATGCTCGAAGCGCGCGAGGCGCCCGCGGGTGAGATGGAGGTCGTGCTCGCGCCCGGTGACTCCGGGATCTTGCTGCACGAGGCCGTGGGCCACGGCCTCGAGGCGGACTTCAACCGCAAGAAGACGTCGAATTACACCGACCAGGTGGGGCAGCGCGTCGCGAGCGATCTCTGCACCGTCGTCGACGACGCGACGATCGCGCACTCGCGCGGATCGATCGACGTGGACGACGAGGGCAACGTGCCCGAGAAGGCCGTGCTCATCGAGAAGGGGATCCTCCGCGGCTACATGCAGGACCGGCAGAGCTCCGAGCACTTCCACGTGCCCTTCAGCGGCAACGGTCGCCGCGAGAGCTTCAAGTCGCACCCGATGCCGCGCATGACGAACACGCTCTTGCTCGCGGGCGAGAGCGATCCCGCGGAGATCGTGAAGAGCGTGAAGAAGGGCATCTTCGCGAAGAAGTTCGGCGGCGGTCAGGTCGACATCTCGAACGGCGACTTCGTGTTCTCGCTGACCGAGAGCTACCTCATCGAAGACGGCGTGATCACCGCGCCGCTCAAGGACGTGAACCTCATCGGCAACGGCCCCGAGGTCATGCGCAAGGTGACGATGCTCGGCAACGACATGGAGCTGTCGGACGGCATCTGGACGTGCGGCAAGGACGGGCAGTCGGTGCCCGTGGGCGTCGCCTGTCCGACGATCAAGATCAGCGCGATCACGGTGGGAGGAACGCAGCGATGAGCGACGTGAAGAGCGCTGTTGGTGGCGACGCGGCGAGCGAAGCGAGGGCCTCCCTCTTCGCGCTCGGTGACCGCATCGTGAAGGCGGCGATCGCGCTCGGCGCAGACGTCGCCGAGGCCGTGATCTCCGAGGGCTCACACCTCTCGGCCAAGGTGCGCCTCGGTCAGCCCGAGCTCGTCGAGGAAGCGGGCTCGCGATCGATCGGCGTGCGCGTGATGGTGAAGGAGGCCGACCTCGGCTACCGCGTCGCCGTCTCGTACTCGAGCGACACGAGCGACGCGGGCATCGCGCGCCTCGCCGAAGACGCCGTGGAGCTCGCGCGGCTCTCCGAGCCCGACGCGTTCGCGGGCCCGCCCGATCCCGCGTTCCTCTCGAAGGAGAGCGAGCACGCGGCGCTCGATCTCTTCGATCCCGAGGTCGACGGCATCGACGGCGCGGCCGCGCTCCAGCACGCCAAGAACGGCGAGGCCGCGGCGCTCGCGGCCGATCCGCGCGTGACCAACAGCGAAGGCGCCACGTTCTCGCGCGCGTCGGGCGGCAAGGCGATCGTCACGAGCGGAGGCTTCCGCGGCTACTCGCGCGGCACGTACGCGTCGCTCACCGTCTCGCCCGTCGTCGACGACGAAGGCGGCAAGAAGCGCAGCGGCTACCACTGGACGGCGAAGCGTCACTACGCGGGCCTCTTGCCCGACGACGTCGTCGGCAAGGAGGCCGCACGCCGCACGCTCGCGAAGCTCGGCGCGAAGAAGGTGGAGACGCAGGAGTGCGCGGTGGTGTTCGATCCGGACGCCGCGCGATCGCTCCTCGGCTTGCTCGCGAGCTCGATCTCGGGCGGCGCGATCTGGAGGAAGTCGAGCTACCTCATCGATCGCCTCCACACCGAGGTCGCGAGCTCGCTCATCACGGTGATCGACGATCCCCTCTTGCCGCAGGGCCCCGGCTCGCGCGCGTTCGACGGCGAGGGCCTGCTGTCGCGTCGCAACGTGATCGTCGAGAACGGCAAGCTCTTGAGCTACCTGCTCGACACGTACAGCTCGAAGAAGCTCGGCCTCCCTTCCACGGCGAGCGCGTCTCGCGGCGGCTCGGGCGGCGTGGGTCCGAGCACGTCGAACTTCATCCTCCAGCCAGGCACGACGAGCGCCGAAGAGATCATCGCGTCGACGCCACGCGGCCTCTACGTCACCGACATGATGGGCTTCGGCTTCAACGCGGTGACCGGTGACTTCTCGCGCGGCGCGAGCGGGTTCTGGATCGAGGACGGCAAGAAGACCTTCGCTGTCTCCGAGGTCACGATCTCGAGCAACCTCGACGCGATGCTCAAGGGCATCGACCGGGTGGGCAGCGATCTCGATCTGCGCAGCTCGATCGCGAGCCCGACGATCCGCATCGCCTCGATGACGCTCGCTGGCTCGGGCTGACGACCTCAGCCGTTCTTGCGGAAGAGGAGCGGTATGCCGACGCGCAGGGTCGCGCCTCCATGCGGCGTCGGACCTCGCAGCGTCGCGACTGCTTCGGTGAGACACGCGTGCGAGTCGGGGCGTGTGGCGTGCGCGGGGATCTGCGCGCCGAGCAGCTGAAGGCGTCCGTCGGGGTGCACGATCAGATCGAGCCGCACGACGTACGGCCGTGTCGCGCGCGGCAGGGCGAGGCACTGCTGAAGCGCGCTGCGCGCGCGCAGGAGCACACGGCGATAGAGGCGCGGCGACGTCGCAGGGCCGACCGTGGGCTCCTCGACGCGGACGCGAGGCTGCGCCGTCAGCGGGAGGGACGACGTGAGCACGAGCACGAGCGCGAGCCAGCGGGCCACGCGCGTTCGACACGCGATCGGGCCGCGCGTTCCCTCACGATCTTCAGCGTCGAGCGCGAGCGAGGGCGCGCGCGGCCATGCGCGCGAGATCGCTGCGCGCCGTGATGCTCTCGGGGGTCGCGAGCTCCGCGAGGTGCGCGTCGGCTGTCGCTGTTGCGCGCGCGAGCAGCTCGGCGTCTCCGCGCCGCGCGGCGTCGATCAGCTCCACGTGCGCGCTCCGGATCGAGAGCGCGAGCGCGAGCTGTGGCTCGAACGCGCGCGACAAGAGCTCGCCCGCGGACGCGAGATCGGCGCGGGCCTCGTCGAGCGCGCCCTGCTCCGCGAGGAGCGCCGCGCGCGCGCCGTGGAACACCGCGCGGAAGCGACCGTCACCGAGGGCCGTGAGCAGCCGGATGCCCGTGTCGAGCGCGACGCCCGCCTCGGTCGCGCGGCCCGCCTCGTGGTGGACCATGCCGAGGTTTCCGTACGCGACGCCGGTGAGCATGCCCATGCCCGCGCGAGGTGCCTCGATCGACGCCGCCTGGAACGACGCGAGCGCGTCGTCGAGGCGATCTTCTTCGTGGTGCACCACGCCGAGGTTGTTCTCGAGCAGCGCGACGAAGCGCGGCAGGTGCTCTGCGCGCGCGAGCTCGCGTGATCGCTCGTAGAGCGCGCGCCCCTCGGGCAGGCGCCGCGACTGCACGCACAGGATGCCGAGGCTCATGAGCACGCTCGCCTGCCGACGACGATCGTGCAGCGACTCGGCGAGCCCGAGCGCGCGACGCAGCGGGAGGAGCGAGTCCTCCGGGCGGCTCCGACGCCACGCCAGGATGCTCTGCTTCTCGAGCGCGTCGATCTCCTGCGCGGCGTGGCCCGCGGCGCGCGCCGCATCGAGGAGCGCGCGAGCGAGCGTGTCGGCCTCGTCGTACCGAGAGACACGCACGAGCGCGTCGAAGCTCGCGCTGCGCGCGGCCGCGAGCAGCTCTGCGTCACCCAGCATCTCCGCGCGCGCCATGATCGGGCCCACGCGAGAGACGCCGCGCTCGATGTCGCGGTCGAGCAGGCGCTGGAGGAGCGCGAGCTCCGCGTGCACGAGGAGATCGAGCGGCAGCGAGCCCTGCCGCGCGCGATCGACGAGCAGCGCCTCGAGCTCTCGCTCGATCTCGAGATCGGCCACGTGACCGAGCAGCAGCGTCGCGATCCAGAGCGCAGGGATCGTCGAGGCCGCCTGCCCGCGCGCGAGGCGCAGGGCAGCTCGAAGCGAGCCCGCCTCCTCGACGACGGAGCGCGCGCCTCGCGCCGGCGCGAGGACTCCGTCCCGCGCGAGCACGCCGTGCGCGTGCACGAACGTCTCCTCGACCGCGGCCGCGCGCGGATCGTCGCGCAGCACCGATCGCGCGTAGGCGCGCACGTTGGGCTCGATCACGAGGCGCACGCGGCCCTCACGATCGGAGATCGCCCGCACGAGCGAGGCCGCGCGTGAGGCCTCGATCGCGTCGAGCACCGGCAGCGACTCACCCGGCAGCGACGCGAGGCGCTCGGCCTGCTCCGTCGCGAAGCTCCCCTCGAAGAGCGAGAGGCGCGCGAGCACGCGCGCGTCGTCGCGAGTGAGGAGCGCGAACGACCACGCGATCGCCTCGCGCAGGCTCGAGGCCGAGCCGGTCGCCTTGCGATCGGTGAGCAGCGCGAGGCGCGCGTCGTCGCTCGTCCGGAGGCGGGACACGATCTCCGTCGGCGAGAGCAGCGCGACGCGCGACGCCGCGAGGCCGATCGCGAGCGGGCTGCCGTCGAGCAGCGCGACGATCGTGTCGATGGCCGCGAGCTCCTCCGCGTTCGTCGTGTCGATCGGTCGCACGCGGCGCGCACGCGCGAGGAACAGCTCGCGAGACGCGAGCGCGACGAGCGGACCGAGCGTGACGACGTGCTCCTCGTCGAGGCCGAGCACGTTGCGACGCGACGTGACGAAGCGCGCGCGCGAGGTCCCGAGCCAACCGCGCAGCCGCTGCGCGAGCTCGGCCGCGCAGGCCTCGCCGCCGTCGAGATGGACGACGCCCTCTTCGAGCGCGATCAGATCGGTGAGCTTCGCGGTCGCGCTCTGTCCTCTCAGCGCGAGGAGCAGCGCGGCCTCGAGCTCGTCGATGCGCGCCTCGGGGCCGAGGGCCACGCTCGTCACGCGCTCACCGCGCGATCGCAGCCGCTCGCAGAGCTCGCTCGCCACGACGCTCTTGCCGATGCCGGGCGACCCCGTGATCGTCAGCAAGCGCGCGCCGGATGCGAGCACGCGCTCGATCGATGCGAGATCCTCTTCACGTCCGAGGAGCGTCGTCATCGACTCGGGCGGCCGTCGCGACGCGCGCACCACCTCGATCGTCGACGCGATCGCCTCGCGGTCGCGACGCTGCGCGACGGCGCGCTCGACCGGATCGGGCGCGGCAGCGGCCTGGACACGAAGGCCGGCGAGTCGACGCACGATCTCGCCGCTCGACGAAGGACGCGCGGCCGCGTCCTTCTGGAGGAGCTGCGCGACGAGCTCGATCAGCGCGGGAGGTGCGCCCGCTCGCTCGGCGTCGAGGGCGGGCGGCTCTTCGTAGAGCGTGAGCGCCATCGCGGTGAGGCCCGAGTCGCCGAAGGGCGGGCGCCCCGCCCACAGCTCGTGCAGCACGACGCCGAGCGCGAAGAGATCGGTGCGCGCGTCGATCGCATCGCCTCGGAGCTGCTCGGGCGCCATGTAGCCGGGCGTGCCGACGACCGTGCCGGTGAAGCTCTCGCGCGCGACGTTCGGCGCCGCGCGATCGGGCGCGCGCGCGAGACCGAAGTCCACGAGCTTCGGTGTTCCATCGTCCGTGAGCATCACGTTCGCGGGCTTGAGATCGCGGTGCACCACGCCCGCCGCGTGCGCGCACGCGAGGCCGCGCGCGATCCCCTCGCCGACGTCGATCAGCGACTCGAGCGAGAGCGCGCCGCGCGAGAGGCGCGACGACAGCGACTCGCCCGTCACGAGCTCCATCGCGAGGAAGACGATCCCCTCCCCTTCGCCTGCTTCGTAGACCGTGGCGACGTTCGCGTGCGAGAGCGCGGCCGCGCTGCGGGCCTCACGCAAGAGGCGCGTGCGTCGCTCGGGATCACCCTCGTGCGCGCTCGGCAGGACCTTCAGCGCGACGAGCCGATCGAGCACCTCGTCGCGCGCCGCATACACCGCGCCCATGCCGCCCGCGCCGAGCGTCCGCTCGATGACGAAGCGACCGATGCGCCGTCCCAACACACGCGCATCGTACGCGTCAGCGGCAGGTGGGGGCGACCTGACCGTCGGAGCCCGTCGAGACGTACGCGTCCGAGACGTAGCCGGTGCCGATCTGATCCCAGAGGCTCGAGGTGCCGTAGGTGCCGCTGATCGACTGACCGCGGACCTGACAGCGGATGCGGATCGTCGCGCCGTCGGCGACCGAGCCCACCGACGCCGAGCTCGCGCTCGCGCCCGATCGAACCGTGAGCGGAGCCCCCGCGGTGTTCACGCGTCCGACGACGCTCGCCGTGTCGCCGCCGCCCGTCGAGCCGCCCGTCGAGCCACCGCACGCGTTCTGGCTCGTGTAGTTGCGCGTGCCGAAGAAGAGCGCGCCGGTCCCATGAAAGCTGGGCCGAATCGCGATGCCGTCGCGACGCACCTCGAAGTGGAGGTGCGGGCCCGTCGAGCCGCCGGTGTTGCCCACGGCGCCGATGCGCTGTCCCTGCGACACGCTCTGTCCGACGCGCACGGCCTGCGACTCGAGGTGCGCGTAGCGCGTGCGCACGCCACCGCCGTGATCGATCTCGATCCAGCGCCCGTAGCTCGCGTTGCCGAGGTTCTCGACGCGCGTGACCGTGCCGGACGCAGCCGCCGCGACCGTGTCGCCGATGTCGTTGTTGCGGTTGAAGTCGACGCTGTTCTGCGGGCTGTGGCCCGTGCGCGTCTGACCCGCCCACACCTGTCCGCACGGGAACGGGAGCTCGATGCGCTCGCCCGCGCGCAGCTCCGAGCTGCTCGTGCCGAGCTCGCCGTCGACGGGGATCTCGTCGGGCGCTTCTTCACCGGGCGGCGGGCCGTCGTCGCCCCACTCTTCGCCCGCGAGGCTCGCGGCCGGATCGAGATCTTCGCTGCCGATGTGCGTGACGCACGCAGAGAGAGAGGTGCCCAAGAGCGAGCCGACGAGGAGCCAACGGGTGATGCGCATGAGCGCGTGCGTTCGCAGTCCTCGTGCCGTCGCGGTCGATGCCGCGCGAGGCCACGACGCCGCATGCAGCGCGCAGTGTCGACGTGGATCGCGCGGTGATCACGAGCTGATCACGAGGTGATCGCGAGGTGGTCACGAGGTGAGCGGGCGGAGGCGCGCACGTCCGCGCTCGTGAGCGACCGAACTCTGGTCGCGTGCGGACTCGAGGTCGCAGACCTCACATGCAGCGCGGGCTGAGCCTCGCGCAGCGCGCCTCGTCCGAGCCATCGCGGCACTGCGACCACCCATCACATCGCGGAGACACGCCGCCGCGACGGTAGGTCACCACCGTCGCGTCGGCGCACACGAACGACGGGCAGCCCGCCTCGTCTTCGCCGTTGGCGCA
This sequence comes from uncultured Sandaracinaceae bacterium, assembly GCA_964502175.1. Taxonomy (GTDB): domain Bacteria; phylum Myxococcota_A; class Polyangia; order Polyangiales; family Sandaracinaceae; genus JAFLCL01. The sequence goes on from CAZCVE010000051.1 coordinate 55,594, forward strand.
GTACGGAGAGCCGTCGCACCGGTAGTACTCGTAGTACGTGCCGGTGCCGTCGGCGCACGCGGTTCCACGGCTGCCCGGACAGTCCTGCTCGTCGCTTCCGTCGGGGCAGTTCCAGCCGCCGTCGCAGCGCGCGCCCGGCACCCGCGTGCCGTCGGCGCAGACGAGATCGAACTCGCAGCCGGCCTCGTCTTCGCGGTTCATGCACTGCGCGAAGCCATCGCACACACGCTCGGGCCCGAGGAGCGAGCCATCGTCACAGCGGAACGCACACCGCGAGTCGCACGCGACGAGCAGATCGATCCTCGTGCGACAGAGACTCTCCTCGAGATCCGCGCAGCTGGCCTCCGCGAGGCAGCGCTCGTAGCAGGCATCGGGCGCATAGAGACCGGCCAAGACGTTCGGGCCGACCTCACCCGCCGACAGCACCTCGCACTCGCGGAGACGCTCCGCGAGCACGTCGCCCTGGGCGGGAGCGCACGCCCCGAGCCCCGACGACAGCACGATCATCGCGAGGATCAGCACCACCCTCGAGCTCGTCGCGCGCCCGTCCGCGAGGCCAGATCGCACGAATCGCCCTGTTTCGTGGGCGATGACGAGATACGAGGCGTGGGGTTGCGGCATCACGGCCGCGCGTCGAGCAACCGATGTGCCCGCGTGCGCTCGTGCCGGGCTGGGCCACGAGGCGCTGGATCGGTCTGTGCTGTGCGCCTGGCGCATGACCGTCTCCACGCCCTCTCGCGCTCTCCTCCTCTCGGTCTCGCGGCTGCTGACGCCCGCCCTCGCCGCCTCTGGCGTGCTGATCGCGACGCTCGTCGGACAGCCCGACGCGCACGCGTGCGGCGGCTTCTTCTGCAACAACGCGCAGCCCGTGAACCAGGCCGCGGAGCGGATCATCTTCTCCACCGCGGCAGACGGCACCGTCACCGCGACGATCCAGATCCAGTACGCCGGCGACGCCGAGTCGTTCGCGTGGGTGCTGCCCGTGGCGGGCAACCCCGAGGTGAACGTCAGCTCGAACCTCGCGTTCCAGCGCCTCCAGGCCGCGACCAACCCGCTGTACACGCTGACGACGCGCGTCGAGGGCAGCTGTCGCGACGACGGCCTGCGCGGCTCGCCCTCGTTCAACTCGGGCGCGGGCGGTGCGGACGGCGGGGTCGCGCGCAGCGACGCCGGGATGGGACCGATCACCGTCGTCAACTCCGGTAGCGTGGGCCCGTATGACTTCGTCGTGATCTCGGTCGACGAGAGCACGCCGAGCCCCACCGACACCGCGGTGGAGTGGCTGCACGACAACGACTACCAGATCGACGAGAGCGGCGCGGCGTTGCTCGAGCCGTACCTCGCGGGCGGCATGAACCTCCTCGCGTTCCGCCTCACCAAGGGCAACACCACCGGCTCGATCCGTCCCGTGCAGATCGTGTTCGGCCCGGGCCAAGCCTCCATCCCGATCCGTCCCACGGCCGTGGCCGCCGTGGCCGACATGGGCGTGATGGTGTGGGTGCTCGGGCCGCACCGAGCGGTGCCCGTGAACTACTTCTCGCTCGAGCTGAACGAGTCGCTCATCAACTGGCTCAGCCCCGCGAGCAACTACAACGCGGTCGTCACCGAGGCGGCGAACCAAGCGGGCGGCCAGGGCTTCGTCACGGAGATGTCGAGCGCGGCCGAGCCGCTCGCCGACACGATCTTCCAGCCGTGGGAGCGCGATCAGTGGGAGGCGCTGCGCGACACCGACTGGACCGGGCGAGAAGGCGAGATGCTCTCGGCGGTGCTCGGCAGCTTCGCCTCCTACGACGGCGCGCGCGACGTGCTCCGCGCCACGGTCCCGCTCCCGCCCGATCGTCCCGGCGTGACCCACGACGATCTCCTCTCGTGCATCGCCTGTTACTACGCGTGGGAAGACGTCGACATCGCGGGCCTCACGCCGGCCACGTTCCTCGCGGCGATGGGCACCTACGTGATCGACCCAATGGAGCGCACGCAGCAGCTCTTCCGCGACAGCGATCACATGACGCGCTTCTACACGACGATGTCGGCGTCGGAGATGACCCGCGATCCCGCGTTCGACTTCAACGCGTCGCTCGCAGACGTCTCGAACCTCCACAACGCCGAGCGCGTGATCGAGTGCTCGCCGAGCCTCGCGCAGTTCGAGGCGCCGTGGCGCGTCGAGATCCCGGACGGGCCCACGGTGCGAGGCGTGGGAGGGACGTGGCCCTTCACCGATCCGGCGACGAGCTCGATGCCTGCGAACGCGCGCATCGTCCGCTACGAGACCGAAGGCCCCGCGGTCGTCCAGACCGACAACGCCGACGTGATCGCGACGGCGCTCGCCGAGCACAACGCCGAGATCGTGCGACGCGGACCGGGCGTGGTCGTGGGCGGTGGCTCGAGCGCGCTCTGCTCGGTGAGCACGGTCTCGGTGCGCGGTGACGCGTCGGGCTCGCGCGCGCTCGGCGTGCTCGCGCTCGCAGGCCTCGCGCTCGTGCTTCGTCGACGGAGCCGCGACGCCGCGTGATCGCCTCGGCGCACATGCGCGCGACCCGACGCGACGCAGCGATCGCGATCGCGGCGGCGTGCGCGCTCGCGATGCTCGTGGGTCCCTCCGCGGGATGCGCGGCGGCCAGCGCGGACCGGCCGATCGAGGCCGAGCTCGAGCTCGGCACGGGCACCGCGCGCTTCGTCGCGCTCGAAGACGGGGACGAGGTCGCGATGGTGCACGGCGCGCAAGGCGGCTGGCACCTGTGGATCTCCGCGCGCGCCACGGGCATGAGCTCGGGCACGGGGAGCCTCGAGATCGCACACGGTCCCGCCGACGGCTCGACCGAGCTGCAGGCGACGCGCGCCGGCGTGACCTTCGATCCCCCCGACGCCGAGGGCCGACGCATCACGCTCGGCTGGCAGGCGATCTTCCCCGATCCCGCGTGCTCCGTCGGGCGCCTGCACCGCGTGCGCATCACCGTGACCACCGCGAGCGGACAGCGGCTCACGACCGAGCGCGACGTGATGCCGACCGCGGGCGACTATCCGCCACCCGCCTGCGAGTGAGCTGCCTGCGAGTGAGCTGGCCGCGTGTGAGCCTCAGGCCGGCAGCGCCTTGAGCTGACCGAAGCGCTGCGCGATCGCCTTGCCGTCGTCGACGTTCTTCGGGATCTCGAAGAAGCCGCCGCTCACGCCGAGCTTGAGGTCCACCGGGCCCGCCGAGCCCTGCGCCCTCACGCGCATCTTCTTCTTCGCGAACATGCCGCTGAGCTTGACCTCGCTGACCGAGCTCCACGGGAGCGTGTCCACGCTCTCCATGCGATCGCCGGTGAGCAGGCCCTTCTTGTGGCGCACGAGCACGAGGCGCTGGTTCGTGGCGAGCACGAGGTACTGGCTGCCGAACATCGGGATCCCCATCGACCACCACGGCGCGTGGCTCGCGCTCACGCGGTGGAGCACCTGCTCACCCGGCTGAAGCAGACCCGCGGCGACCGTGTTGACGTAGAGATCACTGAAGAAGAGCGACATGGTGTTCGGTTCCTTTCGAGCTCGCCGCGTCCATCGCGACGACTCGTTAGGAATGACCGACCCCTCGCCTCAACGGTCGTCAAAGCCGCATCAAACGGCGTCAAACGACGCGTCGGCCTCCCGCGTCAGGCCGGGCTCGTCTCGAGCTTCGCGAGGACGAGATCGGGCACGAGCTCTTTCCTGCGTCGCTTGCTCGAGAGGAGCATCGTCTGGAACGCGTTGTCGTCGCGCCACACGTCGCCCGCGAGGATCGACGTGAGCCCCTTCTTCCACTCGAGGTTCGGCTCGGGGCTGAAGAAGAGCGTGTGCAAGAGGCTCGTGTGGTACCAGCTGTTCACGAGCGTCGCGAACGTGTTGTACGCGTGCATCATGTGGATCGCGTGGGCATCCATGAGATCGGCGCGCGCCTCGTCGCTCTTCGCGAGCGCCTCGAGCACGGTGTCCGCCACGTCGGTCGCGCCGACCATGCCGAGCGACACGCCGCTCGAGAACACGGGATCGATGAAGCACGCGGAGTCGCCCGTGCACGTCCATCGCGCGCCGTGCTGCTTTCGGTTGTGGAAGCTCCAGCTCGCCAGCACCGTCGGCTTGCGCATGCGCTTGGCGCCCGTGGTCACGCGCGTGAGGAACGGGGAGCTCGCGATGGTCTGATCGAGCCACTCGCTCTTCATGCCGCGACGACGCGACACGAGCCCGATCGAGACCTTCCGACCGCCGAGCGGGATCGCCCACACCCAGCCGTCGTCGACGAAGAGCACCTTGATCGCCCCGCGCGTCGTCACGCAGAGCTCGTGATCGATCGCGGGATCGAGCTCCTCGTAGTGGGTGAACGCGGCGCCGAGGCCGAAGTCTTCGATCGGACGCGTGGTCTTGTCCTGCCGTCCCATCACCGCGTCTTGCCCCGTGGCGTCGACGAGATAGCGCGCGCGGTACTCGCCGTTGGGGATGCGCTCGCGATCGGTCGCGTGCGTGGCGGTGGTGCGCACGACGACGTGCTCGGCCGGTCCGCCGCGCTCGGGCGTGATCGCCTCGACCACGCGCTCGCCGTTCTTCACCACCGCGCCGACGGTGCGCGCGCGCTCGAGCAGCCAGTGGTCGAACGTCGCGCGATCGACCTGGTAGGCGTGGTCGGGCGTGCCCGGCAGCGCGTCCGCGAAGTCGTAGACGGTGTGCCCGCCGACGCGCTCGTCGAGGAACTCGGCGCCCGACTTGTAGAGGAAGCCAGCGTCGCCGGGATCGAGCCCGAGGCGCTGGAAGATCGGCAGGTCACACGGCAGGAGCGACTCGCCGATGTGGAAGCGCGGGAAGTGATCCTTCTCGAGGACCAGCACCGACACGCCCTTCTGCGCCAGGAGGTTCGCGACGGTCGAGCCCGCTGGGCCGCCGCCGATCACGATCACGTCGAAGTCTCGGCTCGCTTGGGGCGTCTGCACAGGCAGACAGATTGGTCCCGACGCCCGCCTCCCACCAGCCCCAGGCCGTGAGTTGCGACACCCGCGCGGGGGCGACCGAGCGCGAGCTCGTGAGATCGGCGTGCGAAGCCGACGTGCGCCCCCGCTGACCGCGAATCCCATCGCACGCCTCGGCCGACGCGGTCATCATGGCGACGTGAGCACCGCCACGAAGCTCGCCACGTACGAGGACCTGCTCACGGTCCCCGAGCACGTGCACGCCGAGGTGATCGCCGGCACGCTGCAGACCCTGCCCGCCCCTCGTCCGCGCCATTCCAAGGTGCAGCGCGTCCTCGGCAGCATCATCGGAGCTCCGTTCGACGACGACGACGGCCTCGGCGGGCCCGGAGGCTGGTGGATCTTCCTCGAGGTCGACGTGGAGCTCACGCGGCACGACGTCGTTCGTCCCGACGTCGCAGGATGGCACCGCGACCGACTCGACGATCCCGACGAGCGACCGTTCACCGTGGTGCCGGACTGGATCTGCGAGATCACGTCACCCCCGACCGTGCAGCACGATCGTGTGACGAAGCGCCGCCTCTACGCGCAGCACGGCGTCCGCTTCTACTGGCTCGTCGATCCCGAGACGCGCCTGCTCGAGGCGCTCGAGCTCCGCGACGGTCAGTGGGTGGAGCTCGGGGTGTACGACGACACGGCCGTGGTACGCATCGCGCCGTTCGAGGCCGTCGAGCTCGCCACCGGGCGCTTGTTCCTTCCGAAGAAGGACGCGCCGACCGAGCCGTGATCACCGACGTGGGCGGCGCTCGCCGGAGTCCTTCGTGGTCACGGCGCGCATGACCTGACCCGCTTGTCCTCCGCGCTGCTCACCCGCGAACTCCGCGATCGCCGCGAGCACGGCCTTGAGCACGGGGCTCGCGCGTCGCTCGGGGAGGTAGAGCGCGAAGAGGTCCGTCGCCTCGCCGACGAGCGTGGGCAGCACGCGCACGAGCGTGCCCGCGCCGAGCTCCGGCAGCGCGACGTGGATCGGCAGGAGCGCGATGCCCATGCCCACCACCGTGGCCTCGCGCAGCACGGTGAGGTCGTTCGTGACGAGGCACGGTCGCACGGGGAAGTCGCCACCCCGCAGGCGTGGCCACTCCGCGGTGCTCCCGGGGTGCGCGAAGCCGAGCAGGCGGTGGTCGCGCAGCATCGCGATCGTCGTCGGCGTGCCCGCTCGCTCGAGGTAGTGAGGGCTCGCGACGGCGAGCAGCTCGGTCTCGCTCAAGCGACGGCGCAGCCAGCCCGAGGGCTCCGGCGTGCCCATGACGATGATCAGGTCGAAGCCCTCTTCGAGCCGCATCGCAGGGCGATCGGTGACGGTGAGCTCGATGTCGATCAGCGGATGCCGCGCATGGAGGAACGCGAAGAACACGCCCACGAACGCGCCGCTCACGCCCGCGGGCATCGCCACGCGCAGCACGCCGCGCACCTCGCCGCCGATCGCACGCGCCTGCTCGTGCACGGTCTCGAGCTTCGCGAGCGCCTCGACCGCGCCATCCACGAGGCGACGCCCCGCGCCCGTGAGCACGAAGCGCTGCTTGTTGCGCTCCGCGACCTTCACGCCCACCGCGCCCTCGATGCGCGTGAGGCGTCGGCTCACCGTGCTGCGCGGCACACCGAGCAAGCGCGCGCTCTGGCTGACCGAGCCCGTGCGCGCGAGCGTCACGAGCGTGGGCAGGAGCGGCAGGAGCTCGTTCATCTCGCCTGTGTACCACCGGGTCATGGAGCGTTCGTGCACCACCGTAGCGCATCGACGATGCATTCACGATGCACCCTCCGCTCCCCACGCTCGGGCTCATGGACACCACGTTCTTCGGTCCCACGCTCGCGCTCGAGAAGAGCGAGTGTCTCCTCGGTGACTACCGACGCTGGCTGGACGCGCGCAACGGTCCCGCGTTCGCGACGCGCGAGGCGCGCATGCGCGATCAGTTCGACGCGTCGCGCACGCCGACGTCCGTCGCGATCGACGGCGCGCGCGTGAACCGCAACTACGCCGCCTTCCGTGAGAAGGAGATCGCGAAGGAGGAGCTCGCGCTGCTCGCGTTCGCGAAGATCAACGCGGGCGAGGCGTGGGGCGTCGAGCAGCTCGAGAAGGCCCGTGAGAAGGCCCGCGCGCGGCCCGGCATCGCGTCCGAGCTCGAGACGATCGTGACGGGCGAGGAGCACTTTCACACGCGCCTCCTCATCGGCGCGGCCGGTCACTTCCACGACGCGCGCGGCGAGCGGCTCGCGATCACCGGCGCGTGGACGCCGCCTGCGCCGCTGCGTCTGCTGATCGGTGGCCTCGCGGTCGCGCCGCGCACGATCTTCCATCCGCTCTTGCTCGCGTCGGAGGTGAGCGGCGTGTTCGCGTTCGACTGGCTGCTGCGACGTCTGTCGTCGCTCTTCCCGAAGGCGCCGGCCGTGCGCGAGTCGATGGAGGCGCGGCTCACCGAGGTGCTGATCGACGAGGTCGGTCACATCACGTTCAACCGACTGCTCGTCGGTCGTGCGGGGCGAGCGATCGCGCGCGCGCTCAGCCCGAACATCGTGTGGATGCAGCGCTTGATGACGCCCGAGCTCGTCGCGCTGGGGTTGGACCGTCACGAGGTGGGGCGAATGGGCGGCTTCTCGCTCGCTTCACTGCCTGAGGAAGTCCGCCGGCATGCCTTCTACGCGTAGCTAGGCCGGGCGGGTCGGGGGCCCTCGCGTTTCGTTTGATAGGCAGATCGTGCTGGGCCGGGCGGGTCGGGGGAGGGGCATCGTCCGCTCGCAGTCCTCGGGCAACCCCCAGCGGCGCGCACCCGCGGGCGCGCCAACAAAAACCCACCCACC